>CBDFFJ010000001.1:0-292935 GCA_965246765.1 Chitinophagaceae bacterium
ACAGCGTTATTTATCCGACCTCACAGAATACGGCTACTTAAAGTTTATCGGCGGCAGCAAGTACAAAAGCGGCTACCAGTACGCCGTAGAGCCGGAGCAATCAGAAGCCCAATTATCGGCCAGCATAGAGAGCCAGGTAAAAGCAGTGCTGCAAAAAGTGAGCGAAGCACACACCGAAAGGCAGCAACCGAAAGAGGAAAAGAAAGGCAGTGCGCCAGTGCGCCAACGTGCGCCAAAGGCGCCCTTGTCGCACCCAAACCCGCCACAGGCGGGGCTTACAGCTTAGTGCGCCACAACTTTTAGAAAGCAAGGCCGATGCAAAAATTAATCGTGCGCACCGCGCAGTATGAATACTTAGAGCGTGGCTTTAAGGAGTGGCTGGACATCCTTGGCTACAACCCCGGAACGGTCACAGGCATGCCGCGCATCGCGCGCGAGTTCTTCCATTTTTTAGAAGGCAAAGGCACTACTGAAATCCGCAGCCTTCAGCAATCGCACATCAAAGCCTGGTATGATTACATCTGCCGCAGGCCGAAGGCGCGGGGCGACGGCGGGGCGCTCAGCGAAAAGTACATCCTGATGCAGACCCAGGGCGTGGAGAAGCTTTTAGAGTACCTGCATCACCGGGGCATCCACACCGTAACAGACAGCGGGCTAAGGCTCAGAGCGCCGAAGCGAAAAGAGATAACGGTACTCACTACTGATGAAGTAAAGACCCTGTTCCAGACCACGAAAAAAGAAGTGGTGCTAAGCGGAGCAAACCATTACAGCCCGGCGCATTACGAGGCATTAGGGGCAAGAGACCGCGCCATGCTGACCGTTTACTACAGCTGCGGCTTGCGCCGCAATGAAGGCGTACACCTTGATTTATCAGACATCAATTTTGACACGCGCATCCTGCATGTAAGGAAAGGCAAGAACTACAAAGAGCGCTTCGTACCCTTTGGCAAAAGCAGCGCTGCGCTGCTGCAGGAATACATCTACGACCACCGCCCGCGCTTCGCAAAAGATAAAAGAGAAGGAAGGTTGTTTGTATCCTTCGGCGGCAGAGTGATGAGCGGCGGCGGCTTAGGGGCCCGCTTACAGAAGCTGCAAATGCAAAGCGAGGATGCAACCCTGATGCAAAAGCATCTGACCCTTCACGTGCTTCGCCACTCCATCGCAACGCATCTGCTGCAGGCAGGCATGAGCCTTGAAAAAATCGCCCGCTTCTTAGGCCATAGCACGATGGACAGCACCCAAATCTATACCCACCTTGTAGAGAAAGAAGCATGAGCACTTACAGCGATTACCTGCAAGGCAGAGGCAACAGCAAAGAAACGGTGAAGGCATACCGCTTCTACCTGATGGACTTTTTAGCATGGACAGACGGGCAGGCCGTGGAGCCTGAAAGCTGCACCAGCGGCGACCTCATGGCTTATCTGCACCACCTGCAACGCAAAGAGCTAAGCAACATCAGCCGCAAAAATTACCTCATCGCAGTAAGGCACTTTTTTGACTGGCACATCAGCAGAGGCACGATAGAATCCAATCCCGCGAAGCTCATCAAGCTCAGAGGCACACAAGGCCGCAAGCTGTACCAGTTGCTCAGCAAAGAAGAACTGGAAAGCATCTACCACAAATACAACGCGGAGCAGGAGCCAACGGGCAAAGCCCACACCTACGAAATCCAACGCCTGAGCAGGCAGCGAAACAAAGCCATGTTAGGCTTAATCATTCACCAGGGCTTACTGACAACAGAGATAAACGAGCTTACATTATCCGACCTGAAACTAAAGGAAGGAACCGTGTTTATCAAAGGCAGCCGCAAAAGCAACGAGCGCAGCTTAGAGCTAAAGCCGCAGCAAATCTTAGAGCTGATGGAGTACCAGCTAACGACCCGGAAGGCGCTGCAGGCTTACGTTCCGTCGGAAAGCCAGTTACTCTTTTTACCCGCGCCCGCATCCGGAAAGAAGCTTGCAACAACTAACGACGGCATCAACATCTGGAAACGATTAGGGCAGGAAGTGAAGGCACAAAATTCGCGCTTCAAAAACTTCCTGCAGGTGCGCACCGCAGTCATCACGCACTGGCTGAAACACTACAACCTGCGGCAGGTGCAGCACATGGCCGGGCATCGCTACGTCAGCACCACGGAAGGCTATTTTGTCAACCAGATGGAAGACCTGCAAGCCGATATTGACCAGTTCCACCCGATGGGATAGAGGTGTTCAATTGAAGTCCCGTCTCCGTACCCGGGCGGGAGTTGAACCCACGCAAACAAGCCCACCGCACAGTATCCGCGCTTCCCGGAACCCACCGCACAAAGGCTAAGCTTCCTTGCCACCGCACAAGCCCCACGCTGCAAAAGAATTTTGTCCGGCTGCGCCGGTAGTGTTTGCGCTGCCGGCGTCCGCTGTCGCTCCCGCCGTCAGACGGGTTAAGCGGTGTGGCGTCTCAGTCGCTCGGCATCAGTCGCGCCAGAGGCCCCAGTCAGGCAGCCGCCCCCGGCTGCGGCAGCCTGCCTTCCGCACAGGGCCGCCCTTCGCTCTGTCACGCCTGCTGCGCTTCGCTCCTTCGCGCCACTTCCGCGCCTATTGCATACGGTGGCCGCTTCGCCCAGCCTCAGCAGCCCCCGTATGCGGCGCTCCCTTTAGTTTTTTATCCGCCCCCTGCGGCCCGCCCGCCCTTTGCTTTTTATTGTTGCGCTGCGCGCGGCATGGCCGAAGCAGCGGCCAGCGGGTGCCTCCGCCCAAGCCCTGCCCGCGCACGGGAAAAGGCCACCCGGAGGGCTCGGGACTCCCGGCCCCCGCGGCGGTCGGGCAAGGCGGCCCACGCACGCGGCCGTCTGCGCTTTGGCCGACGCCTCAAACCGGCCAACGCACCTAAAGCGCAGCCGTCCTTTTTTGCCACGCGTCACGGGGGCGGCGGGGAACGGGAGCGGGAACGGAATCGGGAACGGGAACCGGGGAACAGCAGCGGGGAAGCCTCGCAGCCGTGCCTGTCATGAGTGCAGCCTTGCCCCATCAGGCCGCCGCAAAGGTAGCAGCCGCCATTAAGCTTCAGTGCAGTTCTCAGGGGCCAAAAGGGACGGCATAAAACGGCACAGCGCAAGCCTCAGCTAATCACGCGCACCAGCATCAGAATAAGGCTCATCAGCAGCGCTCCGAATGCATTTATTCCGTTTCCTTTTGGCCGTCAAGAGGCGGCTGCTAATGCTGGTCGCTATGGCCTTATGGGGCTGGAGGTGTGAAGGGGTTTGGAAAAGAAGGAGAAGCCCAAACCCGCACCAGCAGCAGCTTTGCGCGAGGCAGGCGCAAGGGCGCAAAGAATGTTTTACTTTTATGGCCGTGCAGTGCTCAGGCGTTACTACGGAATATTTTTTGAGGCCGCAGACAAAAGCTGCGACCACTCAAAAAATCCGTGGAGATGCGTCTCCCTTCGGGTTTAATGGGCAGATGAAGACCAATGAGATAGCGGGGGTGGGCAATCACAACACGGCGCTGTTCTGGGAGTATGATACGAGGCTGGGAAGAAGGTGGAATCTTGACCCTGTAGACCAAATTAGCTTTAGCAATTACTCAACTCTAAGAGATAATCCTATTAGGTACAACGACCCTAATGGAGATTTTATACCAATATTACTGCCGGCCATACCGTTGATAGTAGAAGGAGTTGGTTTGGTAGTAACTGCGGTAGCAGCGTCATATTATGGACGAAAATTGGGCGAAATGTGGAGAGAACATCATCCACCGGCTACCCCACCAGCACCTACAACTCACAACACTACGTCTACAGATGCGCAAAGATGGTTCCCTCGCATACCATTGCCACGGGCTAAGGACGGTACCCCTAAACCGACAGTACCATATCCTCATACACAAGTGGGAACGAAAGAAGGGAGAAAGAAACCCTATCCACAATCCCGTGAATGGGATTATGGAAAAGATGGAAAGGTTGAGCCTAAGAAGGATATTGACTGGACTGACCACGGTCGTCCTAATGAACATCCCGACCCACATGAACATGAGTATAAACCTAACCCTACGGGCGGCACCCCACAACGCGGCCCTGCTAAGCCTGTCACGTTGCCAAAGTCAGGAAGTTGATTATGAAGGACTGTATCAGAATTTACAACAGCGATGCAAGCTTACTGGTAAAGGCGTTGCTTGTAATCAAAGAACTTGTAGCTCCTACTCCTACGGTTAGGCTTTTGTACATTGATGCGATTGCAGAAGGTGAATTTATAGTGAGTGGCATAAGCTACAATATGCTGCAATTGGAATCTGCGGTCATAGAAAGTAAGCATGGTATCAGCTTATCTATAGATGAAGCGATAGCCTTGAGCAGAATCTTTAAAGCTGTAACTGATGTTACAATGGTTTTGTATGGAGAAGGACAAGAGCCTATTGGAAAAGATTTTAACCACGCAGATTTGAAAGAGAAATACTATGCATTGCTTGAAATTTTTGACAGTACCAATACTGATGTTTACTGTCATGATGAAAATGTATTTAGAGCGATTGAATCCGCTCTAAAGTAGTTGCGTGTCCGTTCCTCGTTCCCCGTAGACCAACACAAAACAGTTAAGCGAAGACTGTGCCTTCGTTTGAGTATGGTTGCAGGCTGCGCCTGCCAAAGCAAGCCCCGCCGAGACCGGCGGGGTTTTTAGGTGCTGTAGCTGAAACGTAGGAACCTGAGAAAACGGGAGAAATCAGTTATTGCGCGGCATAAGTCCTGCCGGTTTTGAAATCGCGCAGGCACATATCAATAAGGCTGTAGAGGTAGGATTTTTTTTCTTCCGGGAGCTTGGCAATGGCTTGGAGCCTGTGCATAGTCTGGGCATCCAGCTCAAAGCTTGTTTTGCCGGTCAGATAATCCAGCGACACTTCCAGGGCATCGGCGAGCTTGGCGGCCACCTCAATAGAAGGCTTCACCTCACCGTTTACTACAGCTGCGGGCTGCGCCGCAATGAAGGCGTACACCTTGATTTATCAGACATCAATTTAGACACGCGCATCCTGCACGTACGCAAAGGCAAGAACTACAAGGAGCGCTTCGTTCCCTTCGGGAAAAGCAGCGCGCAGCTGCTGCAGGAATACATCTACGACTATCGCCCGCGCTTTGTCCGTGATAAGCGGGAAGGAAGATTGTTTGTATCCTTCGGCGGCAGAGTGATGAACGGCACGAGCCTTTGCAGCCGGCTGCAAAAGCTGCAAGGGCAAAGCGAGGACGCGGCCCTGATGCAAAAGCATCTGACGCTGCATGTGCTGCGCCACTCCATCGCCACGCACTTACTGGCAGCAGGTATGAGCCTTGAGAAGATAGCCCGATTCCTTGGCCATAGCACGATGGACAGCACCCAAATCTATACCCACCTTTTAGAGGAAGAGCCGTGAGCACTTACAAAGACTACCTGCAAAGCATCGGTCACAGTAAAGAGACGGTAAAGGCTTACGCCTTCTACCTGATGGATTTTTTAAGCTGGACGGACGGGCAGGCCGTAGAGCCGGAAAGCTGCGCCAGCGCGGACGTCATGGCTTACCTGCAACACCTGCAACGAAAGGAGCTAAGCAACATCAGCCGCAAAAATTACCTCATCGCAGTAAGGCATTTTTTTGACTGGCACATCCAACGGGGCACCATAGAATCCAATCCCGCGAAGCTTATCAAGCTGCGGGGCACACAAGGCCGCAAGCTGTACCAGCTATTAAGCAAAGAGGAACTGGAAAGCATCTACCACAAATACAACGCGGAGCAGGAGCCGACGGGCAAAGCTCAAACCTACGAAATCCAGCGCCTGAGCAGGCAGCGGAACAAAGCCATGCTGGGCTTAGTCATTCACCAGGGCTTACTGACAACAGAGATAAACGAGCTGACCTTATCCGACCTGAAACTAAAGGAAGGAACGGTGTTTATCAAAGGCAGCAGGAAAAGCAACGAGCGTAGCTTAGAGCTAAAGCCGCAGCAAATACTGGAGCTGATGGAATACCAGCTAAGCACCCGCAAAGAGTTGCTGAGCTTCGGAAATGCAGGCCGTGATTTACTCTTTCTGCCAGCCCCGGCCAGCGGTCAAAGAATTGCAACGGCTAACGACGGCATCAACATCTGGAAGCGGTTAGGGCAGGAAGTGAAGGCACAAAATCCGCGCTTCAAAAACTTTTTGCAGGTTCGCACCGCCGTAATCACGCACTGGCTGAAACGCTACACCTGCGGCAGGTTCAGTACATGGCCGGGCACCGCTACGTCAGCACCACCGAAGGCTATTTTGTCAACCAGATGGAAGATTTACAGGCCGATATTGACCAGTTCCATCCGATAGGATAGACCAGGGGTAACACTTTGGGCTACACAATTGTTTGGAAATAGTTTGGAAATGTTCCACAGCTTACGCTGAAAAGCTTGCCGCTATTGGCTTTTAGTGCTTCGGTTTGATTCCTGCAGGGGCACGAACTTTTTTAAAAAAGGTTTTTTAAAAAGCATGTCGCTATAAGCGACATCGCAGGAGTTTTTAAAAACAGGTACGTTAATCAACGTAGCTGCCAATCTTCTTTTAGAAAGTCTGAAAGGCATCATGATGCCTTTTATCAAAAAGACCTTTTTTAAAAGCAAGTCCGTTGAACGGACTTGGAAAGACTTTTTTAAAAGTTGTTCTCTTAAACGGAACAAGCCGGACTTTTTTAAAAGCACTTGCGTACTTGACAACAACGCAAGTAACCGGTCTTTTTTAAAGAGCAGCCCAGCCGCAAAAGCAAGCGCAGCCCAGATGGCGCTGGCCAGCAGATTGACAAAAAGGTCGTGCGCTAATGCGGGCATGATGGACGCTAATCGGGCAGGTCATAAAGGTAAAGCATCTGACTACGGAACAGAAGGTTTTGCCGCTGCGGCGGTGTTCAATTGAAGTCCCGTGTCCCATCCCTGGCGGGAATTGAAACCGCGCAAGGCAAGCCCACCGCACAGTATCCGCGCTTCCCGGAACCCACCGCACAAAGCCAACGCCAGCGCGCAAGTCCCACGCTGCAAAAGAATTTTGTCCGGCTGCGCCGGTAGCGTTTGCGCTGTCTGCTCCCGGCTGTGGCCGTCCGCAGCCAGACGGGTTAATAGGATTCACTCGGCAGGTGTGCGCATACACTGCGCCAGACCAGCACACCTTGTTTCGCGTAGCTAAACGGTATGGCTGCTACGCGGAAGAACGTGTACCGCCCGCAAGCGCGGGTACCTCCAGCTTATGCTTCCGGTAGTCTGTCACAGATGATATGCAAGGCAAACCAGCCTCGCTCCGGCAGCTCCTGTGTCCTTTCAGCCGCCTCATTCATTCCAGGCTTGCTCCTCTTCGTTCCGCTCATGAAGAAGCCACCCACATGGCCTACGAAACATGCTGCGAAGGCTTACGCGCAATGCCACACAGATTCGCAGCATTAAGTTCCTTCAGCCTAGCTCATCTCTTCATTTCGCTACTCTTCCGCTTCAACAACCCCTCCATTCATTTCAGCCGCTAAAAGTCCACCCGCTGCCTGCTTTTCTTATGCTCGCCTCTGAGGCCACTGGCTGCGTTCAAGGCCGCGCTACACAAACCAACCCTTATACCTGCGGTATGCCATCGCACGGCCTCTCACTGAGCTGCGCCTCCGCGCTATCGCGCTCCCGGCGCAGCCCAGCCTGTGGCTGCTCGCAACTGCATTCCTTCCGCAAAGCCTCCAGTCATTCCGTATTGAGGTGAGTAAGACAGTATGAGGTGTCTTTTTATGTCCGTTGGCGGCGAATATGAGATTTACAACAAGCTGTGGATAAAAGCTTTTTGACGACTTGACGACTTTATGTAATTTTTCCGTGCTAAAGTCGAAAAAACAATGAATAAAAGAGAATCAAATCTAGAGCGGTTGGATAAAATATTCGCAAAAACTGATGGACACTGCCATTTATGTTCGCGCAAATTAGTACGCAGTAAATATGGAAAAAGTGGAACGGGAGCATGGCACATTGAACATTCTAATCCAAGAGCGAATGGAGGAACAGACCACTTGAACAATCTTTTTCCTGCACATGCTACTTGTAATCGCGAGAAGGGAGTATTGCATACACGTGTAGTGAGAAAAAAATATGGCAATACTCGCGCACCACTTTCTGCCAAAAGAAAACAACAGATACGTCAGGACAACGCTATTCTATACGGGGGCTTAGGAACTGTCGCAGGCGCTTTTGGAGGTCCCCTCACGGCTCTACTCTTGGGAGGCTTAGGCGTATGGTTCGGTAACGAACAATGTCCGAAAAAATAGCTCATTGGAGCTACCGCTAATATACTGGTCAAGCAAGTGCTTTAATTCCGTTTTGAGCACAAGAATATATTTGTTCGCCTATATCTTGCTTGAAAGGCGTCTTTGAAGACCGCTATCAATTACCTCTATTTTTAGATCCATTCTAATTTCATTGACGAGTGTAACGTATGCCCTTTCTAGGGCGTCCTGCCTATTGATAATGTGCTCAGTATCGAAATTGTATGCCTGCGAGACAAATGAAATGCAGTCGTCTGCAAATTCGAGGAAACGATTTAGTACGTCTGAGGGTAAATAGATCGCTTGAGCGTAAATCAAGTTGCGCAGCTTAAAACCAGCAACTATCTCAGGCCCCATGCTTTTTTCACAGTACTTCTGCCAAGTTTTGTCGTCTTTGTAGTCATAAATCTGAACAAACGGAGTGGAGTTTATGTCCAAATCTTTTAGCCTAAAATAGCAGGCTTCATTGAGAACATTATACGCTTCTATTTTTAATGAAAAAAGTCTATCCTGAAAATCTTTCTTCCGATTGTGCCGGAAATTTGAATAGGTCAACAAAACGTTTACTAGGGTCAACACAAGCGCTGTCATAGTGAATGTTTGTTCCGGTGTCATGTAGCTGAGCAGTTGAATGTCTAAGACTGCGTCGCAAAGTTACCTCTGCCAACCACCGCACATAGTTGCCAAAAGACTGCGGCATAAAACGATTCTGAATCTTCGTCCTCATCATCACCTGCACTAACTGTATCCGAGCATTAGGCAGTGCAATCCACGGCATCTATTTCGTTTCCTTTTGGCCTGTGCGCTTAGCAGCCGGCATTTGTGGCTCATGCAATCCTTAAGCCTCACTCTATCTTTTCCTGTTTGAAGATTGTAGGTGTTTGTCGAAAATAGCCTCCTCCAATTCTGAGCCGTAGCAATCAAGGTCCTTGCGAATTACTTCGCGCAAGTCGTAGTACAGCTCATCAACAAGCGTCCGATACAGAATAGAGAGCTTGATGAGATTCCTGATGCCAGGAAAACGTGCACCATTTTCCCACTGAGAAATACGGCCTACGCCTTTTAATTTAAGGCGTTGCGCAACCTGCTTCTGCGTGTAGCCGATTATTCGCCTATGCTTTCGCAGTCGGTTTGGAATTTTCTTGTAAACCGTCACTCTTGAAAGCGTAGCAAAGTAATCGGGTCATGGAAACCGCACAAGAAGTTTCCATAAATGGTTAACCTGCGTGCAAAAGGTCGCCTCTTGACAAAACCGTAGAAATAAGTAGTGTGATGCGCGTATGGTAAAGAAAAAAACACAGAAAGGCAGACAAAGCCAGAGTGCGGTATTAAAGGAATTAGCAGCAGTGGACAAGCTTTTTGCCGAGTTAGAAAAGAGCAAGATGCTTCCCACATTTCCAGAGTTTTTCATCGCCTGTCTCATACTCGGAGAGGGCGAATGTGCCAATCTGAAGACAATGTTTCCACTGCTTTATTCCAAGGTAATGCGGCATATTGAGAAGTACAGGACAGCATATAAATAGGGAGCTTATGAGAAGTCGCATAGACCTATGCGTCTTGCCTGCGCCACAGCAAAAATACCCCCGGCTGGTATGGCTTATACAGTCTGCGTGGCGCTTGTGCACCACTTGCCTCCGGTGTGCCTAAAAAAATCTCCACCTCGTTTTTGTGTGCGCTCCACAAATGGGTTACGGAGGTTGTATTTTTTTAGACCCAACTGTACCGCCTTCCCAGCCGGGGCTGACTGTGGCTTATCGCAGTCAATCGCGGCGTGTAAGCCGGATTGACTTAAAACGATCTCAACCGTTATGAAAGCAATTACCATCACTCCACAAAGTTGTCCCGCCTGATGAAGCTATCCTGGGACATTCAGCGCACACGGCAGTACACCCGCTCTAAAGCCTTACTAAGTGCATGGGCCATTCTCCTCAATGAGGACACGACCATCCAGTACCTCACGCAGCGGCTCAATCATTACCGGCCGCTGAAAAAGGATGTCCGCGGTCAGATGGCATTGTTCGGCGCATAGTCTAAATGGCGCCGGCCGCGCCATGATAAAATAGCAAGCCGACGGCTTGCTATTGTTTTCTGTATGCTTACTGACAACTAGAAGCGGACTCCTAAAACAAATGCAGCTGCGAAGCCGGGCCAGGCGGCGCTTTGCCAGTCTCCTCCGAAGGCAGCACGATGTCTGCGCTTGCCGGTGCTGGCGCAGGCACATTCCGTCGCTGCACCATATGCCAGAGCGGAGAGGCTTCAGCACGATTTACTTTGAACACGCCAAAGGGCAGGAACGAGGTTCTGTAGCTCACCACAAAGGTCTCCGGCATAAGCGAATCGGCGCACATCACTTCGGCATGAAAGATGCCGCTGAGGAACAGCGTAATGGCTGCCATCTTGATGCAGGTAAGGTCAATGTCTATTCCATAGTACGATTCCATCGGGCCGAACTGTTTTGCCGCAGCTAGCAGCATCCGGCCACTGCCGCAGGTTGGCTCAAGCACCCGCACTGGTGATTCTGGCTTGCCAACTGAGAGGGTTTGCGCCATAAACTGGCAGATCGGCCAGGGCGTGAAGTACTGCGAACGGCTGCCTTTGGCAAAGTGCAATTCATAGAACTCACCCAGGACATCGGTGCCTTCGCTACTGCCAGTGCGCGATTCCATCTCTAGTACCAGCGCGGCAAAGAGCCGGGGAAAGAGGAAGCGCAGTTCATCATCCTTATACGGCGCAATAGTCGCGAGGTAGAGGTCTTCGTCATGGGACATGCCGGTCAGCGGATTTTGCGAAAGCGCGCAGAGCGACAGGGTCAGAAAGTCTTCAAAGACCTTGTGGAGGTCTTGCTTATACCCTAGGCTCTGAAAGAGCGATTGAAAAGTGTCTGTTGTGTTTTTCATAGAACAGCGGTTTATGAAAAGCATAGCGCACCCAGGCATGAAGGACAATCAAGGAGCAGCCCCACAATTGAAAAGCAACTCCGTATTTGGAGTTGCTCGTTTTATTTTTTTGCCTGCTCAGAAAATACGATGCAAGTCGGGGCTATCTGCAATGTTCCATACTGCAGAATCTTTCTGTCGCCGTACTTCTTCAATGCCGGCAGATTCCCGCGAGAATCGAAATCCAGAGTGGAAATACGTCACTTCATCTCCAACCGTTACGGCCAAGACTTCGGCCTTGGGAACGCCTTGCAGGAACAGGTTCAGTATGGTCATTTTCGCGCAAGTCGGACTTATGTCCATACCGTAATATCCTTCCACACTTTGCATCCACCGCCGCGATAGCAGCCGGCGGCCGCTGCCGCAGAGTTCATCAAAGAGCTTGATATCCTCTGTGCCTGCTGTGATACCTGTCCTGGGTACTTCCGGCGCATGTATGCGGAGGATGTGGTCATCTGCATCCCAAGATGCATGCGGATCTGCTGGATCATAGCCGAGGATATATTCCTCATAGAAGTCTCCCAAGGGATCGCCGATACGCCTGTGGGGATCGTAGGCTACTTCAGTGAGCATGCAGCGGTAGGCAGCATCAAACTTCAGTATTCCACCCTCCTTTACATACTTGGCGACGAGCATGAGGAGGGTGGCGGTATCTTCCGGGCGGTCTGGAACCTTATGGGGCTGGGTCATGCAGATACAGTAAGACAGAAAGTCGTCAAACAGGGTCGGAAGATCGTAGTGGATGCTGAGGTCAATGAGATGACTCCTAAGGCTTGGATTGGTTATGTTCATAAAGGACTGGTTTATGAACAGCGTAGCGTACCATATTTATTACTTACAGGGGGCCGAATTTACCACTTGTGATAGTGTGCCGGTGGCTAATATAAATAGTCGCGAAATTAAAAAGCCCGATCATTGGATCGGGCTAGTGATTGTGTATATGTCGCTACCTATTCTTTCATCTTTGGCTGACTATGCGGGTATCGGAACATGAGAATAGTTCCAGGAATTCCGAATCCAAGGAACCCGGCAGTACAGGCACCAATACCTAAAAAAGTTGAACCTGCATTCGTAGAGTCTTTTGCCGCCTTGACAAACAGATAGGCAATGAACAGGAAGACTGCCGCCAAACTTGAAAACACAATAGCGGTTACGTGCTTTCCATGGTATGAACTGACATACTTCCCATCCGTGTGATCCGGTATGTACGCGAGATTTATAGCTGCGTATGCTACCGCTGTCGTTTCAGGATGATCAAGCTTAGTCAGTGTCACATCTGTGAGCGCATTACGGAAGGAAGCTGCTTGGGTCGCTACAGGTGTATGTGCTGACTTCATTTTTAGCATCGCGTGTGAGTCCGAGTAGAGTGAGACAATGAGGGTCAACAGCGTGATTGTTGTTTTCATGGCTTGTGGTTTTTTGTGTGTTACGGCAAAGTAGAAAATCCGAATGAACTAACCTAATTTGACTATATAATTCTTGTGGTCTCACTGCTACTTTGAGCGGTGAAGTATCTCCGGGACGATGAAGGCATAACCAAGTTTGGCCTTCGCCTTAAAAGCATTCGGCTTCAAAAAGGATACACACAAGAAAGTCTTGCATGGAAAGCAAGCATAGAGCCAATGCAGGTGAGTAAGATTGAGCGCGGCGTTATTAACACCAGCCTGAGCCAAATACTTAATCTGGCAAATGCATTAGAAATCTCAGCTGCGGATTTTTTTGTAGAAAAAAGTCCTAAGGTAAAATCGTAGTGCTCTCTGTACGCTATTGCGACTTTTGCTCCGCATCTTCTTTTACCTCCTGCGCGTTCAAAATGAAGTCAGTTGCTTTCTGCGCCTGCGTGGAAGCAGAGAAGATAAACCGTGCGTCATTCTTGAGCTTGCTCAGCCAGCTTTGAATGTACGCGGCTGATTGTTCAAACTCGCTTGTAATGCCTACATATGATTGCAGGTAGCAGGTGCCAATCTCTGCTACCAACTCTTCATGCGAGTAGGATTCAGATCCGAACTCTGACATCTGCAATACGTCCTTACGGTCAAGCCTAGAACGGTGTCCGGTACTATGTACTAGCTCGTGAAAAAAAGTGGCGTAGTATGCTTCGGGGCGAGCAAAAGTGTTGTACTTGGGCATGTTTACGATATCCTTGAGCGGATCGTAATACGCCTTCTGTTCCTTATGGGTAACCTTCGGCTTACTCGGCATCTTATCTATGATTTCATCGCAGCTCTCAAATGGAGCCCAAGTATTCTCTTCTTTCAGCAAATACTTTCCAGGCAAGCCGTCGCACTGCGACACATTGAATACTGCATAGTAGCGTAGCATTGGTACCTTCTTAGCCATGTGCTCAAGCGGTGTCCCATCGTTGCGTTCTACCTGTGCCTGATGGCGCTCTACGTAGTTCCAGTACACGACCATGTGCGAGTGTTCGCCTCGTTTGACTGAACCGCCTAGATCTCTGACCTGTTTGAAGGTCAAAAAGAGATTTTGCTCATAGCCAAGCATGGCAAGGAGCATTACGTTTATGCCGCGATATGGTCGCTGCGAGATCAGGTTGCGGGGAATGCCAGCCTCTGTCCAAGGCTGCCTCCAAGGCACCGTTCCCTTTTTAAGGTGCTCAATGATGCGCCCCGTAACAATGCTGTACACGTCGTTACCGGGTGTTTTGATAGCCTGACCTTCATGTGGTGCTGGTCTGGCGGGCCTTTGTGTTTCCATGGTTGTACATGTTTAGTTTGTGAAAGAAGAAGTTCACAAAGCAGTGTACATGCACACAGAAAGCAACAGAAGTCAGGCATAATTACCACACATAGTAAGCCGCTTAGATACGGTGCCAGAAACGACATGAATAAATGTCTAAAACGTCATCGAAATTCCAACTAAAAATTATTACTATTGAGCCATAAATAACAGGATTTCATATGAATCACTTTTAATGCCCAAGCTATGATATTCAATATTCTTCATGAGTCGTCTCCACTTACACTCTCCCATATGCTACCGCGCTTGCTACCCATAGGTGTATCTGGATATACGGATATGCAATCAGGATTGGAAGTTCCGATCATGACAAAACCAAGAGGTCACCTAATCACGTGTCTGCTGCAAATAGAAGGTTCTGACTTGTTCAGCTGGACGGTGGGCTTCTTATTTCTGATGATAGCAATCTTAGTTTTACTCTTCATTGCTAAGCGCAAAACACCTGTTACGATTAAGGAACACTGGCAAAACTTTTTAGATGGCTGTCAGATTTCAACCGCAGAGTTTTATACCGCTATCAGGGCTGGGTTAGCAGATCGGCAAATTCCAAAGGTGGATTTAAAGGAAGAGTCTTTTCTAGAAAGACATGTGTTCTCTGCCAAGCGCGTGTACTTGCGCGTCTGCCAGAACGAATTCGTATACTACATCTGTGCAGCACCATACGGAACCGGCACATTCGTGTCGTCATGGCTATGCGTAAAAGATGGAAATGTGCTTAATCGGATACCAGTGCTGAGCAAGCTCGCCGGTAAAGACAGAGGCAATAAAACATTCTACCAGATGGACACCGAGGCCATGTTCCGTTTGGCTGTGCAAACTACTGTGCTTGATGTGGTAAACACCATGACTGAAGCAAAAGGGCTACGCAGCTTCGCCGAGCTTGAAAAGAGTTTAAACAACTAGCAGCATGCTGCCTGCACTATCGGATGTGCTTACAGAACGTTTCTATGCCTGGGAACAGCGCGGCCGCGGCTGGCAGGCCTTTGATTTTTCAGTTGAACTTGAGCCGGAATTCCATCCCTTTTTCGGGCATTATGCACCTACGTTAGAAAACACCCTTGATGATAGCAAGCGACCAACAATTCTCAGCAGCCTTGCTAGTCTCTTTCAAAAAAAGAAACCAACGCATGTAGCGCATATTGAATGGGTTGAAATACCTCCGGTAAGCGCCTATGAATACGAAAGTGACCATCACATCAAGGCCTATACAGTTGTTCTTCCGAAGGATGAAAAATTCAAGGTCGAGGATATGGAGCAGTTGCTTCTTATGCTGTCGTATACGGAGCATCCAGTCAGTTTTGAAATCATAGCAACAAGCGCTGCAATTAGCCTTCAGTTCATATGTCGGGAAAGCGATACAGCTCACGTGTATGGGCAAATAAAGGCCTACTTTCCCTCTGCGGTAATAACCAAGTCTGAAAAGGGTCTAGACATACTCGGAGACGAGGCACAGACATGCGTCCTTGACTTTGGACTAAGGGATGAATTCACGCGGCCGTTACGTATGGCTTATGAATTAGACCAAGATCCGTACAAAGGACTATTTGCAACACTTGAGCAGGTTGAAAGTGGCGAGCGCGGAATAGTGCAAATACTGTTTAAAGGCTCTATCAATCCGTGGCCAGAGAGCATGATGCGTGCTGTCTCTGATGGTGGCGGAGGATCATTCTTTGCGGATGCGCCGGACATGGTGAAGCTTGCGCAGGAAAAAGTGTCAGCTCCACTGTATGCAGTTACCATACGCGCCGCAGGACAGGCTAAACGAGGCGAACGCGCAATTGAGATAGCACAAAACATCGGTGCGGCACTCATACGGCTGACGGGTTCTAAGGACAATACATTGCAGATGCTCAGTCAGGATGAATACCCCCTGAGTAATCTAATAGATGATCTTCTCCTGCGAGAATCGCACAGATTGGGAATGCTGCTTAATGTTGGAGAACTTGCTACGCTTGCCCACTTTCCGACGAGCCAAATAACTTCTGAGAAACATGAACGAGTTACTAGAAAAACTAAGCTGCCACCGGCGCAGACAAAAGGGCACCCATTTGTTTTAGGTAAGAATATTCACCATGGCCAGGAAGCAGATGTAAGTGTACCGGCCAGCCTTAGATTGCGGCACACGCATGTCATTGGCGCAACCGGCACCGGCAAGTCCACACTGCTCCTATCCATGATTGCCCAGGACATGGCGCAAGGCAATGGCCTTGCCGTTTTTGATCCACACGGTGACCTTATAGAAGCCGCGCTCGCGCATGTGCCAGAAAACCGCATTAATGATGTTATCCTTATCGACCCGGCAGATGGCGAATATCCAGTTGCATTCAACATTTTGTCTGCGCATTCCGAAATTGAAAAGGATATTCTTTCCTCTGATTTAGTTGCAGCATTCCGGCGGCTCAGCACCAGTTGGGGCGATCAAATGAATAGCGTACTTGCCAATGCTATTCTTGTATTCTTAGAAAGCACAGAAGGCGGAACACTTGTTGACCTGCGAAGGTTCCTGTTAGAGAAGTCATTCAGAGAAGAATACTTGAAGACAGTACAAGACCCACATGTTGTGTATTACTGGCAGCATGAATACCCGCTACTCAAAAGCAGCTCAATAGGGTCTATCCTGACGCGCCTGGATACCTTCTTGCGGCCAACGCTTATTCGCAACATGGTTGCGCAAAAGAAGGGCTTAGACTTTGAGCAGATCCTTGACTCCAAAAAGATATTGCTGGTGAAGCTTTCACAAGGCCTTATTGGCGCAGAGAACAGCTTTCTACTTGGGACATTTTTCGTTTCTAAAATGTATCAGGCTGCTATGGCAAGGCAGGCTAGAAGCAAAGAAGCCCGGAGCGATTTCTTTTTGTACATAGACGAGTTCCAGAATTTCATAACGCCCTCGATGTCGCACATCCTTTCGGGCGCAAGGAAGTACCACTTGGGCTTGATACTTGCGCATCAGGATATGCAACAGTTGCAGAAGTATGATTCAGAACTGGCAAGCTCCGTAGTAGTAAATGCCGGTACTCGCATTTGCTTTAGACTTGGCGATACAGATGCACGGCGGTTTGCCGGCGGCTTCTCATATTTTGAAGCAGAAGACTTAGAAAACCTTAAAACCGGAGAAGCAATTGCGAGAGTAGAGCAGCCAAACTTTGACTTCAATCTTGTAACTATTCCTTTGCCGGAAGTAGGCGCGGAAGAGGCGGAGGTAAGAGGTCAGGCTGTTATTACTGCATCTCGTGCGACTTATGGAAATAGTAGATCAGTTGTTGAAGAAGGCTTTGCAAAGGCGGAGCCTGTGATTCCAAAAGCAGTGGTAATTGAGGATGTAAACGAGTGTATGGCCGAAGCAATTCCTAGTCCTCCCTCGCAGCCTTTCGTACCGGTCGAAATACCTCAAAAACCAGTTGTAGCTAAGAAGGCCGAAACAGAGCACCGATACCTGCAAATGCTTATCAAGCGAATAGCTGAATCACGCGGTTATAAAGCGATGATTGAAGAAGTAACGCCTGATGGCAAAGGACGTGTTGATGTAAGTCTTGAACGTGAAGGAAAGCGCATAGCGGTAGAAGTTTCCGTTACGACTGAAAAAGAATGGGAAGTGCATAACACAGAAAAGTGCTTGGCCGCCGGATACGATGATGTGATAATTTGTTCTAAGGATGCAAGGCACTTGCTCGGAATAAGGAAACAGCTCGAACAAAAGTTAGGCGCAGACCAAATGCAAAAGGTGTTCACGTTTGATCCAACGGAAGCAGTTCAATATTTTGATAGGCAGACTATACCGGGAAGTACAACTGAAAAACTGATTAAAGGTTATAGAGTTAAGGTAGACTATAATACTGCAACCTCCGAAGAAATGAACAAAAAGCATGTAACAATTGCAAGGGCAATTACTACGTCAACACGAAAGAACATACATAAAAACAAGGCGTAATTCCACATGGACCTTAAAGCAATTTAATCTCATTGCTGCCTCACAGAAATTTTGCGTAGGTCAGCTAATACTGCGCGCAGGGGAGTACCCTCATCATAGTACCTAAACACATCGAGAAGCGTAGCAAGTGATTCAGCTTTCCACGCATCCTTTCGTATGTCAAGTTTTTTGGAGTTGAACTCCAAACTTTGCTTAGTGGAATTAGGGCCTGCGATTTTCTCTACTTGTTCTATATAGTCTTCCAATGTCTCCGTTGGTATCGGCCAGTCATTGACCGCAGCCAAAAGAACAGAAATGATTGCAGCATGTCGCTCGCTAAGTACATTAGAGTCGAGCATCTCTTGGAGTAATGTGATATATGTTTTCATTGTTGTAAGTTTTTGAACTCTTTTTGATGCCAATATTCATATTTTACCTTAACATCATAGACCTGTTGCGTAGTAGTGTTTCTAAAATAATGGACCTCTACATTCTGCCCATTGAGTTTTCCTGCTTCATACACTTTAACCCATTCACCTTTTGATGTGGCGTTAAGCGCCTCAAGCAGACTGGTATTTTTTACTGGTACTGTCATTTCTCCAACGGACGCGTAGTTCTCACTCAAAACACCTCGTACAGACGTCAGCAGATTTAACCGTGGAATAGAAATTTTCTTAGCCCCAAGAGCGCTCAAAAGAAGCATCAATCCACCAACGCCCATTTTAGCAGTGGCATCTCCGAAACTCGCGCCGGCACTTGTTATATCGGCTTGGGTTTTCGCTTTGTTACACTGGGTCTTTTGATAAAAGTCTACCAGACTGAGTATTCCTTCGCCAATCTGCTTTCCCGAAAAGTAGCCACCAACAAGAATAAGCGCGGCGGCTACGCCTTCTGCAACAGCGCCATAGCCGGTAGAAGCTAAAGCGACTAGACCGCCACCAATCACTACCATTGACGCAGCTAAGAGCTTAATATCAGGCAATTCTGCCATTATTTCGTCTGGGAGATTAGCCTGTTTTATTGCTGCCTCCATCTTTTGCTCGTGCGTCCAGTTAGCAATGTTTAATGGACAAGGCGAAACGGACGTGCAAGCGATAACTGGTGCAGTCGGCTTGCTAGTAGGCACCGGCGTGAAAGCTGGCAGCGGCGGTTTAGGCAGGTTTTGTAACGCTGAGTTGTATTCCGCCATCCACGCATGTCGGTATTTTAAGTCAGCCGGAGCCATTGTGAGCTGCCTGCCTTTCGACTCAGGGAACTGTGCCCACAACTTGGCGTTGGCGATTTGAACAGCTTTTGGGTTTAGGGTCATAGCCGCATATGGATTTATAGAGAGATGTCATGCTCTTGTACAATGCTGCGAAGCAGAGCAATTTTATCAGGTGCGTGAAGTTCATGATTAACCCACACATCTCTAGCCCATTCTTGACGATAGAACCCGTCCCCAAACATTACTACAAACTCCACAAATGTTGCCACATTGTCTTCGCGCCTTATGTCAAATCGTTTTGCCTCGCTTCTGTTTTTCTGAATAAAACTTATGATGGCGTCCGCATCTTCTTCACAAAATCTAGAGGGAAACCTTTCTTTTAAGTAGGATACTAACTTTTGATTTGCAAGGTTTGTTGCATGCTCTATCAGCACCGCAAACTGCACGTCTTTTATTACCATCGCCATGGGAAACATTTTTATACTTAATTCAATCTACATAATTTTTTTATGTTGTAAATACTCGCTGGGAAAAATCATTCTTTACGACAAACGATACTGCAACAATTGGACTTTCAAATACTTTTTGGGTAATCGCCTTGTAGTATTCTTGATGTAATTTTGCACTAATAAAGTTTCGTTCAAGCTTGTTACATCGAGTTAGCTCACTTTCAATACCGACAAACAGAATATTGCAATCATCTCCTCTCTTTGTACATGCTCTGGTATCTAAACACTTATCAGGCAAGCGTTTAAGAACTGCCTGTACGTCTTCGTTAAACACCTTATTTCTGTCTTTTCAAAGGGTAGGCTTGCTCATGATTGATTCCATTATGCTTAATAAGTGACTGTTGCATGCCGTTTCCCAAGGTACTGAAGCCGATAGAAAATGCGCTAAATGGCATCGAAGTAGCGCCATCGAGCATAAGCTTCAGATACATGGAATATCGGGAGAGGTGAACCAAGTCGAGGACCTCGAACACTGGATAAAATTCCTTCTCAAGAAGCTCTGCATCTGCGGCGCCAACCCTGAATGAGACAATGGTTCCGCAATTCCCGAAAATTGCTGCACGTATTTTCTCGTGCAGCTGGTCAAGAAACTGATTTGCCATAAAGACGCCGAGCTTATACTTCCGAGCTTCGGCAAGCATGTCTGCGAAGGTTAGTGTCAAGAATGTTTGGCATTCGTCAATATAGAGGAAGAACGGCACGCGCTCGTGTTCCGGTTGCTTTGCCCTGTAAAGGGCCGCGAGCTGAATAGACGTAACGAGCATACTGCCTAGCAGTGTGCAGGCATCCTCACCGATCTCGCCTTTGCTAAGATTGCAAATAAGAATCTTACTGACATCAAGCACTTGCTGCATTCGAAAGCCACGCGTCTTTTGTCCAACCACGTTGCGTAGTGGAATGCTAGTAAGAAATAGACCCGTCTTATTCAATATCGGCGCAATAGCCTCAGCCCGCAGTGCAGCAGAGTATTTTAGAAACTCATTCTTCCAAAATGCTATTGTGTGTTCATTCTTCACATAGTCCAGAATCTTGTCTCGATGAAGGGTATTGGTAAGAAGTGGCTGAATGTCTAAGAGCGTGGCATCAGGATATTCTAGCAAAGTGAGAAGCACAAAGCGCAGGATGTATTCCATTCTCGGTCCCCAGGATGTATCACCCCAAATCTTCTTAAACACGGAGACGAGACCCGACGCTACCAAGTGATGATGATTTGGATGAACAGCATGCAGCGGATTGAATGCAATTGGATGTTCCAAGTCTGCCGGATCAAAGTAGATGAGATCCTTCTTTCTATGCTCTGGTATGCGCTTTAGTAATGTCTCTGCAACATCACCATGCGGGTCAATAACGCATAGGCCTTTGCCCTTTTCAATGTCGCTCGTAGCCATATTCTGCAACAGCGTACTCTTTCCTACGCCGGTCTTACCAATGCAGAAAATATGCGCAAGCCGATCCGTATCCTTAATCCCAAAGCGCTGATTAGTGCTTCTGAAATTGGTTATGCCGATTGGAGTGATTGAATAGTCATCGTGCGTCTGATCCATGCCACTCAGCATACCGTTTCAGGAAACGAGAAATAAGAAGGGTGGAACTACCAGTCTCAGTAAAAGCAAAAGGACAAAGCGTCCTTTGCCTTGTCCTTTAGACGAGCTCTGTACACGCAATAGCTTCAAACAACTTTGTGTAATAAGCACTCCGATTGTCCCGCTCTTTAATATACAGTTCTGCCAGTTGCTTATACTGCGGATACTTATCTACCATGGTTTGGATAAGCGCCTGCTTATTGCCCCCTAGAGTGCCATTGCAGCGCTCTTTAAGAGCCGAGATGGTGCAAACCTTAACTGTCATGCCGAGCTCGTCAGAAAGCTGCCGTACATCGCTCAGAAGGTCGTTGATACTTTGGGAGCAGTAAGCAGGTTTGGGCGACTTTACGGAAAGGCTTGCCACTCCGTAGCGCTGTACCGTATTCCTAATAGTCCCGACGATGCTTCTGCGTTTCTTCTCAGTCCAGGGGCCGTAGAATGTGCGTATCCGGAAATCATATAGTTCTCCGTCATACACCACCGCCATTCCGATGAGACGAGTACCAAGACTAATCCCGAGAATGTTTGCCATGCAGTTGTATCAGGCGATTATAATAGCCGGCGCGGTTGCGTACATCCGGCTTTGAAAGCACATAGTTGAGCTTCTCACGCAAGAACGATTCTGAATATTTTTCTGCGCACGCAATATGCCAGTCAATAGATTTCCGATCATGAAGTATGTCTGCTATCTCATAGGCTAATTGCACTTCTTTAGATTGTTCCATATGGCTTACTAGATATGGTAAACGAAGGCCGGGTTCACACACCACGTTCGTTCGTTTTTTTAGTAATAAAAACGTTATCGTACGTTATACGATTTTCCACTTCACACTTTGCACAATCACATTCGCGCATCTAAACCGTGCGTCTTTGCCTTCAATTCGCGAAGCAGTTTCTTACGCACCTCAAGCTTTTTCGCGAGTTGCTTTCGCAGCTCGTAATACAGTTCATCAGGCAGTCGGTTATAGATGAGGCCAAGGGAGAGAAGATGCTCCAAGCTTGGATTAGACAGACCGTTTTCCCATTCTGATATTCGACCGACATTCTTGATGTCTAGCAGAAAGGCAACATCACTCTGGTAGAGACCAGCTGCGTGACGAAAATTTCTTGTCTGATTAGGAACGAATTGCTTTTTCTTCCCCGTAGCCATGTGATAAGAGTATGCTTAACCACAGTTCAGCATAAGGAGGGTAAACTTTCTATAAATGGAAAATGAAGCGCAGAGTATTTTGCGGATGTAACTTTCTACCAGCATGGCAATCTATGGGGTCGGTGCTTACTACGAAGAAGATGTGAGCGAAGAGTTCATTACGGACTGTGTTGTTGGAACCGGGTGGAACGCACAAGATGCGCCCGAGCTTCATCAATATTTTCGCTCGCTAAAAGTTGGAGACATAGTCTACATCAAAGCTTGCTTTGGAGGAGCGCCAATTACTGTCAAGGGTATCGGCATACTTACAGACAACATAATTCTAGACAAGTCGAATCACTACTTGTTAGAAGTAGGAAGAAATGTACGATGGGTTTCAACTGAACAATTTACTATTCTGCGCCCTAAGGAAAAGAACAATGTAAGGTCCAACACTGTCTATGAGGAATTTCATCCTGTTGTCCAAGCCGAGATTCTCAAACGCATTCTGTAATGGATATATCAAGTCGGCATCACTACATCCCTCGGTTTCTCATTAATCAATTTACCGATGAGGCCGGAATGCTGCATGTATACGACAAGGAAAAGCAAGAATTCAAGTCACCAAAGCAGAGCCCGAAACAGATATTTTACGAGTGGAACCGAAATACGCGAGATTTTCATGGTATAGCATCTGACAATTTTGAAAAGCTCTATGCTGAGATGGACACGCTACTTTCAAAAGGTTTGTTAGACATACTTAGGCGAAAGGAATTCACCGAAGACAATTTCTTCCCGGTAATGATGTTGGTCAGTATGATAAAGTGGCGCATACCGGCTAACGATGCTGAATTTGACAAGCAGAAGGAGAAAATGCGGTATGAAGATTTACCAATCCGAGTATCAATTGATGCTGACGATAATGAAAAAGCACGTGGATTTGAATACCTGATTAATTCCGAAGTGTTTAAGGATTCAAAGAGATTTATCCTTCCGATGTTACCGTTTTATGATGATGAGAAGATCAAAGCCTTGCTTCAGTATAGCTACGTGAACACTAACGAGCATATTACTTCTGTCATTGGAGATGTCCCGCTCATTGAGAGAGAAGTCGATGATAGATTAGAGCTAGCCGATTTTATTTTCCCGCTTAGCAACACTGACACACTTGTGTTCAATACTAGTGGAAATCACCGGATTTTGAATAGAGCTTTCTATTACAACAAGGACCTAGCCATCTTCCACCTGTCGAATAGATATGTTTCATGTCGGGATAAAGTCCACCTTGAAAGACTCGTGGAGCTGCACCAAAGCATTCAACAGGCAGGAATTGCTGATCAAATAACGAGGCAAATATTCTCATTTACATAGGCAAAAAAAGCTGCTTTTTTAGGGCTGCTTACATTTTTGAGCTAGTCACACTTTCGGAATTCTGACCAAAAGTCGGCTGACTGCCATAGCCGCCACACAAGTGACTCTTCGGGTTGAAAAACCTGTTCAATAAGAGAATTACTGGACGTAAAACGATAGCACGAATGGACTTTTGAGACCCCATCCACAGGCACGTCTAAGCACAGAATTTCTACTTTCGGAACCTTGTTCATAAAGAGATTGATGATTGACATCTTCGCGCACGAAGGACAGAAATCTACCCGGTAAAACCCTTCCACGTTTGCTTCTCTCTTAAGCGCAACAAGCCTCCGTCCACTACCACACCATTCATCATAGTAACGTACCGGCTCACCTGGCCTATGAATCACTTCATCTACTCGGCCCAGAGTTCCATGCTTCATGATCCAGTCATCGATGTCCCAATTGTGAGCCGTGTCTAACGACCCGTAGCCGAGAATTTACTTCTCATAAAAGTCCCCAAGCACATCACCGTAAGTGGTTGCGCTTAATCACTAACAAGCGCCTTGTGCAAAGTTGTATGTAGGCGCGTCTGGTTTTTCATAAGGAGTGTTTATATACAGAATGGCACTCCCGGGCCAGCTCTTAATAGCCGGTTCTATTTACTATTAAGAGTAGATATCGCCGTACAGAACTCACTACAATTTTCAGAAATCCTCATGATGCATACGATTCACTGCGTGGTGGTCGCCCCATTCACACTGTAACTGAACCTTTCAGTATTTGTATTGAATATCAAGAACACCAGCAACCATGTCAATTTCCTTGAACAGGTGATAAAACTCTTTAAAAACCTCCGGGTCTTTTATTGTTCGCACTGCTTTAGAAAATGCGGTTTTTGTAGCCGAGCTATCTTTTATTTTATAAACTCCGTCAATAGGCGTCGCTTCTATCACCATTATCAACTAAAACTTGATTGGGGAAATAGTGTTCAATAGAGAAGAAATTGAACTGTTGTTCTTCATGGACGAAGTGCTGCAACAGAGGAGGAACAGGCAGTTTCATGCCATATATTTCAGCGTCAATATGTTTCTTAATTCTTTGGCTGCCTTTAAAGAAACCAAACTTCTCTTTCTTTAGCTCACCCCGGAATTCCTGTATTCCTTTTGATCTCCGCCCATAAACCCGGACAGAGTTAAATTAGAGAAATCGGGCATTATTCATACCTTAAAAAATGAAGATGCCTTTATGAAAAAGAGCAAGTTTACCGAGGCGCAAATTGTATTTGCGATCAAACAATCAGAGAGTGGAACGCCTACGGCGGAGATATGCAGGAAGATGGGTATCTCAGAGGCAACCTTCTATAACTGGAAAAAGAAGTATGGCGGGCTGGGCGTGAACGAGCTGCGCCGGCTGAAACAGCTGGAAGAAGAAAACAGCAGGCTGAAAGGCATCGTTGCTGATTTGACTTTTGATAAGCAGATGCTGCAGGATGTGCTCAAAAAAAAGTTCTGAGGCCAGTGCAAAAGAAAGTGCTGGCCGAGGAACTGATAACCAATTACCGGGTGTCTAACAGGAGAGCCTGCGACGTAGTCCTGCTTCATCGATCTGCGTGGTATTACACCCATCATAAGCGGGAGGATGGCCCGTTGCGGCAGCGAATCAAAGAGATTGCACAGACGCGTGTTCGCTATGGCATGTGGCGGGTATACACCCTGCTTCGCCGGGAAGGCTGGGGCGATAATCACAAGCGCGTGCGCCGGGTGTATAAAGAGGAAGGACTAAACCTGAGGAGCAAGCGTCCAAGAGGCAGTAAATCTGCTGCGCACAGGCTGGAAAGGCCACAGCTCACCAGTTTATACGAGTGCTGCAGCATGGATTTTGTGTCTGATGCGCTCTTTGACGGGCGTAAAAATAGGGCCTTGACTTTAGTGGATAATTACAGTCGCATATGCCTGGCGATCCATGTAGGCCAGTCGCTGAAAGGAACGGATGTGGTGGCTGTTCCGGAGGGGTTGAGGATAAGGGAAGGCATCCTTCCCAGGAGGATACAAACAGACAATGGCAGCGAGTTTATCTCAAAGGATATGGACCGTTGGGCATATGAGCATGGAGTGACAATGGACTATTCGAGGCCGGGTAAGCCAACCGATAACCGTTCATTGAGTCCTTCAATGGTAGCTTCCGTGATGAATGCCTGAACGCACACTGGTTCTTATCTTTGGAAGACGCAGGTGAGAAAATGGAAGCGTGGCGAATAGACTACAATGGCTATCGTCCACATAGTTCCTTAGGCGGATTGACACCCGATGAGTTCGTAGCAAAATATCTGGCGGGGGAGCGGGAGCCGGTAAAGGGAAGCCTGCCGGCGACTCCTTCATCCGGGCTGACGTCTTCATCGGCGGAAGGGCTTCTATCAGCTTCATCAAGTGAAGACATCAGCCCGGATGAAGGGTTTGGAATCAGAGAAATTAACCCCGATTCTCCAGTTTAGCTGTGTCCGGAAAATGGGAGGAGGTCAGTTAGAGATAACCTCTACCTTAAACTGGCCGAACTCTGGGGACGCTTACACGACAATGCTGATCTTCTCTTTCATGGCTACAAAGTTGGTTGCAACAAGAGGTTACCCCCGGGTAGTAGCAAAGGAACAAAAAAGGAACTTTCTACCACTATGCAATTCAGGCCCCATGAAAAGACGAATAGATGGATTAGCCCGCGCGCCTAGCAGCTCGTGTTAACACAGAATGGTCAACACTTTTCTGGAGAAACGGTTTCTCACTTTTCGCTAAATGGTAAATGTGTTCTGCTTCAAGATATCGGTAATCTTGCCCGCACCTTGGTATAGATTACAAATCTAGGTCGGTATTTTACCGCCTATTATCTACCAAGTTCTGAACTAACAGATGCTTAGAAATTCTACGTAAACCCATAACTATTCTGACCGCAAGTCAACAACGTTTTCGATGTTTGAATTGATTACAGACTGTAACAGTTTTTCAAATTGAAAAGAGTTATCGACATCTAAAGAGCCATCCTTGTTAACCAATATCCGATCAAGATATTTACAACTCCATCCTCCTTTTTGATATCCTTCTTTACCCATGCGGGAAAAGAAGTTATAGCATTCTGATTGTTTCCGGGCAACATAGTCAACCCAGGGCATACGTAGTGGCCCAATGGAATACTTAGGAAAATGCGTCTTATCAATATAATCAAGCGAGCCACCCATGATCATGATCTGGGCCATAACAAGTGGATATTTTTTGCAAAAGTCCTCCTCAACCAAATCGAAACTTCTGCGAACGGAAACGCCTTCAACCGATGTTTGCCAAACAAAGTCTTTGGCAAAGGCAATATTTCGAAACTGTGTAAGCGAACAGCGAGCTTCTAGTTCGCCATCTTCAAAGTTGCCGAGGTCGTCAAAGAATTTAATGTTTTGAACGCTTGAATCATTGCTATTTAGTATCGGACGAAACCGCACAAACATTGCCAGAATAGCGAGTTTCTTTGAAGACTTGTTGGTCACCTTCACTTCAATCTCTAAAAATTTCTTTCCATTTGCGCTATAGACTTTCGGCGTTGCTTCGTAAAGAAAATACACATCGCCAAGAGCATTGGCTTTACCAAGATCCCGAATTTGGAGCCGTGCAGTCAGCCTTCGATAATAGAAAAATTGCAAAATTGTAATGGTGAGAGTCCCTATCAAACTCAATACCTGCCAAAAGTTGGGGGCCGTGGTTGGAGGCATGCGAATTTATTTAAGAACTAAAAATAAAGAGCCCGAATCAACGAGCTCTTTTTTAGTTTATGATTATTTCAGTTGTCCATTAGTCTACGCTATGACTCGAAGAAAGTGTTGATAGCAGCAGGTGGCCAGTTACCACGGGAGAGCTTAAGGTGAGTAAAAGAAGTTGGAGGTCCAGATTCGCTGAAGCAATGCATGGCATGCATTTACCGAATCCTAGTTGAATGGCAATTGTCAGAGCAAAGAGAATCCAGATGACTAATGCTATTGTCCCCCAGAGATACAGCAAGTCAAACCAGAAGGTTCTTGCGACTAGCGCAAGTCTTTCGGCAGCCGTGGATATTCCGGAGGTAAAAACGAAGCATGCAAGCACTATGCTAAATACACTAAAGGATAATGAAATTGATTGAAGAAGAATAAAGAGGCTCATACAAGCGATTGTTAGGTGAGAGAATGGGTACGCTGAACACTCTTAATTAAAAGCGCTCAGCACACCCATCCTACTGTCCCCGTATCGCGAACCAGTTTACTTACACATTAGCATGAACAACTCGGAAAACAAGAATTACTCTATCGGGTTTTGTGTCCGGTATTATAGCGCTTCAGCTGAAGCCCAAAGAGCAGTGCGAGCTTGAATAGGTTTGACACGTGTGGAAATTTACATCCGCTCTCCACTTTGAGATACGTTTGGTACTTTAATGACTTAAATATTTGGCTACCTGATTGCTTTAGCCCTTTTGAGATGCCGTCTATCCAGTAGAACTCACAAGAAGTCTTGTTTATTGGCTTCTACTGTATTGTCTTTGATGACCTGATAGCCTCCTAGGTTATCGTCTATTTGAACTGTTCGAGAAAGTTTCTACTACCTTGGCAGTGCTTAAGTATGACCGACTTCTAAAAGATACTGTGATAACGTAAATGCAAGTAAGAATATGATAGAATGACTTGATCTGTTCAAACCCGCACTATGGCAAGGATATACAATCTTAAGATCAAAAACTTCCGTGGAATCCAAGCCTTCGACCAAACTTTTGGAGATGCACGGTTTATCTGTCTTATCGGACGGGGTGACTCAGGTAAGACAACTATTCTTGACGCAGTTTATAGCGTTTTGTACCCCAACTGGAATCTAGCCTTTCATGATAACGATTTCCATAACTGTGATATAAAATCTCCCATTGAAATAGAGGTATCGTTATTTGATTTACCTGTCGAACTATTATCGGAAAACAAGTTTGGCTTACACATAAGAGGCCTAGATAAAGAAACAGGTCTAATTGTTGATGAATTAGAAGACGTTCATGAGAAAGTTCTAACGATTAGGTTGGAAGTAAAACGTGACCTTGAACCGCAGTGGTTTGTAGTAAATAGCCGCCAAGAGCCCACAACCATTTCAGCGAGAGACCGCGAGCGCTTAAGCGTTTGTAGTGTGTCCGACTACGTTGATCGTCATTTTTCGTGGAGTAGAGGCAACCCATTGTCGACTCTTCTTAAACAACAAGAGGAGTCGGGTGAGCAGGAAGAAGAATTGCCAATCAATGACGCCCTTAGAGAAGCAAAAGGTCAAATAGATAGTTATCCATTTGCCCAATTTGAGGGTGTTATGGAGAAGGTAAAAATTAAAGCAGAAGGTTTAGGAATAGACATCGCCAATGCGAAGACAACAATTGATTTTCGAGATATCTCTATCAAAGATGGGAAGGTGAGTCTTCATGAAGACAGAGTGCCATTTCGTGTAAAAGGTAAAGGGTCAAAGCGGCTTATTTCGTTTGCAATTCAGTTGTCCCTAATTGAAGGTTGTGGCGTATTGCTCATTGATGAAATTGAGCAGGGTTTAGAGCCAGATCGCGTCCAACATTTAGTAAACCATTTGAAGAATAAGATAGATGCCCAGGTTTTTATTACTACTCACTCTAGAGATGTGGTAGTTGAGCTAGATGCAACAGATCTCTTCGTATTTCGAAAAGGTGAAAAAACGCTAACACGTGTGGACAAAGATTTACAAGGGTGTTGCAGGAGTAATCCCGAAGCTTTTTTTGCGCATAAATCAGTTATCTGTGAAGGACCAACCGAAATTGGAATCTGCAGGGCAATTAATGAGCAGCGAGTAAAGCTAGAATTACCAAGCGCAGCATTAAAAGGTGTAAGGTTTATTAATGGTGGGGGCTCTCAGATGTTTGCATATGCTTCAAAGCTTAATCAAGCGGCATTTAAAGTAGCCCTCTTTTGTGATTCAGACACTGATATGAAGGATTTAACTGTAGCGCAGACAAAGTCTACTTTGCGTTCTGCGCAAGTCCCAGTTTTTGACTGGGAAGAAGGCGATTGTCTTGAGGTTGCTATATTCAAAGACATATCCTTTGATGCAGTATTGAAGTGTCTGAAATTAGTTAGAGAAGGAAAAGTTGAAGAAGACAGTCTATCTGAAGAAGAGGCCAAAGCTGCTATTCGAGATGCAATCCAGAATAAATACACGTTAGGTAAGATTTCCTTTAAGAGGGAGCATGATTCTGCTGAATTGCGTCAAGCGATTGGTTTGGCAGCCTCAAAAGGAAAATGGTATAAAAACACTACAAAGGCTCAGGCACTTGGGAAAATCATGCTTGAAGACATAGATACCATTAGAGAGAAAAAGCTCGGTCGTGAATTAGAAGCGTTATCAAATTGGATTGATAATGGCTGATTTCGACTATAAAGGCTTTGTTGGTCGACCCAAATGCATGCTAATCGCACCGGCTGGATATGGAAAGACGCATTCGATTGTAGAAAGCCTAAAACATACAATTGGTAAGCAGCTAATTCTAACGCATACGCATGCAGGAATTGCTGCAGTGCGGGAAAAGTTAAAGGCTGAAAATGTATCCACTTCTAAGTATCACATTGAGACGATAAATAGTTACGCTCAGAAGTACGTACTCGCATTTCGTCCAGGTGAATTACCCGATCAGAAAAATACACGAACCTATTTCCCAGCAGTTATTGAGAAGGCGACGGCTATCCTTTTGCTGCCTGCAATCGCGGATGTGATTAGGAGCTCCTATGCTGGTCTATTCGTAGACGAATATCAGGACTGTACAGCTTCTCAGCATAAGTTGATTCAGATTCTGTCTGGGATTCTACCTACAAGGATTTTGGGTGACCATCTGCAGGGGATTTTTGATTTTGGAAAGGACAGTATGGTAGACCTTAGAGATCATGTAGACATGGGTGGGTTTTTAGAAAAGCCATTTACCCTTGCGATCCCGTGGAGATGGAAGAAAGCTAACAATGAACAGTTAGGTGCGTGTCTACAAGAAATTAGACTGAAGTTGGAAAATAGCGCGACTATTGATCTAAGTCAACATCCCGAAATTGAAACAGTAGTTGTGCCAGAGAATGATTTCTTTAATCCTCAAAATTCATCGTATAAAAAGATAACTCAACACAGTAAAAGTTCCAGCTTGTTGATCATCCATCCGGAGAGCCATAATCTGAAAGGGAGAATCAAACTGATTCGTTCATTTCCATTCCTTGGATTATTGGAAGCTATTGACCAAGACGACTTCTATCGAATAGCAGAAACCTTAGATTTAGCAAGTAAAGAAACTATGGTTAGTGTAATCATTGATTGTTGTTCTACTATGTTTAATACAACTGGTATTGGTGAATGGTTAAACAAAACTGGCGTAAAGCGGAAGAAAACTCAAGAGCAGAGGAATATTATACAGCCCGTCCAAGAGCTATTTACCTCATTGCGTAATGAGAAACAGCTATTGCAGATTGTCTTGTGTTTTCAAAAGATCAGCGCATTACCGAAGATAAAGTGTTACAGAAAGGAGCTTTTTACAACAGTATGCAGAGCAGTTGAGGAAGCTTACTATGAGAACACAACGATCATTGAATCCATGGGCAATAAGCGAAATCAGCTGAGAAGAATAGGAAGGAAAGTTTTTGGACGTTGCGTTGGTACAACGTTATTGACTAAAGGCTTAGAGTTTGAGACTGTTATTGTCCTCAACGCGCACAAATTTGCTTGCCCCAAACATCTTTATGTTTCGCTAACTAGGGCATCTAAAAAGCTAATTGTTTTCACAGAGAATTGCGTGCTTAATCCACATTGAATATTTTGTCCTTGTGCTTGCATGATTCCATAAGAATATGGCATGCCTCTGTTAGAAGAAACACCACAAAAAGTCGGTCTTAAGAAGTTTGACCGATTATCAAAAGCTAAACAGTGAGATAGTCGCGCTTAATTGTTTACCTCACATTCTTGTAGAAGCATACTGTGACATGAAAGATGCCCAGAGGCAGAGTAGTTCAGCTCAAGAGTGCTTAAAAGTTCCGGATATAGTTCCTCCGGACGTTTCGCGTAAATCACGCAAAGCTTAAAGAGATTGAGCACACTCGGAAAACCTTGACCTTTCTCCCATTTGGAGATTCTATCGGTAACTGAGAAACCCAGTCTCTCGACTACATCTTTTTGTAATAGTCCTGCTTCCTTCCGGCAGGTGCGAAGATTGTTTGGAATGTAGTGTGATGAGTTCATAGAATTAGATTACTGCTAGTAAGGTGGCACAGAAAGAACGACACAATTACTACTTGCCGTAATCAAGGAAAACTATTTGTTGGTGGGCTGCTGTCAGCTTTAAGTATAGTGTAAATCTCTCTTAGGTCTTCCCGAAAATCTTTCCAGAACTTTTCGTCACTTGGTTGAAGTGTTCTTGTGAGTTTAGATTTGTTGCCAATCTCCAAGCCCGAGTCCACCGTAGCGAAATTTGCATACCCAAATGCAGATTTCACCTTGAAAAACTTACGTGTTTGCGCGGTTTCAAAAGAATTATTTTGAAAGGTGCAACCCAAGGGGAATTGAAACCGCTGTAATGCAAGTTTAGTGTGAGGTTTAGCTTCTGACCATACAAGGCCAGGGCATTTGAAATATTGTTTTAAGAACACCACAGCTTCATTTAAGTCTACGTCTTTTCCTGTAGTATTCAGGATTGATGCATGAGCTTTAATAAGCTCAAAGTCTATAGAATCCAATTGCTGTTTTAGTATCATGTCACTGATAACCCCGTCTATGTTCTTTTGTATAAGTGCCGTCTGACGTGCATTTAGCTCCACAATACTCTTTTTCAAACTCTCGGTTGCAAGTTCTTCAATTTGTTGCCGAGCGGTTAGCTCTTCTTTTATGAAGCGTGTGAGTTTTTCATAGAGCGATTGATCAATGCCATAGCTATTCATGAATGCGATGAAACTCGCTTCGAACTTATCCCTATTGTAGTTGTACTTACCAGCCCGCATAAAGCGGTAGTAAGGGTATTTCTGCCTACGTCCTTTACACCAACTACCGCTAAGTTTATCCCCATGTTCGTTGACTATAAATCGTCGCAGTGGAAAGTCGGGATGGTCGGTTTTGTGAGGAGAGTTAAGCTTTCCTCTAAACCGCAGCACGCGTTGCACTTGGGCAAATAGTTCCTCTGAAACAATCGGTTCAAATAAACCCGTGTGTGATTCTCCAAACTTTTCAATACTTCCCATGTACAGCTTATTACAGAGCAGTTCACGGAAGTATGAATTCGCTAAGGGTTTGCCATTTCGCACAATCCCTTCCTTGGTCATAATGCGATAGACCTCTTCCACAGAGCATGTATTGGCGGCCACCATTTCAAAAGCCTTTAGAATTAGCGGTGCCATTTGGGGATTTTTACCAATCGTGGCTTTACCACACATCCGAATGTTGTCATAGCCAATGGGGCCCTTCCAAACATATCGGCCTTCGCGAATGGCCTCCTTCATTCCACCCGCGCAGCGCTCCGCTCGAATATCATTATCGAACTGTGAGATATTGGCCAAGGTGTTTTCCATGAAGCGGCCGACAGGAGTGTTTTCAAAATGCTCGGAAGTGGATTTGATTTCTACTCCGTGCGCCTTTAGAGCGATCCTTAGTTTACTATAGTCATCAGTATTTCGGGAGAGGCGGTCGAGCTTGTAAATAATAACGGCCTTAACTGCATTCTTTTTAAGTGCACAAAATGCAAGCATCTTTTGGAGTTCAGGACGGTCTGCGGTCTTGGCACTTTCGCCTTGTTCTCGGTATGTTTCTGCGATTTCGTAGCTGTTACTAAGCGCATACTCGCTACAAATACGCTCTTGTGTGACAAGGCTGTTGCCCTCCTCCACTTGTTCCTTTGTGGAGACCCTACAATACAGAACCGCTCTTTTCTTTGTTGTTACTAACTCCTTCATGTTCTTTATAATCGAGGTATGCATCTACAAGAATTTTTGCCAGATAGCGTAGTGCTATATCATCAGAAGCAAACTCCTTTGGATGTAGGCTTTCCTTGTCCGTTTTGGCTTTGTTTCTCGAGGCTGATGTCATTGTATACCACAATTCAGAAGACCTGTTAATACCCCTATTGTGGGCCAATCGGGAATATTGAAAAAGGGCGGCAGACTTACCAGCTTAAGAACTTTAGGCAGAAATACTGTTCTTGATATTTCCACCCATCTTTTGTAAGAGTAATTACCACTTACACTGTAATCAAACAAAATACTTTCACATTGAAAAACGCACAGGATATGGAACAGAAAAAACGGGTCGGAATCTGGGTTCGGGTTTCAACTGAATTCCAGGTAAAAGACGACAGTCCAGAGCACCACGAGAGAAGGGCCCGGCTATATGCTGAAGCCAAAGGCTGGGAAGTAGTTGAGGTATATCGCCTTGAAGCAGTGTCTGGCAAGACCGTTATGGAACTTACCGAGACTAAGAAAATGCTCCGTGACATTAAGACTGGGCGGATCACAGCAATTGTATTCTCGAAGCTTGCCAGGCTCGCGCGCAACACTAAAGAATTGCTTGAGTTTTCGGAACTATTCAGGCAATCAAACGCGGACATGATTTCCCTCGCCGAGAACATAGACACAAGCTCGCCATCAGGCCGCTTGTTCTTTACCATCATTGCGGCAATGGCAGAATGGGAACGGGCAGAAATCGCCGAGCGTGTGGCCGCCTCGGTCCCTATACGGGCTAAAATGGGCAAACCACTCGGAGGTGCTGCGCCGTATGGCTACCGGTGGCAAGACAAACAACTGGTAATCGACGAGCATGAGGTACCCATTCGTAAACTGATGTACGAACTCTTCACTGAGTACCGGAAGAAAGGCACAGTCGCCAAGAAGCTCAATGCCATGGGACATCGGACGCGTAATGGCTCAGAGTTTACAGATACCACGATCGGCCGATTACTTCACGACAGCACTGCAAAAGGTGTACGGGTGGCTAACTATACCAAGAGCCTGGGTGAGGGCAAGAATTGGGTCATTAAGCCCGAAAGCGAATGGGTGTACATAACCTGTCCAGCAATTGTGTCAGAAGAACTCTGGGACGAATGCAACAAGATTTTGGAGCAGCAAGAAGAGAAAAACAAACGGGCAACCAAGCCGGCAGTGCATCTCTTTTCCGGTCTTCTATTATGCGGCTGCGGAGGCAAAATGTACGTGTACTCGGACGGCATCAAATACAAGTGCAGCAAATGCCGGAAGACGAAGATTGAGATCAGTGACATGGAAGAAATCTATTACGAGAATCTCAAAAGCTTTTTGTTAACCGACGAGCACATTGAGAAGTTCCTTTCAAAGGCAGATGAGGCAATCGCTCAGAAGGAATTGCAACTTCAAACGCTCAGCCAGGACAAGAAGCGACTGGTAACCGACATGGACAAGACCATGCAGCTCTACATGAGCGGGCAGATTCCCAAGGAAGGGTTTGCCAAGTATTACAATCCGCTAGACACCCAGCTCAAACAGATTGACAATACCATCCCTGATATTGAGGCAGAAATTGACTTTCTGAAAATGGAATACCTCAATGGCGACACCGTCATAAGCGAGGCCAAGAACCTGTATGACCGGTGGGGTTCGCTTCAGCCGGACGCCAAGCGGCAGATCGTGGAACAGATCACCGAAGCCATAACAATCCAAGGAGATGAGATTAGGTTCAAGTTCAGCTACAACCCGGCCTACTTCCTAAATGCCGAAAATGACCGACGCAGCCTCAGGGGTTCATGCTTGCAATGAGCATGAAGGATGCCGGGAAGTCAATGCTCACCTTCGCCCGCGCAATGTTTACACGCCGCTCCTCCATAGGCTGGCGCATTACTTCCAGTACGGTTCGCTTGAATTCCGGCAATTCATCCAGAAAGAGCACGCCATTATGCGCCAGCGAAATCTCCCCCGGCTGCGGATTGCCGCCTCCGCCCACCAGCGCCACGTCGCTAATCGTATGATGCGGCGAGCGGAATGGACGTTGCGCCACCAGCGAAGCATTGCCACTAGTGAGCTTTCCGGCTACGGAATGAATCTTCGTCGTCTCTAAAGCTTCCTGCAAAGAGAGCGGAGGCAGAATGGTCGGCAGGCGCTTGGCCAGCATCGTCTTTCCTGCGCCGGGCGGGCCTATCAGGATGGCATTGTGGCCGCCGGAGGCTGCTATTTCCAGCGCACGCTTCACATTCTCCTGCCCCTTTACATCATTAAAGTCAATGTCAAAATGCGTCTGGGCATCGTAAAACTCTTCCCGCGTATTGACGACCGTTGGCTGTAAGTCGCTCGCTCCATTCAGCAGCGCCACTACCTGTTGCAGGCTTTCTACGCCATACACTTCCAGATTGTTTACCAGCGCCGCCTCGCGGGCATTCGCCTTCGGCACAATGAGGCCGCGAAACTTTTCGGCCCGCGCTTTAATGGCTATCGGCAGCGCGCCTTTAATCGGTTGCAGCCCGCCGTCCAGGCTTAGCTCACCCATGATTACGAGGTCGCCAAAAGAGTTTTCGGGCACTACGCCGGCCGCCGCCATCAGGCCTACGGCAATGGGCAGGTCGTAAGCCGCGCCTTCCTTTTTAATATCCGCCGGGCTCATGTTGATGAGCACTTTGGTGCGCGGGCGCTCAATGCGCGAATTGCGGAAGGCGGACGAAATCCGGTCAAGGCTTTCCTTCACCGCGCTGTCTGGCAGGCCAACGATAAAGTAGCTCGTCAGGCCCTGCGAGGAGTCCACCTCCATCGTGATGGTCATCGCATCCACGCCATACACGGCGCTGCCGAAGACTTTTACAAGCATCTTATATCTGTGAGAATTATCGCCGAAAGGTAGCTTTTTGACTGCATGAAGGCTTCGTAGCAGGTTGCGTAACCTTGCGGAAGGTATCCTGCAAGGTTGCATATAGTGTTCTGCAGCCTTGCAGAAGGTGCGCTGCAAGGTTGCGGAAGGTGTTCCGCAAGGTTGCAGAAGGTGTTCCGCAAGGTTGCAGAAGGTGTTCTGCAAGGTTGCAGAAGGTGCGCTGCAAGGTTGCAGAAGGTGCGCTGCAAGGTTGCAGAAGGTGCGCTGCAAGGTTGCAGAAGGTGTTCTGCAAGCTTCAGGATGGCCTGAAGCTTCTTTAGGCAGGCATGGCTGCTACTTTTTTCCTTCCAGACACTTCATCATACTCTCCCAAAGCTGCGCCGCCGAGGTATCCCAGTCAAAGACGGCTGCCTGTGCCGTTGAGGCGGCTATCAGCCGGCTGCGCAGGGCTTCGTCTTTATAGATAATGCCCATCTTCTCCGCAATGTCGTCCACGCTTGTCGGGTCAACGAGCAGCGCGGCATCGCCGGCCACTTCGGGCATGGATGAAGTATTGCTTACTACCGCCGGCACGCCGCATTTGAGCGCCTCAAGAATGGGAATGCCGAAGCCTTCAAACAGGGAAGGATAAACGAGCGCATAGGCTGCGCCGATGACTTTTGAGAGCTTTTCTACGCCCAGATAGCCCGGCCATATCACATCTTCTTTAAAAGGCATCGTCTCGCGCAGGGCTGCCAGCTCTTTGAACTTCCAGGCCATCCGGCCTACAATGACGAGCTTGATGGGGCTGCGCTGCCGTTTTTTGAACTTGATGAAGGCTTGTAAAAGCGCCACCACATTCTTGCGCGGCTGCAGGGCGCCGGCAAAGACAAAGTATTCCTGCCCGCCTGTGTATTCCGTCTTCACAGCTTCGCGCTCCTGCCAGGTCAGCGGGCGGTATTCGGGGTGGGCGCCGTTGTAGGTAACGTCAATTTTATCCGGAAAAATCTTGTAGCGCTGCGCGATGTCCTGTTTAGAATACTCGCTCACGGTTACAATGCGTTTCGCCTTGCGCGCAAACTTTGGCGACCAATGTTGCAGATAAGTCCGGTGACTGAATTTGAGGTGTTGCGGGTAATGCTCAAAGGCCAGGTCGTGCATCACCAGGCAGGTAGGCACCTTCGCGGAAAGCGAGCAGAGGCCGTCGGTAGAAAGGAAAAGGTCGGCCTTGTACTTGCGCAGCATAGCGGGAATGCTCCACTCAAACCACAGGTAGAAAAGCACGGCATGGCGCGCCTGCGGATGCACGACCACCGGCTTTACATTCGGCGCAAAAACGAAAGATTCATCATAGGGCCGGTCAAAGAAAAAGATGAACTCATGCTCCGGATGCGCGCGGACAATGCGCTCCAGCATCTGATGCGTGTACCAGCCAATGCCTTCCAGCCTGCCTTTAAGTAGTAGCCTCGTATTGACCGCAATCCGCATTAATGTTGGAGGTTGGAGGTTGGAAGTTGGAGGTTGGAGGTTGGAGGTTGGGGGTTGGAGGTGGTAGCCTTTAAGATAAATTCTTCTGGCAATTCGTATGAGTCGCCCAGGTTAGTTAAGTAAGGCACTCTTGAATCTGCTACAGAATTATTTGCTGATTTTTTGCCAGACTTGTCTTTAATAACAGTATTGGTGAGATGTTCAATAAAACGGAAGAGTTTCCTGCCTAATAGCTCGTTTGCAGATACCAAAGCTGTATAGTGATTTACCCTGATGAAGCTCCGGTCGTGCATTCTGTGCAATTGTGAGCGCATCTCACCGTTTGATGCCTTTGCCATTACCAGATAATGCCGGAAATCGGCGCGGGTATAGCGCTCAAAGCCTTCGCTTATAGTATCCATCACAGAAGCTGAAGCGCGATTCATTTGCGAGCGAAGGTCAGGGTCTTCTTTGTAGGCGCCAGCCTTGATTAGCTCATGTATTTCACGGCATTGATTCCTTGCTAAGGCCCAGACCTCCAAATCTTCAAACCGCTTTACAGTAGCCATCCCCATTTTTGCGCAAAGTAACTATTAGTTGGAGGTTGGAGGTTGGAGGTTTGAGGTTGGAGGTTGGAGGTTTGAGGTGTTAGTAGCTTACATCCAACCTCAAACCTCCAACCTCCAACCTCAAACCTCCAACCTCCAACCTCCAACTTCAAACCTCCAACCTCCAACTCCTTGCGCCGTTTCTTTGCTAAAAATCTCCTCTTCGTCATCGCGCTCAACGCGCTGGTGAAGCCGCTGTGGATTTTCGCGATAGACCGGACGGTGCAAAACCGGGTGGGCCACGCGAGCTACGGCACTTTTCAGGCGCTGCTCAACATGAGCGTCATCATGCAGTTCGTGCTGGACTTCGGGCTGAACAGCTACAATACAAGGACGATTTCCCGCAATCCCGAAAGCTTCGCGGAGCGCTTCCCGGTGATGCTGGGCCTGCGCCTGCTGCTGATGGGCCTCTACGCCATTGTAGTGCTCGGCATCGGCTGGGTGGCAGGCTACCGCGGCGGCGAATTGAGCTTACTCGGCGGCACGCTGCTCATCCAGACGCTCACTATCCTGCTGCTGTTCATCCGCAGCAACATAGCCGCCTTCCAGCGCTTCCGCATAGACGGCATCCTCAGCATCGCCGACCGGGCACTGATGATTGTGCTATGCGGCGCTTTGCTTTGGCTGCCAGCCACCGCCGGCCGGTTCCGGATAGAATGGTTCATATGGAGCCAGGTGGCGTGCTATGCCGTGGCTATCTGCTTTGGATTTTACCTGCTCTGGCGCATTACGCGGGTGCCTGTAAGGCTGTCTTTTCATTTTGAAAAGGTCTGGGACATGCTGCGCGGCGCGGCGCCGTATGCCCTGCTCATTTTCCTCATGAGCATCTATATGCGTGCGGACACCACGCTCATTGAACGCCTTGCCAGTAAGGAGGAAGCCGGCATCTACGCCGCCGCCTACCGGCAACTGGACGTGAGCAATATGTTCGCCATCCTCTTCGCCGGCATCCTGCTGCCGCTGTTTGGGAAAATGCTTTCGGAAGGGCAGGCCGTAGCGCCCATCGTTAAGCTGAGCGCCAACCTGCTGCTGCCCTTTTCCTTTCTGGGCGCGGCTATTGCCTGGGTCTCGGGTGCGGGCATCATGCACCTGCTTTACCCGGCGGCAGGCGCTTACGACGGGCGCGTGTTCGCGTGGGTGATGAGCTGCCTGCCCGCGTACAGCCTGATGTATATCTATTCTACGCTGCTCACCGCCAATGGCGCACTAAAGCTGCTCAATATCCAGGCAGGCTGTGCGGCAGTGTTGAATCTGGGGCTGAATGTATTTATAGTGCCGCGCTTTGGCGCGGAAGGCGCGGCAGTGGTAGCCTGCATTACGCAGTGGAGCATTGCGGCCTCCAGCCTGTATTTTTCCGCGAACCGGAATGGCCTGCATATCAACTTCAGGTGGATAGGCGCGCACATAGGCTTCGTAGCAATCCTCGCCGCAACCGGCTATGGCGCCAGAATAGTTTGGGGCGACCGCTGGCTGCCGGAAATGCTTAGCCTGCTTGGAGTGGCGGGCGTTATGATTCCCCTATTTCGCTTTGTGCTTCCTTCAGCGCTTCGGCGGCTCCTTTCACGCCGATAGGCGTGTCTTTGCGCGCTACCGGTACCGCATCAGTAGCAGGCGGGATTTCCCTTTTATTAGGTAGCTCTTTCACCTCGCGTTTCAGGATAAATACGGCCGTATCATTCGGCTTGATGCCGTGGCCGCGGTTGATGGCCCAGACCTTCGTAAACTCCGCGCCGAAGTAGAGGATGATGCCGGAATAATACACCCATAGCAGCACGATGATGATGCTGGCCGCCGCTCCGTAGGTATTGCCCACTTTGGAATTGCCGAGGTAAAAGCCGATGAGGAACTTTCCAATGAGGAAGAGCAAGCCCGTGAATGACGCGCCAATGAGCGAATCCCGCCAGTGAATCTTAGCATCTGGCAGCACCTTGTAGATGATGCTGAACAGCAGCGTAATAATCATGAACAGGATGATGATGCCTGTGCCCTGCAGCAGGATGGCCTCGCCGTGGCCTATGAGGCGGCTGAGGCGGTCGGTAAGAAGGTCGGCTACGGTATTGGCAAGCAGTGAAACGGCAAACAGGAAGCCCATGCCGATGATGAGCGAAAAGGAAAGGAGGCGATTGGTAATCAGGCGCAGCCAGCCCTTCTTCGGCTTGGCCCGGATGCTCCAGATGAAGTTGATGGAGTCCTGGATTTCCAGGAAGACGGCGGAGGCGGAAAAGAACAGAATGACGAGCCCGATGATGCTGAATTTCTGGGCATCCTGTGTGTTCTTTAGCGCCTTTATGATGTCCAGGATTTGCATCGCGCCCTGCGCGCCCAGCAATTTCTGCATCTGGCTGTTCAGCGTTTCCGTAACCGTTTGCTGGTCCATGAATACGCCGATGAGGGAGATAATAGAAAGCAGCAGCGGCCCGATGGCGAAGACCGTGTAATAAGACAGTGAGGCGGAGAGCTTCATCGCATTATCGTCCATAAATTCGGAAAAGGCCTCTTTGAGTACTTTAAAAAAGTTCGGCTTCTTAGCGGCGGTGCTTATGCCCATCAGTCTTAGATATTTAATTGCGTTGCTGAACCTGCCACATTCATACCATAGCCGGCATCCCGCGCCCAGCGCGACGTCCTGCTTCCACATCCTGGCACGTAGCTGTGCAAAATATTCTACAAGCTACGCTGTTAGAGCGAAGTAAAGTCGGTGATAATCAGCAAAACCTTATCTGTCAGTTCTTACGGCGCGGTTCTTTTTACACCATGTGTGTCCCGGAGCCCGTAAGCCCCGCAGGACAAAACCAACGGACAAGATTACGAACGGTATAGGGGAATAACAGCAGCCCCGTAAGGCTGCTGACTATCATATACTTTTTAGCATGGACGGTAAGACTAAAAGACTGGATTAAGAGAACAACAGCAAGACCACAAGCAAGTTTAAAAACAGAAACAACCCCGGAGCCGTAACTCCGGGGTTGTTTGTTTAGGACCGGGATTCGCCGGATTTATTTTAAAACTGCGGCATCACCGGCTTCGTACCCATCGCAGCGTCAATCCGCTCCTTCACTTCCGGCGTCAGCTTTGGATAAACTTCCAGCGCTTTCAGATTCTCCGTAAGCTGTTCTTCGCGCGTAGCGCCGAGGATGGCGGTTGTTACGTTCGGGTTGGAGATGCACCAGGCGATTGCCAGCGTTGCCAAAGACGTTTCTAATTCCTGCGCGATGCCTTCCAGCTTGCGCACGCCTTCCAGGCGTTGCTCCGAAATTGTCCGGTCTTTCAGCCACTCAAAGCCTTCCAGCGCGAGGCGGCTGCCTTCGGGGATGCCATTATTATACTTCCCGGTGAGCAGGCCGCTTGCCAGCGGACTCCAGATGGTGGTGCCCATGCCGATGTTTTTGAAGATGGTGTAATAATCCACTTCCATCTTCTGCCGCTCAAAAAGATTGTACTGCGGCTGCTCTACGGACGGGCCTTCCAAGCCGAGCTCTTTAGCTACCATGTGCGCTTCCATGATTTCGGCGGCGCTCCATTCGCTTGTTCCCCAATAGAAGATTTTGCCTTGTTGGATGAGGCTGTTCATCGTGCGAACCACTTCCTCAATCGGCGCAGCCTTATCCGGGCGGTGGCAGAGGAAGAGGTCAAGATATTCCAATTGAAAGCGTCCCAGCGCCTCGTGGCAGGCTTCGATAATGTGCTTGCGCGAAAGGCCGTGCTGGTTGGGCTTGTTCTTATCGCCGCGCCAGCCGAAGAAGACTTTGCTGGAAACGGCGTAAGACGAGCGCTCCCAATTCTTGCCTTTCAGGATGCGGCCCATCATCTTTTCGCTTTCGCCAAGGCTATAGACTTCGGCATTGTCAAAGAAGTTGATACCCGCATCGTAGGCAACGGACATCAGGCGCTCGGAGGCGGCATCGTCAATCTGCTTAGCGAATGTTACCCAGGAGCCAAAGGAGAGGATGGAGAGTTGGAGGCCGGTGCGGCCCATGCGGCGGTATTCCATAATGGTTGGAGGTTTGATGTTGGAGGTTGGAGGTTTGATGTGTAGGGGCGCGGCCTTGTGCCCGCCTAATGTAATAACAACGTTAGCGCGTTTGCGCATTGCACGCGGAAATGGGGAATCACCAAAATCAATCCTTCCCGCCCGCCGTACCTTTGAAGCCATAGACTTTTTATGACAGCAGAGCAGATAAAAGAGATGCGCGAGCGCGTAGCCGGGCTGAAACGCTTCGTGCGGGTAGAAGAACGTTTAGCCAAGGCCGAAAGTGACCGCCAGCTTTCCCTTTCGCCCGGTTTCTGGGACGACAACGACCGCGCGACCGGCATCATGAAGGAAATCCGCGTCAACAAATACTGGACAGATTTGTATGAGAAAGTGGAAAGCGCGGTGGAAGACTTTGCCGTACTCTTTGACTTCTGGAAAGAAGGCGAGGCGGGCGAGGAAGAGGTAAAAGCTGCCTTTGAAAAAGCTATAACAGACATAGATGAGCTGGAGTTTAAAAGCACGCTCAATGAGCCGGAAGATGAGCTTCCCGCAGTTGTACAAATCAACTCCGGCGCAGGCGGAACTGAGAGCCAGGACTGGGCCGGCATGTTGCTGCGTATGTACGGGATGTATGGCAACAAGCAGGGCTGGAAAGTAACCGAAATGGATATTCTGGACGGCGACGGCGCGGGCATTAAGCAGGCCACGCTGGAGTTTGACGGCCCTTTTGCTTATGGATTGCTCAAGGCAGAAAGCGGCGTGCATCGCCTCGTGCGCATCTCGCCTTTTGACTCTAACGCGCGGCGGCATACCTCCTTCGCTTCCGTCTATGTCTATCCGCTGGTGGACGATACAATTGAGATTGACATCAATCCTGCCGACATAAAGATGGAAACATCACGCTCCGGCGGTGCAGGCGGGCAGAACGTAAATAAGGTGGAAACGAAAGTGCAGCTCACGCACATCCCGACGGGTATTGTGGTAGTGTGCCAGCAAGACCGCAGCCAGCTCGGCAACCGCGAGCGCGCGATGCAGATGCTGAAGAGCAAACTCTACGAGATAGAGCTGCAGAAGCGCAATGCGCTAAAGGACGTTGCCAATTCTTCCAAGAAGAAAATTGAGTGGGGCTCACAGATTCGCTCCTACGTTTTTCATCCGTACAAGATGATTAAAGACCATCGCACAGATTATGAGGTGGGCAACATCGGGCCGGTGATGGATGGAGAGATTGATGGGTTTATCAAGGCGTATCTGATGAGTGAGAAGGAAGGGGAGGCGGCGTAGGCTTGGCAAGTCGGTATGCCATCCATTCTGTAACCAATTTTGGTAAGTATTCTCTTCAAAAGGAGAGACGCTTTTGAATATTCAGGTCATCAGACTTTAGCGACGTTAAGTAAGCAGGGGGTTTTTGTAAGAGGCTATCAATATCAACAATGATGTTAGCCAGCTTTTTGTTTCTATAAGGTTGCGATGTGCTGAATAGATATCGCTGCCTTTTTCAACGACACACCACGCGCCAACTGCCCATTTTTTCAGCTGTTCATTTTTTAAAATCGGGTAAACGGCTGTTGAAAACCGAAAGCCATTCTCTATCCAATTCAAAGTACGATGACCATATTTATCTGGCGTCCAATCGCTTTTGCCATCCTTTAATATGTCTGCTCCAACCTCTTTAGCTAAGTGGTCTGATTCTAAATCAAGTGCGCCAATTGGAATTTGAATAACCGGCTAATGAGCGATTGGTTCTTACGCTTAACGCGGAAAGAATCTTCCCATGGCAGACCTGGCAATTCTCCTTCTTGACAAGTGGCAGGATGTGCGCCCAAAATTTGTCACCTTAGAGCATCTACGTAAATCGTAAGCGTAGATGCTTACAGCATGACAAAGTCGCTGCGAGCAGACAAGCAACTGCATATACATAATTTTCAGCGACTTTGTCACCTGAAAGGGCCTACGGAGGTGTTGGGCGCAGATGGTTGCACCATAACAAAGTAGATGTGCCCAGCTGCTCCACTCACCACGAATGGCTGTTTGGCCGGATGGCCGTGATTGCGCAGGTCGGCGTCTATATCAGGGATGCGGTGCTGCGGCAGGATCCCTATTACGAGAAGCTCGGCTACAATTATTATCTCATCCGCAGCGAGCATGGCACACTGAAAGAGCTCTGTCTGAGCATCATTGCTCAAGACCCACAAAGCAACTGCAGAGCTGGTGGAATACGGAGTGGGCTTCAGCTTTTAAAGCTGGAAGCGCGGCTTCGGCTTCTTGCCGGGTACAGCACGGGCAGTATCCGTCAGGCGTTCCCCAGAAGGTGCGCCTTCTTCCTCAGAGCGCGTCATCCGCTCCACTTTGGCAGGCTTGCGGCTGCTCATCTGGTCCTCTTGAACAGGCGCTTCGCAAGGGATGCCCGCGCTTCCCGCGCAAGGACGCGGCGTGTCGCTTTTATTGCAGGCACAGGCCATCAGCGCAATGGCGCAGAGGCTGATGATTTTGATTTTCATGGCAATTCGTTTTGGGTAATGCACCGGATTGGTGCGGTCCAAATGTGGCCTTATGGCCATACCGTTTCCATCCCACGCAAAGGGGGAAAAGACGTTTACGGAAGGGGATTTTTTCGGGGGATAGGTATTATAGGCTGTAAGAAGAAGCGCCGAAGCCTTGATGGAAGAGGCTAATTTTGAGCGGTAAGCAATCCCTACAACCAAATTGGCTAAGACACCTACCATCCAATCCGCCTTCCTCGCCAAAAGCGAGGTGAAAGCGCACGACTTAGAGCATAAGCGCAAGCTTGCCTTCAACATTCAGAAGTATGCGGATACGGTTGTGAAGGGCAAAATGCAGTTCAGCGACCTGGACCTGGCGCGGCGCAAAGCAAAGAATGTGAAGTGGAGGGCGATGGAGAACCTGGACCAGTACCTGCAGCAGTTTGAGCAGGTATTCACCGCCCGCGGCGGCAAGGTAATCTGGGCGGAAGACGCGCAGGAAGCGAATGAGGCCGTCCTCGCCATCTGCAAAGAGAAAGGCGCAAAACAGGTGGTGAAAAGCAAGAGCATGGTGACGGAGGAAATCCATCTCAATGCATTTCTTGCGGAGCATAATATAGAAAGCGTAGAAACCGACCTCGGCGAATACATTCAGCAATTAGACGGCGAAGCGCCCTACCACATCGTGACGCCCGCGATGCATAAAAGCAAGGAAGACGTAGCCCGCGTATTTCACGAGAAGCTGGGCACCGAACCCAACCTCACGCCCAGCGAGCTGACGATGATAGCGCGGCGTAACCTGCGCCAGATGTACCTGACGGCAGATATCGGCGTAACCGGCGGCAACTTTTTAATCGCCGACACCGGCGCCGTCTGCGTGACGGAGAATGAAGGCAACGGGCGCCTTTCAACGGCATTTCCCAAAGTGCATATTGCCATCGTGGGCATTGAAAAAATGCTGCCGTCTATGAGCGATCTCGCGCTTTTCTGGCCGCTGCTCGCTACCTACGGCACAGGCCAGAACGTAACGGTGTACAACACCATTTTCACCGGGCCGAAACAACCCGGCGAGCTGGACGGCCCGGAGGAGATGTATGTGATTCTGCTGGACAATGGCCGTACGAATCTATATCAGCGGCCTGAGGTGCGCGAAGGCTTGTACTGCATCCGATGCGGCTCCTGCCTGAATGCCTGCCCCGTTTATAAGAATGTTGGCGGACATGCTTATGGTGCGACTTACAGCGGCCCGATCGGCTCTGTTATTTCCCCGCATCTCGCTTCCTTGAAGGAATACAAGCATCTCAGCTACGCTTCTTCGCTGTGCGGCGCATGCACGATGGCCTGCCCTGTGAAGATTAATATCCACGAGATGCTGCTGGAGAACCGGCATACGGCGGCAGAAGAAGGCCTGAATGGAAAGGCCGAGAATATCGCATGGAGCCTTTGGCGGCGCGGGATGCTGAGCCGCTCCATGATGAATATGGCCGGCTCGGGCATCAAAAACGTCATGCTAAAAAAAGTGTTTGGCGGAAGCTGGCTGGCGCGCCGCGCAGGAACGGAGTTCGCGCCCAAAACCTTTCAGCAGCTTTGGAAGGAGCGTCAAAAAAATGCCCGCTCTTGAGCCTGCCTGTCGTTGCTATTCTGTCCAAAAACGATAGCCCGAGGCTGCGCTATGCATTGGACTGGGTTTTTAAGGAGCGCCTCGGTCTGGAGTACCGGCTGACGCTGGACGCTGACACGGCATTGGCCGGATCACCTTGCCTCGCATATGGCTGGCATGAACATCTGCCCAGCGTGCATGCATCAACCTTTCTTTGGGAAGACGACCTGCGGCCCCAGGATATAAGCCGGGCAGAATGGGAAGGGATTTATGCGCTTTTTTTTGAGGAAGACGGTACATGCGATCTACAGTTCGACCTTTTCGCCAGTGTTTTCTTTTTGCTCTCCCGCTACGAAGAATATCTACCGTTCACACAGGACAGGCATGGCCGCTTTCCTGCGGAACAAAGCGTCATCTTTCCGGTGCTGGAACGCCCCGTACTGGACGAAGCCGTGGAGGCGTTGCGCGTTTTTCTGGAGGATGTGTGGAGCATCCCAATTCCTGGAAGCGCATTTGCGTTCAGACCCACATACGATATTGACATCGCCTGGTCATTTCGCTTTAAAGGCTGGTGGCGTACGCTGGGCAGCAGCCTGAAAGATGCAGCATCACGCAACTGGAAGCAGCTGAATCAGCGCATACGTGTGAGGCGCGGGCTGGAAAACGATCCTTACGATTCGTTCATCTGGATACTGACGCAGCACATGGAGAGCAATCCCAAACCTGCCTATTTCGTACTGGCTGCGAAGACGCCGTCCGATTTTGACAAAAACATAAATCCCCGACATCCCAGAATGTCGTCGCTTATCAAGGCGCTCTCCATGGGTGTGCAGGTTGGGATGCATCCATCATATTATTCAGACTTGCAGCCGGAGAAAATGGCGGAAGAAAAAAGCACTCTGGAAGGGATCTCAGGTCATCCCGTCTCCATTTCGCGACAGCATTACATCAAGCTCCGCTTTCCCGGCACGTATAAGGCCCTGGTGGCTGCAGGCATCACTGATGACTATAGCATGGGATACAGTACGCACTTTGGTTTTCGGGCCGGAACAGGCGCTTCGTTTCAGTGGTATGATCTATCGGAGGAAAAGGTAAAGCCCTTGCGTATTCACCCTTTTGCCTTTATGGACAGCACCGGCCATTACGATCTTGGTCTTTCGCCTGAAGAAGCCTTCAATCGCCTTCGGCAAATAGCGGTAAAGCTCCAGGCCTGCGGCAGCACGCTGATCACCATTATGCACAATTACTCACTAGGCACCGATGCCGAATGGCGCGGCTGGCGCAGAGAATACGAGCGCTTCCTTATTGATGTGCAAAAGACGACAGGCAACGCAGCGGATTAGCGCCGGTTGCCTGTCCTCATTTTAATAAACCTACGGCCGTCCGCCAAATCCAAATTCACCCACCAGCACACCGCCACGATCGTCCGGCTTCATTTGCATTACGATGATTTGGCGTTGCTGCGATGGCTTGCCCCAGCCGGTGTAAATTTCGGCCATCACGGTGGCTGGCCCGGCAATTTTCACCTGGCGGTCGCCGTAATAGTTTACTTCCACCTTGTAGCGGCCGGATCGTGCATTGCGCAGCAGAAACTGTTCCGGTCCGAAGCCCTGCGTTACGTCGCGGGACATGCGCCCGCCGGCCGCAGTAGCGTTGTGACCATAATAGCACTTCTCGCCAGCCGGGTCGGTGACCCACAGGTCTATGTCCGTGCTCTTCATGTTCCAATTGATAACGACGCGGATGTCGGATGGCAGCTGTTGCAGCAGCTCGCGAGGCATTCCCGCAGGTGCGGTGCCGGGATGCTGCGTAAGGATGCCGGCCATATCGCAGAGCAGAACTTCGTCCAGTCCGGAATTGGCGGATTGCAGGCTTGGGTCAATGTCCATAGTCAGGGCTGCATAAAGTGTGTCTGTGGCATCGCGGTAAAAGCCGGCGTCAGCAAGGGCGAGGCCGTAGTCGCGGCGGCTCTGCGGATCCATAGGCCGCCAGGCGAGCACTTTGCGGAAGGCTTCTAAAGCCGCTTCGGCATCGCCGACTTCGCGCAGCTTGTAGCCGAGCATTTTGTACAGCTCATAGTTTTCCAGCTCAAGCTCGGCAAGATTGCTGAGGATGCGCACGCCCAGCTCACGGCGGTTGCTTGCGATGAAGCGACCTGCTACCTGAAAGTAAAAAACCGGATTCTGCAACCGCGCCTGCCGCAGCTGGAGATAGGCAGTGTACTGCGCATCTTCCGGGAAGGAGAACAGGCTGTCCAACAGTGCGCTGTCGCTAAGGCTTACGAGCTTGGAGACTTTTGCGAGTGCGGAATCCAGCTCTTCCATACGGCGTTTTTGGCGACGCCCTTCGCCGATGCCGAAAAGCGGCTTGCCTTCTTCAATAAAGCCTGCGGAAGGAGCAGCGTTGAAGAAGTTGGCGCTGCCCGGCGGGAGCTGAACGCCGTCAATGATATACTTAGTGCCGCTTTCGCGCCCGCCGCCAATATTCAACCCTCCTCCTTTGCCGCCCTGATAAACCTGCGTGCTTAGCGCTGCTATATCAGCGGTGTTGCGCGTTGGCGCTTTCTCAATCTGCTCAGCCGTTTTCACCTGGCGGCCGCCGGGATTTTCAGGGTTAATAATCGGGGCTGTATAACCACGTGTAGCATGAACTTCTAAGCCTTTGCTTTTAGCCCTTGCAGGTGGCGGAGCTGGCTGCGGTACTGCTTCAGGCTTTGAAATATCCGGTGTGGATTCCTGCTTTTGATTCCACCATCCGGCGAGTGCGTTAGCAGTTGCTTCGGCAGTCTTCAACCGGGCCTGCGCCGCTGCCGCGCTTTGCTGTCCGCGCTCTTTGAGCATTCTATCGTAGTCGGCGCGCAGCTCTGCGGGCGGCTCAATGCCGTAGCTCACATAGTCGGCAAGGGCCTCAAGTACAATGAGCGAGGTGTTGCGGGTAACGAGGCCGAAGCGCTTGGCCAGACTTTCTATCGCTACTTTATTCGCATCGTAGCGAACGTTCAGCGCCGCGATTTTCTGCGCCGCCAAGATGCGGCCGAGGTCCACATCTTTCGCAGCGCCGGTTTCTGCATTGAAGGATACTTTGCGCTCTTCGGTAACGGTTCTGCCATAGCCATATTTGAGGGTTATCTCACCCGACTTTATGTGTGCAATGGCCGCGATGCTCGCCCCGCGTTCCGCAGAAACCGGCACATTCGGAAACACCTCGTCAATATCCTCATCGCTGCTGACGCCGAGCAGCATAAGCGGTTGGTTGATGAGCTGCTCAAGCGCCGCGTGCGCGGAAAGCCCAGCCAAATCAATAAGCTGTCCGCCGGTTCTGGCGGAGATGACTCTGAGCGACGCATAGTCTGCGGTTGCAGCCGCGTTAATGCAATAGACAGGCGCGGGGCCGGTGGTAGGGTTTCCGCGACCATAGGTGGCAAGGCCATCGCTGAACAGGAGAAACTCGCGGCCCGGCAGCTTAGCCAGATTGAGCACGCCCGGCTGCGTGCCGCCATCATAGACGACGCCTTCCAACGCCTCGCGCAGGAGGTGCCAGTCGCCACTGCGTATGGTGAATGAGCGCATCGGCTGAGCGGTATTGCTGAATACAATCAGGTTGACTGTAGCGTTTGCCGCGCGCCGCAGGTAGCCACCCAGCAGTGCCAATTCCGCTTCATGATTCCGGCGCAGGCCGCTGAGCGATGCATCCCACAGAATCGTAAGCTCCTTAGGCAGCACGCGCTCGCGATTGCCGGAGCGCGGCGGCGTGTTGATAAGGCAATAGTAGCGGTCACCTTTTCCCTGCATCAGCACCTCCGGCTCCTTTGCCTGCGGGATGTGAAAGACGAGTGGTCTGCCGGAGGCGAATCGCGTCAGTTCCTTCGTGGCCTGCCATGTGGAGCCTTGCCGGTCAAACGCCATATCGGCGGCGCTTCCGCGCGAATTCTCGGGCTTCCCAGGCCCAAATGAAGAGACGGATATAGTCACCTTTTGCACCTCCTTTTGGAAAGAAAGCGGCAGCCGGTATTCCAGCTTATTGCCGGAAGCGTGCAGCACTTCTTCATATCCGATTACGACTGTGCGCGTGCCGCCCGCAGGCAACGGATAGATGCGGGTTCGGAAGGCATTGCCTTCTACGCGCTCCAACAGTCCGGGATCCACGCGGCGTTGCTCAATGGCCTCCAGCACGGTGGTGCCACGGGCTTTGTCAACCGGTACCGCGTCGCGCAGCTTGCCATTAATGTCTATGGCGTAGCGGGAGACGGTGGTGCCTTCGGCAAGGGGAAAAGTCAGCTCGCCTTCCAGCAGGCGGGCGCTTGAATTGCGGAAAACCATCGTCCAGGTAGTAGCGGCGATGCCACCGGTGACTTTGACATCCACCTTCAGATCTTCTAAGGAAACTTTTGAGGCGTCCGGGCCTTCTACGCGCATCTGCACGGTCTGTGCGGCGAGCTTGAGGGAAAGGCAGAGCGCGGCCAGTACGCAGAGCGTGAGTTGCATGAATGATTTCATGGCTTGACAGATTTTGGGAGTGAAGAACAGCACGTTCGTCTGTTCGGGATGCTCGCCGGCCGGCGTCTGTATTAGGGATGTTAGAAGAAGGGGGATTCCACACAGAATGGTAAAAACTTGTGGAGGCACATGGCCTGATGCAGGGATAAGTGCCAACAAATTGTCGCAGGCATTCACGGGAATTGCCTGGGCAGGCTTTACCTTCGCGCCGGATGAATCTGGAGGTGCTGCGGGGCATTTATAGCAGTGATATCCGCCTGAAAAGCTTGGCGGCCGCAATCTCATTGCCCAGCCCATTGCTGCGTGCTTCTTTGGACGGCCTGCGCGGCTCTGCAACATCCTTTGTAGCCACTGCCATCTGGCAGCTTTCGGAAGCGAATCATGTTATCGTCCTTAACGATAAAGAAGAAGCAGCCTACTTCCACAACGACCTGGAGCACCTGACCGGCGCGCTGGATATTCACTACTTCCCGGATTCTTTTAAGCGTACCGGCAACTTCGGCGACCTGAACAGCAGCCATATTATGCTGCGCACAGAGGCGCTTACCAAGTTTAGCGGCGATACCATTCGCAAGAAAGTGCTGGTCACTTATCCCGAAGCGCTCTTTGAGAAAGTAGTGAACCGGAAGTCGCTTTCGCGGAATATGATCCAGATAAAGGTGGGCGAGAACCTGAAGCCCGAGCCGCTGATGCAGCGCTTTGTGGAGCTGGGTTTCCGGCGTGAGGACTTTGTGTATGAGCCGGGGCAGTTCGCGATGCGTGGCGGCATTCTGGATATTTATTCTTTCGGCAATGAGCATCCTTACCGCATAGAATTGTTCGGCAATGAGGTGGATTCCATTCGCCTCTTTAATCCCGAAACCCAGCTTTCGGAAAGGAAGCTTTTGCAGGTGAGCATCCTGCCGAATATCGAAACAAAGTTTGACGGCGGTGAGAAAATTTCGCTGCTGGATTACCTGCCGGCGAATACCGTTTTCTGGTTTAAGGATTTTAATTTCTGCTACGGTAAGCTGGGCAAGATGGAAGCCGAGCTACCGGAGAAAATTGAAATAGGTGTTACGGATTCAGACCACGAGGAGGAGCATCAGAAGAGCTTGACGAAGGCAGATTTTGAACGGAGTGAAGTATGGTTGGAAGGGGTCAAGAAGAAGCATCTGCTGGAATGGTACAATCATTCGTTAGTGAGGCATACGTGCGATGAAGTCGTCGCCATTCAATTTGCCACAGAAGAGCAGCCCGCATTCAATCGCCAGTTTGACCTTCTCATAAAAGACCTGAAAGGTCGCTGCTCCAAGAATTGCACGCCGTACATCTTCGCAGAGCAGCCAAAGCAATTGGAGCGCCTCAGAACCATCTTTGAAGACGTCAACGCAGAAATTCAGTTCGTCCCCATTCCGACGGCCATTTCCAAAGGCTTCATAGACCACGACTACAATATCGTCTGCTACACCGACCACGAAATCTTTCAGCGCTATCATAAATACGCAGTCAAGCAGGCTTATTCAAAGGGCAAGGCCATCACGCTGAAAGCCCTTCGCGAGCTGCAACCCGGCGACTATGTAACGCACATAGACCACGGCGTAGGCGTCTATAGCGGGCTGCAAAAAATTGAAGTGGCCGGCAACATGCAGGAAGCCGTGCGCATCATCTACAAAGACAGCGACGTACTGTATGTGAACATAAACTCGCTGCACAAAATCTCCAAGTACACCGGCAAGGAAGGGTCACCGCCGCGCGTGAACAAGCTTGGCTCCGATGCCTGGGAGAAGCTCAAGAACAAAACCAAGAAGCAGGTCAAGGACATTGCCGCCGACCTGATTAAGCTTTATGCGAAACGCAAGGCCAGTAAAGGATTTGCGCACACGCCGGATACCTATTTGCAGACCGAATTAGAGGCTTCGTTTTTCTACGAAGACACGCCCGATCAGGCCAAAGCAACCGCAGATGTAAAGCGCGATATGGAAGCGGAAAGCCCGATGGACCGCCTCGTGTGCGGCGATGTGGGCTTTGGCAAAACAGAGGTCGCGATTCGGGCGGCATTTAAGACTGTTGTGGATGGCAAACAGGCTGCTGTGCTCGTGCCGACGACCATTCTTGCTTACCAGCACTTCCAGACTTTTTCGGAGCGGCTTAAAGACTTTCCCTGCACGGTTGACTACATCAATCGCTTTAAGAGTGCGAAGGAGAAAAAGGAGACTTTGCAGAAGTTGGAAGAAGGCAAGGTGGACATCATTATTGGTACGCACGGCTTACTTGGCAAGGATGTAAAATTCAAAGACCTCGGCATTCTTGTGATCGATGAGGAGCAGAAGTTTGGCGTAGGCGCAAAGGAGAAACTGCGCGAACGCAAGGCTTCTGTGGACACACTTACGCTGACCGCGACGCCTATTCCCCGAACACTGCAGTTTTCGCTCATGAGCGCGCGCGACCTTAGCATCATCAACACGCCGCCGCCTAACCGCCAGCCGGTGCATACGGAGGTGATGGTGTTTGATGAATACGCTATTCGCGATGCGATTTATTATGAAACCGAGCGTGGCGGACAGGTCTATTTTGTGCATAACCGCGTGCAGAGCCTTCCCGATATGGTGGGCAAGCTGCAGGCGCTGTGTCCGGACATCCGTTTTGTGATGGCGCACGGGCAGATGGAAGGCCACAAGCTGGAGCAGGCTTTGGCCGACTTCATCTCTTACAAGTACGATGTACTGTGCTCCACCAACATCATTGAGAGCGGCGTGGACATTACCAATGCCAACACCATCATCATCAACAATGCGCATCAGTATGGCCTCTCCGACCTGCATCAGTTGCGCGGGCGTGTTGGTCGCTCTAACAAGAAAGCCTTCTGCTATCTCGTGGCGCCTTCGCTCATTACGCTGCCTGATGATTCGCGCAAGCGTCTGCAGACTTTGGAGCAATTCAATGAATTGGGAAGCGGCTTCCAGATTGCGATGCGAGACTTAGACATTCGTGGCGCTGGTAATCTCCTCGGCGGCGAGCAGAGCGGTTTTATCACTGACATGGGCTTTGAGATGTACCAGAAGATTCTGGCTGAAGCCATGCACGAGCTGAAGACAACAGACTTCAAAGACGTCTTCGCAGCAGACCTGGAGCGCCAGCATGATTTCGTGACTGACTGCACGATTGACACGGATTTGGAGCTGCTTATTCCTGACTCTTATGTGGAAAATATCACGGAGCGGCTTAGCCTCTATCAGCAGTTAGACGACCTGGAGCGCGCCGAAGATGTGACCGTTTTTAAGGAGATGCTGATAGACCGCTTCGGGCCTTTGCCGGGGCCGGTTGAGAACCTCTTTACCGCCCTGCGCTGCCGGCATGTAGCTAAGGAGCTGGGTTTTGAAAAGCTGATTCTGAAGGCCAGTCAGCTGCGTCTCTATTTCATCTCTAATCCCGACTCGCCTTACTTTGAGAGCGACACCTTTAAGGCTATCATGCAGCATATCCAGACTTCAGCCACGCACCGCGCACGTTTGAAGCAGGTTGGGAAAAACTTTATGCTGGTGGCGGAAGGTTTTAAGAGTATGGGAGACGTGTTGTGGTTTTTGGAGGGCATGTCAACGGCTTAGCAACAGAGCGCGGACTTACTACACCCCAAACTGCCGCAGATGGTGATCCAGATGCAGCCATGCAAAAGCACCCCAGCTTACCGTCTTCATTGGTCCGAACACAGGATGCCGGCCGCTGATCACTCCTTTATAATTCGCGAAGCGTCCGGTTATATCTATCAGTTGCCGGCGTTCCTGCTCAAAGGAAAGGGTGGGCTGTGATGCCATGGCATCGCTAATAACCTTTGGCTGCTGTCTTCCCTGAGGCATCCGGCGCAGCACCTTCAGAATTAATGTCCGCAGCAGGAGCTGCCGGAGCGTGGGCGATTCCTGAGGACTATTTCTGGAAAGAATCGTTTCGGCTACTATACGGCAATGCCGGAGCATGCTTTCGGCATCCATTACGCCCCAGCGTGCGGCAGAATCAGGGCTGAGTTTTGCTATTCTCGCTAAAACCATTTCGTTAGCAGCAGGATGCAGCAGGTTGCGCTTCATTAGCCTAAGATAGCATCCCTGACACCAGACCGGGTTTTCCTGCTTTGAATTTATACTGGCGATGATGCGGAAACGTCTGCCAGATGGCGAATCGTTCACACTAAGCCGCTATAACATACGCCAGCCAGCCGCCCAGCCAGGCCATGGCAAGCATATAAGCAAACTGGAATGCCGGCCACTTCCAGCTTCGCGTCTCGCGGCGCACAACGGCCAGCGTGCTCATGCATTGCATGGCGAAGACATAGAAAATAAGGAGCGACAGCCCCGTCGCCAGGGTATATACCGGGCTGCCGTCGTCGCGCCGGGCCGCGCGCATCTTTTCGCGCAGGGGCGCGTCGTCTGCGGCATTATTGCCTACGGAGTAAAGTGTTGCCATGGTGCCGACAAACACCTCGCGGGCGGCAAATGAGGTAATGAGGGCAATACCGATTTTCCAGTCAAAGCCCAGCGGACGAATGGCGGGCTCAATAGCGTGGCCGATCTGGCCGGCATATGACTGCTCCAGCCCTGTAGCATGAACGATCCAGCCGTTTGCCGCGTTACCCTTTGACGCCGCAGACAAATGCCCTGGTGCCGGGCCAAAGCTGGAAAGCGCCCATAGCAGGAGCGAGATCACGATGATCACCTTACCCGCGTCTCTCACGAAGATCTTCGCCTTCTCAATCATGGTAATGCCCACGTTCTTCCAGCGCGGCGCCCGGTACACCGGCAGCTCCATCAGAAAGAAAGATCTGTCCTTTACTTTGATGATAAAGGAGAGCACCTTACTGACCAGGAGCGCGCCGACAAAGCCCAGCAGGTACAATCCCATCAGAACCAGCCCTTGCAGGGAAAAGATGCCCAGGAAATAAGTACGCGGAATAACCAGGGCAATCAGGATCGTATAAACCGGCAGCCGCGCCGAGCAACTCATCAGCGGCGTCACCAGGATCGTAATCAGCCGCTCTTTCCGGTTTTGGATGGTGCGGGTAGCCATGATAGCAGGCACCGCGCAGGCCATTCCTGAAATCAGCGGCATTACGGAGCGGCCATTCAGGCCCACGGAGCGCATAAGCCTGTCTGTAAGAAAGGAGATGCGGGCCATATAGCCGGTGTCTTCCAGGATGGTGATGAATCCGAAAAGCACCATGATCTGGGGTATGAACACGGCAATGCCGGAGATGCCGGCAAGAAGGCCGTTTACAAGAAGATCTTTCAGCCAGGTGTCAGGCAGCAGCCTGCCCGATGCCCGCCCCAGCCAGGCAAAGCCGGCCTCTACCCAGTCCATCGGGAATTGCGCCAGCGTAAAGATGCTCTGAAAGAGCAGAAACAGCACAGCGAGCAGAATCAGATTACCCCACAGCGGGTGAAGGAGGAGCTTATCTATCCGTTCCGAGCGCAGCGTCTTTGCCATCGGGCTTTCTGCTACTACGCTTTGCGCCATAATGGTGCCGATGCGGTTGTAGCGCTGCACCACTTCTTCGGCCTGCACTTTCCTTTTCTGAAAACCGACCTCGTCCAGCAGCGCTGCCAGCCGGATGCGCTGCGCGGCGGAGAGGTGCGGCAGCTCTGCCCAGTTGCAGGCTACATGCAGGGCCGCATAGTTGCTTTCCGTCCACGCTATAGCCCTGACTTCGTCAATCCAGTCGCCGGCAAGCTCTTTAATGCCGATAAAATCCGGCTGTACTACATACGCGGGGCGAGACGCGACATCTGCAATCGCTTTTTTCAGCGCGGGAATGCCCCGGCCTTTCCGCGGGTTGATGGCAACGACCGGGACGCCCATCATCCGCTCCAGCGCTTCGGTATCAACTGTAATGCCCTTGCGGCGTGCGATGTCGCCCATCGTCAGCGCAATCACTACGGGAATCTTCAGATCAATGATCTGCGAGCAAAAAAGCAGGTTGCGCTTCAGGTTGCTCGCATCGGCTATCACCACAATCAGCTGCGGGCGGTCGGGATTGTCGGAGTTAAGCAGCACTTCATAAGTCACCTGCTCGTCGGCGCTCTTGGGATAAAGACTATAAGTGCCGGGAAGATCCAGTACCTGCACGCGGGACTCTCCCAGGTGAAAGCTGCCGACTTTCTTATCCACCGTCACGCCCGGAAAATTGCCCACCTTCTGCTTCAGGCCGGTCAGGGCATTAAACAGGGAGCTTTTACCGGAATTAGGATTGCCGACAAGGGCTATTTTGAGCGGGGAGACAGACGGCATTGCGCGTAGCGCCAAAGGTACGGAGGCCTCATAGGGCGGCCGTCTAAAGGGTAGTTATATTCCGGTTTTTGAAAGTCGTAATGTGGTTTGCGTCTTCTGCCGTTTGTCGTTTTACAAAGGCCTGTATGGGTCGGGAAGGCCGCGCCCGCCTACCTTTAAGCCATGTCTGCTTTGAGTCTGCACGCAATAACTACCCGGCACCCGGCCTATGCCCAGGTGTGGGCGCTGCGCGAAGAGGTGTTGCGCCGCCCCCTTGGCCTGTCGCTCCGCGATGAGGATTTGAGCGGCGAAAAGGATGATACGATCATAATAGCTACGGATGAGACAGCGGAGGTGGCTGGTTGCCTTCTGATGCGGCGGATAAGCAGGGAAGAGGTAAAGCTGCGGCAAATGGCAGTTGCATCGTCGCTTCAAAATGCAGGCATCGGGCGCAGCCTGCTGCAAAAAGCGGAAGCCCTGGCGCAGGAAGCAGGTTACAGCGTCATTACGCTCCATGCCCGCCAGCCAGCTGCGCCTTTTTATGAAAAAGCCGGCTACACTGTTGAGGGCGACGTGTTTGAGGAAGTAGGCATCCCGCATTTGTTCATGAACAAGAAAATACATGCAGCGCTGCCATAAAACGGACAAGGCCCTCCTGACGGAATGGTTTGTCGCCGCCGCCGGGCTTCCTGCCGACTGGGACGATGAGCTTGGGGAGGATGATTTTCTCCGTCGCGCGTCGCTGGCGGAGCATGAGGCCGCCCGGCTTTCGGATGTTACACCCCGCTATGCGCTGCTGCGCAATGACGGGCGGATTCTTGCCCGTGCCGCCTTTCAGTTGCTCAGGGTGCAGCCCCGGCACCTGAAGGAAAGCGCGATACCGGGCTGGCAATTCAGCGTCTGGAAGATTTTTACCCGCGCGGCATCACCAAAGCTCCTTGTGGGCGGCCAGCTTTTCCGGCATGATGTGGCGAGTGTGCAATGGAGTGTCGCCTTGCCGGCCTACGATGCCTTCATGTGGTACCGCGACGCGCTTGAGGCACTGGGACGAAAAACCCGGGCGCTGGCCGCGCTCCTTAAAGAGCTCCCAACCGGGCTTACGCCCCACTTTTTGCACCAGGCGCCCGAATACCTGCTGCTGCGCAACGACATTTCTATGGAGCTGCCGATTCCGCCGGCCTGGCAGACCATGACAGACTATGAGAAGAGCCTGAAGCATAAGTATGCGCAGCGGTATCGGAAAGTGCGTCAGGCCTGGACCGGATTGCGGGTCGGAGAAATGAATGCGGAAGAGGTGGCGTCTGCCTCGGGGCGGATTTACGAGTTGTATCAGCAGGTAACTGCAAATCAGCCGGTGCGCATGGGCCTGCTCAACGCCACCTTTATTCCTACGCTAAAGGCAGCTTACAGCGATAGCCTTAAAGTCTGGGGCATCTGGGAAGGCGAAGTAATGGTGGCCTTTGCATCGGGTTGGGTAAGGGACGGCAGCTTTGATATGTTCTACATCGGCTTTGACTACGAGCGGAATGCGGCCCTGAATCTTTATTTCAATATCCTCTTCTTCGCTATAGAGCAAGCGATTTCATTGAAAAAGCCCCTGCTTATTCTTGGCCGTACCGCGCTGGAAGCAAAGGCAAGGGTAGGATGCAGGCCACAATATCTGAATACCTTTTTATACGTGCGCAACCCGCTGCTGCGGGGCATTGTAGCCCGTCTGCAGGCGCGGCTGGGCGAGGGCGGCAGCGAGTGGGAGCAGCGGCATCCGTTTAAGAATCAGGATTGATCCGGGCTAAAACTTGTTCTTCCACATCATGCTTTCAACCGGCCTGTCCGGTTGCGCATTATACTTGGCATTGCCCTTCCGGTTGTATGGCACGAGTATCTCGCCGTCTGCAGGGAAATAGATGAGCTGTCCCACAGGCATTCCTTTGTACACCTTCACGGGCTGCTTGACTGATATTTCCAGGGTCCAGTTGCCGCAGAAGCCGACGTCGCCCTTGCCGGCAGTTGCGTGGATGTCTATGCCGAGGCGGCCGGTGCTGCTTTTTCCCTCCAGAAACGGCACATGCGCGTGCGTTTCCGTGTATTCCATCGTTACGCCCAGATAAAAGATGTGCGGGTAAAGCACAAAGCCGTCATCAGGAATCTCAAAGCATTCAATCTCATTGTGCTTCTTTGCGTCCAGAATATGCTCCCGGTAAGTGGCCAGCGTACCACCGAGATGCACGTCATAAGAATTGGATCCAAGGCAGGTACGGTCGTAAGGCATTATTTTGATTGTGCCCTTTTCTATTTCTGCAAGAATGCGGGAGTCAGATAGAATCATACGTGCAAAGTTCGCGCTGCCGCGAAGCTACTTCCCAAAGACGGACAACAGACGTTTATGTCAGTCTCGTCGTATTGCGTAATAATTCCTTAATTGGTGAAGTGCTTGTTAATGAAAGTTTTGTTTTTCCTTTGCAGGGCAATTAAAGGACCTATATTTTTTCAGATACATTCTTAATAAACCTCTCATATATGAACCACATGTTACGCCTTCTAAGAACAAAACAAATCGCTGTCCTTGCCTGTTTCCTTTCACTCGCTACGATAGCAGGGGCTCAGACATCCATCTTCTCCAACCCCATCACTGGAACCAACCCTAACACTGCCAATCCATATACCACAGGGCAGTCGGTAAACGCCCAGCTGACGGTGAGCGGCATTGGCCGGGGCACGGGCATCTCCGGAAACAATGCGAATAACCGCTACAATGCGAACGGGTTTACAACCTCTACTACTACCCTGGATCCGAATGACTATTTTGAGTTTACACTCACGCCCGCCACAGGATATGATATTGACTTCAGCTCTTTTGACTACACGGCTCAGAGCTCTTCTTCAGGCCCCGTGTCGTTTTCCTTTCGCAGCAGTGTTGACGCCTTCGGCAGCGATATTGGCAGCCCTACGGCAACCGGCACTACGATTTCTCTGACTGGCAGCGCTTTTCAGAATATTACATCTCCCATCACGTTCCGGATCTACGGATACGGCGCAACCTTAGCCACCGGTACATTCAGCATAAACGATTTCACGTTTAGCGGCAGTGTAGGCGCCGTGGCCCTGCCCATTTATCTGGTATCGTTTGACGCGCGTAGCCAGGCAGGCTCAGACCGCCTGAGCTGGTCAACCTCCTGTGGCAGCACTGCCGCCTGGTTTGCCGTAGAGCGCAGCAACGGGAATGAAGCGTTCAAGCCCATAGCTACGGTAAACGCACAGTCATCTACATGCGACGGGACACATAACTACAGCTTTGACGCGCCTGCGGTTGCAGAAGGGCGCTCACTTTACCGCCTGGCAATGAACGATGCGTCAGGGGCCATCACTTACAGCCACACAGTGTCGCTAACGAAGGGCGTGACGGCCGCGCCTGCCGACATTCGCCTCAGCCCTGTTCCTGCGCATAATGTGCTGACGGTTAGCGGTGCTTCCGCCGGCTGCGCATGGCGCATTTATGATGCTCAGGGCAGGCTCGTTAGCAGCGGCGTGCTGAATGGCTCAGACATAGAGCTCGGCAGCCTGCGTGGCGGGTTGTACTTTCTAAGCTGCGCCGGCGCGTCACCCATACGGTTTATTAAGGAATAAGACTTTTCCTGTGCAACAGGCGAAAGTGGCTGGCCCGGAGGGGTCGGCCACTTTTATTTTATAGCATCTGCCGCGCCATGCTCAGAATCAATAGTATGTTTGCCGCAGCGGAGCCAATTCCGCACTCGGGGTGCCTTATTCAGAATGAGGCTGAGATTATACCCGCTGAACCTGGACCGGGTAATGCCGGTTAGGGAAGTAGCCGTCCGCCTCAGGCGCCGGCATATTCGGCAAGTATTTTTCGGCTGATTCTCTGCTAAAGCAATCCGGGCATTCGTCCTTCTATTGCTTTAACCGACATCTATGTCCCTGATTTTACGCGCCTGCCTTATTCTTACTGGCTTGTCTGCCGCCTTTACTGCCAATGCGCAGACGGAGGGCGATGACAGCCTTCAAACGCCGGTTCCGACTGCGCAGAGACCAGCGATGCAGCTGCTTACACCTATGGAGGTCCGTGCGCTGCGTGCAGGCGGCGACGCGCCGTTTGCCAAGACCGACATCAGCGGGCCGGCGCTTCAGAAAGACAATCTTGGCCAGGACCTTCCCTTCCTGCTTCAGTACACGCCTTCTGCAGTCGTTACTTCAGATGCCGGCGCCGGCGTGGGCTACACGGGCATTCGCCTGCGCGGCACGGATGGCACACGCATCAACGTGACGCTTAACGGCGTTGCCGTAAATGATGCGGAAAGCCAGAGCACATATTTTGTGGACCTGCCCGATATTGCTTCGTCCACATCTTCGGTGCAGATCCAGCGTGGCGCAGGCTCTTCCACCAATGGCGCTGGCGCTTTTGGCGGAACGGTAAGCATCGCTAATCTCGGCGTATGGGAGACGGCAGGCATCGGCGGCAGCATTTCCTACGGCTCTTTCAATACGCAGAAATACATGCTGCAGGCGGGCACCGGATTCATTCATGATAAAGTGGCCCTGCAGCTGCGGCTTTCCCAGGTTACTTCGGACGGATTTATAGACCGGTCGGCGGCCCGTTTGCGTTCGCTACAGCTGAATGGCATTTGGAAAATCTTTTCAAAAACGACAGTTCAGGGATTGCTGCTTTCAGGAGAAGAAATAACCCATCAGGCCTGGAACGGCGTGCCGGAGGAGAAGCTGCGCGGCAGTGACAGCGCTTTGCTGACTCATTATTACAATAATGCGGGCAGCCTGTATTTTTCAGGCGCCGACTCTGCCAATCTCTTTGGCTCAGGCGCACGCCGCTACAACGCCTTTCTTTACGACAATCAGATTGACCGCTACCGGCAGCATTACTATCAGCTCTTTGCAGATCATCGCTTCAGTCCCTTCGTCACCGCACATATCGGCTTGTTTCTGACCCGGGGCATCGGGTATTATGAGGAGCTGAAGCAGGATGAGCAATACAGTAAATACGGCCTTCCAGCCTATACTACTCCGGCCGGCGACACATTCAACGGCACAGACCTCACCCGGCAGCTCTGGCTGGACAATTACAATTACGGTGCAGTTTATTCTCTGCTCTGGGACGTTTCAAAGCAAACAAAGCTGGCATTTGGCGGAGCAGCGAGCCAGTATGCCGGCAATCATTACGGCTATATTCTATGGAGTCGGAACGGGGGCATCCCGGATCACCACCGCTGGTACAAGCTGGATGCGCAGAAAAACGACTTCAATGTATATGGAAAGGCAGAGCACCGGATCGGAAAGAGCCTCTTGCTCTATGGCGACCTGCAGGTGCGCAGTGTGGGTTACTTTATGAATGGCTTCCGCAATAATCCGGCCTTGCGGCCTGCGGTGTCTTATACCTTCTTTAATCCCAAAGCCGGCGCCACCTGGTTCATTAAGTCAACGCCGCTCCGGCGCCAGAAACTCTATGCATCCTTTACCGCTGCCAGCCACGAGCCTAACCGGGATGATTTTGAAGCATCGCCGGCCACGCTGCCTCAGCCTGAGCGCCTTTACGATGCAGAAGGCGGCTACGAAATCTCCAAAGATGAATGGAGCGCCGGCGTCAATGCGTACTACATGCACTATCAGGACCAGCTTGTGCTTACCGGCAAGGTAAATGACGTAGGCGCCTACACCCGCACTAATGTGCCGCGATCCTACCGCGCCGGGGCAGAGCTGCAGGCCGCCTGGAAGCCGCTAAGCTGGCTGTCGCTGCAGGCAAATGCTACTTTCTCACAAAACAGGATTGGAGACTTTACAGAATACGTTGACAATTACGACGACGGCAGCCAGCAGGCGATTACGCATGGCACAACCGACATTGCCTTCTCACCTTCGGCAATCGCATCGGGCGGGATTTTAATTCAGCCATTTCATCAGTCGGCCGGCGGCAGGGCATTCAGCCTTGAAGTGCTTGGCAAGTACGTGGGCAGGCAATACCTGGACAATACCGGCAGCAGCGCGCGCTCCATTGACGCTTATGGCCTTTGCGACGTCCGGCTGCGCTACAATCCGGCTGTTCGGTCTTTACAGGATGTCGGTTTTTCGCTGCTGCTCAATAATGTCTTCAACAGGCAATACGAAAGCAACGGCTACACCTACAGCTACATATATGGAGGATCAACAACGACTCAGAACTTTTACTTTCCGCAGGCAGGCCTCAATTGCCTGATAGGACTAAGCCTGAAGCTCTAAAAGCAGGTTATCGACAGTCGTAACTTTATAATGGCTGCCACTCTGTCAATGGCCTGTGTTTTGCCCTATTGGCATCGCTGATAAAACAGCTGCAATCAAATAATGAATCCCTTTATTGGATATTACGTGATAGCGGGCGTCATGTTCCTTGTGGGCATGATCGTAAGCAATCGCCTGAAGTCAAAGTTTAAGGAGTACGGCGAGATCCCACTCAGCAATGGCATGAGCGGAAAGGACGTGGCTGAGAAGATGCTGAAGGACAATGGCATCTACGATGTGCAGGTGCAGGGCGTGGGCGGGTTCCTTTCAGATCACTATAATCCGGCGGATAAAACGGTGAATCTTTCACCTGAAGTCTATGCGGGCCGCAGCATATCCTCCGCGGCGGTTGCCGCCCACGAATGCGGCCACGCGGTGCAGCATGCGGCAGCCTATGCCCCGCTCAAGATGCGCAGCGCGCTGGTGCCTGTTGTCCAGATCAGCACTACGCTGTCTCAATGGGTTATTCTGGCGGGCGTCGGCTTTATGTTTGGCCGCAGCAACCCTACGATTCTGCTGATCGGCATCGTCCTGTTTGCCTTCTCGACGCTCTTTTCTGTTATCACCCTTCCTGTAGAGTATGACGCCAGCAACCGCGCGCTCCGCTGGATGGAAAGCAGCGGCCTGACCACCCGAACAGAGCATGACAAAGCTGCTGACGCGCTGAAATGGGCCGCCCGCACTTATGTGGTAGCTGCCATTGCCTCTATAGCCACATTGCTCTATTACATCCTGCTTTTTACAAATAGCCGCAGCCGCGATTAGTAATTTTGCCGGATAAAACGTGTGAGCTCATGATTATTGAGAATACCGCACGCCAGTGTAAATCATAACCATCGTAAAGAGGCCACGTTCCATCATTTCTTTTTCAAAATGAACGTTCAACAACTTTATACAAGCTGCCTTTCAGAAGCAGCCTACTTCATTTCTAACAACGGCGAAGCAGCCGTAATAGACCCCTTGCGCGATATTGACGCCTATCTGAGCATGGCCGAAAAAGAGCAGGTGAAGATCAAATACATCTTTGAAACCCATTTTCATGCAGACTTTGTGAGCGGACACCTGGAGTTGGCAAAGGCCACCGGCGCGCCGATTGTCTATGGTCCGCAAACAGAAGCCGGTTTTGAATTCCGCAAGGCGGACGATGGCGAGGTATTCAGCATCGGCGGGCTTAAGCTGCAGGTGCTGCATACGCCCGGCCATACTTTAGAAAGCACCTGTTACTTGCTGCACGATGAGCAGGACAAGCCTTATTGCATCTTCACCGGCGACACGCTCTTTGTAGGCGATGTGGGCCGTCCCGACCTTTTCTCCGGCAATATGACGAAGGAAGAGCTGGCAGCAATGATGTACGACTCGCTGCAGACAAAGATTAAAACCTTGCCCGACGATGTGATCGTGTATCCGGCGCACGGCCCCGGCTCTTCCTGCGGCAAGGCGTTGGGCAAGGAGACCTTCTCTACAATCGGCGTGCAAAAGGCAGGAAACTATGCCCTTGCAGATATGAGCAAGGAAGATTTTATAGCGTCTGTTACAGAAGGCCTGAACGCTCCGCCTTCCTACTTCCCGATCAACGCGCGGATCAATAAAGAAGGCTATGAGCCTATGGATACGCTCATGGAGCAGGGTATGAAACCGCTGTCCGTATCCGCCTTTAAGGCGGCATCAGATGCCGGCGCCTGGATACTGGACACGCGGGCGGCTTCCGTTTTTACAGCCGGATTTGTACCGGAATCAATCTCCATAGGCCTGGACGGCCGCTATGCGGAATGGGCCGGATCGCTGCTGCCATTCGCTCAGCCGCTGGTACTGGTTACCGAGCCCGGTAAAGAGCGCGAAAGCATTACCCGCCTTGCCCGCGTAGGCATTGAAAAGGTGCAGGGCTACCTGGATGGCGGCATTGAGGCCTGGCAGGCAGCCGGCGAAAGGCTGGACCTGATTATTGACATAGAGCCTGATGAGCTGGCCATGGATATACCTTTTGACAACCGTCTGGAGGTGATAGACGTGCGCAAGACCGGCGAATTTGATGGCGGCCACGTAAAAGGAGCAAGAAACCTTCCGCTGTCGGACATGGCGGATATCCTCAACATTGCCACCATTGACGCGGAGCATAACCTGTATGTGCATTGCGCGGGCGGCTACCGATCGGTCATCGCCTGCTCGCTGCTGAAGCGCCAGGGTTTCCACAATCTCCGCAACGTGCTCGGCGGCTGGGCGCAGATTAAGGATGTGCCGGATATGCCCATTGTAGAAGCCGTAAAAGCATAGCCGCAAAGCGGAATAGCAGAATAAAACCCTTGCCGGCCCGCAAGGGTTTATTTTTGGAATTAAAGCGCTCTATGCCCGTTCCAGACCTCGGCACCGTCCCGCACTTTTATCACAATTACATCCGGCAGGTAGCGGCGGCGGACGCCTATGCGGCTACGGCTCATCATTTAGACGGGCTGATCGCTACGCTGCAGCATGTAGCTGAGGAAGATTGGGCTTACGCCTATGCGCCCGGAAAATGGACGCTGAAGGAGTTGGTGCAGCACATCATAGATGCCGAACGGATATTTTGCCACCGCGCTCTGAGCATTGCGCGTGGGGACGCCAATCCATTGCCGGGATTTGATGAAGACGCCTATGCCGCCGCCTCCGCCGCCAATGGCCGCAGCGGGAAGTCGCTGCTTGCTGAGCTGAATGCATTGGCCGCGGCAACGCGCTGCCTTTTCGGCTCTTTCAACGAAGCTCAATTAAGCGCGAGCGGCATTGCTAACGGGAAACCAGTTTCGGTGAATGCCATTGCTTACATCCTGGCAGGCCACGCGGCGCACCATGCCGGCACTATCCGGCAGCGCTATTTAGATAAAAGCTTCGTGGCAGCGCAGTAAACAGGCGGGCGCATCAGATCATATATACCACCAGCCCATCGCGGAGCTTCGGCTCAAACCAGGTGCTTTTAGGCGGCATCACCTCACCGCTGTCGGCAATGGCAAACAACTGCTCCATGCTTACCGGATAACAGGAAAAGGCCGCGACCGCTTCGCCGTCGTTTACGCGCTTCTCAAGCTCCTGCAGCCCACGGATGCCGCCAACGAAATCCACACGCTTATCGGTGCGCGGATCGTGGATGGCCAGCAGTCTGGAGAGTACGTTTTCCTGCAGGATGCTCACGTCCAGGATGGCGGTAGGGTCGGTGCGGAAGCTGCCTTCTTTAACCGTCAATACATACCAGTTGCCGCCGAGGTACATGCCAAACTCATGCGGCTTTGCCGGTTTGTAGGGCGTAGTAGATCCGATTTTGCGCAGCGTAAAGTCTGCTTCCAGAGCTTTCAGAAAGGCTTCCTCGTTCATGCCATTCAGGTCGCGGACGATTCTGTTATAGTCCAGGATAGCCAGTTGGCTTTCCGGGAAGATGCATGTGATGAAGTAGTTGAAGTTTTCCTCGCCGCTGATGCCGTAGCCCAGATGCCGCATCTCCGCACACACTTTAGCGGCGGAGGCTGCCCGGTGGTGACCATCTGCTATGTAAGTGGCGGGCACTTCCGTGTCAAAAAGGTGGGAGATGGCTCCGCATTTACTATAGTCGTCTATTACCCAAAGGGTATGACGCACGCCGTCTGCACCGGTAAAATTATTGGCCGGCGCATGCTCCCCTTTCCATTTTTCAATGATGCCCTGTACGTCGTCATTGTCCCGGTAAGCCAGAAACACCACGCCTGTCTGCGCGCGGGTAGTCAGGATATGGTTGATGCGGTCGTTCTCCTTTTCCGGTCGGGTGAATTCATGTTTCTTAATGATGCCCTTGCTGTAGTCATCTATTGAAGAAGCGCAAATCAATCCCGTCTGCGAGCGGCCGGCCATTTCCAGCTCATAGATGTAGTAGCAGGGCTCCGCGTCCTGAACCATGGTGCCGTCGGCAATCATGCAATCAAGGTTTTCCTTTGCCTTGTCATATACTGCCTGGCTATGCACGTCCACGCCTTCCGGCATATCTATCTCCGAGCGGGTAACGTGATAAAAGTTGTGAGGAAGGCTCCGGAAAGCACGTGCCTCACGCTCATTAACCACATCGTATGGAAGCGTGGCTACGTCCGCCGCAAGCTCCGGCTTTGGACGGAGGCCTTTAAAAGGGGTGATTTTTGCCATTATGATTCTGTCTGATTTTGTTCAAATGTCTTCATTGCAGCCACAAGTGCGGCTACGTCCTGAATGGTGACTGCATTGTAAAGCGAAGCACGGAACCCGCCTACGCTGCGGTGTCCTCTAATGCCTTCTATGTCCAGGCCGGAGGCGAAGGCTGCAAATGCCGCCTCATCTTCCTTGTGCTCCATCGTGAACACAACGTTCATCAGGCTTCGGCTGGCCTTGGCTACAGGGCAGTGAAACACCCGGCTGTCGTCAATAGTCTGGTACAGTAAGGCTGCCTTTTCCCGGTTATCAGTTTCTATAGCGTGCATTCCGCGTGCGGCAATCCAGCGCAGCGTAAGGAGGCAGGTATAGATAGCCGCTACAGGCGGCGTATTGAGCAGGGAACCTGCCCGCATTTGCGCGGCATAGCTCAGCGCATCAGGCAGCGGGCGCACGGCGCTTTCCAGCATAGAGCGGCGTGCTGCTACCAGCGTCACGCCGGCAGGGCCAAAGTTTTTCTGGGCCACGGCATAAAAGAGCGCGCAGCGGCTGTAGTCGCGGCCCATGGAAAAGATGTCGGAGCTCATATCGGCTACCAGGGGCACAGGGCAGTCCGGTATCTCCGGCCATTGTGTGCCGTAAATCGTGTTGTTGGTAGTGAAGTGAGCGTACTTCAGGCCTGCCGGCAAATCATCCGGCCATGGTGGGAGATGGGTGTATTTGTCCTCCTCCGACGACGCAAGGGAAATGGCTTCACCATAGTACTCCGCCGTCTGCATAGCTTCATGCGCCCAATGGCCGCTGTCTATGTAGCCTGCAGGCTCGCCTTCGCCCAGAAAGTTCATGGGCAGCATGGCAAACTGATGGCGACCGCCGCCCTGTAGCCAGAGCACGGCATAATCTTCGCCGCTGAGCCCGGTCAGCTCCAGCACAAGCGCGCTTGCCTCCTGAACAATATCTGTAAACAGCTTTTCGCGATGCGCAATGCTGAGCAGCGATACGCCCGATCCGTTAAAGTCCAGGATGGCCCGTGCCGTCTGTTCCAGCACTGATGGTGGCAATGCAGCCGGCCCGGCTCCGAAATAAATTTTCCTGCTGCTCATCTGCTGCTGTTTGCGCCAATCTTTTTCATGCCCGCAGTGCTCTCATCCGAGATTGTGATGCCGCCCGATACGGCAAACTTCATTGCTTCTGCGGAGCTCATGGTCGTTACAGCCTTGATGTTCATTGATTCGGTAACAATCACCCAGCCGGAGATCGCATAGGAATGCGGCAGGTAAACCGCTACGTGGCCCTCCATGCCCAGGTACGCCATATCGGTCTGCGTCAAAAAGCCGATGCGCCAGGTGTCCGGCATCATCTGGGTGCGTACCCACACGGGCTGGTTGAAGCGCTTCTTGTCGCCAACAAACGAAGACATAACGTCTTTCACCGACGAATAGATGAACTTGATGCCCGGCGTCCGCTCCAGCAGATGGTCAAAAAAGTCAAAGATGGCCTTGCCCACAAAAAAGCGCGTGCCGAGGTAGCCGATAAGCGTCACCGTAGAGATCACAATCACGAAGCCGAGCCCGCGGGGAAAGGCAGGAATAAGTGTATCTACCTTGTCAAAGACGAGCCAGATGATGTAAGCCGTAATTGCAATGGGCGCCAGGATGATAACGCCTTTCAGAAAAGACCGGAGCAGCAAAGCAGCGATGGTGTCGCGCATGATGCGGCGAAGGTAAGTTGGATGACGTTGGGCAGAGTAGCGGCATTTGGGCGTCTGCTGCCCGCTCAGATGGCGCCGGTTCATCCCAAAAATCGGAACCTTGCAGGCGGAAAGCGCCCGTGACCGGCGGCAATCATCTATTTCCAACAACAACATTCTGTGGCTTCCCTAAAAAACCTGGCAGGACAGACCTTTTGGTACGGCGTAAGCACCATCGCCGCGCAGATGATTAACTTTCTGCAGAACCCCATCCTCACCTACCTGCTGAACGACGGGCGTGGCCGGGAGCGTTTCGGGGAAATCTCCTTTCTCTACGCCGTTATCCCGTTCGCCAACGTCATCTTCACCTACGGCATGACGACAGCCTTCTTCCGCTTTTCCGCCAGGGTGGAAGACAAGGACAAGCTGTTCCAGACCACCTTTGGCAGCCTGCTCGGAAGCACGGTACTGCTAAGCATTCTGTTCTATTTTATCAGGATGCCCATTGCCGGCTTTCTGAATCTCGGCGCGCATCCGGAGTACATTACCTGGTCCGTCCTCATCATTGCGCTGGATGCGCTGGCTGCTATTCCTTTCGCGCGGCTGCGGGCGGCCGGGCGGCCTAAGAAGTACGCTTTTGTACGGCTGGCAGGCATCTTTATCAATCTGCTCACCATCGTCATTCTGGTGGGCCTGGCTCCGCGATGGGCAGCGGCGCATCAGGGCAGCGCATTTGCGCACTGGCACCGTCACTACACGGCTACCGGCTTTGTGCTGATGGCCAATATCTTTCAGAATGTCTTCGTCTTCCTTGCGCTCTACCGTGAATGGAGCGGATTTCGCTTCCGCTTTGATGCGGCGCTGCTGCGAACCATTCTTGCCTATTCCCTGCCCTTCGTCGTCATTGGCCTCGGCGGGATGGTGAATGAAACCCTTGACCGGGTAATGCTGCTGAAACTCGCGCCGGGCGGCGTTGCGGCTGCCAAACAGGCGGTGGGCATTTACAGCAGCAATTACAAACTGGCCATTGTAATCACGCTGTTCATCCGGGCATTTCAGATGGCGGCGGAGCCATTTTTCTTTGCACAAAGCGCGGATAAGAATGCCCCGAAAACGTATGCGCGCGTGATGAAGTGGTTTGTGATTACCGTATGCTTCGCCTTCCTCTCCACCGTCCTTTTTCTGGACGTATGGCAATACATTGAAGGGCCTGCCTACCGCTCCGGGCTGGGCGTGGTGCCCATTCTGCTACTTGCCAATATTGCGCTGGGCATCTATTACAACCTCGCCGTGTGGTACAAAGTGACCGCGAAGCTGGGCTGGGGCATTGGAATCACCCTGTTTGGCGCGGCGCTTACCCTGCTCATCAACTTCGCCTTTATCCCGCGTTTTGGGATGTGGGCCTGCGCCTGGGCCACGCTCATATGCTACGCCTGCATGATGGTGGCATCTTACCTGGCGGGACAGAAGTACTTCCCCGTGCCTTACCCTATGAAGAAACTGCTAAGCTATCTGGCCGTCATCATCGTGATGGCGGCACTGCAAACAGGCATAGGCCACCTCACCGGGGTGGTTGTCATCCGGCTGGCAAGCGGCTGCGCGATGCTGGCTGCCTTCATGGCCCTGGTCTGGAAGGCAGAGCGGGAAGAATTACGCAGCTTTCCACTGATCGGCAGGTTTGTTAAGTAGCCTGTCAACCGGTGTAGAATGCCCTAAAGGGTCGGTGCTTTACGCCTTAAAGCTTTGTAAACCGCTGACTGAAGGTCTTAAACCTGTGACTTTCCGCCCCAAAGGCGTGACTTTACGTTTTAAAGTCGTGATTTCCTGCCCGGAAGTCGTGAGTTTATACCTAAAAGTCATGACTAATAGCCGTATTCCACTGACTAATCGGGGGGTTAATTCAGTTAAAGACTGCTGCTCCGCCTCAGTTGAGCAATTCGCAGGGTTTCATGCCGGTAGCCTTCTTAAAAGCGGTGCTGAAATGCGAAATGCTGCTGTAGCCAAGCATAGCGGCTACCTCGGTCACGGAGCGCCCTTCCCCTTGCAGCATATGCCTGGCGCTGCTGATGCGGCGGGCGGCAACGTACTCGTGAATGGTGGAGCCGGTGATCGTCTTAAACCCCTTTTTAAGGTAGCACTCATTCATAGCCACCCTGCGCGCGAGTGTTTTAATAGAAAGCTTCTCATCGTAGTGCGCATCCAGAATGTCGCGGGCTTTAAAAATCTTTTCCCGCTCGCTTTCATGCGCCAGAAAGCGGCACGCAGGCACCGGGCAGGCGGCAAAGGGATGGCTGAGCTGCTCAATGGCGTGGCGCAGCAGCTGCAAGGCGGTCTCCATGCGCTGGAGCGAGTCGCTCAGGCCTTGCTTCCGCGGACTAAGCAGCCGCTCAAGGAGAGACACCGTCTGAAGGTCGGCCCGCAATTCATGCTCCGCCGTATCGTCAAAGCGAAAGGCGCTCTCACTGCTGAGGAGCGATAGCGGCCATTGTGCCAGAAAATCGGGATGCACATGCAGGCAAACGGCTTCAGCGCCATCTTCGCCCGCCAGCACATACGCCAGCTGCAACCCGAATGCGCTGTCGCTCACCGGCAGGCAAAGCAGGGCGCCGCGCTCATCGGGAAGCAGGTCGCTGCCGGGTATGCGGTAGCGCTCTACGCGCAGCAGGCCGCCCACGTCAAAGGCTTCTTCGCGTTGCGGCACCGCGCCTGCAAGACGGGTTATCACCGTTGGCAGCACTTCTTCCTCAATAAGCCTCTTCTCTGCTTTTACCATTGCTGCGCAAAGGTAAGCCCGGGGTGCCTACAAGGCAGGCATCTTCAGCTCGTGCCAGCGGCCCGACGCCTGGTACAGCAGGCGGTACCGGGCGGCAGGCCCAGACAGCCGGAGTAAGTAGCAGCAGGCAGCATTGTCTATCATTACAGAAAATGCGGCATTGCTGAATGAGTGTGCCACATCGGGCCCGTATTGCCAGAATGCAGCGGGCTGCTGTAACGCTACCGTGATTATCTGAGGGGCCACGATTGAAATTGAGATACTGTCGCCGGGTTGAAGCAGCTGCATGGCGGGCGCATCCATAACAGCTGCCCTCAGCGGACGGGGATAAAGCAGGTTGTGCATCAGCTGCGCTTCATTGTCTTCGCCGGCCCCGATCATAGGCGCGCCGCAAAGTGAAGCAGGGCTGTTCAGCAGAATGGTGATTTTGCCTGGCGCGTCGCTCAGGCCATCCTGCAGCCGGTCGGTCAGCAACTGTGAAGCTTGCCATAACCGGTTTACACGCCAGGTGGATGATAGCAGCAATGTGATGATTACAGCGACGATGGAAAGCCGCAGCCGCACGTTTCTGATTCCATACACGAGCGCAAGGGGGGCCAGGCCGCAGAAAGCCGGCAGCAGCATATAGAGATAGCGGTCGCCGGTAATCAGGAGCCGTTCCGGAAACCACAGCGGTGATACCAGTGTGATGGCCAAGAGCAGCCAGACGAAAAGCAGACTCCCAGCCTGCGCTACCCGCGTCATTCGCCTGAAGCGAAGCAGCACATGCAGGATGAGCGCGCCAAGGGCGAGGTAGAAAAGCCCGGCGCCTGCGTAGCTGCTGCAGGTATGGTAAACGGCGGCGCGCCAGTCTGCCGGTAAAAAGCGCCCGCCCAAAAGGTGGAAGACATATTCCGGCGGCTTCACTAAATAATAAGTCAGCGGAAGATTCGTCCAGGTATTGCCTAAGCGCCCTGCGTCGCCCCCGAAGGCGAAGCGGATTATGCCCACATGAAGGAGTACCGATACGGCCTGTGGAACCACAATTTTCAGAAACGCATCCTTTGTCCTGCCGCTATCCCAGCCCGAAGCCAGATGATAATAGACACATAGCGCCGCGCCAAACACGGGAATCAGATAAAACGTTTCTAAAGAGAAAAAGGACAAGACAGCCAGCCCTGACGCAAGCGCCGCCAAGCTGGTCCGGCCACTGTGCAGGTAGCTGCGCAACAGGCGCAGCTGAATCAGCAGCAGCAGCAGGCCTTGCAAAAAATGGAACGCCGCTTCCCATACAATCACCTCGCTTACATACGGCGCGGCGCAGAACATGCCCGCCGCAATAATGGAAATGCCTTCTGCCCCCTCTACGCGACTGTCTTTAAAAATGCCGCGCAGCAAACTGAAAAGCAGCGCGGCGTTCAATGCGTGCAGGCTGATGTGCAGCAGGTGCCACAGCCAGCGATTGGCGCCAAACATCTGATAAAGACTCCAGGTAACTATCTGCGTGAGCTGGTAAAAGCTGCGTACGCAGTATCCCTTGCGCGCTACAAAATCGGGAAAAGATTGCCGTCGCACTGCCTCCAGCCATCCAAGCGTATCGCTTACCCAGCCGGCACGGGCGGCGGGCAGGTAAAGCAGGAAAAGCACGGTCCAGAAGACCGCGAATAGAGCCGCCGGACGTATCTCGTCCCGACGGCCGGGCTTTATGATATGGAGCGTAGTGGCGATGGTGTAAAGAACGAATTTTTCCCCGCCTACAGCGTATTCAGCCAATCCTGCAGCGCCGGCAGCAAAAGATCAGGATCATTTTCCGAAAGTAGGTTGCCTGGGATCCTGCTCCCGCTTTCGGCCGTCTCAATGGCCGCCTTCAGATTAAAAGACTGCTGCGTCGCCGCATGAAAAACACCCCGCTCCGCGAGATGCCCGGCCAGGTATTCCTGCTCGGCCTGGCCCGGTGTAGGTATCAGCACAGCAGGCTTTTTCATCAGCATCAGGTCCATTAACGTAGAATAGCCGCTGCGGCAGACAACGAGCGATGCGCTCTCAAGCAGCGGCTGAAGTGTGGCTGCGTCGGCAAGACCAAAATGGCGGATGTGCGGAGGGATGTCTGTTCGCCGCGCCGCCGCCGCGCCTTCCACGAATACGAATGGCCGCTGTATGCGTTGCGTCTGGCTCCAAAGCGCGTCCGCAAGCATGCTACGCTGCGGCTCCGGGCCGGAGAGCAGAATCAGAATATGTGCAGCGGGTGCATTGAGGGGCTTCCGGAACTGTGAAAGCCATCCTATGAAGCGCGAAGCGGCTTTTAAGGCAGCGGGGTGCGATAGGGATCCGCCCAGGTTATCAGGCCCCGGGAGGTCAGGGATCCAAATGCTACTAAAACGATTGAGGTAGCTACTATGGATGGCCCTTACGATGCTATCTGCCTGGCCGCCGATTCCTGTCCGTAGGCGGGGCTGGTGGGTGATGATGGCGGAAGGTTTGGCGGGATGCCATAAGCCATAGCGGTTGTCGGATATGATGCCGTCTATCTGCTCTTCGGCCACAAGCTTCAGCAGCCAGCTGTGCTCCCACCGGATGACCCGGAGCAGGCGCGGGATTTGCCATGCAAGCGTAAACATTAGTCCACGGCGGGAGTAGCGTACCCTGTAGCCTTCCAGCTTTCTTACGTCTATTTCGGGAAAGCCGTTGCGGCGGATGAAAGCCGTCTGCTGCTCCGTGCCCGCAAAAATTATGACGTGTCCCAGTTGTTGCAAAGCCCTGATTACCGGGATGCAACGCGCAGTGTGCCCCAGCCCCCAGTCTAATGGGGCAATTAGGATACGTTTGGCAGATGCGGGCATTGGGCCGGACTATTTTTACAAAAGTATCTTCGCCGCAACCCGCCGGGGACTTCTTTATTATGCTGCACAAATTATGGAATCATCGTCCGCTCCGCATCTTTCTTCTGGCAGGTGGCCTGTTGCTGGCACAAAGTTGTAGTACCTCCAAAAAGTGCGGCTGCGGCTCCGACATCAATAAAGTGAACCTGCCACGACGCCACTGATTTTTCAATGCAATAAAAACAAGAGCTATGTGGAGCCATCAGGACAAGGTGTGGATGCACTACCTCAACGACATCATCGCCGCCGACGTGGCGTCCGCGGTTTTTCTTTCTTCCTTCATGCGTCACGCAATCCGGGGCCGGATGCTGGCAAACTACCATGAGGTGGCTGATCTCCAGAAGTATAAGCTGCACCGGAAGCCCAAGAAAGTCCGCAATGCGCTTGACAGCCGCGTCCATATGCCATTCATATTTGTGATGGGCAAGAACTAAATCTGTCAGCGATATTTTCATGAAAGCCGCCTCCGTGCGGTTTTTTTATTTGCAGCAAACGGTACCCGGCAATGCCGGAACGTTTGGTTTTTCTGCCTTCAATGCATTGCTTTGCAATAGAGACGTATCTTGGGAGCCCGCGGGCTGTCCGCGCCACAACTATCAAAACATTTTTCTACCGTTCGCATGACTGAACATTCTACTTTAGAGAAGACGGCTACTGCATCCGTGTCGCGGCGCCGCTTCCTCGGCTACGCAGGCGCGCTCGCCGGCGCAGGCCTCCTGGCCGGCACCCTGGCATCCTGCTCCAAGGAGGAAGACCCTCTGGAAGGCGCTATAGATCTGGGCGCCAACGATACGGGCGTCCTGAACTTCGCCTTTGCGCTGGAGCAGCTGGAGGCCGCCTTTTACACGCAGGTCATACTTACCCCGTACACCGGCCTGAAGGTGACCGACCTGGAATACAAGCTCCTGCTGGACATCCGTGACCATGAAATCGCCCACCGCGAGTTTTTTCGCAAAGCGCTGGGCACGGCGGCGATCAAAGACCTGACTCCGGACTTCTCATCCATAGATTTTGCCAAGCGCACCTCGGTGCTGGCTGCGGCCAAGACTTTTGAAGATGTGGGCGTGAGCGCCTACAATGGCGCGGGCAAGCTGCTTACTACGGATGTGTATCTGGAGATTGCCGGAAAAATTGTATCCGTAGAAGCGCGCCATGCCGCTGCCATCCGTGACCTCATTCTCATGGGCACATTCGCAGATTCTACCGTCATTGACCAGGACGGACTTGACGTTGTACGCCGTCCTGAAGACGTGCTTGTTGAGGTGAGCCCTTTCATTAAAGAGAAGCTCAACATTAAAAACCTTCCCGTCAGCTAAATAAATCTACCCAAGCAGACCATGAACTTTTCAAGCATTCTCGCTCAGATAGAAGCGGTAGATCCGGAAGTGTATGAGCGCCTGTCGCCACGGCGCCGCGTTATTAAAAACTGGATGCGCGGCGTGTCGCTGACTGCGCTGCCTTTTGCGCTGGGCTCCCTGTTTCAGAAGGCATACGGACAGACGACACCGCTCAAGATTTCTGATGTGCTCAATTTTGCGCTTACGCTGGAGCAGCTGGAGCAGGAGTTTTATCAGAAAGCCCTGCAGGCTTCCGCCCCAAGCATTGCCAATCCGCTCATCCCTTCAAACACTGGTCTTGAGCAGCCGGCCTTTAAAACCATCTACCTCCACGAACAGGCGCACGTAAGCTTTCTGACCAAAGCCATCAAAGCCATGGGGGCTGCCGTGGCAACGAAGCCGACTTTTGACTTTACAGGCGGTAAGGGCATGGGTACGGGGCCTTTCCCAACCGTATTTTCCGATTACGATCTGTTCCTTGCCGTTGCTCAGACTTTTGAGGATACGGGCGTGCGCGCCTACAAGGGTCAGGCAACCGCGCTGAAGTCGGATAATGATGTGCTTACGGCGGCTCTGCGCATCCACTCCGTAGAGGCCCGTCATGCCGCGCATATCCGCCTTATGCGCCGGCAGACGCCCAGCGCCCTTACAGACAACCTCGACATCAGGCCATGGATATCAAATGCCGAGAGCGGCATCAACAGCCCGGATGTGCAGAAGAGCTACGATGGCGAGCAGAATACGGTGCAGGGCAATATTGAAACAGTCAACATTTCAGGCTTCCAGATTAATGCCCGCCTTGCAAGCGAAAGCTTTGACGAGCCGCTCACGATGAAAACTATTCTGGAGATCATTGATCCTTTTATTGTAGCCTGATTCATCCGGATGAAAAATTCAGTAAAGGCGCTCCCAAGAGCGCCTTTTGTTTTTTGTGCCGCTACTGCCGCATGATCGCATATTCTGCGGCAGCTAAGGGCAAGTATTTTCCCAGGTAGCCTTTTGCTACATACATCCTGTTGCCGTCTCTTGTTTTATGAAGAGGAACGGTTCAGGATAAATGTCTCAACACTACCAACTGAATATCAGGAATGGTTACGATCGTGGGCATCCGGGAAATATAATCAGGTATGGTTTTCAAACTAAATCAGGTCTGCTGTCGTAGGTAAACATATGTCAGTCAGTAACGGGAATTTCTAAATCACCTAAAGTCAACATCATGACAGAAACAAAACTACTCGCCGGCGCTACCACTGCCGGCATCTCACGGCGAAGGTTCTTCGGATATGCCGGCGCACTGGCAGGCGCGGGCCTCCTGGTAGGAATGGACAGCTGCAAAAAAGATGACAGCACGGACAACAGTGGTGTAAACCTCGGCTCCGGAGACATCGGCATCCTGAACTATGCCTATGCTTTAGAGCAGCTTGAGGCCGCCTTCTATATAATGGTGGTGCAAAACCTGTACTCCGGCATAACGTCAGCTGAGCAGGCATATCTCACAGACGTGCGTGATCACGAGGTCATCCACCGTGAGTTCTTTAAGACCGCATTGGGCAGCAGCGCTATTCAGGGACTTACGCCAAACTTCAGCTCAATCAACTTCAGCGACCGCACATCTGTGCTGACTACCGCTCAGACGTTTGAGGATCTCGGCGTAAGCGCCTACAACGGCGCGGGCAAGCTGATAAGCAATACGACCGATGGCAACAACTATCTGCTTGCAGCAGGTAAGATTGTATCTGTAGAAGCACGGCACGCCGCTGCCATACGCGACATGATAAGCAACGGAACTTTTGCCGCCAGCGACGTCGTTGACGCCCAAGGCCTTGACAAGGCGCGTACGCCAACTGAAGTACTTGCGATGGCCGGCACGTATATCGTAGAAAAGATCAACGCCAGCAATCTCCCCACTTCCTAAACCCCTCTCAGACCATGAACTTTTCAAACATCCTTTCAGAAATAGAAAAGCTGGATCCGGAAGTGTACGAGCGTACCAGCCAGCGCAGATCCGTCATCAAAAACATGACACGGACTGTCGGCCTCGCGGCATTGCCTTTCGCGCTCGGCTCGCTTTTCAACAAAGCTTACGGTAAGACTTCGGACATCGTGATAGATACGCTCAACTTCGCGTTGACGCTTGAATATCTGGAGTCGGAATTCTACAAAGCTGCCGTTGCCAACGCCGGCGGTATCGGAATTACCGGCGCCGCCCTCGGCGCCATCACTACTATAAAAGATCACGAAGTAGCTCACGTTACTTTCCTGCGCTCGGCTATCACCGCCGCAGGCGGTGCGCCTGTGACTTTTACCGCAGCCAATTTTGACTTCTCTGCGGGCAATGGCTCAGGTAACGGGCCTTTTAAGGCCGCGCTTGTCAGCGACTACAATCTCTTCCTTGCCGTCGCCCAGACTTTTGAGGATACCGGCGTGCGTGCCTATAAGGGCCAGGCAGGCAACCTTGCAAGCAATAAAGGCTACCTGCAGGCCGCCCTGCAAATCCATTCTGTGGAAGCGCGCCATGCTGCGCACATACGCAAGATGCGCTATGCCAGCGGCACGGGCGGCGGCCTTGTTGTAGGCAATGTGAAGCCTTGGATTACGGGGAATATGAGCGGCATTAATAGCACCGCCGTACAGGCAAGCTATAATGGCGAGGACAACACCACACAGCTGGGAGTAAATACGGTTGGGCTTGGTGGAAAAAGTCAGGATGCCGCTACAGAGGCATTTGATGAGCCGCTGACCAAGGATCAGGTCCTTGCGATTGTGGATCCGTTTATCATTTGAGTCTTCATAGAATGTATGATAAATAAAGAGGCGCCGGCAGGCGCCTCTTTTGCATAAGGGTACTCTTTCCGGTAGTCTTTATTCCTCCGGTAAGCTACGCCCGGCCCGGGTATTGGCATTGGTCTGATTTTTTAGAATTGTGTATCCTTTGATTACCACTTAATTTTTATCATCTTCACAGTCAAACATCCTTTTCACCAATGAACGAAACAAATACATTGTCCGACATATCGCGCAGGCGCTTCTTCGGCTATGCCGGGGCGCTCGCAGGCGCAGGCCTTCTTGCAAGCATGAGCAGCTGCAGCAAGGAGGATGATGACAACAACTCCAATCAAGGCATCAACCTCGGCTCCGGCGACATCGGCATTCTTAATTATGCCTACGCTCTGGAGCAGCTTGAGGCAGCGTTTTACCTTCAGGTAGCAGCCACGCCTTACTCAGGCATCACATCTGTAGAGCAGTCATATCTGAATGACGTCCGCGACCATGAGATAGCACACCGTGAGTTTTTCAAAGCCGCCCTTGGCTCCAGTGCCATCCCCGCACTGACGCCGGATTTCTCAACCATCAACTTCGGCGACCGCACTTCTGTACTTACAACCGCGCGCACGTTTGAAGACCTGGGCGTGAGCGCCTACAATGGCGCAGGCAAGCTGCTTACCGATCCTAATTACCTGACCCTTGCGGGTAAGATTGTGTCGGTAGAAGCACGCCACGCCGCCATTATCCGTGACCTAATTGTGCAGAATTCCTTTGCAGATACATCCATTCTGGATGCCGCTACGCGCCGCGACCCGGCCCGGGAGCCTCTGGACGTGCTGAGCGCCGCCGGCAAGTATATCGTAGAGAAGCTCAATGCCTCTAACCTGCCAACATCCTAACCCCTCACTGCTAAAACTACTACAATGAACTTCGCTAATATTCTACATAGCATCGCCGCAGCAGATCCGGAGGTTTACGACCGCACTTCCACCCGCCGCCGCGTGATCCGCAACTGGATGCCAAAGGTGGCCCTTGCTACCTTGCCCATGGCACTGGGCTCCCTTTTTCAGAAGGCTTATGGAAAGGACACCGATATAATCATTGATACGCTCAAGCTTGCGCTTACGCTTGAGCGCCTGGAGTCGTCTTTTTATGCTGCGGCCCTGGGTCAGAGCAATCTGTTTCCCGTCTCCCGCCCGCAAGACTTGCAGGCCATTCAACTGATCGGCGCTAATGAGAATGCGCACCGCGACTTCGTGGAGCAAACTATAAAGACACTTGGCGGCTCCACCGCCGATGTGCCAAACTCATTTGACTATACAGGCGGAAAAGGTAGCGGCGCTGGTCCCTTTTCTGATGTATTCAGCAATTATGTAACCTTCCTTGCAGTGGCCCAGAGCTTTGAGGAAACCGGCGTGCGTGCCTACAAGGGCGGAGCGCCCAACCTGATGAGCAACAATGAAGTGCTCACCGCCGCGCTGCAGCTCCACTCGGTGGAAGGCCGCCACGCCGCCAAGCTGCGCAAGATGCGCACGGAAAACGGCCAGGCCAGTGTAAAGCCATGGATTACACAAGCCATCAGCGGCATTCCGAATCCGGCTGCGCAGCCTACCTATGCCGGTGAGGGTAATACCCTGCAAGGCGGTGTGGATGTGGTGGCTGTAAGCGGCCTGTCGTCCAACGCGGTGACTGAAGCCTTTGACGAGCCGCTTGGCAAGGATGCGGTAATGGCCATCGCTGCCAACTTTATCAAGCCCTAAGCAGCAGCAAGTTTTTAAGAAAAACGAGCGCCGGCGTCACAACGCCGGCGTTTTATTTTTCTCGTAAGATTCGGCAAGGGAAAAATCTGAGTCGGCGCTCTTTGCCGCAGCGGAGCTTCCGGCTCCGGCTATGATGCTACAAACTTTACGTAGAGAAAGGCAACCGCATACAGCATAGTGGCTATAACCACGCCTTTGAGCGCCTGGTCGAGCCGGCGGCGGCTGAATAAGAGAAACGGAATAAGATTAGCCAGTACCGACAGGGAGATCACGCTGCCAAGCGCGCGCGTGGAGGTGGCAAGGCGCTGCAGATATGCGGCCAGACTCATGTCGCGCGCCATGACGAGGTACACCACCACAAAGCCCAGCAGGGGCATTACCAGACCTATGAGGAGGCCAACTATAGCCTGATTGAGACGCATAAGGGGGCGAAGATAGGCAAGCCATTACCTTTGGCGGCACGCTTAAAGACACTATGAATTTTCAGCTCAATAATCTTCCCGAAAGAACGCAACACCCCCGCAGCCACGGCCTCACTATGGTAATGGATAAAGGCCTGAGCCTGGAGGAAGCGCGCAACCTGCTCGCCGTAGGCGCGCCGTACATAGATGTGGTGAAACTCGGCTTCGGCACGGCATTCGTGACGCCCAACCTGCGCGAAAAAATTGATTTTTACCGCAGCCGCGACATACCCGTTTACTTTGGCGGAACGCTCTTTGAAGCCTTCATCGTGCGCAACCAGTTTGACGATTACCAGCGCATGATAGCTGACTACAGCCTGCAGCATGCCGAGGTGAGCGACGGCTCAATCGTGATACCGCACGCTGAAAAATGCGGCTACATAGAAAAGCTGGCGCGTCAGGTGACCGTATTTTCGGAGGTAGGCTCCAAAGACGCAGCGCACATCATGCCGCCCTACAAGTGGATAGAGCTGATGAAGGCGGAGCTTGAAGCCGGCGCCACCTACGTGATAGCGGAAGCGCGCGAAGCAGGAAATGTGGGCATTTACCGCGGCAGCGGCGAAGTGCGGGAGGGCCTGGTGCAGGAAATTCTCACGCAGATACCGGCAGAGAAAATACTGTGGGAAGCGCCGCAGAAAGGCCAGCAGGTATATTTCCTGGAGCTGCTGGGGCAGAATGTGAACCTGGGCAACATTGCGCCAAACGACGTTATTCCGCTGGAGGCTACGCGCATCGGCCTGCGGGGAGATACGTTTCATATGTTTCTTAAGTGAGTTGAGTCGTTAAATCGTTTTTGGAAGAGATCATAGGTTCTATGCAGCCCACTTCAGCAATTCAACGACTCAACGACTCAACGGTCCAATACGGCCTGATCGGATATCCGCTGACGCACTCATTCTCGCCTGTTTATTTCAGGGAGAAGTTTTCGCGGGAAAAGATTGATGCCGTTTATTCAGCCTTTCCCCTGGAAAAGCTTGAAGAATTGCCGGCGCTGCTGCATGCGAATCCGCAGCTGCGCGGACTAAACGTGACGACGCCGTACAAGCAATCGGCAATGCCGTTTCTTCACGAAATCTCCGAAGATGCGAAGGCGATTGGCGCTGTCAATTGCATAGCCATCCGCAAGGGCGGACTCTACGGATACAACACCGACTGGACGGCTTTTCGCGATAGCCTAATGCCTCTGCTGCAGCCGCAGCATATCAGCGCGCTCGTGCTGGGAGCCGGGGGGGCTGCATTAGCTATCCGCTTCGCATTGACGCAGATGAATATTCCGTTTAAGGCAGTATCCCGCAGCGCAGGTAAAGCAGATCTGACTTACGCAGCGCTCAGCGCAGATATTGTTGCGGCCCACCCGCTCATCATAAACACCACCACGCTTGGCACGCTTGGCAGCGGTATGCCGGCGTTGCCGTATGATGCCCTCACACGGAAGCACCTGCTCTATGACCTGGTGTATAATCCGCCACGGACGCCATTCCTGGAAAGAGGCCTGGCTGCGGCGGCCACCATAAAAAACGGCCTGGAGATGCTACAGCTCCAGGCCGAAGCCTCCTGGCATATCTGGAGTCAGCAGACGGAGCTGTAGAGCTAATTATTTTGTGCCGGCGCGCATCTGCTCCAGCTGAGTTTTGAGGCTATTGAGGGCATCGCCGCGCTTTTGCTTCTCGGTATTATTCTCAGCTATCTGCTTCTCAATCTTTTCTTTGTCGCGAAGCAGGCGGTTACCGTCATCGTCTGCGCTTTTAAAATCTTTCTCCGCACGGCGGATTGATTCTTCCTGCGCGCCGATGTCAGCCAGTCTCTGTCCGGCCTGTATATCCGGCGCAAGGCCGTCCAGGAAAGCTTTGAGCTTGGCCGACATAGTAGGGTCGGATGCGGCGCTCACGTAATTGTCGTAGCCCTTGCTTACGAGCAATATCACTGTGCTTTGATTATCCTTGCCATTCGCATCCACCTTTGCATAGACGTCCAGCTGCGTCGCCGACATCTCATCCCATTTGGCCGCCTGATATGACATGAAGCCCTTGTCTGATTTCGGCTTGCTGAATCCCACCTTCTCAAAGCGGGCGCGCAATGCATTCTCTGTGATGCCTTTGGAATAAGGAAACTCCGCGATGATGCCCGGCCGGTCCACCTTGCCAAAGCGGATATTGGCGTCGTGCGCGCCCTGCGCCCGAAGCACGGGCGATACAAGCAGCGCGACAAAAATCAGCGCTACAGAAAAAATTCTTTGCATGGGAAAGTGGTTTGGTTGCATAATATTACTACAGCGCCAAATAGTGTGCCCCGATTTAAATTAAGGTACAGGATCGTAGCCATGCCCTCCTCCCGGCCGGCAGCGCCCTATGCGCCTTATAGCTAACCATCCTCCCTTTAAAGGCCCCCATTTCTGCACGGCTTCTGCGGCATATGCGGAGCAGCTGGGCGTGAAACGGCAGCTTGCGCCAAGCAAGGGCGAAAGTATCCACTGATAAAGCCTTATAAGACCTATAATAATGGCTGATGTAATTTTACGCATCGGCCAGTAATAATTTCAGCCGCGCAATTGCCTTGCCTGTGGCGAGGTGAACTGCCTCATGCGCCGGTAAGGTATTGTCCACAAACAAGAGAAACAGATGCAGCTGGCTCCCTTCGGGAATGTACGGCGACAGCTCGTGCTGCTGCAAGCGCCAAGCCTCGCGCAGCAGGCGCTTGATGCGCCCGCGATCAACAGCCCGCTTAAACTTCTTCTTTGGCGCCGAGAAGCCCGCGCGCGATGGTGAGCGTTCTGCTCCGCGCGGGGCCAGCAGCCAGACAACTCGGATAGGAAAAACAGAAAACGCTTTCCCGGAGCGGAAAAGCGTCTCAATATGCTGCTCGAGCTTCAGGCGGCCTTCGCTACCGAGTGTGTAACGTAGCACCATGGGTTGCGGCAGCGTAAAACCGGATAATCAATTACTTAAGGCGGCGCTCATCGCTTACGGTGAGCTTGTGGCGGCCCTTTGCGCGGCGGGATGCGAGCACCTTGCGGCCATTAGCCGTCTGCATGCGTTGACGAAAGCCGTGTACAGACTTACGACGACGGCGGTGCGGTTGGTAGGTACGTTTCATATGCTACAATGCGTTTTATTTCTAAAAGGAGCGCGAAGATAAGGTGAATTTGCGATTGATAAGCGCTGAAAGCCTAATAATCAGGCAGCTTTTCCAGAATGCTCTTCTGCTAAGCACCTCTTACCGCCTCATCATGAATAATGGCAAGCAGGTAATAGCGGCCGTTTTGCCGGCCGAACACCAGGCGGATACAGCTCCAATCTTCTTTATCCGCCTTTCTCCGTGCAAAGTATTCAATATAGCCTGATCCCGGATATACTTCCGCGATATTGTTGCAGGCGCCACCCGGCGTCACGCTGCGGTTGCAAGTCACCGAGTCAGCGCTCAGATAGTCTGCGTCATATACAAAACGCCTGAAGTAATCTGTGGGCGATAGCGTAATTGACGCACCGTCGCCACCGTAGCTGCCCCACATCAGCATAGTGCGCGCAGCTGTATTGCGGAGCAATGCACTGCCCGTAAGTCGCTGGGCGCTAAAGATGTCTATAAAGCCAAAAGGCACCAGGCGCATACCCTCAAGGGGATATATGTATGATGCGATTGTTTTAAAGTCGGAGTCTCTGGCGGCAATGAGCACGTTTTTACCGTAAACATGAAGAAGCGTGTCATTTATCACGAAATCAGCCTCTTTTGACTGCGGCTCTCTCTTTTGAGGCGCATTGTTGCAAGCCATCATCATCAGCAGCATACTGCCAGTGAGGAGCTCGCTGCCAAGCCTTCTAAGTGAAAATGTTACAGACACAGGGGCAAATTTACTCCCGGAGCACCAGCAGCTAAAAAATGCTTTGAGTATCGCCGCATAATGCAAAAAGGCCGGCGCTCAAGCGCCGGCCTTTTTTTAGATAATTTATTTCGCGCTTAGCGTCCGTTTTTCTTATCAATCACAGCGCCGGCGCCCGTACCTGCTGCTGCGCCAAGCACGCCTCCGATTACAGCGCCTGCGGCTCGGTTGCGACCGTTAATGATTGCCCCGGCCGCTGCGCCCGTACCTGCGCCAATTACTGCCCCCTTAGCCTTGGCGCTCCAGCCCCTCTTCTTTACAGGCTCTGGCGCAGGAGCTTCCTGATATACAACCGGCTGGGTCTGGGTGGTGGCGCCTGTGCCGCTGCTGGCAGTAGTTGCTGCGTGCGTATGCGTACGGGTGTGGCGGACAGGACTACGTTTGACAGGCGCAGAGGCAACGGCCACAGGCGCTGGCGCAACATTCTGGTTAAGCACATATTCCGTACGGGTAACTTCACTCATCGAGTCAATGACGTGCTTTTTAGTCAGCTCAGCATTCATAGAATCAATAGTGCGTTGCTGCGCGGCAAGAGCGGCTTCTTTCTGCTTGACTTCATCATGGTTGCAGGCCGACATGCTGAACAAACCGGCTATGGCGAGGGATGCAATGAGCGTTTTCATGGAATTCTTGTTTGAGTACGCCCTCTGTATGCCAAGCCCGTGCCAAGAGAGAAATTTGGCTGTTAAAAGATGCCAAACAAGGTGCAAGGGCTGGAATTTAGCCACTTTCTACACATAGAAGCCCCGCTACAGAAGGTTATCTCGCCGTATGCAGCAGTTTAAAAGCGTTCATCACCGCCTGATGCATAATGGTTGCATGGTCTTCACCAGGTAAGTAATCAAATAAAATACGCTGGTTTTTACGCTTTGCAGCCCGCAGCTTATCAGCAAGCAGATTTGCGTCCACCTCCATCACACGCGGCGGCTCGGAGGGCGTAAGTCCTTCTTTGCCTACGGCGATGTATATGTCCGTTTTGCGCCCGGAACTGTCGGCGGGTATCATGGGCGTCCGGCGGAGCAGCGAGCCGCCATCCCACCACAGGCTGGGACTTACTATGATGTATTTGTCAAACAGTCCCGGCTTTGTAAACAGGATTTCGGTAGCCAGCAGTCCGCCAAGCGATTCGCCGATAATGGTTTTGGATGGTGCAGTGCGGAAAGTATGACCAATAAAAGGTTGTAATTCCTTTTCTATAAAGGAGATAAACGCTTCCGAGCCGCCGCTTTGCTTCACCAGTTCCTTGTCTTTTTTGACGCTTGTGGGGAAGGTGAAATCGCGCTGCCGGCTCACATTGGCGATGCCAACGACGATGGAAGGCGGAAGATGGCCTACCCACGGAAAGGAATTGAACTGAACGAGGCCGGCTATGTGAATGAAGTCTTCGTCGGCGGAGCCGTCCAGCAGGTAGATGACGGGGTATTTTGCCGTATCGGCAGCTTTGTAACCCTCAGGAAGGTAGATGTTTAGGGTGCGGGTCTCTTTAAGGATGACGGATTGCAATTCGCGGATTTCGCCGAGGACAAAGGGCTTTTGTGCATTGGCTGTTGCCGCGGATAGCATTAGCAGCATGGCTGTCAGGATTTTCATGATATGGGCGCCTTTGGGGTTAAAGTTCGGCTGGCGCGTTTTAATTAACCCGGTCGCTTCGCTGGCATAGAAGTGTTGTCCTAAAGCCCTCAACAATAAGCTTGTGAACACCAAACCCATTTCACCCAAAGCACACGGCTTGTTGGATTACGCATTGGTAGCGAGCCTGCTTACGCTGCCGTCCTTATTCGGATTTTCAAAAACAGTTAAGCGGATATATACTGTTGAAGCACTGGCGCTGCTCGGCTACGTGGCCCTTAGCGACCATCCCGCAACGGTAAAGCCGTTAATCCCTTTTAAGACGCACGGGAAGATTGACCCCTTTAATGTGGCGCAATTCGCCCTGCAAACGGGCTTGAAAGCCTTTCGGAAGGATAAGCGGGCGATGGCGTTTAATATCGTCTTTACGCTGGCAGCGGGTGCTGTGGTGGCGTTGACGGATTGGGATGGGGAGACGAAGGCGGGGAAGTAATCCGCATTTTTAGCCTGCGAACTTCTTGCAGCGACTTTGTCGTTCCCGAAGGGAATCTTTCCTCGCAGCTTTTGAGATTCTCTTCGGGAATTTCTACCGGTTAAGCTTACGGGATTGAAATGAAGTGGAAATACCTGCTGACACCTTCCATTGGCAATAGCACCATAAATGGTAAAAATGACGCGAAGGCCGCATCTTTATGGAAAGTCTGGTGAGATGATTCTTACAAAGCCAAACCATCATGTTATGAAGCATAGCGTTTCTGTTATCTACATCTTTCTACTCACATTAATTGCATGCAGTGAGGAATCAAAACCCGTAATAAATCAATCCGTAACTGCTAATGATGAAATGAAGAAGCAGGCTGCTGCGCTCAACAGCTATTTGGAAAAGTTACAGACTCCGGCGCAACGCTTTAAAGTGCCTGCGACTAGCGTTTCCAAAATAGTGGGTAGAAAAGGAACTACGCTTTTCATTGAACCTGCAAGCTTAGAAACAGAAGACGGAGGGCCCTTGGGTAAGGAAATAGAAGTAGAGCTAAAGGAACTTACTAATCAGAGCGAATTGGCGCTGAACAATGCGCAAACGATATCCGATGGCAGACTACTGGTATCTGGAGGCGCTTACTATATCGGTATTAGTTCTGATGGTAGGAGACTGAAGATTAAGGAGGGGAAAGGTATGCAGGCGTCTTTCCCGATGAAGAGTAAGATACCGATGGAGCTATTTTACGGAGAGCGAGATTCGTTGACAAGTATGAATTGGAATCGTACGGAGAAACGTATGGCAACTCGGACTTACGATTGGGAACGGGCGTCAATTGATAGAGCTAATTTAAACAGCGATGGAGTAAATTCAGAAGAGTGGATTGATAGTATAAGGGCCTATGTAGATGACCCAAACCAAGTTGGCAATGGAGATTCATATCGTAAAGCCAGAAAGTCACTTGACCGGGTTGAGCACGAATTGTACGAGGCCGTCTCCATTCAAAAACTGGGGTGGATTAACTGTGATCACTTCTGGAATGACAAAACTCCGCTTGCAACTATTAAAGTAAAGTTCCGGTTGGAAGATAGCGTCAGGTTAGCCCAAGTGTATGTTTTATACAAGGATATAAACAGTATTCAAAACGCATTCTATGCTGCCGACGACCACTTTGGGAATAATGATTTATCAATTCCCGCTAACAAGAATGTGAAGTTGATTGCGGTGATACTCAAAGGAACACAGTTGCTGACAGATACAAAGACGCTGACTTTCAAGAGTAACGCAACCGTTCAATTTTCGCCCGCTCCAACGGACGAGAAGGAACTTCCTGCCTTGTTCAGACTTTGACAAACTATGGTGCCAATCATAGTCCAGATACCGCTTCCGCTTGAATTGGATGAATATTACAGCGTTAAACGATCATGCTTACTTGCTTTCTCAGTGCAAAACAATATCCCGCGCACCCTTCTTTATAAATTTTCTATCTCGGAAATAATAATGTAGCCATCTGTAAACCGCTTCTTGCAGACAAGGCACTCAAAAGCAAACTTTGTACTTGCTGTAAACTTATCTTCAGTTTCTTTATTAGACATAGGAAATCTGATTCTGAATGATGAACCATTTGGGCTTATCAGCCAGCGGCTTAATAGCTCCGCTAAGCCACACGTGCCCCGTCCGCCCCATGCACCGCCCCTGCCAAATCCTTAATCAGCATCGGATCTTTTTCAATAGCATTGCCCACCACCACCACCGTAGCCCCGGAAGCAGCAGCCGTATGCACATCCTCAGCCGTCCGCATACCGCCGCCTACAAATAGCGGGATGGCCGTATGGCTGCTCACTTTCTCAATCATCTCCGCGCTCACCGGGTAGCGCGCTCCGCTGCCCGCGTCCATGTAGAGGAGGTGCTGGCCCAGCAGCTCGCCCGCCCAAGCGGTGCAGAGGGCAATGTCCGGCTTATTTGCCGGTAGCGGCAGGGAGCCGCTGATGTACGAAACCGTTGTGGGCGCGCCGCCATCAATCACCATGTAACCCGTGCTCATCACCTCCAGCCCGCTGGCCTTTACCGCCGGGGCTGACACTACATGCTGCCCGATGAGCAGCTCCGGATTGCGGCCGGATATAAGGGAGAGGTAAAGCAGCGCATCGGCATAAGGCGTCACTTGAGCTGGTGAGCCGGGAAAGAGGATGACCGGAATATCGCTTTCCGCCTTGAAACGCTGGATGCAGGCGTCTATCTGGTGCGTCACCACCAGCGAGCCGCCTACGAGCAGGTAATCCACGCCGCCGTCGTTGCAGAGCTTAGCGAGGGCTGCCATTTCAGAGGGCGCCATCTTATCGGGGTCGGCAAGGACGGCAAAGGCGGGCCGGCGCTCGGCCTTGCGGCGGCGTAAGTCGGTAAGTATATAGTGCTTGTTCGCGGACATGCTTGCCTGCAAAAATGGGGGCTTTTTCCGGCAGATGAACGCGGATGTTTACCGTTTACGCGTGGAGACGCAACGCATTGCGTCTCCACAGGACGTGTAATCAGCGCTTCCGCAGCTCGTCGCGGATTTCCATAAGCAGGGCATCCGTGCTGCTTGGCGCCGCCGGCGTGGCAGGCGCTTCGTCTTTTTTGCGCATCATGCTGCCCATTGCGCGAACGATGGAGAACAGCACCAGCGCTACAACAAGAAACTTGATGATGGCAGCAAGAAAATTGCCGTATTTGACGGCGCCCCAGGCCAGCTTGTCCAGGTCAGCCACTCCTGCCGCATCCAATGCCGGCTTTAAAATAAGTGGCGTAACCACATCTTCTACAAGCGATGAAACGATAGCGCCGAATGCAGCGCCGATGATTACGGCAGTTGCCAGCTCAACGACGTTGCCTTTCAGGGCAAATGCTTTAAAGTCTTTTACGAATCCCATGATGTGTGTTTGTGTGCGGGTAAATATAGCCTTCCCGCTCTTGTGCTCATAATGAATGCGCTTATGCGTGCAGAAAACAAATAGATACGCCGGAAACTATTTTTATGAAAAACGTTTCCATAGTTTTGGCCCCGCAAAGATGGACGCACTGACCAAAATACTTACGGTAGCCGTTGATTCGTTTCGCCAGTATGGCTTCAAGACGATTACGATGGACGATATAGCGCGTGGGGCAGGTATTTCCAAGAAGACGCTTTACCAGCACTTTTACATCAAAGCCGGAAGTGGTGCTGGCCGCTATGGAGTGGCATCAGAGCCATATCCACAAGCTCATGCTGGATATCATGGCCACTTCTGAAAATGCGGTGGAAGGCATGGTGCGCGTGAACGCGGTGATGAACCAGATGTTTCGCCAGATAAACCCGATGGCGATGCTGGAGCTGCAGCGCTTCTTTCCGGAGGCATACCAGAAGTTTCGCGAGAAGCTGATGCATAAAGACATCGCCGCCATCCGCGACAATATTACCCGCGGCATGGAGGAAGGCCTTTACCGACTGGGCATGGACGCTGACCTATTAGCGCGCTACCGCGTAGAAAGCTGCCTCATACTTTTCCAGCCTAATTCACTTGTAACGCAGGTACCCATCACCCGCATGAAATCAATATGGCCATCATGGAAAATTTCCTCTACGGCCTGATGACGGCGAAAGGCGAGCGGCTCTACCAGAAATACTCTGAAAAATACCTGAAAGAAGTACCCAAGATATGAATCGTCTCTTCTTAAAATTTTTAGTTCTGGCCCTGCTGCCGCTGAGTGCTTTTGCCAAAGCGCCGGCGCAGGAAGCAGACGTCGTACGTCTCAGCCTGCAGGATTGCATCAGCTATGCGCTGCGCAATTCTGATACGATTAAGAACGCCCGCCTCGCCATCCTGAAACAGGATGCACAGAATAATCAGATTAAGTCCAATGCCCTGCCTCGTGTCAACGGCGCCGCTTCGCTGAATGATTTTGTGAACCCGCAGCAGAGCCTGCTGCCACTTAGTTTCTTTACTCAGAAGCCGGAGGATGGCGACAAGTTCGCCGCAGTGCAGTTTTCCCCGAAGTATAACTCCACAGCAACGCTGAATGGCAATCAGGCTCTTTTTGACGGCTCCCTGCTTGTGGCGCTAAAGGCGCGGCGAACGATTATGGAAGTGGCGCGTCAGGCGGCTAAGCTTACGGAAGAAAATGTGCGCTACAACATCCAGCGCGCATACTATGCGGTGATTATCGGGCAGCAGCAGTTCCGGACGCTTACCGCTTCGCTTACTACCGCGCGCGAGATGGCTCATGATGTACAAGTGCTTTATGAAACCGGTTTTGCCGAGAAGATAGACGTGAGCCGCAGCCAGGTACAGCTTACCAATCTGGAAACAGACAGCCTGCGCACAGCATCACTCTTAGAGACTGGCCTGCAGGCGCTGAAGTTTACGATCGGAATGGACATTGATCAGCCGGTGGAGCTAACAGATACTTCGCTCACCGACAATATCACAGAAGCAACCGCGCTGCTGACCGAAACGCTGGACTATGCCCGCCGAACAGAAGTCAGCCTTGCCACAAACGCCGTTAAAGCCTGTATGAGTATAATGTGAAGCGCTACCAGCTTTCAGCCTATCCTACGCTCGAGCGCCTTTGCGCAATCTGGGCTACAACTATGGCTCCAATACCTTCAGCGACCTTACGAGGTTTCAGGGCAATTACCTCTACTCATCGCTCAGTAGGGCTTCAGCTGAATGTGCCCATCTTCAACGGCTTCCTACGGAAGAATCAGGTGCGCGAGGCGAAGGTGGATCTGGAAATGGGCAAGAACCGCCTGCACCTGTTGAAGCTGAGCCTTGACTTTCAGACGGCGCAAACGCAGACGACGCTGCGCAATGCACTGCTGGCTGCAAAAATGCAGGAGCGCAACCTCGCACTGGCAAACAGCATTGTGGATTTGGCGCGTAAGAAATTCAAAGCCGGCGTAGGCTCCAACTTGGAAGTAAACCAGGCGCAGACCGACCTGCTGCTTTCTCAAAACAATTATTACAGCGCCCTGCTGGATGTGGTCAATGCGCAGGCAGATGTGCAGAAGTCGCTCGGCGGTTTTGCCCAATAAGGACGCTGTCCGATACTATCCAACATCATCCAACGCTATCCAACAATAATGAAACACCTCCTCCCCATCCTGCTCGCCGTGCTGCTCTTGAGCGCTTGCGGCAAGAAGGAAGAAACCGCTACCGACAAGATTGCGAAGCTCAAGAAAGAGCGCGCAGACATAGACGCTAAAATCCGGGACATAGAAGGGAAGAGCGGCGTCAAGGATTCCATCAAAGCCATTCCGGTTTCTGTGATGGAAGTTACGCCACAGTCATTCCAGTCTTTTATAGATGTGCAGGCCGCCATCACCGGCGATGAAAACGTGGTGGCTACCCCGCAGATGATGGGCACCGTGCGGAGCGTGATGGCGCATGTAGGCCAGCATGTAAGCGCGGGCCAGACCCTTGCCGTACTGGATGCTTCTATGCTGGACCAGCAGATCGCTTCGCAGGATGCGCAGATTTCCCTGCTCCGCTCTGTGTATGAAAAGCAGAAGAGCCTCTGGGCGCAGCAGATAGGTACCGAAGTACAGCTGCTCAGCGCGAAGGCCGCATACGAATCGGCGGCTAAGGGACGCGGCGCGACCGTTGCGCAACGCAATATGTACCGCATCATCGCGCCAATTTCCGGCACCGTTGACGAAGTGGATATTCACACCGGCGATGCCGCCCAGCCCGGCGGGCAGAAGGGCATCCGCATCGTGAATGCGAATAAGCTGAAGGCCGAAGCTAACCTCGGCGAAAGCTATCTCGGCAAGGTGAAAACCGGCGACCCGGTAACGCTCATCTTCAACGACATCAATGATTCCATCAAGACGCGCCTCTCGTTTGTAGCGCAGTCGGTAGATGCCACTTCGCGCGCCTTCCGCGTGCAGGTGAATCTGGGCGCGAGCAACAAGCTGCACCCCAATATGAGCGCACGCATGAAGATTGCCAATTACTCTGCCGGCAGCGCGCTGGTGGTGCCGGTGTCGGCGGTGCAGAAGACGGGCGACGGCGACCGTGTGTTTGTGGCAGACGGCAAGCTGAGCCGTGCAGTACCCGTACAAACCGGCCGCACGGGCGACGGAATGATTGAAATCCTCGGAGGCCTGAAGGCAGGCGATAAAGTGGTGACGGCAGGCTACGAAGACCTGGACAACGGAACAGCAATAACGATACAATGAGTGGTTGGTGAGGACACCACCACGGCGTGAAACAGGTGAGAGATGTGAGCAGGTAGAAACCGGGCTGAACGAAGCGCAGCGAGGGCTGAACGGTTTCGCCGGGAACAGATAGAAGCCGGTCTGACCGACCAAAGGAAGGTCTGACAGGCTTCGCCAGGAACAGAGATAACAGACAGGAAAAAGACGATAAGGTCAGGATAGAAGTTCTTTCAGCGCCTTTGCCTCCCGGTGAGCCGGGGCATGTGGAGCGACACAATCCGCCGCGGCGGATGGCAAACAATCGCTGGATAGAGTCGCGTCTCACCCGCCGCCGGCAGCAGGCCGGCGGCGGAGGATGCAAGCAGAAGTTCTTTTCGCGCAAAGACGCAGTGGTGGGGGTACGCCCCTTGAGTATGGCAGAAAAAGATATTTCGCGATAGTCTCTGCCGCTCAGCTCCGCTGTGTCTCTGCGGGAGGAGCCGTCAAAAGCATAGTCCTGCATAAAGTTGCAAAGGGCACGCGCGAGGCCCGGAGCGAAAATAGGAGCAGAAATATTTTAGGGTCATTCCGAATTTTCGGAATACGGAAGCGTGGATTTTTAGGAACATACATATATATTTAGAAAAGTCAAACGGGCTGACGAACGCTGAAGTGTGCGACGCAACGGATGATTGGGAGCGCACTGAAGCTTGTAACATAAAAAATCTAACAAGGCTTTGTCCGGCGACGCCGGGCAGACCTCCCTTCGGTCGGGCAGACCGGCTATCGGTATGAAAGACAATAAAATCAAAGAATTTTTCCTCTCCTCCTGGGCGATTGACAACCGCACGGCGGTGTATATCATCACCATCATCATCACGCTGGCCGGCTTCCTGACGTATCAGAGCCTGCCCAAAGAGCAATTTCCGGAGATCAAGCTGTCGCAGATTGTGGTGCAGACCATCTACCCCGGCACATCGCCGGAGAATATGGAGAACCTGGTGACGAAGCCGATTGAGAAGGAAGTGAAGAACCTGACGGGCGTGAAGAAGGTGACGTCCAATTCGTTTCAGGATTTCTCCATCGTGATCGTAGAGTTCACGCCGGATATCAAGGTGGACAAGGCCAAGAAAGATGTGAAGGACGCGGTGGATAAGGCCCGCACCGACCTGCCGAAGAACCTGCCGAATGAGCCGGAGGTGAACGACATTGACCTTTCGGAAATGCCCATTATGTATGTGAACATTTCGGGCAATTACGACCTCGCGCGCCTGAAGAAATACGCCGACCGCGTGCAGGATAAGATTGAAGAATTGAAGGAAATCAAGCGGGTGGATATGGTGGGCGCGCTGGAGCGGGAGATTCAGATTAATGTGGACCTGTACAAGATGAGCGCGGCAGGCATCACGTTTGACGATATAGAGCGGACAGTTGCTTTTGAGAACGTGAGCGCGACGGCGGGTGAGCTGAGCATGAATAATCAGAAGCGCATCCTCTCGCTGCGCAATGAGTATAAAAGCGCGGATGAAATTGGGGCGATTGTGGTGAAGAATGCGCAAGGCTCGTCGGTGTATGTGCGCGACATCGCGCAGGTGCAGGACAGCTATGAGGAGCAGAAAAGCTACGCGCGTCTGGACGGCAAGAATGTGATTACGCTGAACGTCATCAAGGCGAAGGGCGGCAACCTGATTGATGCATCGGATAAGATTGCGAAGCTGGCGAAGGAGATGAAAGGCGCCGAGTTGCCGCGCGACCTGAGCATCGTAACCACCGGCGACCAAAGCGAGAGCACGCGCACGACGCTGCATGATCTGGTGAACACCATTATCATCGGCTTTATCCTCGTAACCATCATCCTCATGTTCTTCATGGGCGTGACGAATGCCTTGTTTGTGGCGCTGAGTGTGCCGCTTTCCTGCGCCATAGCGTTCCTTGTTTTGCCGGGCATCGGCTTTACGCTGAACATGATTGTGCTGTTTGCATTCCTCTTAGCATTAGGCATTGTGGTGGATGACGCGATTGTGGTGGTGGAGAACACACACCGGATTTTTGACAATGGCAAGGTGCCGATCAAGAAGGCGGCGAAGCTGGCGACGGGAGAGGTGTTCTTACCCGTATTGAGCGGCACGGCGACGACGCTGATGCCCTTCATCCCGCTGGCATTCTGGAACAGCCTGATTGGCCAGTTCATGTACTTCCTGCCCATCACGCTTATCATCACGCTGGTGGCTTCGCTGCTGGTGGCTTATGTAATCAATCCTGTATTCGCGGTGAACTTCATGAAGCCGCACAATCCAAAGGATGACGGCAAGCGGCGCTTCAAGCGGAGGGACAAGATTCTGATGATAATCTTCGCGTCGCTGGCAGCGCTGTGCTATGTGTCACGGGCCTGGGGCGTGGGTAATTTCATCGTCTTCATCTACCTGTTCGTCCTGCTGGAGAAGTTTGTGTTTGAAAAGTGGATTCATTCCTTCCAAAACAAAGTGTGGCCGCGTTTTCAGACATGGTATAGCCGCTGGCTGGGCCGCGCACTGCGCCGTCCCTTCGCTACGGTTGGATTGATGCTTGGCATCTTTGTGTTTACGGTTGTGCTTATCTCCTTCCGTCCTCCTGAGGTCGTGTTCTTCCCAAGCGGCGACCCGAATTTTACTTACGTTTATCTCAACATGCCAGTCGGTACCGACCAGGCTTACACAAATACCATTCTGGAGAAAGTAGAAAAGCAGGTAAGCGGGGCGCTGACCGACCCGAAGACCGGGAAGATTACGCCGATTGTAAAAAGCATCATCTCCAACGTAACGGTGGGCGTGGTTGACCCCGGCTCAGGCGAGTTGGGAGACTTCCCGAATAAGGGACGTGTAACGGTAGCCTTTGAAGAATTTTCCAAGCGAAAAGGCATCTCATCAGCCAACTATATGGAGAAGATTCGTGCGGCGGTGAAAGGCATTCCAGGCGCAGTCGTGACGGTGGATAAAGAGCAGGGAGGCCCGCCGACGGCGAAGCCAATCCTGATTGACATTGTCGGCGACAATCTGGATTCACTTGTGGCTACTTCGGAGCGGATGCGGCGTTTCCTTATTGCGAAGCAGGTGCCCGGCGTAGAAGAGCTGCGCTCTGACTTCCAGGCCAATAAGCCCGAAATTATCTTTGACCTAGACCGTGAGCGGATGAACAACAACAGTATCACCACGGGTCAGGTAGCAGGCGGATTGCGCACAGCCGTTTTCGGAAAGGAAATCTCCCGCTTCCGCGATGCGAACGACGATTATCCAATCACGTTACGCCTTGCGAAAGAGCAGCGGGAGGACGTGAGCGCCATCCAGAATATGCCGATTATCTACCGCGATATGGGCATGGGTGGCATTGTGCGGACGGTTCCGGTTTCCTCCTTCGCGAATGTGCGCTATGCGAGCACGTACGGCGGCATCAAGCGGAAGGACCAAAAGCGGATTATCTCGCTTTCATCTAACGTGGTTGGCGGCTTTAACGCCAATGAAGTGGTTGCGAATGTGCAGCGCGAATTGGGCGACTTCCGCGCGCCGGCGGGGATTACCTTCAAGATGGGCGGTGAGCAGGAAGAGCAGGCCGAGGTTGGCGCTTTCCTCGGACGCGCGTTGATGATTTCCATGTGCCTTATCTTCCTCATTCTGATTATTCAGTTCAATTCGTTCTCACGCACGGTGATTATCATGAGTGAGATTCTCTTCTCTGTCTTCGGTGTCATGCTGGGCCTGGGGCTATTTCACACGCCGTTCTCTATTGTGATGGGCGGTATCGGCATCGTGGCCCTTGCGGGCATTGTGGTGCGGAATGGTATCCTGCTGGTAGAGTTTATGGACCTGATGCTGAAGGAAGGTATGAGTCCCTTTGACGCGATTATGGAATCGGGCCGCACACGGATGACGCCGGTAATTCTGACGGCGACGGCAGCCATTCTTGGCCTGATACCGCTGGCAGTTGGCCTGAATATTGACTTTGCGACGCTGTTTTCTGAGCTAAACCCGCACATCTTCTTCGGCGGCGACAGCGCAGCTTTCTGGAGCCCGCTGGCCTGGACGATGATTTACGGTCTGGCCTTCGCAACCTTCCTTACATTGATTATTGTGCCGGTGCTTTGTTTGCTTAGCTTCCGGTTTAAGGGTTGGGTGAAGCGGAAGTTCGGGAAGGGGGAAGCGGCGCCGGAACTGCCGCTGGCAGGCAAGGGCGGTGAGCCGAAGGTGGTGCCGGTGGAGCTGAATTAGCGCCGGTCTGACCGACATGCCACCGGCAGAAAGAAACTGGTCTGACCGAAGCAAAGCGAGGTCTGACCAGTTTCGCCACCAGCACGCATAACCGGCGCAGCTTATCTTTAAGCCATGAATGCAGAAGCCGGCCAGCTTTACCATCTTTACAATCAGGGCAACAACAAAGAGCTGCTCTTTGCTAAGGATCAGGATTATCTCGCATTCCTCCGTCTCACCCGCCGCCACCTCTCGCCCGTCTGCGAAATCGTCGCGTGGTGCCTCATGCCGAATCATTTCCATTTCTGCATATACGCTATGGAAGAATCGGTACGAGAAATCCGCAGCGGCAGCTTCATGATTCAGCAGCTTTCCAGAGGCGTAGGTGATTTACTAAGCCACTACTCGGCGGAGCTTAACGGAGCGCAAAACCGAACCGGCGCGCGTTTCCGTCCGCGTACGAAGCTGAAGCAGATTTCCGAGTCGGGCGATGTCAGGTATGTAACGGCGGTACAATACATTCACGACAATCCAGTTGCGGCTGGGCTTTGCCTTAATGCCTGCGATTGGACTTACAGCAGCGCAAAGGAGTATTCGGGTTTGCGGAATGGGACGCTTTGTAACCTCCAACTTGCTCGCGAGCTCGGGCTGTTGTGCTCGTGACAGGCTGTCAGACCTTCCTTCGGTCGGTCAGACCGCCCTTTCTGCCCGCCGCTTCTTATCTGCTTTTCTATGTTCTACGCCTTCAAATCCTTCATCCCCGTCGTCCACCCATCTTCCTTCGTCCACCCGCAGGCAGCCGTCACCGGCAATGTCATCATCGGCAAGGACTGCTACATCGGCCCCGGCGCTGCCCTGCGTGGCGATTGGGGCGGCATTGTGCTTGAAGATGGCTGTAATGTGCAGGAAAACTGCACCGTACACATGTTCCCCGGTGTAACCGTGACGTTGCACGAAGGCGCCCACATCGGTCACGGAGCTATCATCCACGGCGCGAGCATCGGAAGTAATTCTTTAATAGGAATGAACGCCGTGATAATGGATGAAGTAGAAATCGGCGAGGAATGCATTGTGGGCGCGTTGGCGTTCATAAATACAAAAACGATAATTCCAAGGCGTTCCCTGGTTGTCGGCAATCCTGGAAAAATCATCAAAGAAGTCAGTGATGAGATGATTGCCTGGAAAACCGCCGGGACGCGTCTTTACCAGCAACTCCCACAGGATTGCCACGATAGCCTGATTGCCTGCCAGCCATTGACGGAAATTCCGGCCAATCGTCCACCGCAGGAATCTTTATATACGACTTGGGAAACCATTAAGGCCGGAAACCCTTAGGGGCAACCCTTGTGGTTGCCCCTAAGGGCTAACAGCAAAAAAAAAATGCCTTCCAATCGGAAGACATTTTTACACATAAACGATTCGGCAATTATGCGTTGTCGTCGTTGTTGTTCTTACCGCTGTCGCTGTTCACGAGCTCGCCTACGAACTGAGCGATGTCAGCGATGCGCTTGTGGTTCAGGCTGTAGTGGATGAATTTGCCTTCACGCTGCGTAATTACGATGTTGGCGCGGCGCAGGATGGCGAGGTGCTGAGAAGCAACACTTTGCTCCAAACGCAGCTTTACATAAATGTCCGTTACATTCATGCGCTTGTGCTCTTCCAGCAAGCGTACGATTTGCTGGCGCAGCTTGTGGTTGATCGCACGCAGCGTCATCGCAGCAGTCTTCACCGCTACATAATCGAGCTTAATGTTTTCGTTGCTTGTCTCGTCCTTGCGGATAACCAGTGTGTTACCTGTCATTGTTGTTTCCATCTTGTATTGAATGAAATTAAAACGGTGATTGTGAAAAAAAGATAATGCTATAAAGCGGGTGCAAACATACACCTTCTATTTATATTGGCAAAGATATGATGGGGCGTGGCTGTTAAGCGGGCGTTAAACCTAATTTATTTTCCTAACGTCTCCGCGCATTCATCTGTCCGTGCGGGAAGCCGTTATGTACGCAGGTTTTAAATATTCAGGTTCTGCGTAAGCTAAGTTCGCAAACTCCTTTGCAAAAAATGATTCAAGCGTCAGGCCTGCCCAAAGATTCATGTTCAAAAAAAAAGGAACACTTGTGGCCGGCTGAGTAAGGGCGATATCAGCGTCATGCTGCCCGATAAGCATTAAGGGCTTTTGGATATGGCTCAGGTTGGCAAGCAGCAGCTCCGTACTTATATGCACCGGCGGCGAGCTATATTCGCCGGCTGCGGCTATATAGTATTCGCCGGCTCTTGCGGGCAGAATAGCCAGCATGTTTGCACCCTTGTCTTCCTGCTGTCGCATCAGGTCACACAGCATAAGCTTAAGCCTGTTATGAAGAATAAGCGGCTTGCCCAGCGCGTAACAAAATCCCTTTGCCGTAGCCAGCCCTATCCGGAGCCCTGTATAAGAACCGGGACCATTGCAAACTGCTATACCGTCCAGATCGGACAGCATGCAGCGAGCTTCGTTCAGCGTATCTGCGACTAATAAATTGATTTTTTCTGCATGGTCACGGCCGCCATCCGATAACTTGTGGCTGATCGGTTTACCGTCAACGGCAAGCATCACTTCGCAGGTAGCTCCGGAAGCGTCAATATGCAGGATTGTCACAGACATGGCTGCAAAAGTAGCTTCAGGCCTACTTTTGCGGCCATGAATAAAAACATCATTATTACCACTGCTGCGCCGGCGCCGATTGGCCCTTACAGCCAGGCAGTAGCAGCCGGCGGGATGCTCTTCATATCCGGGCAGATAGCCCTTGACCCGGCGGACGGCACGCTCTACAAAGACGATATTATTACAGAAACGGACCGTGTAATGCAGAATCTGAAAGGAATTCTGACTGCGGCAGGCCTGGATTTCTCTAACGTCGTCAAATCAACAATCTTCCTTACCGATATGGGCCAGTTTGCGCAGGTAAACGAAGTGTATTCCGTTTACTTTGATACCAACAGCGCCCCGGCCCGCGAGACCGTACAGGTCAGCGGTCTGCCAAGAGGTGTAAATGTGGAGATCAGCATGATTGCAGTGGCGGGATGAGGCTGCCCGGCATTGAAGTGTTGAGTCGTTAAGAAGCCGGATACTCAACGCTTCAACGCACTTAACCCTTCTTCACTTCCTTTGCCCAGGCGTCCTTCAACCCAACGGTGCGGTTGAAAAGTGGCTTATCCGCCGTGCTGGAAATATCTGCACAGAAATACCCTTTGCGCAAGCCCTGAAAAGTCACGCCGGCGGCCACTTCTGTCAAAGCCGGCTCTATGAAGGCGGTGATGGTCTGTAAAGACTCCGGATTCAGGTATTCCTTGAAATCCCCTTCCTCATCCGCCGGATTTTCAACCCGGAAAAGGCGGTCATACATCCTTACTTCGGCCTGCTTCGCCTGCTGCGCGCTTACCCAGTGGATAGTGCCTTTCACATTGATGCCGCTGGTATCGGAGCCGCTGCGGCTTTCGGGGATGTAGCTGCAAATGATTTCCGTCACCCTCCCGGCCTCGTCCTTCTTAAAATCCTCGCACTTAATAATGTAAGCGTTCTTCAGGCGCACCATCAGGCCCGGCCCGAGGCGGAAAAACTTCTTTGGCGGAGCCTCCATGAAATCCTCGCGCTCTATCCATAGCTCCCGGCTAAAAGGCAGCTGCCGGCTGCCGGCGCTTTCATCTTCCGGGTTATTCTCTGCTTCCAGCTCTTCCGGCCGCCCTTCGGGAAAGTTTGTAATGATAAGCTTCACCGGGTCAAGCACCATCATGTAGCGGTGCGCCGTCTTGTTAAGCTGCTCGCGCACGCAGAACTCCAGCACGCCGAGATCAACGACGTTTTCCCGCTTCGCAATGCCCACCGTATCGCAGAACTGCCGGATGGCCGCCGCCGGGTAGCCGCGCCGCCGCATGCCGGAGATCGTGGGCATGCGCGGGTCGTTCCAGCCTTCCACGTGGCCTTCATTCACGAGCTGCAGCAGCTTGCGCTTGCTCATTACCGTATAGCTCAGGTTGCGCCGCGCAAACTCGTACTGGTGCGAGGGATAGATGCCGAGCTGCGCTATAAACCAATCGTATAAGGGCCGGTGATGGATGAACTCCAACGTGCAGACGGAGTGCGTCACATGCTCAATGCTATCGCTCTGGCCGTGCGCAAAGTCATACATCGGATAGACGCACCAGGCATCGCCCGTACGGTGGTGGTGCGCGTGCTTGATACGGTAGATTATGGGGTCGCGCAGCAGCAGATTCGGGTGCGCCATGTCAATCTTTGCGCGCAGCACTTTCTCGCCGTCGGCGTATTTACCGGCCCGCATTTCTGCAAAAAGCCGCTCATTTTCCGCCACGCTTCTGGCGCGATGCGGAGAATCCTGGCCGGGCGCCGTCGTAGAGCCCTTGGTTGCGGCAATCTCCTCCGCGCTGCTGTCATCCACATAGGCTTTCCCATCCTGAATAAGCTTTACGGCGTAGCCGTACAGGGTCTCAAAGTAATCGGAAGCGAAGTAGCGGGCATCCCATTCAAAGCCCAGCCACTTTATATCCTGCTGAATGCTTTCTACATATTCGGTCTCTTCCGTAGAAGGGTTGGTATCGTCAAAGCGCAGGTTGCACTTGCCGCCGTACTTCTTCGCAAGGCCGAAGTTGAGCACGATAGAGGATGCGTGCCCGATGTGCAGGTAGCCGTTCGGCTCCGGTGGGAAGCGGGTCTGGATGCCATCGGGATATTTGCCTGCGGCAATGTCGGCTTCAATGATTTCTTCTAAAAAGTTGAGGGATTTTTCTTCGGTCATGACTACGCAAAGGTAGCGCTGCGTTTTATGGAGATGCCACCTGCCTTCGTGGCTCCACACCCACACTGCGCGGGGCGGGACGCTTGGTGTCACGAGCGGGATGCCCGGTGTTAAGCGCGGAACACCGGGTGACAGGGGTGGAACGCCCGGTGACATCAACGGAATGACAGGTGATGACGGCGCAATGCCTGCTGACAAGGCCGCAGCTTGAGGTGAGGGAGCCGGGATTGATGGCAATCCGGCAGAAATGGCAGGAACTGTTGGTAGAAAGGCCTCAATTCGCAAATACCATCTTCCGTGAATCCACCTGCCGGCCGTCTATTATTAAAGAATAAACGTAAGTGCCATGCGCGCCGTACCCATGCCGGAAGGTGACTTCCGCAACACCTTTCTTTAATAGAATGGGCAGGCGCTGCACTTCCTTGCCGCCCCCGGCCTCCGCAATGCGGATGTAAGCTTCTTTATAGGAAAGAGCTTCACGCACCAGCACACTGATGGTGGTGGCTTCGTCAAAGGGGTTGGGGGTGTTTTGGAGCAGCTGTACAGCTTGTTTAGCACCGGCCGGCCCGCTCACAGCAAGGCTCACCAGTTGCTCGCTGGAAAAGAGACTCTCTACGCCGTTGCTATCCACCGCTGCAACGCTCAATATCCAATTTGGCAGCACCGTATCAAGCACCGTACCGCTGCGTATAGGCGGATAAATATAATCCCAGTCATTAGTTGTGCTGCGCACAGCGATACTGTAGCCCCAAGCCTGAGAAACTCCGGAGAATGTGAATTCCGTCCCCAAGCTTTCCGGATAAATAACGCGTGTTGTAAAGCCGGGTGTTTTCAGCCCGATGGCTGCCATTGCAGCGCCGTTTCCGTTAATCACGGCATTACGTGCCAGATAATCAAAATCTACAAAGAAGCTGTCCAGCGAGCCGTCGTTATTTCGGTCAATGCCAAGAATGTCTGAAGACGTATGCTGTCGGTCGGTATAGCCGCTGCCCAGGCTTGCGTCGCCGTGCTCGTTGGCAGATGTAAAGCGGACGGAGGTGTATCCATTCTGCCGGAAAGGGATGTGGTCTCCACCTCGGCCAGTACGGTCTTCAGCGCTCATGATGTGGATGTTCATCGGCACGCTGAGGCCAGGGGGTTGGGTCCAGGGCCAGACATAAGCAAGGAATTGTTCCTTGTACTCCAGCTTCACAAATCGCGCGAGCTGCTTGTGCGCGGAATTGAGCCCGCCGTAGGAAAAAATGCGCACGTTAGTGCTGTCAATAGCATTCGGGCCCGGACAGGAAGGTGGAGAGGACGTTTGCCCGCATACAATGCCGCCGATTACGTCATTATTAAAAACAGCGTGCAGATTGATGCCTTTCTGAACGATATAGTTCGCGAAAGCGGTAGCGCCTGCAAGGCTCTGTTCTTCGCCAATGGTTATTAAGAACACGATAGTGCGGCGGTACTTGTACCTGCTCATCACCCGTGCCAACTCCATCACCAGCGCAGTGCCGCTGCCATTATCTTCCATGCCTTCAGCAAGGCAGGCCGTGTCGCAAAGACCAGCGCAGCGGCTGTCCATATGGCCTTCTATCAGAACGACGGATTTATCATTCGTATCGGAGCCGGGAAGCGCTGAAAATATGTTTCTATGCTGCTGTTGCCCGCAGAGGTTCATATTAAACTGCAGGTAAGAAGGCAGCAGCTTGCCGCCTTCCCGCGCGGAAAAGTCCTGGAATTTATTATAGACCCAGCGACGTGCAGCGCCTATGCCGCGCGTTGTGCTTACAGTATCAGAGCCGGAGTTCCGGTTCTGGAAGGAGCGCAGCACTTCTAAATAAGCACGCAGCGAATCGGGCGAGACACGGGCATTGATGCCACGACTGATTGTGTCATCGTAATTCATGGGACTGGTACTGAACCATCCCGTATGCGGATAATTCCCCAACAGCGCCTGCTCCGCCGCAGGATTGGTGCAGGTGATTGCCGTCTGCGCCGCGCCTTTACAAGAGCAGGCAATGAGGAAAACGACGAGGATGGAAAGATGCTTCATAAAGCCGGCGTTTGGATGCCTCACAAGATACACAGCTTTCAAAAAGAAGCCCGGACTCGCAACAAGGCAAGTCCGGGCTTTTCAAATACAAATGAAGGCTTACTGCCGCATAACCTTAATGGTCTGCGTAGCCACACCCTGCCGATACAGGTTTAGCTGATACATGCCCGGTGCAATGCCCTGGGCCGGCAGGCCGTAAGCATTTGCACCTTCATGCAGTATCACGTTTTCGCGCACAATCATTCTGCCGGATACATCGCGCAGCACCAGCGTAGCCATGCCCGATTGCGCGGCATACACACTACCCGTCAGCGTGCCGCCGAATGGATTGGGGGAAGCGGTAAGCACAACATCTCCAACGTGCTTCGTCAGGCTCACGCTTGCCACTTTACTGTATTGCACAGCGCCGTTCGCCTCCACCTGCCGCACGCGGTAATAAACGTTGCCGCCGAAGGTGCTCAGGTCATCGTTGCGACTGTAAGACTCTTTGCCGCTTGCTGTTATAGCCGCAATGCGCTCAAAGCTTGCCGCGTCAACGCTGCGTTCCAGTTCAAAATGACTCACGCCGGTTTCATTATCGCTATGCCATTGCAGCAGCGCATGATTGACATTGGACAGGCTTGCCGTCAGGTCCAGCCCGCTAATAGGCAGGGCCACCGGCGTGCCCATCGGGATGCTGTAAGTCGCCAGATTGCTCGTGTTGCCTGCGCCGTCGGTTGCGTAGTAATTGAAGATGGCATCGCCGGTATAGCCGCTCGCCGGGTCAAACTGGAGACTGCCGGCATTGGCTATGGTAATGTATTGACCGGCGGTTACTGCCGCGCAGGACGGCGTGCAGAGGTAAAGCACGCCCTGCGTGGATGGCGGCAGACTCGCTACCGTGTAGCCCGCCACCGTGCTGCCGCCCGTAGCCAGGAGTGCAGGAATAGAAGTGCTGCCGAGCGAATTGCGCAGCTTAGGCGAGGTCACATCCTTGCTCAGCGGCGGCTGTGCATCCACCGGAATGGTGTACTTCGCCGCATTGCTGCGCAGACGGTGATTGTCCAGCGCGTGATAGTTGAATACCACATCGCCTGCAAAGCCGGCCGCCGGGTCAAACTTCAGATTGGCCGCATTGGCTGCTGTGATTTCCTGTGCCGCCGTTATAGCTGCGCAAGACGGTGTACAGAGATACAGCACACCTTCGGTAGCCGCCGGAATCGTCTCAATGACGTAAGCAGCAATAGAGCCGTCCGGGTCGGTGCCGGTGAGGGTTGGAATGGCGGTAGCGCTTACCGTATTCGCCATTGATGAGGAGATAATCGGCGGCACGCGCGGCGCAAGGCCGGTCACCGGAATGTTGTACAGCGCCAGGTTGGATGTCAGGCCCGAAGAGTCAATGGTTGTGTAGCTAAATGTGAATGGGCCGATGTAGCCGCTATTGGGCGTAAACTGCAGCGTTGCCGACTGCGAAATGGTCATGGAAAGGGTAGCGGAAATACCCGTCATCTGTCCGGAAGTACAAGCCGAGGGCGCCAGCGGGCAATACTTCACCACGCCGCGCGTAGCATCCGGCACCGTGCTGATGACGAAGGTGGCAATGCTCTTTGTCACGGCATCCGGGTCTGTGCCGGAGAGCGCCGTGATAGCAGTGGTACCGGCAGACACAGCAATGGGATTTACCTGAATGCTCTTAGCCACCGGCGGAAGATTGCCCACGCCCGTAATCGGAATCTGGAGCGTCGCCACATTGCTGATGTTGCCGCTGTTGTCCGAAGCAGTGTAAGTAAAGGAGGTGATGCCGGTGTAGTTCGCCGTCGGGTCAAATTGCAGCAGGGAAAGCTGCGCCGGAAGCACAGCATCGCCCACCGCGAGCGCCGTACCGCTCAGCGAGAGGATTCCGCTGGAGGCCGGCGGCAGGCTGCGGATGGTGTAGCCCGCAATCGTCCCGTCGGCATCTGTTGCGCTTAGCGAGAGCAGTGAGGTAGCCCCGCGCGTGTTCGCCATGGAGTCGTTGATGATGTCTGCAGCAATTGGCGCGAGGTTATTCACGAAGAGCAGATAGGTAGCCGCCGTGCTTACGTTGCTGTTGTTGTCGGTGCTCGTGTAGGTAAAGCTGTAAGTGCCGGTGCTGTTCGTTGCAGGCGTGTAGGCAAGGTTTGCCACGTCTGTGGTAGCAATTGTCTGGTTCGTTGTAACGGCTACACAACCCGGATTGCAAAGGCTCAATGTGCCCGAGGCTGGCAGCGACGTAACAGTGTAGCTTGCAATCGTCCCATCCTTATCGCTTCCCAGAATAGAAGGCAGCGGCGTGTTGCTCACATTGTAAGGAACCGTGTAAGCAAGGTTCGCAGCCGTCGGCGGATTGTTGATGACCGGAATGTTGTAAGTAGCTACATTGCTCAGCAGGCTGCTGTTGTCGGTTGCTTTAAAGGTGAATGTCGCCGTCCCGGTAAAAGTCGCCAGCGGGTCAAACTGCAGCTTGTCAATATCGGCCACCGCAATGCTCTGATTTGCCGTCACAGCAGCGCAGGAAGGATTGCAGAGGTAAAGCGTCCCGCCGCTTGCCGGAACTGTAAAGATGGTATAGCCCGTCACCCAGCCATCTAAATCTGAAGCGCGCAGCGGTGGAATCGCTGTGCTTGCCAAGGAATTATTCAAGGTCTGCGAAGTCACGTTATTCGCCAGCGGCGGACGCTGCACGGAAGCTGTACCTACCACCGGAATAGTATAGGTGGCCGTGTTGCCCACATTGCCGGAGTTATCAATATCGGTGTAAGTAAAGGAAGCATTCCCCGTAAACGTAGCCAGCGGGTCAAAGCGCAGGTTGCCGATGTCTGAAGTAGCGATAAGCTGATTGGCGGTAATATTCGTGCAGCCCGGATTGCAGAGCTGCAGCGTACCGGCAGAACCGCCTGGCAGTGTCAGGATTTTAAAGTTCTGAAGCGTCGGCTCATCCGCATCAGCGCCGCTGAGGGCGGCAATGGCAGTGGCTGCATTTGTATTGAGCATGCTATTCTCCATGATGTTGTTTGCCACCGGCGGCGCGCCTTTTACCGGCAGGCGGTACGTTGCGGCGCTGCTCACCGTCCCGCTGTTATCCGTAACCGTAAAGGTGAAAGAGCCGGTGCCGCTCGCCGTTCCCGAAGGGTCAAAGCGCAGCGTAGTTACCTGGTCGGTAGTGAGGGAAGTGTTGGCGCTGGTAATGTTCACATACTGGCCCGCCGTACATGCAGAAGGCGCGTTCGGGCAATAGCTCAGCGTGCCATAGCTCGTCGGCAGCGTTACAATCGTATAGCTCGCAATGGTGCCATCCGCATCGCTGCCCACCGGCGGCGGGATGCTCGTAGCGCCCCAGCCCTGCATAAAGGGCAGCGCGGTATAGTTGTCGGCAACAGGCGGCACGCACCGGCTTCCGGATATGTTTATGGTAATGGGCGTCTTATCGCCGGGCTCGTAGGTAAGCGGGTTGTCGGAATATTCTTTTGGCCCGCCAAGGTTGACGCTTAATCCATCTAAGCAAGCCTGCTGGCTGATGACGGTAGCGCCGGTAAAATTGTCCGCGTTCAGGCCCACCGGCAGCGAGAAGGAAGCTGTGCCCGTGCTCAGTGAAAGGCCGGTGGCGGTAATAAGATTATTGGCGCCCCCGCCATAGCTCGCTATGCTTACGCTCACGCTGCCGCCGTAAATGCCTTGCAGCGTCGTTTGTAAAGCGGTAGCGCTTGTAGCGATATAGAATCGGCTATCCAGCGTATCGCGGAAGGTGATGCTGCTCACGGTTGTGCCCGTGTAATTGCGCGTACGCATGGTGTACTGAAATGTATCGGCCCCGCAGCGTTGCAGGTTTACTGCGGGTATTGAGGGAGACTTGTCAAGACTCACCCGAAAGGCACAGCTGCAGCCATCGCTCTGGCTCACAGGCAATGAGGTGCCGCCATACTGGGTCAGCTGGCCGGTCGCTTTGTCAATGGCATACAGGCGGTCGTGTATGCCACCAAGCGTGGTAGCGCCATAGCCCATCAGCTGGCCGTCATCCGTAAAGAAGAGCGAGCCGACGGTGTATTGCTGCCCGGTAGTCTGGCTGCCCACCTTCTGAAAGCGGGGCGAAGTATTGGTAAGGCTGTCCAGCGTGTAAAGCCCCGGCAGTGCCGTTCCGCTCGTCGGGTGATACCAGGCGTACATCTTGCCGCTTACCGGGTCAACGGCCAGGTCGCCCCAGTTATGCCCGCTCGCCATTTCAATGGGCGACATGGTGCAGGTTTTAGTGCCGAGGTAAGTAGGCGTGGTCGTTGTCAGGTCAAAGCGGTAAAGCGTCAGCCCGTTCATCAGGTACATAACGCCCGCCGCGTCCACGCCCGCATTATTGAAGGTGCCGCTAAGCGCAAGCGTGGGCGATGGCGTTATGGAGGTAGTTGTGGTGCTGTCAATCTTCAATAATTGAAAATTGCCGCTTGCGGCTGAGCCCGTCCAGTCATGCGCCCAGAGGTAGCCGTTGTAATAAACGGAGCCGTTCAGCTTTTTGCTGAAGACGGTGTCGTAGTTCTGGATGTTTACCGAGCCGGTGGTCTGAAAAGAGACACTGCCGATAAATGTCCGGGTAACTCCCGTGGTGGTATCCTGCCGGGTAAGCAGAATCGTATTGCGGCAAGGGATGGTCTGGGCCCCGGCGCTGAAAGCGCAGGCCAGCAGGGCGCCTGGTAAGAGGCGTCGCCAATTAAAGCTCATGGATTATGTATTGTGTGTGCAGCCAAAAGTAGCCGCGCACCTACACGGGTAATAATTTCAGATGCTTCTTACCGTTGGCATAACAGCGCGGGAATTATTGGTTATGTAAGCCGCTTGCGCCTATTTCCCTATCAGCATCCGTAAAATTTCATTTGCAGGCCGGCAACGAGTACGCAAGCGGATAATTCCGTTACGGCCAGGCCGTAACCAGCCGCAGGGAGTATGTGGCTTCTGGCTGCGTACGCAGATGCCCCCACATCGCGTCCCATTCGCCGGAGGCGAGCGCTTCGGCAAGCTTGGCTACAAGCGGCCCTTCCAGGCCGTCGGGTAGAAAGCTCCAGCAGGATTGCGCGCGGCGGACATTTTCATTTAAGAATGCTTCCGGCCTGCCGTAATAGGCTTCCGTGAATCCGTCTTTGCAATCCAGCGGAATGCGGACGGCTTCTGTGCGCACGGTTCCGCCCATTATCTCTGCAAGCTGCGCCACGCTTGGAAAGCGCCCTCTTTCTGCTGCTATCAACTCCGGGAAGTAATCCGCCAGCCAGAAGTCCGCCATGCGCTCCGGGTCAAAAGTCAATAGCACCACCGGCCCGCATGTTACGCGGCGCAGCTCGCGCAGGCCTGCGGCAATGTCCGGCCAATGGTGAATGGTTACCATCGCCATGGCCGCATCAAAAGCGCCGTCGTCAAACGGAAGCGCATCTGCCTTGCCTATGATGGCCGGGACTTTTCCTAAGGCCATGCGTTGCGCCCGCATCACTGCCGAAGGCTCCACAGCCACAACGTAGCGGTCTGCCAATTCATAAGAGCCTGCGCCCGCACCTACGTTGAGGATGGTCTGCGCATCGCCAAGCGCCGCATGTACCTGTGCGGCAATGAGCGGGTCGGTCTGCCGGTAGCCGGTGTAGGGGACAGATAGCGTTTCGTAATTAAAGCCGGGGTTGGTCTGGCGCGTATTCATTGTTTGCAGATTTCGCTTTTGCCATTAGGAAGCAAACTAAAATTCCCTACCGGAAGTTCTTTCCCAATCTTTTGTCATCCCGGAACGGGAACTGCTTTGCTGACAATGACATGCTATAAAAAGTTCCCGTTCCGGGATGACAAAAGTCGCTGTGAACAGGTACCAAAAGCGGGTCTTCGGCCAGTTCTCAGACACAAAGCTGCGCTATTTCGCCGCAGACATCGCCCGCAGCGCAGGCGCCACCTTCGTCGCAAAAAGCTCCATGCTCTTCATCGCCTTATCGTGCGGCATGGCGCCGATGCTGGCCTGCGCTACGAAGCGGGTGTTGCCGAACAGCGCGTACTCGGCGCTCAGCTTGTCAATCACCTGTTGCGGGCTTCCCACCAGCAGGTGACCGTCCGGCGCGAGGCCCGCATCAAACTCTGCGCGGCCGCCGGGCTGCCAGCCACGCTCGCGGCCTATGCGGCTGAAAATCTCGTGGTGAATGGGATAAAACTCGTCGGCCGCCTGCTGCGAGTCTTCGGTGATGTAGGCGTGCTGATTGATGCAGACCTGCGCGGCGGCGGCATCGTGACCGGCTTCGGCGAGGGATTGCTTATAGAGTTTTACAAAGGGCGCGAAGCGGTGCCATTGCCCGCCGATAATGGCGAGGGTGAGCGGAAGATTGTATTGCGCAGCGCGCACCACCGATTGCGGCGTTCCGCCCACGGCCACCCAGATGGGCAAGGGGTTTTGAACAGGCCGCGGATAAATGCCGATGCCGTCCAGCGATTGCGTGAGCTTCCCCTTCCAGTGCATCACTTCGTTCTTCGTGAGCTGTACCAGCATGTCCAGCTTTTCGGAGAAGAGCGCGTCATAGTCATTCAGGCTGTAGCCGAAGAGGGGGAAGGATTCTATGAAGGAGCCGCGGCCGGCCATGATTTCTGCTCTACCGTTAGAGAGCAAATCCACGGTGGCAAATTGCTGGAACACGCGCACCGGGTCTTCGGAAGAAAGGACGGTGACGGCGGAGGAGAGGCGAATGTTTTTGGTGATGGCGGCTATGGCGGCGAGCGCGATTGGCGGCGCGCTCACCACATAATCCGGGCGGTGATGCTCGCCTACGGCGAAGACGTCCAGGCCGGCTTCATCGGCGAGCTTCGCTTCTTCTAAAAGGTTGGCCATCCGCTGCTGCGGGGTGATGTTGCCGAGGTCTGCGAAGGTGGCGAGGCCGAGCTGTAGCATAGTGGGCGCAAGCTATTGAAGAAAATGCGCTCCGGGATTATGCAGTCTGCATCACGCTCGCCTCCACAAAATACATCGCTACCTCGCCCTTATTCTTCGCCGCAATCTGCCCGCGGTAATTGCAGCGGTAGTCCTCCTTCACCAGCTCATAAGTGGCCTGCGAGATATTGACCGCGCCCGGCTCGCTGTGCTGTTCCATGCGTGCTGCGGTATTCACCGTGTCGCCCCAGATGTCGTAGGCGAATTTCTTGACGCCCACGATGCCCGCTACCACCGGGCCGCTGTGGATGCCGATGCGGATTTCAAACACCCGCTCCCGCTTTTTGCGCTCGGCGATGAAGTCGCGGATTTCCAGCGCGGCCTGCACCGTGCGCTGGGCGTGGCACGGGTCGGCGGCGGGCAGGCCGCAGACGGCCATGTAGGCGTCGCCGATGGTCTTGATTTTCTCTAAGCCGTTCCGCTCTATGATGGCGTCAAAGGCGGTGAAGCATTCGTGCAGCTCCCGTACCAGCGCCTGCGGGGATAGCTGCTGCGCCGTGCCGGTGAAGTCCACGAAGTCGGTGAAGAGGACGCTGACGGCGTCGTACTGCCGGGCGTGGGCCTCGCCTTTTTCCTTTAGCTCTTCGGCTACCTCGGCGGGCAGGATGTTGAGCAGCAAATCGTCGCTGAGCTTTTTTCCTTTCGCTACAATCTTCGCGGAGCGCTGCTGCTTTTTGTAGTTGCCAAAGAGCAGGCCCATCACGCCCATCATCAGCCCGATGACGGCCATGAAGAGGCCGCGCTCGTTGCGCTTCTTGGCTACGGCGAGCTTTGCTATCTGGATGTCTTTGTCTTTCAATTCTACTGCGCGCTTGGTCTCCAGATTGGTAATGGCCGCATTGTTGGCGGTGTTGTGCAGCGAATCCTGCATGGCTACCGATTGCTTGTAGGCGGCCATTGCGCCTTTGTAATCGCCTTGCAGGGCGAGGGCGTCGGAGAGGTATTGAGAAAACTCCGGGATGCCTTCCAGCAACTGCGCTTTCCGGCAGGCGGCGATGCTCCTGTTCAGGTATGCTACTGCTTTGGCAAGATTTGCAGCGCGGCTTGCGGGCACAAGGCTGTCGGGCTTTGGCGCTGCACTGTCTTTGGCAATTTGATAGTAGGCCTCGCCTGCATTGCCTAGGTTGATGGCAATGCTGGTTTTATCGCCTGTCTCTTCTGCGATGCGCAGGGCTTTAAAATAGTAAGGCAATGCTTCGTTATACTGCTTGAAGCCGTCGGCATAATTAGCGCCGATGTTTCCGGTCTGGATGATAATGCCCCCTTTATCATTCAGCGCTTCGGCAATGGCAAGCGCCTTCTTTTTATACTCCAGCGCATCGCTGTACTTGCCTTGCGCCTGATAAACGCTCCCGATATTTCCCAGCGCAGCCTGCATCCGCGTCTTATCGCCCCGCCCTTCGGCTGCCTTCAGCGATTTGAAGTGCCACTCCAGCGCTTTGGCGTAATCTTTCTGGCGGGCGTAAACATTGCCGATGTTGCCCGAAACCGAGCCTGCCCGCTCCCCGTTGCCCTGCTCTTCAGCAATACGCAGGCATTTGAAGTACGCCTCCAGCGCCTCCGGATAAGCGCCTTTGTTGTTGTAGTTGTTCCCAAAGTCATTGTAGGCAAAGCCTTCTCCTGCCCGCCAGCCCAGCTTTTGAGCGAGGGCCAGCTCCCTGGCCGCCCACTTCAGGCCTTCGTCGGGGTTAATGTTTTGGTACATGGCGGAGATGTATGTCATCAGCCTCACCGCCGCCGTATCCTCCGCCATCTTCGGCGCCTCGGCCAGCAGGGAGTCTAAGCGGGCCTGGCCCTGCTTTTTTTGGGCGGCGGCACGGTGGGGCAGGCTCAGCGCGGTGAGGACGAGTGTGAATGCGAGCAGGGGGCGGATGGCGGCGCGGTGCTTCATAGCGGGCATAAATATATAGTGCGCCTCCGCCATTCTAAAAAGAATGCTCCCCGCCTGCCCGAAATGGCCTGCCAATATGCGGCGCAAGCTTGCAGAACACCCTCTGCAAGATTGCAGAGCACCCTCTGCAAGATTGCGGAGCACCTTCTGCAAGCTTGCAGAGCACCTTCTGCAAGCTTGCGGAGCACCCTCTGCAAGCTTGCGGAGCACCTTCTGCAAGCTTGCGGAACACCTTCTGCAAGATTGCGGAACACCTTCTGCAAGCTTGCGGAGCACCTTCTGCAAGCTTGCAGATGCCTGAAAGCGGCAGGGTGTGCCTGTTTCTCAAAATGATTTTTATTTTAGCCTTAGTATTTAACTGTAAAAACACCACAGAGACCATGAATCTCCTCCAAAAAGTCAGCAAAGAATTTCTCCGGAATGCCCCGTCCGACAAGGTAACCTTTGGGCAGAACGTTGTGGACGGCCTCAATGCCCATGCCAGCCTGTTCCCCGCCCTTCCCTACAGCGTAGTGGTGATGGGCACGGCCAATACCACACTGTTTGAGGCCATAGCAGCCGCTAAAAGCGGCAACCACGCAGACATCCAGGCCCGCAACAATAAGGAGAAGGCCTGGAATAATATCTGGAGCAAAACGGCCGACTACGTGAGCTTCATCGCCGCCGGCAATGCCGAGACCATCACCCTCGCAGGCTTCACCCCCACCAGTGGCACCACCACCCCCAAAGCGCAGCCCGGCCAGGCCCTACTTAGGTCCATGGGCCAGCACGACGGCGGCACGGCCTCCATAGAAATGTTCCACCCCGGCGCCGGCGCGCAGGCCGTAGCGGCCTACATGTACCTCGCGGTGCCCACCGATACGCAGATATCCACCGCCGCCGATGGCACCATCACCATCATGCTCCCCAACGGCATGCGCGTATATGCCAAGTGCGACACGCACAACGCCACCTCTATGGGCGGCATGACGGCCGGGGCGCAGATGAAGCTGGTAGTGCAGCCCGTAAACCGCGCCGGAGCGGGCACCCCATCCACCGAAAAGACCTTCACGCCGCAGCAGTAGCGGCGCGCTGGCCCCGTGAGGGTCATATAACTATAACATCTCCCTGCCGGCAATCCGGTTTATTTTCGCAGTCATCAGAGAAAGCCCGGCGATTGTACCGCCGGGCTTTTATTACCAATTCCATGAAGAAGATCAGTGAATACCGGAAGCTGCTGGGCGTTACCGCTACAGCCTCCCTTGCAGAGTTGAAGAGCATCTACCGCCAGCTGGTAAAGGAGTGGCACCCCGACCGCCATCAGCCCGACAGCGAGGAGCACGCGGCGGCCGAGGCTAAGAGCACCGCCATTATAGAAGCCTACCATTTCCTGGTGAGCGTAGCGCCGGAGACGAAGGCGGCGGGCCTGCCGGCATATAATGCCACGGTAGCCGGCGCGGCAGTGACGAAGATTGAGTTTGAGGATAAGGTGCTGGAGATAAAGTTCTCCGACGGCTCCTCCTACGAGTATTTCGGCGTGCCGAAGGATCTGTACCTGAAGCTGGTGTATGCGCCCGTGCCTACGCGTTTTGCGCGGCGGCATATCGTGCATCAGTTCCTCTACCGCCAGGCCACGAAGCGCGATCTGGTGGAGGTGGAGGCATAGCCTACACGCCAGCAGGGAGTCGCTACTGCCTGAGCGCGCCCTGCGTCACAGCATACATAAAGCGCTCCGCGGAATAAACAGCCAGCTGCCCGGACGGCCCGTTGAGGGAATACTCGCAGCCGTGCGTGGCCCAGGGCAGTCCCAGCAGCAGGTGCGGCACACCGGCGCGCTGCAAGGCGCTGTCCAGAATCTCGCTTTCGCGAAAATGCACATGCTGGTCCAGCATACCATGCACCATCAGCGTCGGCACAGTCTGGGCAGTCACCATGCGGGCAGGAGAGCCGTCAAGGTAGCGCTGGCGCAAAGTATCGGGCGAGCCGCCATAGAAGTCCGTAAGCACATCGCGGTGGCGCATCACAAGCTGGTTGTGGGCATCGTTCCAGGCAAACAGCATGTCGGTAGGCCCGTAGAAGGAGACGACGCCGCGCAGGCCCGGCTCGTGCAGGGTGTAGGCTGCCGTCAGCACAATCTGTCCGCCGGCCGATCGGCCCATCAGCACGAAGGCCGTAGTATCAATATTGAGCGTTGCCGCGTGGGCTTTAAGCCAGCCGAATGCCATAGCCACATCTTCCTGCGGCGCCGGGCTTTTGGCCTGCGATGCGAGGCGGTAGTTGATGCTGGCCACTGCATAGCCGGCGCGGGCGTAGTAGTCGTTTACATTCGGCAGCTCGCCGTTATTGCCGCTCTTCCAGGAGCCGCCGTGTACCATCACCAGGCAGGGCCGCGGGCCCGGCAGGGCAGCAGGGTAGAAGCGCAGCGAATGCTCGTCGCCGCCCGGGGCGTATTGATGATTGGTGAAGGGCACGGGCTTCGCGCCAATGCCGGAAATCATTTGCGTGAGCGAAAAGGGCTGTTGCCGGTGCGGCGCTTTCAGATCAGCCGTCCGCACGCGAAAAGCGCCGGCCAGCCGCTCATCCAGATGATGCGCGATGATGGCCGCACTAAACAGCGGACGACTGAATAATGCAACAGCGCAAAGCGCAAACAGCATCGCCGGCACGCGGTATCTGCGCCGGCGCGAAACCCAGATCAGCAGCAGGAGGCTGAGTATAATGGTGACCCATGGAAACTCACCGACAGCGATAGCAAGGTACCAAAGCTGCTTTGCCGGGATAGGAAGCACGCAGAGCAGAGAGGCAGCAAAGAAGATGACGGATAGAATGAGGCGTATCACAGCGTAAGGTTCGCATTATATACGCACAGATGCGCAGGGCGGACTTGGGGTGCTTCGTTTCGGGTGGCTGGCGTTTTTGTTGTCCGTGACTTCAGCTGTCTTCTACCCGCTCTGGCATATGACGCATTACTTCCACAGAGGCTCATCCAGCCAATCTGCCGGAATGCCTAATGCAGATAAATCTACCAATGGATAATTGCTGAGCAGCGCAGCCAGTTGTTGTGTAAATGGGTTTTCAGGAAGTACAATATTGAGCAGATACTTCATGCAGCAGAGCTGTATGTAGAGCATATGGTGCTCGGTCTCCTTCGGCACGTTAGTCAGCTACGGATAGGGCGGCTTTGACAGCAGCTTAGGCCGGCCAGGCAGGTTCTTATTCCAAAGCCTGCTGTGATGCGCGCAGATGTTGCGGATTTGCACGATGCTCTGCAGCCAGCTGGGCAGATAGGTATGGTTGACCGTACCAAATTCAATAGCAATCGTGTCTTTAGACCGGACGCCTGGTTTCAGGTTGCCGTAGATTCTGGACAAAGCGCCGAAAGAGGTTACTTCCAGGCTTTTCCATGCCGGCGGGAAGCGGCCATCGTCCTTATGCCTGCGCTTATGTTCTTTGATAAAGGTGTCTTTGGAGCGCTCAATTTCTTCTTCCAGATGTGCCAGCGTCTGGATATGTGCCCGCACATCCGTAAAAAGCGATGTATCCTGAAACCACCATGGGTCTTTCTCGTGAGAAAGATGATAAATGAGCTTTGTACGAAGGCTTATTTCTATGACTTCAATGGCATCAAATAGCATGATGCGCAGCTCTTTGTCAAAGTTGTACAGCGAAACTGCATCTTCAAAACGGCTGCCGGGCTTGAATATGTGCAGCTCTTTATCGGCCTGCATAGGCCACCAATAGCCGGCGAGGCGGTAATAGCTGATATTTGAGAGTACGTGCTGCGCGAAAGCCTCATTTGAAACGACGAGGCCTCTGCTTTGCAATAAAGCAATCTGCTCATCTATGCTTTTAGCCGGCTTGGAAAACATGGGCTGAAAATAAAAAACCCCCGGCTTTCGCCGGAGGTAAAAAAAAAGAGATAAAAGACGCACCCCGGGACGCTGTTCTGATGGGTAGCGTGGTGCGTACTGTTGGTGCAAATATACAGCACTATGTCCTTGAAAAGTGATACACTTTTCAACGCAGGTACAGCAGCTCACGATACTTGGGCAGCGGCCAGAGCTTGTCTTCCACCACCAGCTCCAGCTTATCGGCGTGGTGGCGGATGGTGTCAAAGTAGCTTTTCACATCATTGCAGTACATAGAGGCGCGCTCGTGCATGGAGACTTCTTCATTCGCCTGCTTGCGGGCTTCAATCATGGCCTCAACGGCGTCGTTGATGGCTTGAATGTCGCCGGAGATAACGCCAGCGAGGTTCTTTTGCGCACGGAAGGCTTCTTCCGGCAGGCCGATGTCTTTCAGGCCGCGGATGTTTTCAATCAGCTTGTTCTGATATTCTATGGCCGCAGGCAGCACGTGGTTGGTAGCCAGGTAGCCGAGAATGCGGGCTTCAATCTGCACCTTCTTCACGTACTCTTCCAGCATGATTTCGTGGCGGGCTTCAAGCTCGCGCTCGGAGAAGATGCCGTTGGAATAGAAGACGTGCTTTGCCGCTTCGCTGATGTAGGCGTCCAGCGCCTCGGGCGTAGTCTTGAAGTTGGAGAGGCCGCGCTTGGCTGCTTCATCAGCCCATTCAGCGCTGTAGTTATCGCCCTCAAAGCGGATTTTCTTGGAAGAAGCGATGGAAGCGCGCAGCACGTGCAGGATGGCGATTTCCTTTTTCTCGCCCTTGCCCATGAGGTTGTCCACCTCATTCTTAAACTGCTTCAGCGTCTCGGCCACGATGGTGTTCAGCACCGTCATCGGCCCGGCGCAGTTGGCTGAAGAACCTACCGCGCGGAACTCAAACTTGTTGCCCGTAAAGGCGAACGGCGAAGTCCGGTTGCGGTCGGTGTTATCCATCAGCAGCTCCGGGATTTGCTTGTGGATGTCCAGCTTCAGGATGGCTTCGTCCTGCTCGTCAAACTTGTCTTTTACGCGCTCCTCCACTTCGTCCAGCACCTTGCTCAGGTAAGAGCCGAGGTAGGCGGAAATGATAGCCGGCGGCGCTTCGTTCGCGCCAAGGCGGTGGTCGTTACCGGCGGAAGCGATGGAGGCGCGCAGCAGGTCGGCGTAATCATGCACGGCCTTAATCGTATTGACGAAGAAGGTGAGGAACATGAGGTTGGTGCGCGGCGTCTTGCCGGGGGCAAGGAGGTTCACGCCGGTGTCGGTGGCGAGGCTCCAGTTGTTGTGCTTGCCGGAGCCGTTCACGCCTGCGAAAGGCTTTTCGTGCAGCAGCACCTTCAGCTTATGACGCTTTGCTACGCGGGCCATCACGTCCATCAACAGGCTGTTGTGGTCAACGGCAATATTGCATTCTTCAAAGATGGGCGCGCACTCAAACTGGCCGGGCGCTACTTCGTTATGCCGTGTGCGCAGCGGGATGCCGAGCTTGTAAGACTCCTGCTCAAAATCCTGCATGAAGGCAAACACGCGCTCCGGAATGCTTCCGAAGTAGTGGTCTTCCAACTGCTGGCCCTTCGCAGGGCTATGGCCAATCAGCGTGCGGCCACACATCACGAGGTCAGGGCGGGCATTAGCCAGTGCCTCATCAATCACAAAGTATTCCTGCTCCCAGCCGAGCGTGGCCGTAACCTTAGTTACATTCTTATCAAAATACTGCGCTACATCTACGGCCGCCTTATTCAGCGCGGCGATGCTCTTCAGCAGCGGCGCTTTATGGTCCAGGCTTTCGCCGGAGTAAGCGATGAAGATGGTAGGAATGCAGAGCGTCTTGCCGAAGCCAGTCTCCATGATAAAGGCCGGCGAGCTTGGGTCCCAGGCAGTATAGCCGCGGGCCTCAAAGGTGGCGCGGATGCCGCCGTTCGGGAAGGATGAGGCGTCCGGCTCCTGCTGGATGAGCGCATCGCCGTCAAACAGCTCTATCGCGGTACCATCGCTCTTAATCGTAAAGAAGGAGTCGTGCTTCTCGGCCGTCGTGCCGGTGAGCGGCTGGAACCAGTGGGTGAAGTGGGTCACGCCCTTTTCCTCAGACCAGGCCTTCATGCCGGAGGCAATCTGATCGGCCATGCGGCGGTCCAGGCGCGTGCCGTTTTTGGCTGAAGCCGAAAGGCTCTTGAAGGCCTCATCGCTCAGCCATTCACGCATGGCCTTGTTGGAGAAAACGTTGCCGGCAAACAAGGCCGTAACCTTTTTGCCGTTGTAATGGGAGATTTTCTTCTCCTCATTGCGGTATTCCTGAAGTGCGGGAAAACGTGCGCCCATGATTAATTAAGATTTTTGCAAAGAAAAGGTTTTTAGATTGGAGGTCAATAAATTTTGCCACTTTCTCTAAAAATTATACACATTGCATCAAATAATCATGTTTCAACTATCGGACGATGGGCTGTCATGTAGGACAGTGCAAAGTCCTTATACAGCAATGCCTTCGGCTCTACTGGATGCCCGAAGCAGGTCATCTTTACATGAAAAGGCTCGGGACTGTGCGGTGGATAACATGCAGTTGATTTCTCTAGCATTCGGCTAATGGGCAGGTCTTCAATAAACTCAGCACCGCGGCGGCCCCACCATTTATAGGCGGCTTCTTTGATGGTCCAAGCGAGGGTCATTATCCGCGCATCGCCGCTGCAAATTGCCTGTTCCACGTCTGAGAGGTACATGTGGGCGATTTCGGCGATGTTGTCCTTCCAGACCTGGATGTCTATACCGCACTCCTCTTTGTCCGAAATGATCGCCGCTACATAGGGGTAGGAGTGGGAGATGCTGAAGAAGTAGCGGTCTTCCGGCAGGCGGGGCTTATCGTGGGCATCGGGAGAGATGTGGTGAAGGGGGAAGTCTTCCCTAAGGTGCTGCAGGAGGTAGCGGCCGCAAAGGTGCTCAATGCGTTTTTTAGGATGCTTTATGGTGGGATTAATGCCGGTTTTATCGGTGAAGAAGGCTTCGGGCTCTTCTATATGCCAGATGGCGGCGAGGGCGTGACTGGCTGATTCCCATTCTTTGTAGAGGGGCATGGGTGCAAGGTAGCGTGGATTGCAAATCGGGCGCGGCGGGGCTGAACTTTGCCGCTATGCAAACCGAACAAAGAACCCAAAACAAAGCCCTCGCCTATTTAGCCCGGCACAAGCGCTTCGGGATAATCCTGGCAGGCATTGTGGCGCTGAATGCCGTTTAAGACTTTGACCCGCGGTTTACCATTATCAACCTGCTTTGGATTTTTATCAGCGTTGTGAAAATTTGACAAGCTGTGAGGGGTAGCCACGGGCTACATTATAGTAGGACGTAGGCGGCTATCGCGCTTGTCGGCGCCTCAGCCTAAGCCGAACTGGCTGGGCGAGTTCCCGAACTATAGCTGCAATTATGGCAGAGTAAAGATTTCTGGACAGTGAATTGAATAATTCTTTTCAACATTAATCAATTTGGGCATTATGAAATCACAACTTCTTGAACTTAAATCTGCTGACCTTAAACCTTTTCTGTTATCAAATAAGATTTGCGTTTTAAGAGCGCAAGTTGGCTCTAGCTCTGAGTTTAATAAATTCCTTCAAATCCAACTTGAAGGACATTTTAAGGAGTCATTGTCTTTAGCATGGATAGATACAAAGAAGATAGGCTACAGAAGTTCAGCCATACAAGAATTTATTAAAGTTTCTATTCCTAAAATAGGATTAAGAGCATCTAATACAGTTTTTCCAGTATATCACCTTTTTAAGGAAGGCGAATTAATAGCGTATCATCCCGGCACAATTGCGTTAGATAAATAAGCCCACAAGAGCAAAAAGTTGCTTTAGTTGGCAGTGCCTTAGTCGGCATACTTACATGGATTATTAAGAAAGATGGCTCAATGGGCTTTGAAGCTTTTTTGAAAACTTTGGATGCGCCAGAGGGGCATGAGTTTTTCAGTTTTTCAAGAAATACTAGGGAAAAATAACTCTTCCTACTCACAGAAACGGCATAAAGATGTATACCAAGAGGAAGTTCTGAAAGCATATAATCTTTTGGGTATTCTCCCAACTGCGACCGATGCAGACGTCAAGAAGTCTTGGAAAACTATTCTATCCAAACATCATCATGACCGTCACCCTAATGAATCGGAAGCGAAAAACAGATTTTGTGCTGAGATAAATAACGCCTACCAGTTAATAATAAAATTTAGGGCGGCAAATAATTGATATTCCCTACTTCTTCCCCACCAGCCCCTCCACCTTCAACTCCGGCAGCTCCGCGGCCATTGCGCTTCGCGCATTACTCTTATAATCCTCCAACAAGATCTGCGAAAATTTTATGCTTTAGCGCACCACATATTCCAACAGAATATCCGGCTGTATGGAGGTGCTGGAGCGGCTGAAGTAGCTTCTGACGTCTATGGAGACGTTGATAACATCACGCAAGACGTTAATGACACCGCTTGTGACGTTATAAACGTCTCACGAGACGCGCTATAGACTGCGTGGCAGACGTCAGAAGCTCCTCTTCCGGCTCTTTTTAGTGAATAATGACAAAGGCCCGGTGCGCCAATCAGAAATGGGCTACACGCTGTTTCCCCGATGCACCCAACCCGGGGCGCTTACCTGCCGGTCTTACAAAAGACTGACAAAACGGGAACTATGAGATTACTTGCGACGATTGCACTTCTAAGCGTTTCCGTATCGGCATTTGCCCAGATAAAGGTGGATTCCAGCTTTGCTGTGAATGGCTGCACGACCAACGGCCCGAGGCCCGATGTAGGCGGCGCAGGCATTGCCATTCAGCCGGATGGAAAGATCGTGGTTCCCGCCAGCGGCTCTACGCAATATTCAAGGCTTTATCGTTTTAAGCCAAACGGCTCTCTGGACTCCAGCTTTGGTGTAAATGGCTATGCCCAAAGCCCCGACCTGATGTTTGGCTTCAGCTATATCAAGAGCGCCGTGTGGACCGACAAAATAGCAAACATAGCTGCGGTGGTGCAGCCCGATGGCAGGATTGTGACCTGCGGAGACTTTGAGTTCTGTGGCCAGATAAGCTGCGGCAGCCAGATGCCGCTGCTGACGCGCTGGAAAAGCAATGGTACCATAGACAGCACATTCGGCACCAACGGCAGCTTAGTGCCGATGCACAATCTTAATGGCGCGTCTATGTATTTTGCCCAGCTTACAGGCATGAAGCCCGCAGGTGGCGGGAAGCTTTATGTGTCAGGCTATGAGTGGTACGACAACTTTATAGCCCGCCTCAATCCGGATGGCAGCTTTGATAACAGCTTCGGCGTGGGCGGCTTTTGCCATTTCCCGTTTTGCGATACAGCGAGAGACACGATGTGCGCCAGGTCAACAGCCTTCACTATAGACTCCTCGGGAAACATCTATGCGGTGGGGCCCTACAGCGCTGATATGAGGGCCGCTAATGGAGGATCGTATGGCTATTACGTCCTTAGGATCCGCCTGAACGGCACCTTCGACCCTGCCTTTGGCTACAAAGGATTATCTGCATTCACCTACGACCCGATTGTAACGACCCGGGCCATTTGCATAAGAGGAGATCATAAGATTGTTGTAGCAGGAAGCATCGTTGACAGCGCTATGGCCATGGACGAAGACTGCTTTACGACATTGTTGGAAGCCTCGGGCACTCCTGCCGCCGCTATGCCGGCAACAGGTTATCTGCGGATGCGGAAAGACACTTGGAATAAAGGGGTGGCGCTGATTCCCGACAGCACAAACGGCGCACTCCTCGCAATGACGTCTGACCACTACAACTACACGGCCTATTATGATACAATGACAACCTACGTCATGAGGCTTGTTGCAAATGGGAAGGTAGATACCACCTGGCCGAATAAGGGTGTGCTGACCCTGGCCGTAAAGGGCGCACAAATGCTGCAGGCATCATCACTGACGGCCGCGGCCAATGGAAAGATTGTACTCGCTGGCGCATTGCATTATCCCACTGGTGGCGACCCGGTGATGTTGATGCAGCTAAAAAGGGCCATATATACCGCCACGCCCAGCGGCGTTCCCTCAATTCAAATTAATAGCGGCCTAAGTGTTTCTGTCTATCCCAATCCGGCCGTTTCTGCTGCAACATTAGCCATCAGCACGATAAATCAACAGTCGGTTCTGGTGAATATCTCAGATATGCAGGGCCGTGCGCTGTGGAGTTCCTCACTGATTTTTTATACACCTGGAACGCATGAACTGACTATTCCCATGCAGGAATTTTCAGCAGGGCCATACTTATACAGGCTAAGCGATGCCTATGGACGGCTGCTGGCAGGAGGCATTATTTCAAAGCAATAAACGTCGCGGAACGGCGAAACGGCGACATAGGCAATCGGTTCCCGGCGCTCTTATTGAAGACTACAAATATTAGTCTTCAGAAGCGCGCTTGGGAATTAGGGTGCCCGCATGATCTACAGGCATCTGCCACTCCACCTTTGTATTATAGTTCTGCACGGCGGCTGAGGCTGGTACCCGCGTCACGGTATAATTCACCGTGTTGGTTCCATCGCGGTCGGAGATAAACCGGAAAACAGCAATGCCGTCTTCGGGCATTGTAAAAGTCAGCTTAGGCTTCTTAGTATATTTTACCCGGCCGAGCACTTCCTCTGGGAAGCGAAAAACCAGCAAGCGCTCCAATTGTTTGGACGCCTTTGCGTCTATTGTAATCACATCGCCTTTGGCAAATGCGTAGCCGAGCTGCGTGTTCCCGCCAATGCCCGGCGCTGTCTTCGTGGCGCCGGAGTCAACCACCACCAGCTTTTGCGCGGAGGCGCCGAAGGTCAGGAGCAGCAGTGAGGAGAGAAGAAGGGCTTTCATACGACGAATAGATTTACCTGCAAATATGGCGCATGAGCCTTGAATTGTAAAGGGGTTGTTATTATAATTCCATCCCTTTTATTATTGCATACATGCCTAAGTGCTAAGCCCATTCGCTGTGCATCATACCGAAGTGAATGGAGTTACGAAAAACGCCTTTGTGCTGAAAATCCTGCAGGAAGCGGGCCTCTTTTCTAAAGCCCACGTCTTCCAGCAGCGCGCCGGAGGGGCCGTTTTCTTCATCAATGATGGCTTCAATTGTGTGGAAGCCCATGGCGCGGAACCCTTGCGTGAGCACGGCATGCAGCGCTTCGCGCATGATGCCCTTCCGGTGCCAGGCCCGCGTCAGTGAGTAGCCTACCTCGCCCCGGTGATGCTCGGGTTTGATATTCACATAGCCGATCATGCCGATTACCGCGCCCGTTTCTTTCCATTCAATGGCCCAGTTGATGCGCTCCGCGGTTTCTACAAAGCCGTCAATCATCGTAATCAGCGCCTCAACATCCGCCACATTTTGCGCGAGCGGGCGCGGGATGTAGCGCATGACTTCCGGGTCTGAGCGCATGAGGAAGAGGTCGGGCGCATCCGAAAGCAATGGCCGGCGAAGGACGAGGCGGGGCGTTACCAGCACCGGAAAGGGGTTGAAGCTAAGCGTGAGCATGATTTGAGGCGAACATAGTTAAATCAGGGCTTACGCCTATATTTGTTTGCACCCACAAACGCACTCACTATGGATAAGCTACAGGTCGTTCAGTCTCTGAAAAGCAGGCTTTCTAAAACCGCCCAGAGCCATGAAGACCTCGTTCAGGTCTTTGAAGACTATAAGGCAACGCTGACAGAAATCCTGCGCTCCGAAGATACCTACCGCACCGGCCTCCGCAGGCAAGGCGAGGAGCTGCCCGACCTGCAGCGGCTTGTTGATAAGAAGCACGACCCGATCCTGAAAGGACGTCTGATAGATGGGCTCAGCGCCATTAAAAAGAAGGTGGAAGAGCTGGAAGCCCCAGCTGCACCAGAACAGCAGGAAGAGACCGGAGCTGTTTCCAATGGAAGCACGCTGCTGTCTGTACAGGAAGAAGGCGCGCCCCCGCCACGGCGCAATATGCCTACGCTGGGAATGGATTAAGGCAGCCTTCTTCCGCGCATCATTTCAGGCCAACGTTCCGTTTTCCAATCGCGTCTATGTCAGCGCTGCAGTTTTCTGTAGCGCAAGCTCCTAGATAGTGCTATGCTTAAATCGCTGTTGGCGTTTGCTACGCTTATTCTGCTTATGTCCGGTGGCGGACGGGTGCTTGCGCAATGCATCGCTGTTACAGTCGCCACAGGTCCAACGATCATCTGCATCGGCAGCGCCAGTACTACCTTGTCTGTAAGCGGATATTTGGGCGTCTGTACGCCCGCAAGCTACGTATGGCAGACAAAGTCAATCAGCAGCAGCACATGGAGCACCATCCCCGGCGCCAACTTCAGCACTTATATACCTAATGCTACGTCGTATTATCGCTGTCGCTATACCACGGCCGGTAGCGTGGTCGTAAATGCTGATAGCATTTACATCACTGCCAATCCCTCGCCGGCTGTGTCGGTCAGTCCTAAGACGGTAGCGGTATGCACCGGCAGCAGCGTATCGCTTTGTGCTTCTGCCAATATGAGCGTTTCTTATCAGTGGTCTTTAAACGGCACGCTCATTACTGCGGCTACATCAGCTTGTTACAACGCCAGTGTTTCCGGAACATACGTCTGTATCGTCACCAATAGCTTTGGCTGCACGAGTCGGGACAGCTCCGTTGTAACGGTCGTCAGCACGCCGCCAACGCCTTTCAGCATTAATGGCCCCGTCTGCGCGGGAGACTCGCTGAAGCTAAGCGGCACAACCATCCTAGCGAACGCCAGCTTCAGTTGGACCGGCCCCAACAGCTTCACCAGCACGCTCCAGAACCCGAAGATTCCCAATGCATCTGCGCTTTCCGCCGGCATGTATCAGCTTGCAGTGGGTGGCGCCGGCTGCGCTGCTCCGTCGGGGCCGGGCAATACAACAGCCGTCATTACCTGCACAGACTCGGTATGGGCGGGCGTGCCAACTATGACAAAATCGCGGATAACCAGGATATCCTGGAGATAGCGCTTTCCCTCGGCAGCAGCGGCTACCTGCGCAGCGGCGCTACTATGGTGTGGCAGCCTGAGCACTGCAAAGACTGGCCGACGATGCTGCCGGGCTACCCGGGCATCAGCCGTAAGCACGCCGACTGCGACGGCAACGGGCTCGTGACTTTCAGCGACACGCTGGCTGTAAAAGCCAATTACAGCATGACGCATCCCAAAGAGGTTCACCTTGCCGCGCAAAGGACGGCAGGGCTTCCGGATCTTTTCTTTGACCTCAGCGGCATCAGCCCTGCGCCGGGCAAAACAATCACCGTACCGGTAAAGCTGGGCACTGCTGCCGCGCCGATGGCCGGCTTCTCCGGTATTGCGGCCCGCCTCATGCTCGGGGGCATCATGCCGGCGTTGGCGCCTGTTGTTTCTTATACCGGCAGCTGGCTGGGCACAACTGCCAATACTATTCGCTTCGCGAAAGGCTATAATAATGCCCGCGTGGACTGGGCGTATGCGCGCTCCGACCATCGCAATGCTGGCGGCTACGGCACGATCGCGCTGCTCACCTTCACCATACCCACAAACGCCGCCGGCCAACAGATGAAGCTGTACTTTGACAATGTGACAATTGTGGATAGCAGCGGCAGCAAAAGCAGTCAGATCAACATACTTGATGAGACATTCAGCTTCCCCCTCGGCGTCTCCGGCTATGCGGCGCAGGCTGTGCAGCTGCGCATCACGCCAAATCCATCAGCCGGCGCGGCGGCGGCTGAAATCAATCTGCCATTTGCGGCCGCCTACCGGCTGGAGTTGCGGGAGATAAGCGGCAGACTGGTCTGGCAGTATGCCGGTGCCGGTAAGCCCGGCCTGCAGCATGTGTCAATGCCTGCGGCGGAACTTTCGTCCGGCATCTACCTGATGAGCCTGACCTGCGAGGGCATTAGAAGTCCTGCGCCGCAGCGCTGGGTAAAGGAATAAAGCGCAGGCGGAAGACCCATCTGATTACGGCTTTGCATACGGGTAAGGTTCGGGTCGCGATTAGCTCATCCAAAGGCTTAGCTATGGTGCCTGCAGCGCTTATTTAACCGGACACTGCCCGGATCTCTGCTATTTTCAGCCACGTCACGCCAATGCATAGAAAAGTGTATTGGTTTTTTGAAAGTGATTTGATGAAGCGGGAATTGCCGCCTGCCAAATCCCGCCCGCCCGTTACATTTGCGGCCCATGGCCGAAAACCTCAACCGCCCCGTCCGCGTCCTGGTAGCCAAGGTGGGCCTGGACGGCCACGACCGCGGCGCTAAAGTGATAGCTACCGCTCTGCGGGACGCCGGCATGGAAGTGATTTACACAGGCCTGCGGCAGACGCCGGAGATGGTGGTGAATGCTGCGTTGCAGGAAGATGTGGACGCCATCGGCATCTCTATACTAAGCGGCGCGCACAACACGGTATTCCCTAAAGTGCTGGCCCTCATGAAAGAAAAAGGCCTGGCTGATGTGCTGCTCACCGGCGGTGGCATTATCCCCGAAGACGATGCTCAAAACCTGATGGAGCTGGGCGTGGGCAGGCTGTTCGCGCCCGGTGCGCCCACAAGTGAAATTGCGGGTTACATCCGTCAGTGGGCTGCGACGCACAGGAAATTTTAAGCGGCCATTTTAATCTGTTCCGCAAACGCAACTATCCAACATAAATAATGTATCAGACAATTACCACTGTGCTTGAGGCGGGCATCTACGCCATCACCATCAACCGCCCTGATAAGCTTAATGCGCTCAACAAGGACGTTATAGCAGAGCTTGGCGCAGCCATAAATGAGGCGTACACCAATGAGGAGATTAAAAGCGTCCTGATTACCGGCGCCGGCGAAAAGGCCTTCGTGGCCGGCGCCGATATTTCCGAGTTTACCAGTTTGGATGCGCAGGGCGGCGCCGCTCTTGCACGCCGCGGCCAGCATGATGTGTTTAACAGGATTGAAGCCTGCCCTAAGCCGGTTGTCGCAGCCGTAAACGGCTTTGCGCTTGGCGGCGGATGCGAGCTGGCTATGAGCTGTCATTTCCGCACCGCTTCCGAAGCCGCGAAGTTTGGTCAGCCTGAGGTTAATCTTGGGCTTATTCCCGGCTATGGCGGCACACAGCGGCTCACGCAGCTTGTGGGAAAGGGTAAAGCGATGGAACTGATGATGACCGGCGATATGATCGGAGCCGACGATGCGAAATCGCTCGGCCTTGTGAATCACGTCTTCCCGGCAGCTGAGCTGATAGATGCCACAAAGAAAATTTTATCCAAGATCGGTAGCAAAGCTCCCTTTGCCATCAGGCAGGTGATTGCCTGTGTGAATGATGCGGCCCGTGGCGCGTCAGACGGCTTTGAAAGCGAGATCAGGCGCTTCGGCGAATGCTTCAGCACGGCCGATGTACGTGAAGGCACTTCCGCCTTCCTGGAAAAGCGCAAAGCGGTGTTTACCGGGAAATAATTGCCCGCAGGCTTTGCCGAAAAGCTAAAATTGCTATCTTGTACGCTCAAAATTTCCTCTATTCATGCGGATACCTCTTCTCCGTAGTATCATAGCCAGCGTGTGTATCGGAGCTGTCGCTTTGCCGGCAGCCCAGGCGCAGCAAAAGTGGAAGCGCTACCGCGCGCCGGAATTCGCAGAGCGTCCGGGATGGAGCGTAGGCATGAATTTCGGCATGTCGGACCTTTGGGGCGATGTGGGCACTAAATCGCCCATCTTTCACTATGGCAACAGTAAGTACTGGGAGAAACCGCACTTTATGGGCGGCATCTTTGCGCGTTATGCACTGCATCCGGGCTTTGTAGTGCGCGGAGCCATCAATTATGGTTCGGTGTATGCCAACGACAACTGGAACTACGATCTCGCCAAAAACGCGTCCACTACAGAAGATGATGCATACCAGCGCTACTTCCGCAATCTTGACGTGAAGAGCAATATCTGGGAAGGCAATCTTGTATTTGAAATCAATCCGCGCCGCCTCGGTAATCTGGAAAGCAAGGGCGCTAAAAAGCGCATGCAGCCATACCTGCTGGTAGGCGGCGGGTATTTCCATTTCAAGCCAAAGGGTACATACACGCCACGCGGCACCGATGGCCGCCCTAACGGGCAGAGCCGTGAGGTGAACCTGGACGAGCTTGACCTTGAAAATCAAAGTGCCCTTATTCCCGGCGCAGCAGATTCGCTTCTGCGCGCGCTTGGCTATAACGGCCCTACGGGTATCAGCAAGCTCTGGGTGCCGGAAGTATGCGGCGGCCTCGGCGTGCGCTGGGATCTGAGCAATCAGACATCACTGGGTGTTGAATACATGTACCGTTATACGTTCACAGATTATCTGGATGATGTAAGCACTACTTATGTGGATCCTGCCGTTTTTGACGTCATCCACAAGAATGACCCACAGAAGGCGCAGTTGGCCAAGGATATGTATGACAAGAGCTGGCTTATTGATAAAGACTTTAAGCGCAATCCGGGCGACACAAGGGGCAATCCTTCTGTCAAGGACGGCTACTCCACCATCTCCATTTCCTTCTACTACCGCATCAAGAGTAAGCGCGTTCCATGGTGGTACCAGCCGGGGCCGGGCGTTTATTAATAGAATATTCCGGGTGGAAACAAAAGACTGCTCAGCCGGGCAGTCTTTTTCCATAGCGGCGGGCCTGTCATTCTATCGCAATGACAGCCGAAAAAAGAAAAGGCCGGTTATTTTTGTAGCTTAGGCCGCCTAACTAAATGCTTCTCGCCGGCGTCTTTATAAAAAAATCTGATAGCCGCCGGATCAGAAAAAACTGTTGCATGAAACGTTCTCTTTTACTCCTTCTTCCCGCTGCCGCCTGCCTGCTATTCGCCTCCTGCAAAAGGAACGACGACGGCACGCTGAATAGCGCTACGCCCGGCAGCTATTCCTCGCTGGACGACGTATTTGCGCGCACAGCTCCGCTGGCTACTACTCAGGCGCTTACGGTGTCTTCCGGCGGCGATGTGTTTTCAAAGGGCGGCACACGCTTTACCTTCCCGCGCGATGCGTTTCAGTCTTATACCGGCGCGCTTGTTACAGGGCGGGTGGATGTAAAGGTGTATGACTGGCTTCAGAAAGGAGATATGGTCTTTGCGCGTGTGCTGCCTGTCTCCAACAATAATCCGCTGTATTCCAGCGGTCAGGCTTATGTGGAGGTGACGCAGAATGGCGTTCCCGTCCGCCTCCGTAAAGGCTATTATCTGACAGTCAAGTTTCCGCAATTCGGCATTACAGCTACCGGCGACAGCCTCTACCTGGGCGAGACAGTAGCTGGCAGCGGCAGCGTTGTAAACTGGTACCGGCGCGATACGGCAGGCAGAACCACGCTTACCGGCGATACCGTATCACTACGCGCAGATTCACTTCGCTACATCGCGGCCTCGCACTTCATGTCTTACAGCAGCGTGGCAAGCTTCCCGGTAAAGGTCAATTCGCCGGTGCCCCTGGAGCAGTCGCTGTCCATTGCCGTGTTTGATGGTCTGAAGAGCGTGTTCCCTTTATCGTCTGCTGTAAATGGCGTCGTATCCGTAGAGCGCGTTCCGGCGGGCATGAAAGGCAATATTGCCGTGATGGGCATAAACAAAGGCGTATTCTACGCTGGCATTGTGCCCTCCGCAACCGATGCCGGCTTCAAAACAGACACTACATACCAGGTGCTGATCAAGCAGGTTGACCCCCAGATCTTCCGCCTGCAACTAAACGCACTGTAGGAATTTTAAAAACCCTTAAAGGGCCAAAAGTCAGAAGCGGCAGCCGCCGTCATGGCTTTTGGCTTTTGATTTTTTACTGAAAAGATGTTTGCTTACCTGGAAGGGGCGCTTAGCTACAAGAGCCCGTCACTATTGCACCTGGATGCCGTCGGTGTAGGCTATGAGATAGCCATCACACTACAGACGTATGCGAAGATCCAGCACCTGGAACGCGCGAAACTGCTTATTCACCTGCAGATAAGGGAAGATGCCTGGGTGCTCTACGGCTTTGCTAATGAAGCAGAGCGGACCACCTTTCGCGCTTTGCTGGGCATCTCCGGGGTAGGCGCAGCTACGGCCAGAATCATTCTGTCGTCGCTCACGCCGGGCGAGCTGGAGCAGGCAATAAGCACAGACAATATCCGGGTATTGCAGGCCGTAAAAGGAATAGGCGCAAAGACCGCCCAGCGCATCGTATTAGAGCTAAAGGGCAAGCTCCAGGCCGATAACAGCGGCGTAACTGCCTCAACCCTTCCAATGCACAATACGAAGGAAGAAGATGCGTTAATTGCGTTGGTAAATCTGGGCATCAGCAGACCCGCTGCAGCAGAGGCTGTCAAGAAGGCCGGTGCAAGCGAGTGGGCGAGTGTAGAGCAATTGATTAAAGCGGCATTGAAAGCATTGTAGGGAAATGGCAGCAAGCATCCGGACGGACTCTGATAGCTTGATACCAGAACCCCCATCCACATAAAGATTTTGAAGGGAAAGAGCTATTTCGGGTACAAAGTACTCCTGTTTGTGGTCTGCGCCGGCTTGCTCGCGCACGTGGGCGCGCGCGGTTATGGGTATCCGGGCGACGGAGATAATGACGCGCCTGAGCCGGACAGCCCGGCAGCGGCGCCCGTGCGCCAGGATTCATCAAGAATGCTGCGCTTCCCGATTTCTGACGCCAGCGGCGATCCGCTTCAGGATCGCAGCCGCTCCGGCATTGATCTGAACGATCCCGCCAACATCAACAAGAACATTGAGTACGATCCAAAGGACAATCGCTATTACCTGAGCGAGAAAGTGGGCGACGACTTTATCCGCAACCCTTCATACCTGACTTTTGACGAGTACCAGAAATATTCTGCCAAGCAGGATGAGCAGAACTATTGGCGCCGCCGCCTGGATGCCTTAACGCTGTTCTCCAAGAAGCCGAAGCTGCCCACTATGTACAAAGAAGGCATCTTTGACCGCCTCTTTGGGAACAACTCTATCTCCGTTCGCCCGCAGGGCAATGTAGATGTGACCCTTGGTGGCAACTGGCAGAACATCCAGAACCCGACCCTGGTGCAACGGGCACAGAAGTACGGGATTTTTGACTTTGACATGCAGATGAACATCAATCTGCTGGCCCAGGTGGGCGACAAGCTCAAGCTCAATATCTCCAATAATACGAAAGCCACATTTGACTATCAGAACGTGCAGAAGCTGGAGTACACCGGCAAGGAAGATGAGATAATCAAGAAGATAGAGGCCGGTAATATTTCCTTCCCGCTCCGTACCACGCTTGTGCAGGGCGTGCAGTCGCTTTTTGGCCTGAAGACACAGCTGCAGTTTGGCAAGCTCTGGGTTACAGCCGCGCTTTCCCAGCAAAAGAGCAAGCGTCAGAGTATTACGGTTCAGGGTGGCGCGCAGACGCAGACTTTCGGTCTTAAGGCAGACGATTACGAGGAAAACAAGCACTACCTCCTCGGGCAGTATTTTCGGAATAATTACAATAAAGCGCTTAGAAATTTCCCCGTTATCCAGTCGCTGGCTACAATCAATAAGATTGAAGTATGGGTGACCAACCGCACAGGCGCCACAGAAGGCGTCCGCGACATCCTTTGCTTTCAGGATTTAGGCGAAAAGAATCCGTATCGGCAAACGCTGGCCAACCCAAGCAAACCGGACCAGCCTGACAACCGGGCCAATACGCTTTACGACCAGATGCAGCAAAATCCGGAAGGCCGCCAGCAAAGCCGCGCTTCAGACGTTGCTCAGCTATTTTTCCCGTTGCCAAGTGATAAGGTAAGTCCCGGCGGCGCCGGCATTGACTTTGCTCACACATCAGCCCGGAAGCTCAACGCTTCGGAGTATAGCTTCAATCCGCAGCTCGGCTACATTTCGCTGAATACGCAGGTAAATCCCGACGACATCCTTGGGGTAGCTTATCGTTATACTTATAACGGTAAGGTCTATCAGGTGGGTGAATTTGCGGAAGACCTGCCGCCCGATACGTCTAACCAAAAGGTGATGTATATGAAGCTGCTCAAGACGCAGAGTCTGAATCCGATGCTGCCGCTCTGGAAGCTGATGATGAAGAATGTGTATGCGCTCGGCGGCCTCGGCGTGAGCAAGGAAGATTTTCGCCTGAATGTCCTTTATCAGGACCCCGGGGGTGGAGAAAAGCGTTACCTGCCTACCGGCGCCAGCGCGGGAACGCCCCTGCTTTCACTCCTGAATCTGGACCGGCTCAACTTCCAAAATGATCCGCAGCCGGACGGCGTTTTTGACTACATAGAAGGTATTACCATTGTGCCGCAGCAGGGCAGAGTGGTGTTTCCGGTGCTCGAGCCCTTCGGCTCTGACCTACGCCCGGCCCTGGGCGGCAGCACGCAGGATGAGCGCAAGTATCTATACCAGATTCTTTACGATTCTACCAAAACAATTGCGCGGCAGTTTCAGCAGCAGAACCGATACATCATGCGCGGCTCGTACCGCAGTGCCTCGTCATCAGAAATCTTCCTTGGCGGCTTTAATATCCCGCAGGGCTCTGTAACGGTGAGCGCCGGCGGTCAGAAGCTGACGGAGAATCAGGATTACCAGATTGACTACGGATTGGGCCGGCTGAAAATCATCAACACGGGCATCCTTTCTTCCGGCATTCCGATCAATGTGTCTTACGAAGACAATGCAACCTTCGGATTCCAGCAGCAGAACTTCATGGGAGCGCGCTTTGATTATTACGCCAATCAGAAGCTGACGCTCGGCGGCACCATCATGCGCCTTACGGAGCGGCCTTTCACCCAAAAGGTTTCCTTTGGCGAAGACCCGATTCAAAATACGGTGATCGGTCTGGACGGCGCTTATCAATCCGAATCGCCGGCTCTGACGCGCATCGTGGATAAGCTTCCTATTTACAGCACTACCGCACCATCCTTTGTCACTGCGTCCGCAGAAGTGGCAACCATCCGACCCGGCCACCCGAAGCAGATCAATACGCTGGACGGCGCTGGCGGCTCTACCTACATTGATGATTTTGAGGGCACGCGCTCGTCCTACGACCTGAAGTATCCTGCGGCATCATGGTCGCTGGCAGCTACGCCGGTCGGCGCGAAAGACCGTTTCGGAAACGTGCTTTTCCCTGAGGCCAGCGATCATGATAAGCTTACTTATGGCTTTAACCGCGCGCGGATGTCCTGGTACACTATTGAGCCAACGCTTGTTGATCCCGTGGGCGGCGTGCCTGATTATGTAAAGAAAGATCCGGCTCAGCACTATATCCGTCTTGTACAGCAGCAGGATGTATTTCCGCAGAAGAGCCTGGGCAATGTATTCAATACGCTATCCACCTTTGATCTGAGCTTCTACCCACGCGAGCGCGGCCCCTACAACTTTGATGTGGCAGGCCTGAATCCTGACGGCTCGCTCACAAACCCGCAGAAGCGCTGGGGCGGTATCACCCGGCCCATTGAGTACTCTGACTTTGAGGCTTCTAACGTGGAGTACATTGAGTTTTGGGTGATGGATCCGTTTATCGGCAACACCAAAGCAGGCAACGGATCCCTTTACATCAACCTCGGAAATATTTCGGAAGATGTACTGAAAGACTCAAAGAAGTTTTTTGAGAATGGCATTCCTTATCCGAAAGACCTGACAAAGCTTGATAAGAGCGTGTGGGGCTATGTGCCGCGCTTCCAGCAGCAGATCACCCGCGCCTTTGACAATGACGCTGCCGCCCGCGCCGCCCAAGACGTTGGCTACGACGGCCTGGACAATACGGACGAAGGCGGCTTTTTCTCAGATTATCTTGTGCAGCTTGCCAATAAGGTAGGCCCCCAAAGCCCGGCTTATCTGAAAGCGCAGGCCGACCCTTCGGGCGACGACTACCGCTACTACCGCGGCGGCGACTATGATCAGGGTACTACTTTTATTCGCGACCGCTACAGGCTGTTCAACAACCCGCAGGGGAACTCGCCAACCACCGATGCGAGCTCGCAGTTTACCTCGGCGGCTACTACGATTCCCGAAAGCGAGGACGTGGATCGCGACAATACCCTCAATGAAAGCGAGGACTATTACCAGTACCGCGTTGACCTTTCGCCAAACATGGCTGTGGGCTCCAACTATGTTGTGTCAAGCCACACGGCGCACAATGTGAAGCTCCCGAATGGCGCCACAGAGGACGAGACCTGGTATCAGTTCAAGATACCCATCCGTGATTATGTGCAGAAGGTGGGATCCATTGCCGACTTCCGCTCCATACGCTTTGTGCGCATGTTTATGTCCGGTTTCCAGGATACCGCGACGCTCCGTTTTGCGCAGCTCAACCTGGGCCGTAACCAATGGCGCCGTTATCAGTTCTCGCTCAAGAATCCCGGTGAGAACATTCCGGATGATGAAAAGATTGGTACCGACTTTACAGTCAACTCGGTGAGTCTGGAAGAGAATGGCGACCGTGCTCCGATTCCCTACATAATTCCTCCGGGCGTGAGCCGCCAGCTTGCAGCTACAAGCAATAACCAGACAGTGCAGCAAAACGAGCAATCGCTGGCGCTGCAGGTGTGCACGCTGAAGGACGGTGATGCCCGCGCGGCTTACAAGGAAGTGAACGTGGATCTCCGCCAGTTTGAGCGCCTGAGGATGTTCATTCACGGTGAGAGCGCGCCAAATGCTGCTCCGCTGAAGGATGGTGACGTAAGCGCCTTTATCCGCATCGGCTCCGACTTCATCAACAACTATTACGAGTACCAGATACCGCTCCGGGTGACGCAGTCGGGAGCCAAGAACGACTACGACGTATGGCCGGATGCGAACATGCTGGACATCGCTTTCAACGACCTCGTGAACGCAAAGACGCAGCGGAATAATGCCGGCGGCTCACCGCTCATTCCTTTTACCGTTACCGATGCAAAGGGTAACAACATCGTCGTTGTGGGTAATCCGAATGTGGGCGAGGCGAAAACGGTGATGCTGGGTGTGCTCAATCCGCAGAAGGATGCAGGCCACCCGCAGGATGACGGTCTTGGCAAGTGCGCTGAAGTGTGGTTTGACGAGCTGCGGATGACGGGGCTCAATGAAACACCGGGCTACGCCGCCACAGGTAAAGTCAATATGCAGTTGGCTGACCTGGGCAACGTACACCTCGGCGGCTCCATGCACACACAGGGTTATGGCAACATAGATCAGAAGCTGCAGCAGCGCCAGCGCGACAATTTCTACCAGTGGGATGCCAATACAAATCTGGCTGTGGGCAAGCTGCTGCCGCGCTCATGGGGCGTTCAGATCCCTTTCTTTATAGGGCATTCTGAAAGCGTCTCTAATCCGCAGTACAATCCGTATGACCTGGATGTGAAGTACAGCGAGCAGCTGAACAATGCCAGCGGCGACCGTCGGGATTCGCTGAAAAAAGTAGCTCAGGATTACACCTCCATTACGTCAGTAAACGTAAATAATGTGCGTATCACGGGTAATCCTGAGAAGCAGGGCAAAAACCCGAAGCTCTGGAGCGCAAAGAACCTTGATCTTTCCTACGCATATAACCGGCAATACAAGCGCAACCCGCTTATAGAAGGCGACGAGCTTACAAACCATCGTCTGGGCCTCGGCTACTCTTACAGCGTGCGCAGCAAGCCGATTGAGCCGTTTAAGAGCCTGATAAAATCCAAATCCAAGTGGCTGGCGCTGATCAAGGACATCAACTTTAACCCATTGCCGTCCACCATATCTTTCCGCAACGACATTAGCCGCACGGTGGATGAAACCAAAGTGCGCGTCATCGGAGACGGCGTTTATGAAATACCCGCTACTTACTATAAGAATTTCCTGTGGCTGCGCACTTATAGTCTGCGTTGGGAGCTGACCCGTTCGCTGTCGGTTGACTATGCAGCCACCAATACCTCACGGATTGATGAGCCGTATGGCCGCATTGATTCCAAAGAAAAGCGCGATACGCTGTGGGAAAACATCAGCCGCTTCGGACGCAATACCTTGTTTACGCAACAGGCCAATGCCAATTACACCGTGCCGCTCAGTAAGCTGCCCATCACCGACTGGATCAGCCTGCGCCTGGGCTACAGCACTACCTATTCCTGGTCGGCCGCCTCGCAGCTGGCCCGCTCGCTAGGCAATACGATTGCCAATACGCAGGGAAAAACTGTTAACGGAGAGTTGAACTTCCAGCAGCTGTACAACAAGAGCAAATATCTGCGCGCAGCCAACGCGCCGCGTCCGCGCACATCATCGCGCAGCGGCAGCGCTATTTCTTCGCGCAATCCTGCGGCTGATATGCGCGGCGGAGATGGCAAGGCCTCTGGCCTAGACCGCTCCGATGCTCCCGGAAAAGACGGAAATCCCGCTTCAACGTCGTCCAGCGGCGCCGTATCCGAGTCTGCTGCCTCATCAAAGAGCAAGAACGCTAAAAAGCCGGCTACGCTCAATCTGAAGGGCGTTGCCATCAATACGGCTAACATGAGCGACAATCAGCTGGACTCTGTGCGCCGTCTCATCCGTGCCGATGAGCTGGCAAAGGCGAAGGCAGCTAAAGCGAAGAAAAAAGCCGACCGGAGGCTGGCGCGCAAGAAGAAGAATCCGCAGCTCAGCCCTGCCGAGCGCACGATCGGCCAGTTGCTGACCATGGTAAAGCGCAGTACGGTGTCTTATACCGAGAGCGGCGGCACCATCCTGCCCGGCTACTTAGACAGCACAAAGGTTTTCGGGGTCAATACCGCCAATGCGCAGCCGGGTCTTGGCTTTGCCTTTGGAGATCAGGTAGGCTCCGATTATCTGGAGCGGCAGGGCGCCGCAGGCAGGCTCAGCCGCGACTCGCTGTTCAATGCGCAATTCCAGCAGACGCATCAGCAGAGCCTCAACATCTCCGCGCAGATTGAGCCCATTCCTAACGACCTGCGGATAGACCTGTCGCTCACCAAAACCTTCTCAAAGTCGCACAATGAGCTGTTTAAGGATACCGGCTTCACCGGAATCTTTAATCACCTCAACCCTTATGAGACTGGCTCCTTCAGCATGTCGTATATCGGGATAAAAACCCTCTTCAAGAGCAGCGGTACCTCGGGCGGCGGCGTGTTCACGGAGTTTATCCGCAATCGCACGACTCTGTCGGAGCGTCTGGGCCGGAATAACCCCTACACCAATGGCGCGAAGGATCCGAACGACCCCGCTTTCTATAAGGGCTACAATCGTTACTCGCAGGATGTACTTATCCCGGCCTTCATTGCCGCATATAGCGGGCGAAGCGCCTCCAACATCCCATTGCTGGATTATAAGAACTCCAGCATCAGCAGCAATCCGTTTAAATACTACATACCGCTGCCCAACTGGCGCTTATCTTATAATGGCCTTAACCGCCTGCCGGGTTTCCAGGACATCTTCAATTCCTTCACGGTGACGGATGCCTACACCGGCACGCTCAGCATGAGCTCTTTCGTGTCTGCGCTTTACTACCAGGATGCATATGGCCTCGGCTATCCGTCATTCATTGACTCCAACTCCGGCAATTTCGTTCCGTTCTACCAGGTGCCCAATATCACTATCTCAGAAAGCTTTTCGCCGCTCATCGGGATAGATGCCTCACTAAAGAACAACCTTACTGCCCGCTTTGAATACCGCAAGAGCCGCACGGCCTCGCTTTCACTGATTGACTATCAGATTTCCGAGACGCGCAGCGACGAGTACGTCATAGGCATCGGCTATCGCAAGCGCGGACTAAAGCTTCCGTTCTCTGTATTTGGCGTAAAGAAGCTGGACAATGACCTCAATGTGAAAGTGGACATAGGCCTGCGCGACGACATCACAACTAACACCTACCTCGCGCAAGACCTCACCATCGTCACGCGCGGGCAAAAAGTAGTGAGCATCTCGCCAAGCATAGACTACATCGTCAGCGACCGGGTTACCCTGCGCTTCTACTACGACCGCCGCCAGAGCATACCATATACCACGCAGTCGTACCCAATTACCACCACACGGGCGGGGGTAACCATACGGTTCATCTTTGCCCAGTAAGCGAAGCGGAAGCGCGTGAGCGTTTAAATGCTCCATCTTCTACTAAAAAAGCCCGCGACATGCCGCGGGCTTTTTCGTCTGACAGATTCTGGTTAGCGCCAGTGCCCGGGCACCCAGGTATATCCGCGCCGGCGGCCCGTCCAATGACCGGGCACCCATATTGCGCGTTCGCGGGGCGGGGCGGCCCAATACCCGCCGCGCCACTGATAGCCGGCTCCGGCAGGCGCCCATTCCTCCTCAACCCATACATGGCGCGGCGATGGCGCCACCGGCCGTGCAACAACTACTTTCGGACGTGCCGGGCGTACACGTACAATGATCTGCGCCTGCGCATCTGCAGCCGCAAGGCTTAAAAAGGACAGGGCCAGAAGCCCTCCGACTAATGCTTTCATGAGAGAAGACGTTTCTAAAGGTGAAAGAGATGATTTGCCTCTTTGGAGGCATTGGCCCGGCGGAAGTTTAATGCCGCCCATCTTCTTAAAACCCCTTTAACGGTTCCAAAGGCCAGACAAACTACACACCCATGCCAGGTACCCAGGGCCGGGCAACACCCGGCGCACGGAACGGCCAGGGAATGGTAACCGCAATAATAAGCAGCGCAATGAACGTGCACCAGAACAGCCGGCGAAATTTGGACGCATGCGGCCTGCTGCCCTTTGTGCCGGCATAGCCCACATGCACAAGAATAATGGCGATCAGCATACCGGTGATATGCTCCACACTCCAGAAGCGCATCGGCTGGTTCTTCATCACCTCGCCCATCGCGCCGCCGGAAAATACCCGGTGGTAGCCCTTCATGAAGTAAAGGGATAAGCCCAGCAGCAACTGAATGTCGCAGGCTATCAGGAAGTAAAGGGCGGTACGCTTGTCGCCAAGGGTAAAGTCACGCTTTCCGCCAAGGCCGCGCATGCCGGTGAAGAGCGCCAGCACGCCAAACAGCAGCACAGCCCAGCGCATAATGTTGTGAATGGAATTGAGCAGCGTAGTATCCATAGTAGAGGAGGTGGGGTGACGAATAGGGCGCTAAGATAGCAGGCGGTACGGTCTTAGTTCATGGCATTGTGCGTAAGCGCATAGCGATAGCGCTGGACGAAGGCCCGGAGACGCAGCAGAGAAGTATCCATGCGCTTCTGCCCGCGCAGATCGCTTTTGCAAAGACTGTCGCCCGGATAAGAAAAATAGCCTGCCGGCTTTTCGCCGCTGGTCTGAAGCAGGTGCCCGTCCTCCAGCCATTGATAGCTGCCAGCCGCATGCGTAATGACAAAACGCTGCTCCGCCGGCGAGAAAATGCTGTTGCCGAAGGCAAAGAATGACTTGCTGTAACCGAGATATTGCAGTGCAGAAGGCACAATATCCAGCTGCTGCGTGGGAGCGTTATAATATCCGCGAAGTGTGCTGTCAGAAGGGCAATAGAAGAGAATGGGAATGGCATACTGCCCCGGCCCGGCTTCATAAAAGCCCCCGCTGGTCTGTGGCGAGGCGTGGTCGGCAGTGACGATGAAAAGCGTATTGCGGTACCAGGCCTGTCCCGCGGCTTGGCGAAAAAATAGCCGGAGCGCCAGGTCGGTATAGGCAATGCATTGCTGTACCGGTAGCGGTCCTGAAGGTATCGTGCTCCTGTACTGCTCAGGCAGGCTATAAGGCGGATGCGCCGCAAGCGTAAAGACAGAGGCGGCAAAGGGTTGCTTCATTTTAGAAAGGCCCTTCGCGAAGTATTGCAGGAAGGGCTCGTCCCGGATGCCCCATGCCCCGTCGTAGTCGGTCTCGTTAGCATATTCACCGCGGCCATAATAGCGCTGAAAGCCGGCGGCTGCCGCGAAGATGTCGAAAGACATGGTGCCATTAGTGCCGCCATGGTAGAAAGCCGTGCTGTAGCCTTCCTCCTTTAGCAGGCCCGGCAAAGTGCTGATGTTGTTGGTGCCGTAATTGGAAGTAGTGAAGGCCTCATCCATTAGTGTAGGTATGCCTGCAATAACTGCCGGTATGCCTTCGGCCGATGTCTGGCCGTTGGCAAAAGCCTGCGTGCAGGTAAGGCTCAGCCCCATGAGGCTATCCAGGAATGGCGTGAACGATCTGCGGCCGCCGAGCGCCGTAAATTCCTTGGAGCCACTTTCCAGAATTACCACAACTACATTCTTTCTGCCAGACGTCCGGCCTCCTCTGTATTGATGATGGAAGGGCATCAGCCTTTCGGCCGTTGAGTCGGGCAGGTAGTGAAGTTCTTCCAGCGAGGGCGCAGCGAGCGTAGTGATGATGCTGAATGGCGCATTGAGCACCACCGGCACATAGCGGCTGTCCGTAACCTGCACGGCATTCCGCAAGCCGATGGGTATGTATTGCATGCCTCCGCGAATGCCGATTGCGGCGGCGCAGAGCAGGATGATAAGCGCGGCAGACTGCAGCAACGGCCTTATCCAGCGGGCACGCACATTATCGGGCACAGCATCAAGGTGCGTAGCCCGGCAGATGCGCCGGTTGGCGAGTATGATTATCAGTATCAGCGAAAAGTCAGCCAGAGGCACATACCAGAAGCTGAGGAGGTAATCTGGCAGCACACTCCAGAAATCGCCTTTGCGCGTTATGATGCGCAGCACATCGGCTGTTGAGCGTTTAAAGTTGTACGGAAAGTATGCCCAGTCGCTGACGTCAAACATCAGCACAAGGCTGTTTACCGCTACAAAAAGCAGTTGCGTGGCTTTTTGCCAGCGCGGCCATCGCCAGACCGGTATAGGCAGGAACAGCAGGAAGATGTAGAGCGCATTTACCGCGCAGATAGCCGAGAGATCGTAACGAATGCCATGAAAGGCGAGCCGCAGGAAGCCGCCCGTGCCCAATCCGCTAAAGTGACTGTAGTTAATGAGCGTGAATGCAAGCCGGCTGATGAAAAAAAGCGTCAGCAGCAACAGCACCTGAAGGGCGAGCCGGCGGAGAAGCATTGCCAGTAATTTCATGCAGCGATTGCGAAATTAACGCCTGCTGCTTTTGCCGCTATCCCCATTCCATCCGCTCCTTAAGCCGGCGAAGGTGCTCCATGTGATGCCGGCAATGCCAGGCGTACATCGCAGTTGACTCCCATACGGGAAACGTGCGCCCGTGCTCCGGATGATAATAGGTCCGGTACCAGTCTTCCGGTTTCAGGGTTTGCAGCAATGCCACCCAACGCCGGTGGAGGGCATGCAGCAGAGTAATGCTGACATTCACAGGAACCGCAGCTACCTCCGGCGTCTCCGCCCACAGAGCTTCGTCATAGGGCCTTATAGTCGGGTTGTCTTCCGTCAGTGCCAGCTTCAGGCGCGCAAAGCCATGCATATGGCTGTCGGCGAGGTGATGGATCACCTGTGCGACCGTCCAGCCACCCGGGCGATAGGGTGTGTCCAGCTGGTGAGCGTCCAGGTTTTCAATAATGACGTCCAGCCACAGTGGCAGGGCTTCCAGGGCAGAAAGGTGGGCCGGCAATGCCCCGGCATCAAAAGCCTCCGGGCGCGCATACGGGCCTATGGGATACCTCAGTGCCTCAAGCGATTCTTCTGTATGCATCGTGCTGAGAAATTGTTTTCCGAAACCGGCTCAAAGCAACGCCTTTACCCGCGCTTAGGCGAACCCTTTGCCGAAAAGCAGGAGTCAGCAATGGCAGCAGTTTCTTATAAGGAATGTAAAGTGTGATCTGCCCGTCGGCATAAGAGGCTATCTCGTAAGGGTTATAAATAAAGCTCAAACCTTTGGCGCCGACACAGACGTTTTCCGTGGGCGGCACTTCGTCCACCAGCATACGCTCCTCCATGCCCTCACCTGGCTTCAGCTCAAAGTAGGCAATAGCCGCATCGTTGAGCAAGGGACGCAACGCAGCCGTATCGGCTACAATGTCCGTAAGCTTCCAGATGCGTTTTTGGGCGAGGTCTATATTGGCAAATGAGGAGCCGTAATTGCCATGCGCGCCTCCGGTGTAGGAAGCGTTGAGCGATTCGGTGACCAGCCAATAGTCCGCATTATAGCGCACATACAGCGCATCGTCATTGGTATAGGAAAAGGCAAAGGATTCCATTTCCGCGCCTGCCTCCTGCGAGAGCGGGCCTACTTCCGTGCGATAATCGGCAAAATAAGCGGCCATGGAGGCGCGGATGGCGCTTTGCACGTCATCGCCAAGCGCGGCGGCGGGTGCTACCTGTTCTTTGAGGGCATTATAAAGAAAGGAGCCTTCCCCGGCCTCGCGCGGCACCAGGTAGCTGCAGGTAGCCGTAGCTGCCGGGCTTTTAGGATTGCCGGGCAGCAGTGCGGCAGAATCCGAAATCCAGTAAGCATCCAGTGCCGTAGTGCCTTCGGGATAATCTTCATTGAGGTCAATGCTGTATTGCTTTAATCCGTCTGCGCTGAGCCATTGGCCGTGCGCGTCCGCACCATTAATGCGCAGATGCCAGGCAGGCAGCTTGTCTTCCTCGGATGCCCCGCTTTCCGGCAGCTCGTGGAGCACCGTCTCGCCCGGCTCCGCACTTGGATCGCCCCAGGCGGCGAGAGAGATATTTCGCCCGATGCCGGTGTAATAATATGTGCCCTGAATGCTGCCGTTATAGCCGCTCAACTGCACCGCGACGGGCCTGCCGGCTATGGTGCCGGAATAGCACTTATAGAAAGTAGCGGGAAGAACGCTGGCAGTATCGGCAGTTCCGGCGGCGCTTCCTGTATTGCTGCCGGTTGTGCTCCTGCGCTCACCGCACGCTACAAGAAACAGGAGCAGGAAGACAGCTGGGCGCATTAAAAAAGGGAAGTTATTTGGCATCCAGTATAACAGGCGTGCCACTTCCCTTGCCGCCCATGATGATCATCTTCGCATTGTCGGAGGCGGCCAGCTCGCGCATGGCTTTGATCTGCTCGTACTGAAGCTGCTTGTCGGTAAGATTCTCATTCACGATTTTTTGATAATCGGCAATGCCCTGGGCCTCCACGCGCTTGCGGTCGGCTTCCTGCCGCTCTTTCTGAAGGACGAACTGCATCTTCTGGGCTTCCTGCTCCGCCTGAATCTTCTGCTCAATGCTGGACTTTACGGTGGCGGGCAGCGTGATATTGCGCACAAGGATGTTTTCCACCAGCAGGCCGCGCTTGCGGAATTCATCTTCAATAGTCTTTGAGATGCGCACCTGAAACTCGTCGCGCTTTGAAGAATAAAGCGACACCGCATCGTAGTAAACTGCATTGTCCCGGATTTTGGTGCGCGTGATTGGACGGACGATTTTGTCTTCATAGTCCAGGCCCGTCTCGCGCAGGAGGCGCGGGGCTTCCGCCGGCACGATGCGGTAAAGCACGGTGAGATCAATGACCACCTCCAGGCCGTCGGCAGAGAGCACGCGGATAGCATCGTCGCCACGCGTTTTGCCTTCATCGTGGACAGCGCTCATCGTATAGTTCTGGGTGCGGGCGTCGGCTTTGGTCACATTCACAAATGGGTTTATGAAGTGCAGGCCGCTGGGCAGCACATCCGGCTGCACGCGCCCGAAGATGGTTTTAATGCCGATCTCGCCCGCGTCTATCTGCACCACGGCGGAGGCGATGAGCCCGATGACTGCAAGCGCAATGCCGCCGGCCATTACGGGACGGCCTATTCTGCGGACGGCGTCGTTGACACGGGAGAGGATGGAGCCGGCGATAAAGATTATTATACCGAGGATGAGGAAGGCCATGAGTTGTATTTACCGGCTAAAGGTAAAGCCGCCTCTATAGCTGCAGCGTTCTATTGATTCCCAAGTATGGAATAGCTTAGCGACAACTGCCATGATGTTTGCAAAACGTCCCAGACATACGAGGTGGGTTCTGAGGCAAAAGAGACATTACGGTATGGTTCAGCGAGCCTTGATACATATCCGCCTGTAAGGCCGCCGCCTATTACGAGCCTGCGCTTTTGTCCAAACACAAAGGCTGCGCCTATATTAAGCCGTGGTTTTGGCTTACTGGCTAAAGAAAGTCCTGCCCCAAAGGTTAAAGCAAGGTAGATAGGCTGATAGCTGGAAGAGATCCGGACACCATAATAACCTTGCGCGTTGATGCCAAGTCCGATCCGGGCCCCATCCGTGGTTTGTATGTGATAACTAATTTTAGAATTGTCTTTGTTACTGTCTCTTACAAGTACTGTGCTCTCATCGTAAAGGCCGTCAATCTGGAAGCCAGCGCCTACACCATATATGAATTGTGACGTCCATGGCAAAGAAAATTCCGTGCTGTAGGCATGCAAAAACGTAGAATCTTCTTTTCTTGGAATGATGTCAACTTTTATTTTTTTGACATCACTGCCAAAAAAGATAGGCAGAGAGCGATAGCAAAACGAAACGCTTTTTAGTTGGTCAAGACGGCGGAGAAATTCCTCCTGCCTGTCAACACCAATAGCGGTTTCATTGTCCGTTATTGTTTTCAGCAGACTGCCGAATCCGGTTTTTATCAGGCTGTCGCTTACCCATGCTACTTTGTATTTGTTCTTATTGAGATAGTCCTGAAAAGCACTAATAGCAATTATGTAGGCGCGAGCCTGTTGACGAATATCATTTTCCAGTTCCACAAAAGTTTGTCGGGTAAGGCTGTAATAATCTTCAACATCAATATTATTGGTTTGTAGCCGGGAGCAATCAGGATCACTTTCGCGAAGTATTGCAAGGCGCCGCTTAAAAGCCATCAGCGTGCGATTAGTATTCTCAATTTGCATGTTTACTTCCCTGACATCGGCATCCAATGCCCCAATAACTCCTTGTTGTAACCGGGCTATCTCGGTTGGTTCTTGCCCTTTCACAAAGGCAGGCGGAACCCCTTCGCCTCTTAATTGGGCAATCCACCACTTCGCGCTATTCTTCGCAATAGCGGTAGGTATGTTTAGTGCTGAGTTGGTAGCACTATTGTAGGTCACGTTAGATACAGTTCCAACTGTATTCATTAGATTAGAGACTAAAGACGTAATGTTTGCAGGTTTGAGAAAGTAAGACAAGCCATTCTCACTAATCGGTGACATAACCGTTGAATCTGTGGCGTTAATTGTCACCTTATACAAGTACGGATTAAGGTGCATAATCTCCAGCTGTATTGCTTCGCGTGGTGACAAATATTTGTTCTGGAAATGAATCTTCTTTGTGCGAAAATCTATCTGTACTTTATTGACTGGCTCAGATTCGGGAAGGCAATTAGATGCCGGCTCTGGACAGCAATCACATTCCTGCGGATACTGCTCCTTATCTGATAAAGACTTTGAAATGCCGGGAGCGGGGTGCATTTCTGACCACTTCCCATAATCGATGCCTATCCCCATTCTTGTCTGAGACATTACATTTTGCACGGTCAACGATGTGCAAATCACCAAGAGGCAAAATGAGAAAATTTGACGCATAGAATAAGAATAGCACTCGCAAAGGAAATGCTTATAGCCATGTCATGTATGCGTAGAACTACTTGTTTCGCCTTTGGCCTCACTTCCCCAACCTACTCTGAAGATCCGGCACCACATTCTCAAAAGTCCTTAGCATCCGGTCCCAGGGCCGGAACGATTCATCTGCCGATGCCGCCGTGCCGGGCGCGCCGATTTCGGATACCAGCTTGGCCTTGTACGTGAGCGGATCGGAGGAGCCGGTCTTGATGATGAGGCGGGTGCGGATGGTGGCAGCCTTAAAATTCTTTACCACCCAGGCCGTACACATGTAGCCGGTCGTCTTGTCTGTTACCTGGATTACGTCAAAGGAGCCGGTGATGATGCGGCTAATGAGCTTCCAGGCATCATCTTCCGTATGCGCCGTGCGGATGTCTATGTCGTGGTTGGCCAGGTCGGTAACGAAGGAGTTTTCATAGGCGTCGTCCTTCGCCAGCTTGATGTAGTCCGTGGCGGGGATTTCGTTCTTGCCGTCGTTGATGTAGTTGCGCTCCTGCGCGATGTAGCCCACCTTTTCCACCCGCACATTCACCGTGGCGTTGGGCGATACCTTGAACTGCGCGGAGGACGAGCCTACCTGCTTCCCATCCACCAGCATCTTCGCATCGGCATCGGAGTTAACCGTGATTTTGCGGGTGTGCATCCGCGCAGACGATGGAATGGAAAGGCTTAGCATTGCGCCGGCAATGAGCACGGCAGTGATTGTTTTTTTCATGGTCGTTGTTGTTTTTTGAAAAGAAAGAAAGAAAGAAAGCGGGCGCTACATGCCGCGCCCGCTGACGCATGGCGGCGCTCAATGCAGCACGCTGAAGGGCTTCACGCAGCGCTCATCGCCCGCGCTGATTTGCAGGTAATACGCGCCGGAAGGCAGGCTCTGAAGCGGCACGCCGAGGCTGTGCTTCGCCGCTGCTGCTGCATCCCCGCCATCGCCGCAAGGGCGGCCTGCGGCATCATACACGGCATAGCGCAGCGGGCGCGCCTCGGTAAGTGTGACGGAAAGCTGAAGCTGCTCGCCGGCGGGATTGGGATAAACAGTGGCCTGCATAGGGGTTATAGGGGCTGGCTGGTGAACGGATGTGGTGGCATTGCCATCGTCAAAGCTTTCGTAGTAATACTGATTCCGGTCGTACGGCGTGGCGGAATAGACGCCCGTGGCCGCATCATACGCGTAGCCGCTTACGTAGTCTATGAATCCCGCCGCATTGAGCACAACCGGGTCCTTCTCAGTAAGCGCCGCCGCGTTGTTTTGGATGCTGTAGAAATACACCGTATCCCACAGGCCGGCGGCATTAAGGTGATAGCCCCAGCGGCTGCTGATGTACATGGCCGGCGCAGGCGGCAGGGGAGTTCCGGCATAGCCGTGGCCGTAGGAGCGCACATCCGTCGGGCGCGGAAAAGCGCCGGTATAGCTGAACGCCTGCGATGCCGCGCCATTGCCAATCATGAGGCCGCCATACCGGGTGTAGGTGCTGTCCAGCCGCTGCAGCGCATCGTAGCGGTAATAGCGCGTGGCCTCCGTGTCCACGTCTTGAAAGAAGGAATCCGTGCGCACCGTGCGGGAGCCGCTCAGCAGGCCCGCGCCATTGTAATACATAATCTGTCGCTGCCGCTTGACGCCGCCGGTTGCGGCTACTGCGGGATAGGTATAGATGGCCGAGTCCAGCCGCGCGCCTGTGTAATAATTGCGCATCACGCCGTAGGCGGAGCTGTCGGATAGCGCATTGCCCGCAGCATCATAGCGCAGCCAGTTGGCCGGCACGTAAGCGCCGCAACTGAGCGTACCGCCGGAGGGCTGCCACCCCTCACTGCCGGACCGCGTCCCATCCGCGCGGTAGGCATTCAGATAGCGCACACAACTATTGCCGTAGGCGGGGCTGACAACGGTCTTCTCATAGCTCAGCGCATTGCCGGCGGCATCGTAAGCGTAGCCAACGCTATACTGGCGGGCGAAGGCGCCGGACGAGGTGCCCCATCGCACCAGCGAATCCGGCGCGGCGTCGGGGCGGCCATAAGTGATGTTGCCGTCCAGCACATTGTCCACCTCATTCCACACGCGGTAGCGCAGGCTGTCTGAGCCGAAGCGGTTGCCTGCGGCGTAATAAAGGCGGATGGAGTCGCGGTAGCTGCCAAGCGTGGTGCGATAGCCATAGCCGGCGATGCGCATTTTGCTTTGCGCGGCTTTGGCCGCTACCGGCGCTGAGGAGCGGTGTTGAGCGGTAAGAATTGCATGGATAGCCGCGTCACCGGCGGGGTGGAAGGCCGCCTGAAGCATGGCTTCTTTCTGCGCGCTTGCGGTGCCGGCAGCGAGCAGCACGGCAATGGCCGGGAGCAGTAGAAAAGGTTTCATGGTTTGTGTGGTTTTTCGTTTTTGGAAGGGATTGATGTTGGTGGAAAAGAAGCGGCGCTTATTCTTCCAGCTTACAGGTGCAAGGCAGGCCGGTGCCGGCTTCAAGGCCGGTGCGGCAGTCGCAGTGGCCCTGCATGGTGTTGGTGCTGTGGGTGCTTTGCGAGGCGCCGGCTGGGGTGGGCGTGCTGTCGCTCTTTTTGCAGGCTACGAAGGCGGCGCTGCAATAGATGGCGAGCGCAGTGGCGAGGAGGATGGTCTTTTTCATGGTTGGAATGTTTGAGTGTTTGAATGTTGAAGTGTTGGGTTTGCTATTTTAAGAGAGCTATTGGCGTTGTCTGCGTTGCGGATTGTGGCGCTTTGGCCGGGAATGGGGTAGCTGCCGCGGGCATTATTACAGCGCTGTAGAGGCCGGCGGCAGTATTGTCCACCTGGCGGATGCGGTAGCTGCGGATGGCAGTGTCGTACAGGGTGGCGGCGTAGGCGCGCGGGGTGCGGGTATTGCCCGCAGCGTCGAGACGGCTGAGGATTTCATAATCCTGCCCGTCGCGGCTGCCTTCTATGAGGTAGTAGCGCGTATTGCACTCGCTCCGCACGGAAAAGGAAATGCGGTCGGCAGCGCCGGCGCGGCGGACGGTGGCGGCGGTGAAGGGCTGGGCTGATGCGCCGGCGGCGAGGAGCGGCAGGGCAATGGAGAGAAGTAGCTTTTTCATGGCGGGGAGGGATTGTTTTTGTCCTTGAATTGTATGAGACAAAAGTGGCCCTGCGCCATCGCACATTTCAAGAGCGAAACTGCGGGAATGAGGACTGAAGACTACGGGATTGCGGCGCGTGGAATTACGCTGCGGCTTTGCGGAATTGCCGCAATCCGTATTTTAGCTTACACTAAAACCAATCAGTACATCATGGCACAATCACTCATTTCCGAGACCATCCCGCAGAGCGTCATTGACGATGTGACGAAGAAGCACAATGAAATCATCGCGCTGCTGCAGCCCTATACCGTAGGCCTCTCGCCCGACCAGCGGCATGAGCTGGTGAAGATGGGCGACAAGAGCGTGAGCTATGCCGATAAGGTGGCCGATTATCTGCAGACCTCGCCGGACTACCTGCCCCGGCGCTTTGACGCGGGAGAGTTTGCGAAGGATTATGCCGTGCCGCGGCAGCTCAGCCCCGTTCACGCGCTGGCTCGGAAGGTGGAGGAGATGCTGAACGACACGATGATGGCCGCCGGCTCTGACGTGATGATGGTGTGCAATGCCTATTACAATGCCGTGCAAGACGCGGTGCATGACGGCGATGCGGGGGCGAAGGCGATTTTTGAGGATTTGAAGGCGCGGTATCCTTATACGAGCAAGAAGAAGCAGACTTTTCCGGGTTCTTAAGCCGGCTTACCCACTAAAAGAGTGGGCACCGGTGCTTTTGGAGGGCAGGCCGGTGCTAAAAGTGGGTAGCTCCCTGCTTTTAGTGGCGGCCCGCCCTCTTTTTGTGGGTAGGTCGGGGCTTTTTGAGGGGTGGTACCCCTCATTTAGTGGGTAGCTGCCTGCTAAAAGAGGGGTGGGTACCCTCTTTTTGAGGGAAGGGCGGGGCTTTTGTGGGGTGCGTAGAATTACGGGATTTGGGGGTGGAAGTACGGGAAACGGATGGGAGAATTATAAAAATGGTTTTGGGGGATATACTTTTACGGTATTAATAAACACGAACTACGATCATGGAAATTAACAATCGCACAAAGGCTTTCAGTGCTTTGCTGTTTTTAGCAATGGTTGTCGGATTAATCACTCATTGTTTGGAAGGCAGGGCACAAACAAAAAAGAGCACTGTATCCCGTATAGCAAAGTCAAAACATTCTATTCCTCGTTTGTCGGAGGCGCAAGCAAAGGCAAACTGTACTCAAGAATGCAACACCTCTGCGTGTGTAGCATATTGGGAAGGAAAGCATCCACTTTCAGCAGACGATTTCGCAAGGGATATAAGGGACTACTATAAAGCCCAGACTGGGCCAATGTTGCCTGATGCCGTGAAGGCCAAAATGCCGGTCCTTGGGTGTTCTGAGGTGTTTGTAATTAAGCATCAGAATGTAAGTTTCTACTTTGCTAACTATCCAAGTGGCGAACAGAATATGGTAGAGGTTGGATATGAGGGAGGGCTACTAAACTCAATTATGGTAGCTCCGTTTATCTCTATGAATTTTTATCTCGTAGAGCGTACAACCAATAAAGACAAGCCAGACATACTGATAAAAGTAGAGCGTACCCCTATGGTAAATGAATACTATGATGTGAGTTTCCCGCCAACAATAAAATGACTCCTTACTATAACCTTCCAAAACAGTAATCAAAAGACAACAAGATGAAAATACTTTCTTCGTTCCTTCCGATTGGGACACTTATCATTTTTTCAATTCTCTCGTGTCAAGGTTTCGGCGGCCGCCATCATACAAAACTTGGAACGTGTAATGAGCCATCCGGTTGTCTTACGCGAGAAGTAAATGATCACATTTATGACCCAGCGCTTTTTACCAAGCGTATTGAATCGGCAAATCTCAACACCGAAAAGCGTTTTGATGCCAAGACGTTTATGAAAGCATTTGATGATGCTACGTGTCATAGTTCGTTTATAATTGACGATGACAATTTTGAAGTAAAAATCGTTCGCGGTGGTGACAGCTTAATAACGGTTCAATACCCAGTGGCACTAATTGTAGGAGTAATGGAAGCTAATAAACCAGCTTATTTCCACTTCTACTCCGTCAAGGCTTACAATGGCTACCACGCAGACATAATTTTCACAACAGAAGATGACAATAAAAACCCTATTGGATATTATGATGTGAGCTTTCCCCCCGGTAAACCACCTCACCCGCCATACTGTAATTAGAACAGTTAATAGCTACTATCGGCACATTCCTACTGGGAGTATTTCCTAAATCCCACTCATACTTAAACAAGTAAAAGGTTGCCTACAGTTTTTAAAGTTATTATCTGGATTTCTGCGCTCTCTGCCTTACTTCCAATCATTGCTGGCTATAAAGAATGTAGGCTACTTTGGTTTTATGCGTTGCTGTCCTTAGTTTCAGATATTGTCGGCATCATATGCATCAGCAAACATCAACCCGTTTATTTAATAGCTAACACTTTTTTCTTGGTTGAGTGGCTTTTGTTGTCACGTTATTTTACGCAAAGCAGCTTCTCTCCATTTTGGCAGCATCGGGCTACAATATTTTCAGCCTTTTTAGGTCTGACTTATATCCTCCATACCATATCCTATTATCCAAATGACACAAACCTGCAAGCCACTGCAGTCTTTTATATGTTGTATGTGATTGGTGCTTTAATAGCTTTCTACCGAGTTATTCAAAACATACAATTCTTACAAATTGAGCGCTCACCATTATTTGCTGCAAGTGCAGGCATCTTACTTTATTCTTCAGCATCCCCTATTATGCTTCTAGTAAAACGATTTCTTGATACCGATGATAAGTGGTTAAGCATACATGTTTGGGAAGTACACAATATATTAAACGTCATAAAAAATCTGGCAATTGCGTATAGCTTAGTGCTATCCAAAAAGCAACCGATTGAGTAATCTCAGCTACGTAATCACACTTTCTTTAGCGGTATTTCTTTGCCTCTCCCTCGGCATTATCCTCTTCGTAGCGCTCTACCAGCGCCGCGTCATCAACCACCAGATTCAAATGCGCGAGTTCAACCGGCAAAAGCAACTGGAGCTGATGCAGGCCTCCATCCGCAGCGAGGAGGAGGAGCGCATGAGAATAGCCTCCGAGCTGCACGACGATGTGGGCGCTACTCTATCTTCCATCCGCCTCTTCCTCACGCAGGCAGGGCGCAATCCCGGCAATACCGCCCTCATCACCCAAAGCCAGGAGCTGCTGGACGAAAGCATTCAGAAAATCCGCGACCTCTCCCACCAGCTTCAACCCGGTACGCTCCAGTACCTCGGCCTCATCAAAGCCCTGCAATCCCTCGCGGAGATGATCACCCGCTCCGGCTCCATCCGCATGGAGCTGGTGGCCGAAGGCGGCGAGTGGCCGGAGCCGGAGCCGCATACGGCCCTGTCCATCTACCGCATCATCCAGGAGCTGGTCAACAACATTATGAAGCACGCCGGCGCAAACCGGATACAGCTCATCACGCACATGCAGGAAGGCCGGCACTGCATCACCATCGCGCACGACGGCGCGGGCCTTTCACAAGCGGACTATGAAGAGCAACTGCTTAAGAAAGGCGCAATCGGCCTGAAGAATATTGAGAACCGCCTGAAGTCGGCCAACCTGTCGCTTCAATTCCCCGAAGCCGCCCTGCGCGGCGCTTACAGCATCACCCTTTGCCTGCCCGCCTCTATACCTCCGCCCAACCCGTCCATGCAAAACCCCTAAGCTATGGCTGACGCACCCGCGAAAATCAAGTACCTCATTGCCGACGACCACACCGTCTTCCGCCAGGGCCTGCGCCTCGTGCTGGGCGACGACCCGAAGCTGGAGCTGATGGGTGAAGCCGCCGACGGCCTGCAGGTACTGGAATGCCTGAAGTTTGAGCAGCCGGACATTATCCTGATGGACCTTAAAATGCCGGGCATGGACGGCATTGAAGCTACCAGGCAGGTGCGCGAAAAGTACCCGGCGGTCAAGGTGCTCATCCTAACAATGCATGACGATGAGCAGCTTATCCTGCATCTGCTGGAGGCGGGCGCGGGCGGCTATCTGATTAAGAACGCGGATGCGGAAGAAATCAAGCTGGCCATCCATGCCTGCGTGGAAAACGGCTATTACTTCTCCGACCACGTGAGCAATGTGATGCTCCGGACGCTCGTGCATAAAAACAAAGCAAACCCGAGCTTCCGCGCCGAAGCGCAGCTCAACGAGCGGGAAAAGGACGTGCTGCAGCACATCTGCGAAGGGCTGACGGCGGTGGAAATCGGCAAGAAAATTTTCCTGAGCCACCGGACGATAGAAGGTATCAAGGCCTCGCTGCTGGAAAAGACTGGCGCGCGCAATACCGCCGGGCTGGTGATGTATGCGGTAAAGCAGGGAATCGTAGCCTGATCCAAAAATTTCGGCCCTGAAAGGCTTGGCGGTTTGCGGCCGGCAACCCTATCTTTGCCCTCCCGAAAGGGAAAAGGAGGATTGGTAGTTCAGTTGGTTAGAATGCCGCCCTGTCACGGCGGAGGTCGCGGGTTCGAGTCCCGTCCAGTCCGCTCAGCTTTTTGAGCAAAATGAACGTAGGGACGCTGGAAACAGCGTCCCTACTGCTTTATAGGGATTTTGGTCCGGTTTCGGAAAATGGTGAAAAGTGTCAAAAACAGGCAAAAAATGCCCGGTTTACTACACCTCCTACTACACCATTTACTACACCCATTTTCACTCCCCCGTGAACCAAAATGCAAAACACAAACATCTACCCTTACATGGTTAAGGGCAAAGCAAGCAAGAAGGACGGAAGCTGTCCTATCTACATCGCCATCTTTATTGACAATAAAAAGGCGGCGACCTTCTCAACCAAGAAAAAAGTGCTCCTTGCCGATTGGGATGAGCAGAAGAAGTGTGTAAAGCCAACGGCAAAAAACGCCATCCTCATCAATGCCGCCATCAAGAAGAAGATTGGTGAATTGGAAGCGGAGTTTCTGCGAAAGGAATTGCTGGACGTGCACGTCTCCAGGAAGGAAATCCGTTCGCAACTGAAAGACAAAGGCAAACAGAGCTTCGCCGATTTCTGCAACAAGCAAATCAAGGAGAAGTACACCAATAAGGAAACACTTCGCACCTACACCAGCGAGGTGACGAAGCTGGAACTTTTCAGGAAAGACGTGTCCTTTAAGGACATTGACTTTGCCTTCCTGCAATCCTATAAAGCCTACATGCGCGACACGCTGAAGAACGAGCCAAACACCGTCTGGAAGTCCTTCAAGTTTATGAACACAATGATGCGCGATGCCATCAAGATGGGCGGCATCATTGACAAGAATCCTTTTGACAATTTTGACCGCGGCACCTATAAACAAACCACGCGCACCTTTCTGACCAAAACAGAGCGCGGCAGACTGGAAGCCTTACTGACAGGGCATCCGCTGCCTCCTGAGCTTTACAAGGTGGTTGTGTACGAGCTATTCATGTGCTACGCCGGGCTTCGCTTTGAAGATGCAATGCGTTTTGATTACGACATCCATGTGTTAGACGATGAGCGGCTGGTAATGGAGACGCAAAAAGCAAAAGAGCAGGTCAACATCAAGCTCTTTCCAAAGCTGCGCGAAGTGTTAGAGTATGTGCGTCAGCATCCGCTCTCAACAAGCAATCAGGAGTTCAATGCTATGCTGAAAGTTGCCGCTGCTATGGCGGGTATAGACAAGAGGCTCACGGCACACGTTGGCAGGCATTCTTTTGGCCGTATGTTGGCCGAGAATGGTGTGGACATCAAGAAGGCGCAGAAGCTGCTCGGACACAGGGATGAGCGCAGCACGCGGATTTACTTTCACTTGCTTGATACGGACGTGGATAAAGAAGTCGATGAGAAACTGAGTGCCGTTTAGATTCAGGGCTAATTTAAATTAATAATGGGTTCGCACGTCGCGAACCCATTTTTTTTCTTACATCGCCGCAGGGCACTAATTACCAAGATAAAATTTCCGTTGTTGAAGGCTAAGAGATTTTTTAATTCTTTCATATTGCACAGTCTTCAATTTTCGCAGTTTGTCCTTGCTGTCGTAGCTTTTTAAACTAATAGTAATAGCAAAGGCTTTTTTGTCGTAAGAAATGTTCTCCTCGTCAAGCCGCTTAAATAGCCAGTTCAACATTTTAGGATCAAGCTTTCCTTCACTTTGATACGAAGCATGGCAGTAGTCATCAAGGTCAATTACGTTATAGTCCATAAATTTCTTCTTGAGCCCTGTACTACGAAGCTTCTCCAATGCAGAATCAATATGTCGCTTCTTGGCCTGTTTTAATAAGTACGCTTCTTTATTCTCCGTTACCTCATTTCCCTGTTCATCAGTGACAGTGATGTCAAATTTTCCAATGCATTTACTTCCTACCCAAAGCTTGCTGTTGATTCCATTTCCTATTTCGTAGTGGTATCTTAATTGGTCTTTTTCACACAGATTGCATACCTCAATTGGCACTTCATGGTCAATAATTTCTCCAGTAAAGAACCACTCTTTCAGTGCTTTTTTAAAGTCTGATTTTTCCTCTGAGAGAGGTAGCAGATTCCTCATCGAATTAAGAAGCCAGGGGTTATTAGCCATGATACTCTTACTGCCTTTTGAATTATACCTAAAACGAAATTACACTAATGGGCATGCGGAATTCAAATTTGAGAAAAAAATTACGGTATTTGGAATAAAAATTCCGGTTAATCGGATTTATTTTCAAAAAAGGTCTATCTTTGTTACACGAACAGAATATTAGACCATGTACACTGAAATTTTAAGACTGATAGAAGCCGGACTTGCACGCGACCCGAAAAAGGTGGCGAATTATGCAAAGTTGCTTGCAACCAAACTTGAGAAGGATGGCGATGAGAAGATGGCAAAGATGATAGTAAGAGTAATCGACAATAAACCTGTTTCAACTGTGACTATGGATGAGTTGCTGACAACCCCGGTTGACCAGGAAAGTCGCCTCAGTATTGTTGATATAGCACTTCCTGCCAAAGACGAGCAAACAGTTGTTTTGCCGCGGCTGGTTGATGATAAGATTGAAGGGTTTATTAAGATTGTAAAACATCAGTCTCAGTTACTACAGAATGGCATCGAGGCTCCAAATACCTTGTTACTATACGGTCGGCCTGGTTGCGGTAAAACGACAGTAGCCCGATATATTTCTGAAAAAACTGGACTTCCCCTTGTAATTGCCAGATTTGATGCTATTGTTTCATCATTGCTGGGTAATACCGCAAAGAACATTCGTAAGATATTTGACTTCGCTGATAACAAGCCCTGTATCTTGTTTTTGGATGAATTTGATGCAATCGCAAAGGCTCGCGATGACCAATATGAGTTGGGCGAGTTAAAGCGGGTTATTAATAGCTTGCTTCAGAACATTGATGCCTTCGCGAAGCATAACATCCTAATAGCCGCTACCAACCATCCGGAATTGCTGGATAAAGCAATTTGGAGAAGGTTTAATACGGTTATAGAAATAGGTCTTCCGCAGGAGGATGAGATTGCTCAACTCATAAGGACGTTCACCAATAGCTTCCCGACCGACTTCCTTTCAGACGATAGGAAATTTGAACGGCTTGTGAAGCTTTTGGTCGGTAATTCACCAGCAGACATTAAAAGTATACTTAATAATGCAAAAACCCATTCAATTATTAATAATCAAGCCGTGTTGGCTTATGAGGATGTTTTAGTGGAGCTTTTTGAGTTCAGCCATCATAGCGATTTAACCATTGAAAAGTTGGTGGAGTTTCTCAACGAAAATGGCATTCCTCAGGCGGCTATTGCTGAACGAATGAAGGTATCCGTAAGGCAGGTTAGAAATTATCTGAATAAACAGTCTTAAAAAAATATTGCTATGGCAGAGAAAAATCTTCCGATAAAATTCTTTCAAAAACGGCAGAAGGATAATCAAGACAATGAGGCTTCGGGTGGAGCGCGAATTCTTCCATCCTGGGCCGATAAATCAATGGTCGTTCAGAAAGCATCATATATACAGGATGTTTTATCTGAAGTAGGCATTTCTCTTGCAGGAAAGATTGCCAAGCAGAACTATATCCCGTCCGTCATTAAGCTTAAGGTAAATGAAGATGCGTTGGCAAAGACATTTCGTAAGGAAATAGGCAACATATTTAATACCGCTGGCAAGCTTAATGTTATCGGCGTTAGCGGTGAGGACGAAGTTTTGATAAAGCTGGATAACGTGCATGATCTCAACGACATTTTGAGAAAGCTGTCCAGAGTAAGCGAGGCTTTTATTAGCGAAAGCCTATTACTTGGAATTTCTGCAATCACAAATGTGGAACAATATAAGCCTGTAATCGATGTGGAGAGCGGCTTGGATACAGTGATGAAAGTAAAGCTATTCAGTTATGGCAATTTTGAGCTTGATGCCATCCTGGTAAAAGAGTTTGAGAAATTCTGCCGTGATAACCAACTCTCATTTATCAGGACTGTTTACTCAGGTGAGTTAAATATTTACCGGATTAATGGAATTACCACGGATGCTCTCGAAAGCTTGGAAGATTTTGACGGCGTACAATTTGTAAGCTTGATGCCAATCTATAGTGTAACGACTGATGAATTGTCAGAGGCTCATACTGTGCCTGTGAAGCTGCCTAAGCCTGGTGTGAATTACCCTATTGTAGGGGTTTTGGATACTGGTATTGCGCGCAACTCTCATCTTTCACCTTGGGTCTTAGAAGACAATCACACATCGTACATAGACGATGATATAGATAGGCGACATGGCACTTTTGTAGCAGGGGTAATAAACTATGGTGATGAGTTGGAAGGGGTTGCTTACACTGGTTTTGATGGGTGTATGTTGTATGAGGCCATCGTAATGCCAGACACAACAAAGCAGGGCATTACGGAGGATGAGCTAATACGGCAAATACGAGAAGCAATTGCGAGCAAGGAGGAAGTAAAGATTTGGAATCTTTCTCTTGGTAGTGAGGATGAGGCGGATTTATACGACTTTTCTGATTTTGCCCATGCGCTTGACGAAATTCAGGAACACAATGATATTCTAATTTGTAAGTCAGCGGGGAACTGCCGGAACTTCATATACAACGGGCCACGCAGCCGCATTGCCAAAGCTGCGGATACCGTGCGAGGGCTGGTTGTCGGTTCGATAGCGCATGATAAATGTGATACGGACATTGCAGAGAAGCACACTTCTTCCCCTTTCTCAAGAGTGGGTCCGGGCCCCGCTTATCTCATTAAACCTGACGTTGTTCATATTGGAGGTAATGCAGGATTTGACGGCAAAAACAATGTTGTTTACAATCATGTAAAATCGTTTGCGCCAGATGGAAAGCTTTCAAGAAAAGTTGGCACCAGCTTCGCCACGCCGCGCATCGCTGCCATAGCAGCGGGCCTTGACGCAGTATTGAACGAACGCTTTAATCCACTACTTCTCAAAGCTCTTATCATTCACTCTGCGAAGTACCCGGAGGAAATGAAGATGGGAATTTCTGAGAAGCTTAAATCGGTCGGCTTTGGGATGCCTGCGAACATCGCAGACATTTTATTTAATGAGCCGAATGAGATAACGCTCATCCTACAAGATACCCTTGAGAAGGGGAGTTACATTGAGATTCAAGATTTCCCATTTCCACAGAGCATGATTGATGAGGATGGCCACTTCTTCGGCGAGATAACGGTGACCCTCGTTACATCACCCATCTTAGAGAAGGGGCAAGGCGCAGAATATTGCCAGTCAAACATTGACGTAATGCTTGGAACCTACGACTCAAAAGTTGAGCGTGATACCTCACAGCCACGTGTAAAAAATCCAATCAAAGCTGATGGCAAAAAGAACCTGCTGGCAGTGGATGTTTACAGCAAGAAATGTGCGAAGGATTTTACCAGCTCGTTTGCGACAGAAAGGATGATGCTATCCTACGGCGATAAGTACCAACCTATAAAAAAGTGGTGTGTCAACCTTGATGAATTCACACCGACCAATAAATCAGAGTATCTCAAGGCTCCAAAACAGTGGTTCTTAAAGCTTAAAGGACTTTACAGAGCTTACACTGAATCTAAGGCCGAGAAAGAAAGAACGATCCCAAGTCAGGATTTCTGCCTAATTGTTACTATTCGGGATACTAAGAAGCGGGGCAACATCTATAACGAAGTAACGAGGCTGCTGGACAATTATAGTTTTGTCCATAATAATATTAAAATCAACGAAGAAGTTCGGGTAAGACTGAACTCATAACATCCTTACCATACAAAACAAAAAATGCCCCGAAGCGTCAACTTCGGGGCAGCTATTAGACCGGAATGTACTAAAGCTGTAGGCAGCTTAGCAGGGTTGGTAACCCGTCGGCATTCCAAATCACTGAATTTTGCTAACAGGCAACAAAAGTAATAGACATTTCCAATTGTCAAAGCTTTTAGGTTCAGGGATGAGAAACACCTACCGGTAGGTTATCCTAACTCCGTGATGTATAAGGGTAATATTTTCTCACCATTCAACTTTTAAACAATGCAGTTTGATGGCGCACTTATCAAAGAGCAAGGGCAAACCTTTGCAATTGCAGTAGTAAAGCAGCATGTACTTAATAGTTCCACTGAATGCGATGAGGCAAGAAGAGGCTTTAGAGGTGCCTTCCCAGGAGTACCCATCATATTGATGGCACAAGACTCCAGGGGGACGCCGACCTATCAGGGACGAACTGATATCGTAGAGTTTCTGGCCAACATCCATCCTTCACAAATTCCGTGGAAAAGGTACAGCTACAATTAGTCAATGTCTAACTTTTAAAACTTTACAATCATGGCCAAAAATGGCAAATCAGGTGACGGGCATCGTGTCGGTGCCGTCAAAGACAGGACACAAACCTACAATCCGAAAACTGAGACCTGGGTAAAACGGGATTCAAACACCGGAAAGTTTCTGGATGGGAAGGCAGATGGTAAGCCCTTTAAAGGCGTGACTAAGGAGTAGGTATTTATTCTTACCAACCGAAACAGGATTATCTCTCCGAGATAGTCCTGTTTCTATTTTACGAGTGTATATGCTGCGATTCAGCGTCATAGCTATTCCGGAATCTATGCCAGTTGCTCTGCAGTTTTTCATTGCTCTCTTCAAGCGCGACAAAGAGGCACAAACCGATTCTTAAATAGCCATCTCTGAAGGAGGCGCATATCTTCCCCGCGCACTCGCAGTGCCATTCTTCACCTCAACAATAATGTCCACGTCATGTGCATCGGTGTTACTTCCCCGAAAGTTTCCGGATTTCGTACTGTGATACACGAAGATGAAAGCCACGCCGGGATTGGCTTTGCGCAGCTCACGCAGACCTTCAGCATCCAATCCCACCTCGCTCACGCTGTCTATAAACACAAACTTATAGCTGCTTAAATCTTGCGGAATCTGGTTGGCAAATTGCAGAGAATTAGAAGCGATGCCGAGCCGATGTAGCTTCTCCGAGAGCGTAGAGCCAAACCCTTCTTCCAGGGCACAATAAAGAACTTGTCCATGCTTGGCAAGGTCGTTAGCAAGCTGAAGACAGAACGTACTCTTGCCTTGCTTTGGAAGACCATAGACCATTGCAGAAAAGCCTGGCGCTGGGTCGCCAATCAGCGCCTTCCATTTTCCCGTCAGGCCGATTGTTTCAAACTTCATTGTCTTCAATGCCTCAGTGCTCATAATCTGGCCTTCAGATTGTTTAGCGACGGGCTTAGAAGTTGCCTCCCGCCTACTTTTTGTTTGCGGTACCATATTGGTTCCGGCATTGCCCAAGCCTGCTACTGTACTATTGCTTCGCGCTGCGTTTTGTAACCTTAGCTCCAGAATATCCAGGTCGGTGATACGACCAGATGTTGACGCTTCACCGTTTACGCCATCCAGCCCGATGAACTTTTTTTTTACGTCAGGATTGTTCAGCACTTCCATCGTCAGTTCACCGCGCCGGATAAGGCTCTTAGCAATTTCCAGGCAAAGCCCCGGAGCTACTGTGCGGCGGAATGCTTTCTTTAGGGTAGCATCTGATAAGTTCTTTACTCCCTCCTGACGCAATAGCCGAATTATAGCTCCTTCGCCACTGCCGGCGACAAAGCCAAGTCCATTCACGCCACCGGCAGCAATCCCTCCAAGACCATGCAAGGTGGCCGCAGGAATGCCAACTGCCTTTGTCTCACCACTCACGAAAGCAGCAACAGATTTCGCAGCCGCTGCAAGCTCTGAACGGTACGGGTCTTCTTTCGGAATTGTGTCGTAAGCAATAGCTATCCTTTTGCCCAGCTTCTCCGCTTTGACCTTGTCCGGTGCCTTGCCATTGATTTGAATGAACTGCTTTAGCAGCTTCACAGAAGTGCGCACTTCTTCGCCTTGCGCAATCTCTTTATAGTGCGCAAGTGAAGGAGCATCAATTTCAATCTTGCCGCGCTCGTCCATGTTGTAAAACAGGTTGATGAGACTGCTTTGCATCTTGCCTATCTCCGCACTACAATGATGTGACTGGCTAATGCGGCCTTCGGTAATTGCTTTCTGCAGTCCATGCACCAATTCAAGAATGCTTCCCCTTCCTTCACGCGGCTTTATCTTCCCGTGCATCCCAACATACCGCTTGATGAAAGCATTAGGCGTAGCAATCATCGGCACTTCTTTAGCCTGCGGGATGTTGCGAGGAAGGTCAATAATAAGTTTGCTACCAGCAGGCGCTGCTGCTTTTTCGGCTTTTGGTGCGCGGATACGCTTTGGCTTGCTTGCCGGTGGCTTAGCCGCTGATGAATTTCCATCCACAAGCGAACCATCTTTTGCAATGAGCAAATTGCAGAGCTTAAAGAATTGCTCAGTGGCCTTTTGCGTTTGCTCGCCCATGTCTGCCCAGCCTTTTGCCGCGGCGTTGTCGGTTACAGTCTTCGGCTTATCCGTAAGTCCGGCGGGCATCCGCGACCATTCTATTTGCTCGCGGTGCTGGAGGTAATTTGATTGAGAGAGTTGCATTTCTATTTCGGTGTTTATTGTAGTTAAGATTGAGATTAAAGCGCCAGTTCCAGCTCCATCATTTCCATCAGGGCAAGGGCTGCTGCGGATTCATCATCTCCGGTTGTCACTCTTGCATCTTTGCTTAGGCCATTGTCCAGAACATCATTGATGGGATAGATGTCCAGAATGGTTTGCGATGCGCCTTCTTCCAGATAGATGGCCTCAAAAGGGTAAGTGGTATGAAACTGCATCCATGCAGATTGCCGCATTAGCGCAAGGCCCGCTCCGCTCCCACGCTCAGTTGACTTTGAAAGCTCGTCTGGCTTCTCCGCGCAGGCCCACTTAGTCCATTCCATCTTCCCGCCTTTTGCCTTTTCTTTTGTCCAGAAGGCTTGTCCTTTTTGAAGCAGCGGCGGGATAACAATGGCCCTGTACTTTGCCCACCATTCACGGGTATCTTTCTGCACTGCCATCTTGCGCTCTACCTCGTCCATTATCTCCTTGTAGTCGGTGGCTTCTGCCTGCTGCGGGTATCGGCTTATGAGGCTCTTGATGTCAGATAGCTGCAAGTCGGGATGGTGATTATGCTGAAGACCCGGCGTTTCATAGTACACGGTGAAGGGGATGATGGCACCGCTTTTCATCGCATCGCGCATCAGCATCTCTTTTGCGACAGCCATTCCATATCGGTCGGGACGCTTTCTGCCGGCGGGAAGATGATAGAAGTCCCCTCTCTTACCATCCCAGGTAAGTACAGCGCCGGATGTAAGTTTAAGGGAGGGCCTGCCAGGAATATCAGGGGAGAGATACCTCCGGGCGAATTTGGTAAACGGCATGGAAGCAAGCTCCAGCTCTGCCATGTACTTGTCCAGATAATCCAGTAGCCGTGCTTTAGAAAGAAGCTTTGCGTCTTCTGCCAGCTTCTTCTTTGCTTCTGCCGCTGCTTTGGGGTTTGCATCACTTCCACCTTCGCCATTTACCGCATAGCCTTCTGCCACCAGCTTTGTTTTCACAGCATCAAAGAGCACAGCGGAATAGGTAACATACCAAAGCCCTTGCCTGCTGCTCCAGCGGAATCCTTTGCCTTTCAGGAACTGCGTAATGGCATAAGGAGCCTGCCCGCCAAACTTTACCTCAACTCCATTGCGGTGGGTGTTGTGATTAAGCTTTGCAGCCTTTACCTCACCCAAGCCATTAAGACTTTCCATAGTCAGCTCCAATTCCAGCATCTCCATCAAGGCAATAGCTGCTAACGCTTCCTGCTCTGTGTTGTGTTCAGCAGATGATTTGGTTGTAGAAGGCTCTGACTTTTCAGTGAAGATTTCACGCTGTTCTCCTTCCGCTCTGCGGGCAGAAAGCAGCTTGTCATTGAGTGTAGAAAACTCATCAGCTCTTTGCTCCGGTGGCCGGCCATCAATGGCAAGCGCAGCCTTCTTCTCTGCTATTTCTTCTTTCAGCTTTTGCCAGCGGACGGAGAACTGCGCCTTTGATGCTTCAAGCGGATACTCATTGGAAACAGCCTGCTTTTCTGCCAGCACTTTCTCATACTCCGCCTTCACGGGCGCGAGGTCGCTTTGCAGGTTGTAGCCTTTTGGCTTTAGAATAGTGCTCTCAAACTTGGAGACAATAGCCAGGCTTTCCTTGAACTCGTCAGCAGGCCAGCTTAACCGGCTTAGCTCTGCATTCTGGAAGTAGGTATTGTTTGCCTGGATTGCTTTCCGGGCAAGCGCAAGCAATGCCTTATCGTCCTCAATAGTCAGAGCTGCAAGCGCCTCCTTTATCTCAACAGCCTTGTCGTAAATCTTCTTCGCATCCTTGTACTCCAGCTTTTGACTTTCTGTGAACACCCGCCCAAGACCGTCCATGCCCGTTCCTCCCCCTTCATAGGTCGGAACATTATAGAGCACCTGTGAGCGGGAAAAGGCATTATATCCGTTCCTGAGCGCCGTTATCAGCGATTCCTTTCGTGACTTGTACCGGCGAAGGCTGTAATCGGCTCCTTCTATCACAGTTACATCATCAGCGGCACGTTTCACGGCTTTCTGCGCTTCCTGCCGCTCCTCATCAAACTCCATCTTTACGAGCTTGTCAAGGTCACTGATGAGCGCAATCTTCACCTCGTTCGGGTCAAGGCTTTCTACGTCTAAGACATTGCCTCTGTCCGCCTTGCTCCATACATCGTTGATTCGGGCGGTCTTTTCTTCCAGCTTCTGAAATACGAAAACATCCATGCTGTCCTGGATGAGCGGCATTACGATGCGCACGTACTTGTAGCGGTTCCCCTGCCGCCAGATGCGTCCTTCCAACTGGCGCATATCAGTTGGGTTCCACTCTGGATAGCAGTTGTAGATAACCGTGCCGTTCTTCTGCAAGTCAATCCCTTCTCGGATGGTAGCTGTGCCGATGATAATCTTACAGGCACCTTCCAGAAATGCACTCTTGATTTTCTCCTTTCGCTCCTCGGAAACAGAGCTTTCAATAATCTCTACCTCATCAACCCGGCCACTCTCAAAGGGCACGCCCTTCTTATAGCCCACATGGTCTTCCAGGTACTTTTTGATGAGTGGAAAAAGGTCTTTGCCCCGGTTCATGTAGATAACCTGGCCACTTGCTCCTTCGCCTTTGCTCTCGTGCCACTTCTTTACAGTAGCAATGCAACCCATCACGAACTTGAGCTTCGGGCTTTCCTCCATCAGGTCTTCGGGGCTGTCAGGACTTATGCCTTCGTACAGATAGGGCGACAAGGCATTGTTGAGTGACCAGTTCAGGCAGCGAAGCATTATTCCTGGGTCCTCCCGCACGTTTGAATTACGCGCTTTGGAAACAATTTCTTCCTGGTTGGCCTGCTGCCGCTCGGTCATCTTCAGGTAGGTCAGTACGCGCTTATCTTTTGACAAAAGATCGCGTTTGCCATCACCGTCCTCATCCTCGTATTCATAGAGCAGGGGAAGGTTCACTTTCACAGGACGGGTTACGCCTGCTTCCTCGCCAGTGCGGTATAGTATGTGGCCGTTGATGAGCTTCTGTAAGAGAATGCGATTGGTAAAGCCTTTGATTACTTCCCTTGTTTCAATCTGGTCTCTGGCTGTAACAACATACTCCAATGTCGGCGCGACAAAGAGGTCAAAGAAGTCCCGAATATTCTCAATGTTTTGGCGCACCATGTTGGGGTATGCAACAAGAGAAAGCATGGAATAGATCTCCAGCGGACTATTTGTAAATGGGGTTGCAGTAAGCAGCATGGAGCAGGAGCCATAGAGCCTTTGCAGGTAGTTCAGCATCAGGAATGCTTTTACTCCTGTTGCGCTCTGTCCGCCTGTCATGTTGTAGCGGCTGCCTTCATCCTCATCTGCCGCCACGCGGTCAAAGACATTCTTGCAGCGATGGGCCTCGTCTATTACCACGAAGTCAAAGCCAAGCGTGTCCACGTCGCATCGGGTGCCGTTGTTAGCAATGCCAATCATCTCGCGGAGCTTCTGCTTTTCCTGCTCCTTGTCTCGTGCTGTATCGTCCGCGCCCGGTTGCGTAAGGATTTTTGCAAGCTCCTCTACCATTGCCTCGCTGACGTTGTTACCTAACCCTATCCGCTTAAAACCTTCGTAGGTCACGACCGTGATGCTTCGCGCCGGTACAGGCTTGTCAAGCACCGCATCGGTATCGGTGCCAAGATTAAACCAGTCATTTATGCTAATGTCCGTACCTGAAAGAAAGCCGGTCACGTACTTGCCGGTCTTGCGGTCGGTATAGCCGCCGATTTCTGCAAGCCACTTCTGGTAAGTAGGTTTAGGAACAACAACAATAGGCCGCTCAGCCTTGCAGGTGCTTATCATGTGAGCAAGCGTAGCTATTGCGGTCATTGTCTTACCTACGCCAACATCAAAGGCATTGATGCCGCTGCCCATTGCTTCCATGAATGCAATGCCCTGGCGCTGAATGGGCGTGATTTGAAGCGGGCGATTCTTGAATGTTTGTGAGCACACAAAGCCAACAGGAACACGCTCGTAATTCAATTCTCCCCAGCCATTGTATAACCGGTTCCAGATTAAGTCCAGCTTCTGCTGGTCTTCAAACGTCAGGACTTCATGCAGGAACTGCGCAAACTTTTCCTCGCCCTCTATCCGCGCATTCTGCTTGCGCTCCGCCTTCTCCATTGCGCTCACTTCCTTATCGCGGATTGAGCCGTTGTTCAGGTATAGCTCTACAACTTCTACCGGCTCGCTTTTGCGGAAGTCTTTTTCTTTCAGGGTAAAAAGCCAGATTTTGAAGACATGAATAAGCGGGTACTTCTGGCTCCCATCCAGAACAATTGTCTTTTCGCGGTAGCCTTTGCGCTTGTGCTTTACTTCCTTGCGGCCTGCCTTCAGCTTTAGCTCCTCTGCGGTTTCGGTATCTAAGTATTCTTCCCTTACTGTGGAGATTGAAAAGATGTCGGTGTTGTTGGCAACATCTGAAATTGCTTTGATAATCGGTCGCTCGCCTGCATCAGGATGCAGCAGGGAAAGCATACGCGGCTTTGCCTTCTCTAATGCTTCCTTGTGAAGCTCTAATGTCTCGTTCCCATAAGTAGCAATGATGTGCTCCTTATCCTTTTCTAATTGCTGGATGCGGTCGTAGATGTTGCCATAGGCATAGATGGGCAGGGGCAGCAGCTCGCCGGCATGGTAGAACATGATGCCTGTCTCTACCCAATGCTGAATAGAAGTGTTGCGTGGAGCACCAAGCGGAACTATGTACTTTGCCCATTCGGAAGTGATAAAGGCAAAATCATTGCGTACCATGCGGCTGCTGCGCTTCCAGTAAACCCAGGCTTTAATTTCTTCGTCGGTGATGCCGCCATTGTAGGCTTTCATTACCTCGTCAAAAGACATCGTAGGAACGTCCTTGCTGGTTCCTTCGTCGGCATTGCCAAGACCTGAAAGCGCATGAGCCTGCGCCCTTGCGCGGGAGAGCGCAACCGGGTGCAGGTTGGATATATCGGGAGTGTTATCGGTGTAGCCGGAGAGGTTCATTGTGTTCTGCTTCTATTGTGCTAATTCAAAAATTCCTTCGTTCTTGTTTGGATGGCTCGCCAGCCACATCCGGGTATCGTAGCTTTTGGAATGCTCGTTAAAAGCGTAATAGTTGAGCACGTCTATCTCGTCCACATGCCTCTTGCACATCCTGATAGTCGGGAACCACGCGACATTGGTATTTGGTATTGATGAGTTGAGCAGGAAAGGCGGCATGTATGCCCGGAAGGTTTCAACGCGGTACATAGGCTTGCCCTCTTTGGTTTCCTTGTGTATTGAGGAAAGCGTGTCGTTGATGTTGTAGTAAGTGACGCTTCCATTAGAGGCACCGGAAAGCCCGGCTTCCATTTCCAGCTCTATCATCTGCATTAGGGCAATGGCTGCAAGAGCTTCTTCATTGTCACCGCTACCTCCTCCATTACTTTGCTTATCCAGCGGTCCCAGATACTTCTGAAACACCCGCTCACAATCTGCTCTCGTTCCTTTTATCGTAAGCGGGAACTCCCGGCTTGAAGTCAGCACTTCCTTTCCGCACACCTTATCTGCATGCTGATAAAACCAGGTGTCCAACGTCATGCTTTCTACCAGGTCTAATGGCTCATTCTCTTCTGTATTCATGTCCTCCGCAAGCCAGCCTTGCAGGTCGTAGCCTTCCGGCACCACGCCATAAAGCAGAAGCTTGCGCGGGCTGCCTTTTTCGCCCGGTTTGTCGGGCGGGCATGCGCTAATCCACGCACGAAGGGCACGGATGCGGCTGCGGCATTTTGCAGGACTTGGTATCACTGTTGTGAATGTTTCTTAGGCTTCGGAAAGGAATGATTCAATATGCCCCATAGCTTCCTGCGGTGTGATGCCGTTAGTGAGTGCAAAGCGCAGCACCAGCTCTGCCGCGTCGTCCGGCTCATCATCCCGGAAGGCGCATAGCTGTGGGAATGCTGCCGGTGATGCTTCATTGATTGCCTGCCGCGTGAGGTTGATAAATTCTTTCTGTTCGGTGGTAATCATGAATAGGGTTATTTTTTTCGGAGTACAAGAATGTCGGTAGGCACTTCGCTGAATGCAAACACCGGCGGGAGGCGGTAGGCATCAAGAAGCTCACAGCCTAAATCCTGCATCGCTCGCTTCTCGTCGTTGTAAGTGTAGCCATTACGTAGAACGTTGGAGCCTGCGAGGTAAATCAACAATCCGCCCTGCTTCAGCATTCGCAATCCGTGGTAGTAGAAGAACAGCTCTATCTGCTTCATCTTCGGCTTCGGGAAGTAAGTGCTGTAAGCGTTGGTGTACCTGCCATAAGGCGGGTTGCCAATTACCAGGGAAAACGGATAGCCTTCCAACCAAGTCACAGACTTTTTAAGACGTGTTGTGAAGCGCGGTGGCTCCAGCATACTTGTCTCAAAATATCCCTCGCGGATGTTTGCTTGCGGGTAAAGGATTCGGGCAATCTTTCGGGAAGTAGGATTAATCTCAAAGCCGTAGCACTTGCTCTTATCGGGCGCGGGTCTGATAAGCTCGCCGGTGGCACAGCTTGGCTCCAAGACTGTCCCACCATCGTAGCCATAGTGATAGGCTATCTTCCACATCCAGTCACAAACCCAATCGGGCGTGTAGAACTCATACAGCACTCCTTCTCCGGTCGCGCCGTGCTTTCCTTGTCCACCACTGCCGCTGTAACGGCGCAGCAATGCCTTTTCTGCATCGGTGAATGAATCGCTTTCGCTGCGGGTAGTTAGGAAGCCCTCAACAAAACAGTTTAGCTCATGCTGGTTATGGAACTTATGCTCCGCCGGAACTTGCGTTGCTTTTCCTGCATTAGCAGTAGGCTCTACCGCTGTTGTTGGCTTTAGTCCAGGCAAACCCTTCAAGCCTAATAGTCCTTCCTGCGCAAAGGAAAGGTACCTGCCTTTTGTGAGGATAAGATGGTCAATCAGCCGGATGTCCATTAGGCTTGCAGCGTCCTTTAGCGAAGCAGTCAGCTTTCGGTCTGCTTCGCTTGGTTGGAGATTGCCGGACGGGTGGTTATGCGCAATCACCATGCTTACCGCTGCGCATTTAAGGGCAGCACCAAGTATCAATCGCTTATCTGCTACTGTTGAATTAATGCCGCCCCTGCTATGCCGGTAGTATCCGATAATGTCGCATTTCTGATTCAAGTAGAGCACTATGAACTGCTCTTGCAGCTCTATCTCATCATGCCCGAAAGTGGATTTCAGAAAGTCCGCTACATCTTCGACTTCGGTCACGCTGCCCTTGAACATCTTACCCGATGCGCGGGTATAGCTGACAGTCAGCTCCGGGATTTGCAGGTCTGCATCTCCGAGGCCGCATAGGACAATTTCAGGGGTGGGTTGATAGCTCATTGCTCAGGACTTCCAGGTCATCGTGATCCGCTTGCCGCCGACCGTGACAACGCGTTTTTTGGTTGTTGCTTTCTTGGCTGTCCCCTTTTTCTTTGGCGCTAATTTTTTAGGCGTTGCTTTCTTCCGCGTCGCTGATTTCTTCTTTGCAGCAGACTTCTTTCTTGTAGCTGCGCTCTTTTTCCCCGCAGCTTGCTTCTTTGGCGTTGCGCTTTTCTTTCGCCCGGACTTCTTGCCTTTGTCACCAAAGAGGTTTTCTAACATGCTCATGATTGTTCAGTGTTTAGTGAGGTTGATTTAAGCGGTTATGCTACCTCGCCGAATATCAGCCTGTGATTTTCTTTAGGAACTGTTGAGCGGATGTACTTTTTGAAAGCTGCTTTCGTCAGCGGTGCAGATGAAGAAGTTGGCGATGCCCAATCGTCCGGCTTGCCAATCATTTCGGGAATAGACAGGGCTGAAAACAGGTCGTAATAGTTGTTCAGCTTGCCGCTGAAATCCGGTAATTGGCTCACTAAGCCGCCAGTAGATGCGTATGATTCGCAGCCGGGCATGAACTGAGCTATTTCGCTCGTGTTCCATTCCGGGAAGCAGCGGCTAAGCATCATGTGTTGCACAAGGCCATTGGCTATCTTGGTTACGCTGCGGGGATTTACTGCTTCAGCCTGCACATTGCTATTCAGGAATTGTAGCAGCCATACATAAGGTACTTGTAGCTGGGCGGCCAGGTCTTCAATCTGCTCTGAAAGCATACTGTGGACACGGTCAAAAATTGGGTCAAGAAAGCTCAGGTAGTTCATGGGTTTTGTGTTTTTTGATTGTTGATTATTGTTTGTCTTGATTGATGTTCGTGTCAGGCTGTTTTGATGATAAACCATCCGAGCAGGCAAAGCCCAACGAGGATTCCGGTGCCTATTCCTGCGCTTGCCTTCGGGTGCGCAACGATTACGTCCCTGACATGCTCCGCTTCTTCCTCTGCCGTCTTCGCCACATCCTCTATCACACCGAAAATGCGGTTGCGGACACTCGTCGGAACAAGGCCAACGGTGTAGCGTTTGAAGTCCGCTACTGTAATGCGCGGGTTGCCTTTTGAGATGGCCGGATTTTGCCTTGCTACCGTATCCGCAGAAAGGGATTTTGTCTGTAGAACCCAATCGTCGCCCTTGCCAATCATGGCAGGGAAGAAGGTTACCGCGTACACGTCGTAGTAACTGTGCATCCTGCCCTTGTATGGGGTGAAGTACCACTTCACCAGGTCAAGCTGGGAAAGAGCGGGGAGCGTAAGAATGTGAGCAATGGATGGCACCTTGCCTGCCTTCACGATTCCGCTGCCTGTTGTGAATTGAAGCAGTCCGGCAGCGACCAAGTGCTTGTTGCCGCCTTGCCTGTTTGCGGCTGTCGGGCTTAGTTTGCTTTCCGCATACATCACCTGCATCAGCCAGGCAGGATGAATGCCGAGGAATGCGGCAATGGATTCAACCTTTTGCGCAAAGGCGGTGCGAATATTAGCCGGTATCTTTTCTATGTAGAGGAGCGACATGATTTTGATTTGAGTTTTTGCAACGTGGTTTTAGATGTTTACGAGCTTGTCCTGGTACACCAGCGCGAGGTATGAGCCAACGCCAAGCATTTTTTTGAGGTAGCCTTTACTTTCACCGCTTACCTGCGGTAGGCGCACAAGGGATGCGGTATCCGCCGGTGCCGTAATCGCTCTTGTGCCTTGTGAGATTGCCTTGTTGTAGGGGCCAGCGTTGTAGGCGATGATGGCTTTGTTCAGGTTGCCTGCGAAGCGTTCCAGGTTCCAGCGAAGGATAACACAGCCGGCCATGATGTTGAATGAAGCGTCGGCTTCCATCAGCCGGGAAAGCGGCACGACGATGGCGGAAGGATTGTAATGCGCGGTGCTATGCTGCAAAAGCTGTGGACACTTCGCCTGTAGTTCCTGCCGAATTGCATCAGGAATTGCAGCGCCTTTTACTTCTGCACCCCACTTCACAAAGGCATCATAGAACGGCCCAGCGGCGCATTGCATCAGTCCTTTGAATTGAGAGCCGGGACGGGTAACCATCCTGCCTCCGCTTTCAGTGGCGATGAATCCGGCAACTACGCCGCGAGGTATATCCAACGCATCGGCAAAGCGGGCAAGTGGTGCGCCGTAATTATTGACGATGCTTTGCAGTATGGCTGTGTTGTCCTGCTTCCCTTTTGGAGAGGCGAAGTCGTACCATTGGCCATTGCCAAGCTGGTAGCGATGGCTGCCTACTGAGGGCGCGCCAATGTCTGCAACAAGTCTTGAGAAGGGCATGGTTAGTGATGCTTTTTGATTGGATGCTTCTTTGCAACGCGATGAACTGTTTTGCCTGAAGCCACGGGATGTGCCGTGCGCTTCTTTGCAGGATGGGCAACTTGCTTTGTGGCATGGGCGACCTTAGCCGGATGCTTGCCCTTGCCGCCTTTCGCAACCTTCACTTGCGCGGACACTTTCTGTGCGGCGGGCGAAACCACTACTCCAGCTTTTTGTGCTGCGGCGATTTGGCTAAGTGCCACCTGCGCAGCCATTCCACCTGCCGTCTGGACGAATGTGAACTCCGGCTTTGCAGGATATTGCACTGCTTTCACCAGTCCGCCATTCTTTGTTGCCTGCGCAGCATTTACCGCAGCATCTATTGCAAGTGATGCAGCAATGAGCGCCTTGCGTTTCCCGGCTGCAGTCTTGCCGCCATACTTTTTGATGTAGGCCGCTTTATACAGGTCGGGGCGCTTCAGGGCAAGAGCCGCTGTGAGCTTTCCACTGTTGATGATTGCCGTCTCCTTTGGTGTGAGCTTGGTAGAAACGAGCGGCGGAATCTCTGCTGCTTCCTGCGCCTGCTTTATCAGGTTAATGCCTGCATTGGTAACAGTCTTTACCACGGCGCTGCCACCCGAATAACTGCCGCCTTCATCGTCTCCATCGTCTGCGGTGGATGTAGAAGGAAGGTTGTAGGACGGTTGACCAGATGAAGAAGAAGCTGATGAATTGGTTGCTTCCATTCCTTCCTCATCGCTCACGATGCCGGTGGGTGTCGGGCTTTCCGTGCTGGATGAATTGACCGCAAGTATTTTGGGTGTATCCGGGATGTCAGTTCCTGTGCTGCCTTGAGGCAGTTCGGAGGAATTGCTTTGCGCATTGCTCTTGTTGGAAAAGAGCATGAACGCTCCCACACCGAGACCGGCCAGCAGCAGCATATTTCCATTGCCGCCTTTTGATTTCTTACTCATCTTATGAAGTGTTGATGGTTGGTTTGTTGATGCTGCTTTGGAAGCTGCATACTGCTGTTACTGGTCTAAATGGTGGAGCGTGCAAACCGTCCGTTACGGCTGCGGGGTTGTGCCTGTTGTTTGCCCCGCCTCAGAAAATTGGTGGCAAGGGTTGGCGGCAAGTCGGGCACACCGGGAGCTGGCGCAGGAAATGGAGGCAGCGGCGGTCGCTTGTTGTCGTCGGCGGCCATGCGTCCAAACAAGGCGATAGCCGCGGGAAGGATGAAGTCCTGCCAATTGTGTGCGCCTTCTGTGGCGACCTGGTGAATGCTGAGCAGTGCGGCCAGAATGAACCCGGCAATTGTGGTAAGCGGGCTTCGCCCGATAAGTAGTTTCTTCATTTTGTTTTGAGAGTTTGGAATGAAAGAGCGATGATTACCGCAGTCCCCGCGCCTTACGGGGCGCAAAGGGTCTGCGGCTTACATCACCCACTGTTTTGTGGAATCGTCCGGCTTAGGACTTCAGGCTAATGGCGTTGTAGCTCTTGTACTCTACAAGCAGCATCAGCGCGTTCTTGCTGCCATCAAAGACATGCTGGGCGAGCTTCGGGCTGAAGCGGATAACCAGTTGGCCGTTGCCAATCTTAAAGGCATTCCACTCCTCGCTCTGCGCAACGCCGTTCACGAACAGCAGCTTCGCATTCAGGGAAGGGTCGTTGGCAACCACTGAGGCGCCGGTTACTTCCGTGAAGCTTTGGGTTACGATGAGACCGTCGCCGGTTGCTTGTTCCATGCTCAGGTTATCGGCATTGGCAACGAAGCAGGCGGTTGAGGTGCCTTCTGTCCAGAAGATTCCAGGAATGGAAGAGCGAAGCGCATCCACCTTTGCCGTAGCATCGTCAGAGGCTGCGCTCATCGCGCCGTCCATCTTAGCTTGGGCATCTGCTGCTGCCACATTGAGGGCATTAGCAACCTCGCCATCAGTATAGGCTTTTGCTTCTGATACCGCGCTGGTCTTTGCTGCATCAGACTTAGCAGTTGCATCACTGCTGGCTGTCTGCAACGCATCGTTGACTGACTGCGTAGTGAAGTCACTCGCCCGCGTCACTGCATTGTTTTCGGCATTCTGCGCCTTGAACGAAGCATCCTGTGAAGCGATGTTGAGAATGTCACCGCGCATGGTAGCCATTTGAGATGAGATGTCCGGCACGATACCATTGATAACGCTGTCCGTGTAGTTCTTGCTGTCCAGGATAGCATCCTGTTTTGCCTGCGCTACCTGTGTAGCGACTTCTGTCTTTTCGGCTTTGCCGTCCACCTGGAGCAGCAGGGCATTAATTGCGCTGTCCTCGCCATTGAGCTTAACAGCAAGCTCGTTGAGGGTATTAAGGGCAATCGGTGCATTATCCACCAGCGCGGCAATCTGCGCTTCTGTGTATGCCTTTGCAGCATTGAGTGCGCTTGCGGCATCGGTCTTTGCTTCCAGTGCAGCTACGAGCGCGATGTTTTCCGCCCATGCGGGAGCGCCATCGGCACCTACTACGAGCACCTGATTGGCGGTGCCTGCCGGTAGGGATTTGAGATTACCATCAGCATCGGAGAAGATGATGGCATTGGGGGTTTGGCTTACAATCTGCCAGAGTTTTACCTGCGTCATTGCGTTGGTAGTTGGTTGTTTAAGTGAAGAAAAATTGTTGAAGGCCTTCACTGCCACAGCCCCTACGTCTGTAGGGGTATGGCTTACCACGCGATTAGAGGCTGGTAATTCTTTATGGGCTGCTATTAGCCCTGTTGTTGTCCGTCATAAGGGGGTCGCGGTGTGGTGGCTTCTGATGTTTTGTAATCCACGATTACGACTTCCGGTTGCCCATTTGCGCCGAAGGTTGCGCCCTGCAAAACGATTGCTTTCGGGGCCGTCTGCGGATAGTATCGCCATTCTATAAATTCCTTTTGGCGAAGGCCGTTCCGGTAAACATGCAGGGGGAACGGATAGATGGGGACGTATGTGAGCTGTACGGTGTTGCCAGTCGTAAGCCCGGTGAACTCATCCGTCCAGTGAACGCCGCTTAGCATACCGGCCTTTGCTGTGTCGGATAGGACCGCAGTAAGCGGATTGGCGGCTGTGCCATTGCCGGTGAGAATGATGTCCGCGCTGTTTACGGTGACTACTGCCAGCAGGTTTGAAAGATTGACGGAAACCGTGCTGCCATCGCTTTCAGTAAGCTGAAGAATATAGGTGTTGGCATCCGGTCGTTGCAGGATTGCGCCCGTAACCTTTACATCAACAGCAAGGGAGCTTAAGTTGCAGCTCTTGGTGAAGTGTGCGCCTGTGTTGTCCGTGTAAGCAATCACCAGTGTGTTGCTAATGAGCTGTACGCTGTCAATGCTTCGGATGTCGCCGCGAACAAAGGCATCTGTTACTGTGCCGTTCCCCTGTTGCGTAAGCGCTGAGAGCAGGGCAAACTGAAGCTCACCATTGGTATCGGAGTGAAGAACGTAGCCCTGCCCTGGGGCCGTCTGTATCTGTTTATCTGGGCGGATGCGTGTACCTGACATTGGAATTGCTGAATTGAGAAGTTTGAGTTGGTTTAGGTCGTTATGCGGGGATGTCGTAAAGGGCTTCTAACTGGTCTGTGTGCGTAACTGATGCTTTGAGTGGCGAGAGGAACATCAGCGTTCTGCCGCTTTTGTTATAGTCTATCCCTTGCCGCAGCTTCAGGCCATTTAGGAAGATGAGGCAGAGGCTAAGTGGTGATGCGCCGAGGTTGATAGCCTGCTGTCCGTTCGTGATGGGAAGTGCTTCATTTACCAGCTTGGTTCCCCCTGAAGTGATTTGAGCTACCTCCCCATTTCCACCTCCGCTCAGGTCTTGAAAGGACGAAAGATTGTAAACATCTTCACGGTTGCCATCGGGGAATCGTATCTCATCATTCACCGGGTCGCCCATTGCGTTGAGCACGTCAAGGAGCGTGAAGTCCCGCGTTTGTCCGGTATGCTGTGAGCGTAATCTGAATAGTGTCATTTGGAGTTGGCGTAGGGTTCATCTTTAGCTTTTGAATACCGGCATGTTGTAGCCCTTATCAAAGGCTTCCTTGAAGTAGGGTGTCTGTGTGGTGAAGTCTGGTGATGCGCTAACCCATCCGCGAACCACCTCACCATTGCGCTTCTTCATCGCGCTTGTCGCGCCTTTGTAGTCACCCTTCACCTTGTACCATACCTCTATGAAGGGTACATGGTGCCTCGCGTCCAGCTTGCTCTTTCCAGTGGTGTATCCGATGAACTGCGAAGCCTTACACAGCTCCAGGATATTGGATTTAGCAGCGGAGAGGTAATTGCCTTCATCCCATGCAAACTTTATCTGGCTGAGTACACCACCCTGTACAGAAGTCGCTTCTGGTGTAGAGCGGAGTAGTACATCTTTCAGCGCCCAAACCTTGTAGTTTGTTCCGAGTGCATAGCTCTTTGCTAACGATACTTGAGTGGATGTAACAGTACCACTTGAGGATACTTGCGTAGTAGTCTTTGCATTGCTGCTCACCTGCCACATGAATGCCTCAAAATCTTTTGAAGAAAGCTCTGAGCGCAGATCTGCCATTAGCTCATCCTGATACATCGCAGTGTAGGCTTTCTGTACAGAGGGCAAGTCAGTAATCTGCGCAGCCGTGCTCATCACCAGCTTCACATCCGTACCGTCCATGCTCATCGGCAAAGGCTTGTGCGGGTTCATCGCCTGACGTAAGAGTTGCGCTTGTTGCACTGCCGGATTATTGCCGGTCTGCTGAAGCGTTGCATCTTCCTTACGCTTCTCGTCAGCCTTGCGGACGCTGTTTATCAGCATCATCCCGCCGAGGCCAAGAATGCCAATGCCGATAAAAGTTTGAGGAGTGTTCATGACTTGGAAAGTGATGCGGGGCGCGGCTTAGAGCTTTGACTTGATGAGGTTGCGGATAGCAGGATTATTAAGTGCCTTTTGTACGGCGGCGAGTTCCTTTGCGTTGAAGAAGGATGCGATAACTGCAAGGGTTTTGGCAGCTTCGGATGCCTGTAGCTCTGTCTCTGCTTTCAGAATAATCGGAACGGTGAATACCTGCTTCACGACAGATAGCTTTTTGTTGAAAATGCTCATTGCTCTTTACGTTTTTAATGGTGTTTGTGATATAAAGTCAAATGCCCGCTTCATCTGGCTGCGGTCTTTTTCAAAGGCCATGAAAAGCAGATGGATGATGCCGGCTTCCTGGGCATTGAGCGTGTCGCAGAACTCGCTGACCATTGAGGAGATGCTCTGCGTTTCGTCGTCCGCTTCTTCCCCCGATTTTGGTAGTGCTTTACCGCTTAAGTCTGTGGTGCCTGCGAGCGTGGTTGCGAGGTTGGCAAAACGGGTTCCCTGAAAAACGGTGGCAAGTCCAGGGAAGACAGTGCCTATGATGCCCATGTAACGCTCTACGTCGCTCTTCGCTTTTATTTCTTCCTCCAGTTTTTCCTTTTCGGCGGTGGTTGCGGCAAGCTTGGTCTTAAGCTCCTCTACCTCCTTGCAGGCACGCTGGTAGTCCTTCGCCTGCTCCTTTACCTCCACGCGCTTGTCCACGAGATTGTTCAGCTCTACCTCGCCCAACCCACTGAGACCGTTCAGGCCAGGAGGTGATGGCTTCGGTTGCTCATCTTCCTTTTCCGCCTGCTCTATGTTGTCATAGAGGTTGAAGAACTTCTTGCGATAAACTGATTTGCTGGTGCCGTCCTCAAAAATTTCCACCGTCATGGTATCCGCTTCCTCGCTCTTTACGTAGTCACGGACCTGCTTGGCAATCTTGGCTACGTCGCCGCGCTCTATGCAATTCTGCTTCTTGCCGCCACTCCAGAACTGAGCGGTGAAGTACATATCCTGGTAGCCCTGGTCTTCCAGCGTCTTAGCACCGTTTGCCAACACCTTAGCGGCACTGTTCAGGGCTTTCTGATTAATCGTCGGTTTCATGCTGCGGTTAGAATGGTAGGCTTACTTGGGAATGATGTGGTAAAACAGGAAGTTGTAAACGTCATCTCGTGTCAGTGGCTTGCCGTCGGCCTTAGTGTCAGGCAGGTTTATGTTTATTCTGCCTCTGAACTCCTCAACATTGTCAGGCGAAACGTTCAATCCTTCCACCACGATACTGTTGCTGTCAGAGATGATACTGGTGCCGATAGGCAGCGTTGATTTGTTGAGCAGAAAGAGAAACTGGTTCTGAAAGTCTATCTGCATCTCGCCGCCTTCCTCGCCGGTAAGGGTGAAGTCGTAAAGGGATTCATAGTCCACCTCAATGCCTCGCTGCAGCATCTGGCGGTGGATGTAAGTCAGTTGCTCAATCATTTACTTCAGGGTTGTATCGCCAATGCACTTCAGGTAGATGGCTACGATATAGCCGTCGTAGTTGGCTGCACTGGCAGGGTTCACGATTTTGATGTCAACCGGACTAATCTTAGGAGAGTCAAAGAATAGCCCGTCATATTGTACTGCTGTTCCTGCCTCGCTGTTATCGCCACCGTACTGTTGCACTTCACCACCTCCTCCGTCTCCTATCAACCCTGCGGATGGTGTTGCCTGGGGCTTATTCGCAACAACCCCGTATGGATATTGCAGCTCGTTGTTGTAAGTGCCGGTTATCATGCTGCCGCCTTGTATTGCCACATCTAATTCCTGGTAATCGTCACTCGCATCTATCCACGGTCGCTCATATCGCACATCAAATACACCCAGCGGTCGCTTCTTGTTATTTGCCTCCAGCGTGAACCATCCGATGCGCGGGATAATATCCGCTGTGATGCGGGGAACTATCCGCTCAATGCCGGAGCAATACCTGCATTGAATGCCTATGATGCGCGTTAGATGCAATGGCAGTCGCGTGGAGATGTCCACCGGCAGGTATGGGTTGCGTACCCTTCCGCGTATCGTCTGGTAGAAGATTTGAGACATAGCTTATCGGGTCGTTGGATGCACAGGCAACTCATCGTTAGTCAGCCAGAGCTGCACCTGCACATCGTGCGGATAAATCACTGTATTTGGATTGGCAGATTGCGCTGCGTTCGGTGTTGTCGGCAGGAAGTCGTTCACACCGAGCACACCCGAGATTGCTTGCCCATTCGCAGTGAGGAAGGGATTGATAGCCCCGTCCGTGTAGCGCCCGTTGATGATGCTTCCGCCTGCATCCACCACTTCCTCAAACAGGAAGAATCGCTGGTTAGGTGGCACATTCGGCCCGCAGGTAAGCATCCGCACTTCGTGGTCGTCCTTAAAAACTTCCTTGTTGTTGCAGGAAAGGCCAAGCGTAGAGCCGATTTCGGCAATGGCCTGCGGGTAGATAACCCGGATGCCCTTGATACGCTTGAAGCTCTTCTCGCTGTCCACATTGAAGCGGATGGATGCGCCGGGACTGTTGACGCGGATGCGGATGTGCTGCCAGAAGTGATTCTTCATGGTTTATTGGAAATGATGGTTGCGAGGGAAACAACAAGAAAACAGAAAACAAACAAGTGAATACAGGAACCAAATGGAAAGGCGTTGGCCGCTTATGCTTTGACCACAGAGGAGCCGATGAACACCGCCTTGAGCCAGCTACGCTCCGGCGCGGGCTTGCCCCACTCCAGGTTCATCTCAAACACCTGCTGGTCGCGCAGCAGCTTCGGGTTGTCCAGCACGAATGTGTTTTGCACCACGCGGCTGTTGCCCTTTGTGTTGAACGCCTCGCAGGACGTTACCGGGATGATGGTCGTGTTGTTGGCCTTCAGCTCAAACTCACCATTGCGGATGAAATCGGGCAGCAGGTCAAAATTTACTCCGAACGGGTCTGTAACCCCAGCATCGGAGATACCGTACATCAGGCGTAGGCCGTGCAGGAGGAAGAAGTTGCCTTTCTCAAACTTTGCCGATGAGATGCTGGAGAAGCCGACTACTTTGTTGTCGTCATCGCGGAACATCTTCACGTTCTTGGAGCCGTCCAGCGACTTCACCACGTATGGGTAGGTGTCGGTGATTTGCAGGCTCTGGTTGGCAAGACCTGCCTGGATGTCTTTTGGAAGAAGGCCAATACGCTTTTCCATTTCGCGGCGGGAGCCGGAGGAAGTGGAGTTAGCGCCCTTCATGCGCCGGAACAGCTTTACTTTTTCGGTGGGTGCTGCGGTTTCAACAGCGTTGAGGAACTCGCCTTCGGTCATTGCACCGAGCAGGCTTACATCGGAATCGGCGACTGCGCCAAGAGAAAAATTCATGGGTAAAAATTGGAGTGGTTAAAGAGGTTGTTGAAGGAGATTTTGAGAACGGTTTGGCATGGCGAGGGCTTGCTGGCAGTTCTACCAGCCCGATACCGTCTCAGTTTGTTGTTTGGAAAGAGAGCTGATTAGAGGATTTGTGCGTCCTCAATGCCGAGCATTCCGGCATCGTCGCGCGACTCACCGAGGTAGGCCGGTGCGTCTATGTAGTTGCCACTGGAGCTGGCTGGTGACTGTACTTCGCCCAGCTCGGGGAAGGCAAGGTGGCCGGATGAATCACGATAGACCCAATCCTCATTCTGCGCGATGGAAGAAGTTGGTGTAAGGCCGAGGTTTTCATCTTCCGGGTTGCCCAAGCCATTCAGGATGGTCGCGTTTGGTGCGACTGCTTTCATTGCCCGAACCGCGCCTGCTGCGCCCGCTCCGGCAGCTATTTGGCGGACCGTTGGATTCTTGGACTTGATAGAAACGAAGGCAGATACTGCGGCGACTGCTACGGGTGCTATGAGGCGTTTCGGAAGCTTGGAAGACGAGTCCACTTTTAGCGCCTTGTCTGCGGCATTGACAGCGACGGTGCCGCCTATCATGCCGCCCGCAACGGTCGCAAGCATCTGAAGCTCGTTTATCATTGCTTTTTTGGATACTGATTTTGAGGCTTTAGCCATGAGAGATGTTGATTTGAGATTGTGAGGATTGTTGGGTTAATGGAGCTTGTAAACAGGGATGTGCTTGCGTGGTTTGGGCGGGCTGCGCTTTGGTGTTGCACGGCTACGGGTACCGCCTAATGCGGGTGAGTGTGCGGCGTGCTTTTCCTCGCGGGTAGCATTGTAGAGGAGATATGCTCCACCGGCTGCAAGCCCAAGCGCAAAGCCAGGATTGCCACGGAAGAAGTCACCAATGCTCCCGAAGATGGAACCCAATCCTTCCATGCCGCTCTCGCCAGAATCAATCGGTACTTCTTCGGTTGGCGTGTAGCCTTGCTCATCAGCAATGGGCATAGATTGAGGCGGTGCATAGTCGGCGGTGGCATCTCCTTCGCCTTGCTGTGTGTAGAGTTGTACGCCTGTCTCCGTTTGTGCGCCTTCACCAGCACCATCGGGTGTTAGGGATTCACTTTCACCTTGCTTTGACAGACCGGACTTTTTCAGAACGTCCATTACCATTTTGATGAAAGGAAGCGCGGCAGCAAGACCTGCGGCAAGCGGCGCAACGCCAAGTTGTCCAAGCCCGTTCAGGTGCCCCTTCTTTGCATGGAGAATGGCCTTGCGCATGTTCTCCGGTTTGCCGCCAATCTTGGTGAACATCTTTTCCACCTTAGCAACTGCATTCTTTGCGGCTGCAACCTGTGCCGGGGAAACACGCTTTGCTTCTGCCTGCTGTGGCGTGGCATACGCCCACTTCATCTTCTCGCTCATCTTTCCGATGTTCAGCTTCAGGGCGAGCAGGAATCCGTTGCGAATAGCTATGGTAGCGGGGTTGAAGCGTACCAGTGCCTTGCCGATGTTTACCTTCTTCACCGCTTTCTTGATGCCATTGAAAAACTTGGACGGCTTCTTTTGCTTGCTCTTTGCCCGGCCAAGACCGGAGAGCATTACCTCATGAGCATCATCATCACCGTACAGCTCCGCCTCATTAAATCCGGTAAGCTCCACATGATTGAAAGCGCCAAATCCTGAAAGAATGTTGAGAGCCTCCTCGTTCTTTTCAAGCTGTCCGAGGGCAGCGTCTCTTTTGTCGGTGTACCAGTATTGAATGGCATAGTCAAGCATTTTTACCATGTCCGACGGGTTGCCGCCGGTTGCCTGTGTGTATGAATCGGGCGCGGCTGCGATGGTCTGACGGGTAGCCAGCAGGAATTTGTACAGCTCGTTTTCGTAGTGCGGCGCATTCGCATCTTCTGCTGCGCCGATGGGCATCGCTACCGCATCTTCAAAGCCCATGAGCACGGATGTCGGCGAGCTGTTGTCGTCTTCGCCCTCAATGCCAGAGAGCACAGCTATGTTGATACCGGATAGGTTCATCTTGTAGTCTTTTTTAGCGGTGAAAGGCTTTTCATAATTGGCTTCCGCAATCACTGCATCTAACGTCCAGTATCCGTTGCTTAGGCTCTTGCCGTCCTTCGGCACCACGACATAGACGTGCTGCCATGTGGGTTGGCTGTACCGTGTTACACGCAGGTAGTGCGGTACCTGGAGATTGACCAGTATGGACGAAGCGAAAATTGAAAAGCAGTCGCAGTCTATTCCTGTGAATCGCTCTGCCCAGGAGCGGGCGGGGCGGCGCAACTGTTCAAGCCCTTGCTTGTCCAGCTTGTATTGAATGTTGTGGTACAAAAAATCCCAGATTGCTCGGATAATGGCTTCTGACCCTACTGCACGCTGAAGGAGCTGGGCAATTCGTACCGTATCGTCTGAGTAGGTGTGAATGACGCGCTCCATGAGTTTGAGCGTATCATCTACTTCACCGTCCTCAAAGACGATTTTGTCCTCTTTACGAGGCGGCTTAAAATATTGGTTGTACTTCGCCCCGTCTGTGCGCAGCACACGCTGCCCGGCGAGAATCTCGCGGTCGTCGGGACGGTATGGAATGCTTTGAAGGGGCATGAGTGAAGGAAGAATTTGGAGTTGGGGTTGGTTTTGTTTAGAGCACGCGGGTGGCCGGCAGCTTTACGAAAAGCGAATCAGCGTAGAATGAAACTTGTGCTTCAATCGGCACTTTGATTTGCGCCATCGCGGATTGTGCGGCTGCTTGCAGGGACTGGCCTTTGAAGGCTGCGAAAAGAGCAGTCAGGTTGATGCCTTTGAACAAAGCCATCGCACTGATAAGTGGGATGTTGATGAAGATTTCACCGATGGAGGAAACCTTCTGCGCTGCCACGGTGAAGGCTTTGCCATCAGCATCTGATTCGCCTACATATTGCCCGTTGGAGGTGAGCACCACCATAGGCTTTGTAATCTTTACCGTGGTCTTTGTCGGGTTGTTGACTGCAACGCCGATTGCCATTGTCAACCCGGAGAAGCTCAGCGAATGAACGCGGGCACCGGTGATACGGGTAGTGATGTTCCCGGCCAGCGCATTCAGTTGAAGGGCGCGGTAGGCCAGCAATCCGCCGCCGGCAAGGATGCTAATAGTAAGTAGCTTATTCACCTTCGCTGCCTCCTTTTTGCCGCCATGCGGCTATGCAGGTCACGAGCTTCTTATGCAGCCAACCAAGTGTTTCCTTAGCGAGGTAAGCCGCGATGGAAGACAGCGCTGCGTAGGATGCTACCGTCAGGCCACCGCTAAAGGTGACATTGAGCAGGTGCGGGGTAGCAATTGCTTTTGAGATGCCCCCGATAACCCCGGCAGAGGTACAAACCAGTGTGCTGGAATGCTCGGAGTAGAGATAGTTTGAGAGAGGATTGTGTGCCATTCGGGGTGCAAGATGTGCCCGCTCAGGGGCTGACCTTGCGCGAAGTGGCGTGTCGTTGCGCGTTATTGCGCATCATGGCGCATTCTGTCGTCAACTTGCGTGAAATGCGCTGCCACAGCGACTCTACGGCTCGCCTAAAAACTGGACAACAGATTCTACCTGTGCTGGTGTTAGTGTTTTGCCGCCTGCGGGGAATCCTTTTTCAGCCAGTATCTCAGGAAGCTCTTTACAGGCATTAATCATTCTGCGGAATGCTTTGGATGCGGTGGCCGGCGTGCTGGTTGGGAAGTATTGCAGCGCCAGCTCGCGGAACTGGTACGTGCGGATAATGAATGTGGATAGCGATGGATTCTGCGACTGCTTCATGACGACATTTTCTTTGAATGGGCGCAAACTATTCGCGCTTTGCCATCCAAAAAAACATTGTCACGGCCGTTGGCAGATGCTGGCAGATGTTGCCACTTCTTGCACAAAAATTCTTTTGCTGGTCGTGGGTTCTTGCTGAGAATTGCCATTCTCATGAGTTACCCAAAGTTGTCTTTCGCGAACACCGTGGCCAGAAGTTGTTGAAAAGCTTTTACTGTTAGCGACAGCCCCCAGTCTAATGCAAGTCTGATAAGCTTGAAAAGCTCAACATTGCCAATACCATTTGTGTCTAAAATCAATTACCGTCGGCCCATCACTACAGCCTCCCACTTCGTCAGCATCTTTATCATGCGGCATCTTTGCAATTATCCATTGCTTTGACTTCTTATGGAATTGGAGCTTACCTTTTTCAAATAATTCTCCTTTCTTAATTAGCGTAAGCGTATTATCCAATGCATAGATGAAGACGCTGTCTCCACTTATTTTGACTCTAACAAGCGGGCCTTCTTTCCCCTGCCACTCTGCCCATTTAATGCGATAAGTATAAACACCACTTGGAGGAATTTGCCCTAATGCCGGGAAAGCGAGGACAGACAACATGCCAATAGGTATAAGCCGTTTCATTTGATTTTTTCTTAGTTAGGATAAATGCATGAAAAAAGTAAAAACAGGGAAAACCAAATAAGCTCATAGCTTGGAACTGCCAATCATTGAAGAAAAATTGCCCAAAGATACCTTCTTCACGAAGGGAATAGAAGCGTTTTGCCGTCAGTAGAACATTATCGCTGATGGACGGAAAACTTTTCCTCCGAATTGCCATCGCTTGCCTTTTCTTGCCCGAAACGAAGCTGGCTTGTGCTCCTTTTGGAAGGGCCGCACCCAAAATTGCATAAGGCTGCTGAAAAGCGGGAAGGGAATTGCCGCCTTTGGAAAAGTGTTATTGCCTGGTGCGTCTGCATCGCCCTTTTTTGCCGCTACTTGCATAGTAGCGTGCGGCGCTCAACGATTTTATTGCCGGAATTTGCCGGTAGCATCCACTGTGCAAAAATCTGCGTCATTTCGTGGAATAAAAATGTCGGCGAATAACGGACAGTCCGGGCATTGGAGACATTTTGGGAAGATGGAAGCCAATGGGCGAATTTGCCTTATCGCGCAGTCGTTAAAGTAGCCTCAATTGGCGGTCGTTTGGGATGAATGCTTTAGGCAGTAGGATATTTTCGGCCCCGAATCATACACCCATGAAAAAACTCGCACTCCTCATCGGACTCTGTGCCGCATTTTCAATTACTTCATTCGCACAGGAGGCTACCGGCATCGGTCTTCGCCTGCCTACACAAAAAGGAAGCTCCTTTATCGGCTCCAATTTGCTGCTGGCGCAGCTTGGCAACGATGGCTTCGCTGCCAACAACAGCCTGCATTACAATATCGGCCTCAGTCCACGCTATGGGCGCTTTGTCACAGACCATCTTGCGCTCGGCCTTGACCTGGCTGCGAATCTGGATGGCTATACCAAGACACCCTACCGCGCACTCTTTACCAACGTCGGCGTTTTTGGAAGGTATTATTTCGGTGAGGCGGCAAACAAGCAAGGAGTGCAGAACAAGCTGCGGTTCTTTGTAGAGGCTGGCGCAGGCTACGGCCATGTTTTCAACCGCTATACTAATACGGTCAACAATGTTGAGGAGATAGCCAATTTTGATTACAACACTTTCAACTTCCACTTCATGCCCGGCGTGAATTATTTTCTCAGCCGCAATGTTGCGCTGGAAGGCGGGCTGAATTTTTCGCGGTCGCATTCGGCAGTGGATGAGCCGAACCTGCGGGACAACTTCAACAGCCTTAGCCTAAGCGTAGGATTGCAGTTCTTCTTCGGACGCAAATAACTCAGTCTGTCCGCTTTCGTACAAACCCATCTCCCCATCTTTTGCATGAATTTTCAATTAAACATCCAACCTTTGGATTGAAAAATTTGTAATCGTGCGCAAGTTGGAAGACCTTAAACAGCATCTGGTGCGGGGCCGCGTATATCGCAGGGCCGAGCTGGCGCAATGGTCAGCTTCCGTGGACAGACATCTGGATGAGCTTGTGGCGGACGGAACACTCAGGAAGCTATCGCACGGGCTATATTACCATCCTAAAATGTCTTCTTTCGGCGAAGCGCCGCCGGACGAGGCCGAGTTGGTGAAAGCATTTTTGAAGGACGAACGCTTTCTCCTTACTTCTCCTAACGTGTACAACACGCTTGGTGTGGGCACTACCCAACTGTACAATACCCGCGTAGTGTATAACCACAAGCGCCACGGCGATTTTAAGCTCGGCAACCGCATGTTCCGCTTTCAGGTGAAGCCGCGTTTCCCGGCCCGACCTACCACCGAGTTCCTGCTGGTGGATTTGGTAAACAACCTGGAGCAGCTTGCTGAAGACAAAGACACTGTCTTGCAGAACGTACTCCGAAAAGCCGAAAGCTTAGATGCCGCGAAGCTGCGTAAATCAGTCGCAGCTTATGGCAGCGCAAAAACTAAACGGCTGCTACTGCCGCTCCTGAAAAACACCACGGGCGCGGCCCATGCCCGCCGAGTTCCTGCATAACCATCCGGCCTTGCCCGAACTGCTGCGGATCATTGATAATGAGACCGCCAGTGCAGGACAGACAGATGACGAGGGTAGGTATTGGCCGCGCTACATTTACCCTCATGAATAAGTTGCGCCTCGCACTGAACGCAGTGACGCTATTTGTAAGCGCATCCATTCTTGAGATGACCCTGCATGAAGGCGGGCATTTCCTCGCAGGCATCCTGATGCACATGCAGCCGGTGCTGCATCATAACTATGTAAGCAGTGCATCGGACGGCGATACGCCAAACGCCGGTATCTGGTTCGCCGCTGCCGGGCCGGTTGCGAGCCTGCTGTTGGGTATCATCACCTTACTTGTGCTGCGAACAGGGCGTCCGCAAGGGTTCACAAGATTGTTTCTCTGGTATTTCTCCGTCTCAGGCTTCATCGGATTTTGGGGTTACCTTATGATAGCACCTTTCTTTAGCTACGGAGATACTGGCTACATCCTGCGCGCGCTTAATTGCCCGATGTGGCTTATCGTTCTTCTGGCAGTGGTCGGGCTGGCGATGCTTGCGGTTAGTGTCCGCTTACTGGCCCCGTTTGCCGTGTCGCTTATGAATACGCAGACAAGCGGGGATAAGGCCGAGCGGAAAAAGTTTGTATTCGGCATTACGGAGCTTACCCTTTATATCGGCATTCCAATCATCGCGCTGCTCAACTTGCCTACACCCACGTTCCTGAGCATTCTTGCGCCGCTGATGAGCCCCTGGTCTTTGCTCTACGCTTATGGGTACTACCTGAAGGGAAAGCCTTACGATGGGATGTACGATGAGGGCGAGCGTATCAGGGGTAAGATGCCTGTTATATGGTTTGTATTGCTTGGGATTGCCGTGATTGTGAACAGGCTGCTGGTGATGGGCTTTGCAGGATGATGCAATAGATACTCATAGCCACCGTTAAGTCCTGAAATAATCCAAGACTCATGAAGCGCATATTCACCGTCGTTCTCGCATCCCTGCTATCTGCGCTGCTATTCATGCAGTGCAAAAAGGACGACCCGAATGCAATCTTCAACGCCAGCTTTTACACGCCCGATGCAACCGGCAAGCTCTCGCTGTACATTGATGGCGCTTACAAGGGCGTATTGCCTTATTTCGCGAAAGAGCCAACATGCGGCGCTCAGAATGGAGACGGCCAACTGCCGCTTACGATGCAGCTAAAATCCGGCGAGTATGGGATTGTTGGGAAGGACAGCCTGAACAGAATAGTTTCTTCGGGGACCATTAGAATCAGCACGAGCACGAATGGAGCTTCCGGCGGTATTGGCGGGCAGAGCCTTTCCAACAATGGCGACTGCGTTGTTGTCGGGCTGTTTGAATAGATTGCAGAATCGCAACGAAACACAGGTGAAAAACTACCGTTTTAAATCATACTTCACGCCTAACTTCAATCCGATTGCATCTCCCGAAAACACGCTCAGCACTTGGTAATTCAGGTCAGGGTTATTGTAGTATTGGCGCTCCGAGCTATAAAGCACCGACCGGATTGTAGTAAACGCCTGCTCGTAGTACAGCAGCGCCGTAAACTGCACCTTACGCGTCACCGGATAGTTTAGGCGCAAGCCGCCATTGAACAATAAAGCCCATTGTGTATTATAGCTTTCCTGCGCCTTGTATCTCGCCGATTGCAAATCCTCTGAATTGTACCAGACCGAAAAATCAGGATATACCCAGGTGTTATCAGCATAAGTGGTAGCAGGCCGGTTAAACAGGAAGGTGCTTCCCAGCACCAGCTCAACATAGCATTTTTTGCGTGGTGCATCTATCCGGTACGCCACCCGCAACGCACCGCTGTAAAACTTTAGCTCGTAGGTAAATGGTCTCTTGCCAAGATTCAGCCCTAACAGGAATGGGTCGGTCGGATTGCTCATATCGTAGGTGCCGAAGCCTGCTTCCACGCTATACCGCTGACCGCGAAAAGTTTTTCCGATTCCTAATTCACTCTGGAAACCTTTGCCTATGGCCGGGTCGCCTTTGTGGGTATTAGAAGTGATGCCCACTCCGTGATTATAAATGAAGCCCAGGGAGAAGCCGCCACCCGCAGTGAGATAATATTTGCTCTGAGCCGAAGCGCTTAGCGATGCAGCCAGGAGCCATGCTCCAAGCAATGTTGCGGAAAATCGTTTCTGTTGGTTCAAGTGCTTTCGGTTATGGCTTAAATAGTCCTGCTTTCATTCGCCTCCCAAACGTGTAGTTGGCGCTCAGCGCAATATGCAAATAGCGGCTGCTAACGCTGTACTTGTAGCCTTCTGTAATGCCGCGCGCATCGTTGATGAAGTAGCCGTGCCAGTCATAGTAAGGCGTCTGTGTCAAATCGTAGGTCGCCGTGAGGCCGAATGAAAGCCCGGGAATATCCGGTGCCGGAGCGACTGTTCCGCCTGCTTCCAGCGCGGCATAAGTCTGGTAAGGCTTCAGGTCAGGAAAGTCAGGGCCTGCCCAGGAGATTTGCTCATTGTCGTCATAGGACTTCTCAATGGTTTGATGCGTTGTTGCAGCGCCTACACCTGCCATCCCAACAGATACACCGCCAAACACATTTACAGCGACCTTATTGCCCGGCAGCACGATTGTCTTGCCTGCTTGAATGGGCACCGCGATAAAGGCATGATTCATCGTAGCCTCATCAACCGACGACGGCGCAAAGCCATAGACAGTTGTATGCGCGGCGATGTGAGTGGTAGCCATGTAATATTTCAGCCCAATGCTGATGAAGGTATTAGGCGGGAACACCCTTAAATAAAATGCTTCGCTGACGCCGATGCCCGCGTGCAGCCCGCCGGTGCTGCCTGTTATCTGTCCGCTGCGCGTTTCGTAGTCAATCGTTCCTGCGCTGTAATTGGTGAATATTGAAACGGTAGTGCTTGTAAATGTCTTGCGTATCTCGTGCTTCTTATGTTGAGCTTGTACCGTCACTGTTGCGCAGACAGCCACCATCGTAATCAACGAGCTTATTATTCGCTTTATCCATTGCGGTGAAGACGTAGGCTGACGCATCTTTAATGAAATCTGTACGAGACATAAAACCGCTGCGTAACCTGACTGGTGGACAAGCTCAGATTGCTCCGCCTGCCCGATTCATCACCCGTCTTGCTATTGGTATAGTAAACCGGGTTGCTGAACTCCGTGCCAATAATAAATCGCTTACCCACAAATACCCGTGCTCCAAGCAAGAAAGTTGCACTTGCCATTATGCCGCTGCCGTCCTTAGCTGCTCTGCCGAACGAAGAAGTTGTGAGATATTGAGCCGTATCCGGCGGAAATGGGCTGGGGCCAAAATATTTATAGGAAAATGCCGTGTCAACGCTGGCGACGCCATAGCCGATATGTACTTCGGCACCGGCATACAAATAAACTTTGCGGAAGAACTGCCGCTGTGCTTCAACGCCGCCTCCTAAAAATGCCCCCTCCATATTGCGTATCTGCCGCCGCGTTCCAACAGAGTCTTTAGAAAAAGGCGCAAGAATCGTGGTTCCACCTTGCTCTTCATAAGTGAAGTGGCCTCCGGAAAGCCGCCATGCTATCATTGGCGAGTGCTGATACCGGAAATGAATGCCTTGGGCATTGGCATTGACGACATCGCTAAACAACTGCATGTCTGCGAACAGGCTTACATCATTATTGAAATTCTTAGGTGTCACTGACTGCGCACGCAAGCCCGAAGCGGTGAAAAGTAGTAGGAGAGCAATTGAGGTTCTTAGCATAGGAAAGAGTGGGACAATGAACGTCTGAGCAACTGCTATCGTATCTGGCTACCGTAGTTTGCCCACCTGTTTACCTGACGCTTGCCACGTCTCGTGCAAACTCCTCAATGCTTCATGATGCTCATTGCACCGAGATTGCCTTTGCATCCGTTAGTTGCAGGATATAGCTGCCATAAGGCGAGCTGGAAATGTCCATTACCTGCCTGGACGTGTTTGCTATGAAGCGCAATGGCACTTATTGCTTAGCAAATTTCACCGATGCGGTTTGCCCTTCATAGTTGATATTCAACACATAAAGACCGATATTCAAAGCATTCACATCAACAGGCTTTGATGACATTATAATTCCGGTGGTCAATCTGCGTCCCGTAATATCCGCAATCGTATATCGTGAGCCGCTTGGCGCTCCGGTAATATTCAATTCTGTAGTTGTTGGAACGGGATAAACACTAAGCTCCTGACCATTAATGCTTCCAACTCCTGTATTATTGACCACCAGATTAATGCCGAAGTATGGTATTGAATTTATGTTGATATTCGTCACATTTGCACTTGCCTGCTTTCCGCTGGTGCGCCGATGCTGGCCACTTGCACCAAAACATTTAGGCTGAAACCAGTTAGTAGGTAAAGCAGGGCCTTGCGACATTTCTACAAGAAGATTAGACTCTGGCGTAATAGGGAATTGGGTTTGTAGCGGAATTTCCACCCATTTATCTACAACCATAGGCGGAAACGTATAGACCGGCGCATAAAATACCGTGGTTAAACCGGTTTCAAACGTGCATGGTAAAACTGAACAAAGGGTATCTGGAGTAAACCGCTTCATCTTAATTGTGAAGTTGTAGTAAGTGGGAGTACCAGATGCTACCAAAATTGCCTTTACCCAAACGGATTTAATTATGCCCGCCGGCGGACTGTTGAAATCCGATGCCTTGTAAATAAACTGCGACTTATTATTGGTCGTATCGTCCTTAAAAGGATGCGCTATAGTACCACCACTGGTTGTATATGCTGTGTAGTATTGCGGCGTTTGCGCCATAGCAATAGCAGGAAGCACAAGGCTTCCTGCTATTGTGATAATTGATGAGAGCAGTAGGGAGCGTAGCATTAGCTGTTTGATTTATTGATGATGAGTGGTTTGTCTTATTCCTTTACGATATGCAGATTGACGTGATTGCTCTTCGTCTCGGCAAGCTACAAGATGTAGCTAAGTGCTTGTGCCATGTTTGGGCGGTTACCATTGTAGAAAGTGCCGGTGTAGCGCAAGCGAGCAGAAGTGCTTTCTTCATAAGTAGTCTTTGCAAGTTCCTGTAATAGACAGCACTCCAACCATTCCGGTTTGCAGCAACAAAGGGTATTTTGCCCAAATCGTACAAATACGGTAAGACAGCTACCGTAGAAATACGGTAAGCAGGCCAATATACCGCGCGGTATATTGCCCGGCCTGTTTGCTCAAGCATCTTGATGTCCCTGTCTCTTCTAAAAAGCATTTATTACCTGCTGCTCTTCTCAGCCGCAGCATCGGGCGTATGGCGCAGGCGCTATGCGGACGGGTCTTTGCTTGTGCTTACTGCTGTACTTGCTGTCACATTTGTAGTAGAGTGCCTTGCCTTCTATCTGGCAAAAGCATATAACACCAACATGCTGCTCTACCGCATTTTCGCGCCGCTGGAGTTATTCGGCTATTGCCTTTACTTCAATTACTCAGTGCCCGCGCTGAGAAGGAGATACGGCGGCTGGCTGGTAGGCATTGGCGGGATAGCAATCTCACTCTTGTGCTTCATCCTCTATCCTAAAGATGGCGTAGGCAATCATTTCCTGCTCGTTCAGAGCATCGTCACCATTTGCCTTTCCCTCTACGCATTCTTTTGTATGCTGCTGCGCAATGATGCAGAATCGCCCACACGCAACGTTCATTTCTGGCTCGTAATGTCCATCACTTTCTTCTGGTGCTTCAGCTTTATTAGCCTCGCCTTGTACGGCATACTGGAGTCGTACGAGTACAACGCTGTACTTAATAAACTCATCCTGCTCGGCAACATCGGTATGCTGTCCGGCGTGATTGCCACATTCATTAACCTGCCCAAGCTGCAATCATGCCGAACGACAACCTGATTCCCCTCGTGCTAGCCGGCTCGGTGCTCATCACCGTCTTCGCCTTCTTCCTTATCGGTTTTCTGGTAGTACATAAAAGCCGTCAGGCCCGCGCCCGCCGCAAGCTCGCCGCTTATGAGACGCAACTCCTGCAAACCCGCATAGAAGTGCAGGAAGCCTCCGCCAAAAGCATCTCCGCAGAGCTGCACGACAACATCGGCGGCATCCTCAGCCACATCAAGATGCAGCTACAATTCCTCACCGAGGCAGAAGACGGGCAAGACCTGCGCCCGGAGCTAAAGCCGCTTTACGAAGACCTCAGCAATGCCATCACCGACCTGCGCGGCATCAGCCACAGCCTCAACGGAGATATGATAGGCCGCATAGGGCTGTCAGATGCGATGCGCAAGGAGGTAACAGCCATCCAGCGGCGTGGCAAGATGAAGGCAACGCTGGAGATAGATGCAGCGCCACAACTATCACCGGAGCAAGAGCTGCTTCTGTTCCGCATAGCGCAGGAAGCCATTGCCAATGCGGTAAAGCATAGCGGCGCAACCCTGTTGCAGGTGGCGCTGCATCACAGCAATGGCAAGCTGCGACTCACCATCCGCGATAATGGCTGCGGCATCAAAGACACGAAGCAAACGGGAGATACCGGCATGGGCATGATGAGCATGGCCGAGCGGGCTAAGATGCTTGGCGCAACATTTCACACTGGCGAAGCGGAAGGCGGCGGCACAGTAGTAAGCGTTACCCTTCAGGCGTAGGACGCCTATTCAGGCGGAAGCTTCGTAAATTTGTCCGGTAAACCGGACAAGCAAATGGAACAGTCAGAAAACATGGCGGCAATCAAAACAAGGTATCCCAACGAGTGGGTTTTGCTCGGCAACCCGGTGATGGACGAGAGCAAATTGGACGTGCTGGAAGGCGTTCCACTGTTTCACAGCAAAGACAAAAAAGAGGTGTGCTACATCGGCAGGGATAAGACTGCGGACTTTGACAAGGTGACCCTCATTTATACCGGCACCTTTCCGCCTGCGCGTAAGATTACCGGCATCTTCAACCGGGTAAGCAGATGAGCTACAAATTCAGGCGAGAGCCGGAAAGCGGGCTGATACTGGTGAATGTGGAGATAGACCACAAGTGGGAACTGAAGATGATATTGGATACCGGTGCTACCAATACTACTATTGACAGCAACGCCCTCTACCTGCTTGGCCACGACCTGAAAGACAGCATCGGCACAGTAGCCATTGAGACGGCCAACGGCATTATTGAGACAGAGGTTTTTGAGCTGGATACTTTCTCATCGCTTGGCATTACGAAGCAAGGCTTCCAGATACAGGTGTACGATTTCTTAGCCCACGGCATTTTCTCCGATTACAACGGGCTGCTTGGCCTTGACTTCCTGGAAGGCACTAAGTTTTGCATTGATACGGCTGCGGGTATCATTACCGTGTCGTAGCAGCTTATCGGGCGCGAAGCCGGTTGAACTATCTTTGAGAAAGGCAGAACAATCACAAAGAAGACGATGTACGCAACGGTAAAAGGCATTTACGAGAACGGGCAGATAACGATTACCGAGCCTGCGCCGACTACAGAAAAGTCGGCGGTTATCATCACATTCATCGGTGCGGAAGCCGATGCCGATGGCGGAAACAATAAGCCGCGCGAGGCTGGGTGGCTGAAGAAATGGGCAGAGGAACGCGGTATTACGATAGGCCCGTTGCCCGACGACTTTAATGCGCCGCTGGACGACCTTGCCGACTACATGTGATGCGCGCATTATTAGACATGCAGATTTTCATCTGGCAGCTATCGGGCCTGATGCACTAAAACGGTACAAGCGGGAACTGACTACTGCTGGAGCAAACGAGCTTTATCTCGTCCATATTTCACTGCATGAAATTGCCTTAAAGCAGAAAACAGGAAAGCTCCGGTGCTTTTGCTAAGCCGAATGGGAGAAATGCAAATCCTCCGCTAAAATCCTCGGAACTTTAAACAACCCCCTTTTTGACTGTCTGGGATTAATAGTTTTGAATCCATTCTTCTCACCTCATCTGGCTCATGAAACCTACACTGCTCTTTTTATTGTTCCTGCTTACAGGCAATATCATTTTGGCGAAAGGCACCTGTGGTCACGGCCACGCCCATTATAGCGGCGCTCACCATTCATCTGTATATCGCCCTTTGGATAAGCTGCGCGACAGCACTTTTACAGGCTATGTCGTGCTGAGAAAAGATACGCTGCGGGGGCAACTGTCAGATTTCAACAGCTATGAGTTCAAGCTTACCCAGAGCAACGGAGAAAAGCGACACATCACCTACCATGCAGTACAAGTGATGCACCTGGATGAGGCTTCGGGGCCGGTGCAGCTTACGCAAACGCTTTGGATGTCCGGTTTCTTTCGTGAGCTAATCAATAATGATAGCCTGGCTCTTTACGACCGTCAGTTCCTCCCGCATAAGTCGTTGGCCGATGTGGATACGAGCGACCTTTATTTTCGTTACAAAGATTTCAGCAGGCCATTGAAGTCTGACTTTACTGCAGGGCTGCGAAAGCGTATTGTGCCTATTCTCAACACGCACTATTCCGCCAACGTATCGCGTGAGACACGGCCAACAGAGGTGTATCAGCTAATGGAATCGCAGCAGTAATGGTTTCGCGTTGCTTGATTTGCAATAGCAGCATTCTAAGAATAAGCATTCAATATTGAGCAAGCCAATCCGCATAGCCATAGCCGACGACCATGCCATCTTCCGGCAGGGCATCATCAGCATTGCCACCAAGTACGGATTTGAGGTAGTGGCGGAGGCAGACGATGGGCAGGAGCTAATGGAAGCCCTCGCCGCGCTTCCCAAGCCACCCGATGTCTGCATCCTGGACATCAACATGCCGGTGATGAATGGCTACGCCGCGCTGGAAGCAATTAAGCACCGCTGGCCAGATGTGCATGTGCTGGCGTTATCTATGCACGACGCAGAGTTTCCCATCATCAGGATGCTGAACGGCGGGGCAAGCGGCTACCTCGCTAAAGATTGCAGTCCGCGCGAGCTAAAGACGGCAATAGAAACGGTGGTCAGGGAAGGCTTTTATCACTCGGAGCTGGTAGATGCGCATTTGGTGCGCGCTGCGAAGGGAGGCGGTGTAGGCACACCGCGTATCACGGAGAAGGAGCAGACTTTTTTATCCTGGTGCTGCGCTGACCTCACTTACAAAGAGATTGCCGACCGTATGGGCATTTCGCCACGGACTGCGGAGAGCTACGCAGACACGCTCTGTGGGAAATTGGGCGTGAGGAGCAGGGTTGGGTTGGTGGTGGTGGCTTTGCAGATGGGGGTGAAGGGGGCGGGGTAAAGGCTTGATACGGGTGACTAATTGTTTTGGCATCAAGCCATTTGCATTGCTGACCACTTCTCTCTTACAAGAATTACCTTCGGAGCTTTCACTGTAAAGCCACGGGAGAACCGTAGTGTTATGTGGAAAGTGATTCCGCCTGCCTGTTTGCCCTATGTCTTCCACAAAGTTTTTCACGAACGAAAATGAGAATACCCTACTCGGCAAGATTGAAGGGATTTTCGCCCACCGAAACATCCACTTCTTTGATGCGCTGGTTGGGTATTTCCGAGCATCAGGTTACTTCCGTATTCGCCCCTTTGTTGAGAAGGCGGCGGAGATACGGATACTCGTAGGCATAAACATTGACAATCTGATTTTTGAGGCAAACAAGAAGGGGCTGCTCTTTATTGAAGACCCTGGAAAATCACGCGAAGACTTCTTTCTGGAAGTAAAGAAAAGCATTCAGGAAGCCGCGTATGATAAGGAGGTGGAAGCCGGAATGCTTCAAATGATTGAAGATCTGGTAACAGGCAAAATCAGAATAAAGGTTCATCCACGGCAGAACCTGCACGCCAAAATCTATATCTTCAGGGAACAGGTAAAACATACGCATGGCTATGGCGCTGTAATCACCGGCTCTAGCAACCTAACGGATGCCGGACTATCCAAAAACTTTGAGTTCAATGTTGAGCTTCGTGAAGATTCTGACATTGAATTTGCCACCGAAACCTTTGACAAGCTATGGGCAGAAAGCATTGAGATTGGGAAGGAATTTGTGGACAAGCTGAAGAAGGAAACGTACCTCAACGACGAGTTCACACCCTTTGAGGTGTACATGAAGTTCCTGATAGAATACTTCGGCAAGAGCATTGATTTTGACCCCAATTCTATTACCGACCTGCCAAGCGGATTTAAGAAGCTATCCTACCAGGTAGATGCAGTTGCTGATGGCTACAACAAGATGATGAAACACCACGGCTTTTTCCTGGCCGATGTTGTGGGCTTAGGCAAGACCATCGTTGCTACACTCATTGCCAAAAAGTTTTTCTATACCAATGGCTTTCCGTCCTACCTCTCCAAGATTCTGATTGTATGCCCACCTACGTTGAAGGAAAACTGGGAGGACACTGTTAGCAAATTCGGGCTGCACAACTACAAAATCATTACGTCGGGCAGCCTGCATAAAATCACACGTCAGCAGGAGTACGACCTTATTATCGTGGACGAGGCGCACAAGTTTCGCAGCGATACTGCGGAAATGTATTTCCATCTACAAAACATCTGCAAGTCGCCCACAAGAAAGAAACTGCCGGATGATACTTATGAGCAAAAGCGCGTCATGCTCATCTCGGCAACGCCGCTGAATAACCGCCCGGAAGACATTGCTAACCTTGTTTACCTGTTTCAGGATGCAAAGGCTTCAACGCTTGAAGTAAGCAATCTCCAGCACTTCTTCAGGCAGCAAATAGATGCTTACAAAAGAGCCAAGCAAGAGTCGGATATAAAGCGCGTGAGTGCCTATGTGCGGAGCATCTACGAGCAGATACGGATAAAGGTGATAGAGCCGCTAACCGTAAGGCGTACAAGAACCGACCTGAACGAAAACGAGGAGTATAAAAAGGACCTTGTTGAACAAGGAATTATTTTCCCGAAAGTGAACAAACCGGAGAAGATTTTTTACGAGTTGGACAAGCATCTTGATGAACTGTACGACACCACGATTTTGTACCTCAGCCATCCCACGAAGGGTCTAACGTACAATCGCTACCAAGCTATCAAATACCTAAAACCTTACAAGAAGGGTAAGTACGCAAAGGCGGATATGATTTCCACCCAGCTCGCCTTTATCATGAAGACTTTGCTGGTGAAGCGCATTGACAGCAGCTTTCATGCTTTTAAGCAATCCCTTCGCCGGTTTTCAGAAGCTACAAATGCAATGGTGCAGATGTTTGAGAACAACCGCATCTACATTGCCCCGAATCTCGGTGTTAGCGATTACATCAATGAAGGAAGGGAGGAGGAACTTATCCAACTCATCGCTGACCTGGCGGATTCCGATCCAACTATTGAAATATGCACGACTGAGGATTTTGAGCCTGGCTTTTTTACCGGCCTGCAATCAGACAAAGTGCTGCTGGATGAATTGGTAAGCGAGTGGGCAAAGATTACGCAAGACCCAAAGCTGGATGTGTTCAAAGAGTACCTAAAAAACAAGCTTTATGATAAGTCCATCAATAAAGAGCAAAAGCTGGTTGTCTTTTCGGAATCAAAAGAAACAACAACCTACCTGGCTGAACAATTAAAGGCCGCAGGATTCAATAAAACACTGGTTGTGGATAGCCACAACCGCAAGGACAAAATGCCTTTGGTGAAAGCCAACTTTGACGCAAACATTCCCCTCCTGGAACAGAAGGACGATTACGACCTGATTATCTCCACAGAGGTTCTTGCGGAAGGCATCAACATGCACCGCGCCAACATCATTGTCAACTACGACACGCCGTGGAATAGTACCCGCCTGATGCAGCGGATTGGCCGCGTGAACCGAATAGGCTCAAGAGGTGGCAGCATCCACATCTTCAACTTCTTTCCAACAGCTAAGGTGAACACGGATATTGAGCTTGAAAAGAAGGCTATCATGAAGCTGCAAGCCTTTCACGCTGCGATGGGTGAGGACAGCCAGATTTATTCACCTGACGAAGAATTTGAATCATTCGGGCTATTTGATAAAACAGTGAGTGAGGATAAGGACGAGAAGCTCCGCATCTTGCTGGAGCTGCGCAAATTCAAAAAGGATAATCCAGAGCGATTTAAGCAAATCAAGAACATGCCCAAGCGTGCACGGGTCGGTCGCGGCGACAAGGCGCAGTCAGGTGATACGCTCACGTTTATCCGCAATGAAAAACGGGACGCTTTCTTATTGGTGAAGCCCGGCCTTACCACCGAGGAGTTTACATTTCTTCAGGCAGAGCAAATCTTTCATGCAAAAGTTACGGAGGACGGGATTCCATTACACGGTGCCCACCATGAGCAGGTAAAACATGCGATGGACTTCTTTGCGGCGCGAATAGAAGATGAAGCAAACCGCGAAAGGAAAGTGGATACTACACAAGGTCCTAATGAAAAGCGGGCATTGGCTTTTCTGGATGCCTTCACGAACCTGCCTATTGTATCGCCGGTGGAGAAAGAGCTTATCCAGACAGCTAAGACCGCTATACGGCTTGGAAAATTTCAGCAGTTGCAGCGCGATATAAACAAGTTGGCAAAAGCAGTAAAGGCCGCTCCTTTGCGTCCAGCCGTTCTTTTAGAGGAAACGGTAAAGTTGCTTTCAAAGTACCCTTTACAGGTTGGGGAAGACGAAGCGGAGCAAGTATGGCAGCCAATCTTTAACCTGAAAGAGTTTAAGCCGGAGATTATTATTTCAGAGAGCTTTGATTAGGAACGTTTAGACAATACCGCATGGAAATATCCGCACTTCGCAGCAATCTTCAGCAGCCTTACCAGACGGGCGTTTGCCTTGATGTGTTGTACAACGTTTTCGGCAATTCGCTGTTGATTGAACAACGTCCCGAGCATATTCCGATTTTGAAAGGTGCGGCGAAATCCATAGAGCGGATAGCAGCGCTGTCACTTACCGAGGGGCGCAACCTTGCCGTACTGCAAATCAAGACTTCACAGGAGGTAAAAATTGAGCGCAACAGAATTGCTCTGCGGGATATTGCTTTCAGACTCATTGACCAGGACAGGTATCATGGCCTATTGGTTTTCTACTATTCTGAAAGCACAGCACAACAGGACTACCGGATGTCTTTCATCTCAAAGAACACGGAGTTTGATGATGCTGGCAATCTTGTTACCACCGAGACGCACCCCAAGCGGTATTCTTATGTACTTGGGCCGGGTGAAAGTTGTACGACTGCAGCACAGCGTTTTCTTGAACTAAAGGGCATTCTTACTAAACGCAAGGAGACCCAGGCAAGCCTCAAAGACCTTGTGGACACATTCAATGTGGGCAAGCTGAATGATGAGTTTTTCAAGAAATACCGTGATGAGCATTATCGCAAATTCTGGAGGTTTATTGCTGATGTGCCTGCGTACCGCGCGGTACTGGTTGAAAGAGAAGAAGCAGACCCTGTAAAGGCAGAGAAGCCGATTCGTGACTTCGTAAAGAAAATGCTTGGGCGTATTGTATTCCTGCACTTCCTGCAAAAGAAAGGATGGATGGGCTGCCCGGCATCTGCAACGGCATGGGTTGATGGTGACAAGGCTTTTATGCAGAATCTGTTTGCAAATTTTGCAGACAAAGAAAGCTTCTACAGCAACTGCTTAACGGACTTGTTCTTTAATACTCTGAACAATGCTGCCCGCGATAATGGCATCTTCCACCATACCGGGACACGGGTTCCCTACCTGAATGGTGGCTTGTATGATGATGACCAGCCACAGACCAATCCATTCAATTTTCCGGCTGTTTATTTCAAAGACCTGCTGGAGTTTTTTGAGCAGTACAATTTTACTATTGACGAGAATAGTCCCGATGAGCAGGAAGTAGGCATTGACCCTGAAATGCTCGGGCACATTTTTGAAAACCTGCTTGAAGAAAACCGCGAGAAGGGTACCTACTATACGCCGAAGGAAATCGTGCACTACATGTGTAAGGAGAGCCTGGTACGCTACCTGTGCTCCAAGATGCCGGAGTGCGCGGACTGCAATGGAGGGGAAGCATCAGCCATTGCCGACTTCATCAACAACGGCTTGCAAAACCGGGCGGATGCGAAGCACTTCGTTGTAAAGAATGCGAAGCGGATAGAGGCGTTGTTGGATGCCATTAAGGTTTGCGACCCGGCTATTGGCTCTGGCGCATTCCCGATGGGTATGTTGCAAGAGATTTTCAAAGCGAAGCTCGGCCTTGACCTTACGCTTGACCGCGCGAAGGCCAAGAAGGACATTATTCAAAACAGCATTTACGGCGTTGACATGGAGAAGGGCGCGGTAGATATTGCCCGGCTGCGATTCTGGCTATCATTAGTGGTAGATGAAGAGGAGCCGCAGCCCCTGCCGAATCTTGATTTCAAAATCATGCAGGGGAATAGCTTGCTGGAAAGTTTTGAGGGCTTAGACCTAAGCAAGGTGCATACCGTTAGCAAGACCACAACGCTCTACGAACCACAACGCGACATCTTTGGGAACATTGTAAATACCCAGTTGAAGCTGTCGGATGTAACCATACTGCAAGAGAATGATGTGCAGGATTTGATGCAACGTTTTTTCAGCGAGAATACTCCAGCAAAGAAGTTACAGCTTCGCCAACAAATCAATGAAACTGTGCACAGGCATATTGATTATAACCTGGAGCAGCGGGAAATGCAACTGGCGAGGCAAATAGGAGAAGCGCCAAAGCCAGATGCGCCCGGCATTAGTGCAACACTCCGCAGAAAAGTAGAGCAGCTACATAAGCAGTTGGAGCAACTACAGGCAAATCGTGAGAAGCTGCATAGCCTGCAAAATGCGGATTCAAAGCCTTATTTCCTGTGGCACTTATTCTTCGCCGATGTGTTTGAGGAAGGCGGATTTGATGTGGTGATCGGTAATCCTCCGTACCGCCCATTGATGAAAATGGGGAAAGACTGTGATACTCTGGAAAAGGCAGACTACGAGACATTCTCGCGTATGTGCGATATATACTGCCTGTTTTATGAATTGGGGTTTCGGTTGCTGAAGGATAAGGGGACACTCACCTTTATCACGTCAAATAAATGGATGCGAGCCGATTACGGAAAATATCTGCGCAGCTATTTCATTGCCCATACCAATCCAATTTCCCTTATTGACTTTGGCAGCTTTAAGGTATTCACTGCCGCAACCGTTGATACAAATATTCTAATTGCGGAAAAGGCAGCATTTGAAAATAAGATTCAGACTTGCGTCTTTGGGAAGGACTTTAGTCTAAATAAAATCAGCGATTATGTGCGGCAGAATTCGGAGCCATTTTCTTTCAAAAAAGATAGTAGTTGGGTTATTGTTTCTAACGCTGAACAGACCTTAAAAGCAAAAATTGAAAGTGCCGGAGTACCCTTAAAAGAATGGGATGTAAGGATTTTTAGAGGCATACTTACTGGTTGCAATGATGCCTTCATTATTGACGGGGTGACAAGAGATAGAATTGTTTCCCTTTCGCCAGAATCCGAAGAAATTATCCGACCGATTCTTCGCGGCAAGGATATAAAACGCTATGAAGTTCTTGAATCAAATCAGTGGGTACTATTTGTTCCCTGGCATTTCCCTCTACAAAATGATAAGGATATAACAGGCGCTTCTTTAGTTGCAGAAAAAGCATTTCAAAGCCAATACCCAGCTATTTACTAGCATTTACTGCAATTCAAAAAAGAATTAAGCGAACGCAATCAAGCTGAAACCGGCATCAGATATGAATGGTACGCACTTCAAAGATTCGGTGCAAACTATTGGAAGGAATTTGACTTGCCGAAAATCACATGGGGCAACTTGACATTGAAGCCTCAGTTCGCTTTCTCAGATAAACCCTACGCAATTAATGCGCCTTCACCGTTTATATCAACATCGGACTTGTATTTGTTAGCTGTACTCAACTCAAAGGTTACTGACTATTATATCCGGCAATTAGGCGTTTCAAGAAACGGGGGGTACGTTGAATACAAGCCCATGTTTATTGAACAAATGCCAGTGCCTGTAGTTGGCGATGCGATAAAAAGCCAAGTTCATCAAATTGTGGAGCAAATTCATGATAACGTTCGGTATGGCTTACCGTCGGAGGCCCTACAACAGGAAATAGATGCTATTATGTTTGGCCTGTATGGGCTAAGTAAAGATGAAATCAGTTTATTATCCAGCCTTCCATAAAACATCAACTGTTTCAATTTCTACTATTTCCGAGTCTGATAAATTATATACTTCGTATATACCTTTATTGGCTTTCCTTTCATAAGTGGGGATGTCTTGTGGGTTCTTCTGAATAGAATGCATTAATTCAATAAATACTGCATTCTGACTATTATTTATTGGCTTAATTGGCAGGTTTTGAAAGAATATCTTCCTTAGTTCGCGTCTATCGCCTCCTAATTCAGGAAAATTATCTATGAAACAGAATCTGAAAAGTGGAGAATTGAAAAGACAAGTCAGATATTCCAAATGCTGACCGAGAAGTATGAAGCACTTATTGGAGGTAAAAAACTTTCCAGAAGCGTCAAAGAAAAAATTTAAGTATTTGGTGATTTCTGGATAAATGATTTTAGGCTGGTAAAAATCTTCAACATAGGCGCAGTTTCTAAGATTTGACCAATGGTCGCCACGGTCTTCTCTCCTTGCCAATTTCTCCTCGTATTCTTTAAGGTGCCGAAATATTGCCGGATATTTTTGTACAACATCTATTCTTTCAATGCCTTTTGCTTTTATACCATTGTGACTTACGATAAGCCATGCATCGTTCCAGTTTGTAGCAAATCTCTTGATGTTGTCGCCAGATAAAATCGGTCGGATAATACTTGCAGCTTCTGGACATTTTTCAAGTAGTTCCGCCCGTTTCTCGTCGGTTATAATGAAAGCATCATTACAACCAGTTTTAATGCCATAATTGATACTTAAATCCCAATCTTTTAATGCAACACCTGCTTGCTGAATTTTCTCTTTCAGCCCGGTTCCAGATTTGTTGAGAATTACCCAACTGCCTTTCGCACTGAACCCATCTGAAGTGACCGATTGTTGCCGCACATAATCGCTGATAAGTTTTATGAACATACGGACGAAAGCATAGTAAGGTCCACTTCGTTTGAGCGGAATCTGACTAAAAAAAGTTGTCGGATTAATTTCGGCACCTAAAACCAAAGCATGAACTACGGCTACATCCGCGTTAGCACCGACAAGCAAACCACAGAAAACCAGAAGTTTGAAATAAAAAACTTCGCAGCCTCACAAGACATCCTAATCGGCGAATGGATTGAAGAAACCATTAGTGCCACGAAAAAGCTGGAAGACCGAAAATTCGGCCACCTGTTGGGCAGAATGCAGAAGGGTGATATGCTCGTGGTAACGGAGTTATCACGCATGGGCCGCAACCTCATGCAAATCATGAAAATCCTCCACGACTGCATGGAGAAAGACATCCGCGTACTAACGATTAAAGAGCGTTACGAGCTTGGCAACAATATCAACTCAAAGGTGCTTGCCTTCGCGTTTGGTCTATCGGCAGAAATAGAGCGCAACCTCATCTCGCAGCGCACGAAAGAAGCACTGGCGCGTCGTAAAGCAGAAGGCGTAATTCTTGGCCGTCCTAAAGGCCGTAAATCATCCTTCCTAAAGCTTACGGGCAAAGAAGACGAGATACAAACGCTACTGCGGAAAAAGATTTCTTACAGCGCAATAGCACGTATTTTGGGCGTTCATCGCCTCACAGTTTCAACGTTTGTGAAGGACAACAATCTCAGCGTGTTGGCAACAATTACTCCACCCGTAAAAAAGCAATCTCATGGACTCATTTAACGTGGAATGGAAGCATGGCCACTTCGTTGTAAAAGGCACCAATAAGCGCTTATTCCTCGTCAGGGATACGAGTATATTCTTGTAGCCCCTGCCGGGGGATTTCAAGATAATGATGAACAGTCTGAGCATTTAGGCGTATTAAAGGATGCGCAGGAAAAAGAAGCATGGGCATTGGCGAAGTATGGCAAAGGCAATTTCAGGAAGCTGCTTTCAGCAAATACACCTTTGTATTTCCGGGTAGGCAATAGCCGCGTAATTAAAGGCGATACAGGACGGGAATACCTTTTCAAAGCACTGCCACTTGAAGACGTGTACATGTATCTCCTTAAAGGGAAGTCGCCCGATTCTGCGCTATCATGGCGGCTCGCGTCTTGCATTTGCAAGCTCGCCGATTGCGTTATTGGAGATGTGAGCCTGCCTGAGCCGGTGCCAGTTTCCGCGTCTTTAGGTCGTTTGTTCAACGATACCGTTGCTCACTATTTTTCGCGGCAACGCTCAGGTTCTGCAAATCCGTTCCATACCTTCTTTACAGTGCAGGAAGGTGAGCGGCCAAGCATGGCCTGCACAAGGAAAGACTATGTCGGCATGTTGAGTAATCTGCGCCGGGTGAAGGCGAGATGATTTTTCAAATAACAGAATCTCATCCGCCAGAAAGTTGTTGGAGGCTCCAGCGCATAATGCTGCTCTTCGTAGTCTGCGCCAGCAATGAAAGTGCGCGCAGCTCTATTAGTTCGTTTTCGGTAAGGTGCTCACTACCTTTCAGCATCAGCACTTCAATACGCGCCATGTGCGTTTGATATTCCGACTCTGTAATTTCAATGGGCTTCGTTATGCCACCTTTCTTGTCGCTCCGGGTCAAGTAAAATTAAGCCCTTCTTAAAAAGAAGCGGCGCATCTGGATTGACGCGCCGTTCCATGCCCTGCCTTGACTACTTATTAGTGGGTCACGCCAAAGCGATGATTCAGTACCGCTGTCAAAATGGTGCGGATACCTGTTGGTTTCATCCGCTGCATCCATTCTTCCAGGGTTAAACCTTCATCAACCATATCGGCGATTTTGTCCTTCTGCGCGCAGAATGTGCGCAGCTCGTCAAGCGGAACGTACTCATCGTGCACGCCTGTAGTAAATGGCCGCGACTGGCAGCGGCACAGGAATCGTGCATTGTGAAAGTCGTAAGAGGATTGAACGACTTTGAGGGCGGGTGGCGTGGCTACTGTTGTCTGTTGCATTTGCTGTATTGTTTTGAAAGTTTGAAGTGATTGCTTACATCATCGTAGATGAGTTGTTCATGTAGGCTAAAATGTCCTTGCGGCTGAATTGCCAGTTGCGGCCATTCGTGTTGCGGAAGTTGATGGGCAGCATCCCGTCGCGGCAATAGCGGCGCAACGTTCTTGGCGCAAGGCTGAGCATAGAGGCGGCATCTTCCTCATTGAGCCATGCGTCAAAGATTTTGTCACGCTTCACCACGCTCGTCAGGGTGCTCACCATCTGCTTCAGGGCCTGCACCTCCTGAAGCAGCATTTGAAAGTCTATCTGCTGTCTATATGTTAGTTCCATTGCTGTGCGGCGATAGCGGTTAGAGGTAAGGACGGATGAGGGTGCGGATAGCGGCACAGGTTTCAGGCTTGCCGCTGCCTTTGAGTAGGACGGCATCCAGTGTTATTTTGGAGAAAGGAAAGGCAAGCGATGCGTCGTGCTTTGTGTGAAAGCTTTTTACCCATTTCTTAAAGGCCTCGTGCTCTACCAGGGTTAGTCGCTCGCTCTTGCGGGGCCGGGTTCGGATTTTCTTAGTGCTCATAATCATTCTGTTAGCTGCTTAGGGGACAAAATTAAGGGACACAAAATAATTTCGCGGGACAATGGTTTGTAAATGATTCCTGCCCAATCGTTTGCAAAAACGGGTTTAAACCACCAAACGCCGCTATTGGCGCGGTTTTTCTATTGGGGCGCGATTATTATCAGTCCCTTAAAATGTGGATAAATAGTTGGATTGCATAGACATTTACCTATACTTTTGTCTTTGTAAGGGGCGAAGCAGGGACATTAGATTTCTGACTTTGACACCAAAAAACCCTTGCGCCGCATCATGGCAACATCCAAGACGGTAGATACCAAGACGATTTATGAGCAATTGCTCCAGGCAAAGCACACCACCGCTTATGCACTTGAGAAGGCCGCAAGTCTTGGCAACAAAACCATTACCGCAGCTATTCGCCGCAACACAGCCATTTCTCTTGAAACGGCTAAAAAAATCCACGCAGTTTATCCCGACGTAAATGTTGATTGGCTACGTTCCGGCGAAGGGGAGATGATTGTCCCGGCATCAAAGAATAGCGGAACCAAAGAAGCGAATGGCAAGCCGGTTGACTTTGTAAGGCAAGTACCGTTTGATGATTTTATGGAAGCGCCCGTTCTCATCCGCGAAGCAATAGCAGGCTACCTCGCAGCCCAGGGAGACGTTGAGTATTTAGACAAGCTGCCGACTATGCTCGTCCCGAAAGAGTTTGAGAAAGGAAACTACGTAGTGATTGAAACAGTCGGCGACAGCATGGACGATGGAACCCACCAGGCAATCTGCGACGGAGACAAGCTCCTTGTTAAAGAATTGGAGCATGACCTTTGGGCAAAATCATTACCCATCCAGCGCAATATCTACATCATAGCAACGCGGGGAGAAGCGCCGGTAGTGAAGCAGATTAAGGAAGTCAACAAAAAGAAGCGGATGATTATGTGCCATAGTTGGAACAAGCACTTTGATGATTATCCGGTCTTCTTTGACGATATTTACAAGCTATTTGTGGTCAAGAAAATAGTGGAGCGGCAGATAAGATTTTTTGTCCCTTAGCGTTGTCCCTTACCCAAAGCCTTAAAAACACGAAATTACTACACCTATGAAAACATAAGCGCTCACTATCAAGCACTTACCTCCTTTTTCGGAGTCCCGTCCAGTCCGCAGAAAGGGACAAATCGCTTTTAGGGGTGGTTTGTCCTTTTTCTTTTCCGCCTGAAACCCGCGCCAGGCTTGCCGCAAGCGAAAAAACGCTATTTATTCTTTCGGTTCGATAATGCCCTTTTTGCTTGTCGTAGATAATTCCGTCCGGAAACACCAGTTTTTGCAACCGCTCTTTGCCCTTGAAATCGCTGGAAGCCCACAGGGGCGCGAGTTTCAGAGAAAGCTCTACCGCTTTTTTGATGCTCTCAGCAAGGTTCGATAATCCTGAATTGGACACGTTCAGTTGCTTGCTGATTTCTGCGTGCTCGGCCTTGAATCGGAAATAGAATTTCTCAAACGTCTCTTTGCTCATTTCGGCATTGACGTAGTATTTCTCTTCTAGCGTATCCAGCTTTTTAGCCACCTCGGAAAGCCGCGTTTTGTAGGTTGCCGCATTCTCCTCTGACTCCTTGTTGAGGTCTTTGTAGGTTGCTTCCAGTTGGTATTGCAATGGCGCAGCGAATTGAGGTTGCAAGGTGTATTTGGCGAGCAGGTCTTCAAACAAGGCGTTCATCACCTTTGCGCTCCGGTTGCAGAGGCAGCCTTTGGTATTGCACTTGTAGTACCACAGCCCTTTTGCCTTTACCTCATAGCCTGTGAATATTCCGCCGCAATCGCCGCACTTGAGAAAAACTTTGAGCGGCACCTGACTGTATTCTTTCTTGTGACGTACTCCATAGCCACTTGCCTTCTCTCCTACTTCATTCACCTTCAAAAAGACGTCCTTGCTGATGAGCTTTTCGTGCGTTCCTTCCACCACCTGACCTTCCAACAGACCGTGGCAAAGAAGGCCACAATAAAAGGGATTCTTGAGTATTTTGGTTAGCTGTTGCTTGTACATGGGCACACCGGCGAGGCGCAGGCGTTCCATGATGTCTTCATTCTTCAGGCCCTGGCTTTTCCATGTAAATGCTTTGCGCAGTTCCTTGCCGGTCTTGTTGATGACGATTTTGCGGACGCCATTTGTCTTGACGATGTCGTAGCCTAAAGGCGGCTTTACTACCCAAATTCCTTTCTGAAACTTCTCTTTCATCCCGGCAATCGCCCGCTGCTTGCGAAGCTGATTGTCGTACTGCGAGAAGATGAAGTGGATACTTTGTTGGAGCACTCCGCTTGCACTGGAAGTATCGGCAGGCTGCGTAACAGCGAAGACTGTTACGCCATACTTTTCACGCAGTTCTTCGGCAAGCTTTATAGCCCCGCCACCTGTGCGGCTAAAGCGGTCAAGGGTATAAACGAGGATGTGCGAGACCTTGCCCTTGTTCTTCTTGATGAAGTCCTGCATCCGCTGAAACTCCTTGCGTCCATCGGTTTTCGCACTTTCGTAGGTGCCGCCGAAGTAGGCAATGGTCGTAAATCCATTGCGGGAAGCATACTCGTCTATCACCTTTTTCTGAAAGTCAAGTGAGAGGTTGTTGTCTGCTTGCTCTTTTGAAGAAACACGGGTATAGACGACCGCGGTTTTTTCGTCAGTTCTCGGCGATATTTTAGAAGAAGATTTGCTCCATTTTCCGAAGGAAGATAGCTCGTGTGTCATGCTGCTTGGCTGATGGGGTGATAAGACTGATTTAGGGCTACTGACGCCCTTTGTGCATCAATTGGTGTGCCGGGTATCCGGCAGGAGCGAAGAGTAATTTCTGAAAGCGCTTTAAGGGTGTCAATGATGCGAAGGGCTTCTTCATCGGGATACGCATGGCCGCTTAATGCGCATAGCTTTTCAGGCGTCAGATGCTCACCCGTTGGGTTAATGAGGCGAAAGGGTTTTGTCGTGTTTTGCATGTTCGCTGTTTCGGTAAGTTTGAGTTTTTGAATCGTGTTTAGGCAATGTAGCGGCCTCCGCAGCGTGACCTTGCGCGAAGTGGCGCGTTGTTGCGTATTATGCCGCATTATTGCGCGTCGGCTGTGTCGTATGCTATTGAGCGACGCAATCTATGGCGCGGAATATCCGTCTGAATGCGGCTTAACGCCAATGACTGCGAATGAGCTGAATGAGCGCGATTGCACGTCATGGCTGCACCTCAACCTCGGAGAGCAAGCAAGATAGAATCCCTTTTTGCGCCCTTTTCCTGAATGGTCGTGTAGGGTCGCCAATGGTTTTGTATGGTCGTATGAGATGCTGAAAACGGGATTGCGTAGCCATCCGTTGACAAGGTGTAACTGGCGAAAGGGTTGGGATTTGAAAGCATCATTTGGGCGTTTGAACAACAAAGTTCCGAGGACTCAAAAAACTGCTTTCCCACTTTGTCCGGTTTGGGACGAACATTTCCGGTTTGGTAAAAACATTTCCGGTCTTGTCCGTTTATGGACGCTTAATTACGCCCGCATAAATGCGGATGTTGGCATTGCTGCAATGCCATTAGCGCAAATAGCGGCACGGAAGATTTTAGAAGAAAATTGCCGATAATTGCCAAAAGTTGCCGTCTCTGGAAGAATCTTGCTTTTTATTGCCGGGAATAGAAGATTCTTGGCGAAGCTTGGAATTATCTTGCCGTTTATTGCCACTACTGAAGCTAGCTTTTGCTCTGCGATATTTCAATCGTTGAGGCTACCCTTCCAGAATGATTTCGGCTGCAAAAAGCTGCGGATGGTGTAGTAAAAGCTGCGAAAAGCTGCATTAGGTGTACTTATGGCTGCGCTTGGTGCAGTAACGGCTGATTTTAGTGAGGCATCAATGCTCTGATGCTGGTAATTGACTCCTGGTAGCCATGCTGGAATAAATTTACTCAGCAGTTGCAGCATCCCACAAAACATTGCCTTTCTATAATCCGGCAGATATTATTTTAATAGCCTGCAACAACTCTTATTTTAAAACTGATTTTGTAGGCAGTTAATATCCCTTGGCGATTACCCCTCCTCTTATGAATACCCCGACACGAGAATTCAATTTTTTAGAGGAGCTCGGTAAAGACGGCGCTTACCACTCGCTTTTCCCTGGCCCCGAAGCGGGTTTTGCTATTGCCAGCCTTTACCTGAAGATTCAGGCTGGTATATTCCCGAATGGCAGGTTTAAAGAGGCTGATATTTTCAGAGCATTTGAAGAAACGCATACAGTTTACAGAAGCAGCTATGAGCGGCTTCCCAAGGAGCGCCTCATCACAGTAATTGGCAAACTTCAGGAGTACTTTTTCCGCTACGATGAAGAAGAGCAGGCCTACACCCTCAAGACGTATGCAACGAATTTTTGCAAAAGCGCGCTTGATGCTTTAGCGGCAGATTTCAATCCCACGGAGATAGATATTATCTGCCGCACACTGCGGTATGAGTTACAGGCGTGTGCCTCCGACGAAGATTTAGCAGCCTGGATACGAACACCATTTGATTCATTTAAGCCGCGCATGAACCGGCAGGTTGATTATCTGGAGCACCGGCTGGACACATCAGTAGCGGGAATCTCAGCAGCAACCCGCTCTGAAAACGATGAGCTGTTGCCCACACTCAAAGCCATCGCTGATAAGCTGGATGGAATTCGTACGCAAAATGCACAATTGCAGTCGGCATTTCGCGAGATGAATATTGTGAACGATATACTGCTCCAAAAGCTGGACGCAGCGCTTGACCCGGCCCTCATTGTAAATGGAGCTATTGCACGCCGGTTTTTCCCGCACGTCAAATACACGCTGAGGCTTATTGACAGAAGGCTGGATAGAATTCAGCCAAAGCTCAGACTGTTTTTCAGCGAGCTGAATAAGCCATCTTTTAAAAAGGGCCTGGAACGACTGCTCAATTTTATTCTTCGCAGCTCAACGCTGGAGAGCTATAAAGGCGACAAAGTAATCGCATTGCCCAATAGCGTTCCGATATTCCAACTGCGATGCGGCGCGCCGAGATTCACAATTATAGAAGACAGAGGAACACCATTTCTTAAAATATCACGTGCCGTCAGCCGTCCCCCTGAAACGCCGGAACTGGTTGAAAAAGAAAACAGGCTGATAGAAGCAAAGCTTGAAGTTCATAATCAGATAGACAACTGGCTAATGGTCATCGGTAACCGCTGTGCTGCAGAGGGTGCCATCAACTTTTCAGAAGTGTTCTTTCAAATCGTGGCTGAGGCAGAAGGTAATATTGACCTTGCCTGCAAAGTCGGCTATGCATTACTCAGAGTACAAGCACTACGGCCCTATCTGAACGTTTCAACCACCACAGAGTTGGTACGCCACCATGCTTTTAAAGGCCTTTCAGTTCGGGAAATGAAAATTCAGTCCATAAAATGAGCCAACCAACTTTTCTTGCTGCCCCAGGCGCGGAGCGGCTTTTTGCCAGGCTGGATTATATGTTGCGGGAAGGCGTGCATATACAGAGTAATGATGAGCAGCAGGATTACTTAGAATTTATCGTTGCCAACGAAATCAGTCTTACGGATTACTACGCCCGGTTTTTTATGCTTTACCTGCAATACAGCGGCGAGCTAAGCAAGCGCTATTATTACCTGGAATTCAACAACGGCGAGCGCGGTCCGGTGGGTGACAGGCATCGTAACTTTCTCAAAGCCGAATACGTTATTGTCGGTCTGCTTCTCTATAAGCTGCTCTTTAATGATGGTCACTTTGAGCTGAATTCTGTTGCAAAATTTCAGAGCATGCTGCGATTGGACTATGAGAATCTCCGCGCGGATGTCAACAGGTTGCTCGCAAGAATGCGTACAGCGGGCAGCTCGCAGATCGGCGACGAGCGCATAGACGACGTAATCTCTGATGCGATGAAAGAGTTTGGAAGGCTTGGCTGGCTGCGCTTTTACAGCGATGATAGCTTTGAGGCGCAGCCATCTATTGAGCGGTTAGGCAAAGCTCTATGCAGCAACCATTGACAATCTGGATGAGGTAATGAAAAACAACCCGGAGCAGTGAAGAAATACCCACGCATCTACAGCTTGTCAACGCTCGGGCTCAGGCACCACCAGGCGTTTGATTATCGCTTTCACCCATTCCGAACTGATTTTGTGGGCGATAGCGGCTGTGGAAAAAGCATGATTGCCGATTTGCTACAGCTTATACTGGTAGGCTCAGATGTATTCAGTTCGCCCACGCAAAGCACAGGCCCGCGCGACCCTTCCGGAATGGTCTTGCCACATTCGGGTGGCGGCTCCGGCATTGGCTACGCATTCTTAAATTTGGAAGTCGCGCACAAACAGTATGTGGTAATCGGAATCTACCTTGAAGACAGCAGCAATACGGTAAAGCACTTCATTATTCAGGCAGGATACGGCGAAGACCGCTTGTATCCTTTCAGCGTGGCGCTAAGCATTGCAGATGTGATGAAAGGCAATAGAATCCCTTTGCCGGATGAGCTGGACGCCATAATCCAGGATATGGAGCTCGTCCGCACAACACCGGCGCGGAAGACGTTTCATTATTGGCTGCACACCCATGGGTTGCTTCCGTTGGATTTAAGCGCGAGCGACAAAATTCTTCGCGATTACGCTTCTATTATTCGGGCTTTTTCGCGCGGCAAGATGCTCACCATCACGGAGCCGGAAAGCCTTAAAGCTTTTTTGTTTGGACAGGAAAAAGCAAAAGAGATGTGGAGCAAATTTGGAAAGGCAGTGCAGGATATGCGCGAATCGGCGCAGCAGGATGAATGGAATGTGCAAGCCATTGCAGACTTAGAAGCTAAAGGAGCGGCAATTGACGCGCTATTCATCCTGAAGAACGACCACGAAAATGCCCGGAAGGCATGGCTGACCGCATCCTTCAATGATGCGCACCGCCAGACATCAGAAGCACTTGAAGACCTGCAGACGGTTACACGCGGCGCGAAAGACGGCTTGATTGCATTAGAAGCGTACAGAAAAATTATCCGCCAAAAGCTGGCCGGAAGCGAAGAAGCAGTGGCCTGTCTTGCAACAGCATACGATGCATCATACGAAAGATTGCGCCCCGCGGAGGCCCGCTATACAGACCTGCAGGAAGCCAAGGCTATCGTTGCGAAAATCGGCTGCGGGGCAGCCGACCTCGCTCAGGCTTATCACCGGAGTAAAACCCTGCAGAATATTGAACAGCTCAGCGCAGAATTGTCGCAGGCGCTACAGGCTATAAATGCCGATACGCTATTTGAAACACTCCTCATCCCGGCCTCAACGTTCTCAACGATTATCAATGATATAACTGGTTCACTGGTGCAGAAAAATGCTGCATTGCAAGACAATTTACACCTGCTCCGGTTTGCAGACATTAACGCGGAAGGGAGCCTTGGGCATTGGGCTATAGCACAGGAGAAAGAATTGACCAGGGAAGTAGAAAGCATCCTGATGCACTACATAGACCTGCCTACGCACACGCAGCCTACGCCTGTAAAAGGAACACGCGCTATAACATCGCCAGACCGTTTATTCGCGAACCCCACTATAATCACGGATGGCAAGGCCAATGGATTCTGGCTGCAGCTTAATGGTCTGGAAGAATATATTAGCTACGTTGATGAGCAGCTTTTCACGGAAGGCGACCTTACCGAAATAGCCCAACGGCTGGAAACCCTTTCCGCAAGTTCGCGCGCATCTGCCGACGCGCTTCAGGCAGAAATAGCGCGTCTGGAACAATTGCGCGTCTGCCTGCAGCAACTATCGCGACCACAGGAAAGTATTGAAGCTTATAACGCGCAGAGTCAGTTGGAGAATGAACATTCAAATCCTCATTTGGATTTTTCTGCAGAGCGTCTTGAGCTTTATCTGCAAGCACTTCAGGCTGAGAGAAGCATTGCAGCGGACTACAGCAGGCTTAAGGAAGCCATGGAAGCGGCCCAGACTCAAAAAATAGTGTTCGGTGAATTTATCGGCGAATTGCAGACCATGGAAAGCAGGCTCGGCGGACACATAGAGCAGAATAGTTGGACAGACAATTTGCGGCGGATTGAGGAAGCTGTATTGTCCATCGGTTATTACAATGGGCAGCTGCCGTAGAGCGGCAGACAATTGAGGAAGAATCCCACGAAAAGAACATTTCCCGGTTTTACAGAGATAAGATTGACAATGCAGTTGCGCGCACAAACACACACGAGGTGTCGCGCAAATGGAACGAATATGGGGCATTAAAAGAGGCGTCCGCTGCTGCACGAATGGCCTACATCATAGCATATGCAGAAGAGCCGCACGCAGCAACTGAACCGATTGGTGAACTGAAATTCCTGCAAGAATCATTCAATAATGCCAACAGTGCCTACCAGGTGAAATTCAGCATGATGGTGCAACAATATTGTCCATCCGAGGCCTATAAATTTGAGCGAACTAAGTCTTATACTGAACTCTGCACCACCATACTGCCCGACGTTCTTGGCAGGGCGCGCCCGGAAGGCGAATCGGAGCGGGAGGCGATAAACCGGCAGCTACGTGCCATTGCTGAGAAAGCGAAAGAATTAAACGGCAGAAAGCTGGCCCGGCTGCGCGAGCTCCTGGACGAAGTGCATGAAGAGGCGAGTAACCGCATCAACGATGCCCGGCTTATAGACCTCTTCCTCAACAGTGAAGAGCGCGAGATAACCGGCGGCCACAGAGCGCGCTTAGAGCGAGAGCTTTCCCGCCAGTACCCGCTACAGTGGATGCGTTCTTTCGCCGACAGGCTTAATTCCGAAGGAGAGCTATTTTTCTCAGAAGGCCAATCTGTTGCCGACCTCACCAGCGACAGCAATACCCTGGAAGAAAAGATGCTCCAGGCTTTTCTGAAGCTCGGCGGAAAAGCGAGCAGCGGGCTTACGGTTCAAAAGCTTCTTGACCCAAATTCTTATTTCAACCTTTCCTTCTCCATGCGTTCTGGCGCCGGCAAGGCCAATATGGGCAGCTCCGGCCAGACCTACACCGCCATTGCCATGCTTTGCATTGCGCGGCTATCGTTAGTTGGTGCGCAAGGAGCAGCGAACAAGTCGCGCGGCCTGCGCTTTATGCCAATTGACGAAGCCGAGGGCCTCGGCACAAACTACGACCTGCTTCATCAGATTGCAGCAGACTACGACTACCAAATCATATCCATGTCCATCAATCCGCTGAGTGGCTTTCGCAAAGGAGAGCAGTACATCTACAGCCTGCGCAAAAACTTTGAGACCGACGAAGAGGTAAACTATACACCATGGGCCATTTACGATGATGACGAAAAATCCGACTAATGCAGCACCCACGGCCAGTTCCATGCGCACGCGCGACCTGAAATGGCATCAGCTGCTCACGTTAAACGAGCTTTATAAAAGAGGCAAAACCAGCGCCGCCACATTAGGCGATTACTTCCGGCACCTGCGCGCGAAATCGCACATCGGCTACAAGACCGGCAATAAGAGCATCACCGAAGCGCGACCAACATTCTACCCTTATTACGAGCGCCATCATCTGGCAGATTTTGAGCGGTTCCACGCCTTTCTTGCTGAGGCAAATCTGGAAGACGACGGGAAGCGACGGTACAACGAGTGGGAGCTGGTAACGCTGATGCTGATACACAAGCAGCGTGATGAGCTTCGGGCGAATCTTACCACCGGAGCCACCCTCGCGAGCAAAATGTTTGGCAGCTCAAAGTACCTCACAGAGCGCCCCGGACTGGAAGCAGCCGTACTGCAGATATTGGACATAGAAGCATTCCCCGACCGAGACCCTAAAAATTTTCAGTGGCGGTGCGTGGTGGATTGCCTCAGCCCAGACATCATCGTGCTGTGCGAAAACCTGACTTACCTAAAGCTTCCCTGGGTAGCGCGCGGGCTCAATGTTGAGCTGTGGTATGTAGGCGGCAACAACATCGCCATGATTGATTCCATTGCTCCGGAAAAGCTTGCGTTGCCTGTTTATTATTCCTGCGACTGGGACCATCACGGGCTCCATATCTTTTCAAGAATCCGTCGCAAGTTGCTGGCAAGAGGATTCCACCTCTCATTACTGTTTCCTCACGAAACGTCTTCCGCAATGCCGGAAAAATCGCCGCATCATTACAGCTTCTGGGATGCTGATGCAGCCTTTTCTGGCTTTGCACCAGACGACTTTACAGAAAAGCAGTCGCGCTTAATCACCCACCTAATCACAAATCGCCAATGGATTGAAGAGCAATCACAAGACCTGACTGAGCTGCTGCTCCATAACAATGCAATTGCAGCAGGGAAGGTGGCCGGAGGATGAGGTAAGGTAAAGCTTTTACGGACGTTTGCCTAACACGCTGTTTAGCGCGTCTTTTATTTCCTGGCCTGCTTGTTTACCCAAAATTTTTGCCTCAATCTTTTTCTGTACCAATCTTTCTCTTTCCCAATCTTTTGTCATCCCCGAAGGGGAACTCGTAGCTGGTGGGCAGATGATATAAAAGTTCCCCTTCGGGGATGACAAAAGCTGCTGTGGCTTATTTGCTGTGTTTGTTTCCCAATCTTTTGTCTTCCCCGCAGGGGAACTTGAACCTGCCAGGCAGAGGTTGCAAAGTTGCTCTACGGAACCACATCAGTCACCGTAATCATAGGCATTTGCATTCAACCAAAATCCCCGCACGATTTCATCAAATACTCCGCTGCAGCATCATTATCTTGGGCAGCCACGCGGCATCTTCCCCTCAATGAACTACACCCCAGGCCAGCGCATCGCCACGCGCGGCGAAGACTTCATCATCACTTCCGCCAGCCGCAACCACGATGATACCTGGCTACTGGATGCAGAAGGCATCTCCGAGCTTGTAAAAGGCCGCCGCTTCTCCTTTGACTCCGCCATAGACCACGATATTGTACCCGTTGACCCCATCGCAACAAGGCTTGTCGCCGACACCGACACCGGCTACCGTAAAACCAAGCTTTTCTTAGAGACGCAAATTCGTACAGCGCCTGTATGTACAGATAAAATTGCAGCCGCGCATAAGGCGGCTATTAATCCTGCCGATTATCAGCTTACGCCCACACTCAAGGCCCTAAAGCTCCCGCGGGCGCGCATGCTCATTGCCGATGGCGTGGGCCTCGGAAAGACCATTGAGGTAGGCATTTTTCTCACCGAACTAATGAAGCGCGGACGCGGCAAACGCATCCTCGTGCTGGCCCCAAAGTCAATCCTGGCGCAGTTTCAGCAGGAATTGTGGCACCGCTTCGCCATACCGCTAGTGCGGCTGGATTCGGACGGCATTGCCCGCATCAAGAGCAGCCTGCCGGCCAATAAAAACCCGTTTGATTATTACGACAAGACCATCATCTCCATAGACACGCTGAAGAACAATGCGAAATTCCGCCACTACATAGAGAAGAGCCGCTGGGATGCTGTGGTTATAGACGAATGCCACACCGTAGCCAATGATAAAAGCCAGCGTGGCGACCTCGCCCAGCTTATTGCGCGGCAATGCGCGGCCCTTATCCTTACATCGGCCACGCCGCACAACGGCCGTAAGGAGACCTTCGCCAACCTTATCCACATGATAGAGCCTACCGCTATCCCGCGGAGCGGCGACTATACAAAGGACGATGTAGCTCCCTACTACGTGCGCCGCTTTAAGCACGACATTAAAGACGAAGGCGTGCGCGCCAATTTTCAGGAGCGGGAAATCATTCGCGCAAGCGCAAAGCTGAACGCGGCAGAGACAGAAATTCTGAGCATCCAACAGAGTTTGAAGCTGAGCGCGATGAAGGGCGCAAAAGAAGGCAGGCCCGGCGAGGATTTTCTGTTTTCTATCGGCCTGTTCAAAGCTTTTCTCTCCTCGCCTAAAGCCGCGCTTGCCACCATAACGCACCGGATGGAAAAGGTTACAGCAGCAACCGATGCAGCAGATATTGCCGTGCTCGCTGAACTTCAGGAAAAGCTGGGCAACATCCTCACCACTGGCGCCGATACGAAATACGCCTGCCTCAAAGAAACGCTTATCAGCCTTGGCTGGGCTGGCAGGCAGCGCGACGACCGCTTCGTGATTTTCGCAGAACGCATAGATACGCTGAAGTACCTGAATAGCAAGCTGAGTGCGGATTTTAGCCTGAGCGAAGAATCTATTGCCTTCTTCCACGGCGGCCTTACCGACAGCGAAGGACAGGCCATTATAGAAAGCTTCGGCAAGGAAGATTCTCCCATCCGCCTGCTGCTCTGCTCGGATGCCGGCGCACAGGGCGTCAACCTCCATTTCTTCTGCAACCGGATGTTCAACTACGACATTCCCTGGAGCCTCATTACCTTGGAGCAACGCAATGGCCGCATAGACCGCTATGGCCAAAAGAAGACGCCCTACATCCACTACATCCTGGCCGAAAGTGATGTGCCGGGACTGAAGACCGACCTGCACATTGTGGACAAGCTGACGCAAAAAGAGGAGGTGGTGTACAAGACGCTCGGTGATGCAGGCTCGGTAATGAAGCTCTATGATGCCGGCAAGGAAGAAGCCCTCGTAACGCAAGCCATCCTGGCCGGCAGCGAGGATTTTCTGGACGACGATGAGGCCCTTGCCGCGCAGATGGCGGGCTTTGATTTCTCAACGCTTTTCGGCTCAGAAGCTGATACCACCGAAGCCACCATTACCGATGTGCCCTACGATACGCCGCTGAGCATCTACGGGCGAGAAGAGGCATTTTACACCGAGCTGTTTGAGCAGCTCGCCAGCGCGCGGCAAATAAAGCGAGACGATGTAATTGCGAAAGACGGCTACCTGGAAATCCTCAACACACCCTCGCTCAACGCCATTCTGTACGACCTGCCCCCGGAGTCCAAACCCGCTGTGGGTGGGCTTTTCAGGCTCACGCTGGATAAGGCGCTGGTGCAGGACAGCATTGAGCGCGCACGCAAGAAGGCAGGCGAATGGGCCGGGTTTCAAATTCTGACGGATGGCCACCCTGCAATGCGCTACTACCTTACGAAGCTGGAAGCCAGCGTGATAAAGCCGTGGCCCTTGTCGCCAGGCTAAGCAGGCTGCCGAAGGGCACCGCGTGGTTTATAAGCGCCGCGCAAGTAAGCAATAATCTGGGCCAGCCGCTGCTGGTGGATTTTCTGGTAGCGGGCGTAGGTGCCGATGGGCGCAGCAAAGCGCCCGTGCCGCTACGCGATTTTATTGAAGCGCATAAGCTCGCCGCCACCCTGCACACCGAAGCCATTTCGGAAGCTGACATTGCCATCCTGCAAGCCTTGCTGCCAAAGGCCGCTGCTGCCATCAATATGCACATGGAAGAAGCACAGGCAGCCCTGGAAAGCAGCATGAAGACACAGTTGGATGAATATGCATTGAAGATGGACGCCTGGCGCGACACCGCCCTGCAACAGCTCGCGCTGGACTTCGGTGAAGGCGCTGCTACGGCATTCCAGGAACGCATCCGCGACTCGCGGCAGCGCGAGATAGACACCATCCTCAGTGCATCCGGCCAGTACCACGCCGACCTCGCCTCGCTGCAAGGCGATGCCTACATCAAGATGCTCGCGGTGTTCTATAACTTTTAGGCAATAGACAAAAGACGATAGACAAAAGCGGAATCCCTAATCGTTCCAACGCGCAGCATCCAACATTCCAACGCGCGCAGCGCATCCAACGCGAAGCATCCAACACCCCCACCATGCTCAAAGCCATCCACAACATCGGCGACTACTTTTCCACCGCCTACTTTGACGAGGACTTTACCCGCAAGGTGCTGGACAAAACCGGCTACGATGCCGAGAGTATCAAAGACTTCAACAAGCGCCTCTCGCCGCTCAAGGAGCGCTACTACCGCTACAAGCAGGGCATCATAGAAGGCCGCCTGCGCACCAAAGACAAGATAGCCGCCACCCACGATTTTCATTCAGTGCTGCTCACCGCCCTGGGCTACGAGGCTGCAAATGCTTACCCGCAGCTATTCCACCTTACCGAGCACGATGTGCTGCCTGTGCGCCACATCCTCTACCGGGGCGATGGCACCGCGCGGCTGATGATAATGGAGATGCAGCCCCTCATTGCCGAAGGCGATACCGTGCCCGACGGCCTCTTTGAGCAGCGCTACCACGAAGAGAGCGAAACGCCCGCAGCCGCCGCCCGCTACCACCGCAGCCAGTGGAGCGAGGTCTTCACTGTGCCCGATGGGCTGCGCATATCGCCCTCTAAAATCAACGGCGCGGTGTCGGAGCTTTTCCTGCTGCCGCCGCACCTGCGACCGGCCTACATCCTGTTGCTGGCGGGCAATACCGTCTTTTTGCTGGAAAGCGAAAAGTGGTTTCGTGGCGCTTACCTGCAGATAGACCTGGAAGAGCTTTTTACCGAAGCCACCGCCAGCCGCAGCGCCAACTATTACGCGCTCGCTTACTTCTTGCTGGCTAAGGAAAGCCTTGCGCCCGACGGCGCCGCCGTACTGCTGGACGGCCTGGACGAAGACAGCCACAAGAGCGCCTACGCCGTTACCAAAGACCTGAAGGAAGGCATCATCCACGCCGTGGAAGCCCTGGCCAATGAAGCGCTGCATTACCGCAAGACCGTGCTGGGCGAGGATTTTGACGAGACCGACGATGCCTTTGAGGGCGAGATGAAGGACGACTGCCTTACCATCGTCTATCGGCTGCTCTTTGTGTTTTATGCCGAGAGCCGCGAAGACTTAGACATCCTGCCCGCCGCCGACCGGGGCTATGCCCGCGGCTACAGCTTAGAGATGCTGCGCGACCTGGAGCAGGTGCCCCTGTACTCGGACAGCGCGCTCAACGGCTACTTTTTTCATGAAAGCCTGAGCCGTCTCTTTACTGTGCTGGCCAAGGGCTACCGCGAAGGCGAGAACGGCCAGAACAAGAGCTTTAAGGTGCGGCATATAGATTCGCCGCTCTTCAGCAATGCCCGGCTGAAGCAGCTTCGCGGCGTAAAGTTTCGCAACCGGGTGTGGCAGGATATTATCTGCCGCCTCTCGCTCTCAAAGCAGCAAAAGGGCAAGGCGCGGGGCCGCATCTCGTATGCCAACCTCGGCATCAACCAGCTTGGCTCGGTGTACGAAAGCCTGCTGACCTACCGCGGCTTTTATGCAGAGCAGGAGTATATAGAAGTACACAAGTCCGGCGAGCCGGGCGAGGGCACCTACCTGGTGCCCCGCGCCCGCCGCGACGATTTTGAAGAAGAAGAAATTCTGAAAAGGAGCGACGACGACCGATACGACGCCGTCATCCCCAAAGGTGCTTTTGTGTATCGCCTCTCGGGGCGCGACCGGCAGAAGAGCGCGAGCTACTACACCCCCGAGGTGCTCACCCGCTGCACCGTGAAGTACACGCTCAAGCCCATCCTTGACAGCTTAGAGCGTGGCGCTATGAAGGCCGATGAGCTGCTGAGCCTGAAGCTGCTGGAGCCCGCCATGGGCGCGGCCGCCTTCCACAATGAGATGGTGAACCAGCTTGCCGATGCCTACCTCGCCTACCGACAGCGGGAGCTGGGCCGCCGCGTGCCGCCGGATACCTACAACGAAGAGCTGCAAAAGGTAAAAGCCTACATAGCCACCAGCAATGTGTATGGCGTGGACCTCAACCCCACGGCCATAGAGCTGGGCCGCCTCTCGCTCTGGCTCAATGCCATGCACCGCGATATGGAGACGCCCTTCTTTGCGCACCGCCTCGCAGTGGGCAATGCCGTAGTGGGCGCCTGGCTGCGCGTGTATCCCGCCAAAGCGCTGCTCTATGAAGAAGAAATCGTGCGCGATGCGAAGGGCAAGGAAAAGCGTGTGGCGATGAAAAAAGAATGGTGGGAAAGCGCGCCGCGGGCACTCGCCTTTAAGCCGGGGCAGGAGCTGGATAAGATACGGCATGGCCGGAAGGAAGGCGAGATTTATCACTTCCTCTTGCCCGATAGGAGCATGGCCCCTGCCGCCGGCGTAAAGGCGCTGAAGGCCGCGCACGAAGGCGCGAGCAAAGCCGTAACCGCCTGGCGAAAGGCCCTCTGCGAGCCGCTGAAAGCATCGGAGGGCAAGCGCCTGGAAAGCATCTGCAAAAAGATAGACGAGCTGCTGGCCGCGCACTACCGCTGGGGCCGCACCCTGGCCGCCGAGACGGGCAGCAGCGCCCCCGTGTGGGAGCAGCGCCGCCGGAGCGAGCAGGGCGCCCTCGCCCTCAAAAGCTATGAGGAAAAGGAACGCCTCGCCGCCGCGCGGGGCCAGCGGGCCGCGCCCTACTTTAAGCTGAAGCTGGTGATGGACTACTGGTGCGCCCTCTGGTACTGGCCCCTGCCCGATGCCGCCGCCCTGCCCACCCGCGCCGAGTGGTGGAAGGACGTAGAAACTATATTGGAGCTGGATGCCGATGCGGCGATGCAGGCGGCAGCAGCGGCGCGGAGCGAAGGCGTGCTGCGCGGGCAGGGCGCTATGTTTGGCGCAGCGCAGCTGAGCATGGTGATGGAAAGCGACAAACCGGTGCAGGCGCGCGACGAACGTTCGCAGGTGAGCAATGAACCTTCGCTGACAGACGACGAACGTTTGCTGGCAAGCGACAAAGCTTCGCAGGCGAGCGACAAACAGTTGCACGTGAGCGACGAATGGTTGCAGGGCGGCGACGAACGTTCGCGCGAGCGCGACAAGGCTTCGCTTGCGGGCGACGGACATTTGCGCGGCGGCGACGATACGATGGGCATTCTTGCCGAAGCTGCCACTGCGCAGACGGGCGCGCAGACCACGCTGTTTGACGACAACCGCCGCCTCGCGCTGGTGCAGACGCTGGCCCGCCGGCATCGCTTCTTTCACCCGCAGCTGGAGTTTCTGGAGGTGTTTTGGGAGCGCGGCGGCTTTGACCTGATTGCGGGCAACCCGCCCTGGCTGAAGCTGCAGTTTGACGGGCCGGGTATTATCGCCGAGAAGTTTCCTGAAATAGAAATCCGGAAAACGTCAGCCCCGGAAGTTCGTTTATTGGAGCATGAGTTTTTCAAAGACGCGGTTTTGAAGGATGTTTATCTGGACGAGATGAGCGGAACGGAAAGCACAGCTGTTTTCCTGAATGCCTACCAGAATTATCCGCTGCTTGCCGGTCAGCAAACTGACCTCTATAAGTGTGTATTGGAAGGTGGGCTCAGTATGTTGAACCGGCAAGGCGCTATGGGAATGGTGCATCCGGTGAGCATCTTCAACGACCCAAAAGGGCAGGCTTTGCGCCGGGCAATTTATCCGCGCCTTAGCTATCACTTCCAGTTTCGGAATGAATATGCTTTGTTCACGGAAACAAACGACCACGGCAGGATGGTCTTTGGAGTGAACATTTACAAGGGAAGCGCAGCGGAGCAAATTTCCTTCTACAGCATCAACAATCTATTCCATCCCAGCACTATTGATGGATGCTTTGCGCATGATGGACACGGCGTTTGTGGCGGCATCAAGGCTAAAAATGAAGAAGGGAATTTTACCTGGAATATTAAGCCGCACCGCGACAGGATTGTGATGCTGAATGAACCGCGGTTAAAACTGTTCGCGGAGACTTTTGAAAATGGCGATGATGGAAAGGTTGCAAAGCTTGTTTCAATACACTCTGCGGCCAATATTCGGGTATTGGAGAAGCTAAACCGTTTTAAGACAACAGTCAAAAATGTTACTTCAAAAGTATCCGAAGGATGGCACGAAACAAATGATGTAGATGGTGGCGTTATTGCACGCTCTACGCAGTTTCCAAACTGGGGAGAGTATGAAATGGTCTATAGTGGCCCCCACTTCTTTGTATCAAATCCGATTTACAAAACGCCCACGGAGGTCTGTATAGAGAATTCGCATTACGACACTATAGACGTAGGTAGTATTGTTGAAGATTTCTTTGCCCGCACCAATTACGTTCCTCAAAAATTAGCTGTAGAAGGCCTACGTGCATTTAAGACCGGGAATAAATCAGAAGAAGGGAATGGTGAATGGAGCCGCTGGGCCGATTACTTCAAAGTTGGCTTCCGAAAAATGCTGAACCAAGCCGGCGAAAGGACTTTGATTGCTGCTATTCTTCCGCCAAATACAACACACACCAATGGCGTTATTTCCGTAACCTTTCCCGAAGTTTCAAACCTCATTGAATTATCCAGCCTCGCTTCATCAGTAGTGCTGGATTTCTTCATGAAAACGGTCGGCGCATCCAATCTCTATGATGGCCGCATCAACTCATTCCCCCTCGGCATCGCCGAAGCCTACAAGCCGCATCTCTTCGTCCGCACGCTGCTGCTCAACTGCCTCAACAAGCACTACGCCCCGCTCTGGGCATCCGCCTGGCGCCCCGCCTACGCCACCGATGCCTGGAGCCGCGAAGACGCGCGCCTGAAGCCATTCGCCACCCTTACGCCCGATTGGGCCTGGGGCACGCCGCTGCGCAATGCCTACGAGCGGCGGCAGGCCCTCGTAGAGATAGACGTGCTGGCGGCTATGGCTCTCGGCCTCACGCTGGAGGAGCTCATCCTCATCTACAACGTGCAGTTCCCCGTGCTGCAGCAAAACGAGGACGACACCTGGTACGACGCCGGCGGCCAAATCGTATTCACCTGCAGCAAAGGCCTCAGCGGCGTAGGCCTTGACCGCGCCGACTGGGAGCGCATCCGCCACCTGCCGCCCGGCGAGGTCTATCGCCACACCATCACCAAAAGCGAGCTGTATGCGGGGCAAGTGATGGAGTATGCCGCGCCGTTTGCGAAGTGTGACAGAGTGGAGGATTACCGGGTGGCGTGGGGGCATTTTGAATCATTGATAAACCCTTTAGCCCGATGAGCGCGATAACACAGGAAGACGTCAACCAACTGATAGACGATAACGTCCAGACTTACAAGCGGGTCAGGCGACGTATAGGCGCCGATTATGGCAACGAGCGGAAGCTTACAGCCGATTATAATGGCAGGCAGCTATTGGAGTTGCTACAGAATGCCGACGATGCCAAAACTGAAGAAATTAGCATTGAGCTGGACGAGGCTGCATGTACGCTTCGCATTTGCAATAATGGCGAGCCTTTTAGCGCTGAGGGCCTGGGCTCGTTGATGATTGCCGGTACCAGCAATAAAAACAAGCGTCAGTTTATAGGGAATAAGGGGCTGGGTTTTCGGGCAGTCCTTAATTGGGTGACGCGTATCCGGATTCTTATCCAGGAATGTGTGCTGGAGTTTTCGCCGGCCATTGCGACGCGCGAGTTTGAGCGGATTGTGCCGGTTAGTGAACGTGCCGCGCTTATTGCAAAGCAGGAAGATTTACTGCCGGGCACCTCGCCCTTCGCTGTGCTGGCAATACCGGATTTTGGTCCGAATGAGGATAAAGCGCAGACATGGAAAACCATCATAGAGCTTAGTTACGCCCCAGATGTTGAAGGTGATATCCTGGAGCAGCTTGAAGACATCAGGCCGGAGGTTCTATTATTCCTGAATCATACGAAGCGCATCAGTATCAGCAGGAATGGTGAGGAGGTAGTGTGTCTGCTAAAAACGGTAATGCCGGGAGTAGGTGAAGACCTGCGGGTGCGCGTTAATGATGTGGAATGGAACATTCGTGATTCGGGTGAGCTTCAATTTCCGAAAGAAGAAAATAAATATTACCGTTACAAGATTGCCTGGAGGGATGATTTGGCGGACAAGGTCGCGCTTTTCTATACGTTCTTTCCTACGCGTGTAGAGAGCTATCTGCCCTGCCTGATTCATGGGACTTTTGAGCTGACCTCGGACAGAAACCATTTGCAGAAGCATCCGCACAATGATTTAATACTCGGTGAGATTGCTGCTGAGCTGGGCAAATTGGCGACTACCCGGCTTAAGAGCCGTGTGCCAGACTGGAAAGCTTACTTATTGCTTCATCCATCTTCCTCGCCTGCTGATAAATGGCTCACGCCTTTTTACGAAAGGTTGAAAGGCCAACTGGAGCAATTGGAAGTATATCCTTCGGCAGATGGCAGATACTACGCAAAAAGCGCTATTGTATTTTATGGCAATGATTTTTCGGAGTGGGTGGTTCGCAAGAAGTTAGCATCGTTCTTTCCCCAATTGCTGCTTTCTATTCTGCCGAGCAACTATGAGCTCACACAATTGCACAATTGGAAGGTGTACAACACGCAGGACCTGGTTACCCACATCGGCAAGGCCTCAGAGGCAATTAAAAACCTAAAGACCCGCTGCGAGCTGATTCGCTTCCTTACGACAGACCGGTTTGCACGCCATAACAAGGCAAAATACCCTTTGGTATTATCCGACGAAAGCAGCGAGCCGGTGCCCGCCGATATTGCCGTTTTTCTTACGAAGCAGGGTTCTGTAGGCTTGTACCGTATTCCTCCTTACGTGAAGCTGCGGTTCATTGCGCCTGATTTTTACGCTGCGCTAATAAAAGAATTTGCGCCGGAAATTGCTCGTCAGCGTAAAGGAAACGAGCATCGCTCAAGGCCGCTCAAGCATATTTTGGGCAGTGTGTTGAATCTTGGCTCAAGCGACATCACAGATGTTGTTGCAGCAATCACACGTGCTTTCAATAAAAAGCGGGAAGCCAGCTCAAAGCCTGAAACTATAGCGCGCCTGTTCAGGGAATATGTTGGGTGTCTTTATCGCATTTTTTCAGCAAATCCTGAGCGGCGAGGTGTGATAGATGAAACAATTTATCTCAGAAATAGAAATGGAGATGCAGTAAAGAGCGAAACACTTTACCTGGGCAATGATTTTCCGACAGGGAAATTGACAGAGAGCTTGTTTGAAGGCACCTACACAGACGCCGATTATGTAGCAGGTAACCACTTCTGGCAGCTGGAAAAAGGTTTATCGGCTAACCGATTAACAGAGGAGTTTTTTGTCTGGCTGGGAGTAAACAAGCTGTCACGTATCGTGATGGGGCCGGTACAAGACCGGAACAGAGATAATCTTGGTGAATACGCCGACTATGTCTTCAAAAATATTACCCGTCCGAACCAGTTTACTTCAGTAAGGTATCAGGTTAAAACAGTTCAAGGTGTTGATAGACTACTATCGTCAACCGCCTTTAGCCGTGAACGGTGGCTATTGTGGATTATGATGGAACCCGGCCTTCGCAATCTGCTGCAGGACGATGCAAACGGAGAATCGTTTTCATACTTGTACTTTGGCATACCCAATCCAGTTTTCAGGAAGCCTTCATTCTTTAAATATCAACTTGCTAAGGCCGGGCTATTCAAAGATGTTTTTGCGGATGTCGGTATTGCGAAGTTGCTTGGTCTCAAACCATTCAACACGGAAAATGAATTGTTTAAGAAATGGGGCATTACCAGGACACAGATTTCGGAAACATTGCGACAGTTAGGAGTAATGGTTTCCCTTTCCGACCTCACGCCAGACAATATTTTCAAGCTTCTAAACAATGCCGGCGAGCAAACTACTTCGCCCAGAAATTTGTATCAAATGGCGCTTGCTTACTTCAGGCACAGGGATGGTGAAGATTTTAGCGAGCAAAAAAAGGCACTAAAAGTGTGGGCAATCAATAGTGGCGAGCGCCGCTTCCTGCCGGCGGGTGAGGTGTACTACACAGACCATGTAACCCTGCCAGAAGTAATCACTGCAGACTTTTGGATGCTTGATTATCCAAGAAAGAAAGGAGAGATGCAGGTTTCCAAATACTTAGGCGTCCGGACATTCAAAAATCTGACAGTTGGTTTAGTTGGTAAAGGCGTTGCACATGCTGCCGGCAAAGCTTTTCAGGATTGGGTTGAGACTATAAAGCCGTACCTGCTGATGTATCGGTTGAATAACATGCGGGAAGATGCAGAAGCCCGCCGCGACTTGCCATCTTTAGACGCAGAAGCAGGTAGTGGCAATGATGTAGCCAGCGTCTTGAAGCGTGTGAAAATCAATCTCGTTGCAGCAGTATCATATAGGGTAAACAGCGGGCTTTTGCGCCAGTTGAAACCTGGAGAGTTTATTCCGACAGGACAAAAAGAATATACTATTTGCGGTACAGAACATTCATCAATAGACGCGCTGAAACAGCATCCAAAATTCTGCGAGGCGTTTGCGGAAATTATGTGCATGGCCTTCAACACGCAGAAAAACAAGGAGGATTTCAAAGCAGTTTTTGCCGACAGAAAAGACCTACAGTTCACGAAATACGCCATTGGAATCAATTCTCTAAGCGATACATTCCAAGAGGCGCAAAAAATGTTGGGCGTGTCTGACGTTGAGCGGACTTTTTGGAAGTGCGTAGTGAAGTGTAAGGGAATTGACCTTCAGGAAAGCGCCATATCACGCGAGGCATTAAACGAACTTCTGGTTTCAACTCTCGGCTACCAACCTGCTATTGTAGCAAATTTGGACTTTGAGCGCTGGGCAAACACGGACAGCTTTGAACTATTAAAAACCCTTCACCAGAAAACAGGCATCACACTTGAGCAACTGCATCATAATAACGCCCAGTTCCGCGGTTTAGAGCATTGGCACTTAAATCAATTCTTGCCCCGGACTTTTGATTTGGAGCAGCCATGGAATAACGCTTTATGGAAAAGCCTTGTAAAAAAGGGAACAAAGCAACAGGAAGCATTCAAGGCCAGGCTTCTTGACTATAATATAATAGCGGGTAAAGTCAGCAAGCAATTAGCTGCAACTCATGCCTTGCAACTGGAGGTTAATTATCTGCAGAAATTAATGGACGGCATATCAGCCATTTCTGAATTGCAAATAAAACCCGGCAAGGGCAACGAGCCCAATATCAAAAACCTATATGCTGGTTTACTGGCAGGGGATAATATTTTAGAGGATGAGTTACCATCGCCCGTTCAAAGTCTATTATTCTTTGCAGGCCATGATGAGCGAATCACGGCCGCAATAAAGGATATTGTCGCGCAGCGGCAATCGCAAATTGAACCAGACAAGCGTCCATCCAACCCAGGCAATACAACGCCGACTATAGTTCCCGAAGTTCACGAAGGGAAGTTTGGCGGAGGTGCACTCAATACCCCATTCCAAAGGACGGGTGGGGGTAATAATCGCCGGCCGGCTGTTTATGGCGGTGGTGGCAGTCGCGATGCAAATAAAATACTCGCTGGTAAAAATGCTGAAGCTTTAGTCCGCAATTATCTCAAGAGCACATATCCAAACGGGGCAGTGCAATGGATGTCCGGCTTTTCTGATGATACATCCATTACCAAGGACGACACCTTAGGGTATGATATGCGGTACAAAGAAGACATTGAGGCGGAAGACTGGTACTTTGTTGAAGTCAAATCCGTATCGCAAGAAAGCTTCATTATTACGCGAAACGAGGTGCAGAAAGGTCTTGAGAATAAGTCAGCATATCAGCTTGCTATTATCAAAGATGGAGTGCTGTATCTGGATAAGCATTATTTCCTGGATGAGGAGCGCTCAACGGATTTCAGTTCGCTTTTAGCCAAGCCAGGAATACAGCCTTTGGATTTTGAGGTGGCATGGTTGCCACCGAATGCTAACAACAACTAACATGCTCCCTCTCCAGCAAGCCTACGAAGTAAAATACGCTATCCTTGAGTACCTACGCGCCACCTTCACCTTCAAAGACCGCAAGGTAGCCGCGGCTTTTGACGGCTTCATCCATCACCCGGAGGAAGGCATCTTCAAAGGTCCTTACCTCTCGCTGAAGCTGCCCTTCGTAAAGGCCGGCGAGGGAGAAGATATTCCCCTATCCATCCGCCCGCCCTTCCCGCCCTACCATCACCAGGCTACGGCATTCCGTAGGCTAACGACAGCCGACGGGCACAAGCCTGAGTCAACGCTTATTACCACCGGCACCTCCAGTGGCAAGACGGAGTGCTTTCTCTACCCGGTGCTGGACTATTGCTACCGGCACATCGGCAGGCCGGGCATCAAGGTCATTATCCTCTACCCCATGAATGCCCTGGCCAGCGACCAGGCCAAGCGCCTCGCAAAATCCATTTGGGAAGATGAGCGGCTAAAGGGCAAGGTGACTGCCGGCCTCTTTATTGGCGAGGGAAGGGAGAAGAAAAAGTTTCCGGCAGAAATGGGGGCAGACCACATCATTGAAAACCGGGAGACCATCCTTGCAGCGCCGCCCGACATCCTGCTCACCAACTTCAAGATGCTGGACTATGCGCTGATGCGCAACACCTACCATTCGCTGTGGGGCCACAACCTGGGCGACCCAGCGCTGCTGCAATACCTGGTGCTGGACGAGCTGCACACCTACGACGGCGCACAGGGCACAGACGTAGCCAACCTCATCCGCAGGCTGAAGCTAAAGCTCGGCATCCCGGCGGGCCAGCTCTGCGCCGTAGGCACATCGGCTACCATCAGCGCGGGCGAGGGCGCGGAAGGGGGCCTTATCCGCTATGCGGAAAAAGTGTTTGGAGAATCTTTCTCGCCCGGCGCTGTGATTGGCGAGCACCGGCTGAGCGTGGAGGATGTCTTTGGGCCAGGTACGCTGGAGCCGTACATACCGCGCGTGGTGGCGCTCCGCGAAAGCAGGCTAGGCGGCGACGAAACATACGCCGGCTACATTGCCCGCCAGAAGCGGCTCTGGCAGATACCGGAGGGCACAGATGCCTTTGCGCTGGGCGCCGAGCTGAAGAAGCTGCAGCTTGTACACGACCTGCTCACTATAACCGGCCACCGCATCGTGCGGCTGGATGAGGCCCTGCGTGTGCTGGCTGATACCAATCAGCATTTTGGCCGCCTGCCCGAGTGGGATGATGCGGAAGCGCTTAATCCGCGCGAAGAGGTGCTGCACTCGTTGCTCGCCCTGGTAAGTGAGGCGCGTACCGGCAGCCCGGCGCAATCCTTTCCGTTTCTCTACCTGCAGGTGCAGATATGGATTCGCGAGCTGAGCGGCATCCTGCGCGAGCTGGGCGGGGAGCCGAAGTTTGTATGGAAAGAAGAGGTGGAAAAAGGCGGCGAAGCGGCTGCGCTGCCGGCCTACTTCTGCCGCGAGTGCGGTGCCAGCGGATGGCTGGGCGTGAAGGACGACAACAAAAACCACTTCTTTACCGACCCGAAGCAGGTGTATGAATACTACTTCGCCAACCATAAGAACGTCTATTTCCTCAACACCGCCGACCACCGGCATATAGAAGAGTATGAGCCAACGACGCAGATAACCGACTACATAGACACGCTGGACGGCAGCCTGCACGAAGGGCCGCGCGAGGGCACCGTAAGGATTCACGCAGTGCGCAAGCTGGCTGCCACCAAGAGCCGACCTATATGCCCGGAATGCGCTACCGAAAACAACCTCGCCATCATCGGCACGCGGGTAGCTACGCTCTCCTCCATCACCGTAAGCCAGGTGCTCTCGTCCGACCTGGACCCGCGCCCGGAGCGGGAGCGCAAGATTCTGGCCTTTACCAACAGCGTGCAGGATGCGGCGCACCAGGCAGGCTTTGTAGAGGCGCGTAATTACCGCTTCACCTTTCGCGCTTCGCTGCAAAAGGTGATTAACAGCCATCTGGAATCTATGTCGCTTCCAGAGCTGATGCGCCGTTTTACCGACTATTGGAAGGGAGCCTCAGACCCAACCGGCGGCGGCGCGGAAGAAGCTTATTACTACCGCTTTTTCCCTGCCGACTATCATGGAAAGGTGGACATTGACACAGATTACCGCGATGCCGGCAAAAAGCGTTTTACGGAAGCATTCAGGAAGGAGTTTGACCTGAGGATGAGCTGGGAAATCCTGTCGGAGTTTGGCTACAATGCCAGCATTGGCCGGACGCTGGAAAAGACCGGCGCATCGGGCGCCAAGTGGAATGAGACGCGGCTGGCGCAGGTCTTCGCTCTGATGAAGGACTGGCTGAATGGTGCGGGTGGGCTGCCAATGATTGATGAGGAATCGCTGCTGCCTTTCATCAACGGCATCCTGCACCGCATCCGCACCCGTGGCGGCGTGGCGCATGAATACCTCGCTAAGTTCAGGGGGAGCAACTCGCTGTGGGACCTTAACTGGCAGCGAGACAACCGGCACTTTCTCAACCGCATGTTCCATTCGCGTGCCCGCTTCCCGAAGCTTGTTACTACCAGCGGCTTCACGGGCAAAGGGGTGATGGACACAACGGCCACGCGCGGCAACAACTGGTTCCGCGCTTACTTCACGCGCTCTTTTCTGGCTGCGCCGAATGATGCGGCGCGGGTTGCCGAATTTTACAAAGAGCTTTTTGCGGCGCTTGCCACCGCAGGCATTCTAAACGAAGGAGGGGAAGGCGAGGCCCTGAATTATGCCATTGCGCCCGAGGCCATTCTGGTAGAAAAAGGCGTGGCTACGCACATCTGCGACACCTGCGGCGGGCGGCTCTACGTGGCCCTCTCAGATACACTGTCACAGCGCACCGCTTGCCTGGATTATGCCTGCACCGGAACGTACACTACCCGCGAGCAGGCCAGGCCCAATTACTACCAGCTCGTATATAACCGCGAGCGCTCACCCCGCATCTATGCTACCGAGCACACCGGCATTCTGGAGCGCAAAGACCGGGAGAACAAAGAGATTGACTTCAAGGAACGCCCCGCCTTCAACAGCCTCAACGCGATTGTAGCTACCTCTACCCTGGAGATGGGCATAGACATAGGCACGCTCAACGCAGCCATCAACAACTCGGTGCCGCCGCTGCCGGGCAACTATCTGCAGCGCATAGGCCGCGCCGGGCGTGCTTCCGGCTCGGCGCTCATCACCAATTTTGCGCAGAGCAAAGCGCACGACCTCTACTACTACGCCCAGCCGGCAGACATGATGGAAGGCGACGTGGCAACGCCCGGATGTTTCTTGGAAGCAGGCGAGATTCTCGCGCGGCATTTCTTCGCTTACTGCTTAGACTGCTGGGCCGCCGACGACCCGCGGGCCAATGGCATCCCCGGTGTGCTGCTTACCATGAAGCTGCAGCGCACCGACCTTGCGGGGCCGGATACTTTTCCAAGCCGTATCACGGCATTTATTAAAGCACGCGAGGAGGAATTGTATAACAGCTTTGCCGTGCCGTATGAGCGCGAGCTGGCCGGCTCAGGCGTGCTGCAGGCCCTGAAGGCGACAATTGAAAGCGGGAGCCTGTACCGCAGGCTGATGGCGGTATTTGTAAAGCTCAAAGAAGAGTACCGCTACATTGCGGATACCATTGCGCATTTGGATGAGGCGATTAAAGCGCTTCCGCAGGATGAGGAGCGGCGCGACCTGGAGCGTGAAAAGTCGTCGCTGCGCGGGCTGAAGCGGGGGTTGGATAAGCGGTCGGTGCTGGAGCATCTGACCAATGTGGGTCTGTTGCCGAATTATGCGTTTCCTGAAACAGGCGTAACGCTGAATGCCAGCATCCGGCCCAACATTGCAAAAGGCAGCGAGGGCATTCCTACCGACCGGCAGTTTGAGATTGTGCGCCCATCGCGCACCGCCATTCGTGAGCTGGCGCCCGATAATTTCTTCTACTCACAGGGCTATAAGTTCGCCATTGCCGGCCTCAATACTTACGACTGGCGGGAGCCGGGCATTGTGCAGGAAAAGCGATTCTGCTCTCTCTGCGACCATATTGCCGACAAGGCGCTTTCGCCTGAGCCGATATGTCCCAAGTGCGGCGATACATCGTGGTCGTCCGAGAAAAACCATCACCGCGTCGTGAAGCTGACAGGCGTTAAGAGCGCTGACTATCGCGACCGCAGCACGCTGGACGACAGCAGCGACGAGCGTGAGATGGGTCGCTACCGCATCTCGCGGCACATCAGCTTTGATACCAAAGCTTTCCAGGGCGCGTGGGGAATGAAAGAAATCCCTTTTGGCATAGAGTACGTGAAGAACGTGAAGATGATGGAGGTGAACCTGGGCCTTAAGTCGGCAGTGGATGCGGCAAAGGTGACCATTAACGGCGTGGAAGAAGTGCCGGCACACGGCTTTGTGACCTGCAGGATTTGTGGGAAGAGCACGGCCAATCCTGCGACATGGAAAGTGGCAAAGGATTTTCATTTCGGCTATTGCCGCCAGCGCACGCGGGTGTATGATGGCAAGGCCGACGATGTTTTTGAGCAGGTTTATCTCTTCCGTGAGCTGGCTACGGAAGCCTTGAAAATCCTGCTTCCGGTGCAGGAATTTGAGAGTGAGGCGACTGTCAATATGTTTAAGGCAGGCCTGGAGCTGGGCCTCAAGAAATACTACGACGGCAATCCACAGCATCTCGGCATTACCGACTACGCGGAGTACAATGCGAAGAACAACCGCTTTGACCAGTACCTCGTGCTTTATGACAGCATCCCCGGCGGCACAGGCTATTTAGAAAAGCTGTTTCATCCTGAGGCATTCACGGCTCTCATCACACGCGCCTACGAAGGCATCCGCGATTGTGTGTGCAAAGCAAAAGGCAAGGACGGCTGCTACCGCTGCATCTATACTTATGCAAACGCTGCGAACCGCGACGAGCTGAGCCGCGAGCGGGCAGAAGAACTCTTTAAGCGCATCGTGGATAAGAGCGCCGATTGGGAACGGTTCAGCACCGGGCTGGGCGCGCTCACGAGCGATGGCAATATTGAGGAAAGCGAGCTGGAGGAGCGCTTCGTGCGCAGCCTGCGCAAATATGCCGCGGCGACAAAAGGCATCGGGAATCGTTTTGAAGATTTTCTGGAAGAGGGCGTAAAATGCTACAAGATGCGGCTGATGCATGGCGATGCAGCTTACAACTATGCCATCCGTCCGCAGTACGATTTGGGGCCTGCGCAGGGTGTAGCGCATCCTACACGCGCAGACTTTTTCATTACGCTTACCGGTGCGGAGCAGGATGGCCAGCCGCTCGCAGATGCCGCCGCTGTTGCCAGGCCGGTCGCGATTTACCTGGACGGCTATACCTATCACGCTACTAAAGAGTATTGCCGCTTTTACGACGACCTGAAGAAGCGCGCAGCCATTGTAGCATCCGGCGCTATGCTGTCGTGGACGCTTACCTGGGCCGACATGGAGCGTTTTGACGCAGTGGAGGCAGAGGGTGAGGTGGCAGGCCGCGCGGCCAAGCGGGACGGGCTTTGGCTGGACAGGGCAAAATATGCGGCAGCATGGAGCACCTATCAGCGGATGCCGTACTGGAACAAATACAAGAGTAAGCTGTTGGAAGCGCGCAACAGCCTGGAGCGGCTGATATGGCACCTGCAGCACCCCTTAAATAGCGAGACGCGGACCCGGAAAGTGGCGCTGGCACTGACTTTGCGCCAAACAGCGGTCGGCAAGCCATCTGTAAATGACAGCGATATTGATGCCGTATTGCGTGCGCCGTTTGAGCCCCTTGCCGCCGATATTGAAGCTACACAGAAAGCGGCAGGCGCATTTTACGTTTTGCCGGAGATGGGCGCCGCCTCTGATTTTGCGGCTTTACGAACCGGGATAAAAGTGAGTGACCTCAGCATGAAGTCTGCGGCAGCAACGCAAGCTTTTCCGGAAGATTTTGATAAAGGTTCGTGGGAAGCATTTTGGGGAAGTTGGAATCTGGTGCAGGATGGATGTATTGTACCCGGACATGATGATTGATAGCCGACTCTGAAGCGGTTTTGGTTATTACATCGGGTATAAGTAAGATAATGTACCAGTTTTTATACCCGATATGGTGTACTTTATTCGCCATGCCATTACATTGCACCCCAAAGGGTATAGTTATGCAGTTAGGTAGGTTTGTAAAAGCAAAACGTGCAGCCGTAAAGCTGACACAACTTCAATTAGCAGAGAAAGCTGGCGTAGGTCTGCGCTTCATCCGCGAACTGGAACAAGGCAAGGGAACACTGCGCCTTGATAAGGTAAACCAGGTGCTGCAACTGTTCGGCTATGAAGCAGGGCCAGTGGCGCTAAAATCCGATAAGCAATGAAGCGGGCCGCAGAAATATGGATGCATGAACGGCTTGCAGGGCTGCTCGTGCAGGATGAGGAAGGCTATCATTTTACTTACAGTCCACAGTACTTAGCGCACGCAGATGTTGAACCAATAAGCCTGACATTGCCCCTACAGGAAGCGCCGTTTACCAGCCGCATGATGTTCCCTTTTTTTGACGGCTTGATACCCGAGGGCTGGCTATTAGACATTGCTCAAAAGAACTGGAAGCTGAGTCCGCGCGATAGAATGGGATTGCTGCTTGCCTGCTGTAAAGATTGCATTGGCGCGGTGAGTGTTCACCCAATAAACGAAGCGGTATGATGCAGGGGAGATGCTTATACTGCTACAAGCCGCTGGCAGCAGCAGAGGCAGATTTTCATGCTGCCTGCAGCCGCAAGATGTTTGGTAGCCCTCAGCCGCCGATATTGCCTTATTCCGAAGACCAATTAGAGTCGCTTGCCGAAGAAGTAATAAAGACGCAGACAACAGTAACAGGTGTTCAGCCAAAAATTTCTCTGCATCTTGGTAATGAAGGCTCAGAAATAAAACGCTTCACCATTGTAGGGCTGTGGGGGGGATACATTCTGAAGCCACCTACTTCGCACTATCCCGAATTACCGGAAGTAGAAGACCTTACCATGCACCTTGCCGGCATTGCTAAGATTGCCGTAGTGCCGCATTGCCTGATAAGGCTTCAAAGCGGAAATCTTGCCTACATCACCAAGCGAATTGATAGAGTAAAGAAGGACAAGTTGCACATGGAAGACATGTGCCAGCTCACGGAGCGATTGACGGAAGAGAAGTACAATGGCAGCTATGAGCAGATTGGGAAAGCCATCCGGAAATATTCAAGCAATCCCGGCTTAGACCTTGTCAATTTTTCTGAGGTTATACTGTTCTCTTTTCTCGCTGGCAATGCGGATGGGCACCTGAAGAATTTCTCGCTTATCCGGCAGCCTGGCCTTGGAATGGTGCTGTCGCCTGCTTATGATTTGGTGGCAACGGCGCTGGTAAATCCGGCGGATAATGAAGAGTTCGCACTGACGCTGAATGGTAAGAAACGGCGCATTCGGAGGTCAGATTTTGAGGCTGCATTTGCGGCGCTTGGCATGGATGCGAAGCAGGGGGAGAATGTTTTTAGAAAAATGGAGCAGAGCCAGGGGAAGTGGATGGAGATGATTAATGTGAGCTTTGTGAGTGAGGAGCTTAAGGAAGGGTATAAGGCGTTGGTTGAGGAGCGGTTCAGCCGATTAGAGTAGCCATTGTACAAGTTTGCTTCTGGCTTTTTGAGGACACTTTCCGATTCAACATGTGCTTTGCAGTTCCAGTAACGACAGTGCCTTTCAAGTATATTTAGATGGCAACATAGCAGTGGCTTTTTATGAAGATATGGCTAAGATATAGAAGGATGGCGCGGGATAACTCAACACTGATAACGAAAGATAACCAATGCCTGAGCAAACATTAGACGCATGGTTGGATATACCGCCAGCACAACTATTATCCCAGATTCTGAGAAACAATGCCGGCAACAATCGCGTAATTGCTCGGTTTAATCGCAAGGCAGCGCAAGAGAATTTCGGGTGGTTTACTGATGTACGCAATCAAGCGTTCGTACCAATTTTCCTGCCGGCATGGGTTGGGGATAACGTCTCTAATCGCCCCGAGATTTTCACGCCAGACGCAACTGGTTTGGAGGTGGGCGCCTATTATGTTGTTGCTGTCAGACTTCAGTCGCGCGCATACCGAAGTGAAAAGCAACGGCCATTCGCACTTCGTGTAGCGGATGGAATGGTGTCAGAACAATATGCTCCGGAGCCGGAAGAATTTGTAAAGAACATTGCAGCGAAGTACACCGGGAATCAAGCATTAGGCATTACATTGGGCCAAGCGGTGGATACCATTGCCAATGAAATAAACAGGCTAACAGAAACCTTCGTTTATGAGCTGCTGCAAAATGCCGACGATTATCCGCAGCCGGGAAGCCCAGTGCGAGTCGTCTTTGACATTACAAGAGAGTCGCTATTGGTGATGCATAACGGCGCTGCGTTTACACCCGGGAACGTTTACGCCCTCTGCGACGTTGCAGGAGGCGATAAAGCGGGCGACAATACAAAAACCGGATTTAAGGGGATTGGGTTTAAGGCAGTTTTTACCCATTCCGAAAATGTACTCGTCCGCTCGGGCGGCTACACGTTTCAGTTTTTCAAACCACAGGATACGACACCCATTCCGTGGCAGATAATTCCACAATGGGTGCCTGAAGAAAACATTGCCGACAGCTTCCCACCCATCTTTTTTCGTGACACTGTTTCCATTGCTATAAGGCCACGTAAGCATGAGTTATTGGGAGAAGGACAAGGAAGCTTTTTTGAAACGCTCAATCGTGTGTTTGAAGGCAAGGGTCTATTGCTATTCCTAAGAAACATCCGCGAGGTACGCATCCGAAAAGCAGGAAGGCAGGAAAAAGTCGTTTTAAAAGAACAGCGTGACTGGTTTACTCATAAGGGCCGTGGCGTAGAAGTGAGCGCCGAAATGCAAGCATGGATTCAAAGCGCGTTGACAACAGGAGGCAATAAAAAAGTGCCGGAAAAGTTTGCGGGAATAAAGGCTACGGAAATATCCTTTGCTGCTGCGAAGTCGGGCGACAATCAAATTGTCAATGCGAAGGACACACGTCTGTTTGTTTACTTGCCGACAAATATCAATCTCCATTTCCCATTTTTGCTAAACGGTGATTTTATTCCGGATGGTAGCCGCACGGAGCTACACGATTTGGTGTGGAACACCTACCTGATGGAAGAAGCAGGTAAGCAGTTTATCCACTGGATGCGCAGGATTGGAATGCTGGAAGATATTCACCGCGATTATCTCAGGCTCCTACCCGACTTCCCCGCTTGCAAAGCATCAATTGACGCCAAGCACCACAAATACGTAGATGCCTTTGAGCAGGGCGTGCTCGCAGAAAAAGACGCCATTGCATTTATCCCCGACACCAACGGCGCACTACGCAAACCGGCAGAGCTTATGGTGGATAACACCGGCTTCTCACAGCTTTATGGCGATGCAGCGCTCAAAGAACTGGCGGGGGCAACAGACAGAGCCATCCTTCACCAATGCCTGCTGCAATACGCACCGCTATTGAAACTCCTGACACATGATGAAGCAGCAATCGCGTTTGACTGGCACCACCTGAAGGCAGCCGTAGAGAAAAATGAAGCATTGAGCGCCTGGCTGCGTGTCCCGGAAAATAACGCACGCTTCCTCCAATGGCTTACTGAGGCTCACCGCTCCGCCCTGGCCGACTGGCCTGTCTATTTATCCGATGGCGGACAGCTACTCGCCGCGTCGGCGCTCTTCCGCACATTAGGCGATGATGGCGAACGGCTGGTTTGGGCAGCGTGTCCGTTTTTGCATCCGGAGGTAGAGGCGCTCACCCGGAGCTTACAGCTTCCTGCCGTTGACCATTATACGCCGGAGGCTTACATCGCCAACTATCTGCTGAGAGAGAGCAACTTGAAAACCCATCAGGCAGATTTTGCTGAAAAGGAGGCGAATTATGGCTTCTGGCGTTATATCCGCCATCACGTCGGCACGCTGACTGACTCGCTAAAGGCCACATTGCTGCGCTTCGGCTTTTATGATTTTGAGGGCAACTACGTCTCGGGCTTTGAAGGCAAAAAAGTTTATCAGACTCATCCTGCGCTCGCCACGTTGCTTGAAGTCGGAGCCTTGCCGGAAGACCATATAGCGCTCTTTGCGCCGGATTATGCAGCGCATGAGGATGAGCTGCCGGGATGGCGCAGATTGTGGGCCAAGCTGGGCGTCGGCGGTTTTGAGCCGGCTGCATTTTTAAAGGAAGAAATTGCTGCGCGTGCCAATCATATTCTTGACTTTACCGAGCGTTGGGTATTAGTGAACAGGGTTCATAACAAAATGGCCGACAGCTTATCCTGGAACCGGGCTTTATGGAATTTTGTGTATGAGTCCATACACCATGTACCTGCACCAGAGCAAGCAGCAGTTTATGATGCTTTAGGTGAACTGCCCGTGATGGTCGGAAAACAAACAATAGAAGCATATGCACTAAACCTCTGCTACCTGGGCGATGAATACAATAATGAAAAACTGGAGCAACTGCTATCACAGTTTACTCCAACTACGAGCTATGCCTTTACAGTGGGCGGCTACGGCAGTAAGGTGATTAGCGGGCAGGAAATTGGCGGGCTTTGGAAGCGCTGCGGTATAACGTATAAGCCTGAAGGCTTGATTCCCGAAATTCTTGCAAGGCTAAATGACTTAAGTGAAGCAAACAGGGGGGAAGCATTTGCACTCTTTTACAATTACCGGCACAGCTACGAGGAATTTTCCGCGCTCAAATCATTCCCGCTACTGCTGACCGCTGAGGGGACCTATGCAGAACCTTCAAAAGTTATCCTGGGCGACGAATATACTGGTGCAACTTGGATGATGAGCGTATTGCCGATGGTGGCAGTTGAAAACCAATTAAACGCATCGTATGCTGCGGAAAATGGTGCCGGGCAAGAGCTGCTACAGTTTTTAAAAGAGCTCGGATGCAAGGCCGTAGAGACCGAAGCAGCCGCGCTGGAATTGAAGGTGGATGCTTTGTTGAAGCAACAGTGGAGCGAAGGAGATACTGAGGGCTCTTTAAGAGTGGTTAATACGCTTGCCGCTTATTACACTCGTAAAGTGTTGCTCGAACCTCTTTTGACGAGGCTTAAGGAGCTTCCACTAATGAGCGCAGATAAAAAGGCGAGCTACTTCCTGGCGTCCACGCTGCATTTCGGAACAAGCTACCATCCTGCAATAGACCTTCAGGGCCTGCAATTACAAAGCCCACATCTTCCACCGTTTCTAAACGATATCTATCTGCAATCTGGCGAGGATAGAGAACCACTGATACGTTTTTTTAAAGCAATCGGGATAACTGAGCGCTTTACATGGGAAGAGTGGGGAAGCAAATATCCACGGGCAGAAATGCCGGCTGATTATTTAGCGTGGATAGCAGCTATTTCGCCAATGACGGAATTTAATGCCGTAAGCCAGGGATACGCGCATCAGCACTATTCCGACCGTTGGGTAACACTTCGGTGGATTGAACTTATTAAGGAGCCAAAAATTGCTACGCAATTCTGGAACTATTTGCTGGATAGCCAAAGCGCAAAAGAACGCCTGCAAAGAAAGCTGAAGTACAATACCGCTTATGGCAGCTACGCACCGAAGGGGCTTTTAGATAACTACGTTGCTTACTTTTTAAAGGCCAATCCAACGATGCCGACTAAAGGCGATACAATTTGTCGCCTGCCATCTGAGCTATACTCCCGCAAATTTGAAGGCATCGTACCTGAATCCCAACTGCTGTTCATTGACCTGCGTACAGCAACAATCGGCAACGAGACTTTAGAAGCCTGGATAGGCGTGCGTCAGGAGCTTAACCTTGTGGCCATACTTTCTTACCTCACCACACAACCGACCCTTACAAAGCTGCAAGAGGCTGGCATCTGGAAATCATTGCAGCAAAAGCTCATGCCTGATAATAAGCTTACCGCTGATGAGCAGGCAGCCTTGCTAGACTTTAAAGAGACCGGAAAGTTGCCATCGCAAACGGGCCAGTGGAACCTTCTTTCTGACCTGATTTATAAGAGCAAAGACTTTAGGCTACACCTTGCCAGAAGCAATAAGCTGGTGCATGATGATGCACTTGCAGCAGCGGAGGCATTAGGCGTTGAAGCGCTGACGGTAGAGAAACTCAATCCGAGCCCTGAAGGTGATGCAGACGATGATTTTGCAGCACATCTGAAGTCCCGCCTCATCTACATTGCATTCTTTCTGCACCCTGAAGACTACGAAGCGAAAGCTGAAGCATTGCAGGATATGGTGGCCCCGCTCACCTTCGTATCAGGGAAGCGTATTGTGATGAAGTACGCTGGCATCAGCACCTACGACGAGGCCTGTGTGCGCCGCGACGACACCATTTATTATCTGCTGCGGCGCAAGGGCTATCGTGACGATGCGTTGTATGAATACCTGCACAGTGAGGTCTTTAAGTTTAGGGAGAAGGTGGGTAGTATCTCGCTCAAATTCTTCAAAGACTTTCTGATTAATGATGAGGAAGATGTGCGGCTCATCTGCAAGAGCGAGCATCCCGAAAACTTTCCACAAAAGTGGGAGCCCGCTACGGAGCAGACGGATAATGTCACGAAGCACGCTACAATGCCTGCATTGGTCAGCGAAGCGCTTACAGCCTATGCGCAAGGTGTACCCACGCCAATAGAAGCCAACTATGAGCGCCTCTCGGACGCTGAAATAGCAGAAATCAAACGGCTAACGCGCAAGCCTGACCTTACAGAGGATGCTATGCACAACCTCAATCTGGAAAGCCAGCTTAAAGGCATGCTTTATCTGCAGGAAAACGGCTACGATACCGACGATGCGGACGAATCTTTTCATGAAAATCACGCTGGCCGTTTGCTGAAACCTGTTACGCATCCTGAGCACCCTGGCAAAACGTTTACGGTGATGTGCCGCTCGGCAAAGAGCAAGGTGCTCCACATTTCTTATACAGCGTGGGAAAACATAGCAAAGGCAGAATACAAGCTATTTGTGTGGACTGGAAACATGCAGACGAGCTTCCTTGTTCATTCTCAAAAAGAGCTTTCCGCCCTGAGTAAAGATGCCTGGGTGATGAAGCTGGACGAGGCGGATAAACAGACATCCCTCACCAATCTTTTTACCGGAAAGGCTCCGCTTACAACCAATCTCTTCATGTACATCCGCCTTCCTGGCACTACTGACAACAGCGCGCTTTTTGCTGCAATTGAAAAAAATATAGAAGACCGCGCCGGCGACGAGTTAGGCGGCAATACATTGGATGAAGACGCAGTATAATCCCGGAATAATGAAGGTGCCAACTGACAAGCAGATAGATTTTCTCACCCTGCAAATTGAGCTGGCCCTGGAAGAGTATGAGCGCTACGCATTCACGCCACTGCCGCAACTGCTGGCCGATAAGCGCGTAAATCCAGGCCGTGTATGGGGCATTGACGACAAGCGCGGAAGTGTAATTCTCCGCTTTGCAAAGGGCAGCGCGCCTCGCTTGAAAATCCCGATGGAGCTGCTGTTCTGGGATGATGCCCGCGCGGGGCTGCCGGCTACCTGGACATGCCACCTTGCCGATTTCAAAAGCGATTTTGTACAAGGGGCATCGTCTGTAGAGCCTGTCTTTTATCTTGAACGCGAAGGGGATGGGCAATGGCATTACATAGGCTGCACAGGCCTGGACATTCAATCCCTTGACCGGGTACGCACAAGCCTTGAAAAAAGTGTAAAGCCGACTATACTGCTGGCAGAAATCCCACCACCCATTGAGTACCTGAAGAATCTGCAAGCCTTTATCGCCGCCAATGTTGATGATGTCCTTCTCAATCTGGATATGGCGAAAGGGCTGGACGACTGGCATCCTGATAAGCTGCTACAGCATGAGGATGATAAGTGCGAGGAGATTATAGGGCGGCTTCAGAAAGAGCGCTGCGTTATCGTACAAGGGCCACCCGGTACTGGCAAAACTTTTCTGGTGGCGCAAATCACTGCTGCTTATGCTGCTCAAGGGAAAAGCGTTTGCGTTACAGCCCTTGCAAACAAAGCATTAATAGAGCTGGTGAAAAATGAATGTTTACAAAAGCTGCTCAGTAGCCGTAGGGTTCGTAAAACGAGGCTGACAACAAATGAGGTAATTGATACGCCGGGCCTGCAAGACGCAACAGACACCATCTGCGGCGGCGGCAGCGTGCTACTTGCCACCTACTACAAGCTTTCTGAAACCCTGAAAGAGCTGTATCTAAGTAAAAGCGCTCACCCCCGATACGATTTGATAGTGATTGAAGAAGCATCACAAGCCTTTTTGGCTACCATTGCGGGCTTCAGCCAATTGGCAAGCGAAGTATTGATTGTAGGCGACCCGATGCAACTGCCACCCATCATCAAGGGCGAGGAGCAGGCGAAGGACATCCATCATACAATATTAAAATTCGCTTATGGCTTAGAATCAGTTGTTTCCAATACCGCTTTCCCATCCTTCATGCTGCGGGATACTTACCGGCTTACAGACGCAGGAGCAAAGCTTACCGGCAATTTTTATCACCATTTGCTTCATTCGCGAAGCACGCATCTCCCGAGGCCGATTCCCCAATCTGTTAGCAGCTACCTGCCAAAAAATGGGGGCGCTAAGATTATTGCAATACCTATGTCCTTGCAAGAGGAACGGCTCGCCCTGAGCGTAATTGAAACAATAGTCACAACGCTAATCGCCGACGATGCAAAAACACACATCGCTGTACTCGCTCCATATAGAGCAACGGTGCGCACACTGCAAGCTATGCTGCGCCGCTGGACAGAATCATCGCCCGGCCTCACAATAGAAACCATAGACAGAATACAAGGGCTGACTACTGACTATACCCTTCTGTATATCCCATCCGGGGCATCGTTTGCGTTTGATGCAAAGCGTTTCAACGTCGCAACCAGTCGGGCCAAGTTTGGCACGACCATCATAGGAAATAGAGCTCTGATTGAGCACATCAGGAAAGATGCTACGGTCAGCAATTTCTTGCTTGGATGTGAATGGATAGCCTTAGAAGATATTTCCAAATAGTCGCTTTGGACTACTAAACGAGCAGACTTAATATTGGACTGATAGCAAATGATGCAATAGCCTGTAAATCCTCCATAAAACAGTTCAACCCCAGACAACCCCCGCCCGCAAAAAAGCCCTGCATATGCAGGGCTTTTTTATGTCTAAGGCCGACCCTAAGCTTTTATGAATATAACAGTGCATTAAAACATTAAGCGTCTCCATGGCTGTGCCTTGCCAGAAGGCCGATTCACGCAACCGGCGGGGGGTCCATGCTGTGGCTGACAAAGTCTAAAAATCCATAATCACCGCCTCCGTCACCACGTAATCACGGCCTGGCGTGCCTGGCATCTTTACATCTCCTTCCTTGCCTAAATAGCGCATGGCGCCGCATGACTTGCCGCTGAGCTGGCTGGTGGCCTTTGCCTCCACTTCCGAGAACGGATGCTTGTTCATATTGGCATACACCTTACACAGGGTCTGCACATTTCTGCAGGTGGCAAGGAACAGGTGTGTCTCCTCTTTTGCAGGCTGCGCCTTGCCCGCGCCTCCACGGCTCCCGGACCCGCCTGTTGTGGTGCTCCCGCCCGTGGCATCAATATCGGGACGCTGGGCCTCTCCGGCTGCCGAACGGTAGCTGTGAAAAACCACGTCTGTGTTTTCAATGTCTATCGTAATGAGCGAGCGGTTGGTTCCTGCCCACTTTTCGCTGTACTGCACCTTTACCACGGCATTGCCCGATTCATAGTAATAATTGACCTCGCCACCCTGGTAGCCTTTAAGCGGACGACCGGCGCTTTTGATACATGCCGAAACAGCAGCCCGCCATTCGGCATATTTCGCCTTGACGTCGGAGTCGGGCCCCAGGTCTTCCATAATGATGTGCATATAATGCGAGCTGCCCGACTTGGCGACATTCGTCTGCAGGGCGCCGCCGATCTGCAGGGAAGCATTCATCACCGAGCCGTTGTGCGAATAGTCGCGGAAGTACTTACCGGTTTCGGCTGCTTCGGTAGCCAGCGACTTCAGTCCGTCAGGGCCGCCGTCTGCTGCCTTCATAGCTTGTTGGAGCGTAGCGCAAAAATCAGCAGCAGGCGCCGGCGCTTTGGCGAAGGCGCCGCCGGGCAGCATGCAAAGGAAGATAAGGAGCAGCTGGTGTAGTCTGGCGTGCATAAGATTGGTTTGGGTGGTGAAGATGGAATACGTTTTTGATATGCTTCTAAAAAAATCCTGTTGCAATATTGTTTTTCGGCAGCCGGCTAAGGAACAGGCCCGATTTTGCTTTTTGAAACCATCATGGCAGATGTGCACAATCAGGTGACGCGCAGCTACAACATGAGCCGCATTAAAGGCAAGGATACGAAGCCCGAAATGCTTGTGCGCCGCTACCTCCATGCGCGGGGCTTCCGCTACAGGCTGCATGTGAAAGACCTGCCGGGGAAGCCGGATATTGTCTTACCGAAGTACCGGACGGTGATTTTTGTGCATGGCGGCTTCTTATTGCAATAGGTTTGCTTTTCAACTTCATTTATGAATTGGACACGAGATGAATTAATTCTTGCGCTGAATCTTTATCTCAAATTGCCATTTGGCAAAATGCACTCGCGCACGCCGGAAATTATCATGCTTGCAAGTATTATTGGGAGGACGCCGGATGCCGTTGCGATGCGACTTAGCAACTATGCATCCGTTGACCCTTATCATCAGCAACGAGGAGTAGGCGGATTGCCGGGAGGTAAGAAGCAAGTGCAGCCCATCTGGAATGAATATGAGGCCAATCGTGAGGACTTTCTATTTGAAAGCAAGAAGCTGCTGGCGAGGTATGAGCACACAACCGTAGAAGCGCTGAATGAAATTCCGGAAGAAGAATTGCCTAAAGACGGCAAGGTGCGGGAACAGGTTGTAAAGGTTAGAGTCAATCAATCTTTCTTCAGAAAAACAATCCTTGCAGCGTACAATAATCAATGCTGCATCACAGGCATTAGCCAGAAAGAACTGCTCATTGCAGGGCACATCAGGCCGTGGGGATTTGATGAGGCGAACCGGCTTAATCCAAGAAACGGACTTGCCATGAATGCGCTTCACGACAAAGCCTTTGAAGCCGGATACCTAACCATCACGCCTGAGCACACGATTCTTATTTCATCCATTCTACTGAGGCAGCAGACATCCGCTCAGCCCCATTTCTTTGAGCGATATCATCAGCAACAAATGATATTGCCAACACGGTATTTACCGGATGGCGACTTTCTGCTTTATCATAACAAGGAACGATTTAAGCCATAATTTGGAATGGCCAAATGGTGAGCAGCATGAACCTCAAACTTCAATATCAGTACCGGGACGCTGGCAATTACAAGAATTGGGGCGAAGTTGTTTTTAGCAATCCTAATCAACGGATGGTTGAGGAAGTTCATCAGCTAATCGCGGATACTTTGATTGACGGTGAGTTCTTCTATTCGGAAGATTGGGGCGTACCAGACTTACATTTTGAAGAATATCCGTGGGATGATGATTTAGACCATGATTGGCACCAATTTCAAGCATTGGCTTCAACAGACGAAATAGCCACCGATAATATAGAGGACTTTTTAAGCAGACCACATCCATTGCGCGCGGAATGGAATAGGATTACTAACGCCGTTTCACAATAAGAGCTTTCTGATTGAAAGCTTCTTCCGCGGCTGAATGTATTTTTCACTCCCAAAGCAAACTACATTACGATATGGCTTCCAAAAACTTGCACGACGAACCATTTGACCAAGGCACGATAGCAAAGCTGGAGATTTTTGAAGACTATGCGCAGGCATGGCTACCCACCTTTGTGATGCAGGACACGCCGGTCATCTGCATCTTTGATTTTTTTGCGGGCACAGGGTACGATGTGAATGGTATCCCCGGAACCCCCATCCGATTGCTGCAAAAAATCAAGGAGCAGGTAATTGAAATCTTTCGGCGGAAACTTAAAGTGAAGCTCTACTTGAATGAGTTTGAACCGGAGAAAAAGACTCAGAAAAAATTTGCGCTGCTAAAGTCTGCATGTGCTGAGTTTCTAAACGAAAACGACCATGTTGGACGAGCAGTTGAAATACTTTACTACAACGAAGACTTTGAGCAGTTATTTCCAAAACTTTTACCGGAGATTCAGAAGCAGCCATCGCTTGTTTATCTTGACCAAAACGGTGTCAAATTTTTAGCGAAGAAGTATCTGCTCGCTTTTGAACCTCTCGCAAGGGTGGACTTTCTTTATTTCATCTCATCATCTTACATCGTACGCTTTGGCGACACAAAGGAATTTCAAGAACACTTGGGTATAGATATGGAGGCGGCGAAAAAAGAGCAGTATCGTCATGTACATAGAACAGTGACGAATCACCTGCAAAAGCAATTGCCGGCTGAAACAAAGCTTAGGCTTTATCCATTTTCGCTGCAGAAAGGAACTAACATTTACGGCATTGTATTCGGTGCATCTCATCCTCGCGCCGTAGACAAATTTCTAAGCATTACATGGAACAGAAACGCTACCAATGGCGAAGCCAATTTTGACATTGACGACGAGGCACGGCCAACACTATTTGGAAGCGGGCTCACTAAAATAGAGAGCTTTCGGGAAAGGCTTAGAAAGCTAATTTTAGATGGCACTATTAGTACCAATGCGGATGCTTTGACTTACGCATATGCTGAGGGGCATATACCTGCACATGCAGCAGAAAAGCTACGTGGAATGAAGAAAAAGGGCGAAATTGAGTACGACGGCTTGTCACCATTAGTGACATACGAAGCTGTTTATAAGAGCAAGAATATTATCAACTACAAAGTACCTAAGCGATGAAAATAAGCAAGATTGAATGGACAGAAGCCACTTGGAATCCTTCAGTAGGATGTAATAAGGTATCGCAGGGCTGCAAATACTGCTATGCCGAGGTAATGGCTCAACGCCTGCAAGCAATGGGCACGCCGGGGTACGAAGCCGGATTTGAATTTACTATTCTGCCCAACCGGCTGGAGATGCCGCTGAAGGTGAAGAAGCCGACAAAGTTCTTTGTCAACTCCATGAGCGACCTCTTCCATGAGGATATGCCTTTTGATTTTCTTGACCAAGTGTTTGATACAATCTCACGCACGCCTCAACACACGTATCAGATACTCACAAAGCGGGAAGAAAATCTCGCCCGATATTTTGAGCAGCGCGCAGTGCCACACAATGTGTGGCTTGGCGTTACGGTAGAGCAGGCCGCTACTAAGCATAGAATTGATGTGCTTCGGAGAATTGATGCCCGGATTCGCTTTCTTTCGTTAGAACCATTGTTAGGCGACTTAGGAGTTCTAAACCTTGAAGGCATTCACTGGGCAATCGTAGGCGGCGAAAGCGGACACCGCGCACGGCCTATGAAGCAAGAATGGGCAATTAAAATTCAAAAACAATGCAACGAGCAGGAGGTGGATTTTTTCTTCAAGCAGTGGGGCACTTGGGGTGCCGACGGACAGAAGCGTAACAAGAAGGCGAATGGAAGAATACTTTTAGGTAAGGAATGGAATGACGAGCCAGCAACTCTGCCTCTATAGCTAATAATTGAAGCTACCAACGAAAATATCAGGGGTTTGAGTGCCATTCGTTATTCCGATTTTCCACCATTGCCAGAATTCCTTTTGCAGAGCAGCATTTACGACCAGCAATTTTAGGTAGCTGAAAACAACTCCACATACCGCGAAAACACAAACAACCTATCCCTGCTCCGTCCCGTAGTCTCGCCCACAATCCCCGCTTTCTCAAAAGTATCCATCAGCTCACCCGCCGCTTTTTTGCTCAGGCTGCATGCTTCCTGCACATCCTTTATGCTCACCACCGGATGCTGAAACAGGCGATTAAGCAGCAGCAGCGCAGGCCGGGCACGCCGGCCCCAGCCCGCCTGTATCTCGCCTTCCAGCTTTTGCTTCAGCAATACCACTTCTGACAAGGTAGCCACCGCCTGCGCTGCCGTCTGCTCCACGCCGGTCAGGAAATATCGGAGCCACTGCGCCATATCGCTCGTCTTGCGAACGCGCGTAAGGTTGTCGTAGTATAGCGATTTGTTCTTCTCAAACCATGCGGAGAGGTAGAGCAGCGGCTTGCTCATGATGCCTTTGTCCACAAGGAAGAGCGTAATCAGCAGCCGCCCGATGCGCCCATTGCCATCCAGAAACGGGTGGATGGTCTCAAACTGGTAATGCGCAATGCCGATGCGAATCAGCGCGGGCACATTGAGCTTATCATTGTGCAGAAAGTTTTCCAGGTCGCCCATAAGCTCGCTCAGGTGGATGTGCGGCGGCGGCACAAATACCGCATCCGCCGGACTGCTTCCGCCAATCCAGTTCTGACTGCTGCGGTACTCGCCCGGCAATTTTTCCTGACCCCTTACACCTTCCATCAGGTAGCCATGCGACCGACGCAGCAGGCGGGATGACAGTGGCAGGTTGTCAAGGCTTTTTATGGCATCGTTGAGGGCGTGCGTATAATTGTTTACTTCTTTCCAGTCGTTGCGGCGCTCGGGCAGTATCTCTTCTTCCGGCAGCATCGCTTCCTGAATATTCGTCTGCGTACCTTCTATGCGGCTGGATACAACGGCTTCTTTTGCAACGTGCAGCTCAATAAACAGGTCTATGTTGGGCACCAGATGCGCATAGGCATTCAGCTCGCCAAGGCGGATAGAGGCGCGCTCCAATAAAGTATTCAACTGCGCATCGTTCCATTGCCACTGGTCATTTATTTTGGAAGGAACGAAGTATTTGTATCCGCTGCCGGGCTGCCAGTGGCCGGAAGAATACTTTTCAAGTTGGATGGCCATGGTGGTTGTATTCTGCACCAAAAGTAAACTAAGGAAACCGTTAGTTTACTTTCAGTCCCGAAAGTAAACTAACGGAAACCATAGTTTACTTAAGTAACCTTAACCCTTACCCGCCTCCTGCCGTCCTCGCTCATAATTAAAAAAGCCGCCCATCCAAGCGGCTTTTCCAATTACTTCCCAATCCTCAAGACCCCGGAAACTCCTGCGGCTTATCCTCATGCCGCCCGCCCGCGTCCACAATATTCCGGGCGACCTTGTAAGTGCCCACAAATTCCGGCGCATCGTCCGCATAAAGGCTGCCCACCAGGTCATCTATCACCAGCAGCTCCGCCTTGCCGCCGCGCATAATCTGCGGAAGCGTAGCATTCAGCGCCGTGCGCCCGGAGATAGCTACGCGTGTGCCCGGAGCCGCTTTACTAAAGGCTTCAATCGCGGCGGCCGCTGCTGTGTCGGCATTGCTGTCCAGCTTCCATTTATTCACCAGCTCATCCTTTACGCCGCTTGCCGCTTTGAGCATACCGGCCAGGCGGGCCGCCAGCTCATCCAGCGGCGTCTTTTGCAGGCTGCCTTTGGCAAAATCCACTGCATCCAGCAGCGTGTGGTTGTTCGTCTTGCGCGCGTAGGCGCGGGCAAGGTTAGTCATCCGCAGGGTCTTGTCAATAGCGGCGTCGGCCAGCGTTTCCTTATCGGTGGTGATGCCCGTGGTGCCGCCCGCCGCCTGCCCGCCGCCTACTTTGTCAGCGGCGTCAATGTAGGCTTTCAGGTCGTCCACGGCCTCGCTGAAGGCCTCGTTGTCATTCCAGACATCCTTATTATCCTGCAATACTTTGTAAACGGCTTTCCACATGTTCAGCCGGTTGAGATTAACCTGTCTCATTGGATTAGTGTGTGTTGTGAGGTGAATAATAAGATGATTGAAGCTGCGGCCAAAGTAATAAATATCTCCATGCGGAGTGTACGCCCGGCATTCCGGGCTGTCCGCCTTCCATTCCGCACTGTACGCGCCACATTCCGCACCTGCCGCTTAAGATTCCGGGCTGTCCCTCTTCCGTTCCGCGCCTGCCGGGCGAGATTCCGCGTTTTTTCCTGCCAATGCTACAGCATCCCCTGTCAATTCCGGTATAAGAGACGTCCATTCTGCGCTGCGACGGGTCCATTCCAGCCCGCGAGGCCGGCATTCCGGCCTGAGAGACAATTCCTCGCTCCCGCTTATCGCACCCTAATCCACATGCCCCGTCCCATTGCAGCGAGAGCATTTATTATAAGACCCCATTACAGAATGGCGAATGCCGTCCTTCACCTCCGTCCGCCCTTCCGCCCAGGAATAAGTCTGATGCTTTTGCCCGAGGCAATGACAGTCCGGACAGCAGGGCCGGTAAGCAGGGCCGGCGGGAGCGCCGGACACTTTTGAATAAGTGATAGTAGCCTTCGGCGGAGGCGGCACATGCGCCACGCCGCCTATGTAAGGCACTACCAGCGAGCCGATGGTCATCTTGCTATCCTGCTCCATACCCTGCGTGTTGTAAGTGCCGGTGTAGCGCGCGCCGCCGGCAAAGGAGTAGGTGCCGCTGCTCATCACATCGTCGTGCCAGGTGCCGGTAAAGCGGTCGCCATTCACGAAGGTGACGGTGCCTTGTTCTTCGCGCCGGCGGTCTTTGAAATTGCCGCTGTATTTATTGCCGGAAGGAAACTGGTAAACGCCCGGCCCGTTGATGCAGTCGCCGGAAGTGCAGCCGGGGTCGTGGCCCAGAGTTTTGAATTCACCCGCAGCCACTTTCGCCGGGCCGGTAGCCAGCTTGCGGCCCCTGTCATAGCGCACCGCTTCGGACTTGCCGTCGGTATAGGCAATCGTTCCCTCGCCGTCTTCAACTCCATTACTGAAGTGGCCAGTGTAGGTATAATCGCTGTACTTCATCACGCCCTCGCCATCGGCCTTGCCGCCTTTAAATGGCCCTTTATAGACGCACCAGCCGAAGTCGTATTCACCGGTGCCATTGTTACAATCGCCGGACAGGCATTGCGCGCCGGCGGCAAGGCTGAAACCCAGAGATAAGAAGAGGAGCAGCAGTAATCGCATGACTTTGGGAGCGGGCTATTTGACAGATAATTGTTTCGCCTTTGCATCATCCGCAGCAGCGGCTGCATCGTTGTGCTGAAAGCGGTACAGGGCTGCGCGAAGGGAATAAAGCAGGTAGTTGTCCGGCATCTTGCCAATGGCGGTATTAAGGGTTGAAATGCCAGCGTCAAACTGATTGAGGTTGCTGTAAGCCGTTGCCTTCAGCAGATAACCGTCGCTGTTCTTTTCATCCATCGCAATTATCTTGTCGGCAATGGGCAGCACATCTTTATCCCGGTCCAGGCCAAACAGCGTCTTGCTGTACACCGCATAATAGGGCGACATGGCAGCATCCAGCGCAATCGCTTTTTCGGCCATCGGCAGCGCTTTCGCAAAAGCCTTCTCCGCGTTGTAAGCCCACGCCATCCCGTAATAACCTTCGGCAAAATCCTTGTTCAGGGCGATTGCCTGCTCAAAGTCCGCCTTAGCCAGGGCGGGCTGCCCCGCGTCCATATAGGCAGCGCCGCGATTGGCAAAGGCGAAGTGGTTATTCGGCGCAGCCTCAACCGCCTTGGTGTAATCGGCAATGGCCGCGCTGCGGTTGCCGAGGCGTATCTGCGTCATGCCCCGCGTATTGTCGGCTGTGGACGATGTGCCGCCGCCTTCAAAGAATTTGTTCAGGTCGCGCAGGGCATCGTCGTAGCGGCTGATGCTGTAAAACGCAATGCCGCGCAACCGGTAAGCAACCGTCATTTCCGGGTCGGCCTGAATGGCTTTGCTGTAAGCGCCAATCGCCTGCTGGCGCTGCTCCTTAGCCTCCAGCGCGTGCGCGGCTCACCATGAAGCGCGGGTTATCCGCTTCCAGCTTTAGCGCATCGCCGGCCATTTTGTAGGAAGCGGCAAAGTCTTCCTTGGCGTAATAAAGCGCAGTCAGCTCATTCAGGATGTTGCTGTTTGCCGGATTCGCTTTCAGGATGGCATTAAAGGCGACGATGGCTTCGTCGGTCTTGCCCGCGTGCTCCAGGTCAAGGGCGGCCTGCTCTTCTTTAGTCTGCGCGCCGGCGGCAAAACAGCAAACAAGGGCGAAAAGCGTAATCAGGGTTTTTCTAAGCATAGAGATAAAGCTCAATGCGGTAAAAATATCCTTATTGAGCACAGATACCAATGACCCGATAAGCAAAGTTTTCCAATCGCCCGGATATCGGCCGGCGCTTACTCATCTATCGGATCGCTCGCCGAAAACTGCGGGTCAAAGCCAGCTGACACCTGCGACATATCCGTAAACGTATTGATCTGGTGGCTGAGGCAGACGGAGCCAGGATCATACCGCACCTCAGATACCGGGTCGTTGGGACTGGCCACTTCAATGCTCATCTCAAAAAGCTTACTGCCCGGCCTGATGGATTCTCCGTATAGCTGGTAGGTAATGCTTTTCAGGAAATCCACCTGTATCGTGCTGCCGTCGCGCTGCGTCACCGGCATGGTCGCTTTTTCCACTTCTACGCGCAGCATCACCTGCCGCCCGCTGCGCAGGTGCTCGCCTACGTCACCTATAAAGCGCTCAATGCCCACACGCTGTATCAGCTGATTCACCCGCCACGGCCCGAAGTAAATGCCGAAAGGACTTTCATGTCCAACACCGGGGCCAATGGCGTGCAGTGCCTCAAAGCCATGCCGCCCGATGGGCAGATTGACCGCGCTTGGGCCCAGCCTGCTCTGATAATCGGCGCGTACGGTGCTTTGCCCAAGCCGCGTCACAATGGCAAGCGTCGTATGAGTAAGCCGTGAAGCTGTGCCCTCTGTGCCGCCCCGGTCGCGGTAGCGCACCGTCTGGCCAACGGAGGGGTCGGTGCCGAATCCCGGACTGCCTTCGGTGAGCACCGGGCCCGTGGGCGTGGTAGAAGCCATCGCTACATGTCCACGCGCATCCGCAGTAGAATTTACGTCCCGCTCATGGGTCTGCACCTGTCCTTCTATGCCGGATATTTCTCCAAGCAGGGCGGCGTAGTTTTCCGCCAGTACGGATAGGGTGCCGGTATCTGCCGCGCGGGCCATAGCCGCTTCAATAGCCATCCGGTGCGTCTCCAGGTCTGCGCGGATGCCCAATAGCTTCGTTACTTCCAGCTGCGCCTCATGTCCGCGGCTGCCGTAGCCGGGGCCCATGCCCAGCAGCTCGCCAATCTGCGAGAAAAGGCGGCGTATCATACCGAGGGTGCCTTCGTAGCGTTGCAGCACCCGCAGCGTGTCAAGATGCTGGGCAAGCTGCACATGTCCCGCTTGCGGTCCGAGCTCCAGCACGAGGCGGCCATTTACAAAGCGCGCGCGGGTCTCATTGCCCGGCAGGGCGGAATTCCGCACTACCGGCACATGCGCAATGGCCGTCATGCCGCCGCGCGCTTCCAGCATGGAGCCAACCGTGCCCAGCGCGCCGCCACCCGCAGCGCCCGGCGTGGCAAAGCCAGGCGAAATGCCCTCCGCCCTGTCGCGGACAGATGCGCCCGAAGCCTCCAACGAGCGGGGCGTAGGATTCCAGCTTTCGGGAGCCGCTGTCGCCCGGTCGCGCATCTGCGGCAGCACGCTGCCGGCTTCTGTGATGAATTGTCCATGCATCGCCACAAGGAAGGACATGTCGTGACGGCCTACGCCCTGTAGTGAAGTGCGGTTGTTCCGATAGACATCATGAGCTGCCTGGTAGTACATCAGCATGGCAGGGCTGATGGGCTGGCCTGATAGCTGCGTGGCTACTATAAAGCGGTCAATGTATTTGTACAGCTCATACTCGCGTGCGGCAACCTCTACATTTCCGCCCGCCTGGTGAATGACGTGCTCTATCATCTCCAGCTGAGAGAGGGCACTCTGGTAAGCCTCGTGGCCCCGCACAGCAACGCCCCGCACCACCTGGCGGTTAGCGCCCGGAGAAATATTCGCTTCCGTCGTGCGGAAGTTGGCTTCCATCTGCAATTCAGAAATAGCGGTCGCCACAGCAATGCGCAGCTCATCCGGCGTCACAGCCCGGTTAATCGCCTCGCGCAGATGCGCCGGCAGGCTTGGGGGCAGCGGGCCGGTTGCCCCTACGGGCAATGCTGTGCCGTTTTGCCCTTGGAGTGCCTCAAAGCGCGCAGCCAGATTATCAATGGCTACATGGAGGTCCTGCGCTCTTGCGGCAGCGTCCCCCGGAGGCTCTGCGGCCCGTGTGCGGACGGCAGCCTGCTGATCGGGGGAGAGGTGCGCCATCAGCGATTCTACCCGCTGCACGCTTGCTGTATCACGTCCCGCATGCTGCAGCATCTTCGCAAAGTTCAATACCTCGGCAAGGCCGGTAATACGCTCCTGCAATCTGCCGAATGCCTCCGGAGTCATAAGCCCCTGCACCCGCTCATACTGGAACAGCCGCTCTGCCTCCGTATAGAAGTTCATGCGCAGCATTTCCGACCAGCCCGCGCCGAAGCGCTCGCGCATCTGCCGCTCGGCGGCGGTCATCCTGCTGCCGGCATCGCTGCCGGTGGTAGCCAGGTCTATATCGCTGGTAGCATGGGTGCTGGCATTCGGGTCGCTGAGGTGCAGTCCGAAATCCTTGGCAAGAGTGGTAACAATCTCTTCCCGGTACACCCGCAGCTCACCCACCAGATATTCGTACATCACGTTGTGCGGCTCGCTCTGCATCATCATGATCAGGTCGCGCCAGGTGCCGTGCGCCTGCAGGAGCCGCTGCATGGCAGATGGCTCGCCCCGCAGCAGCGCCTGTACATTCGCGCGGTCTGAAAGGAAACGCTGCACCCGCTCTTGCGGCGTGCCGCCGGTAGGTACCTCATGCGGCGTTGCATGCGGAGCAGGGCCTCCTGTGGGGTGGGGCGTGCCTTCGCCTTCACGCACCGGCGGCATGTGCTGCTCGTCCGGCGTGCCGTGCGGGCGCGGTTCGGCGTCCCCTGCGCCATGTGGGCGGGGTGCCGTCTCGTCAATCGGATGAAGTACCGGAGAGCCGTCGGGCCGGAAATGTTCCAGGATGCCCGGAGCGTGCTGCATAAACTGGTCATTCATGGCCTGAGCCATCAGGCCGGCGCGAGCACGACGCGCCTGTGCATGAGACATGCCGCCACTCACTTCCTGCCGCTGAATGTCCAAGTAATTGTTGACCGTCTCCATCGTGCCCAGCAGGTAGCTGATGTCGTTCACTCCGGAATCCACAAACTCTGCAATCCGGCTGAAGCGAGAAAGCCGTGTTAGCCAGGCCGCCATCTCTTCGCTTTCCGGCACGACGGCAAACATGTTCTGCGCCCGGATAAGCCTCGCGCCGGCTAGGTGAGTAACGCCAGATGCTACCGCGCTGACGATGTTTAGTATGTCCATCACCGTTCCGCTGTCCCACTCAAAGGTGTGATTGCTGATGCGGCTTAAAATGCGGCCCGCGGAGACTGCTGCGCCAATGGCTGCCGCCGCCACGCCGATGCCTGGTACAAACAGCCCGGCAACGGCCAGCACCTGCAGGAGCTCATCCAATCGCTCAGACGCCTGCGCGGTGTCGCGGGGATTGCAGCGCACCAGAATCGGCTCGCGGATGCCATAGTCCAGGCCTGCAGGAAACCTTACTGTGAGGTAGCCGCGGCCATACGGGAAGTGACCGGCGTACTCGGTGACTATATTTCTGACTGCAGCAGCACGGGTGCTGCCGTATTGCTCGTGCTGGTCGCTGGAGGTGCCGGTGATATCACTCAAGCGCATCGTGTAGCCGTGAATCGGCGAGCGGGTGCCGATCTGGCCGATTTCTATGAGTACCGGGATGCTCTGGCCGTCTTCCTCATTGACGAAGATGGCCTGCGGCCGCACGATTTGCTGGCCGTCGCCCTGCATTTCTCCTTCACGAAGCCGGGCCGTTTCCAGCCGCTGGCGAAGCTGCTCTATCTGGTGGCGGATGTCTCTTGTTGTGTAAGGATTGCCGGAGCGTTCGGCAGCTTCCAATTCCCGCTGCTTAATGGCTATCTGCCGGGCAATAATTTCGGAGACAAGCCCGCTGCCTGCCGCAGTGCCCTGGCGCAGGATGGCAATTTCATCCGCAATCTTTGTTCGGGTGGTGTCCGGCAATTCAGGGCGGGTCAGCTCTGTCTCCCGGGTTCTTATCTCATCATTCAGGAAGGAGCGGTTGCTTTGAGCCGCCTCCTGCACTTTTACTTCCAGCATCTGCCGAATGGCAGTAAGCTGTGTGGCGTCCGTAGTCATGCGGAAGCTCAGCAGCAGCTCCTGGATGCCGGCCTGAAGGTTCAGGTCCTGCGATTCCAGCTCCTGCCGGGTACGTGCCTGGATTTCTTTTACCTCTACTACCTTCACCGACACGCTCGGCATGCGCCGGATGGCATTATCGCCGTCACCGATGGTGCGCGGACGGGCTACACAGCGGACGAGGTAATAGCCATCCTGGTCCGGGAACGGAATCTCGCTCTGGTAAGCCGGGTCAGAGCTGAACACACTGCTCAGTGCGCGCACCACCCAGCCCCCGAGGGACATGACTGCGTGCAGCGGCAGAGTCTCCAAATTGAAATAATTGACCAGCACCGCCCGCATCGTGCTGCCGGAGGAGCCATCGCCGCTGCCGATTGGGTTATTAAGGTCGCTGGCTGCCTGAACGGCGTCTTCGGTGAAGTTGTGGTATCGTCGGCTCAGGTCGCGGAAGTCGGCATCTGACTGCGTGATGGTGGTCATGCCGCTTGTTGTGGCGCCACGGCCGGTTTGCAGCATTTGCTGCTCTGCCGTTCCCGGGCCCGTGGGGGTAGGGGTGCCTCCACCTGCCAGCTGGTCGCGCATCCGTTGCACTGCAGCGCCGCGTTCCGCCATCACCTGCTGGTAAAGCGGCGTGATGTTTACAACCTGCCATACGTAGTCAGAGCCATGATAGGCTGCAGCTACCTGACCAAGCAGGTCAGGATATTCATCGTCGTAATGCAGGCTCATGCTGTAGGAGCCGGTTGCATTGCGCGTCATTACCTCCGGGCCGGACATCGTGGCACGGTAGGACGCCCTGTTAGCCTGCTGCCCCCCTTCACCGCCGCGATAGGTGGAATCGCTGTAAGGCAGGCCACCTCCTGTCAGCGATGCTTCGTCGGCTTCAGCCCTTTGCGTCAGATGCTCGCGCGCCTGCGCCGTTGCCTGCTCTACCCTGGCCTGCAACTGTGCGGCTGTTTCCCCTTCACGAAGCTCTATCACCTCTGCTACCCCGCCGTGCCGGCTATCGGGGCCACCTACCCATACGTTCAGGAACTGTCGCCCATCGCCCCGTGCCCAGACTACTACGCGGTCGGGATGGCGGGCATCTGCTGCGCTGTCGCGGAATGATGCGGGGGTGTCGGGAGCCGTTCTGCTTTCGCCGGAGGCGCCCCGCCCGGCACCAGTACCTGTGCCTGTTCCCACCCCGATGCCCATACGTTGGGTTAAGTTGCGCACCTGGGTCTGTGCCCATCCTTCTATCTGTGCCGCGCCGCCGCCATCTCCCGAACCTATGCCGGAAGAAGGAAGCATCCGCACAATCATGACTGCCGGGAAGTAGCCGTGGCTTGCAAGGTCGGACTGGCTGACATTCACGTAGTCGTCAAACATCAGGGTGACACCAGACCCCCGGGCCCTAATGATGGCCTGGCGGTCTTCGGGGAAGTCGCTGTAGTGACTTATCAGATTGTAATCCGCAACGTCGCTGCCTGCTGGCGCAATCACAAGAAGCATACGCTCACCATTTGCCGCTACCGAATAAACACCACTGGGCATCATGGGCGAACCTTCCCGCAAGGGATATTGCTGCACCATTCGCCGGGAGGATCGCTCAAAAATCTTGAGTCCGGACTGGGTATAAATTACCAGATGCTGTGCGCCTGCCAGTTGGCTGCCTGCCGCTACCCGCTCTGCATCGTCCAAAAGAGCTCCCTGATTGGCCGCATCACTTTCTACAGGCCTGAAGTGATTGCCAAACTCCGCACCGAGGATAATATTTCTTTGAATGGCGGTGTTGCCGCCGCCGGTCTGCTGCACCACATGGGTAAGCTCGTGCGCCAGAAGACTTTTGCCTTCGTGAGAGCCAGGGCTGTATTTGCCTTCCCCAAAATAAACGTCACTGCCCACAGTAAAAGCATGGGCATTCAGCCGATTGCTCATTCCGGCAGCATCTGTGTCCGTATGAATCTTTACATCGCTGAAATCGGCGCGGAAGCGGCTTTCCATAAAGCTGCGGGTGCCGCCATCCATAGCTGATCCGGAGCCGCGGCTGGATTGTATAGCATCGGAGAGCGATGTACTTGCGGCTGCTGCTGCGTTGCTCCTGGCCTGAATGAAAGGTGTTATAGCCGGCTTTCGCCTGATCTCTTCCGCTTCATCTCCGGCCCCCTCGGCATGTTTCCGTTGTGCGAAGCTTAGCGGCGAATTCCTGGACGTGCTGATGCGTTCTTCCTCCACGTCTGTTCTTCGCTGAATGCCCGCGTCATAACTATCAGGCCCGGAAAGCCGGAATGGCTGCTCAGGCATACGCATCACCTGCCCGGCTACCGTATCCGCCTCTTTTTCCAGCGGATCATCGGCGGCGCCTACGGCCAGCTTTCTCTGTACCGATATACTCTGTAAAAGTTCCGGAAGAACCTCGGTTTCCGGTGCTTCCAGTGCCGGCAAAGCCGCCGCAGGCTGAGGTGCTGCCTGAGCGGACATAGAGGCAGAAGCATGTTCCGACATTGCTGCTAAGGTTTTTACTTATAGAAGGACGCGATAACTGTCAGGCAGGTCAAATATATTTAAAAGGGCGAGTCTGGGCTGCCCGATATGGCCTGGCGCAATGCACCTCGCACAATTCATAAAGCCTTACACGAAGTATAAATACTGTTTCTTTGCATTTCTTTATTTTAATAAGAGCTTACTCCGTAAATGAACAGAATTTACCTTCTTTTTCTTGCGCTCATGCTTGGCGCGGTGCGGTTAGGCGCCCAATGCGATCCGGTGGCAGACCTGATGGCAGGCGAGATGGTGTACGATGAACCGGTTACAGCCACAAGGATGGACAGTAATGTGCTTTACACTGCAGGTTCATTCAAGCTGACGGGCCGGTATTCAGGCCATTTCTCCGCGTTGGACAGCCTGGGCCGCACGATAGCGGGCTGGCCAAAATTCAGCGGCACTGATGTCTATGGATATGCTCCTTATGTGCGCTTTGTGCCGGACGGACACCAGGGTTTTATTGCTTACGGGCATTTTAGCCTGGCGGGAACCGTGAGCTGCAACAACCTTGCGTGGCTGGACTCTGCAGGAACAGTAAAAACAGGCTTCCTGCCGAATGTGAACGACGATATTGAGGACGCGATCGTGGTGAATGACACGCTTTATATGGTTGGCGCCTTCAGCGCAGTGAACGGCAACGTGCGGGGCGGAATTGCATCTATCAGCTTAGCCACCGGCAGCCTCTTACCCCTGAACTGCACGAAGAACGGCCCCTTCTACTGCATTCAAAAAAAGGATGATACCCTTTATGTGGGCGGGAGATTCTCACTGGTGAATGGTACAGTCCGTAGCAATCTGGTGGCCTTGCTGAAGACGAGCGGCGCGGTGACGAGCTTTAATATAGCCATCACAGACCCTACCTACACGCCATACGTACGGCGGGCGCTGGTAATTGGCGACACCCTCCTGCTGACAGGCGCATTCCGTGGGCTTGGCGACAGCACGCGGCTGAATGCAGGCTCCGTCACGCTCAGCAGCCGCAAGCCTAACCATATGCTCTACAGCTTGCCGGACGGCGATGTGGTGAACAGCCTGGCAAGCTATAATGACACTCTGTATATGGCGGGGCGGTTTAAGACGGTCAACGACTCGGCGCGGCAGGGTATATGCCTGATGAAGATTTCTACCGGAAAGATTGCACCGCAAAGCGTGAAGCTGATGCCGAGCACCACAGATGCGGTCTATGCCGTGTATCCCAGCGGCAACAGGCTGTACATAGCCGGCGATTTCGCCAGCATCAATGACAGCGTGCGCTACCGCGTGGCGGTGCTCGACCGGAATTCGGCTGTGCTGCTGCCCATAAAGCGAGACGTGATCGGCCTGCCTTACTGCCTGCAGGTGGCGCAGGGGCGGCTGCTGATAGCGGGTAAAGTGGTGTCCGCGCAGCCCGTCCGGCGCAGTGTAGTGGCGGCATATGACCTGGATGCTGATACCATTCTGCCCTGGCAGCCTTCCGGGCTGGTGCTTGGGCAATCTGAGTTTATCAGCACCATGGAAGTAAGCAAGAGCCAGGTGTATGTCGGCGGATACTTTCAGAACCAGCTCGGTACCTCAGTCCGGTCAAACATTGCATCTTTCAGTAAAACCACCGGGGCTTTAAGCTCATTCAATCCTTATGCAGACAATAAGGTCTATGCCCTGCGTATCTGGAAAAGCAGGCTTTACGTAGGCGGCATCTTTGCCATTGTCAATACGACGCTGAAGCGGGGCCTGGCCGCTGTTGATACCGGCACGGGCACTCTTTTTTCCTGGAATCCGAGCACGACTTTCCAGAATGGCTTCACGGGTTTTGAGTTTGTAAACGATACCATGATCACCAACGGCGGCTTCTACCAGGTGGGCGGCAGCGTGCGGCAGGGCCTGGCTGCAATCAACCTGATTTCGGGCGCCAGTACTGCATGGAATCCCAACCCTAATAGTTACTTCAACTTCATGAAGCTCATTGATACCAATCTGTACGTTAGCGGTAATGGGCTAACCTCCATAGGCGGCGCTACGCGCAACCAGTTTGCGGCAGTGAGCAGCATCAGCGGCAATGCGACCGGCTTCAATCCGGCTATCCATTGGTACGGCCCCACTGCGGTGGCTACTTATGCCTATAGCGCACGTATCGTGGGCGTGGAGAAGGTGAATAACCGGCTATACGTGGCCGGCATTTACGATAGCGTAAACGGCAACCCCCGCTTTTGCATGTCGGCCATTGATGCAGCAACGGGCACAACCACCAGTACCTGGCACCCTGTCAATGCGATACCCGAGGCTATATTCCGGTACGGGAACAGGCTCTACTTCAACGGCACGGCCAACTTTGTAAACTTCACCCTTAGTGGCTCGCTGGTAGCGCGCGGCGTTGACGGCATATTCCGCTACATATTGCCGGATGTAGTTCCGCAGGGAAAAATCAGGACCGACAGCACAATCCTGTGTATCGGTGATACAGCCCGCCTGGCGGTGAGCAGCAACATAGCTACCGGAGCCAGCTATCAGTGGATGGTGAACGGCGTGAACGCGGGCGCCAACAGCAGGTTCTTCAGCTTCGTGCCGGCCAATGGCGACTCAGTGAATGTCTTTATCAGCGGCCCGTCATTCAGCTGCGCCTCCGGAAGCACTACAAGCGCTGTAAAATTCAACGTAAACCCGAATGTAACGCCCGGTATTTTCCTGACAGCGCCGGGTGTGGCAGCGCCGGGCCTGGCGGTCAACTGCCTGGCTACAATCAACAATGTGGTGAGCGGCTACCGGATAGACTGGTTTGTGAACGGCGTCAAAGCTGCGACCACAGCCGGCAACAACTTTTCCTATACCAAAGGCGCAGGGGTTGATACTGTCACGGCACTGCTGCACAATCCTGCCGGATGCTACGATACGGGCAGGGCGCAGGCGGTGATTGCCGATGCGGCTGCGGGCATCACAGCGACTGGCTTTGGTAGCGGCTATACTGCCGGGTGGCTGAAGACCGACAGAGGCGGAAATGTCCTTATTCAGGCCGCTGAAGGCGGTGCCGGCATGTTCCGTGTCGTGGATGCTACGGGACGGCTTGTACGGGCGCAATCCCTGCAAGTGCGGCAGGGACAAAATGCGTTTCCAGTGACTGATTTAGCGCCCGGCGCCTATGTCCTGAGCATTGAAATGAATGGTGTGCGCCTGCGGTTGAAGATTGTCCTGTGAGGGCCGGCGTTCGTATAACACAGGCCGCTTAGTCAATCTTCCTGCGCCTGCATCAGCGGGGCAAGTGAGGAGTCTATGGCAATGGCCTGCCGGCAGAGTGCCCGACCTTCTTTACCCTTGCCCATCTTAATGTTGGCCAGTCCCACCTTGAACAGGGTACGCGCGTTTTTGTCCTCGCTTGTCATAAGCCTGTCCCAGGTGCTGATCGCTTCCCTGTAGCTCCCGTTGTTGTAATACACATCGCCGAGCGCATTGATCAATGCCACATCGGTTGGGCGCACCAGAAGCATAGCGGTAACGATGCGCACGGCCTCGTCCGGCTGGTTCGCGTCTGCAAGCGTATTCGTCAGGTTCTTATAATAGTCCGGGCCGGGCCGGTAACCTTTTTCCAGCGCCTTTCTAAAGCAGGCGACGGACTCGCTGTATTGCCTGTCTGTGCTTAAAGCCAGCGCCAGCTCATAAATGCGCCCGGGCTGTGAGACGCTGTCTATGCGCAGCGCCTGCCGATAATAGATAATGGCCTGACCGTAATTTTCCATTTGCACCAGCATGCGGGCAATCAGGAATGGCGCCTCGCTATTTTCGGGCTCATCTTTTGATGCCTGCTGCATCAGCTCAATAGCCTTGCCGTGATTCTGCCGGGCCTGATAGGCTTTGCCAAGCATGAAGGCCCAACCCTTTGAGTCTGCAACCTTTGTGCGCAACGCAGGCACCATAGCCAGCACTTTATCATACTGACCATAGTTGTAGTACATGCGGACCAGCTTCCACTGGTTTTCATAGTCTTCGGGCCGTATCAGCGCAATGGCTTCCAGGGCTTTCAGCGCAGGCGCCGTCCGGTTCATCTTCAGGCACGCTTCGGCAATCCCCGTCTGTGCTTCCAGGCTTTGTGCATCTATACGGGCGGCCTTCTCATAATACCTCCAGGCCTCAGCATATTTCCTTTCAAACAGGTTCTTATCGGCCAGGCCCAGGTAAGCGGATATGATGAGCTGAGAATCCTTTTTCGCGAGGCTTTGAGCCGCGTCGCTGAACGTGACCGTTTGTCCTGACACCGCTTTGGTAATCAGGCCGCGGCTTATGGCCAGCTCCAAGGCAGCTGCGCCGTTGGAGCTATCCAGGCTTAGCGATCTTTCAAAATGAGTGAGTGCCAAGCCTTCCGCCTTCGTTTTTCGCGCTATCAGGCCGAGATAGAAATATCTGGCGCTGCTGTCGCTCACAAACTGAGAAACGGAATTGCCGCTGTCGGAGCTGTTGCCAAGCGGGCCAAGCAGTTCTGCCGGGGGCAGGGCAAGCCGGTACCGCGTTACGGAATCCACTTTGCGGGGGGCGTTGATGTGCGGCCCGGCGTCTCCGACTTCATCCAAGCACAAATTGATTGTCTGTTCCAGCTTGGAAGACGCAAAGGCATACCCGCTCCAGAAGCTTGCTTTATTTAGCGTTCTGAATGTAGTAAGCTCTGATAGCGCCGCAGCGTAATCGGCTCTGCGAAAGGCCATTCTCCCAGAGCTGTAATACTGAACTCCTTTCAGACTGTCGTTACCCTGGCACCAGCTCTGTACTGCGGCACACAAGATCAATACAGTCAGAAACAGTCTTTTCATTAAGCGGGAAATACGGGAGCGGAAGGAGATAAGGACAAGCAAGGACATGCTGTATTTGCATTCCTTATTTGTATAAATATTTGTATGATTTCAAAATTGCCTCCTTAATAGACGGAGACTCCGGCAATTGGTTGGGTAGGCGATGTATTGAAATGCCAAAGCGCAAAACTATGCGTAGCCTCCGCTTTGCGCGGCAAGTTTCCAAAAGGAGAATGGGAATGTGATTAAATCCGTTGCCGAAGCTTCACGGTCAACCTTTTACAGAACTCGGTAATCAGCCATCTTCGTAAGCCGCGAATTAGGGATTAGCACCTATGGCAGGCCCTTAGAAGAAATGTAGGTTTGTTGTCTATTCACAATAACTATGAAGCGTCTGACAAAGCTGCTGGTCCTGAGCATAATTTTCTGCCTGCTGGCCGGCGCCGAACGTGCAATCGCGCAGGAGCCATCCAAAGAGGAGCAGGCAGCCATTAGTCTATACCAATCCGGCAAGACTGATGAAGCGATTGTTGCATTTAGCAATATCCTGAAAACGGCACCGCGCAACGCGAATGCAGCAGGCGCATTGTCGCAGCTTTATATGCGGAAGGGTGACAACACTGCTGCGTACAAGACTGCTATTGACGCGATGAAGCTATCGCCTGATGCTCCGGATCTGGCCATCAATGCTGCGGCAGCTGCATTAAAGCTGGCCAAGCCGGATGACGCCCTACGGCTGATGGACGCAACCATAATAAAAGATCCAAAGCTGGATTACGCGCATTACATACGCGGGAAAGCGCTGGATGCGAAAGGCCAGCTGCAGCAAGCCATCGGCGCGTATAGTAAGTCTATTGCGCTGAAGGCTGACTTCCCGGACGTGTACTACAATCGTGGCGCGGACTTCTATGCCATCAGCCGCTACAGCGATGCGCTGAAAGATTTTAATAAGCTGCTGGAGCTGGATGCCACATGGAGTATCGGGTACAACAAGCGGGGAATGGCCAATTATGCGCTGGGCAATGCCGATGCGGCGATAGAAGACTATACGAAGACTATAGAGCTGCAGCCAGAAAGCGCTATTCCTTACGCCAACCGCGGCCTTATTTACTTAGAGCGGAAGCTGCTGTCCGCCGCAAAGGCAGATTTCCTGAAAGCGGTTTCGCTGGAACCCAATTATGCGGAGGGTCACTACGGGCTCGCGCGTGTGTACAATGAAGAACGCGCTTTTGCTCAGGCGTTGCCGGAAGTTGAAAAGGCGATTTCGCTGAGTACACAGATGCCGGCATATCTGGCAACGCATTGCGCGACGCTTATTGGTCTTGACCGGGATCGCGAGGCAATTCCGGTTGCGGAAAAGATTATCACTTTGAATGAAAGAAACACGGACGGCTGGATATACAAAGCCAGCGCTCAAAGCAATATAAAAGACTACAGCGCCGCTATTGCCACGATGAATACTGCCGTGACGAAGCTGCCTGATAACTATTTGCTCTATGCCCTGCGCGCAGGCATCTACCGCCAGCAGGGAAACACAGCTGCTGCTGAAGCGGATGATGTAAAAGCGAAGAGCCCCGGCACGCGGTAAATTCACTACTTTAATCTCACAGCCATGATACGAGCTTTCACGATTGCCATTGCAGTAATTACAGTCACCTCGCGTCCCGCAGATGCGCAATGCCTTTCGGGGAATTGCATCAGCGGTAAGGGGAAGTACGACTTCGGCTGGTGCAGCTACGAGGGAGCGTTTAAGAATGGAAAGCCCGATGGAAAGGGCAGCATGAAGTACAGTGACTATACTTACACGGGAACCTTCAAAGATGGCGTTGAAGACGGCGACGGCAGCATTACCTATACCGACGGGCGCAAAGAGGCCGTGCGTTACATAGGCGGGCAAAAAGTAGATGGCCCCTTGAAAATCGCCGCATCAGAATACAAGCCGGTTGAGGGCCGCGACGAGGCCTGCATCTCAGGTGATTGCAACAATGGCTTTGGCACATACCAGTTTCCTTCCGGCAACAAATATGTTGGCCATTTTAAAGACCGCTCGCGCGAAGGAGATGGCACGTTTTACTTCGCCAATGGCGAACAGTTTACCGGCACTTTTCAAAACAATAATTACAGCAACGGCACCTACACTTTTTCTACCGGAGCCACTTATACGGGCACCTACGACGCGCAGAATAATCCGATGAATGGCGTCGTGAAAGCGGGCAGCCGCAGCGTGCCTATCTTCAACGGGAAAGCCATAATACCGAAGCAGGAATCATACGGCTTTGAGAACACGGAAGCCACGCGGAAGGCGGCGCAGGCGCGGGGCAGTGACAAGCCAAAGATTCCGGTCATCAACTGGGGCAGCACTTCATCTTCCAGCGATGTGAGCGACAAAGCCGCCCGCGACGTTCAGAAAATGCTGGACCGCATGGACCGGCCAACGTACACGCATTGGTAGGCGATTCAATTATTTGAAACATCCAAAACACGTATGCACCACATCTTCAAAACGCTTCCTGCCACCATCGCGATAGTTTGCGCGCCTTTTATTGCCGCCGCTACCACGCCCGGGCATCTCATCAAGTGCATTTTCGGCGATTGCCAGAACGGAACGGGCGAGGGCATCATTTCGCTGAACGACAATTTCGTGGGCGAGATTCATTACAAAGGCGGCTTTAAAAACGGCCTGATGGACGGCGAAGGCGTGGCTGCCTATAGCGATGGCCGCATCATCATCGGCGAATTCACGCGTAACGAGCCGTCCGGCAAAGGCTCGCAATGGCAAGGCAAAACGGTCGCCGGTCAGGTAGTGCCGGATTCTTCGGCAGACGTGCTTTTCGGCAAGTGGGATGAGGATGATGTGATGAAAGGCATCATGGTTAACAAAGACGGCTCAATGCGCGTTTATACCCGCGGCCATAAATACCTGAGCACGAACAAGGTCAAAGACAAGTGGATTAATGAGCAGGCCGAAGCATTTATCGCCGCACGCAAAGGGCAATTCGCAGCGCCTGCAAAGCCAACTCAGGAACTCCGGGAGCTGGCTACGCGCAACATCAATGTAGCGCGCGACCGCTGGAGCGAATGCATCCAGTGGGATTGCCTCACCGACCGCCAGTATTACATAGACGTGCAATCCAACGAAAAGTACCACGCCATGCCTTTCGGCGGTCATGTAACGGTACAAATCGTAGCGCCGGACAACACAGTCGCCTTTGAAGCTGAAGCGGGCACCTACTGGACGCCCCGCACGGCGGGCCAATACACTTTCCAGGTAAAATTCTATCAGGATAAAATCATCGGCGACTGGAGGGAACACTCCTCATACGTGGACGGCATGCGCCTGCAATGGTGGCTGAAGTCATTGCGCAAGCTGTGATAATCAATGAACGTGCCCGCCCGTTGTCCAGGGATTAAAATCCCTGGCTATTATATTAGGCCGTCCCTACGGGACTACCACGTAAAAACGATACAAAACCAGGGCTGAATCAGAAATCCATTATCGTGCCGCCGGTCACGGCGTAATCGCGGCCCGGCGTACCGGAGATTTTTACGTCTTCGCCCTTGCCGAGATACTTCATGGTGCCGCACGAGCGGTCGCTGCCATTAAGCAAGCCGGAGGCCTTTGCCTGTACTTCTTCCCAGGTATGCTTGCTCAGGTCTGCGTCCACTTTGCACAGTGTTTTAAAGTTCCGCTGGCGGCTGTCGCTGCAGTCGGAGATGAAGACATACGTCGCATATACGGAAGCACGCCGGCCACCGCCTCCGCCTGCCACCGGCGCTTCAGCAGCCGTGCGATATGTGTGAAACGCAGCCGCGGTATTGTTCACTTCTATGTACACGATGGAGCGGGTAGTGCCGGCCCAGTTTCGTATGAAGCGCACGGCTACCACGGCGTCGCCGGACTCGTAGTACATATTTGCCTCGCCGTTTTTGTAGGCAGTAACCGGGCGACCGAGGCCGGTGATACAATCCGACACTTTCTTCTTCCACCCCTCATACTTTCCCCGCAGGGCATACTCGTAAGGAATGTCCTCAACCGCTGCATACATGTAGTACGCGCCGCCAATGCCGGAGATGGCCGTTTGCAGCGCGCCGATTAGCTGCACCGAAGAATTAAGCACCGAGCCGTCGTTGGAATAATCGCGGATATAGGTTCCGGTCTTAGCAATTTCTGTTGCAAGAGATTTTAGTCCCTGCGCGCCGCTTTCCGCTGCTTTCATAGCCTGTTGCAGGGAGCCGCAAAAGTCGGAAGCCGGCGTAATGCGCGTGTTAAGTGCAGATGTTGCCGGTTTAGCACTGGCTATTGTCTCCACAGATCTTTTCCTGGCAGTTTCCAGATTTTCTTCAATGGTGTACGTGCGCGTCAGCTTGCCATCGCTGCTTTTAAAAGCAGTGGTAGTGCCACTTTGCATGAAGGCTCCCTTCACTGTGTCGTCGTGGCCGGCCAATACGATTCCGCCACTTGTTGGCAGATTATCGCGCCAGTATCCGGCAAGCACTTCTCCGTCAATGAAGCGATATGCGCCCTGATACGTGTGGTAGGTAGCGGACGCCGCGCCTTCGTACTTGTCGCCGTTGCTAAAGCTTATCACCACTCCCAATCCCGAAATTCCTTCGCCGGAAAAAAGGCCCTTGTACGTCCAGCCTCCGGCCTTGCTCTGGTACTCACCGGCGGAGTATTCGTTGTTGCTGTACTCGCCGTCATAGCGGTCGCCGTTCTTAAAGTACATAACGCCTTCAGACAGCGCCCCGTCTGCGCCGAAGTGGCCGACGTATTTCCGCTTCGGCTCCGCAGCCGTGTCTTTTGAGAAGAAGAGCACGCCCATCTCGCCCGGCTTATCCGAGCCTTCCACGAGGCGCTTCGTTGCCATGCTGCCTATGCGCAATAATGGCGCATCCGTTGTATTGACGCTGTGAATAACGCGTGTTTCCTGCGCCAGGCAACTGCCTGCGCCAAGCAAGAAGAGTATTGCGAATGATTTCAATTTCATAAGAGCATTTTTAAAAAAAAGGGCAGGCCGTCTTGGCCGCCCTTGTAAAAAATGGTTGTGTGATAGAAGGTTGACATCATTCTTTTAAAGCCTTTCCGGCAAGCTTCACCAGCGTGCTCATGTCTGTAGTCACCACCTGGCGTTCTGTTGCAAAAGCTGCTTTTTTGCCGCTTGGGTCAAGGGCTACCCACTCAATATCCGGCATACCCTGGCCGTTCAATTCTGCGCCGGAAATGTCTTCGTTGAATGCAAACACGCCTTGCTTATCGGTGAGTAATATCAGCTTGCCATCTGCAGAAATAGCTGCATTGTAAAAGCCGCCGAGGCTGGTTGTATAAAGCTGCTTGCCGGTATTCAGGTCATAGACATAGGTGTCGTGCGAGTAAGAGCAGAGCACGCGATTGCTTACCGCGGCTACGGCGCTCACCAGGTTTTTCTGTCCGCTTGGCGGCGCGATGCTTTGCAATTCTTTCCAGGTTTTTGAATCCCAGACCTTGAGCAGGTCGCCGCCGGCTGCTACAAGCTTCCCATCGTCGGTAAAGGCCACTTTGACGATAATCCGTTCATCCGGATTGCCGTCCAATTCCTTGATCATCTTGCCCGTGGCTACGTCCACCACACGCACCTTGCCTTTAGGCGTGCCGAAGGCCAGCAGCTTGCCATCGGCAGAGAATGCCATCTTGAAAGCGACATTCTCCAGCTTGTCCGGGAAGAGCGTACGGTGCTTTGTCGTGTCGGTAAGGTCGGTAAGCACGAGGCCGGTGAAGGCAATGAATGCGGCCATCTTTTTGCCATCCTGCGACAATGCCACGCTCCAGGCTGGCGCGCCGTCCCAGTGATACCTCACCTTCTCGGTAGCGGCGTCATAAACTGTGATGTCGCCGTGCGTGCCGTCGTCCATTTTTTCGTGGGAAGCGGCAATAAGCAGTGTGCCCGACCTGCTGTAGCCGACGTCCACCGTTTTCGCATCGGCCTCCTGATGCTCCCGGTAGAAGTCTTTGTAGGCGTTTTGCGCGGAGGCGCCTGTAATGGCCAATGCCAGTGCAGAAAAAAGGATAGCATGTTTCAAGTGTTCCATAGGTAAGCTGTTTAAAAGAAGTGGGACTTTGATCAGTTCTATACAAAGTGCGCAATAACCAGGTTTTTATAGGGGCTGACGTAAAGCAATGCTTTGAAAGGTGTAAAACTGCGTTTTACATGCGCCCGCCGCAATGGGTATTAGTCGCTGAAAGGCGTAGGTACTTATACCCATTCTCACATGAGTAGCGCCTGTAACTATTCCCATTCATTCCTTTTCGGGACGTGGACCGCATAACCCTGAAAGCTCAACACGATTAGCCACAGGTCAGAGCTCGTGTACCATGGACAGCTATTCCAGCCCATTCTTAATTGCCCACTTCACGAGGCCAACCGTTGACTTGCAGCCGGTCTTTTCCAGAATGTTTGCGCGGTGATTGTCCGCCGTCTTCTTGGAGATGAACAGCTCGTGGCCGATTTCCTCGCTCGTCATTTCCTTGACGATAAGCGCGAGGATTTCCAGCTCGCGTGCGCTCAGCATCCGCTGCACTTCTTCCTTTGTTTTCTCTTTCTGGAACTGGCCGTAGATGATGGGCAGGATGGATTCGGAGAAGTACGTGCCGCCATTGGTAATACGATGCAACGCCTTCAGCAGCTCGTCTTTGCCGGAGCTTTTCAGGATGTAGCCATCGGCCTCGGCCATCACCGCATCCTGCACCGCGGCGATGGAGGAATACATAGACAACACCAGCACGTAGATATGCGGGTAAGATGCCTTCACCATTTTGCACAGCTCAATACCGGACAGCAGCGGCATGGAGATGTCGGTAATGAGCACGTCAAACGCATCGGGCGTCGCCATCACCATTTCCATTGCGTGCTGACCGTCCGGCGCGGTGGCCGCTATGTGGAATTGCGCGTGGTTGCCCAGCATGCCTTTAATGCCGTCAATGATGATCTGATGGTCGTCGGCGAGCAGGATGTTTACCGGGCGGGTGGCGGGGGCTTCCACAGAAATCCTGGTTTATTGAGGAATAGAAATCTGAATACTGGTGTCGCTGATGCGCTCGGAGCGAACGTCCACGCGGCCATTCAGGAGATTAACGCGCGCAAAGACATTCTTCCAGCCAATGCCGCCGCTCCTGCAGATGATGCCGGTGTCAAAGCCTCTGCCGTTGTCGGCGATGTGCAGGTGGATAAAGCTGTCCTGCTGCACCATATCCAGCGTAATAGCGGAGGCGCCGGAATGCTTCATCATATTGCCCAGCACCTCCTGCACAATGCGGTACAGCGAAAGGCTGAACTCCTGGTTGGACTTCCGCACCCGAACCGCGTCGGCAACGGTCAGCTTCACAGCAATGTTGCCGGCGGACGCCATGCGGCTGCACAGGTTTTCAATCGCGCGAATCGCACCAAAGGTCAGGTCTTCGGGAATCAGGTTGTGCGAGATGGCGCGGACTTCCGCCACGGCCTGATCCACCAACGCTGCCGATGCGTCCGTTTGCATCTTTAATGCGGCAGCGTCATGCGCAGGCGCGCTTGTGAGGCGCATCTTCACCACCGCAAGAATCTGCCCGATAGAGTCGTGCAGGTCACGCGCAATGCGGATGCGCTCTGCCTGCTCGCCTACAAAAATGGCGCGTGTTGCGCGGCCCTCCTCCCGCTGCCGGGCGCGCATTGCGCGGATGCGCCAGGCCAGGCCGAAGATGAGGGCAAGCGCCAGAATGCTGCCGCCGGCCATGCCAATAGCCATGTTCCGCTCGCGGACAACGCGGCTGCGGGCCTCCGCAAAAAGGCTGCTTTATCGCGCTCGCGCAATGCTTTTTGCGTCTGGTATTTCGTTTCCGCATCCGCAATAGCGCCAACGTAATCCCTGCTATGCGCGGTGTCGCTGACGCCTTCGTACTCGGCGATGTATTTATACGCATTCGCGTAGTCGTGCAGCGAATCATAGACGCCTATAAGATTCTGAAGGGCTATCTTCTGAATGGGCAGGTTGCCAGCTGCTTTCGCGGTTTCCAGTGACGCCTTGAACTGCTGGATGGCATCCTGCGGATTACCGCGCGCCGCCCGCGTAGAGGCGATGTTTTGACGCACCTCGTCTGCCTGTGTTTTTAGGCCGAGTGCCTCATCCAATTGCAGCGCCTGCCTGTAATAGCCTTCGGCAGCAGCATAATCCTTTTACCTGTAAGCCGCATCGCCGAGGTTGTTTAGCGTTGTGGCTACGCCAGTAGAATCACCTTTGGCACGTTTAATTGTAAGGGCTTGTTGCAGAAAGTCCGTTTCACGCTTCGTGTCCTTTAGCCCGCCATAGCAAAGTGCCATCGTATTGAGCAGGCCGCCTGCCACCGGGCTTTTTGCCTGCACCAGCGCCGGGTAAAAGGGGCGAAGCACGTCCAGCGCTTTGCGTGGCTGGCGCATGTGATAGTATGTGTTGGCTACAGCAATGGCGACGATGTAATGGTTGAGTGTGCCTTTCTCCGCCGAGCTTTCGTAATAATTCAAAGCCTGCAGTTGGTAGTGTAGCGCTTCGGCATACTTGCCATCAGCCCATACGTCTGGCCGAGGTTAGACAGCTCGCCGTTGATGTAGCGCTGTATGTTGAGCGCACGGGCTTTCTCCAGCGCAGTCTTGTAGTACTGGACTGCCGAATCGTAACGCCCGTGGTCTTTGTGCCAGATGCCGAGCTGATTGGCACAGGTGATGGCCGCTGGCAGGTTCACGCCACCCGCAAGAGCATAGCCGCGGCGCGCCCAGTCTGTGGATTTCGCTTCGTCAACGTCTGAAAGCAGAACGGAGATTGTTGCTGCGAGGCGGCCTTGTGTTTCAGAAGTGTGCGCAGTGTCGTATGCCTGCACAAGGCTATCCGTCTGCGCCGTGCATGTGTATGCCCCTGGCAGCGCTATACAGCACAAAAACGCGACTGATACTGTCAGCCTCACAGACATAATCATTTATTGACCAGTGGAAGATAATATTATCATCTGCGCTCTCGGACAGCCTGAGGGCAAAGATTATCCGTTTGGCCGGACTATGCTATAGGACTGGTTCCAAAAATTTGCAGACATGAACACCTGCGGCCGGTCTGCTGCCCCCCGTCTCAAACAGTACCGCTGAAATCCGCATTGCGGATTTTACCGGAGCAGATCCAGTCGCACATCATCCAGGTAAAGCTCGCGGTGCGCCGGATTCCAGACGCTTACCTCAATGGTATCGCCGTCTTTCATTGCATCGGGCAGAGCTACGAAGCCCCAGATGCTTCCCCAGCGGTAGCGGTCTGCGTGGTCAAGCTTGTAGCGGGTGTTCCAATGAGGGCAGCTGCTGTCGGCCAGCCCGATTTTATTTTCTATCCGAATGCCTTTCCATAATTGAAACTCGCTGCTGCTGCGCTTTACGTCCACAACCAGCACATGGTTTTCATAAAGACCGAAGTATTCCGGAAACATAAAGCGGCCGCTTGCCCGCAGCCAGCGCGCATCGCCGAACTCCGCCTTATTCCAGATTACTTTCAGCGTGCCAGGCGGATGTTCATCAGATACAATCCGGTAAGTATAGCCATTGCGGCCCCGCGCTGTGTCTTGAACGTAATTGAGATCAGTAGAATCATTATAGTCTTCAAAGGCAAGTGTGCGGACGGGCATGAGACGGCCCGGATCTGGCTGGCGGACGGCAATATCCTTCTCAACAAGGTTCACGTACCGTAGGCGGGTACGAAACAGCATGCCCAGATTATACGGCCAGTTGGAGTCCTCACTGTTGAGCATGCCCTGCGCCTGCAGGTCCGTAAAGGACAGATTCACGGCGGTGAGAAATACGATTATTGCAGCCATAGCTCCTTTCAGCAATCCATTCCGCGCCGCAGCCCATTGTAAAAGCGCGGCCAGCGGCAAAGCCAGGAGCGGATACAGGTGAATCATGGGCCGGGAACCAAATCCGTTGATATAGTTAAAGCAGTACCATGAATAGATGACGTACAGATATGCCGGCAGCAGTATTACGATGCAGAGCCACCAACGCTTCAAATCGCGCAGGCATAATAATCCGGTCAGGGCAAGGCCCATCAGCGGGGTGTAAGTCAGCCAGCCGTTGTTGCCGCCTGTTACACCCTGGCGTATGTGTGGCTGGGTCCAGTCAAAGCTTTGTCGCCCATAGCTGTAGTACAGCCAGTGTCCCGATACAGATTTCCAGTAGAGCAGCTGCGGTATTGCCGGCAGGAACGCTACGAGCACCGCAAGCAGCAACGCGCTCCGGTACTGTGCAATAAACCGGAGTCGCTCACGCAATGTGCGGCCGTCCCGGATGTCGTACAGAAGCGGTATGAGCAGACAGAGAATGTCTGTGGGGCGAATGAGAATAATGAGGCCTGCTATGAAGCCTATCAGTGCGAATCGCCATAGCCTGGGAGCTTCGTAAATACGAATCGTGCACCAGATAAGAGCCGCATAGAGAAAGAACAGCGGTATGTGCGACATGCCGGCCTGCCGCAGGCTGAAATGAAGCAGATTGGTGCCGGCCAGCAACGCCAGCGTGACAAGCAGGGAAATGTTGTGACTGAAGAAACGCCGCAGGATGCGATAGGTGAGCAGCAGGCCGAGCAATGCATAAACTGCATTAAGTATGCGTATGGCCAGTACATATGGCGGGGAAAATCCATTGGCCTTTGCGCCACTCAGCCGCGCATAGAGGTGCGCCACTGCGAACGCCGGCAGCTCCATCAGTGAAACGCCATAGGTGTATTGGTTGATGATGTAGCCTTTCGGCGTGCGCCAGCCCTCGCGCTTCAGCTGATCCACATGCGACAGCACATTGTCTTCTGTGACCGCGCCGGCAGGGAATTCATAGAACGTAACGGGATTATGATAGATGAATACGGCGGGCAGATAGTAATAATAGCCCATTGCATCTCCGTACAGCACCGGCGGATTCCGGGCATCACGCAGCAGGTAGGCCAGCCCAATGGCGGCGGTGATGCAAATCAGGATAGCAGAGCGAACGGACTGGACGGCGGGCATGGAATACGGGCACGCAAATTAAGCAGCGCGCATTCACAACGCCGTTTAGCTATGAATGCGTATCCCCTGCCGCAGGTTGCGGAAGGTGAATGCCATCCGCAAGCGCGGCGCGTTCGGCAATGGCAGCGGGAAGATCATGCTTGTTTGCGATCCTGAGGGCTTTCATCTCTTCCGCTTTTGCAATCAGGTTTCCGCGGCCTGTGGCCAGCTGTCCGAAACCATCGTCGTAGCTCTGCTGCGCGGTACGCAGTGCCGCACCTACCTTCTCATAGTGCTTCACAAAGCCCACCAGCTTGTCGTAGAGCAGGCCGGCGCTCTTTGCGATGCTTTCCGCGTTCCGGTATTTCTTTTCGCGGTCCCACAGCTGGGCAACCATCCGCATAAACGGGATCAGGTTGGTGGGGGAAATGACGAGCACCCCCCTGTCATAGGCATATTGCCACAGCGCACCGTCATGCTGCAGCGCGGTGATGTAGGCAGCTTCCACAGGCACGAACATAACAAGGTATCCGGGCGTGCCTTCCAACTCGTTATATGGCCTGCGATGCAGCTCGTCAACATGCCGGCGGAGCGCTGCGCATATATCCGGGAGAAAGGAACTCCGCATCTCATCATCCGGGCAGGAGCACATATCCCAGTAGGCGTTCAGGCTCACCTTCGCATCTATCACCAGATTTCGGCCGCCCACCAGGTGCAGCACCACATCCGGGCGGAAGGCGGCGCCCTCACTGCTCCTGCCGGCAGCCTGTACCGTATAATCTATTCCTTCCTTCAGCCCGCAATGCTCCAGAACGCGCTCCAGGATTGTCTCGCCCCAATCGCCCTGTTGCTTAGTGCTGCCGCGCAGCGCTTCGGTCAGGCTATTAGCCTGCCGGCTTAAGATGCTGCTGTTGCGCGACAAAAGCTCCATCTCCCGCTGAAGGGCGCTTTTTTCTTTGCCTTCTTCCGTAAAATGTTTACGTACTGCCTCCTGGAATTGCTGTATCTGCTCGCGGAAAGGGCTCAGCAAGTCGGACAGCTTGCCTTCCTGCTGCCGGTTCAGGGCGGCTGCGTTCAGCTCCAGGGAGTTGGCAGCTATAAGGCGAAACTCCCGCTCCATGTCCGCTTTGGCCTCGGCCAGAAATTCCTTTTGGGCTCGCAGCTGTTCTTCTTTAGCGTCCAGGGCGGCCTGTAGCTTAGCCACGCGCACGCGGGCTTCTTCAGCGGCCGCTTGTGCTCCCGACGCCTGCTCTTGCGCAGCATCGCGCTGCTCCTGAGCGTTTTTAAACAGACCTTTCAAAATGCCTTCCGATGTCTGCGTCCCGGCAAGCTGCTGCTGAAGCAGTGCGTATGAATCCCGCGGCACCATTGCGGCAGCAAGGCGCGCCCGGCAAAGGACCCATGAAACGATTGCCGCGGCGACGGCCGCGCAGGCGGTGAGGAGCAAGGTGAGCATCGGCAACCCGGTTATTATTGATTGCCAAAGCTAGACGCAGCCGGCTTTGCCGCCGTCCCATTAAAAAAGCCGCCCTACCTGGAGAGGGTAGGGCGGCCATCTGAGTCCACTTATTTATTGCTTACTGCAGGGTGATCTTGGAACGGTAAAGCTTGTCACCGTCCTTTACCATTACGAGGTAAAGACCGCGGCTCAGTGTGCCGAGCTCAAAGGTGGCCTTAAGTGTGCCATCCTTTTCCAGCTGCTTCTGCGCTACAACCCGGCCCTGCACGTCGGTGATTACGATAGTGGCGCCTGTCTCAATAGCGGGCAGCTCAACGATGAACGTGCCGGTGCTCGGATTCGGATAGACGCTGATCTGGCCTTCCTCTTCCTCATGCTGCTGCTGTGCGGCCGTTCCGGTTTCACGTCCTGCGAAAGGTGAGCAGTTGCCAAGCACATCTCCGTGGGCCAGGTGCATCATTGCCTGCGCAGGGGTTACAGTGAGTGGCGAGCCTGATGTGCCGCCGCCGGCGATAGTCACCTTGTGGCAGACATATACCTGAGTTGCAGGGTTAGGTCCGTAAGGATTCACGACGTTGATCTTCTTGGTCTGTGAAGCAGAGCAGCCCTGTGCGTCAGTTACGGTAGCATTGAAGATGTACACATTGTTAGCACCGCCCGCTGCGCAGAGGGTGAGCGCCGGGCTGGACGGGTTAAACGCATAGGTAGAGCCGCTGTAGCTAAACGCCGGATTGACAGTGGTGTTGTTGCAATTGCTCATAGTCCAGGTGTACGTGTACGGCGTGGTGCCGTTCGTGGCAGTCAGCGCGATGTTCTCGGTCTGAGTTGCGCCGGGATAGCCCTTGTAGATAGTCTGGATCTGCTGGTTGGCCAAGGTATAAAGCGGCGTTACGGCAGCAGTAGTGGCCAGAGTGCAGGTACTGCAAGGCACGAGTGGATCAGGCTGGAAGCCTGGTGCCGTTGAAGCATCCGTACCACTCGGCCGGTAAGGAATGTACTTAGCAGGTCCGTTAACCTTCAGTTTGACGGTGGAAAGGACGTTTGTGCCAAGCCAGTTGCAGGTTGCAGCAAGGGAATCTGTGTATGCTGACGCATCTACATTGATTTCGTAAGTGCCGGGCTGGTTATGCCCAGTGATGCTATTGCTGGTAACTGTAATACCCGCATTTACACCTGCACCAAACAGATTAAGTACACGGATGCCTGAGTAGTTGCCATTATCAATAAAGTTTTCTGAAATCAGATCGTTAGAGCAGCCGCCGCCAATATATACGCTTGAGCCGGAAGTGGAATTCAGGATTGAATTGCGATATATGGAGGAGTTTTTAAGTCCAAATAATACATACTGGCTGCCGGTAGAGCGATTCTCGGAAATCGTCACTGCGGAAACGGGTTGTGTTGCATTGCCCTGTATCTCCACTGCACTGGCGTATCCGTCCATGTCGTTATTGGTAATCAGGCCGGTTGTGCTCGATGAGCCATAGCTTGATACCCAGTCGCTGCTGTTATTGTACGGATCATCTTCGCCGTGAAACCAGTTCCTGCTGATCTCATAATTGTCGGTGAAGTTGAAGTTCACTCCTTTGAACTGACGGCTAATGATATTGTTTTTTACAACAACGCCGGTGAAGTGGCCGGAGCCTACAGTCTTATTGATAGTAAGGACACCATTTCTTTCTGAAGCCGGATAAGCATTACTGTTTGTAATAGTGAACCCGTCAATGGTGACGTTATCGGTCAGAACATTGAACACATTATCAGTAGACATTGGTGGATCAACGATGGACTCTGAGCCGCGGCTTCCTTTACCGAGAATACCGCTTTGGGCGCCCTTGATTGCTACCTCCTTATTTACCTGTACGGACTCGTTGTAAGTGCCAGCAGAAACATTAACGGTGAAGCCATTTGATGCTGCATCAATGCCACGCTGAATGCTTGCGCTCGTAGTTGCAGGGCTGATAAAGCTGGCAGGCGTAACGAAGTCCTGATTGGCCTTTACGCTTAGATAGCCAAGCGCGCCGTTGTCAATCTTGTGAACAATCTTGTTCTCAATGGCGAAGTTCTCCGCCAGTGTAGCCGTAGCGCCGTTCTTGCCGTCAAAAGTGGCCGCTGTAGCATTCACATTGTTCGCGCTGCCATCCAGGCGGATGTAGTTAGCAGTCTGGTTATTGAAAGCCAGGTCGTTCGTAGCAGAAACAGAAGCTACGTCGCCTTCAATATAGAGGCCGTCCGCGCCGCCGTTCACCTGAACGCCGGAATTGATCGTCACCTGTACTGCTACGTTAGAGACGGCTGCGGGATTGTCCTGCAGATAGATGCCTCTGCCGCCGGCAATAGGGTTGATGCTGATGCTGCCAAGCGTTGCATGGCCGCCAAAGGTCGCATCCTGAACATACCCGTCAAAGTTGTTTACCCAAACGCCATACTTAGCGCCGCTCACGCTGCCGCCGCTGATAGCTGCTGCAGAGGTGCCACCGTCCACATTCCATACGTCATAGCCATCAGTGATCTCGCCCGGAGCATTGATGCTGATAATGTTGTTGGTGTAAGAAGAAGGCACGGAAAGCGAGCTGATGAAGATACCCTCGCAGTAGGTCTCATTCGCATTGCCCACACCGCTGACACTGTTGTTGGAAACAGTGATCGCTGAAGCATTACTGTATGCCAAGTTGTGCCAGATTCCGATTGTCCGCGCATTAGTGATCGTGTTGTTGCTGATTGCCTGATAGCTGGATGCGCCGGTATTTGCAAGGTGAAAGTTGCCGGTCTGCACGCCGATACGCACGTTGTCCATGCAGTTGTTTGTGATGGCCGTGTAGGCGTTGTTGTAGATCAGCACGCCTAGGCCTCCGTAATCCGCAGTGTTGCTGCCATATGTGCCCAAATCCATAAACTTGTTGTTGGCAACCGTGTGGTTGGTAGACGCGCTGTTGTATGGAGCGAAAATCACAACACCATCGCCAGTTAAGTTTCGCACGATGTTATTGGTCACCGTCAGATTGTTCACGCCGCCTACTTGCATTGAAATGCCTTCTGCCGCGTCAATGTTGGCCGTTGTATTTGCACCGGTGTAGATGCTGCTCAGGCTTGGGTTGTCGCCGTCTATAGTAAAGCCGCTGATTGTTACGTCAGAAGCTGTTACGTCGATCACTTTTCCCGTAACTGCATCAAGCGTAGCGGGCATCACGATTGACTCTGCACCACGTGTACCGCAACCGCTTATGCCGCTGTTGGCGCCAAGCAGGCTCACAGATTTGTTGACGCTAACGTCTTCTTTATAAGTTCCCGCTGCCACATTCACATTATCATTCGCGGAAGCCGCGTTGATGCCCTGCTGAATGGTGCTTGTAGCGGTCACATACACATTAGCCGCCTTCAGCCGCACAAGGCCAAGGGCGTTATTGTCCATCTTATCCGTGATCTTATTCTCAATGACGAATGCCTGCGCATTGGTAAGACCAGCACCCGCGCTCACGCCGCCATAAGATGCGCCTGTGCCATTTACATTGTTCGCGCTGCCGGAAAGCTTGATGTAGTCGCCGGACTGACCGCTGAAGGCTACGCCCGACAGGCTGCTGACAGTAGTAGTGCCTTCAATCTGAAGACCTGTAGCGCCGCCCGTTACTGTAATGCCGCTCAGCGTGAATGTGCTCGCACCTACAGCCGCGCCAAACTGCGGATCATTATCTGTGGCGAGGATGCCGATATTATTGCCGTTCAAAGTGCCGCCGGAGATTGTGATAGTGCCGGTTGTAGGGCAGTTCCACAGGAGCAGGCCGTACTTCTTGCCAGTCACGTTATTGCCCGTCACCGTAGCGCCGACTGTGCTCTGGATAGATGCCAGCTCCACGCCGAAGTCTGTGCCGGAGTTATTGCTGCTTTCCGCGCTCACGGTATTGCCTGTAATGCTGGCTGCCGTAGCGCCTGAATACTGCTGGTTGTGGAAGATGCCGCGGTGATAAGAAGAGATCGTATTGTTAGACACTACTGTGCCCGCGCCCGTTGAGGCCAGGTAGTAGTTATCATCCTGCCAGCCCACGTTTACGCGGCTGATGCAGTTGCCCGTAGCAGTACCGTAATGATTCTCCTCAAAGGCAATACCGCGACCGCGACCGCCGCCTGTGCCGCCCGGAAAGCCGTTGCCGGAAGGCAGATTATCAATCTTGTTGTAGCTCACATCCGTGCCGGACATAGCGATACCGGAGATGCCATCTGCCAGCACGCCGTAGCGTTCCAGGTTCTGAATGATGTTGTTTTGAACAATCATCTTCACGTCATAGCCGCCCGGGTTTGCGTCAAAAGAGCCAACGCTGTTTGTAACGCCCGCGCCGGTGTGGATGGTTGTGCCATTCATCGTGAGGCCGCCGCTGAGGGCCGCATTGTGGCCGTCAATAGTGAAGCCCTTTATCGTCACATTGATGTGGCCGGAAGCGCTGCCGAGGCGGAAGATGGTGCCGGAGGTAGTGCTTTGGTTAGAAGTCTCCGTAACCGCCGGTATCACAATAGCCTCCGCAACGCGGGTGCCGGTGCAGGCATTGGTATTGGCATTAGGGCCCAGAATGGTCAGCGACTTATCCACCGTCACATTCTCTGCATAAGTGCCCGCATCCGCTACAATCGTATTGCCGCTCGCCGCCGCATTCACAGCCGCCTGTATGGTGGTGTAGTAGATCCCGCTGCTCGTATTGCCCACGCCATCTGCCTGATACAGCTGCACCTCCGCTACCTGCATACTGTTGGCTGTGCCCGGCGTACACACCGTAGGGAAAACTACCCGGTAATAAGAGTAACTCGTGCTGTTAGCAATGGGGAAAGACCGCGTGTACTGTCGCGCAGTCGTGCACGCCACCGATCCGCTCGTGATGCTGCTCCATGAAGTACCGTTATTGGAGCCTTCAAGCGTATAGCTTACCGGGTCACGCTCCGGAGCGTCATTCGCAGTGGTAATGGCTATAGTGCGTACAATAGAGTTGCTGCCCGTATTGACTGTAAAGCCCGTATTGGTCTTATTGAAGTTCAGATACTTCGTGCCTGTGCTACCGTCTATCACCTTCGTCACATCCTCACTGGCAGGGCTTGCCGGCGAGCTAGGATTTACCTGCGTAATCGTCATGCCAGGCGCAAAAATCTTGTGCGTTCCATAGATCTGCGCCCCCGCCCCAAAAGGCAGCAGCAGGCACACCATAGCTGGCAAGATGCCAAGCAATGTAGTTTTAGGCCAGCCCGCCTTCCCGGCAGGCCTCCCGTTAATGTTTCCCGGCGTCTCTGCGACGCCCAGCCTAGTAGCTGTGTTTTTCATACCGGTTTGAGGATTTGGGTGAATAATACTTATTAAATAGACGTTTGAAGATGCAATAGCACCCGTATTTGTTATCGTTTTGCAAATGAAGCCACCAATTTCCACATTTTCACCTTCATCCGCATTATTTCTTCAAATATTTTCGGCACACTCATAATAATTAGTGTAAAACATTGAAATCATTGCGTTTAAACCCCCATTTCCACCCCCTCATGCGCCCCTTCATGGCATCCATCCTCCACCCATCCCGCGCAGCAGGAAGCCCGATGCGGAATGCGGGACGCTCGGTGCTATTACCGGGAGGCCACCTGCAGGAAGCGGGACGCGCCGTGCCACTGCCGGGCAGCCGTCTGTAACAAGCGGGAAGCCGGTAGCCCGTGCCGGCACACACGCAGCAGCCACCGGGAGCACACATGCGCCCACCGCAGCGCCTCCTGCACTTGCATTTATAAGAGATGAACATTACGTTTGTCCGCATGCGGCAGAAAACGCACGCATCACATATATACCATGAATCAGCAGCAAACACAGAAGTACAACTCGCTGGCCGCCTGCCAGGTCACAGTCAGCCAATACAGCGCCAGCTGGGCCGGCTACACCCCATTCTCCGGGCCCTGGAATGAAGTCCTCACCTTCAAAGTGGCCCTTGAAAGCCTCATCACGCCACACCCCTGAGGGCACCCCTGAGGGCATCGCCGCTTTCAGCCAATAATGCATCAAAAAACCCCGCTGGCAGCGCGCCGGCGGGGGTTTTTTTTATTGCTGCACAATGCAGGATGCCTACTGCATCACAATCTTGCTCCGGTACATCCGCCCGCCGTCGCGCACCTCAATCAGGTACATGCCCCGCGCAAGGGCGCTCAGGTCAAACTGCGTTTTAATCGCCCCGTCCTTCTCCATACGCTTCAAGGCCACCGCCTTCCCCTGCACATCCGTAATCAGCACATCCGCCCCCGCCTCAATAGACGACAGCTCTATGGTAAAGATGCCCGTAGAAGGGTTCGGATACACAACCATAAACGCACCCTCCTCCCCAGACTGCTGTGCCGCCGCAACGCCCCCGTCCCTGCCCGTAAAAGGCGCGCAGTTGCCCAGCACATCCCCGTGGGCAAGGTGCATATTAGCCTGGGCAGGCGTCACAATCAGCGGAGTGCCCGACGTGCCCCCGCCTACAATCACCGTCTTGTGGCATACCGCCACCTGCGTGGCAGGGTTAGCGCCATAAGGGTTCACCACATTAATCTTCTTCGTAAGGGGCAGCGCCGCGCAGCCATAGGCATCCGTAACGGCAATGTTGAAGATGAAGACATTGTTGCCATTATTCGCTGCGCAAAGCGCGGGCGCGCCTGCGGCAGAAGGGTTAAAGGAATGAGTGCTGCCGCTGGCGCTGAAGCCCGTGATGAGGGCCGTGGTATTGCAGCCGCTCATAGTCCAGGCATAGCCGTAAGTGCCGGTACCCGATCCGCCCGAAGCGCTCACACTGATAGTCTCCGACTGGGCCGCCGAAGGGTAGCCCTTATAAATGGTCTGTATCTGCTGGTTAGCCATGGTATAAAGCGGAGTAACGGCGGCCGTAGCAACGACCGGCGCATCCACCAACACCGTAGCGGTGACCGGCGTGCCGGCGCAGGTAGCGCCCCCGGTAGTAAGGCTCGGCGTGATGGTAAAGGTGACCGTCACCGCACTGCCGGTAGTGTTGGTAAGCGCAGCCGCGCCGATGTCGCCGCTGCCGCTGGCCGGGATGCCGGTAACCTCTGCGGCGCCCGTGCGTGTCCAGCTAAACGTGGTGCCCGCCGGGCTGCCCGTATGCGCAATAGCGGTGGTAAGCGCGCCGCTGCAAATGGTCTGGCTCACAGGCGAGGTGCCTGCCACAGGCTTTGGATTGATGGTGATGGTAATAGCGCCGCAGGCTCCCGGAGCCACGCAGCCCTCGCCGCGCGCATAGTAGGTGGTAGTGGCAGTAGGGGCTACATTGATGGAAGTGCCCGATCCCACAGGTGTGCCCCCGCAGGAGCCGCTGTACCACTGCCAGCCCGCGGCATTATTAAGGCTTCCCGAAGCGATACTCAAGGTGACCGTATTGCCGGCGCAGCTGGTAGTAGCCGATGCGGATATGGTTGGCGTTGCAGGCCCGGCATACACAGGCGCAGCGCTTGTGCCTACAGTGCTTGCTACGAAGTTTGAGGCATTGCCGCTGCGCGCGAAGTTGCTGAGCGTACCGCTCAAAGCGCTGGCGCTTGCATCCGTAAGGGAGCTCACATTGGCCCCGGTAGCAGTGTTATTGCCCGACGCGACGCCCTGGTTCATCTTGTAGTAAGCCGCGAGGCCCGGCTGCGATGCAGGGCCGGGAAGGCTGCCACTCATATTGTTCACGATCTCGGTCTGGCAGAGCGAGCGGCTCCATACGCGCACCTCGTCCATATCGCCATCCCATGTGAGGGCGGAGTTGGCATTGTGCCTGCCGATGTAGAAGTAAGGAGTGCCATTCATGCTGGCTGTCCAGGAGGTATTGGGGACGGCATTGTAAACCTCATTGCCATTCACATAAGCCCGCACCGTTCCGTCGGGATTATACACGACCGATACGTGCGCCCACACGCCATTGCTGAACGGTGTGCCGGGCACGCTGATAAAGGTGTTGTGGCAGTCAATTTCCAAGCTGTAGTTGTTCAGGCCAAAGCCGGCGCCGTAATTATTCGGGTTGTCGTTGCAGATAGCGTACATGCGCGCGCTGCTGGTGGGCCTTACCCAGGCCTCCAGTGTGAGGGCCGACTTATTAAGGTCGTAGCTGACGGTCACGTTATCGTCGGCCCCGTCAAAATTCAGGGCAGCGCCGGCCTCAGCCATCCCCTTGATCGCAAAGTCATAGTCGCCCTCATTACAGTCATTGTTGTTTACGTGCATGGTAGCGGTCCGCAGCCCGACAGCAGACGGTGAGAAGAGGACCGTGAAAGAAGTGGCTGCGCCGATGGCAACGGATGCCGCCGGGCTGGCGGTTACCGTAAAGTCTGCTGCATTGGCTCCGGTGACAGATACGCCCGTTACAGAGAGGGCTGCGGTGCCCGTGTTCTGAATCGTAAAGGTGTGCGAGACAGTCCCCGTGCCGAAATCCGAATGATTGCTGAGCGAAGGGCTGGCACTGCCGTCGGTGATGCCAAGGCTGTTGCCAAGTACATTAATTTCGGGAATAACAGGCGCAGTCTGCCGCTCATAAGCGCCAATATCGGTGCTCAGCCCGCCGGGGAATACATCCACAGGGCGGGTATTGCCGGCGATATCCGTTATAAGAGCGTTAGCGGCGCCGCTGTCAATGGCAGGCGAGCAGTCCTGAAGGGTCAGGTCGCCCGTAGCGGCATTGGTGAAGAGGGGGTCTGAGTTGTAGATGGTGCCGCCGGTGTTATTGCCCTGCCATATGGTGTTGGTAACATTCGCGGCGGCGCCGCTGCCGCCCACGCCGATCTCCGAGGCCGGAACCGCGTCATTGCCCGCGGCAACATTCCCCCAGAAGATGCAGTTGCTGATGGTGGCGACGCCAAAATTATTGTACAGCGCGCCGCCTTGTGAGCTGCCGCAGGCATTTTTTGCAAAGGAACAATTAGTAAATGCCATTGTGCCGCCATTGTTATAGACAGCGCCGCTTGTACGGAGCGTGGCGGAGTTATTCCAGAAGACGCAGTTCTTAATATCGGCGCTGCGGTTCGCGATGTATATGGCGCCGCCATCGCCTGTGGCAGACGAGTTTCCGGTAAACCGGCAGCGGTCAAAGTCTGCCCCGCCCGTAAAGCCGGGTATGAAGATGCAGCCGCCATCACTGTTAGCGCTGTTCTGATTAAAGGTGCAGCGCGTGAAGGTATGCACGCCGTAAAAGCTGTAAAGCACGCCGCCCTGAATGCCGGCAGAATTATTGGAGAAGCTGCAGTCCGTAAACGTAGAGCCGCCGCCGCCGGACATCACGCCGCCGTAAGAGGTGCTGCGATTGCCCGTGAATACACAGCCGTTAAACGTGGCCGCGTCATTGATGAATATTGCGCCGCTGGCGCCGTTATTTGCAAACGTATCATTGAGGAATACCTGCCCGCCGCCATATTGTATGGAGATGGCGCGGGGGTTGTTGTTGTAAAAGCCGCAGCCGCGCATGGTGATGGCATGGTTGCCCAGGCCTTCCACGCCGCCTGCGCCGTTGCGGCCAAAGCAGTTGCGGACGGTTACCGAATCCAGCCGCATGACGCCACTCATGCCGAGATTGATGCCGCCTGCCTGCTTGTACAATACCAGCGGGTAGTTGTTGTCCACGCTGTCGCCGTTACCGCGCTCAACGGTAAATCCGCTCATAAGTGTCGTGCTACTCAGATTTTGAGCGTTCACTACGAGGAAGCAGTTGTCCGTGCTGTCATTCAGCGTCCCGATGTCGCCGGAGAGGGTGGTGCGACTAGCGGAGAAGTTGCGTGTCGGGAAAGCGCCGCCCCCCGCCGGGAAACCGCCGTAATAAGCCACGCCATTGGCGAGCGTAAATGTTCTGGTGCGCGGCGTAGGAGACGGGCTGATGCTAATGCTTGGCTTGTATGTTCCCTTTGCTGTAAGCACAGTATCGCCGGCAGCCGCAATGCTTAGTGCGCTTTGGAAATCGGTAAACGCGTTCGCCCAGGTAGTGCCGTCGTTGGTGCCGGTAGCGGAGAGGTCAACGTAGTAGCGCTTGATGTTGGCGCCGGAGATAGCGAAGTCGTAGTCGCCTTCATCGCAGTCGCTGTTGGCAATATGCACGACCGCTTTGCGGATGCCTCCGGTATTCTGATTAAAGCCGATGGTAAAAGTGGTTGTGCCGTTGGCTGCCACGGAGCCGGCGGGCGCCGAAGTAAGGGAAAAGTCGCTTGCATTCGTGCCGGTAATCGTGATGCCGGATATGGAAAGCGGGCCGCCGCCGGCGATATTCTGAATGGTAAAGGTGCGGCTGCTGATGCCACTGCCGAAATGGGTATGGTTCGCAGACGAAGGCGTTACTGCGCCATCGGCAATGTCAACGCCGTTGCCCCGCAGATTGATCTCGCGGCTGAGTGGCGCGGTCTGCCGCTCATAAGCGCCGATATCGGTGCTCAGCCCGCCGGGGAATACGTCCACAGGGCGGGCATTGCCGGCGATATCCGTTATCAGAGCGTTAGCCGCGCCGCTGTCAATGGCCGGCGAGCAGTCCTGAAGCGTGAGGTCGCCCGCGGCGGCATTAGTGAAGAGCGGATCGGCATTGTAAATAGTGCCGCCTGACGTGTTGCCCTGCCAGATGGTGTTGCTGACGTTCAGGGTGCCGGTGTATTTTATTATTTCTGCGTCAGCGTTTGCATGGCTGCCGTTTGCAGTATTACCCCAGAAAATACAGTTGCTGACGTTGGCATTAGACGTAGAGTTGTTGTTCAAAGCTCCGCCGGAACCATAACCGCCTGCATTGTTCAGCGTGAACGTGCAGTTCGTAAGGTTCATCGTGCCGCCCGTATTATTATAGATGGCTCCGCCTGCGCCGTACAGGGTCGCATTGGCGCGAAAGACTGTATTGCTGATGGTGGAAGGCGTGCCGTTATTATAGATGGCGCCGCCATGCGACGAATACGTAGATGGACTTCCGGTAGCATAGTTCTGGCTAAACACGCAGTGATCAATATTGAAGCCACCCTGCCCGTAAAGAGCGCCCCCGCCATAGCCGGAGTTGCCGGTGAAGGTGCAATAGCTGAATGTATTTGCTGTCGCGTAGAACTTATTCAGTGCGCCGCCTGCCCCGACTGAGCTGTTGTTGGCGAAGCTGCAGTTCGTAAAAGTGTTTGCTGCATTCCCCGCATTGATTGCCCCCCCGCCCCCGCCATAGGTGCCTACGTTGCCGGTAAAGGAGCAGCCGGTAAAGCTGAAGGTGGCGGTATTGACATTCTCGCTGATTGCCCCGCCGTTGTAGCCCGTATTATTTGTAAATGCGCAATTCGTGAAGGCCCCGGAAGCGTTGCCTCCTATATATAGAGCGCCATAGGTTCCATTGTTTTCAAAAGTGCAGTTCGCTACGCTCCATGCCGCCGGGCCGTCGCCGCTTACAGCCGTATTGCCGGTGTTGTTGCGGATGGTGAGCGACTCAAACTGCATAGCGCCCGTGGTGCCGAGGCTGATGGCGCTTGCCCTGCTGTATATGGTATAGCCGGCGCTGTCTGCACGGCCGTTTTCTATCGTAAAGCCATTCAGGATGGTATTGGCCGTCAGGTTGATGGCATTTACTACCATGAAACAGTTGTCCGTATTGACATTGGCCGCGCCGATGTCGCCGGAAAGGATGCTGCGCTGCGTGCTGAAGTTGCGCGAGGCAAAGCTGCCACCGCCGGTCGGGAAGCCGCCGAAATAGGAGGCGCCGTCGGCAAGCGCAAACGTATTGGTACGCGGCGTAGGCGATGGCTGGATGCCGGTGCTCGGCTTGTAGGTTCCCTGTGCCGTAAGCACGGAATCACCTGCGGCTGCGATATTCAGGGCGCTCTGGAAGCTGGTGAAGGCGTTCGGCCAGGTTGTGCCATCATTGGCGCCCGTGGCAGCCAGATCCACATAGTAGCGTTTGGTGCTCATGCCGGAAATGGCGAAGTCATAGTCGGCCTCATCGCAGTCGTTGCTGGAAACGTGCACAACCGCCTTGCGCAGGCCGGAGGCGCTTTGGTTGAAGCCGATGGTGAAGTTGGTGCTGCCGTTGGAGCCTACTGAGGTGGCCGGCTGCGCAATGACGGAAAAGTCGCCCGCATTGACGCCGGTAATGCTCACGCCGCTTACAGACATAGCGCCATTGCCGGTATTCTGAACGGTAAACGTGCGGCTGCTGACGCCGCTGCCGAAGTGCGTGTAGTTAGCCGAGAGGGGCGTGGCTGCTCCGTCGGCTATACTGATGCTGTTGCCCCGCACATTGATTTCCGGCGCCACCACGATGCCGGTGCAGGTACTGCCTGTTGTCACGCCGCCCGGTGCTATCCAGTTGGATGCCGTTCCGGCGAGTGCGAAACCGGTAAGTGCGCCGTTATTGCCGTTTGCCGTGGCATCTGTAAGGGTGGTGATACCTGAATTGCCGGCACCAACGATCCCCTGATTGAATTTATAGTAGCCTACCAGCCCGCTTTCGCTGCCGGTCAGCTCGCAATTCCGGTAATACCCGATCTCGTCACAGGTTCTCACTTTATTCCAGATGCGTACCTCGTCAATGCCGCCTTTGAGCGGGTAGTTGTTTACCTGGTCAAAGCCATTGCCAATCGTCACGGCTTTATTATTTGTAGCAATCATGGCGGCCGTTGTCACCCGGCTCTTCAGCACGCCGTCCACATACACTGAAAAGATGCCGTTGTCAAAAGTGCCGGCTACATGATGCCACAGATTGTCGGAAATGGACACCGGGCTGTACGCGCCGGGGCCGCCATTGCCATTTATATAAAATCCGACGCCGCCGATAAGCGGGTCTCTGAACAGGATGTAGCCGGTTTGGCTGTTATATTCATACTTATCAACGATGCGGGCGTAGGATGAGGTCGCGGGATCAATTTTCACCCAGGCCTCCACGGTCATCTGATTTGTAAAATCAAAATTGGACTCATTGCCGAGCGTGACTATATCATCGCTTCCGTCAAAATCCAGCGCAGCGCCGGCGACGCCGGTTCCGGAAACGCCAAACGCGTAGGCGGGATGGCCTGCAGTGTTATTGCTGACCGTGATCGTAGCCGTGCGGCTACCAGTTGCCGTGGGCGTAAAGTTGACCGTAAAAGTGGCCTGCCCCGGCGTAATGCCGGATTGTGCAGGTACCAATGCAGGCGCTCCCGAAATGCTGAATTCAGACGTATTAGAGCTTACAACGCTGATGTTTAAGGGGCAGGGGCCTGTGTTCTTAACTGTGAACGTGCGGCTAAAGACGCCCGTGCCAAAAGCGGTTCCATCTGCGCTTCCCGGCACGAGGTCGCCATCAGCGATGCTTGTCAGCGGACTGCCGCCACTGATGTCTATGTCAGGTTTATTCACCGTCACCGTAGAAGTGCCGGCCAGACTTTGACCGCAGCTGCCGTCTGAAACGGATACGAGGCTAAGTATCTGGTTAGCAGTGGCGCCGCTAACCGTTACGTTGGCCGTGCCTCCGGTGAGGACAGTAGTTGTGCTTGCGCCGCTGTTGATGCTGTATGTAACGGTGGCGTTGCTGGTGCCGCTGAGCGTAAAGGTTGCATTGCTGCCGGTGCAGACAGGGCTGTTATTGCCGCTTATGGAAGCGGAAGGGAGCGCATGGATGCTGAAATCGCTGCCGTTGTCGCTGCCGGTTGTAGCAGGACTGCTGCCGATAACCCGGATTCTGTAGCCTGTACCGGCAACGGCATTTGCCGGAATTGCGGCGCTGATAGAGCCACTGGATACGCCGGTGGCTGAGCCGATAGATACAGGACTGGCAAAGCTGCCTGACCCATTGGAGAGCTGCGCGGTAAATACATTTCCTGAATTAAATGTGCCTGCTGCGGTATAAGGTACTGAAACTGAACTCCCGGGGCAGTAGGAGCTATTCACCGCGCCGGTTGTGATAAAGGGAACGCCGCATGTGCCGCCTGTATAAGACTCGGGCGTCTCGCCCACCAATATAGTCAGCACGTTGCCGGGCGAAACCGTGAATGCGCCCGACATGTAAGCGCCGTTCCCGCCATAATATTTTCCGAACAGGCCGGTAATGGCATCAGCGTTTCCGCCCTGCGCGCCCCTGGCTACAATGTTGATAGCAGTAATCCCGGCGGGCACGGTAAAGCTCTGAAGGGTGTTATGGATTTTGCCGAAAGTCTGTGACCCGCCCGTCCAACTGATAAGTACGGAGCCATCGCCGGCGTTGCCGAATGTGGCATCGCTACCGTCATGATTTGCCTGCGCACTGCCGGAATTATAAGACCCGCCGCCGCCGCCGGCGCCCCACTGGCTGCCTCCGTTTGTGCCGGCGCCGCCTGAGTAGCCGCCACCGCCGCCGCCAGGCCCGTTTATATAGTAGCCGGGATAGCAGGCCGCCCCGCCGCCGCCGCCGAAGCCGCCATCTACAGACTGCACGCCACCGCAATCAAGGGTGCCTGCGCCGCCAGATCCTCCGTTTAGAAAGCCTGCTCCTCCGTATGTCCTGTAGGGATAGGCGTTATTCACTGCATCTCCTCCATTTGTGAGAAAACCTCCGCCTGCGCCAGAGCCCGCAGAAAAACTTGCATCTCCGCCGGTGCCGCCATTGCCGCCGCTGCCGCCGCTCCCATACACCGAGGTAGTGTATAGCCCGACCGTTCCCGCGCTTGCAGTGACACCCGGCGCACCGTTACCCTGGCTGCCACAGCATTGCCCGCTGGCTCCGCCGCCGCCGCCGGCAATTATAAGGGGCACATTGCCTGTTTGAAGCACGACAAACGTGCCGCCTCCGCCGCCATTATTTGAAGTTTGGGCACATGCCGGCGAATTAGCGGATACTAATACAGCTATACACGCCCAAATGGCCGGCAATAGTGATCGTTTGCTGGCGGGTAGCGTAATGCCTTTGTTGTGTAAAGCGCGAAAAAGCAGGTGTAGGTGTGATCTCATAGTATGATTGGGCTATAAAATATTTTTTCCAGTTTATGGCGAATAACGCATTATTAATTTGCATTCGCAAGCTCACCCCTGCTATCCAGAAATATTATTTTGAATTAATTTCAATTAACCCATCTATTGGGGATGCTGTCCTTTGACACATCTGTTCTGCCTGAAGCGATGGATGCGCTAATCCCTTTCTCATCAACAGAGATGGAAATGCATACAAATGATTATGGCTGGAATCTGACGTACACACCCGCTTGTTAATAGGGTATGATCTCATCATTGTCCACGAAAATCAATTGTTAACCACGTTCCGCGTATCGGCGATTCTGATCGCTTTTTGCAAGCATGTTAACGAGCATTGCTACTGAAATAATTAAAAGTAACTTAATCAGTTGCTATTATTCAGTGAAGTGCAAGTTGTTAATACAAAGACCTACATATTCAATTATGCCTTGTTAACGGATAGTCATTAACAAGCGGGCAACCGGGCATAGATTTGCATCATCAAACCGGTAACGGGGCGATAACAAAACAGAAAAATGAAGCAAATCGCCCTCTCTATCGTAGCTCTTCTCGCAGGTTTCAGCGCTATCGCTCAGACTGCTACAGACGCTATCTATATTGACGGCGCGGTTTACGTAAACGGTACAGACGTTCAGATGTATGGTGACGTTACGCTCGCTGCTACTGCTCAGGCTTCTATCCTGGACA
>CBDFFJ010000002.1:0-499126 GCA_965246765.1 Chitinophagaceae bacterium
GAAGCCGGAAAGGCGGACAAGCTTCAAGGCCGCCATCCGTTTTTTGGCCCCATGAATAACCGGGAATGGGAGATTATGCAGTGGAAGCATTTGGACCATCACCTGCGGCAATTCGGCGTATAACCTTTCGTAACTTAGAGCAAACACGACCAGAGAGCTATGAGACAGACTGCTGTTGCGCTGATGAGCGAAGCCGATTATATTCAACACGAGCTAAAAGCTGAGCGTCGCAGCGAATACATCAACGGACAATTATTTGAAATGCCCGGAGAGAAGAAAATCAACAACAGAATGGCAATTGCCATTGCTATGCTTTTTACGGGCATGCTTGAAAAAAGGGGCTATCAGGTTTACATCAATGATGTGAAGGTGGCTATACCGGGCGGCCTTAAATACCGCTACCCGGATGTATGCGTGACGGCAGAGCCTGAGACTGAGGCAGATGAGTATATTCTTCGCGCTCCTGCGCTTCTTGTAGAGGTTGTCTCAAAAGACAGCCACAAAACTGATTACATTGACAAGCTCATTGAGTACACTAAGATTCCATCGTTAGAATACTATCTAATCGTTGAGCCGGAACAAGTAAAAGTCACGCTTTGCGAGCGCGAAAGGGACGATTGGGTTTCGCACCAATACACCGACTTAGCTGACACGATTCCGTTATCAAAACTGGACGCAACCTTACCAATGGCATCGCTCTATAAAGACATCATCCGCTGATATTTCTAAGCATGAACAGTAAAATACCCGCCGGAGACCTTAACCGGAAATGGACGGACTACAAGAGCACCTGTAAGCTCGTCAACCCCGCCAATAAGCGTAAGCTGGAAATTGTAGTAATAGGCACCGGCCTCGCAGGCGCTTCCGCCGCCGCTGCGCTTGGCGAGCTTGGCTATAAGGTTAAGGCTTTCTGCTACCAGGATTCGCCGCGCCGCGCTCACTCCATCGCCGCGCAGGGTGGCATCAACGCCGCTAAGAATTATCAGAATGATGGTGACTCCACTTACCGTCTATTCTACGATACCATCAAGGGCGGCGACTATCGTTCCCGCGAGAGCAACGTGCATCGCCTTGCGGAAGTTTCGGCCAATATCATTGACCAGTGCGTCGCGCAGGGTGTGCCCTTTGCGCGGGAATATGGCGGGCTGCTTTCAAACCGCTCTTTCGGCGGTACGCAGGTGCAGCGCACGTTTTACGCCGCAGGCCAGACAGGTCAGCAGTTGCTGATTGGCGCTTATCAGGCCTTAGAGCGACAGATTGCGCTGGGCAATGTGAAGATGTACAGTCGCCATGAAATGCTGGAAGTCGTGAAAATTGAGGGCAAGGCCCGCGGCATCATCGCCCGCAACCTGGTGAACGGCGAGCTGGAACGCCACTTTGGTCATGCCGTGCTGCTCTGCTCAGGGGGTTATGGCAACGTATTCTACCTCTCTACAAACGCCATGGGTTGCAACGTAACGGCTGCGTGGAAAGCACACAAGCAAGGCGCTTACTTCGGCAATCCCTGCTTCACGCAGATTCACCCGACCTGCATCCCCGTTTCCGGTGACCATCAGAGCAAGCTTACGCTGATGTCTGAATCGCTGCGTAATGATGGACGGATTTGGGTTCCCTTAAAGCAAAATGATACGCGCAAACCTTCGGATATTCCGGAGAACGAACGCGACTATTATCTGGAGCGCCGCTACCCTGCTTTCGGCAATCTTGTGCCGCGTGATGTGGCTTCCCGCGCCGCTAAAGAGCGTTGTGATGCGGGCTACGGCGTAGGCACGAGCAAGCAGGCGGTTTACCTTGATTTCTTAGATGCCATTATGCGCTACGGTCGTATTGAACTTGGCAAGCAAGGCAATGCTTCAACCGACGAAAAGACGATTTACAAGCTGGGCCGCGCGGTGGTGGAAGAAAAGTATGGTAACCTCTTTGAGATGTACGCTAAGATTACCGGCGAAGACCCTTACGAGGTGCCGATGCGCATTTACCCGGCAGTGCATTACACGATGGGCGGCCTGTGGGTGGATTATGAATTGCAAACCACGGTGCCGGGACTTTATGCGCTCGGCGAAGCCAATTTCTCAGACCACGGGGCTAACCGTCTTGGCGCATCTGCGCTGATGCAAGGGCTTGCGGACGGCTACTTCGTGATTCCTTACACCATCGGCAATTACCTCGCTGATGAGATTTCCAAGAAGGCTGAGGATACGAACCACCCGGCTTTTCAGGCGGCGGAAGATGTCGTGGCAACGCGTATTAAGAAACTGATGTCCATCAAGGGCACGGAGAGTGTGGAGTCGTTCCACAAGCGCCTCGGCAAGATTATGTGGGATAAGTGCGGCATGGCGCGCAACGCTCAGGGCCTGCAACAGGCCATTCAGGAAATCCGCGCGCTGAAGCAGGAGTTCTGGAGCAACGTACGTGTGCCGGGCGATATTCTGGAGTTCAATCCGGAGCTGGACAAGGCGGGCCGTGTGGCAGACTTTATTGAGTTGGGCGAGCTGATGTGCATGGACGCCCTTGACCGCGAAGAAAGCTGTGGAGGCCATTTCCGCGAGGAGTATCAGACCGAGGACGGCGAGGCGCTGCGGCAGGATGATAAGTTTATGTACGTGTCGGCGTGGGAGTATAAGGGCGATTCAGCTTTTGAGCTGCACAAGGAGGATTTGATTTATGATGTGGTGCATCCGAGCCAGCGGAGCTATAAGTAAATGAAGGAACGCCTCATTATAAAGAACTTTGGGCCTATTAAGGAAGCCGACCTGACGTTCGGCAGGTTCAATGTGCTTATTGGGGAGCAGGCAACGGGGAAGAGTACGGTGGCGAAGCTGCTGGCAGTGTGTAGGTATTTCTCTTACCTAATTCCAAATATTCACGGCTTGCGAGAGGGGCTATGGGACTGGGCTTTAGCTGAATTTGTTCATGGAGGATATCCATATTCTGGTTTTAGGTCTCATGATGACCACACATATTTAGAGTACAGGTGTGACGACTATTCTTTCATTTTTACATCGTGTCCAGAGCCATTAAAGGTTTTAGAAGTAGTCATAGAAACATCGGGGCCATACGAATTTAGGCTTACACCTTTAAGTCAAAGATTCAAAAGTCTGCTGCTAGAAACTGAAACTTTGCTCAAGGAATCAAAGGGTATCCCTTACACTTTTTTTAGAACGTCTGTTGTACAAGTAATGCATAATCCAATGTACTTGGCCACAGAAAGGGGCAGCAATTTTCTTGGCTACACTACTTCAAGCTCACCCGGGCTTATAACAAACGATGAAAAACTCCGCCAAATCAAGAATCGTTTCTCTAAAGAAGTCCGAATTGAACCTTTAAAAATTTCATACTGGAAGAATGGCGACGACTTAGTAATAAAGAAAGACGATGATAACATGTTTTATCAGTTGCGAGAAAGCGCAAGTGGTTATCAATCAGTAGTGCCAATTGTTTTAGCAATTAAATCTTACACCAATCCGCCAGAAAAAGAAGGCGCAACAAATAATGCAACTAAAGCAAAGACTTTTATTATTGAAGAACCCGAACTAAACCTCTTTCCAACCGCGCAATATGAGCTAATGAAATTCCTTGTTGATAAAACAATGAATTATGGCAATACAATGCTCATCGCCACACACAGCCCTTATGTTCTAAGCGCGCTTAATAATCTGATGAATGCCTTTCAATCCGGCAGCACGGATAAGCAAGCAACGGAGGCAATCATTCCGGAAAGATATTGGTTGAATCCGGCTGAAGTTTCCGCTTATCTGCTGAAGCCAGACGGAACCTGCGAGGATATTATTGACTATGAAGAAGGCATGATTAAATCAGGAAAGATTGACGAAGTATCCGGTATTCTGAACAAAAGCTTCAATGAACTGCTCAATATTCAATTTGGAATCACGGATGCAGAGTCTTAAATCATGCTTGACCACAGAGAACGGCACGACATTCAAAAGGACAGAAAAGAAAAAGACTTTTGAATTATCATGCAGTACGGCCATTGAGTGTCAGATATACGGTATAGATGATTGTGTGTTTGCAGGTGAACAGATAAGGCGATGCGATTGGTTATTTGTAATTCCAAAAAATCGCGAAAAGAACAGTCACTTAGAAATTCAATCCCGCGCTTATTATGTAGAACTGAAAGGTGAAGAGGACCATAGCGGGGCGTGTGAACAACTTTATAACGCGATTTACCACACAAGAGGCAGCTTTCCGAACTTTGAGTTTCATGCGAGAATCGTCTCTCCCAAAGGCATTCAACCGGAACTGTATAACAATGAATACTACAAGAAGGTAAAGAAGCTCATCAGAAGAGACATTTTAGTCGGGAAAGCTCACAAAGGCAACTATAACAAGTACACAGAAAGCATTTAGTAAGATGGAGCACTACAATATGAATCTCACGCTGAAGGTCTGGCGTCAGAAGAACCACAAAGCACAAGGCAGGTTTGAAACCTACAAGGTGAGCAACATTTCCTCGGAAATGTCTTTCCTGGAGATGTTTGACGTCCTCAACGAGCAGCTCGTTGCCACCGGCGGCGACCCGATTGCCTTTGACCACGACTGCCGCGAGGGCATCTGCGGAAGCTGCTCTATGCACATTAATGGCCGCGCACATGGCCCGTGGAAGCATACGACCGTCTGCCAGCTCCACATGCGAGAGTATAAGGACGGCGATACAATAGTCATAGAGCCTTGGCGCGCTAACTCCTTCCCGGTAATTAAGGACTTGGTCACCGACCGCACATCCTTTGACCGCATCATTCAGGCGGGCGGCTACATCTCCGTTAATACCGGCAATGCGGTGGATGCGAATGCCATCCCGATTGAAAAGCACAAGGCGGATGAATCCTTTGCAGCGGCCGCTTGTATCGGCTGCGGCGCCTGCGTGGCGGCTTGTCCGAATGCTTCGGCTATGCTGTTTCTTTCTGCTAAAGTGAGCCACTTGGCTTTGCTGCCGCAAGGACAGCCAGAGGCTAAGATTCGCTCGGTGAACATGGTGCAGCAGATGGACAAGGAAGGTTTTGGTTCCTGCACAAACATCGGCGCTTGCGAGGCTGAGTGCCCTAAGGGCATTTCTCTGGAAAACATCGCGCGGCTGAACCGGGAGTACATCGGGTCTGTGTTTGCGGGTGATTCTATGAATGCGTAGTTACCTGGACCAGGATTTTCAGGATTTAAAGATGAGCAGGATGATGAAGCAACTATTGGCATTCGTTGTCCTGCTTTTTTTGTGTCCGCTACGCTCGCAAGGGCAGACAGCCAATGAGCTTGCGCAACATGAAGCGCGGGAAACCTATACGCCTCGACTTCGGATTTCTTTGCTGACCGTCGGCACAGGCGATGAGATTTACGCGTCATTTGGCCACACCGGAATTCGTGTTCTGGACAGCGCAGATGGCCGCGACATTGTGTATAACTGGGGCACCTTTGACGGCTATCAGGACAATTTTGAGCTTAAGTTTACGCAGGGAAAGCTGCTTTATTACGCCTCCTCCGAGACTTACCAGCATTTCATCCAAACTTACATTCAGGAACAGCGCGGTGTTGAAGAGCAGCAGCTTTTGCTGAACAGTGAGCAAAAATGGGCGCTGTACAAAACGCTTCAGGAATCTATCCGGGAAGAGAATCGTTATTACAAATACGACTTCCTCTATGACAACTGCGCGACGCGCCCGCGCGACGTTTTCAAGAAAACCTTCGGCCAAACGTTTCGCTACGGGCCTGCCATTCCTGTAGAAAAAAGTATCGCTTTTCGCCACGAGATTGACCGCTACCTCGCCCATCTCCCTTGGGAACGCTTCGGCATTGACCTCCTCCTTGGCTCGCCGGTGGATAAGGTGATGAAAAATGAGGACGCGATGTTTTTGCCTGATTATTTGCGCGACGGTCTAATGGGTGCAGTAGTAGGCAGTCAAAAGGTTTCTGATGCTCCGCAACAAGTCTTACCGCCCGCACCGCCGCTGCCGGAACCATCTAAAGTGCCTTTCCTAGTGATGCTCGCCATTAGCGCTGTAGTGATAGCCGGCTCAGCCATCCCCGGCTTAAAACCGCTTGCGACTTTAGCCGGATACCTGATGCTAATCATCACGGGACTATTGGGAAGCCTGATGCTTTTTATGTGGCTCGGCACCGACCATCAGGCCTGTCGCAACAATTTCAATGTCCTTTGGGCGCTGCCAACCAACCTCATCATTCCTTTTATAAAACCGGCGAAGCGAAGCCGGTATGCGCTCGTAGCGATGGCGCTTATTATGGTAGCCATCGTTTTGCATCTTATTGGTATTCAGGAACTGCCGCTCGGCGTCATTTGGCCGCTGCTGCTGGCGCTTATGGCATTTTTTGGCATGATTTATAGGTCTGCTACGCGTCTGCCAACGCCCGAAGATGACGACCACCACGCACACCATCACCACTAAGCAATTTCCATCGCTTTTCTACCGCCGCACCGGCGAGGGGCCTGCGCTGATGCTGATGCATGGCTTCCCGGCCTCGGGCTCGCTTTGGGATGGCATGGCTGCCGGCCTTTCTTCAAATTACACGCTGCTTATTCCGGATCTGCCGGGAGCGGGAAGCAGCCGCCTGGAGGGCGAGACGGTAGGGATGGAAGATCTGGCAACAGTTGTACCCGCTATTTTAGACGATGCGGGCATTGCGTGTTGTGTTCTTGCCGGACATTCTATGGGCGGATATGTTAGCATGGCGGCAGCGGAGCTTTTCCCGCAACGGCTTTCAGGGCTGCTGCTCATTCATTCTTCCGCTTCGGCGGATGATGAGGCAAAAAAGGAGAAGCGGGCAAAATCCATCACGCTGATCCGGAAAGGCGGCCGCGAGGAATTTGTGAAGGGTATGATACCTGCGTTGTTTTCGGAAAGCTTCCGGAATGAACAGCCTGAAGCCGTTAAGCGGATGATTGCCGAAGGCATGAAGCTGCCTGCGCAGAGCGCAGTTGCATTCTACGGCGCTATGATGAACAGACCTGACCGGACCGCTATTCTGAAGAATCTCACAATTCCCGTAGGCTGGGTATCGGGGCGCGACGATGCTACCATTCCATGGCAGAGTACGCTGCAACAAAGCACCTTTCCCTGCGTTAGTTTTGTAGCGCTGTGTGAGCGTTGCGCTCATATGAGCATGATAGAGCAGCCGGATCTGCTTACCTTTCACATGCTTCGTTTTTCCGAATACTGCATGCAACGCTCAGAAGCTTTTCTCAAATGAGGCTCAGATTTTATTCTTGCTTTAACCTGCTTACGCTCATTCTGCTCCTTGCGGCGGCAGAGGCGGTTGCAACGCATATCGTAGGTGGCGAGGTGACTTATAAATGCCTGGGCGGTAACCAGTATCAGGTTCAGCTTGACCTCTACCAGGATTGCGTAGGGGGCGATCCAAATGCGATTGCTCAGGACAGCCCGGCCTACATTTCCATTTTCAGCGGTACGGGAACCCGGTTTCTTTTTGATACCAGTCTTAGCAGAACGGGGCCTAACCTTCGGGTGCCTGCAAATTTCAGCAATAGCTGTGTGAACAATCCGCCTCGTACTTGCCTGAATAAAATTACATTTCTGCGAACCTACATTCTGCCGGCCAACGCCAGCGGATATTATATCGTTTACCAACGCTGCTGCCGCAATTACAGCGTTGGTAACATCCTTGATCCCGGGCAGGTTGGCGCCACCTATTTCAGCTTCATTCCCCCCGCGTCCGGTTTGTGCAATACCAGCGCACAGTTCAAAGATTATCCGCCGCAAATCATTTGTGTGAACAATCCTTTGGTCTATGACCACTCTGCGACAGATGCGGATAATGACTCGCTTAGCTACGAGTTTGATACGGCTTATCAGGGAGGCTCTGCTTCTAATGCGAAGCCGGTGCCTTTTTCAACACAGCTGACGCCGGTGACCTATATATTTCCCTATTCCGCCAAGAACCCAATGGGCGGCAATCCGCAGATTCAGATCAATCCGGTTACCGGGCTTATCAGCGGCACACCCGATCAGGTAGGCCCATACGTAGTAACTGTCTCCTGCCATGAGTGGCGGAATAAGGTGAAGATCAATACCGTGACACGCGAATTTCAGTTTGTGGTCACTAATTGCTCAAAGGCAGTAGTCGCTAATATCCCTCAGTATTCACCAGAGTTTAATACCTATATTGTACAGTGTAAAGGCAAGACCGTTCATTTTACAAACCTGAGCACCGGTGCTATCGCAAATACTAACGGAGCCTTTTCCTGGGATTTCGGCGTGCCGGGTACGAATGCTGACACCTCATCACTTAAAGAGCCTGATTTTACCTATCCGGATACCGGCGTTTATTCGGTAAAGCTGATCGTCAACCGGGGATCCACCTGCAGCGACAGCATTACGAGGCTTGTAAAAATCTATCCGGAATTTCACGCGGGATTTGAATACAGCGGCCTCCCTTGTCCAAAGACGCCGATCCAGTTTAAAAATACGATTGAGTCGACTTACCAACCGGTTACGTTTTACAACTGGAGCTTCGGCGACAGCAGTATCGCCTCCGACCCTAACCCCGTTCACCGTTACGATACAGGCGGCGTATTTGTAGTTCGCCTGCACGCAGGCAATGTGAAAGGATGCACGGACACCGCATCGCGTGAGCTAAGCATCGTACCATTCCACCCATTTGCCGGCAACGACACAATCATTGTGAAAGGAGAAAGCATTGTATTTAATGCGTCCGGCGGCGACATCTACAACTGGCAGCCTGCTACTTACCTGAACAATCCCAATATACATAATCCGGTTGGCTACTATCCGGATACTACCCGCCTTGACTACATTGTCCACATTGCGACCGAAAGCGGCTGTGAAGGGGATGATACGCTTAACGTGTGGGTTGTGGGGCAGTCAGCTATCTATGTGCCTTCGGCATTCTCACCAAACGGCGACGGACGAAATGATTTCCTGCGGCCGATCGGTATAGGCTACAGGAACATCAATTTCTTTCGGGTCTTTAATCGCTGGGGACAACAGGTCTTTTATGGCACGCACTTCAATGAAGGCTGGGATGGATCTTACCAGGGCGCCACCTCCGATGTAGGTGTATATTATTGGGTGCTGTCTATCAATGACCGTTTTGGAAAGGAACAGCTCCTTAAAGGAGACGCAACGTTGGTGCGATAGCTTTCGGGCAGGTTCAGCGCTCAGGCGTAATTTTGAGCATCTTATTCCACCCTTGTCTCGGCTGCATTCCATTCCTGACTTATAATACCTGAACTTGACTGTTTTTATCACCGGCGCTACGTCCGGATTTGGCCTTGCAATAGCACAGCGGTTTGCCGCCGGCGGATACGATCTCATTATTACAGGCCGGCGCGAGGAGCGCTTGCAACGCATCTGCGAAGAATTGCGCGCTGCGCATGGCATCTCTGTCACCACGCTTGTCTTTGATGTGCGCGACAAGGAAGCAGTCTCAACCGCTGTTAGCAGTCTGGGCGAAAACCGGGACATAGACATCCTCGTGAATAATGCCGGCCTTGCCGCGGGCCTTGCTACAATAGACGAAGGCGATACGGACGATTGGGACCAGATGATTGATACTAATCTGAAAGGGCTCCTGTATGTAACGCGGGCCCTGCTTCCCCGGATGAAGGCCCGCTGCTCCGGACACATCATCAACATCGGCTCTACGGCAGGCAAGACTGTTTACAAGAACGGCAATGTGTATTGCGCGACCAAATTTGGCGTGGAGGCGCTCAATCAGGCGATGCGCATAGAGCTGCTGCCCTTTAGTATAAAAGTGACCGCCATTAATCCAGGCGCTGCCGAGACGGAATTTTCCGTTGTACGCTTTAAAGGCGATGAGGCGCGTGCGGCATCGGTATATCAGGGCTTTCAGCCATTACAGGCCGGCGATATTGCGGATGCGGTATGGTATTGCGCTCATTTGCCGAAGCACGTCTGCGTGAACGATATGACGCTCACTTGCATCACTCAGGCCAACAGCCTGTACAATATTAAAGAAGCGGACAAGGCGCAGCCAACCCGCTAAGCATCGGATGCGTCAGCTTAGCATCGCGTCACCGCCGTTTACGTGGATAAACTGCCCTGTAACGTAGCTGCTGTCGGTAGACGCGAGGTAAACGTATGCCGGCCCTAATTCATGAGCATAGCCAGCGCGCCCGAGCGGTGTATCCTTCCCGAATTCCTTCAGCCGCTCCACATCAAATGAACTGACGACAAGGGGCGTCCAGACCGGCCCGGGCGCAACGCCATTTACGCGAATTTTCTTTGGAGCCAGGTTTTGCGCAAGCGAGCGCGTGAAGGCAACTACTGCGCCCTTGGTCGCGGAATAGTCCAGCAAATGTCCGCTCCCGCGATAGGCCACTACGGAAGCGGTGTTAATGATCGTGGCGCCTTCCTTCAGGTGCGGCTGTGCGGCTTTTGAACAGTAGAAAAATGAGTAGATATTGCTGGCAAAAGTGCGCTCAATCTGGTCTTTGCTGATGCATTCCAGGGTTTTGTCTTCTTCATGATTGCCGGCATTATTTACCAAAATATCCAGTCTTCCGAAATGCCTTATTGTGTCTTCAATGAGGCGTTGACAGTTTTCTTCTACGCCAAGGTCTCCTTTGAACGTTTCGCAGCGGCGGCCTTCGCTGGCAACCATTTGCTGCGTTTCTACTGCATCAGCGTCGGCTTCATTGTAAGCAATCATCACATCCGCGCCTTCGCGGGCAAAGTGAAGCGCTACTGCGCGTCCAATTCCGGAGTCGCCGCCGGTGATGATGGCTATTTTATGCTCCAGCTTGCCACTCCCTTTATAATCATAGCTGATCGGTGGAACAAGCAGCTCTTTTTCAAATGCCTGTTTATCGCCGCCTTTGCTGTCTGGTGCTGTTTTATTATTTGCCATGCGGAAGCCATCCAAAGCTTCATGCCATACGGTTCATAAGCTGCGGGTTATCGGTACTCTACGAGCAGCCTCATCAGTGTGTTGATCTCATCTGCCTTATCTTCCATTCTGCGATACCGATAGCATAATGCCAGCTCTTCCAACATTTTATAAATGACGCGGCGGGCATTAAGCGGCGCGAAATATTGCTCGCGGTCGCGTGCGCCGATTTTATGCAGATAGGCATCTATATCGCGGCGGGTATAAACTGAGCCGTTGACCGGATCTACGAAAAAAGTGATCTCCCCTGCATTCTGCTGCCGCTCGGGGTGCAAAAACGGATGCCAGGCATCTATGTATGCAAAACATAGCTGTCGGGGAATATCCACGGCAAAGATTGGGATGTCAAGCAGCTCGCACAGAACGAGGTAAATAATACCGATCGTGTAGCCGTTTCCCTGCTTGCTTTCCAGTGTGAGATTAATGAAAAAGTGTGAAGGCTCCCGGGCTGCGAGCTCATGACCGCTGAGCCTGTAGTAGCTGTAAAGAATGGAGTTGAAGACATTCACCTGCTCCAGAGGCGTAAGGTAATTATTCAGTTCCAGCCAGATGTTCCGTCGCATGGCATCTATCTGAGCCAGAACAGGTGCCGGGTTCAGATCAGGATATTGAAGGCGGGCAACAAGCATCGCTCCCCGCAACAGGCCAGGATTACGCTCCTCTGACCACCCCTGAAAAGCCTGTTGCAGGTCTTCAAACTGGACGCGATGTATGAGCGTTTCAATTCTGGACTGGACAGCTTCATCTTCCGTAACCTCCCAAAGCTCTTCCAGATTTGGAATGATACGTTTGCCATAGTTGAGCAATCGGCCGGCGACAGTCTCAAAGACCTCGCTGTCAGGGTCGTCAATCAGCTGCAATAATGCGCGTACTTCTTTGTCTTGCCACATGACCTGTAAGCTTGTCCCTTTCTGTGCTGTAATTTATACCCGGCGCAGCACTTTACCATTCCGGTTGCCTGATTTTTCTGCATAGCAAAGTGATATATTGCGGGCAGTAGCCTTTATAGTGAAGCCTGGCAATAGTTGCCGCGTCTAAGGCCTGATCTCAGGCCCGCTTACGCACTGCAGTAGCTTTTACAACGGCTTTAGTGGCTGCGGGCGATTTCTTTACACTCTTTTTCTTGACGGCCGTCTTTTTGGAAGTGCTGCCTCCGCTGGCGGCGCTTTTTTTCTTTTTAGCGGCTTTGGGCGCAAACGCGTCAGGATTCTGGGCAAGGATCATCTTCTTCACCTCTTCAAGCTCAATAACGGCAAAATCCGCCGCCTCCCACTTACCGCCGTCTCCCTTGCGCGGCAGCTTGATCATTTCCTTACCAAAGCGAATGAAAGGCCCCCAGCGCCCCTGTTCAATGGCAATATTTTCGCCTGGCCATTCGCGGATAAAGCGGGCGGCCTCTTTTTCAAGTTTTGCGGCAATAAGCTCGGAGATGTCGCTTTGCGAAAGATTGTCAAAGTCGTACCTGCGCGGCACGTTCACATACAGCTCACCCCATTTGATAAAGGGCCCGAAACGGCCTTTGCCTTTGCTGACGGGGATATTCTCGTAATATCCAACCGGCGCATCGGCCTCTTGCTTCTGCCGGATAATCTGCACGGCGCGCTCTGCATCCACAGTCAGAGGGTCTTCGCCTTTGGGAATGGAAATAAACTGCTCCCCCCATTTTACATACGGGCCAAAGCGGCCTACGCCAATTATAAGCTCTTTCTCTTCATGCTCGCCGAGGCTGAGAGGCAGCTTAAAAAGGTCCATAGCCTCTTCTATGCTAATCGTTGCGATGCTCTGATCCGCCTTAAGCTTAGCATACTTCGGCTTTTCCTCATCATCCTGAGCTCCGATCTGCACCATGGGGCCGAAGCGTCCGAGCCGTGCTATCACAGGCTTGCCCGTCTCCGGGTCTTCGCCGAGGATGCGCTCGCCGGCTGCCCGGCCTGCGGTTTCCATTGTAGCGGAAACCTGCTCGTGGAAAGGCGTATAAAAGCGGGCAAGCATCTCGCTCCATTCTTCACGGCCTGTGGCGATCTGGTCGAACTCTTCCTCAATCTTAGCGGTGAAGTTGTAATCCATCACGCGCTGGAAATGCTCGCTTAGGAAGTCTGTAACTACCATGCCCAAATCCGTAGGGAACAGCTTAGAGCGTTCAGCGCCCACGTTTTCAGTCTCTACCTGACGCGCTATTTTGTCATGCTTCAATATCAGCAGCGCATATTCACGCCGTGTGCCATCCTTGTCTCTGCGCTCCACGTAAGTGCGCTGCTGGATGGTAGATATAGTTGGTGCATAGGTTGATGGCCGCCCGATGCCGAGCTCTTCCATCTTCTTTACCAGAGAGGCCTCGGTATAACGGGGTTGCGGGCGGGTAAAGCGCTGGGTCGCATGCATTTCAATAAAGCCCGGCACCTGTCCTACGCTTAACGGCGGCAGCATGCTGCTCTCGCCGTCTTCTTTGGCAGTTACTCCGTCACCGTCAAGCCCGTCTTCTTCGTCCTTACTTTCGGTATATACCTTTAGAAATCCGTCAAAGCGGAGCACTTCGCCGGTAGCTGTTAGCGGCTCGGGCTGGGTAGAGACAGCAATTTTTGCTATTGTACGCTCCAGTTGGGCATCGGCCATCTGGCTCGCCATGGTGCGTTTCCAGATCAGCTCGTACAGGCGCTGACCGTCTCCGTCAGGAATGCGTTGCGCACGCATGTCGGTTGGTCGAATCGCTTCGTGCGCTTCCTGCGCGGACTCGTTTTTATTTTGAAAGCGACGCTTCTGGTGGTAGCGCTCGCCATATTGCGCCGTGATTGCCTCTTGCGCCGCATCTATGGCTGTATCTGAGAGATTTACCGAATCCGTCCGCATGTACGTGATGTGGCCGTTTTCATAGAGCCGCTGCGCAAGCTGCATAGTCCGGGAAACGGAATAACCGAGCTTACGACTGGCCTCCTGCTGAAGCGTAGAGGTGGTAAACGGGGCCGCGGGTGATTTCTTCGCCGGCTTTACCTGAATATCGCTCACACGATAGCCGGCGCCGATGCACCCGATCAGATATTCATTGGCACCGCTTTCGTTGCTAATCTTATCCGGCCCTTCGGCCTTAAAGGTTACGGACCTGTCATTGATGTCGGCCGCATTAAAAAGCGCTTCTACTTTAAATGAACTCTTCGCTACAAATCCGGTAATACTGCGCTCACGTTCTACTATCAGGCGAACAGCCACACTTTGTACCCGGCCGGCAGAAAGATTATTCTTCATGCTCATCTTCCGCCAAAGGATTGGCGAAATCTCAAATCCCACAATGCGGTCCAGGATGCGGCGCGCCTGCTGGGCATTCACAAGATCCATATTCACTGTCCGGGGATTCTGAACCGCTTTCAGAATAGCCGGCTTTGTAATCTCGTGGAATACGATACGCTTCGTATTAACCGGATTCAGGCCCAGCACCTCGCAGAGGTGCCAGGAAATTGCTTCTCCCTCACGGTCTTCATCCGTTGCAAGCCATACCTCACCGCTCTTTTTTGCGGTAGCGCGCAGTTCGTTTACTACCCGGTGTTTGTCTTCTGAAATGATATAATGCGGCTTGAAATGGTTATTGATTTCAATGCCCATGTCTTCCTTCTCCAGATCGCGTATATGCCCGAAGCAGGATTTTACTTCAAAATCCGGCCCCAGTATTTTCTCAATCGTTTTCGCCTTTGCAGGTGACTCAACTATCAACAGGTTCTTAGCCATTCTTTGCTTACTGACGTTTATTGGACTGCTTACCTAAATAAAAATGGTGCTTGCGGCGGCAATGATAGCCTAATGTTTCGGTATAAAGAAAGAAGAAGGGACAGCGCGTTGGCGCCATCCCTTCTTCTTTCTGACTGTAAAACGCTGAGCGCAGCAGCTTAGTGTGCTACCGTAAAGCGATCTGTCACGCGGCCGCCATTAGCGGAGATGGTATAGAAGTACGTGCCGGATGCAAGGCTGCCAGTGCTGAACACGGCAGTTTTGCTGGCGCCTGAAGCGACCGTGCCGAGGTTCTGACTCATCAGCATCTGACCTACCATGTTGTAAAGGCTAACCGTCACGTCGCTGCTTGCAGTAGCGCTCACGGGGATGCTGAGCGTTGTGTTGGCAGGATTTGGAAATGCCTTGCCGATGTGGAGGCCGGCGATATCTGATACGCCGAGAAGTTTCTTTGAATTACCAAAGTTTACGACAACCGCAGGCACGTCCTCATTAGTGAAAAAATCTTGATTGTTACCGAGATCAAGACCGAACAAACCGCCTGTACCGGTGTAGGCATCCAAAACACCGTAGCGGTTAATAATGCTTGAAGGTGCGCCGGGACGCGCCGATGCAATCGTTATTGCCTGGGTTACCGATGAAGAGGCGGGACGAACGACGGCCGCCCAATAACCTTCGTCTGCGATAAGCCATTGCTTGACCGCACCTGTACCGATATTAAGCGGAAGCGTGGTAAACGAAAGAGCAGATGAGGTTGAGATGTCTGCAGCAGTCAGTGTTTTAGGTTGCGTAGCGCCTTTGAAAGTGTAGAAGTCGCCGCTAACATCCAGCTGATAAATTTCAACCACAACGCTTGCACCTACCACTGTTGATGGCGCAAAGCACACGCTTACTGTAGTAATCGTGTCTTTTTTGCCAGCGGGAACTTCAAAATTCGCGCCTACATAACGTTTAGTTCCAGTTGTGCCGATAACTCCGTATCCACCATTATAATAATAGCCGGATAGACGCTTGGTAGCTTCCTGATAACCCAAGAACACGCAGAGTGAAGAGTCTGAGATATTATAAACAATCGTGTCCACGTTGTTTGACGCTACAGCATCATTAGGTTGGTTCATGGAATACGTAACCAGATATGATCCTACAGCAGTGGACTTATAGCCATTGCCTAAAATGGCGATAGAATCATAACCATTGATCGGTACGCTGGCAAAGTTGTCAGTAGCCTGATAGACTGAGCTGCCATTATAATAGACATTTCCTGTGATCGTTGTATTCGTCTGAGAAAGACCACCATAATTCACGACAGAAGTAAGCGGAACAACGGTATCAGCAAAAAGTTTTGGCTGAGTACCCATCGGAGTATTACCGCTGGCACCACCAAGCGTCATAACTGCTCCGGACTTGATAAGACCAAGGTCCACAGGATCAAGGTCCAGCATCTGGAAGTCGTCAACGAGCCAGTTGTAACCACCACCCACAAACGCACCTGAGTAGTAAAAGCGCACCATTACGTTTGCCTGGTTGCTGGCTACTGAAGAAACATTAATAGTAGTCACCTCAGGATTATCCGTTGAAAGGTTGCTTGTAAGTCCCATATTAGGGAATATTGGGAACGATGTCCACGACGTACCGCCGTTATTGCTCACCTGAAGCAGGAACGTGTCACGGAAGCGCTCGGTGTACTGTTGAAAACGCACACCAACATAGGTATGGCCTGTGCAGGGAATATTAGGAGAGGTAAGAGTTCCTATCTGCGGAGCAGCATTAAACTTTACGCCAATGGAATCTGAATCATAAAGCATCCACCCGCCTGCATTAGTAGTTGAGAATATCCTGCCAATGCCAAAGGAGCCGGTGGAAGCCTGTGTCGTGAACTTCCAGGTACCGGCTGTCGGCGTATTACCACCCGCTACCCAGCCGCCGGTATTAAAGGAATTGGAGTTGAACGTGTCGGTGAAAAACGCGGTTGCAGCAGCGCCTTTCAGGCCGGGGATAACAGGCGTAAATCCTACGGCCGGCTGACTGGCAACGTGCGCGGCTGAGCAGCGATTGGCGGGCGCTACAACTTTTGCCTGACGATTTTGTGCCTGGACCGCAAGGGATATTGCGCCGGCAGCCACAATAGTGAGTAGCTTTTTCATTTCAGTCTTAAGATTGGTTAATGGTACGGTTAAAAGTAAGTAAAGCGGTGACTGTAAAAATTTTATGCCGGTCAATGCTTTTAGGCCTGCGGTCAACAGCGCATCTCTTAAAAGACAAAGAGGATGGCCGATCAGCCATCCTCTTTGTAAGATTCAAAACCATCCTGAAGGTTTAATGCGCAATCACAACGCGGCCTGTGGCACGAGTGCCGGCAGACTCAACACTGTAGTAGTACATACCGCCGGCAAGACGTGCAATATTGAAGCTGGCGCTTGCAGCCTGACCCGCTGCAAGCTTGCCGAGCTCCTGAGTCATTACTACCTGGCCCATTGTATTCATCAGGCGCACAGTTGCATCCTGAGCCACCGGCAGCTTGAATGACACCTTAAGGTCATTATTAGCCGGATTAGGGAAGGCATTCAGCTCATAAGCGGAGCCTTGGGTATTGGCAACTGATCCGGGATTAGTAGTCGGGTTCAAAATACCCTTCGCGTTGTTGGAGAAGTTAAGGCGGATAAGAGGTACAGTTTCGTTATCTGTCACCCTTGTACCAAAAGACGCGCCGGCTGTATCGGAAAGTCCCAGGCGGCCTACACCAGGGATGTAAGCAGGCCCCTTGGCATTATAAACAACAGTCGTGTTGGCAGCGGGGAGATTGATGCTTTGTACTACAACAGCATAGTCGCCCTCGTTCATAATAGAATACTGCTTTACAGAGCCTGTGCCGATGTTGGACATAAACTTCGTCCAGATAATGGAGCCGCTCGCAGGGATATCCGCAGCTGCGATCGTACGTGTAACGGTGCTGCCAAACTGATTCCATGATGGATTCATCGGATCTGTGTCATCGCGCTTGTAAATCACCGCACGCATCTGGCCGCCGGCTACCGTGATCGGGTGAAACGCGATATCAACGGACGTAAGCGTATCAATCTTTCCAGCACCTACCTCATAAAGAGAGCCGGTATAAAAACCTACGGCAGTTGTCGGAGGTGTTGTGGTTGCATTCGCGCCGCGCTGAACATAGAAGCCGCCCGTAATCGGACTGTTCGGGCGGAAGTCGTACCACACAGAGTCAGAGATAACCTGGAACACGGAATCAACATCGTTCGCGGGCGTGCCGTCGCTTGCCTGGTTGACGCTCATAACCGTAACAAGTGAGCCGGAAGCAGTTGGCTTATAGCCGTTGGCCGGTACTTTCCAGAAGTAAACGCTGTCATCGGCATCATTGATCGGAACGAGACCCTTGTTCTGGCTTACTGACTTTACTGACGTACCGGCAAAATAAGTGTTGGCCTTTACGTTGGCATTTGTCTGCGCGGTACCACCGTAGTTGTATAGGTTGGTCATCGCAAACAGCGTATCAACGAAGCTGCGCGGGATGCTGCCAAAAGTGGTATGACCGTTGGCATTATGCAATGGCATAGCCATTACTGACCTGCCTACAGAAAGATCAACCTGGTCAAGCTCCAGCAGTTGGAAGTCGTCAACCTGCCAGCCATATGTACCTCCGGAACCATTAAACTGTCCGGTGCCTGCGAAAGCGCCTATATAAACAAAGCGGATCTTAACTGATGTCTGATTAGCCGCTGCCGAAGTGATATTAATGGTAGTAGTCAGCGGATTGTCCGTCTGCGCATTTCCACCCAAAGTATTGTTCGGGTTTACGGAATAACGCGTATAGGACGTAAAGTTGTTGTTGCTCACATCAACGTAGCAAGTATCGGCCAGGCGACGGTAAAGCTGCTGAAACCGTACGCCCACATAATTACGCGTAGCGCAATTATAAGCCGGCGAAGTCAGTGTACCGATCTGAATTGGTACGTTAGCATTTGCAGCGGCAACAGCGTTGGCATCATAAAACATGAAACCGCTTTTGCCGGTAGTGGAGGCCAGCGTGCCGATGTAATTAGAGCCGGTGTTTGCATACTTCCATGAGGAGGAGCCTGTGTTTCCGCCGGCAATCCAGCCGCCGGTAGTAAGCGAAGTAGCGGTGAACGTGTCAGTCACGAATACAGTGGCCACACCGGTCTTTGCTGCACCGACCCAACCAGGCACCGCTGCCGATGCGGGTGAGTGTGCCATCGGTATGCCATTGTCGTGAAGCGGTGTCAGTACATTGGAGCTGACCACTTGCTGCGACTGCTGTGCATGTGCAGCCATGGCCAGAAGGCCTGCAGCAGAAAGGGTGAGTAATTTTTTCATCAGAATAAAGCGTTTAATAAAGATTTAGCGTAAAAGTAAGGATTCTCTATAAGCGGAGACGCACTTTTATCGGCAAACGTTAGGGCCGCTGCGGCGTATATGATAATGGCTTGACAGTAAGCGCAGGCAGAGTAATTTTGCCCGTGTATGCAGCCCAATTTTGATAACACCGAAATCGCCTTTCAATACAGGAGCAACGGAGATCTGCGCCGCGCAGCTTTTCTCTTTTCCTCAATGGGCTCCCCTGCCCTTACCAGCATCGGGATGGGCTTCACAAAGTTCGCTATGAGCGTAGGGCTGCCTATTAAGGGCTTAGTCAAAAGCACCATCTTCAAACAGTTTTGCGGTGGCGAAACGATGGAAGAGGCTGCCGCTACCGCAAATGTCATTGCCCGCTTCGGCGTGGGCGTAATACTTGATTACAGCGTAGAGGGAAAAGAGGAGGAAGCCGATTTTGACCGTGCCGTAAAGGAATTCATCCGTGCTGTTCAGTACGCCTCCTCTCAGAAACCAAATATTCCATTCATCAGCGTGAAGGTTACCGGATTTGCCCGCTTCGCCCTTTTGGAAAAGTGGCATGCCGGCAATGCCCTGACACCGGACGAAAAGACCGAACGCGACCGGGTACGGCAGCGGATTGACGACATCTGCGCCGAAGCTGCGAAACAATCGGTTATGGTGCTGATTGACGCCGAAGAAAGCTGGATACAAATACCGGTTGACGAGCTTACCGATGCTATGATGGCCCGCTACAACAGGTCAGCTCCGATTGTGTATAATACATTCCAGATGTATCGCCACGACCGCCTTCTCTTTCTCAAGGCTTCAATAGCGGCTGCAAACGCGGGCGGCTATATACTCGGCGCGAAGCTGGTGCGGGGAGCATACATGGAAAAAGAACGAGCACGCGCTGCCGCCAAAGGGTATCCTTCGCCCATACAGCCCGATAAAGAGGCCACCGACCGCGACTACGACGAAGGCATGCTGCATTGCCTCGCAAACGTTGACGGCGTCGCTACGTTTATCGGTACGCACAATGAGGCGAGCTGTGCAAAAGCCGCTGCATTTCTGGCTGAGCGGAGCATAGATCCCAGGAACCCGCACGTTTGGTTCTCGCAGCTTTATGGCATGAGCGACAATATTTCTTTCAACCTGGCGCATGCAGGCTATCACGTAGCCAAATACCTCCCTTACGGGCCTGTGAAGGATGTTGTGCCTTACCTCATGCGCCGCGCGCAGGAAAATACTTCCGTAGCCGGCCAGACCGGGCGGGAGCTTTCTCTTATCCGCCGGGAGATGAAGCGCCGGCGGATGTAAGCCCTCTGCTATCAAACCCTTTTTGCGATGCGCCGTTTCTCTGCCCCCCTTGACAGCATGGCCAGACAAATCACGTTTGTCGTGGTGCTCATTGTGCTCATTCCCTTCTTTGTTATCTTCAGCCAGTACCTGACGCTGCATGACCAGAAGCTGCTGATAGGCCCCGTTGTCGTTATGGCGCTCCTGGTTATCACTGCGCTGTTCTATGTAAAGGAGTATGTGCTGGATGGAGACGGACTGCACATCATCCGCCCATTGGTAAATGCGGACTATCCCCTGCACCGGTTTCGCAGCATTGTGCCTGTTACCAGCAAAGAGCTGGGCTTTGGCATCCGCACTTTTGCCAGCGGCGGCTTTCTTGGATACTTCGGGAAGTTCTATTATCGCAAGCACGGCCACATGACCCTGTACGTCACAGACCGTATGAAAATGCTGCTTATCACGCTGGACGACGACCGGAAAATTATCATCAGCCCCGATGACACAGCCGCATTTATGGCGGCATTCCGGGAGCTTAAGCGCTGAAGCGGGGCTATTTCTTCTCTACAATATACAGGTCTTCCGTATCACGCTTCATGCGGTAGTGCTCGCGGGCGTAACGCTCTAAGGCCTGCGGCTGGCTGCGGAGTGCCACGTAGTCTGTCTCCATTGTATCCACCTGCCGCTGCAGGTAGGAGATATTGCCCTTTACATCCTGTAGCTCTTTCTTCCGCTCCTTCTGGCTGATCCAATCGTTCTGATCAAAGAAGATCATGAAAACGGCAAAGCCAACCGCCGTCAGCAGGTACTTGTTGAAGATGATGCGGAGAAGCTTCATTTTTAGTGAGTGGTGAGTGGTGGATGGGTGGTGGGTGGTGGTGAGTCGCGTCTGCACCAACTCACTATTCACCACTCACTAACCACTATTTTCCAAACTTAAGCGCCCGGCCCGGATAATAAGCGCTCGCTCCCAATTCTTCTTCTATCCGTAACAGCTGGTTGTACTTCGCCATGCGGTCGGAGCGGGAGGCGGAGCCCGTCTTTATCTGGCCGCAATTCAACGCTACCGCCAGGTCGGCGATTGTATTATCCTCTGTCTCACCGCTGCGGTGGCTCATTACTGTGTTGAAGCTTGCGCGCTGCGCCATGGTTACCGCGTCAATCGTTTCGCTCAGCGTGCCTATCTGGTTCACCTTCACCAGCAATCCGTTGCCAATATTCTCCGCAATGCCGCGCTGCAGCCGGGTTACGTTCGTTACAAACAGGTCGTCGCCTACCAGCTGCACCTTGCTGCCAATGGCATCTGTCAGGGCCTTCCAGCCTTTCCAGTCGTCCTCTGCCATGCCGTCTTCAATGGATACAATCGGGTACTTCTTACTCCAGGACACCCAAAACTCCACCAGCTCTTCAGAACTCATCTTTGCGCCCGTGCTCTTGTGAAATACGTATGCGCCCGCCGCCTCGTCCCATAGCTCGCTGTTGGCGGCGTCCATCGCTATCGCCACTTCGTCGCCCGGCTTGTAGCCTGCCTTTTCAATGGCCTGGAGCACCGTTTCTATCGCTTCCTCATTGCTCTGGATTTCCGGTGGCGCAAAGCCGCCTTCGTCGCCCACGTTGGTATTGTACTTCTTGCTCTTCAGTACCGCTTTAAGCGCGTGGAATATCTCCACACCCCAGCGCAGCCCTTCAGAAAACGAACTGGCCCCGACGGGCATCACCATGAATTCCTGGAAGTCAATCTTGTTATCCGCGTGCGCGCCGCCGTTCAGGATGTTCATCATCGGCACCGGCAGGGTGCGGGCATTGGTGCCGCCTACGTAACGGTACAGCGGCATCCCGCTCGCCTTCGCGCCGGCCTTGGCAGCCGCCAGGCTCACCGCAAGTATGGCGTTTGCGCCGAGCTTGCTCTTATTCTCCGTGCCGTCCAGCTCCAGCATCATATCGTCAATAGCGCGTTGGTCGGTTATGTCCATGCCGTAGAGCTCCTCGTTGAGGATCTCGTTTACATTATTCACCGCATTCAGGACGCCTTTGCCCACATACAAGCCCTTCTCGCCGTCGCGCAGCTCTACGGCCTCATGCTTGCCGGTAGATGCGCCGGAGGGCACGGCCGCGCGGCCCATATCGCCGTCGGCGGTGGTGACGTCAACCTCTACGGTGGGGTTGCCGCGGGAGTCAAGAATCTGGCGGGCATGGATGGCGGTGATGAAGCTCATGGGCGGGATGTTTCTTTGTTTGCCGCGAATTTAGTAAACAGTGAGTAGCGAACAGTGAGTAGCGAACAGTGAGTAGCGAACAGTGAGTAGTGAATGGTGAACAGTGAATAATGAATCCTTTCGCTTCCGGCACGTATGCACTAATATTGGATTGAACCCCCATCACTACTATTTCTTATATTTAGAAATGACTACGATTCAAATAAAGAAGCTTTTGTGTAATAGCATGACCGCGCACGAAGTAGTGATCGTTACTTACAAGTCGGGCAAAAGTCATAGGGGCTGGATAACCGAATGTGATGAAACCCCAGGAAATGCCGTGATGATGATAGACGGCCGGGAAAATCATTCTATCCATGTTCCAGACGTGCTATCGGTTGCCGTTACAAGACAATTCTTTTAGCATCTGCACTCGGGCTCCCCGCTGGCACGGGTCTGTGCCCGTGCCTTACATGTAGTTGTGGACGTGGACCAAAAGCCCGCGCCGCGGTTCGTGTCCCCACAAAACGCCCCGACGGAATATGCGGGCTCACCCACTTAGTTTTGAGATATGGGGCAAAATGCAATCGCAACACTGACAGTAATCCTGGTAGTTATTGGCACCGTCATCGCCTTATTACCGCGCATTGTAAAGGCGCTTGATTGGACCACAGACAAGAGCGGAGGTTGCCTGACCAACGTGGTGCTTCTGTTGCTCGCCACTATTATGCTATGTTGGTTTATTGCCTGCTTGTAGCTCTCCACGCCTGTCACAAAAAATTCTATTAGAACTTCTTTTAAAGATGCAACTTTAGTACCTAAAGTTGCAACTATTGTTGTCTAAATTAGAACTTTAAATGTAAGAGTTAGAAGTTTAACTGAAAAAGTTAGAAGTTTTAGTCATAAAATTCCAACTTTAAAAATCTAAGTTTCAAAATTTTTGACTTAAGTTGCAACTTGCACAGCTAAACTTGCAACTTTAAAGAAGGCTTATCTACATTTATCCTTATGACCGGTGGCCCATTCCCCATACACGAAGCAGACCTCAACAACTACTTCAACTCCGTTGTCCCCTATCTTATAAACAACCAGCCCCGCCTCGGATTCAGCGATATCAGGGCCGGTGCTATTACTGCTGCCCTGGCCGACTGGCAGGCCGTTTTCCTGCCCGCAAAAAATCCCGCAACCCGCACCACCACCATCACGCAGCAGAAAAATGCCGCCCGCGATGCGCTGAAAACCCTCTTGCGCGACACCTATAAAGACATCCCTAAAAGCACCCTCAGCCCTGCCGACCGCGCCACCCTTCGCCTCCCTGAGCGCGCCACATCTTACCGTCGCGCAGCCAAACCGCAGTCGGCACCCATCGGCTCCGTGCGCACGCTCAACCGCTGGGAGCACCGCGTTTATTTCCGCGACAGCGGCTCCTCTGGCAGCAAGGCACGTCCCGAGGGAATGCGTGGCTGCCAAGTGTGGATGAAGCCGGGTAGCCCCCCGCAGAGCGAGAAGGACCTGCATTACCAGGGCACGGCCACGCGCAGCCCCTTTACGGTGCATTTTGAAAGCGGCGATGCCGGCAAGCAGGCCTACTATTGGCTGCGCTGGGAGAATAGCCGCGGCGAGTGCGGCCCCTGGAGCGAGGCGCTGGACGCAACGGTGACGGGCTGAGGGCGGCTCACTCTACGCTTACTTCTGCCTTTTTACCGGCAGTCTTCATAGGCCAGTTGTCGGTACGGAAGGGCACTGCCGGCCAGCCGGCGCTGTTATACAGGTCCAGCCGCCCGGGATTGTCGGCCCAGCCATAGCGCACGGCCACCGGTGTGTGGAGACCTTCGGCATAGACGATAACCGTATTGGCGGCACGGATGGTTGCCTTTGCCCAGCGGAATATCCGGTCGGCCCCGGCAATGGTAAATCCGCGCACATAGCCATACTTGTCGTCGGTGGCGAGGGGATTGATGGTGATATTTTTGAAGAATAGAAAAATGCTGTCGCCCCGCACCTGCATATGGTCGTAAAAGGGGCTCATATCCACTATCCGCGCATTATAAAATTGTTTGAGTGCGGTGATGCCCATGCGCTTGCCCAGCTCAGGTTTATTCTTCGGGTGCAGGTCGGCAGCTTCGCCGATGTCTATGGCCACGGTCATGGCGGTATTTGGCAGGCTTAGCGCGGCAGCCTGCGCTTCGCGAAGCTCTGCCCAGGCGCTTTCCTCCGGGTTTGAAGGCTCAACGCCATAATTGGCCAGCTGCACAAACAGGAACGGGAAGTCGCCCTGCGCAAATTGCGCCCGCCAGTCCCTAATCATAGCGGGGAATAGCTCGCGGTATTCTTCTGCCCGCGGTGCATTGCTCTCTCCCTGGTACCAGATAACGCCCTTTATAGCGGCAGGCGTAAGTGGGGCAATGCTGCCGTTGTAAAGCAAAGAGGGCGAACTGTAAGTGCTTGCATTGGCCAATACGGGCTTCTTGAAAGCAGATGCCTTGATGCGCACGCCGGGCTTGTAGCGCCATTCGCCGGCCAGTTCCTGGTGCCACATAAAGTCGTGCATGCCGCCCTTGCCGCCGGCATCAAACACGCGCACCACCAGCACATTGCCGGCAGGCTTCAGCACCGAGTCGGGTACGGGGTAAGTGGTGTAATTCTTATTGCCGAATGTTTCGCCCACTTTGTGGCCATTTACCCAGGCAATGTGGTAATCGTCCACCTCGCCAAGGTTAATGCGGGCGCCGCTGTGCGCATACTCGGCAGGCAGGTCAAAGCCGCGGCGAAACCATACAGAGCCGTCGTAATCGGGCAGACCCTTGTCTTCCCAGTATGCCGGAAGCGTCATAGGTTTCCAGCCGGATACATCCGTCTCAGGAAGAAACCATTTCTGCTCCAGGCCGGGATCGTCTTTGAGGTAATACCTGCGTTCCCAATCAGGGCGCGCTTTCTCAAACGCTTCGTGGTATGCCGCAAATCCCTTCTGCAGCCTGAGGAATGCGTCATAGAAAGCTTTAAACTGCGGAAACGCGCTGATAGCATCCGGGCTCATCCATGTCTCTATAAGTGTGCTGCCAAGACTATTGTTGATAAGGCCAATGGGCACATGCAGCGTTTCCTGCAGCTGCCGCCCGAAGAAGTAAGGCGTCGCTGAAAATTCGGGCACGCTTGCCAGGCTGGCCACTTCCCACTCTCCGCCCCCAAGTGTATCCAGAGGCACAAAGTCAGTAGCCACAGCCACGGTGAAGACGCGAATGAACGGGTTGTTGTCTTTGGCGGAGTCCGGACTGTAGCCGGTCTTGCGTACGCGCATCTGCATGTTGCTCTGCCCGCCGCATATCCACACGTCGCCAAACATTACGTTGTGCAGAATAATGGCATTGCTGCCTGAGACAGTTATGACGAAGGGGCCGCCGGCAGGCTGCGGGGGGAGCATGATTTTCCACCGGCCTTTTGCATCAGCCGTTGATTTAAATGATTGCGCCTTTAACTGAATGGCAACGGTCTCACCCTTATCTGCCCATCCCCAGATAGCGCAGGGCTTGTCGCGCTGCAGCACAGCATTGTCCTTAAAAAGATTGAACAGCCTTACAGCGGCACCGGCATCCGCGCTTAAAAGCAGGAAAGCGGCAGCGAGCGCGCTTAAAAAATTCCTCATTGCACCTACAGAATATTGTTCGTCAAAGTAAAGCGTTCCGCCTTCAGCCGGTCGCCATTGCGCATTGTGTACTTTTAGCGCCAAATTCAGAACGGGACACATGGCGAAAGAAAAACAGAAAAGATTTACCGGCAAGCGCACGCCGGAGACGATAAAAGGGAAGCTGGAAGTAGTGCGAAGCGGCACCGGCTTTGTGAAAGTAGAAGGCCGCGAGAAAGACATCCTTATCCATGCCGAGAACCTCAGCACCGCACTTGATGGCGATGAGGTGCGGGTGCGCATCATCAAAGAAGGCAAGAGCCGCACAGAGGGCGCGGTGGAAGACATCATTACACGCAAGCAAACCGAATTTGCAGGAAAGGTGGAGGTGAAGGAGCATTTCGCCTTCCTGCTGCCCGACAAGCAGAATATGCCTGTGGACATCTTCATCCCGCTGGCTATGCTTGCCGGCGCGAAGGACGGCGATCATGCGGTTGCCCGTATCACGGAATGGAGCAGCAAAAAGAAGAACCCGATTGGCGAAATCATCTCCGTGCTCACCGACGCGAGCAAGAATGAGATAGCTATGCAGGGCATTCTGATGGATGCCGGCTTCCCCCTCCACTTCCCCGACGATGTGGTGGAAGAAGCCGCCCGCTTCACCGATGTAATGGACGATGCCGAGCTGGCCAAGCGCCGCGACGTGCGGAATATCCTGACGATGACGATAGACCCGGTGGACGCGCGTGACTTTGACGATGCGCTGTCCGTGCGGCCGCTGGAAGAAGGCTGGTGGGAAGTGGGCGTGCATATTGCAGACGTAGCGCACTTCATCCAGAAAGACTCGCCACTGGATGCGGAGGCCTACAAGCGTGCCACCTCCGTTTATCTGCCCGACCGCGTGCTGCCCATGCTGCCGGAGCACTTGAGCAATGGACTTTGCTCGCTGCGGCCCGACGAGGACAAGTATGCCTTCTCCACCATTTTTGAAATAAACGCGCAAGGCAAGGTGCGCGAATACTGGATAGGCCGCACGGTGATGCGTTCCAGCCGCCGCTTTGCGTATGAAGAGGTTCAGGAAATGATAGAAGGCGCAGAAGGCGATCACAAAGGCGAGGTGATGCTCTTGAACGAGATGGCGCAGAACCTGCGTAAGGCGCGTTTTAAGAAAGGTGCGATCAATTTTTCCTCCTCCGAAGTCCGCTTTAAGCTGGATGAGACTGGCAAGCCAATCGGCATCATGGTAAAGGAAAGCAAGGAGGCGCACCAGCTCATTGAAGAGTTTATGCTGCTTGCTAACCGCACGGTAGCGGAGCATGTGAGCAAGGTGGAAGTGAAGGGCAAACCGGTACCCTTCCCCTACCGCGTCCACGACCAGCCCAACGAGGCCAAGCTCGAAATGTTTGCAGCCTTTGCCTCACGTTACGGGCATAAGCTGAACCTTAATTCCCCCGAAAACATCTCCCGCTCCTTCAATGAAATGCTTGCGGAAGTTCAGGGCAAGCCGGAGCAGCATGTACTGGAAAGCCTTGGCATCCGCACCATGGCTAAAGCGGTTTACACCACCGAAAATATCGGTCACTACGGCTTAGGCTTCCAGGATTATTGTCACTTCACTTCACCCATCCGCCGCTACCCCGATGTGCTCGTGCACCGCGTATTGCAGGAAGTTTTAGACGGCGATATAAAGCCCGTAAAGAACATGGAGCAGCTCTGCCGCCATTGCAGCGAGATGGAGCGTAGCGCCATGGAAGCCGAGCGCGCAGCCAACAAGTACAAGCAGGTAGAGTATATGCAGGACTTCATTGGTGAAGACTTTGATGCTGTTGTAAGTGGCGTAGCTGCCTTCGGTTTCTGGGCAGAGACGGTGGAGCACAAGTGCGAGGGTCTTATCAGCATGACCGACCTGTCACAGATAGACGACTTCGTGTTTATGGAAAGCGAGTATTGCCTTGTGGGTCGTGGCACGGGTCTGAAGTTCCAGATGGGCGACAGCGTGAAGGTGAAGGTTGTTGCAACCAGCCTTGAAAAGCGTCAGATAGACTACACCCTTGCAGAACTTCCGCCGGCCAAGCCGCGCAGCCGTAAGAAGCCTGAGCCGAGTTGGGAAGGGTCATCATCTTCCGGAAAGAAAGGCGGGCATAAAGGCAAACACAAAGGCCGCTAATTTTTTTTCAAAGAAAAGCCAGATATCCTTTGCATATTTTTTCAGAACTCGTCACGCGGTTTGAGCAGCATCTTACCGATGCCAGGGTTTTCAGCGGAAGCCCAGATTCGCTTTACGAGCCATGCCGCTACCTGATTGGGCTTGGCGGTAAACGCGTGCGTCCTGTACTATGCCTGATGGGCGCAGAATTGTTCGGAGAAATCCCGGCAGACGCCTGGCATGCCGCTACAGGCATTGAGCTTTTTCACAACTTCACACTCATCCACGATGATATCATGGACAAGGCGCCGCTACGGCGGGGCCAGGCCACCATTCATGCGCGAAACGGATTGACAGCAGGCATTCTTTGCGGAGATGTGATGTGCATTGAAGCCTATCGGCATCTTGCGCATGTAAAGACACACCTGCAGCCGGTGCTGCAAATCTTTAATCGCACGGCGACAGAAGTGTGCGAAGGCCAGCAGCTTGATATGGATTACGAGCTGCGCGCGGATGTGACGGTAGAAGAGTACATCCGGATGATAGCGCTGAAAACCTCTGTGTTGCTCGCGGCCAGCCTGAAAATGGGGGCGCTCATTGGCGGCGCAACGGAAGGCGCTGCGAATAAGCTATACGAGTTCGGAAAAGCACTGGGCATAGCCTTTCAACTGCAGGACGATTATCTGGACGCCTTCGGCGATGCCGCTAAGCTGGGCAAGCAGGCAGGCGGCGATATTCTGGCGGATAAGAAAACCTATCTGCACCTTGTTGCAATGCAGCAGTTATCCGGCGCAGACCGCGAAGAACTGGACAGGCTGCAAGGAACCGCCGGGGTTGATAAGGTGGCCGCCACCCTATCGCTTTTCCAAAAAGGCGAAGCTGACGCAGCCTGTCGCCAGGCTGTGGCCAATTATTCTAATCTTGCTTTCACCGCGCTGGACGATGTCGCTGTTTTAGGCAAAAGGAAAAAGCCGCTGCACGACCTGGCAAAAGCACTTTTGGAACGCCAGTCCTGATTTTTTCTGCGAAAAGGCGAAATTGCTTCGCCCCTCACTACTCACTATTCGCTACTCACAATGAACTATTGGCTTTTAAAGTCTGAACCGTTTAAATATAGCTGGGATACTTTTGTGAAAGATGAGCGCACCGTCTGGGACGGCGTGCGCAACTACGCCGCGCGCAACAACCTCCGCGCTATGAAGGAAGGCGACCAGGTCTTTTTCTATCACAGCAACGAAGGGCTGGAAATAGTCGGCATCGCCCGCGTGGTAAAAGAACATTATCCCGACCCGGGTGCTAAGGAAGGTGACTGGTCGGTAGTGGAGCTTGCACCACTCAGGAAACTTAAAAAGCCGGTGACTCTGGCGGATATAAAGGTGATGCCTCAGCTGGCCGAAATGCAGCTGGTTAAGCTCTCAAGGCTATCGGTCGCTGCCGTTACTAAGGCAGAGTATGACTTTATTTTAAAGATGGGCGAGGGAAAGTGATACAGTTTCTTTGCCAGGAACCAAACCTGGATCCGGAGTTATTCTAAAATCATTGAATGCGGCCTGGCAGTGCGCTCTGATTCAGAGGCATAATATTCCCGCCGCAGCTCCTCACTCGTCTTAGTGCTGCCGTCATGGCTCCAGCCTGGCGGCATGAAGAGGTAGCGCAGCTTATTCCACAGTGAGGTTTTGCGGCGCAGATCCTTGCTTATAGCTACCCATTCATGGGTCACAATTTCTACCGGATGATTGGGATTAGGCAAGGGTTTTGTAAGGCCGTAAACCGGCGGCTCTTCGGGCAGCTCTTCGGTGAATGTGCCAAACAGCTTGTCCCAGATAATGAGCACCATGCCCATGTTTTTGTCTAAATAGGGAATGTTGCTTGCATGATGCACGCGGTGATGCGAAGGCGTCACGAGTACGGCCTCTATCCAGCGTGGGAGCTTCTTAATACTTTGCGTATGCACCAGAATGCCGTAGGTCTGCGTAATGGCGTACATGAAGAAGATGTCCATCGGATGAAAGCCGAGCAGCGCGAGCGGAATAAAATACAGGTAACGGTAGAACGGCATCAGCACCGAGGAGCGGAAGCCGGTGCTCAGATTATACTCGTCAGACGAATGGTGTGTAACGTGCACGGCCCAGAAAATGCGCACATGATGGTCCACAAAATGCTCCAGCCAAAAGAGGATGTCCTCACAGAAAAACAGCAGTGCCCAGTAAGCCGCCGGATGCAATGAATTTTTTATCGCGAAGCCTGAAAAGAAAATCAATACACCCAAAGCTACCCCGCGCAGCAACAGGTCAACACCGACATTGAGCAGATTGAGATAAACGTTTATGGCCGTCTGCTTCCAGGAATAAAACTTCCAGCCTTCCACATGGCTCAGCAGTATCTCCAGCGGGATGATGAGACCGTAGATGGGTATGCTCAGCAGGTGAATGATGTGGGTGTAATACTCGTTCATGCAACACGTTTCCTTTACACGAAAGAACGCGCCGCGGCGCGTTCCTACGAGACCATCAGATGGTCATAATGTCCTTTTCCTTGTCCTTCAGATGCCCGTCTGTGAGGACGATAAACTTATCCGTTACTCCCTGAATATCTCCCTCTGCGTCTTTAGCAGCGTCTTCGCTGAGTCCGTCTTTCTGGAGCTTTTTGATTTGCTCAATAGCCTCCCGGCGGATGCTGCGGATAGACACTTTTGCCGCCTCGCCCTCGCCATTCACGCGCTTCACCAATTCTTTGCGGCGCTCCTCCGTAAGGGCGGGAGGAAGAGGCGGATGAAGTTTCCGTCGTTCTGTGGATTGAGGCCTATGTTAGCCGCAATAATTGCTTTCTCAATCGGCGCAAGCATGTTCTTCTCCCAGGGCTGAAGGCTGATCGTGCGTGCATCCGGAATGGTCACGTTCGCCACCTGATTCAGCGGTGTTGCGTTTCCGTAATAATCCACGAATATGCCATCCACGATTGCAGGGGTTGCTTTGCCTGCGCGGATTTTAGACAGCTCCGTTTCCAGGTGGGAAATAGCCTTCTTCATTCCTGCTTGCGTGTCCTGCATTATCGTCTCCAATGCCTCAGTCATAGGGGTATTTTTAAGCCTCGCAAATGTATGGCTTATAAGGCCATTACCCCAAGCGATTGGCCTTGCCCCGCGCTTGCTACGTACCTTTACAGCTATGAACACTGAAGCTCCTGCATTTGTTGCCGAAAGCCCTGTAAAGCTCACGTCCGGCGCCGTCAGAGAGTTGCATCGCCTGATGGCTGCGCCTGGCTTTGATGACAGTCAATTACTACGTATCGGGGTAAAGGGCGGAGGCTGCTCGGGGATGTCTTACGTTTTAGGTTTTGACAAACCGGAAGCCGACGACACCGTGTACGGGATTGAGGGTATCCCGGTTGTGATGAAGTTGTCCCATGGCATCTACCTGATGGGTATGGAGGTGAATTTTGAGGACGGGCTGAACGCCCGAGGCTTCACCTTCACGAATCCAAACGCCAGCAGCACCTGCGGCTGCGGCAGTTCTTTTGCCGTTTAGATGCAGTGCTTTACAGCAATACCGTTAGCCGGGATGACCTGAGCGCCTCGTCCGATACTTTGAGCTCGTGGAAGTCGTGCCAGATGTAAGCAGGATTCTGCTTCTCCGTTGTTTTAAGGTCTGCTCCTTTAATGTCAAACGCGTCCTTCTTATTTACCAGAAACTGTCTGGTGCCCCCTTGGGAGGTCTTGTTGTCAAGCGTTTGCAGGAAGTAGCACACCACTGGCCCGGTAAGCTCGCTGACTGTTGCCGAATCGCCGGGATTAAGCCGGAACCAGCCCTTTGACACCCAGCCGACGTAGTCTTTAGTTTCTACGCGCACGGCTATGGCCAGCTGGTAAACTTCTGTCTTTGTATTCTTAAACATCAGTTGCGCATTGGCAGCCAGCGACACGGCGATAGCAGCTGCCGTCAGGAAGTATTTTTTCATCATATCGTCTTCTGCGTGCAATGTACGGCGCTGCCCTATCTCCCTCAGTGTTAAGACGCTGACATAGTTGATCCCGAGTGCCGGGCCGCCCTCATTTCACCTCCCGCACGTCCAGTGCGTCCCGGAGGGCATTTCCTAATATATTGAATGCATACACCAGCAACATGATAGCGATGCCGGGAATCAGCGCTATTGCCGGCCGGTTGGCAAGCAGGAAATTATAGTGCTCTTTAATCATTAAACCCCAGGAGGGCGTTGGCGGCTGCACACCGATTCCCAGAAATGAAAGCCCCGCCTCTATGAGAATAGCCGCTGCGAAGTTTGACGCGGCAATCACCATCAGCGGCCCGGCGATATTGGGCAGAATATGACGGAAAATAATGCGCATATCCGACAGGCCCAGCGTGCGGGCAGCCTGCACATACTCCAGCTCTCGCAGTACCAGCACCTGCCCGCGTATCAGTCGCGCGGCGCTTACCCACATCGTCAGGCCGATAGCCACGAATATCTGCCAGAAGCCCTTGCCAATACTGAGGGTGATGGCAAATACCAACAATAAGGTCGGTATGGCCCAAAGCATATTGATCAGATACATCACTGCATTATCTACCCAGCCGCGGTAGTAGCCCGCCAGCGCCCCAAGCAGTATGCCGATAGAGAGTGACAGCAATACAGCCACAACGCCCACCGCTATGGAAACCCGCGTGCCTACCAGCAGGCGCGAAAGAATATCACGACCATAGCGATCTGTGCCCAGCAGAAACCGGTGCCGCGTAATGCTTTTTTCAAGAACAGCCTGCTGCTTCGCACCCGTCAAAAGGCCGGAAAGCTTCGGCGGCAGAAGGCTGTTTAGCGGAAATGCAAGCGTATCACTCAGGCCCTCGTCTATATAGTGCTCCGCAATGAGCGTGTCCCGTGCAAAAAAGAAAGAATTGACCGGCACAAGATTGTATGCCGCCGGCGTGCCTGAAAAAATCCTGCTGATAATTCCCTTATCCGGCGGTATCAGGCGCTTGGGCACGCGCAGAAACCGGCGCGAAAAGCCCGGCGGCCTGGCGCCGAGCTCCACCAGCATCCTGTTTGCATCAGGGGAATTGTCGGGCGCCAGCGGGTAGGCAAAAATGGCAAGCAGGCAGGCAAAACCTATTACGCACATGGATGCCATAGCGGCCCGACGGCGGCGCAGCTTTTGCCAGAGGCTGAAGTTGCTGATCGTGGCTTGCAGAACTTAAATCTTAGACGACAAAGATGCGGAAGTGTGCGGAAGATTACAGAGGCGCCGGCATATTTCAAAGCAATGACCGTGTTGGACAGATGGCGTTAATAAGATTATGCACTCATTTTGCTTTGGGGAATAGTTTTGTATTGTTAAGGAATGATAGGGCTTTTACGCCTTTGCTCCTATGGAAGTAAGAAATGTAGAATTATTTCAATCCGTCTTCATGGCCATGCCATGCCCGGCACTGCTTCTGAGAGCAGCGGCATCCGACTTTGAAGTCGTAGCTGCGAACAGCGCCTGGGAGGCTATGAGTGGTGAGGACGCATTGACAATGCCGGGAAAGAAATTTTCCGGGCTCTTTAAAGTCGCTGCCACGTCGGCCCAGGATGCTGCCATGCAGCGCTTGCATTCCTCCCTTTTAAGCGTAGCCGCTGGCGGCGTGCCGCAGCATCTGAAAAATCAGAATCATCCCCTGAATGGCCTTGCAGACGCAGAGCAAACCCGCTTCCTGGACGTGACCATAGCGCCGCTGCCGGGCAGTGATGGCCGGGTGCAATTCATCCTTTACAGTGCTACGAATGTGCCGGAAGGGGCGCAGGCATCCGATCAAAGCCCCTTCTTGGCTTCAGAACAGAATGGACTGGAGCGCGCGCAGGACGAGAAGCTGGACGCAGATCAGAGCAATGCGTTGCTGCACGCGATAATAGACACCGCTCAGGCAGGGATATTCCTGTTCAGCCCCGTACTTGACGCAAATGGCAAGATCACTGATTTCCTTTTTATAGAGGCCAACAAAATGTTGGCTGCTTACGTCGGCCAGACGCCTGATACGGTCAAAGGCGCGCTTGGCAGCACCTGGTTTCCCGGGTACAAGACCAACGGGCTTTTTGAGAAGTATAGCCATACCGCAATCACCGGTATTACCAATCGTTTTGAGTTTCACTACGATGTTGACGGAATTGATGTGTGGCTGGACATTATGAGTACTAAGGTGCAGGACGGCGTGCTGGTGACGTTCACAGACTTTACCGCGATGAAAAATCTGCAGCGCAGGCTGGAAGAGCATGTAAAGGAGCTTAGCAGCTCAAATGCCAGCCTGGAACAGTTTGCCTATATCGCCTCGCACGATCTACAGGAGCCATTACGCAAAGTGAAATCGTTTGGGGATATGTTGCACAACCGGTACAGCGAGGCGCTGGGCGCGGGCGGCGCAGACATCATAGCCCGCATGCAATCGGCGGCCGCGCGCATGAGCACGCTTATAGATGACCTGCTCACATACAGCCGTGCCTCGGTAAAGCCGGCCGCGCTTCAGGTAGTTGACGTGAATAAGGTGATTGAAGGTGTGCTCTTTGACCTGGAGCGCGCCATCGTTCAGAAAAATGCGAAGGTGTACCGGGAAAAAATTCAGCCCGTAGCCGGCCAGGAAACGCAGATCGGGCAGATTTTTCTGAATCTTGTAAGCAATGCGCTGAAGTTCAGCAAGCCTGGTACTACGCCGGAAGTTCGTATCACCTCAAAAGTTGTTCAGGGTAAAGACGCAGGCATTTTTGTGCCGGCGGCCCAGTTGGATAAGCAATTTCAGCTCATCCGTATCGCCGACAATGGTATCGGCTTTGACAACATTTACCGCGACCGCATTTTCCAGATCTTTCAGCGGCTCAATACCCGCTCAGAGTATCCGGGCAGCGGCGTAGGACTTTCCATCGTAAAAAAAGTGGTGGAGAATCATGGCGGTTATATTGAGGCTGCATCGGAGCCAGGGCAGGGGGCAGCATTTTCCATACTGCTTCCTTTGGCCATGCCGCCCGCATAATTTCTGAACTTCGCTGCCATGCGGCGCAATCTTCCCTTTATTCTTTACCTGACAATATTGTCTGCTTTGTCCGGCTGGCTGATGAGCCAGATGTCGTGGATCGGGCGTGTAGGCATCAACTGGTTTCATAAGGAGTACAGGTTTCTGAAGGTGTGGTACCGTGGCGGCGGGGCTGTGCTGGCTATTCTGCTGCTGCTTTTTTTCCTGCAATGGCTTGCGGCTAAAAGACTGCCAAAGGCTACCGCACGCGTAGTGCAGATCATTGCGCTGCTGGGCGCGATCTGCGGCCTTTGGGCTACTTACAGCGACTTCCGGGCCGATTTCAGCCATGGTATTCTCAAGGAACGTTTTCACTTAGGGGCCTATCTCTTCTGGATTGGCTGGATGAGCATTTCGCTTTACTTGCTCGCTACTTATCGGAGGCAGCACTCAGGCTCACAGACGCAGGTAGAAGGGTGACAGGAGCTCCTTAAAGTCGTCGCTGTAATCCCCGTCGGCCTTTTTTATCACGAGAATGCCTGATGATGCCGGGGTGCGCGGGCGCCCATATACACCTATGATGCGATGGACCCGTGCGCCATCCGTATCCTTGCAGAAAAGCGTTTCACAGCAGCGCCATTCCGCACTTTCAGCCTTACTGTCCCATTCGCGCATCTGCGGGACCGGCAGCATGACGGAGGCCTTACCATCGTGCGCCAGGGTCCGGCTCATTAGATTGACTAAATCATTCTGGTCAAAATGCAGCGTATGGCGCGCGGCGTTTCTGTGCCTATCCGGGCCGAGCAGGCTGTCATTAAAAAAAGGCGGATTGCAGATGATGAGGTCGTAGGGTTGCGCGCCCTCAAAAGTCCGGGCATCCGCGCAGCGCACAGTAATCTGATTTGCAAAGGGGCTGTCGCGCGCATTTTCTTCTGCCTGGGCGGCAGCACGTTCATCCATTTCAATGGCATCTATGACAGCGAGGCAATTTCGCTGCGCGATCATCAGCGACAATAGTCCAGTACCTGCCCCGACATCCAGCACGCGTAGCGGCGCCGGCGGCAGCGGCGTCCAGGCGCCCTGGACGCACGCATCAGTGCTCACTTTCATAGCGCAGCGATCCTGATGCACCGTAAATTGCTTGAACCGGAAGTAGGAGTTGCTCATGTCCAGCTTGCGCGCGGCGTAGGGGTAATGCTCAGATCGGCAAAGTCGCCACGCAGATATTTATGCCAGGCTGCTATGCCAATCATGGCGGCATTGTCGGTACAGTATTGAAAGGCAGGTATGTACGTTTGCCAGCCCCATTTTGTGCCTGCCGCTTCTAAAGCTCTGCGAAGGCCGCTGTTTGCCGACACGCCGCCGGCGATGCCTACGTGCCTGATGCCGGTGGCTTTGGCCGCCAGTTCCAGCTTCTCCATAAGCATAGCCACTATGCTGTGCTGCAGGGAGGCACAGATGTCGGCCAGGTTTTGCTGAATGAAATCCGGATTGGCCTTCGTTTCCTTTTGCAGAAAGTAGAGCACGGAGGTCTTAATGCCGCTAAATGAGAAGCTGTAGCCCGGCATAGAGGCGACAGCAAATCTGAACCGCCCGGCAGTGCCTTCAGCAGCGTGCTTGTCTATAAGCGGGCCGCCGGGATACGGAAGACCGAGCATTTTAGCAGCTTTGTCAAAGGCCTCGCCCGCGGCGTCATCCATCGTCTCACCCAGCACTTCCATCTCCAGATAGTCGCGGCACAGTACAATCTGCGTATGACCGCCGGAGACGGTAAGACATAGAAAAGGAAACTCCGGCTTTGGGTTTTCTATGAAATGGGCAAGGATATGCGCCTGCATATGATGCACAGCGATAAGCGGCACGCCGAGCGCCTGCGCGTAAGCCTTGGCAAATGAAGCGCCCACCATCAGCGAGCCTATGAGCCCCGGCGCCTGGGTAAACGCAACAGCGCCAATCTCCTCTTTTGAAATGCCGGCCTCGCGGAGCGCCGAATCTACCACCGGTACTATGTTGCTCATATGCGCCCGCGAGGCAAGCTCGGGTACTACGCCGCCATAATGCGCATGAACCTTTTGGGTAGCAATCAGATTGCTCAGCACGATGCCGTCGCGCACAACGGCCGCGGCCGTATCGTCGCACGATGATTCAATAGCAAGAATGGATGGCATGCCAGTATATGTGCTGAGTTAGCCGCCCGCACCGGAACGACGGGCAGCAACAGGATTTGGAGAAGAGACAAATTTACGGCACGCCATTCTGCCGGTACATTTGCCGCTCCGGATAAATCCAGGATATTTAAGGCAGTCCCGCTTATGCGTCCCCTTTCCCTAAAGCCACCGCGCCCCTTCAAAAACCTGAATGCGCCTTACCGGATGGTGTTTATCAACGAAGACTCGCTGGAAGAAGTCGCGTCGTTTCACCTGACCAAGAAAAGCCTGTACACCTTGTTCAGCACCATCTTTCTGATCACGATACTCGCCACCGTAGCCGTCCTTCTCTTTACACCGCTCAAGTATTACATTCCCGGATACGGCAGCAACGCGGTGCGGATGCAGGCCATGAGCCTGGAGCGCCAGGTAGATTCGCTGAGCGAGCTGGCTGAGATGAATATCCGTTACGCGCAGCGCATCCAAAAGCTAATTGCCGGGAAAGACGCACCCGAACGCGACACAGCCATGCTGAAGCCGGGCCTTATCCAGAGCGTGCCTGAAAGTATTCTTCCGGCGCCTGAGGCAATCCGTGAGCAGGCCGGCGCAGCTTTCCCAAAAGAAAAACAACATCATGGCGGCAGACGAAAAAAATAGAAATGCCGCATTGCTGCAATACGCGGGCCTCGCCACACAGTTGCTGGTATTGCTCGGCGCGGGCGTGTGGGGCGGGCTAAGGCTGGACGCCCGGCTCGGCTTCCGGGCGCTGTTCGTCATCATCTTTCCGGTGATCGCGTTGGTTGTAGCGCTGCTGCAGATTATCCGATCGCTGAACAATAAACGTGATTTATGAGCAATAAACTGCCGGCAGTCATCTGCGCGATATGCGCCGGCCTCACCGGAGCCATCCTGCTGCTTGCACACGCCTGGCCGGCATACGACCGGTTGGCGTTGCTGATAGCTAACCTGATTATGTGCGGGCTTTCGATTAGCGCCTGGGCCATGCTGCGTCAAAAAGCGGGGGCGCAACATTATGCGTTTGCGCGGGGCGTGCAGGGCGCTACCATGATGCGTCTGCTTGTATGCGCGGGCGGCATCCTCACGTATGCGCTGATAAAACGCCCGGATGTGCATAAACCGACACTTTTTGCAATGTTTGGCATCTATGTGGTGTACATGGCGGTTGAGACTATTGCATTTAGCCGGCAGGCGCGTAAATCCTGATATCCTTCATGGCAAAAGAGGAGCGTCCGCTGGATGGACTTGCCCGGTTTATGCCTCCTGGCAGCTATGATGCCGTGGCGCCATACTTCCAGAATCATATCATTCACCTCACCATCACAAGACACAGGCGCAGCCTGCACGGCGATTACAGGCCGCCATCTCGCGAGCACCCATATCACAGAATATCGGTCAATGCCACGCTGAACCCGTACAGCTTCCTGATAACTCTGCTTCATGAGTTGGCGCACCTCACTACTACGGTAGCCTTTGGCCGTAAGCCCGCGCCGCATGGCGCAGAGTGGAAAGGGGAGTTCAAAAAGATACTCAGCCCGTTTATAGGCAAAGGGATTTTTCCACAGGACGTGGAAAAGGCTGTGAGCGCCTACCTGCATAATCCTGCAGCGAGCACCTGTACTGACCCGCAGCTTTACAAGGCGCTTGTTGCGTATGACAGGCCGCAGGAAGGCAGTATGCACGCAGATGAGGTACCGGTCGGTCAGGCTTTTGAGCTTGGGGGCCGCACTTTTCAAAAGCTGGAGCAGCTAAGAACACGTTCCCGATGCAAAGAGCTGGCAACGGGAAAAATTTACTTTGTTCAAGGCATCGCGCTTGTAAAGCCGCTTGCTTAGCCTCTGTATTGGCGGCGGCAGCAGTTATGGCCGTTCCGAACGGTTGCGGTCGCGTCCGCCCCAGCGCTTTCCATTGCGGTGGCCGTCAGTCTTACGGGCACTGCTTGGCGGCTTCAGGTGCGACTGCTGCGCAGGCGAAGGCATTATAGCGCCGGACTCCATGGCAAAAGGATGCTCGCTCACTACCGGCACCTGCTTGCCAATCAGCTTTTGGATGTCTTTAAGAAACGGAAATTCTTCACGCTCGCAAAAGGCGATAGCCTTTCCGGATAAGCCGGCACGGCCTGTACGGCCAATCCGGTGTACATAGCTTTCAGGGATGTTGGGAAGCTCGTAATTGATTACGTGGCTCAGCTCGTCTATATCAATTCCACGTGCGGCGATATCTGTAGCGATGAGCGTACGAATCTTGCCTTCCTTGAAATTTTGGAGCGCACGCTGCCGGGCATTCTGGCTCTTATTGCCATGAATTGCTTCTGCGGTGATGCCGGCTTTTACCAGGTCTTTGACCACTTTATCGGCGCCATGCTTGGTGCGGGTGAAGACAAGGGCGTTTTTAATGTGCTCGTCTTTAAGTACATGGATCAGCAGATCTCTTTTCTTAGCCTTGTCCACAAAATAAACGCTCTGGTCTATTGTCTCTGCGGTAGAAGAGACCGGCGTCACCTCAACCTTTTGCGGATTGGTCAGAATGCTGTTGGCAAGCTGCTGGATTTCCTGAGGCATCGTAGCCGAGAAAAGGAGGGTCTGCCGGTGCCTGGGCAACCGGGCGATGACCTTTTTTACATCGTGAATGAAGCCCATATCCAACATCCGGTCCGCTTCATCCAGTACGAAAATGGAAAGATGGTGCAGATGTACAAAGCGCTGATCAATAAGATCAAGCAAGCGACCGGGCGTTGCAATAAGGATGTCAACGCCGCGCTGGAGCGCCTGCACCTGGCTATGCTGGGACACCCCGCCGAAAATGACGGTATGCCGCAGGCGCAGGTTCTTGCCATAAGCGCCGAAGCTCTCGCCGATCTGGATGGCCAGCTCACGCGTAGGCGTCAGGATAAGTGTTTTGATGTCCTTTGCCATGCCGCCTTTAGTCTGCAGCGCTGCAAGCTGCTGGAGAATGGGAATTGCAAAGGCCGCCGTCTTGCCGGTGCCGGTCTGGGCACAGCCTATCAGGTCATTGCCTTTCAGGAGAATAGGGATTGCCGCCTGCTGAATGGGTGTGGGGTTGATGTAGCCTTCTTCATTTAAGGCATGGAGTATCGGGTCTATGAGACCTAAATCATTAAACGTCATAACTGTCGGGAACGGGGAAACGAATATTGGCCGTAGCGGCCGGAGTAATAAAGCGTGAAGATACGCCCTATTAGCCGGAGGCATTGCGCACTAAAGGTTAATACATGCACCTGCTATGCACTTGCCGGCATTCGCCGAATGCGCCGGCGGCGATATAGCAACAGCGCTCCGCAGCCAATGATGAGCAAAGGCCAGATCTGCAGCAATCCGATAGCCAGTGCCTGCAAAAGCTGCCAGCCATTGCTGAGTGCAATGCGGGCGCGCTGACCTACCGAAGGCTTCATAAGCGCATCTATATCCGGCACAATTACGCTTGACATGCGTTGCGACTCGTAAAAATCCAGCGTCAGCGTCGCATAGGTTACCTGGTCGGCCAGCTGCAGGTTTTCAATCCGGCGGTCTATGCGGGTATCATTCCGGTCGTCTGTATAGGCGCCGGATACAATCGCATCAGTGCTTTTACCGGCCAGCGCGCGTGCGCGAGTCCCGGCATCGTTAGCCGCCATTGCATCGTTTTTCAGCTTATTGCTCAGATAGCGGAGCGTCACGTCATCCAGATGCAGGTTCCGGCTATTAATGAACGCGGCTCCGGCGGCAATATCGCCAAGCACCGTGTCAAGCTTTGCAACGGGGATGCGGATGGTGAGATGGGCCGTTGGTGTATATGATTCCACATTGCGCAGCGAATCCGGCTTATAGGGCAGGCTGCGCGTATCAGCCGCTACATTCTCCAGTCTGCTGTCGGATACCTGGCCCCCGGTAAAAGCCGCAAGCCGTTCCATGCGGGTAGTTGCGAGCAGTACACTCCCGACACGGCAACGTAAGTCTGCGGTCTTGATAATTTTACGGGAAGGGTCGTTCAGGGCGGGGCCGTTTTCACCGGAATGGCTTTCTGTCAGGGCCGATTCTGCGGCTGTGACAGCGGCAGAATCGGCGCTGGATGTGCTTTCCGGCCTATTGTATGCGGCCCCACGATCCTGATTACAACCAGTGGCGGCGAGCAGGGTGCTGACGCTGAATAAGGCGATAAGATGGCGTGTTTTCATAGTTTGAGCTTTGGATTTAATGATTAATGCTGCTTTCGCTAAAAGGTGATGTACTCAGGAAAGATTCTTCCCGTTAATTAATCCACAACACGCAGGAATACGCCGCTTTATCGCATCCGATACAATAATGACCGCAGGGCAACACGGTCTTCAGAAATATGAAGCATCTTTATAGCCGTAAACGGGTCTGTGTCCGAAAAGAGCACTCCCGGCTTCAGGATTTTTTCATGCAACCAACTCTATTTCGTTCTCTCCTGGCGGCCTTGTTCCTGATTTTTGGGGCGAATGCTGTAAATGCGACCCACATTATCGGATGCGACTTTTTTTACGAGCACGTATCAGGGCTTACCTACAAGGTTACGCTCACGGTTTACGGCGACTGCGGCGGCCCTGCCTTTGGCAATCTGCAGGGAGCCTCCCCGAAAGTTGTGCTTCAGAATAATGGCATTACATACACCACGTTAACGCTCAATCAGTTGCCGAGCGGTCCATCAACCGGCTCCGGCATAGAGGTGACGCCCGTATGTGCTGCCCAACAAAACAATACGACATGTAAAAACGTGAATAATCCGATTATCGGAGTAACACGCTATATCTACTCCGTTAATTATACCCTGCCATATACCTCGGCAAACTGGCTTTTCCGCTTTGATGGCAATATGCCGGTGGGAAGCACGAATGGTCAGGCCGGGCGCAGCTCCAACATTACAAATATTAATAATACCGGAGGTGCGAGTATAACCGTGCTTGAAGCCAGACTTAATAACGTAGCCCGGGCCAATTCCTCGCCGCAGTTTAATACACTGCCCACTCCCTTTTACTGTGCTAATGTGCCCCAGCAGTACAATCTTGGGGCAACAGATGCAGATAAAGACTCATTATCCTTCGCGCTGGTGCCTGGCCTGACGACCGGCGGAACAGTAACTTACAACACAGGATTTTCCGGCGCGAGCCCGCTTGCCGTAACTACAGGCTCTTTTTCCTTCAGCGCCACTACCGGGCAGATGAGCTTTACGCCAAACGGCGCGCAGGTAGATCTGGTGGTGCAGCAAGTGAACGAATATTATAACGGCGTGCTGGTGGGTACCTCTATGCGGGAAATGGACTTTGTGGTGCTTACCAACTGCAACAACACGCCTGCTTCAAATGCCATAGATACAACCAAGGCTACCGGCGTTAACGTAAACGGCTTCATAGACGGGCCATCGGATTTTAATATCTGCAACGGCGCAGATAGTGTGCGCTTCAACATCATAGCAAAAAATCCGGCTAATGACACCATTACCGCTTCCCTTGTCGGTCTTCCGCCCGGCTCTACGGCTACGATTATTAATAATGGCTCTATCCAGCCGGTTATTTCCTTTTCGTGGATAAAGCCCAATGTGCCGCCCGGCAATTATACGTTCTACGTCACCTACAAAGACAACGGCTGCCCGCTCTCATCTCAGCAAACGCAGGCTTATACGGTACATGTGTATCAGCCAAATGAGATGAGCACCCGGATTGCCGCGCCTACCCAATGCGTGCATAAGGCGCTGGTAGATTATCGTTTTTCATATGGGCTGCTTCCCCGCGACGTCACCTTGCGGGATCAGAACGGAAACATAATCCGGACCTTCCGCGACACCACAGGCACGGTGCTGGACAGTCTTGGGACAGGTACTTACAGCGTTTCTATCTTTTCACCGAAACTGGCCTGCTCATCGTACTACACCTTACAGGTAGTTGACAGTGGCGTCTATCCGAACACGCCTCAGGTAGTTTCACCCGTCTTTTACTGCAAATACGCATCACCTATTCCCTTAATAGGCGTGCCGGACTCCGGGGCCGTGATACATTGGTTCACACCTTCAGGACTGTCACTGAATGTTGCACCCACACCGCGCACCGACACGACCGGCATATTTGAATGGTACGTGGATCAGAAATTTAAGGTCTGCACCTCGCTGCGCGATACGGTACAGGTTTATGTCACACTCAGGCCAATCGCCTCCATTGACGCGCCGGCATCCATCTGCCTGAACGATACTGCAACGATTAGTTTTAATGGCTCTATCGGCGTCGGGCCCATCTTAGAGTACCACTGGGACTTTGACTCTGCCGGCTATGCGCACGGCGAAGGCCCCGGCCCCTGGCGCGTGCATTGGTACGATACCGGCACAAAGGTGATCCACCTGCGTGTTGATGAGAATAAATGTCCCTCGCTGCCCGTGCAGCAGACTTTGGTCGTGAAACCGATACCCTACGCCGGGTTCAACGTGTCGGACGCATGCCAGTACGACACTATCCAGGCGGCATACAGCACGATCCCTGCGGCAGGGCAGCAATATGCCTGGACATTCAACGGCGCGGATATTGAAAGCGCTACCGGCATTGGTCCGCACAAAATCCGCTACAATGACAGCGGCGCAAAGCGGCTTACGCTTACCGTTGACCTTAATGGCTGCAAGGACAGCCGCTTTCGCGACGTTACCGTACACCCGGCGCCGGTGGCCAGCATTCAGAATACGCCGGCATCTGTCTGCATTGGCGACAGGATTCTGCTTATAGCTGGCGGGGGCGATTCATTTTTCTGGACGGCTACTGACTCTGCAACGCGCTTATCATATGATCCGCTTTACGTGGTGCAGATTCTGGCTCCGCGAACGCTGACCGTGCATACGAGCACCGCATGGGGATGCACTGATACCGCCAACATTGCCTTCAGAGATGTGCAGCCCTGCTGTCAGTTTTCCTTTCCTGATGCCTTTACGCCAAACGGCGATCAGCGAAATGATCGCTTTCATGTAATCACTTACGGAAATCAGATGGAGTTTGAGCTCAACATTTATAATCGCTGGGGGCAGCGCGTATATTATGGCAGCGATGCCAGACAGGGTTGGGACGGCACCTATGGCGGCAAGCCCTGCGACGCCGGTGTCTATTTCTATTACTGCGCCGCCAAATGCTACACCGGCAGGCCGGAAGAGCATAAAGGCGAGGTGCTTTTGGTGCGATAAAAAATCTGAATTCTCTTTTCAGCAGCAGGATGCCCCACGAGAAAACGGGGGCATCCTGCTGAATTTTTAATAACATTCTCTTGCCCGAGTAAATGTCCGTACTCCACAACCGCATCAACAACGAAGAGCTCAAGCAACGCATGTTGGCTGAGAATGAGCCGCGCCGCACCGTCTCATTCTACAAATACTTCCACATCGCCGACCCGCAGGCTTTCCGCGATGAGCTATATCGGAAGCTGAAAGCCGGTCAAGTCTTTGGACGAATCTATGTGGCTAACGAAGGCATCAATGGCCAGATCTCCGTTCCGCAATCCCGCTTTGAATCTCTCCGGGATGCCCTCCACAGCTATACGGAACTGCAAGGCATCCGCCTTAACACCGCCGTGGACGACGACGGCAAATCCTTTTGGGTGCTTCGCATCAAGGTGCGCCCCAAAATAGTAGCCGACGGCATTGACGATCCCCATTTTGACCCGGCCCATGGCGGCACCCACCTCAAAGCCGCCGAGTTCAACGCGCTAACCGAAAATCCGGACACAATCGTTGTGGACATGCGCAACCACTACGAGTATGAGGTAGGCCACTTTGAAGGTGCGATAGAAGTGCCGTCCGACACCTTTCGCGAGCAACTGCCGATGGCAGTGGAAATGCTGAAGGACAAAAAAGACGCGCCTATTGTGATGTATTGCACCGGCGGCATCCGCTGCGAAAAGGCCAGCGCCTACCTGCTGCACCACGGTTTCAAGAATGTATTTCAGTTAGACGGCGGCATTATTGAATACGCCCGTCGCGCTAAGGAAGAAAACTTGCCGGTAAAGTTCATCGGTAAAAACTTCGTCTTTGACGAGCGTATGGGCGAGCGCATCACCGAGGATGTAATTGCGCATTGCCACCAATGCGGCCAGCCCTCGGACATGCACGTGAACTGCGCTAACGACGCCTGCCACCTGCTTTTTATCCAGTGCGCATCTTGTGCCGAAAAGATGGAAGGCTGTTGCAGCCCGCAATGCATTACAGAGCTGCATCTGCCGGATGAAGAGCGTTCAAAGATTGCCGCAGCGCGAAAGGCGAGTGGCGTAAAAGCATTTAGCAAAGGCCGGGACAGCGGCGGCGCACGGCCATATCGCGGAACCGGGATTAACGTGCAGTCTTGAATCATTTCTCTAAAATGCGGCATTGCTTCCGGCATTTTTTGTTCCGGCTGAGTTTGCTTATCCTGGCACCCTGGCTTTCAGAGCTGGGCAGCGCAGATGCGCAATCTCACTCAGAAGTTTTTATCGGCGCGGGGCTGTCGGCGGCATTCATCAGGACTGCGTTTCCGGGCGTTGATTATTCGCCCTGTGTATTGCCAGGTATGCAGGCTTACGTGCTCGTACCGGTAAAAGGCCCGGTGGCTTTTAAAACCGGGATAGCCTATGAGCAATGGGGATGGAATGCTGCAAGCTCAGACATAGACTCGGCGCAAACTAAAAGCGAAAGCATTGTAACCATAAAGCTGCATGCCCTTACCATACCCTTGCAGGCAGCTGTTGATGTGATGCAGCGAGGGAAGCTGCGCATAACTGCATTAGGCGGAATGAGCTATGCGTTTCTGACGGCCGCCGACGCGCGCTGGACACTGAATGACTACAGACGTGGACAACTATACCACACAACGCACGAAGACTACCATCCCACCATTGCGCTCATACCTGATGGCAGCAGAATAAAGCCGGCTTACGATTATGCTACGTACTACCGCTTCAGCACATCTATGCGCGGCGACGTTGCAGTCGGCTATAATAACCGGTATTTTCTTCTGCTCTCAGGGACGTACAGCCTGACTGAGCTTACCGGCGGCGATTTAATTGCAAGGCCCCTGCGCATTGCCACTGCCAGCGCATCATTGGTTTGCAGACTGTATTGATTGAGTTGTAGTGAAGAATGATTAGCGGGCTTATGGAAATGGGACGCCATTTGGTCTTTTCTAAAAACAAAGACTATGGCAGACATCCAACCCGTGCCATCCGGCAAAGGCCGTCGCAAGCTTTCCACGCCCCGCATTGACCTGACTCCGATGGTGGATTTAGGTTTCTTACTTATCACATTCTTCATGTACACCACTGCACTGGCAAGGCCAAAGGTGATGGAGCTACAAATGCCCTATAACACGCCGAAAGTGCCACCCTCGCCTATTCCGGCAGAAGCAACGCTTGTCCTGATGCCGACCTCCGGCCATCGGGTAGCATTCTATCCGGGTACACATTCTTTGAGTGAGAAGCTTCAATGGCGGACATTCACAGGCGCACTGAGTATTCGTTCACTTATTCAGGATGAAGCTATTCGCGGCGCAATCCTTCCTAAATCTTTCAGTGCAGAAGCACATAAGCTGCATTTGGTTATTAAGCCGGATACAGGCGCCGCGTATGAAGACGTCGTGCATTGCCTGGACGAAATGGCAATTTCAGATGTGTCCTACTATGCCATTATGCGCATCAGCGCGAATGAGCAATCCGCTATCCGAAAATTTCTACCGCCGGTTTATGGAAAGTGACACGGCTTGCGGTCTTTGTTGCAAACGACCTTACCATGGAACGCAGCAAACTCCTCCGCGCAGATTATCTGGACATCCTTTTTGACGGCCGCAACAAAACCTATGGCGGCTACGAGCTTCGGGCTAAATACGAGGGCCGCGCAAGGCGCGCAACGTTAGCGGTTGTATTCGGTGTAGCGCTGGTGTCCGCCATACCGCGGATTGCCGATGCGCTATCAACAGAAACGCCGGTGCTGCGGCCTGTGGGCGGCATCATTCAGCTACCCGTCTTAGACCTGCCGAAGCCGGAAGTACAACCGCCGCTGCCACAGCTTACCTCGCCCACGCCGCCGCCTGCAATAGCTGCTCCGGTATTCCATATAGTAGAAGATGAGCAGGCGCCCACGCCGCCGGCAGCTGTAGAAGACATGAGTCGTGCGCAAGTCTCCATCAGCACCTCGGAAGGAATCATAGGCGACCCCGGCATCACTCCGGCAGGCCCGGCAGGCGGCGGAACCTCTATTGTAGAAACGCCGGCGCCGACTAAGGAAATAATCCACACATTTGTAGAGCAGCAACCGCAGTTTCCCGGCGACCTTCAGGCCTTCTTGCAATCCGCGCTGCGGTATCCTGAAACTGCAAAGGAATCGGGCGAAGAAGGTCGCGTGGGTATTCAATTCGTCGTGAACGAAGACGGCAGCATTTCTGCGGCGGAGGTTTTGAAAAGCGCGACGCCTTTGCTGGATGCCGAAGCCCTGCGCGTTGTTCGTTCTATGCCGCGCTGGAAACCGGGTAAGCAAAACGGCAAGGAGGTGAAAGTTTATTTCAGCCTGCCTGTTACTTTTAAGTTGGATTGAGTCAGGTCGCTTCGCGCCCCGGATCCGCGTAGGAACACGCCGCGGCGCGTTCCTACATTTGCCTTCGTGACGCAAGAAATAACCCTGCAAGGCGAGCATCTGCATTTGCTCCCGGAGCGGGCCGTGTGGTGGCCGGCGCAGCGTGCTATGATTCTATCGGATGTGCATTGGGGCAAGAGCGCCCACTTCCGCAAACACGGCATCCCGATGCCCGGCAGCACACAGCAGGCGGATGCGGTAAGGTTAGCGCGCATCCTGCAGCACTGGGGCGCGGAGCAGCTCATCATCGCCGGCGACCTGTTTCACAGCAGACACAACAGCGAGGTGGACGATTTCACGCATTGGCGCGCGGCGCATAAGGAACTGCACATTCACTTCGTGATGGGCAATCATGATATTCTGACCCCTGAATTCTATCAGTCATTAGCATTTGAAGTGCATCGCGAAGGCTTGGCGGTTGGGCCGTTTTACATCGCGCATGATGATCTGGCGCATAAAGGGCATTATACAATCCACGGCCACGTGCATCCGGGCATCAGCGTGCGTGGCACAGGTTCGTTTCCTTGCTTCGCCGTTGGACAGCGAGCTATGATACTTCCGGCCTTTGGGAGGTTTACAGGCTGCAAGCGCATTGAGACGACGCACTTCCGCAGCATTTATATTGTGGGCGAGGAAAAGGTGCTGCAGGTTAAATGAAAGAATGAAAAAAAGAAGGAATGAAGAATAGAATGCCGATGAAGTTCACTGATTCATTCCTTCATTCTTAATTCCTGCATTAATCACGCCCGCTCCATCATCGCCTCGCGGATATCCGCCATCATCCTCTTGGCAATGTTGTCTGCCATTGTCTCGCTCACGCTTTCGGCGTAGATACGGATGATAGGTTCGGTGTTAGAGGTGCGTAGATGCACCCAGTCGCGGTCAAAGCTGATTTTGAGGCCGTCATCTGTATTGATTTCCTGCTTCGCGTATTTCTTTTGAATGCGGCTGAAAATTTCCTGCACATTCAGGCCTTCGTCCAGCTCGATCTTGTTCTTGGAGATGAAATAATCCGGGTACGTGCTGCGCAGGCCTTTTACGGTTTTGCCACTTTTTGCGAGATGCGTTAAAAAGAGCGCAATGCCCGCCAGCGCGTCGCGGCCGTAATGCAGTTCCGGAATAATAACGCCGCCGTTGCCTTCGCCGCCGATTACGGCGTTCACCTCCTTCATCTTATTTACCACGTTCACTTCGCCAACGGCAGAAGGGAAATATTGGCCGCCGTGCTTTTCCGTGACATCGCGCAGGGCGCGCGTGCTGCTCATATTGCTGACGGTGTTGCCTTTTTTATTTTGGAGCAGGTAATCAGCAACGGCTACCAGCGTGTATTCCTCGCCAAAAAGGCTTCCGTCCTCGCAGACGAAACAAAGGCGGTCAACATCAGGGTCAACGGCGATGCCAAGGTGGGCGCCGCTTTTCCCTACTACACTGCATAACTCGCGGAGATTCTCTGGCAGCGGCTCCGGATTGTGGGCAAACTTTCCATTCACTTCTTCATTAATGACCGTTACATCTTCAACCCCTAATGCTCTCAGTAAGGCAGGAACGAAAATGGCACCGGTACTGTTGATGGCATCTACGATTATTTTGAATTTCTTTCCGCGAATAGCTGCCACATCCACCAGCTGATGCGCGCGCAGTTCATCTATGTGCTTCTGCATATAGCCCGTGTTGTATGTCAGTGAGCCGAGCTTACCGATTTCCGCAAAATGCGGTGTGCCGTGCTCGGTGTATTCCAGAATCCATGCGCCATCTTCAGCAGAAATGAACTCGCCCTTTTCATTCAGCAGCTTTAGTGCGTTCCACTCCTTCGGATTGTGACTGGCAGTGAGAATGATGCCGCCGACTGCTCCTTCCATCGGTACGGCAATTTCTACGGTCGGTGTTGTGCTGAGACCGAGGTCTATCACATCAAATCCGAGGCCTTGCAGAGTACTTAATACGATGTTGCGCAGCATCTCGCCGGATATTCTGCCGTCGCGGCCAATGACCACTTTACGCTGGTTGCTGAGCGTAGCCGAAGCATTGCCGCGCTGCATTAACCAAGCACCGTAAGCTGTCGTGAACTTGACAATATCTATCGGTGTGAGTCCTGCGCCGGGTGCGCCGCCAATCGTTCCCCGGATACCGGAGATGGATTTGATGAGTGCCATAATTACAGAGTGGGAAAGTCCGGCGAAGATAATGCAGGAGGTTTGGGCAAGGATATGCCACTTGCCATAAGAAAGATGCGGCGGGCAGAGCGCTGAAATAACCTCCGCTGGTGGAGGTGCCCGCTTTGCTACAGCGAAGTGGGCGGAAGTGGGTGATTTGTGATGTGAATATGAGAGCCCACCTCCGGCTTCGTCGCATTCGCTCCTCGGCCACCTCCGCCAGCGGAGGATATCGCTTATCATCTGCTCATGGGATACCGCACTTTAGCAAAAGCTCGCCCTTATCCTCTTTACATTCGCACAAAGCCACAACATACATGCTCTACCCTGCCCGCCTGGCCCGCGTCGGCCTTGCCATTGCGCTGCTTTTTGCAGCCGCGCCCGCGCCTGCGCAAGACCTTTCTGCCCGCTTACCTCAAGACCCGAAAGTCATCAAAGGTACTTTCCCGAATGGCCTTACCTATTACATCCGCTCCAATAAAAAGCCGGAGAATAAAGTAGAGCTGCGCCTTGTTGTGAAAGCCGGCTCTATTCTGGAATCGCCCGACCAACTTGGCCTCGCGCACTTCATGGAGCACATGAATTTTAACGGGCTCCAGCATTTTGAAAAGAATGAGCTGGTGAGCTATCTGCAAAGCATCGGCGTGGAGTTTGGCGCCGACCTGAACGCCTACACTTCGTTTGACGAGACGGTTTACATCCTGCCCATCCCGACCGACAAGCCCGGCAATCTGGAAAAGGGCTTTCAGATTATTGAAGACTGGGCGCACAATGCGCTGCTCACTGATAAGGACATCAATGAAGAACGTGGCGTAGTGCTGGAAGAAAGCCGCCTCGGCAAAGGCGCGGAGGACAGAATGCTGAAGAAGTATTTTCCGAAGTATGCGTCCGGCACGCTCTACGCCGACCGCTTGCCCATTGGCAAGGATGAGATTCTGAAAAGCTTCAAGCCGGAAGTCATCCGCCGCTATTACAAAGAGTGGTACCGCCCCGACCTGCAGGCGGTGATGGTGGTGGGCGATATTGATTCCGCCACCGCGATGAAGATGCTGCAGGAACACTTTGCAGGCCTAATGAATCCACCGTCCGAGAAGAAGCGCGAGTACATCACAGCGAAGCCGCGTGCAAAGGCGGAGGCAATGGCGGTGAGCGATAAGGAAGCCATCCGCCCGGCGCTGAACATCATTTTTCCGGTGCAGGAAAAACATGAGGACGTGACGGTTGGCGATTACCGCGAGACACTGGTGCGCCAATTGGCGATGAGCATCATCAATCACCGCCTGCGCGACCTTTCACAGAGCGCAAAGCCGCCGTTTGCTTTTGCAGGTGTGGAGTTTGACAATCTTATTCGCGGCTATGAGAGCTTTAGCGCCAGCACCACTTTCTCAAATGAAGGTGTAGAAAAGCCGCTGAATGCGCTGGCCGCAGAATTACTTAAAGCACGCGACTATGGTTTCACGCAGGTTGAGCTGGATCGCAGCAAAGGAGAGATGCAGGCAGGAATAGAAAAGATGTACAACGAGCGCCGCACGACGGCAAGCCAGGAGTATGTGGAAGAATACATCCGCAACTTCCTGACCGGTGAGGCGATGCCGGGATTGGAAGCCGAGCATGGCTATTACAAGACGCTGCTGCCGGGCATTAGCGTAAGCGATGTTTCGGCATTGCCGAAAAAGTGGATGAGCAGTCTGAATACGTTTACGCTCATCACCTCGCCGCAAAAAGCGGATTTGAAGCTGCCGACTGATGCCGCACTGCTTGCTATGTCGCAAAAAGCCTTTGCGCAAAAGGTGGAGGCCAATAAAGAAAGCGCAGTGGCTGCCGCGCTTTTAGATAAGATGCCCAAAGGAGGAAAGGTCGTCTCCCAACAAGTGGAAGCAGACCTCGGCGCTACGACCTACACATTGAGCAATGGCGTAAAGGTGACGATTAAACCAACTGATTTTAAGAGCGATGAAATCCAACTGACCGGCACTAAGAAGGGCGGTACAGGCAACTATGGCGTTGCCGACAAAAGCAATGCACAGTATGCAACCGGGTCAGTTGTGGCGATGGGTTTCGGCAGTCACACGCCTACTGAGATGGAGCGCATCATGAGCGGAAAGGTGGCGACGGTGAAGATGGGCCTTACCGAGATTGAGGACAATATTTCCGGCGCTTCCAACATTAAGGATTTTGAGACGATGCTGCAACTGCTTTATCTCCGAGCCACCGCGCCGCGTAAGGATGAGGAGCTGTTTGATGCCTATCGCTTGAAGCAAAAGCAGCAACTGCAATACCTCTCCGCATCGCCACAGGTTTCGTTCTTAGACAGCACCTTCGGCGTGCTTTACAAGCATAATCCGCTTGCGCCGTCACCCGTGCCTAAGCCTGCGGACTTTGACGCCATCCGGCTGGACAGGGCGATGGAGATTTACCGTGCTGAGTTTGGTAACGCGAATGGATTTCACTTCTTCCTCGTCGGGAATGTGGAGCCGGCGACAGCCATTCCGCTATTGGAAACTTATCTCGGCGGTTTGCCTTCTTCCGGAAAGGAGCCTGCATATAAAGACAACGGCGTGCGCCCGATTTCCGGCAAGACGAAACTGGACATTCATAAAGGCAAGGAGAAGCAAAGTCTCATCGTAGCCATGTATCACGGCGAAGCGCCTTACTCGGAAGACTTCGCGCTGAAGACGCAGGCCGTAGCCGAGGTGCTCAACATTAAGGTGATTGAAGACCTGCGCGAAAAGCTCGGCGGCATCTATAGCGGCGGCTTTCAGGCGGAGGTAGCGAAGGAGCCGTACGCGCATTATCAAATCCTGATGTACCTACCCTGCGGCCCGGAGAATGTGGACAAGCTGTTGGCTGCCGCTGCCGATGAAATAAAGAACCTGCAAGAGAAAGGCATTGACGCCAAGAATCTGGACAAGGTAAAAAGCCAGTGGCGCGAGAAATACCGCGTGGACGTAAAGGAAAACGCATACTGGAGCGGCAAGCTGGAAGACATCCTCTTCTGGGGCCGTGACCGCAGCCATGTGCTCGGCTATGAAAAGTGGATTGACGCCCTCACGCCTGCGGACATTCAGCAGACAGCGAAGATGCTATTTGATGGCAAGAACGAGTTTGTGGCGGTGCTGAATCCGGAAGGCTGATAGCTTAAATTTGTAAGCAAGCGCAATCTTTTATGGCACACGCATTAGACCAACAGATTCAGGAATACCTACCGCTATTAGACGCGGAAGAAAAGCAATCATTGCTTGGCGTAATCGCTGCATTCATGAAGCTTAAAAAGAGCGGTGGAAAGCGCATCAGCGCCGCGCAGTACAATAAGGAATTGGATGAAGCTCTTTCCGAAGTACGCGATGGCAGGTTTACTACGCAGGAGCAGCTTGAAAAAGAAGCTCAGAAATGGTAACGGACTTTACGGTAATCTGAAACGACAATGCGAAAAAGCAGTTGCGCAAAGCGTACCGCTACATCCGAAACGATTCTTTGCAGAATGCTGAACATGTAAAAGCGGATATCCTCGCTAAAGCAGCCTCCTTAAAAGACCAGCCCTTACGATACAGCGCGGACAAGCTGCGACATGATGGCGACCCGCAGTTCCGCGCATTTGAGCTGCATCATTACCGAATCAGCTATTTTATTGATGAAGCGGCTTCTCAGGTAATTATCCTTCGCATAAGGCATACCAGCCAAGCGCCGCTTGAATATTAGATGCACAAAAAAAGCCCCGCAGTTAGCGGGGCTTTTCATTAAACCAATATCAGCTTACGCCTCGGCAGCCGCAGCAGTATTCACCATCAGTTGCTCGCGGATACGGCCTTCTACCTCATCCATCACCTCAGGATTGTCAGACAGGAAGGTCTTCACCGCATCGCGGCCCTGACCAATCTTATTATCGCCGTAGGCAAACCAGGAGCCGCTCTTGCTGAGGATGCCAAGCTCCACGCCCATATCTATCACCTCGCCGATTTTAGAGATGCCCTCGCCAAAGACGATGTCAAACTCCACTTGACGAAACGGCGGCGCTACCTTATTCTTCACCACCTTCACACGCGTGCGATTACCAGTAGCTGTATCGCCGTCTTTAATTTGAGCAATGCGGCGTATGTCCAGACGCACAGACGCGTAAAACTTCAACGCATTACCACCCGTCGTCGTTTCCGGGTTGCCGAACATCACGCCAATCTTCTCGCGAAGCTGGTTGATGAAGATGCAGATCGTACCCGTGCGTGAAATCGTAGCCGTCAGCTTACGCAGGGCCTGACTCATCAGACGGGCGTGGAGACCCATCTTGGAGTCGCCCATTTCGCCCTCCAGCTCACCCTTTGGTACAAGCGCTGCTACCGAGTCAATCACTACCACATCTACCGCGCCGGAGGATATCAGGCGGTCGGCAATTTCCAGCGCCTGCTCGCCATAATCCGGCTGAGAGATGAGGAGGTTGTCCACATCCACGCCCAGTTTGCGGGCATAGCCGGCGTCAAAAGCGTGCTCCGCGTCAATAATGGCGCAGATGCCGCCCTTCTTCTGCGCTTCCGCAATGGTATGAATGGCAATCGTGGTCTTACCCGAAGACTCTGGGCCGTAAATCTCAATCACCCGGCCGCGCGGAAAACCGCCGATGCCCAGCGCCACATCCAGACCAAGGGAGCCCGTAGAAATGACCTGAATATCATTGTCCGCCTTATCGCCCAGCATCATTACACTGCCCTTTCCATAGTCCTTGTCAATCTTGTCAATCGCCATTTTAAGCGCCTTGAGCTTGTCGTCTGCTGCCCCTTTTTCTGCTGTTGCTGCTGCTGCCATTTTCGTAGTGTTTATTAGAGTTGTTTTGATGCTCAAATTTACTAAATAGCAACGGTTTTTCCCCCTTTTACGCCAAGTTTTTTCCACATTTCCGCCCCGCTGAAAGCCGCGTCCGGCAAGGGTTTTGGCGGCTTAACGAGTGCTTACCGCACGGGCACTTGGCAAGTCCTCTTCGGTCTTGTCAAGTGCCTGCGCTACGAGCCCGGAAAATTCTGCGGCGGTGTGCCGTCATCATCATCGCTGCTACCGCCGCGGCGCGCCAAGGTAGCGTTATACTGGTCAATAAGCGCATTGAGCTGCGCAACTACCGTGCTCCACGGTGCTGCGCCCTTCGTAACCGTGTAGTTCGCCGCAATCTGGTCGCGCAGGGCATACCATGCATTGATGGCGGGCTTGCGCAGCTCCACTATATTGGTGCCCGTGTCCGCCGCCGCTGTCGCCGCCGTACGCTCGCCGTACTTCTGGTTAAAGGCCAGATTTGCAACTTTCAGCTCCCCCTTCCACTCACCGAGCTCCAGCGTGCCAATTGCATCTACCAACTCCTGCTTGGCGTCAAAGTCTTCCAAGAGGTTAGTGATAGCCGCCGTCTCATCCTGGTAAGCCTTTGCGATTACCTCGCCATAGATGCTGATTGCGTGCATCAGCCGCTGGCCCGCCATGCGCTTATCATTATTGAAGTGATGCGCATACCCTTCCGCTAAAAGGCGGATGCCAGTCACGGCGTCGTCGCGGCGCACATCCGCGTTCAGCACCTCTTGCGTGAGGGGCGAGGTGGCGTCCAGTTGATAATTCTGCGAAAGGGCGGCTTTTGATGCCAGAAAGGCGGTGCGTTCTTCGCCTACCGCCATCAGGGCGGAGCCGGTGAGGGCGGCGGCTACGATGCCGTCCACATCGGTGAAGAATTGGACGAGGCCGGCGTTGCGGAGGCGGTTGAGAAGGATGGATTTGATTATCATAAGGCTGTGCGTTTGCCGATAAAAATAGAGCGCGCCCTTCTTCTGTGCAATACCGGTCTGATATTAAACAAATATCACTACAAAAGCCCCGCCGGCAGCCGGGGACGCTTTTGTATTAAGAAAATTTGCTTGCCGGGCCGCCGTTGGCGGGAATGCATTAATGATAATTGCCCTACCGGCGCCCGGGGGCGCTTTTGTAGTGACTTAGAAAGCTCCGCCGGTTGCCGTTGGGGCTTTTGTAGTGATTAAGGAAGCTCTGGTAGCCAAAGGCTACATTATAGCACGACGTAGCAACAGGCTACGCCGAACTGGGATGTCCTAATGCGCCATATTTTCTTGAATAATGACTCGTGCAATCAAACCTATTGCTAATAAGAGTCCTAATAAAAGAAATGCACGCATTATTCGCCACGCTTTAGTTGGTTTGTTGTCAACGGCGATCATGATGACTCTGTAACCAGTAAAAACAATGGCGGCAATGTTAATAAAGGCAGTTCTGATCATTAGGGCAATCAGCTCGTCTAAATTTTTTTTTCCGCCGTTGTTGGTATTATCACCAACACCTAATATACATCCCACGCGAAAAGCCCAACAGACTGATAGCCGATGAAACGTGCGACGCAACGGTTATTGACAGTATGGAACAGCAGTCCAAGTCTTGTTAAGAGAGCTGTCATTTTGTAAACATGGCGGCACTTTTTCTTCATTAAATAGCACGCAGCTTGCAGGCGCCTCTCTCGTAATTCCGACAACTATAAAGGAATCGCCCTTTCCGAAATCGCGAATTGAAGTATTATATACGCGTCCGTGATAATGATAGATGTAATCAGACGACGCACCGTTTTTACCCCCTGAACTTATGCCTATTTTATTGGCGATTAAGAACAAGCCTTTTGCTCGGATACGTGACTTCCTTACAGTATGTATGGTAAGAATAGCCGCAGCAATGGTCGGAAAAATTATAAAGGGCCATATTGTATTTAAGCGTGTTTTCATGGCAAACTCTCTATATCGGCGTTGACCTTCAATCAATGACGAATGTACATCCCACGCGAAAAGCTCAACAGACTGACGAACGATGAAACGTGCGACGCAACGGATGCTCAATAGCATTCCGGACGCTGGCTAACAAAAAGTTCCCGTCCCCGTTCCGTCACCCCGAACTTGTTTCGGGGCCTATTGCGCTCCCGCTCTGCCCGATAGATGCCGAAACAAGTTCGGCATGACGGGAGCGGGAGCGGGAACGTTCTGACATTCCAACGCTCCAACGCTCCAACGCTCCAACATTCCAACGTCCTACCGCGGTATCTCCAGCCGGCCTATTAATTCCTTCAGCACCATGTCGGCGGTGCCGCCTTCCATTTCGCGTTCGGGGCTGAGGCTTATGCGGTGGCGGAGGACGGGGATGGCGGCTTCTACGACGTCTTCGGGGATGACGAATGTGCGCCCGCGGAGGACGCCGATGGCTTTGGACACTTGCAGCAGTGCGATGGAGGCGCGGGGCGAGGCGCCGAGGTAGAGGGAGCGGTCGGAGCGGGTCTCAAACACGATGCGGGCGATGAACTGGAGGATGCGGGGCTCTATGTGGATGGCTTTGACCTGTGCGCGGGCATCGGCAAGGCTCTCGGCGGTGAGGATGGGGCGGATGGCCTGCAGCTGCTCGGCAAGGGGCGCGCCGGAATGGCGCTCCAGAATTTTTACTTCCTCTTCCAGCGATGGGTAGCCTACGGTTACTTTCATGAGGAAGCGGTCCAGCTGGGCTTCGGGGAGGCGGTAGGTGCCTTCGTGCTCTATGGGGTTTTGGGTGGCTATCACCATGAAGGGGGGCTTCATGGGGTGGGTGGTGCCGTCTATGGTTATCTGGCGCTCTTCCATTACTTCAAAGAGGGCGGCCTGTGTCTTGGCGGGGGCGCGGTTGATTTCATCTATGAGTACGACGTTGGAGAAGACGGGGCCGGGCTTAAACTGGAAGGTGGCGGACTGTGGGTTGAAGACGTTGGTGCCGATGACGTCGGAGGGCATGAGGTCGGGCGTGAACTGGATGCGGGAGAAGGGGACGTCTATGAGGCGTGCGAGGAGCTTTGCAGTGAGGGTTTTGGCTACGCCGGGCACGCCTTCCAGCAGGATGTGCCCATCGGCAAGGAGGCCGGCGAGGAGGAGCTCTACCATGCCTTCCTGGCCTACTACTATTTGGCCGATGGCGGATTGGAGGGAGTCGGTGAGGGCGGTGAGGTTGGAGGTGTTTGGGGCTTCCATATGTTGCTATCGGGCGTTGTAGAATGATTGGATGGAATAGTGGAGTTCGTAAAGGTATTCGGGGGTGACGTGGGCGCCGAGGCGTATGTCGTGGATGCGATTTACAAGGGCGGTGGCTTCTTCAGGCGACTTTCCGCTTTTGGCGGCGAGCCGTTCGCTGAATGCGTCGTTGAGCTCGGCGGTGTCTATGTAGTAGCTGCTGCGCACCCATTCCAGGAAGTGCTGGATCATCTTTTCGGCGAGGTTGGCATGGGCGCCTTTATTGAAATAGAGTCGGCCTACGGTCTGCACGAAGGTGAGGGAGGTATTTTCAGCAGGCGGTATGATGGGCACCACGCGTTGAAGGCGCTTGAGGCCGAAGAGTACATAGAGCAGCAGTGTGAGGGCCGCGATGATGAGCGCCCAGCGTATAGCAGGATACTTGAAGAGCACGGAGAGGCTGGAGCCCTGGGTGCTGCGCTTGTAGTATTCGTTCCAATAAATGACGGAGACATTGGCGGGGAAGGTGTGCCAGATGGAGTCTAAGTAGCTCTTGTTGTCTTGCTGAAGCAGAAAATAATTAGAGAGCACCAAAGGCGCAGCATGGAGCGTGATGTGCCCGGTTCCGATTTTGTAGCGCAGGAAGTCGGGCTTGCCGGCGGTGGCGCCGAGGACAGCGGGAATGGTGTCAATGGATGCTTCCAGCGTGCGGCGTTCGTATTCGTCTGTGCCTTCGTTTTCTGCGAGGGTGTCGCCCTCAAGGGGCTGGTGTAGCTCGTAGTAGCTATTGAGTGTGCGGCCGGTGTAGCCATATGCTTTACCGCTGTCAGGGAGGAGGCGAAGCGCCATACGCGACACGCTTCCGTCATTGAATCTGCTGAGGGGATATTCTTCGTCGCCGACGCTCACCTTATTGCAATGCAACGCCCGGCGGAAGTGAACATCCAGGTTTGAGGAAAGAAGAAAGACTTCGTTGCCGGCCTTGGCGAATTTGAGCAGGGATGTCCATTCTTCATCTGTAACGAAGCATTGGAGACCAAGCAGCACCAGGAGGCTGGAGCTGTCGTAGCCGCCATACATGTGCTCGTCTATGCTCGTGTAGCGAAACCAGTGAGACAGGGGCTCCCGGCGTGCGCCGGGAAAGTATTGCGGGAGGGTCTGAAAGGCGATGGCTGCGCCGTAGGGCGTTTTCTTGTCGTGGTCGAGTGTAACGCTCCAGTCCGTCTTGCCCTTGTCTTTTGAGCCGGTGCAGCCGGCGAGGAGCAGAAGCAATACTGCTGCGCAAAACAGAATTGAATGGCGCCCGCTCATGATGTGCGTAGTGATCCTGTTAGCTGTTGGAAGGTGATGAGATAACTATCCATAGCCGCTTTCTCAGGAAGGACATTGCCATACCAGGCCCACTCGTATTGCCGGGTGACGGTGCGGAAGGGCTGCCGCTGCGGCTTATCGGCCAGCTCGCGGTAATAGTCTGCGTTCGTCTTATCGGCACGGTAGGCAATGAAGCCGCGCTCCTGCAGGAGCTGCAGCAGGCGCAGGTAGCTATAGCGAATGGCCGTGCGGACATCGCCGGCGCGCAGGGCTTCCTGCATCAGCGCTTCCCAATCCTGCGACAGCAGGCCTTGCTCAGTCAGCTCTAGTCCATCATCAGCGCCTGAGCGGTCGGCTGTGGAAAAGATGCCGCTCGCCTGCCCTTTCCAGATGCGATAAGCCACATAACCGACTATGGCTACGAGAACAGACCAAAGCATGATCTGTCCGAGGGGCGAGTTGAAGAAGTTCAGGATGTTTATGAAAGCCCGGACGATCCAGGGAATTTTCGGGGGCTTCTCAACTTTGGGTATATACTCCTGTTTGTCGCGATAGCCGTAGGCTTTTCCGGAAGTCGCCTGCCGCCATTGCCTTTCATCCGGCCGGGATGTGTTATAAACCACCGGACTTTCAGGCGCTACATACTCGCCTTCAATAGGCGTTGCCTCTGAGACCATCGTGCCTGTGTCTGTATAGACAGAATCTGCGGCCGGCTCTTGCGCCAATGCGTTTTCCGGCCCGCCGAAAGCGGCCCGGCACAGCAGCAGGAGCAGCGAAAGTTGTCTAAGCGCTCTGCACATGCCGCATCATTCGCCGCTGTACTACGGCCGGATAGAAGATGTAGTAAAATACAACAAAGGCCAGCGAGCCGCCGAGAATGGCGAGGCTGGCGACAAGCGGCATCCCGGTGTGGCGGGTAACGAAGCCCTCAAAGAATGCTGCCACTGTGAAAACGGGAATCAGGCCCACCATAATCTTTACGCCATCTTTCACACCCTGGCGGATAGACTGAATGCGCGTATAGGTCTTTGGAAAAAGGATGGAGTTGCCGAGCACAATGCCTGCCATGCCGGAGATGACGAGCGCGGAAATTTCAAGCGTACCATGGATGAAAATGACGAGAATGCTCTGAACACCCAGACCGTGTTTGAAAAAAAGGTGCTCAAACACGCCGAGCATCAGGCCATTACTCAGCATGAAATAGAGCGTGCCTACTCCGCATAGAATGCCAAGGATAAAGCAGTTAAAGGAGACGCCGATGTTGTTGAGCGCAATACGAATAAACATTGTCGTCTCGCCTTCCTGCTTGTAAACGCCAAATGGATCGCCGGAGGCAATGTTGCGCTCGGTCATATCTACATATCGGTCGCCCAGCACAGCCCGCACAAAGGTCTGATCGTAGATAGAGGAGAAAATGCCCATCAGCATAAAGGCAGTGAAAAACAGAAATGAGACGAGCAGTACGCGCCGGTACCGGAACATGATGAGCGGCAACTCTTCCGTCCAGAAGGTGATTACCCGGCTGCCTTTCTCCTTTCGCGCGCGGTAAATAGAGAGGTAAATGTTTGCCGCCAGACTGTTGATATAGCGTACAGTGTTGCCTGCCGGGTAAAAGGTTTTTGCGTAAGACAGGTCGTCCACGAGGTAAGTAAACCGCCGCGCCAGCTCGTCGGGGTCTTCCGTAGGCTGCTCGTACTCACTCCAGCGGGACTTATTCTGCTTGATGAACTGACCTTCGCGCATGATGAGATTCGTGCCTGCCCAGGGTACATTGGAGCGTGGCTAAAGATAGTAGATTTGACTGCGCAAAGGATTTTTATCGCGCTATTTCAATCTGCCGTAAAGCCCCGGCGGCGCACCGAAGCGCCCTGAGCAATACCTCCGACCATGCCTGCCATCTCCATTGCCACCCCCTTCAACATTGACCTGGAGTTTGCCACCTCCTCTACCGGCAAGCGCATACTCGCCTGGCTGATTGATGCTGTCATTCTGTATGTGTACGAGATAGCCTTCAGCTATACGGTCATGGCCGCGGTGCCGGATAATGACACACTGCGATTGCTTGCGCAGGTATGCGGCATTGCCCTGCCAATACTGCTTTATCATTTTTTAATGGAGGTGTTTTTTCACGGACAAAGCATTGGGAAAAAGGCTGTTGGTATCCGCGTAGTAAACATCATGGGTAATGAGGCGAGTATCTCGCAATATCTTATCCGACTGCTGTTTCGCGCATATTTCCTGGTGCCGCTGGCGTCCAGCGTCATTATTTCTATCATTTTTGACGTCACTACCGCGCGATGGGAGATTATGATTGCAGTTGCGATGCTGGTAGTATTGGGGGCAGGCGTGGGCATGTTTCTGTACTATGCGCTCAACAAGCGCGGCCAGCGCCTTGGCGATACGCTGGCAAACACTTTGGTAATTGAAGACCGCGCAAAGGCCGACATCCACAAAACCATTTATCTGGAAATTGCTGACGAAGCCTATAAAGTCCGCTATCCTGAAGTGATGCGCCTCACGGACCGCGACATCAACGGCATCCGCAATCTGCTGGACGTGAAGCGGATCACGAAAGAACATGAAGCCTATATGGAGCGCATTGCAGCCCGTATCACGGAAGTGCTTAATCTAAGCGCACAGCAGGAGCCATATGATTTTCTGGCTCAGCTGCTGCGCGATTACAACTTCCTGACGAGCCGTAAATCATAGCCTAAAAATAAAAAAGCGCTCAAAAAGAGCGCTTTGAATATTATTCCGGACAGTATGCTTACTTGATGCCCAGCTTGGTCTTTACAAGCGGCAGCAGATTGTCGCTGTCCTTGGCGTAAAGGAGGGAGCCGCCGCTGGCATCAAAAACGTAATCATAACCCTTTTCCTTTGCTACTTCCTTGATTGCCTTATCTGCCTTCTCTAAAATTGGCTTGTAAAGGTCTTCTTTCTTTTTGCCAATCTTCTCCTGAGCGCTTTGCTGATAATCGCGGATGCGCGCCTCCAGATCCTGAAGCTCCTTTTGCTTCACGGTCTTCACGGCATCGCTCATCGTTTTCTCATTCGTCTGGTAATCAGTGCCTTTCTTTTCAAACTCCTTACCCATAGTCTCCATCTGATCCTGATATTGCTTGGCAAAAGCCTTTAGGTCAGCATCTGCTTTAGTCATTTCAGGCATTACGGAGAGCAGTTCCTGGCTGTTAACGTAGCCGAGCTTCATACCTACTTCGCCAATGGCGAAAGAGGAGACAGTCGTCAGCAGGCCGGCGGCCAGCGTCAGTGCAAATTTTTTCATCTGATACTTTAGTGTGGATTTATTTTTTACGGAATCGTTGTCCGTTACGGGGCGCAAAGAAACAGCCATTATTTGTTAACCCCAAGTTGTTTAAGCACCTCGTCGCTCTTGTCAAGCGTAGGGTTTGCGTAGAAAAGCGAAACGCCTCCGGCCTTGTCCAGCACGATGTCATAGCTCTTTGACGCAGCCATTTTTTGGACGGCCGTATATACGCGGTCCTGTATCGGCTTCACCAGTTCCTGGCGCTTCTTAAATAAGTCGCCTTCATAGCCAAAACGCTTCTTTTGGAGGTCGCGCGCGCCTTTTTCTTTAACAGTGATTTCATCTTCCCGCTTGCGGCGCATCTCATCGCTCAGCATCGCGCGCTCCGCCTGATAGCTCTTGTACATCTTATCTACGTCAGACATCTGTCCGTCAATCTCGGTTTGCCAGGCTTTGCTTTGATTGTCTAGCTTGGTTTGGGCATCTTTGTATTCAATAAGTTTTTCAAGAATGTATTTAGAATCAATAACGGCGTAGCGCTGGGCAAAAGCCGGCGCAACGCTCAGCGTAAGCGCTGCAAGAAAAAGGAGCTTTTTCATAGAAAAGTTTTAAGTAGTATGGCAACTGCTATGCCAAATTAAACGTCACCCTGAGCTTGCCAAAGGGCGCTAATCCGGCTCAAAGCCGAGCATGAAGGTAAATTTGGAAATGTCCTTGAACGAGGTAGTGCCGGCAGCCTTATCATAACGGTCAAAGCCGACGCCGTAGTCTAAGCCCAGCAGGCCAAACATGGGCAGGAAGATGCGCACGCCCAGACCGGCATCGCGGTTCAGCTTAAACGGATTGTAAGTTTTGAACGAGCTCCAGGCATTAGCGGCGTCAAAGAACGCCAGGCCGTAAATGGTAGAAGTCGGTGAGAGCGAGAAAGGATAGCGGACTTCCGCGGTGTACTTGTTGAAGATGGTAGCATTCTGCTGATAAACCTCATAACCACGCTGTGAGATAATATCGCGGCCAATAAAGTACGACTGACCGCTCAAGCCATCGCCGCCGAGCTGAAAGCGCTCAAATGGAGAGAAGCCAATGCCTTTGTCGTAATAGCCCATGAAGCCGTACTTCGTAGAAAGCTTAAATACGAGATTGCCGGCAATGCGCTGGTACCAGTCTGCTTTAAAGCGGTACTTATGGTACTCAATCAGCTTGTAACGCTCGGCGTCAGACTCGCCGGAATAGTTCCGGTCGCCACGGAACGAGCTGTACGGGGGTGTAAACTGAAATGTAAAGGAGATGTCAGACCCGCTACGTGGATAAAGCGGCTGATCAACCGTATAGCGCGCAAGCACTACGCGGAAATAGAGATTATTGCTGTAGCCGTTTTTGAACGTGTCAACCAGTGTGTAATTATTCAGCAGATAGTTCTGGTAATTGACGCCATAGGTAAGCACGAAGTTGTCATCGGGCCATTTCAGGCGACGGCTCAGCGAGACGCCCCCGCCCAACTGGCGCAGGTAAGATGTATTGGCATCAGAAGCGCTTGCGGCAGCGGAATAGCGGCTGTAAACGAAAGAAACAGTCAGCGCATTGGGCTTCTTCCCACCCAGCCATGGCTCGGTAAAGGATGTATTGAAGGAATTATACAGTGGGCCGTTTGACTGGTAATTGATAGAGAACTTCTGCCCATCTCCAACCGGAAGCGGATCCCAATACTTTGGCTTCAGGATGTTACGGATAGAGAAGTTGGAGAAAGCTATGCCGATATTGCCATAGAACTTAACACCGCCGCCAAAGCCGGCAGACAGCTGAAGCTGGTCAGAGCTCTTCTCAACCACCGAGTAATCAATATCTACGGTGCCGGTTTCCGGATGCGGCTTTGGCTGAATGCCGATTTTTTCCTGGTCAAAGAAGCCGAGGTTCGCTATTTCGCGCTGTGAGCGAATGAGGTCGGCACGGGAAAATTTATTGCCAGGCAGCGTACGCAGCTCACGGCGTATCACATGCTCATTCGTACGGTCATTGCCAAAAATATTAATCTGGCCGATAGTCGCCTGGCTGCCTTCGGTGACCCGCATTTCATAATTAATCGTGTCGCCGGTAATTGCCGTCTCAACCGGATCTATGTTGAAGAACAGGTAGCCATCGTCCATATAAAGCGAGGAAATATCCTCTCCGCCCTCAGGGGAAAGCTGGCGCCCAATCCGCTTTTCCAGAAGCTCGGCATTGTAAACGTCGCCTCTTTTGATCCCGAGAATCCGGGAAAGCTGCTCGTTGCTGTACTTGGTATTGCCTTTCCAGGCCACATCGCCAAAATAATAGCGGCGGCCTTCCCGCACCTTCAGATCTATATTCAGATTCCCGTTCTTGACCGAATAAATAGTGTCTTCCGCAATAGCGGCATCGCGGTAGCCAAGTGAATTGTAATAGTTTACAAGCGCCTGCTTGTCGTCTTCAAACTTCTGCTCATTATACTTGGAGCCAGAGAACAGCTTAAAGCGGAAGTAAGGGTCAAGGGCGTCAAGGGTCTTTGTAGGCGACAGGAAACCGAAATTTTCTACATAGGTTCGGAAGGAGCGCTTCGTATTGCTGTAAACGCTTTTATCCTCATCCGGATGCAGGGTAATGCGGCTCATTTCCTTTGTTCCGCGGAAGGTGCGCTTGAGGCGTGCAGAGGATGCCGTCTCATTTCCTGAAATATTAATCTGATTGATGTGCGTCTTAGGGCCTTTGTCAATGTCAAACGTCAGAATGACGGCATTCACCTTGTTCGTGTCCTTACGCTCGCGCACCTCCACCTTTGTACCACCATATCCTTTATCCACGAAGTATTTGCGCACGCGAACCGTAGCTTCCTTCTTAACTGCATCCGTGACTACGCGGCTGGTCATAAGGCCTATTTTGTCTTTCAGCTCTGTAGCCTCGCCTTTCTTGATGCCACGGAAATTGTAGCGGCTCAGCTTTGGCCGTTCTTCAACCACAATATTCAGGAACACCTTGTCGCTCACAAAGCGTGCAATGTCTATGCGCACGTCGGCAAACAGATCCTGTTTCCAGAGCTGGCGAATGGCGCGCGCAATGCCGTCGTCGCCGGGAAGACGCACTTTATCGCCCACCTTGATACCGGCAACGGCCAGCAGCAGTTCCTGATCCAGAAAGTTTGCGCCGGTGACGGTAATGCCTCCTATTTCGTACTCTTTGGGCCTGGCAGGCTCGTTTGCAGAAGCGTCGCTGCCCAGGCCGCTTTTATTACCGCCGCTGCCGGGCATAGCTATCTGGGCGCGCAGCCCGGGCGCGGCAAAAGGCACGAATAGAAGCAGTAAAAAAGAGCGTAACAGCAATCTATGCATGCCGGGATTCGTCTGGTTGTGTTGAGTGTGTTGAACAAAGAAGCTGCTCGGAGGTAAGTCCGAAGCGACGCTCCCGTTGCTGATAGTCGTAAATGGCTTCCAGAAGGTGTGGCTTGCGGAAGGCCGGCCAATGCACCGGCGTAAAATAAAGCTCGGCGTAAGCGAGCTGATAAAGCAGATAATTGGAGATGCGATGCTCACCGCTGGTGCGGATCATCAGCTCCGGGTCGGGAAAAGCGGCAGTGGTCAGATAGGTGCTGAAGAGGCTCTCGTCAATATCGGCCGCGTCAAGCCTGCCGGTTGCCACGTCGGAAGCTAAGCGCCTTGCCGCAGCCGCGATCTCCCAGCGGGCACTGTAGCTAAGTGCGAGGATCAGGTTGAGCCGCGTATTATGCGCAGTAATGTCCATTGCTTCCTGAAGCTCCTTCTGGCAAACGGGCGGCAGGGAAGCTACATCGCCGATCACATGCAGGCGTACGCCGTTCTTCCTGAGGTCTTCAGCTTCCTTGCGTATGGTATTGACCAGGAGCTCCATGAGCGCGGCCACTTCTTCTTTCGGACGGTTCCAGTTCTCTGTAGAAAAGGCGTAAAGCGTCAGGTACTCAATGCCCACTTCGGCGCTGGCGTCCACAATAGCCCGTACTGAAAGCACGCCCTCATGATGACCAAATACCCGGTCTTTGCCGCGCTCCTTTGCCCAACGCCCGTTCCCATCCATGATTATGGCGATATGGCGCGGCAGGCGGCTGCGGTCAATCTGGGCAGAATAATCGGGGGACATTTTGGGTTTCGGAAGGCGGATTTTCGGATTTCTAAGGAGCAGCCAAAGGCCTCGGATGGATAAGTCGTAATTGTTTTATACCAGCCGGATGACCGATACCTGATACCTGCTGCTTTAAAGGATCGCGAAAGTACAAAAATAGCCGCCCCACCCTCCCGCCTTCCGGGGGCTTATTACGTTTAACGCCGAATTGTGAAATACGTTTTTCCATTAGCAACGCGCGCGCGGAAAAGGGCGTGTACGAGGAGTGCCGTTTAATGGCTGCGATTTATCCCATGCGGATTTGGCGCAGTTCCGCTTAATTGACTGCCAGTTTACGGATTCAACCTGAGCCTTGCGCGGCTGGACGACACGTCTTTCAGAGACGTACGGTTTGTGGCCTGCAAGATGCTGGGGCTTCGCTTTGACAAGTGCGGCGGCTTTGGACAGTCGTTCCATTTTGAGCGCTGCCTCCTTAATGGTTCCTCTTTCTACAAGGCAAAAATCAGCCACACGGTTTTTAAGGATACTCAGCTGCGGGATGTTGATTTTACGGAGGCTGATTTGACCGGGGCTACAATCGCGGGCTGCGACCTGGCGGGTGCCACGTTTGGAAGGACGATACTGGATAAAGCGGATTTGCGAACATCGGTCAATTATGCGATAGACCCGGAGGCGAACCGACTGAAGAAGGCGAAGTTTTCGCTGTCGGAAGTGGAGGGATTGCTGGGTAAGTATGAGATCATAGTGGATAAATTCAGCTGAGACGCGATCGCCAATCAAAAAGCGCCGCTTCTGCGAAGAGAGCGGCGCTTTTTGCAAATGGAGCGAATAGCATTACGAAGCCTTAGCGGCCTCAAAGCGGCGCGCTACCTCATCCCAGTTCACTACGCTCCAGATAGCAGCCAGATAATCAGGGCGCTTATTCTGATACTTCAGGTAGTAGGCATGTTCCCACACGTCAATACCGAAGATGGGGGTGCCTTTTACTTCTGCAACATCCATGAGGGGATTGTCCTGGTTGGGGGTTGAGGTCACTTCCAGCTTACCGTCTTTCACAATGAGCCATGCCCAGCCGGAACCGAAACGGGTGGTGCCGGCGGCATTCATCTTTTCTTTAAGTCCGTCTAATGAACCGAAGGAAGTGTTGATTGCTTCTGCCAAAGCGCCGGAAGGCTGGCCGCCATTAGCGCCGAGCACCGTCCAGAACATGGAGTGATTCCAATGCCCGCCGCCGTTGTTGCGGACGGGTGCGGGATATTTAGAGATATTCGCCATCAACTCTTCCAGCGATGCGTTTTCGCCTTCTGTGCCTGCGAGGGCTTTGTTCAGGTTGTCCACGTAAGCCTGATGGTGCTTGTCGTGGTGGATTTGCATGGTCTGCGCGTCAATGTGCGGCTCAAGGGCGGCGAAGTCGTAAGGGAGCGCGGGGAGTGAATGTGCCATAGTGGTTGGACGTTGGAGGTTGGATGTTTGAAGGTGAAAGCGTTTAGAAAAATTCCGGCAATTCTGTGATTCTGAAAATTCCGGTTCAGACAAGGTCAAAAGTAAGAGATGCCTTTCGCGCCGCGCTTTCAATTATCGGAATACGGCCTTCGCCGCTTTTGATACAGGGTTAGAATGCATAGACCACAGCCGTCATTGCGAGGAGGCTTTGCGACGAAGCAATCTCACCGCCTCTGTGCATATTGTATGTGAGATTGCTTCGTCGTCACCCAGCCTCCTCCTCGCATGACGGCGATAGCATGTAAAACAGAAATGCTAAACGCACCTTAAACGCTACGGCATTGCCGGGGAAAGGTTTCTGCCGTAGTTTGGGGCCTGTAAATTTTCAGCCAACCACTTCATGAGCTTATTCATCAAAAAGCCACTCGCGCACCTCATGGCCGAGGCCGCAGACAACGAAAAAGGCCTCAAGCGAACCCTTTCCGCCGGCGCGCTCGTCGCCCTCGGCATCGGCGCCATTATAGGCGCGGGCCTGTTTGTGCGCACTGCTGCCGCCGCTGCGGAAAGCGCCGGCCCGTCCGTGACTTTTGGCTTTATTGTCGCCGCCATCGGCTGCGCGCTTGCGGGGCTTTGCTATGCCGAACTTTCCTCCTCCATTCCGATTTCCGGCAGCGCCTACACCTACACATACGCGACGATGGGCGAGCTGATGGCCTGGATTATCGGCTGGGATTTGGTGCTGGAATACGCCGTAGGCGCAGCTACAGTGGGCATTGCCTGGAGTGAGTATCTGAATAAGCTGCTGATGGATGTCTTTCACACAGCGCCTATTCCTTATCAATGGTGTCACTCGCCTTTTGAGCATTCCCTGCCCGATGCGGCCGGTGCTATACAGAGCGGCATCATGAATCTTCCTGCCCTTGGCATTGTAAGCCTGCTCAGCCTCCTGCTCATCCGCGGCACAAAGGAATCAGCTTTTGTAAACGGCATTATCGTGATTACCAAAGTGGCTATTGTGATTATGATAATTGTGCTCGGCTGGGGCTTTATCAATCCCGCCAATCATACGCCTTATATCCCGCCGCCATCCACTTATACCGACCATTTGGGCGTCACCAAAAACTTTGGCGGCTTATGGGGCATCCTTGGCGCGGCGGGCACTGTGTTCTTCGCCTTTATCGGCTTTGATGCAGTGAGTACGGCGGCGCAGGAAACGAAAAATCCAAAGAAGGCCATGCCTATCGGCATCCTTGGCTCCCTGGCTGTGTGTACGGTGCTTTACATCCTTTTCGCGCACGTCCTGACGGGCATGGCGCCGGTAGAATTTTTCCGAACCAGCGGTAAGGAAGCCTCTGTAGTTGCGGCCATTAATACCTATATGCCCGGCTACGGCTGGCTAAGCAAGCTCGTGACGGTTGCCATCATCGCCGGCTTCTCCTCTGTGATTCTCGTGATGCTGCTTGGCCAGAGCCGCGTGTTCTATTCCATGAGCCGCGACGGATTGCTGCCGGGTGTGTTCAGCCATGTGCATCCTAAGTATCAGACGCCTTATAAGGCCAACCTCTTTATCCTCGTTATCGTCGGCCTGTTCTCCGCATTCGTACCCGGAGATGTGGTGGGCGATATGAGCTCTATTGGTACGCTGTTCGCATTTGTGCTGGTGTGCATTGCTGTGATTGTGCTGCGCAAAACGGAGCCGGGCCTGCACCGCGAGTTCAAGACGCCGCTGGTGCCGCTGGTGCCGATTCTGGGTGTTATTGCCTGCCTCGCCATGATTCTCGGCCTTGGCTGGACAAACTGGCTTCGGCTGATTGGCTGGCTGCTGCTGGGCTTTATCATTTACTTCGGCTATAGTAAGGGCCACAGCAAGCTGCGGCGGGGCGGACAGTAAACAGCATTCAGAATTTTCAAAAGTGATATTCTACAGCAACTTTTTTCATTCCGGAACGGGAACTATAAATTATATGTGCCTGCATCCGAAAAGTTCCCGTTCCGGGATGACAAAAGATTGGGAAACAGCCTGACAGCGTCAGATTTGGGCCAGCTTAGAAGTGGCGCAGTTTTTTAGGCGTTTGACCAAGAAATCCCTTTTCCATTATGAACAAGAAAGCCCGTAACGCCACGCTCATCGGCATAGCCGCCGGAGTTGTGTTAGTGCCGCTCGTGCGCCTCGCCATCCGCAAATACCGCAGCATGAAAGCTGAACCGGTCTATGAAGGCGCGCCGCCGAACAATCTGTTTTCCGCCTATCGCGGGAAGTTTAAGCCGCACCGGCGGAAGGCTGCGGATAACGGGGCGCAGTAATGCGGCCGTCGCGCTAATAATTTCAGCGGCTTTGTCATTCCCGAAGGGAATCTTTGCTCGCAGCATCTATAGATTCCCTGCGGGAATGACAAAGATTGGAAAAGCAGCTATAAGCCATTTCTTCTACTTAAACCGGCAATGACCAATTGCCGGTTTTTTCTTGCATCACATCCTACATTTGCCCACATTCCAACTTTCAAACACTCCAACACTACAACATAATATGGCATACGACGTAATCGTAATCGGCAGCGGCCCCGGCGGCTATGTGGCGGCTATCCGCGCATCGCAGCTCGGGTATAAGACGGCTGTTGTGGAAAAAGAATCCCTCGGCGGCATCTGTCTCAACTGGGGCTGTATTCCTACTAAGGCCCTTATCAAGAGCGCTAATGTGCTGGAATACTTAGCGCATGCGCAGGATTACGGCGTAAAAGTGGATGGCTTTGCAGCGGATTTCGCCGCCGTCATCAAGCGCAGTCGCGGCGTGGCTGATAAGATGAGCAAGGGCGTCCAGTTCCTGATGAAGAAGAACAAGATTGACGTCATCATGGGCATGGCGCGCCTCAAGGCAAAAGGCCAGATAGAAGTAACCGGTGCGGACGGCAAAGCCGCCACTCACGAAGCAAAGCACATCATCATAGCCACCGGCGGCCGCAGCCGCGAGCTGCCCAACCTGCCGATGGACGGCAAGAAGGTAGTTGGCTATCGCGAAGCTATGGTGCTGCCGCAGCTGCCAAAGAGCATGATTGTAGTTGGCTCCGGTGCCATTGGCGTGGAGTTCGCCTACGTCTATAACAGCATGGGCACGAAGGTGACCATCGTGGAATTCATGCCGCGCATCGTTCCCGTAGAAGATGAGGACATCTCCAAGGAGCTGGAGAAGATTTATAAGAAGAAGGGCATCGCCATCATGACCAATGCTTCCGTAGAAAGCGTGGACACGAAGGGCGCGGGCGTAAAGGCCAGCGTGAAAATGCAGGACGGCTCTACGCAAACGCTGGAAGCAGACGTTCTTTTGAGCGCGGTTGGCGTGGTGGCGAATGTTGAAAATATTGGCCTTGAAACGCTCGGTATTACCCAGGAAAAGGGCAAGATTGTGGTAGATAAGTACGGCAAGACAAACGTGGACGGCATCTATGCCATTGGCGATTGCACGCCAGGACAGGCGCTTGCACACGTGGCTTCCAAAGAAGCAATCATCTGCGTGGAAGCTATTGCGAACGCAGACGGTAAGTACGCGCACAAGCCGGAGCCTATTGACTACGGCAATGTGCCTGGCTGCACCTATTGCTCCCCGGAAATTGCTTCAGTCGGCATGACGGAGAAGCAAGCGAAGGAAGCCGGTCATGAGATTAAAGTTGGCAAGTTCCCATTCTCTGCATCCGGTAAGGCTTCAGCAGCGGGCGCCACCGAAGGCTTCGTAAAAGTGATCTTTGACGCGAAGTACGGCGAGTGGCTGGGCACGCACATGATTGGCGCGAACGTTACCGAAATCATCGCTCAGACTGTAACCGCCCGCAAGCTGGAGACGACTTACCAGGAAGTTCTTGATTCCATCCATCCGCACCCAACGATGAGCGAGAGCGTGAAGGATGCGATTGAGGTAGCTTATGGCGAAGCAATACACCTGTAATTATTGGAATGCTTGTAAAGAGAAAACCGCAGCGAAAACTGCGGTTTTTTTTTATACAAAAACATTGCTCATTCCATCACCACCATCTTTCGCGTAGCGCTCTCGCCGCCGCTGGTGAGGCGGTAGAAATAGTTGCCCGCGGCAAGTCCGCCACAGTCGATGGTGAGCTGATGCTGCCCGCGTTGATAAGTGCCTTGCGCCAGTGTGCGTACGAGTCGCCCGTTTACGTCAAAGAGCTGAATAGCCGTTGGGCTGTTGCCGGTTGCCGAAAAGGTGATAGTGGTGCCGCCACGCACCGGATTGGGATAGCATTCTCCCAGCAGCTCGCCGCTTCCCGCCACCGTTGTTTCATCTACGCCGGCGCTTTTCTTAAAGATGGGCAGGATAGGATAGGATGCCAGCATCACGTTGCTCAGTACTGTAGGCGAAACGCCGAACCAATCGGACAGCACGGATGCATAGATGGAGCGATAATCATTCTGCATCGCAAGGTTGTCATTGACCGTCACGTTTGCCGGAATGACCGGACTGCTGCCGATGACTCCGGGATTTACGCCGGGGCCAAACACCATTACCGGCTCTGCCGTACCGTGGTCGGTACCCCCGGAAGCATTGCTCATAATACGGCGGCCAAATTCTGAGAAGGTCATTGCCGCTACACGATTATCTACGCCCATCAGCTTAAGGTCGTCGTAAAAGGCGTCAACCGCGCTGCTTAGCTGTCCGAGCAGCGTAGCATGCCCGCCAATGGTGTGGTCGGCCGGGTCCACCTGCACGGAGTGTGTGTCAAAAGAGCCCATGCTCACGACATATACTGGTGTCTGCAGGCCGCCTTTAATGAGGCGTGCCACAATCTTCAGCTGGTCGGAAAGAGAGTTACCGGATGCCGCGTAACGGGAGGAGAGCGTTGATGAATTATTCGCGGCATTCTGAATTACTGAAGTGTAAGTCTGTGTCTGCTGGGATATATAACGGATGAAGGTCAACTCGTGGCCGGCGGGCGTTGCCGGAGCCGGGTCAACGGTTCCGTTGACAATGTTGTAAAACGAGTTGATGTCCGAAATAGCCATTCCCATGCTCACCTGTGGACCCTGTACCACCGGACTGACACCTGTTCCGATCTGAATCGCCAGCGGATCCGGCATCGTCGCATTCGGATAGCCGGAGGGATAGCCGGAATAGTTTTGCCCAAGATAGCGGCCGAGCCAGCCGGTATTCAGATACTGATTGGAGTCAGAGCCGGAGTTCCAGATGTCTGTAGCGCGGAAGTGCGAGAAGTTCGGATTCGGATAGCTAACGCCCTGCGTAATGCTGACCAGGCCGTTATTATACATATCACGGATGGAGGCCATGGCAGGATTAAGGCCGGTAGTGAGCGTGCCGTTAAGGCTTAAGACTTTTCCCTGTGGAATCAGGATATTGGAGCGCGCGTTGGAGAGCTCGCTGTAACGGTCTATCGGTATAACTGTATTGAGGCCGTCGTTGCCGCCATTCAGCTGAATGAGCACAAGTACCCTGCCGGTGGCAGCCGCCTGTTTAGCCAACAACTGTAACAAAGGGCTTTCGCCGTAAGTGCTGATAGGCAAGCCATTAATGAGAAAGGCCAGCGACGCGCCGCCACCCAGCCGGAAAAATTCTCTGCGTTTCATACGTCGTGTATTATTGTTGAGATGGTGGGTGATGGCTTAGGCTAGGTGATGCTCAGCAAGGTGCATCAGCTCTTTAAGCAGGGATTGCAACCGGGATTTAACGATAGCTGTATTGGTGGCATTCGGCGTTGTCTTGTATGCCTGCCAGGCCTGCGTCCAATAGTAATTGCTGGTCTGACCGGAAAGAAGGATGCTGGTTTTCAGGCTGTCTTTATGGGTCTGAGAAATGTCAAGTCCCAGCAGCATGTCACAACAATATTGGGTCAGCAGATCCGGGTCGTCAACGTACTGATATGCATTCGCGAAAGCCAGCACGTCTGCCACGATGGTAGATCCGGTGCCTGCTTTAAAGCCAGTAGTCAGGATCATGTCCACGAACTCCAGGCGATGCGGCAGGGTATTGGAATTTATCCAGATCTCGTAGTATTGCGGATCCTGATAATACGCCGGAAAGCCGGACACATTGGGCGGCTCGCCGAGATCAAGGCCATTATCTGCCGCATATTGTCTGAAGCTTGCCCAGATCGCATAAGTCTTCTGATCGTCAAAGGTGCCCGGCAGGCTGATGCCAAACGTCCGGTAAATGCCGGCATAAAAATCAAGCGGCGTCCGGATAAAGCACCCGCGACTGTTGGCATCAAAGAAATGCTGGCTTTTCAGCAACTGCTTCACGACGGGGACGATATTCCAGTTGTTGGAGATGAGCGTAGAAGCCAGTCCGTTGATAATGTTTGACTGAACACTCGTGTCTGTGACCGTGTCGTAGTAAACGAAGAAACGGTAGAGCTTGGTGCATATCCAGTTGGCTGCCTGCGCCGCGGCTGCATTGAAAATCATGTTGATCAGCGCGTCTGTTTCGTTAGCGCCATTCGCACCCGTTTGCCCGGCGATCACCGTGCTGTTGTAGAATGCCGAAAACTGCTTTGCGCTGGTATCGTGGCGGGCAGAATTGAAATAGCTGACCACCGGCGTCACATTGCGGTTAATCTGCCAGCCTGTTAATACCCGGGCAGCTGCTTTCACATCATCTTCTATATAGCTTGGCGAATTATACTTGGAAACCGTGAATAGTTCCTGGAGCTCACGGCCATAGTTCTCATCGGGCGCTGAAGCCGTATTCGCAGATCCGTTGAGATACACAAGCATCGCCGGGTCTTTCGTCACCAGCGTAACCAGGGTTTTGAAATTGCCAAGCGCATTCGCGCGCAGCATGGCATGATGCACGTAAGCGATGCGTGAATCGCCGATCACACTCAGCTCGGTAGCGAAATGGTTATGCCAGAACCAGGTCATCTTTTCCAGAATGGACAGATTCTGATTCAGAATCTGTCCCATCCACCAGGATGTAAGTGATCCCCGGCGCTTGGCATTCACCGTGCCGTCGCCATAGGCTGCGTTCACCCAGGTCTGGCCTGCGGTAACGCCGGTCGGATCCACATATCCGCCATTATAGTAATTGTTTACCGGAGGTGCCGGCGCTAAGGCAGGCGCGTTGGAAAACAGGTAGTCCACAGCAGCCGAGGGCGTTTTCGCCAGCAAGGTTTGAATGTCGGCAGGCTTTACACCAAAAGTGGTACGGCGCAGCAGGTGGATTACCTCAGCCTGAGTCCAGGAGCCGGAATATGGCGTAAGCGAACCGGCAGTTTTCGCAAGGCCGCCAGGCAGGGAATGGTTTGAATATTTTTTAAAGAGGACGTCCTCGCCCCCCTTTTCTTTGTCCCTGGCAACGGATGCTTCCAGTACTTCTTCAAGAAACCCGCGGCGGTTAATGTGGCCCATGTGCGCAACGTTTTATAAAGTGAATGGACAGTGCATAAATCCGAAAGTTTAAAACACTGTCAATTTTTTTTACAATGTAGTAAATGCCCGCCGGACACGTGCGCCGACTTTGTTATCGCCGTCGCGGCCAAAGCCGCTACAAACCATACCGGCTCACCAGATATACCAGCGAGGCCATTACCGCAGCGCCCAGCTTAAGCTCCCGGTGATTCACGGCCTCAAAGACATCCTGATCTGTATGATGCACGTCAAAATACCGCTGCGGGTCTGTATTCAGGCCGGCGAGCGGCGTGCCCAATGCGCCGAGCGGGTCAATATCGGTGCCGCCTTCTTCCCGGTCAAAATCGTAGGCGTTCAGAGGTGCGAAAAGCGGCGCCCAGGCTCTGATAATGGCTTTCTTGTCGGCTTTCATTTCCATGCCTATGCCTCGGGGCACAAACCCGCCGGCATCGCTTTCCAAAGCCAGAACATGCTTTTCATGACGATGGGCCGCGCTGTCCGCATAAGCTTTACCGCCGCGCGCGCCGTTCTCTTCGTTCATAAAAAGCACTGCCCTTACCGTTCGCTGCGGCTGAATGCCCGCCACCTTCAGGGCGCGGATAACCTCAATGCTTTGCACACAGCCTGCGCCGTCGTCCTGCGCTCCTTCGCCCACATCCCAGGAGTCCAGGTGGCCGCCGACAACGATATACTCGTTGCGGTGCGTGCTGCCGCGCAGCTCGCCAATCACGTTATAAGAGAGCACGGAATCAAGCATACGGCCGCTGGTAACAAGCTGGGCAGTGACGACTCCTTTGCTGCACGCCGCAGCCAGCCGGTCTGCGCCCATATTACCAATAGCTACCGATGGGATTTTTCGGATAGAATCAACGATCCGCGTCATGCCGGTGTGCGGCGCATCATCTTCGCCGGACGAAAGTGAGCGTATGATGGTGCCCACACCGCCCTTTTCAGCTACCTGCGTAGGGGGGAAAGCCCGGTATTTGATGGCATCGCCATAAGCCTGAAAGGTGCTGACTAAATCCTGGCGGAAACGGTAGTTGAAGAAAACGATCTTGCCGGCCACCTCCTGCGGGCTCAGCGCATTAAACGCTTCCATGTTCTGCACCATCAGGATCGGAGCCTCCACCATTTTGCCGTCGCCGCGCGAGTTGCCAAGGGACAGCATGCGCATCGGCTCAAAACTCTTGCTGCCCGGCATCTTCACTTTCAGCGACTCGGCCCCTCGCTCCCAATGCGGCACCCAGACCGGCTGCAGCCAGGCGGTGTCCGCGCCGGCTTCGCGCATGGCTTTGAGGCCCCATTGCACCGCTTTTGCCGCTTGCGGCGATCCGCTGAGGCGGTGTCCGATGGTCTTTGTAAGCACACGCAGGTTTTCATAGCAGGTGGCACGCAGCATGATCTCATCGCGCAGGCCTTTTAGAACGGCGGAGTCGGTCTGGGCAAGGAGTGAGCAGGGCGATAGAAGGGCGAAAGCCAGTAACAAACGCTTCATGCCTTAAAAGTAGGGCTTAGCGCGGCCTTCCAGCATCCCTGCACGCGGCGCGCTACTTGCCTGTTGCGATTGCGCTCGTAGATGAAATCTATATGAGCATCAAAAGCCCGGCACGGCTTTCCTGTACTTTCACGGCATAAACTCAAGCATTTGAAAATCGGTATTGTCTGTTATCCCACTTTTGGCGGCTCGGGCGTTATGGCTACGGAGCTTGGCATGGCGCTTTCCCAAAAAGGCCACGAGGTCCATTTTATTACCTACCAGCAGCCGGTGCGCCTGCATTTTCACCCGAATATCTACTATCACGAGGTAACAGTTCCTACGTATCCGCTGTTTGACTTTCCGCCATACGAAAGCGCGCTGACGAGCACGATGGTCAACGTAATTGCGAATAATGGCCTGGATCTGCTGCACGTCCATTATGCTATTCCTCATGCATCGGCAGCCTATTTTGCCCGACAGATATTGAAGAAGATGGGAAAGGATATTCCTTTCATCACCACTCTGCATGGCACAGATATCACGCTGGTTGGGAAAGATCAGACTTATGCACCAGTGGTCGCCTTTTCCATCAACGAGAGTGATGCAATAACGGCGGTATCAGATAACCTGCGGGCTGAAACCTTCGCCAGCTTTGCAATAGAAAAGGAAATTCAGGTCATTCCCAACTTCGTGGACATTGACCGCTTTCACCAGACCGATAAGGGCCATTTCAAGAAAATGCTTGCGCCGAACGATGAGCGCATCCTTGTCCATGTCTCTAACTTCCGCAAGGTGAAGCGGGTGGAAGATGCCATCAAGGTCTTCGCAAAGGTGCTGAAGGCCCTCCCCTCCAAGCTGCTGATGATCGGCGATGGCCCTGAGCGTCAGAATGCGGAAGAGCTGTGCCGGCATCTGGGCATTATGCATGAAGTCCGTTTTTTGGGTAAGCAGGAGCAGATGGACGAGATTCTTTCCATTGCGGATCTGTTTTTGCTGCCGTCTCAGTATGAGAGCTTTGGGCTGGCCGCGTTAGAGGCTATGGCTTGCGGCGTGCCTGTTATCTCTACAGATGCCGGCGGCTTACCAGAGATCAATGTACAGGGCGTAACAGGCTTCCTGAGTAAGGTGGGAGACGTGGAAGATATGGCGGCGCACTCATTGGAGCTTTTGGGCAATGACGAGCGCCTCAGAGAAGCAAAGGACGCTGCCAAAGCGCATGCCCGCACTTTTGAAAAGGAGCGCATCATCCCGATCTATGAGGCTTTGTACGAGCAGGTGCTGGAGCGCTATGCGGTAACTGCGCATCTGTAAATATTGATTTACCACTGCGCCTTTCCCCGCACACTCATATCCACAACTTTATAGCGAGCCCCCTGTTGATACCACAGTCTGTACCCGTCCGGATTCCCATGTAGTCGTAACCGGTAGCTTTCCTGCGTCTGACGCTCCATTGTATAACAGGGGCTTGTATGATGCGCAGCTGTGTCAAAGCCAAAGCCATAAGTCCAGTAGCCGGGCTGATTAAGCGTCACGGTGAGCGTGCTGTCGTCCGATACCTGCACATGCGCGCCGTCGCCGGTTGCCTGCATGTTGTAAGCGGCAACTTCAGGCATCGCGCGGGCCAGCCTGCCGCCATAAAGCTGATTATGCATGCTGCGCCATTCCTCCGAAATGTCGGCGCCAAACATCGCCGCGCCCCTGAGTGAGGCCGGATTGTTCAGCAGTATCGTGATGCGGCTGGTGTCTATGGGCGGATGCTCTGTCTGCAATGACTCAATGATGGCATTGCTCTTTTGCCATAAAGTGTTTAGGTACATAGTCAGGCAGCTATTGAGCAGGATAAGGGCGCCTGTCAGCCACCTGCCATACTTCAGATGGCTCAGCGCTACCGCAAGAAGCAGGTAAAACGGCGGCAGCAGAATGTAGGCGTAGCGGTCGCAGACAATCAGGTTGTGCTCCGGATACCAGGTTGGCAAGACCAACAGCATAGATAATCCGAGCAGGCAAGCCATCAGCGCCGCTACTTTGCCTGCCGGACTGAAGCGGCGTACGCAAAATAGAAGGTACGAGTAGATAGCCGCCAGCGCAGCGTAGAAAATCCCGGCAAGCAGATAGCTGCACATCGCCTTATGATAAGCCCACTGCCAGGTCTCCGGAAGAAACCGGCCCCAGAGCAGGCGCAGCGCGTAGAGCGGCGGCATAATGGCATAATGGGCAAGTGCGGAGCTGCCCAGCTCGCCTGCAGCGTGCGATGCCATGTTCTTCACGCCGGCGCCCAAGCGCAGGAAGTGCAATGCCAGCAGCATGAAGAGCGGCGCACAGATCCACAACGTTGTCCTGCGCAGTGCGGCCTTATTCCACCGGAGTGCATAGCGATAAAACAGCAATAGAAATCCGCAGTACAAAGGCGTGAGGTAGAACAGCTCAAGCGATGTAGTGGATACGGCAAAAAGCACAACGGCAACAAGAGCCTGCCAGGCTTTTCCATCATGCAGAAAGCGTAAAGTCATATGCAGAATGGCCAGGATGAGCAGCAGCGCCTGCAGGAAATGCCAGGCAGCTTTCCACACCACCGGCTCCGTCGCGTAGGGTGAGGTGCAGAAAAGCAGCGCTCCGCAGGCCCCTATAAACCCGCTTTGCTCCGCACCGGCGTCAGACAGCAGCCGCCGGGCGATTGCAAAGAGTAAGGCGGCGCTTAGCGCAAATACAGACGTATGAATCAGAAACCAGGCTATCCTGTCTGTACCGAAGGCCTGATAAAAAAACCAGGTGACCGTCTGCGTAAGCTGGTAATAGTTGCTGCCTCCATGATGGGGAATATTGATATACTCCCAGAAGGGTTTGCGTCTGATAGCGCCGAGCCAGCCGATAGTATCGCGCATCCAGCCGGCGCGGATGGTCGGGAAATAAAGAAGTAGCGTGAAGCTAAAGAAAATGGCAAACGCCATCGGAATGGAAAGCGCCTTTTCCGAACGGTTGCCGGTCCAGAGCCGGATCATGAAGCCTCTGCCTGCGCCTTAATCTTTTCCAGAATCGGGTTCCAGCCTTCGCCACCGTTATAGCTTTCGGTGTAGCGGCGCGCGCCGTCGGCAACGGCACTATAATCTCCCTGCGTGACAGTGAGCTGCGTTCCGGCACTGTCCTGCTCCAGGTTGTAAGTAACAGTTAGATAGTTTTCGGGAATGTCTTCAATCGCAGAATTTGGATCAAAAACGGTATAGGCTAGATGCTTTCCTGGCTCAATGCGGACGATCTCGCCCTTTACAAAAACCATCTTTTTACCTTCCCAATCGCCTTGCCAGAGCAAGGGGCTGCCGGGATTCCAGTCGCTGACCGTCTCGCAGCCAAACATGTACTTTTTGGTTTCCGCCGGGTCCGTGAGCGTCTTCCACACCCGCTCATGTCCCGCACTTATGTGAATGCTGTTGGTGATGGTCAGCGGCATACCTGCTGTGCTTTGTGGCTCTGTGGTGTTCATTCGTCGCTCGTGTAATAGGTGATATTGATGCTTTTTATTTCCGAACCCGGGATCATAAAGTAGTTTCCGGGCATAAAATAGTAACGGGCGTCCATTTTCTCTGTTTCTTCATCAGCAATCGTGTCGGGCTCGTTGTAGTCAACCACGTCATTTTCCGGACCGGCCAGCTCCGGTGCCTGCGCTTGCGGAATATCATCTTCCAGCCTCCGGCGTCTGACTGCCGACAGGTATATCCGGCTCAGCGTATCGTCTTTGCCTAGCACGTAGTCTTCCAGAAAACCGGAGTAGATAAGTGCCCCATGCTTGTTTTCCACCAATACGTCCAGCCAGGATTCGCTGACGGCTTTCCAGTTGCCGGATTTGCCGGGATAGTCCAGAATGATTCCGTCAAAGAAGACCTGCCATTCATTGTAGATGCGGAAAAGCGAATAGCGCAGGTGAAGCCGGGTGCGCAGCGCCGCCAGCCGCAGGCAAAACCCTAAAACCAAAGCGCAGGTGCTGACAAGCAGCAGATAAACACTGAACTGAAGAATGTCTGTTTTGCTGATGGGCAGCGACGCAGCCTTGTCGCTATTAATCAGCAGCAGGTAAAAACGCTTTTCATCCACGCTCCGCCATGTTTCTACAATTGCATACCCGCCGACCTGGAGTATAAATGCCGGCAGCAGCGAGAACAGGAGCTCTTCAACAAAAGATGAATTAAAAGACTTGGAGGCAAAAGGCTTGGCAAGATAGCCCATGCGGAAAATAAATCCCGGCAGCAGCAGCAAGGCAAGCAGCAGCGCGCCAAATAAGATATTCATCGGCGCGGAAGTAGCTAAACGTCCTTACTCATTTGCGTTACGCGCTTCAGCACAATACGCCGGCCTTCCGTAATAATGACCGGATTGGCTCCACTGCGCTGCGCGCGCAGCATTTGCGCGCTTAGCATACGGGCTTTGCGCGGGTCTGTTGCAAGCTTATTGATTGCTTCTTTTACTGACATAGTGTGAGCCGTATAAGTAACGCAAGATACAAAATCCGTTACGCAATATTATGCTGCCAGCTGCTCCCAATATTCTGCCGCCCGCCGTGTATGCGGTATCACAATGGTGCCTCCCACAATATTGGCTACGGCGAAGATCTCATAGACCTGCTCGGTAGTAACGCCTTCATCGTGACACTTGCCCAGGTGATACTTGATGCAGTCGTCGCAGCGGAGCACCATACTGGCTACAAGGCCGAGCATTTCTTTGGTTTGCACGTTCAACGCGCCATCGGCATAGGTATTGGTATCCAGGTTGAAGAGGCGGCCGAGCACCTTGTTGTTCTTGGAGAGGATCACCTCGTTCATCTTCGCACGGTAATCGTTGAACTCTTTTATAGACTCGCTCATGGCTTTACTTTAGTTTCACGTTTGGGGTAAGGGACGCAAAGGTCCTGCAAAGCCACACATCTTTATCAAAGCTGCGCATGAATTCACTTTTTCGCAAAAAATCTATTGACAAGATCGCTGCAGATGCGGCAGGAGGCTTTTCGGAGGACGTCAATGGCCCCGGCGGTATGAAGCGGGTGCTCGGCGTCCGCGATCTCACCGCATTCGGCGTGGCGGCTATTATCGGCGCAGGCATATTCAGCACGGTTGGCAAGAGCTGCTTTTACGGCGGGCCAGGCGTCATTTTTCTGTTTATGATCACCGCGGTCACCTGCGGGTTTTCCGCGCTGTGCTATGCAGAATTTGCGGCACGCATTCCGGTCAGCGGTAGCGCTTATACTTATTCTTATGCTACGTTCGGCGAGCTGATTGCCTGGATTATTGGCTGGGACCTGATCATGGAATATGGGATCGGAAACGTGGTTGTAGCCAATTCCTGGAGCTCTAATCTGGTGTCTTTCCTGGATAATATAACAGCCGGCATCAACCAGCGCTTTCCATCGCTGCACCTGAGCCTGCATATTCCCGACTGGCTGGCAACACCCTGGCGTGGGGCATACATCGCACATCAGGAAGCGCTGGCCAATGCTGCCGGCGGCATACAAAGCACCGCTGGCACACTGGCAATGAGCCAGATCTGGGACGCCGCGCCGCGGATTGGCTCGCTGCATGTGATTCTAAACCTCCCTGCGCTTTTGATTACGGTTTTCATTACCTGGCTGGTGTATATCGGCATTCACGAAACGCGGCGGATGAGCAATGCGATGGTGGGTTTCAAGCTGGTCGTGATTCTACTGGTCATTGCCGTCGGGTTTTTCTACGTGAATACCGGCAACTGGATACCTTTTGCGCCAAACGGTTTTCCCGGCATTATGCGCGGCGCAAGCGCTGTATTCTTCGCTTATATTGGCTTTGACGCCATATCCACAACTGCCGAGGAGTGTAAAAATCCGCAGCGAGACCTGCCGCGCGGCATGATGTGGTCGCTGATCATCTGCACGGTTCTGTACATCCTGATAGCGCTTGTATTGACGGGAATGGTGAACTACTCTAAACTTGATGTGGGCGATTTCCTGGCAGCTGCTTTCGCAGAGCGGGGACTTAACTGGTTTTCCGGCGTTATCGCCATTAGCGCGGTAATTGCCACTACGAGCGTGCTGCTGGTTTTTCAGATGGGGCAGCCGCGTATCTGGATGAGCATGAGCCGGGACGGGCTGTTGCCGAGACGCTTTTCTAAACTCCATCCCAAATATCAAACGCCCGGTTTCTCGACAATCGTAACAGGCATCATTGTAGGGGTTCCCGCGCTTATTCTCGATTCTGACTTGGTGACTGACCTGACAAGTATCGGGACACTGTTCGCCTTTGTGCTGGTATGCGGCGGTGTGCTGCTGCTGCCGCACAAGGCAAAGGAGGCTGGCAAATTTCAGGTGCCTTATGTGAATGGCCGTTGGATTGTGCCCCTGGTCTTTGTTGCCGGCATTGCACTAATTCACTACAACGCTCCGGACTTTTTCAGCACTTTCTTTTCCCTGCAAGACACAGCGCATCCGAAATGGACGCCGGCGGAAGTATTCCTGGAACGCATACCTCACTACCTGCTCACCGTTATGATCGTTGTATTGGTCGTGCTCAGCTTTATACAACGATTGTCGCTGATACCGGTGCTTGGCATGCTTTCCTGCTTCTACCTCATAGCAGAGCTGGGCATCACCAACTGGATACGCTTTGTGATCTGGCTCATCATTGGCCTGATAATCTACTTTGTTTACGGCCGCAGAAAGAGTAAGCTGGCGCAGTCGGAGGCATAAAAAAACCGGCTTTACGGAGCCGGTTTTTTTAAGATGCCGCATCGCGGCTATCTGTTCGTTACGTTTTCGCCGTCTTCAATATCGCTCTTATCATCGCCGCCGAGACTGTAATAGTTGTTCTCCTCATCTTCTTCGCCGATAGACTCGTTGCCGTCGTCACCTTCTGAGCCGGGCACGTCCAGATCAGCGCCGGCGCTGCCGTAAGCGCCAATCGGCTCGTTCAGGGGATCGCCATCCTCATCTGTTGTATCCAGGCGGGTCTCCTCCTCGTCAGGGTCATCCATGTCGCGATTCTGGTCGGCAGCGGTAAGCATAGCGATGTCTTCAGGCGTAACGTCTGTATCCGGGTCGGTAGCCTCGTCGCTGTTGCGGGCCCGCGGTGTCTCGTCAGCACGCTGCTCTGTCGCCTCACCGGTAGCCGAATTTTTGTTGGCGCCGCGCAGAACGCCATAGTCTTCGCGCTCCGCCTGATTGGTAACGTCGTCGGAGGCAGGGTAGGTTGGATAGCCAGGAAAATCCTTTTCCTGCTGGTCTTTTTTATTCTGGTCTGGAGTGTTCATATAGTGAATTGGGAGTGATGAATTGTGAGTGGCACATGTGTATGATGAGCAGCGCGTGGATTGTGCCATTGAACGCACAACTCATCGCTTACCGCTCACAATCAGGGAATACCGATCGTGTCGTCGTTATCCTCGTCGGGATCTCCCTCCAGCGTGTCGCCGTTTAGAATATCCTCTTCATCGTCTGAGGAAATAGTTGTGTCGGCCAGCTCGCCAAGCGGCGGAACATGCACATGCTCCTGACCGGGAATATCGCTTACATCGGGAAGGTCAATGGTGGTGATTTCGGGTTTCAGACGTTCCTGATCCGACGGTGAGTCTGTCAGGTCGTCTTCTTCTCTGAAGCGTTTTTCAGTAGCCATGGCAATGCGTTTTACTTTAGGCTTAAAAAGCTGTGCCGGCAATCCGCACAGATCATTAATTGGCAGACTTGCGGTTACTTTGATTGTACTCACCCATCCGCTTATTTGCCTCAGCCCTTATGTCCTGATACGGACATTCTTTGGCTATCTGTTGCAGGATGGCCAGTCCGCCCATGTTGTTTCGCTGCTCCAGCGCATCCACGCGAACGAGCTGCAGCCGGTAGTAGTACCGATTCGGCGCTTTCGGTTTTCCTGCGTCAGCAATGATGCCTTCAGCCTCCTTTCCCTGGCCCATATCTACCAGATACTTTGCGTATTCATATGCGGCTTCTATTCGCGTGCCTTCCTTATCGGTTTTTACAGCTTCGTCATATTCAACCCTGACCTTGACCCGGTCGCTCCCGCCGGTAATCGCCGCCCGAAGGTTTGTCATCCTTTTTGCGTCACTCTGCGCAATTAAAGTATCCATTGGCCGAAGCGGCACATCCGTCCCGACGGGTGTTTTGACAGAAGCAGAACGCTTCCGGTCGCTCAGGTCGGCCAGCTCCAAATTTTCCCGCTGAAACGGATTGGGCACTTCCATGTAGCGCAGACCGGTAAGCTTTGTATTGATATTTGGATAATTGTCCTTAAGATCGGCTTTCAGATTATAGTCGCTGTAGCTATTGATGAACGATGGGTTTTTGAAGAGCTCATATCCAAGGGTGTATGCAGCCGCATCCGGGGTCTTGTATATAAAGTTCAGAATCTTTCTGACCTGCGCCTGCTCAAGGGACGGACTGCTTCCGTCTAACGGGGCGACTGGCAGAAAAATCTTGTTCGGAATATCCTCATAGAACGGCGCGATGTCAAAAAACGAAGCGCAGGAAGGCTTCGCGGCGATAGCTGAAGTTTTATCTGCATACCGGTAGGGGCAGTTGGCAATGCTCAGGTAGCCCTCGGTGGCGTCGCGCAGGAAAAACGCGCTGAAACCGTCATTGAACCGCGTGATGACCTGGTAAGTGTTGTATCCGTCCTCAAGCGCAATGACAGAGTCTATGCGATAGGTGCCATACGTTTTCGGACTGCCGGTTGAGTAATAGATGATACCTGTCCGCAGGTTAATGCTCACCAGCCTGTTGTTGACCGGCCCCCGCCAGATTTCATTATAGTTTTCGGGCAGGAGGCTCTTGCTTTGGTACCTGCTGCAATGCGCCACTATTTTCCCTGAAGCTGTCAGCGTATCTATTTGAAGCTCCGAAGGCCTGGCCACATTGGTTCCAAGCATGATGCGGAATTGCGCGCCTCCTTTCCCCAGATCTGTGTATGGTATGCTCGCCTGCAGGGTCTTGGACTGTCCATCGTAACTAAGCCCGTATGGCTTGTCGTTGATGTATAGGGTTCCCGGCATCACGCGAAACGCCGCACTGCTGTCGCCGCATTCCGTAAAGTCCTTCTCAAGCGCGTAGCCCAGCCTGATTAGCTGAGATGAATCTGTGAGGTAAAAGAGATCCATCTGCGGCGTCTGTCGCAGCGACTTGCTCAGGTACAAGGCGCTCCACAAAGAAACTACGGCCACAATAGCTACCGCTGCCGTCATTATGCGGGTCGCGCGCTTTAACCTGGCCGCCTTTGCTGCCGCATTCTTTGCGACCTTTGTCTGCTCATCGCGGATACTTACGAACTCTGTAATGCCGACAGACCGGCCCGCTTCTGTTTGCACAGGCGTCTTGTAGCCTTCATCCGCAGGACTTTCCAGGTATTTACGGGCCGGCACATCCGTAAGCGTACCCGCCTTTATGCGCAGCGCCATTTCGCCAACGGCATGTTCATGCTCGGCGAAGCGGGTATTGTCGCTGGCATAAAGCACAAAGCGGCTCATCAGGCTTTGAAGCTTTTTCTCTGCGGTGAATACGTAATCGCCCGGGTAACGCCTGTCCACACTGCGCAGCAGGCTCACCAGCGCCGCCCGTGCCGCCACTTCGTTCGGTACTTCCAGCATCTTCAGCATTTCTCCCCGCAGCCGTTGCGGAAACGATCCCGTTGCCATCCACGGGATGCGGCACATGCGCAGCAGCACATCGTAGCGCAGATCACCTTCCCGGCCATATCGCGCAAGCACGGCTTTACCTATGGCTACCACAAGCTCCCAGCGCAGCTTTGGATAAATGCACAGCGCGCAAAGCCACTGAAACATCGCTTCGTCGCCGTCCAGATAGCCTTTAAGAAAAGCAAGCTTTGAAAAAGCGCTTTCTTGCTGCCGTGCCGCGACTGCGGGCAATACCGGCTTCCTGCGGTCAGAAAGCCCGCTGCGCAGCTGCTGCCCAAGCGCCTCAAGAGAAGCTGCATCGCCGGCGGCAAGCACAAGGTGCCGCGACAAGACGCCTTCCCGCCCCGCTTGCCAAAGCCTGAAGGGCGTTGGTGTAATCAGCAGACAGCGCTCCCAGCGCTGCAGCTCCTGTAGCAGTTCGGGCTTTATGGCAGGCGCTACCGGATGCAGCAGCGCCTGCCCGTCGCCCAGGATTACGGGCACGGAGCCGGCGAAGTTGTCTGCGATGTTGCGCAGGCTGCATCCCAGTGGATAGTCAACATTGTAGCATTTAAAATCCGCGTCGTAGTAAAAGCGCGTCAGCGGAATGCCTTCGCTTTCCATCACGTCGGCCAGATGGGCGTATAGCGCATGCAGCATTCCGTGCGGCGCGCGCCGGTCTATAAACACGAGGTAGTCCTGGATGCGCCGCCTCGGACTAAGCACCGCCTCTGCAAGTCCGTTGTTGCGGATCGTGGCGCGGATAGACCGCCGTACATCAACCTCCAGCACCTCTTCCTCGGCCTTTAGCCGCAGCTGCTGCAGGAAGCGGCGCAGTGGCTTGTCAATAATTACCTCATCCGGCCTTACCGGCGCGAAGGGCACTTCGTAAGGCGGGCCGCGCCTGCCGTCAAAAGCCGGCTCCGATGGGCGCGGCGGATCGTCTTTTTCGGGATTTCTCTTTCTAAGCGACTGAATGGCCCAGCCAGCAACGGCCATTGAAATGAACAATGCTGCCAGGCCCGGCCATGAACGCAGGTCTTTTTTAAGAATGAACGGCTTGCCGTCACCTGTAAAAGAAAGCGGGTACTGCTGCGCCGTATCCGCAACTACAATGCTCACATTTGTTGTGCGGGTGCAGAAGTAATCGTTGTCCGGTATATCTGCCCTGCAGTAGATGGTATGTACGCCCGGCGTGTCAAAGCTGTACACGAAGGGCGCGTCTCCCGCCGTCCTGAAGCTTGTGTCCAGCTCGTCCACCATCCAGCTGTAGCCCTTCAGCAGCGGCGACAAGGTGTCAACTTTAGCCCGAAAGCTCAGTGGCGCATGCGCGGCTTGAGTATGCTCCGGAGCGTAGATCCTTATGCGCGGCAGGTAACCGCAGACCGTCACGTTGGTGGTATCGCTGGCATTGATTATGGGAAAGCGGGACGAGTAGATGGTGCGCCGGATCTGGTGGAAGCCGGGCTCCGTGAAGAAATGCCTGATTCTGCGCCCGCTGTCTATCCGGCCATGCCCGATGTGCTCCCAGACGCCGCCTACGTATGCGGTGTCGCCCAGCGGCCGCTCCGCAAACATGCCTGATCCGGTCAGCGAGCTTTCAAACGGCTCACTCATAGCTATTGTGACGTCTCCCCTGCCTGCCGGCAGCCCGATAGGCTCCTTCTTAAATAAGACAAGCATCACCACCAGCATCAGCCCCAATACCAGCAATGCCGCTGTCGCGGTAACCCAAATGTGTCGGCCCGGTGGTGGCGGCGGTGGCGGTTCTGAGGTCGGGTGCGCCTTCTTATAGCCCTCAAATACATTGTAGAACCGCTCCTGCTCCTCGGGAGACATGGCGATGATGGGACAGATACGCGCCGCCAGGCCGTCCAGCCCCTCGTGGCCGTATAGCTCAATAATTTTAAGCAGGTCAACGTAATCGTCGGTGGTGGCCAGAAAACCGCTATCGCGCAGCAGGGCCAGCAGCTCACCCATTGGCGGCAGCGGCATCTGAGGCTTGTTATGAAGCGGCGCTTGGGGCATTCGGCTTTAGCCTTCGGCGATGCTCAGGTCATCCGTTGTCTTTAGCAGGGTGCTTTTGCTGGCCCGGTAGAGGTCCTGCGTAGCGGTTTCCGATGCGCTGAGCTTAGCCACATCTGCCGGCGGGGCAGGAGGTATGCCGCTGTCCAGTAACCCATTCTCCCGCAGCACGCCCAGCCAGTCCAGAAATTCCGAGGTCGTCGGCTTCTTGTTCGTCGCACGGTCGCGCAGCTTCATGAATTCATCAATCGCGTCATTGATCCGCTTATCGTACGATGAATCACCGATCCGAAGCTTCAGCTTGGCGATTTCCAGCAGCTTGTCTTTCGGAAAGCTGATATGGTAAAACACGCAGCGGCGCAGAAAGGCATTGGGCAGATTCTTCTCTGAGTTGGATGTGATGATAACGGCAATGCGGCTGACGCCGTCCTTTGCGCGCTGCAGGGCGCAGGATATTTCGGGTATCCAGCATGAGTAATTTTCAATCTCGTGCAGCAGGTCGTTGGGAAATTCCCGCGGCGCCTTATCCACCTCGTCAATCAGCACTACGCTGCTCCGCGGTACAGTCTCCTTGGCGAGGTTGCGAATGCCTTTCAGCTCATCCAGCATGGGCGATCCTGCCTCGTACGTATGCGCGAAGGCCTGCCCCAGCGCCTGCAAGGTGATAAACGATTGTGCCGCTCCCTGCCCGCTGCGGAAGTGGCCTACCGCATCGTAGCTGTAGAATAAATCGGACGCCTGCGAGGTTGATTTTACCGGAAACACATAAGGCTTAGGCAGGAAGGATCCGGCTGTGCCTTCCGCGCCCTGTAGCGATAGTTTTTTGGCTGCCCAGTGCGCAAATTTTGTTTTGCCCGTGCCCGGCTCGCCGCTCAGCAGCAGCGGCTTGCCCAGCGCAACCGCTATCTCAAAGGCTTTCAGCAGACCTTCATCCGGATAATAATCCAGCGGATCGTCGGAGAGCCGGATTGTTTTAAGAATCAGGTCGCGGGTTTTTATGGAAGACATAGTGTAGCTTTAATAGAGGTTGATGTATTCTTCTGTCTGGGCCTCGCCGGCGTTCATGCTGCTGAGGAAGCCGGAGAGATTGTCGTAAGCGTCTTCCATGCTAAAGCCGTCTTCGGGAAGGCCGGCGAAGTGGCGGCTCATCATTTTCAGGGCGGTGCCGGCGTCGGTAGTGATCTCGGCCAGCAGCCAGTTTTTGACGTCGCCGCGTTTCAGCAAGCCCAGGCGGGGCAGGCGCACATTATAGCTGCCTTCGTCTGCCAGGCCGACCACAAGGGCCTGCAGCTTACCTTCAGCAAGCTTCTCCGGCGCGTCTTCTTTCTCAATGATGTTGAAAAACAGATACAGCGGCTTTCCCCCGGCGGGAAGCGTCACCTGCCTGCATGCTGTCAGGAAGCGGCGCATGAAGGCCATCTGGATTTCCTCCAGGTCATCTGCATAGCAATCTATAACGACGGCCGTGGGGTCGGGCTTTGACTGGATGTCTTCCAGCAGGCTTGCCTCTGTTTTTACATCGCGGGCGGGAAGCTGCAGCATGTCGTAGAGGCGGTACAGCAGCAGGTCCAGGCTGGATTCATAGACCTCATCGGCCAGAAAATCTTCAAAGCAGACGGGCGCAATCAGCTTTTTCTCGTCCAGCGAAAGATTAAACACGCTGACCTTGTTGACGAAGTTGCGGCACAAGGCATCTTCCTTTCCATAGAGCATGATGCTACGCAGCGGGCCGGCCAGCTTGTTCAGCTTCATGGCCAGTGTATTGCTCTGCAGGTTGCGGTCGCACTTGTAGGCCAGGCGCTCGTCGTAGGTGCGGACGGTATTGTAAAGGTTGCCCAGGGCCCGGTTGATCTGTATCTGAAGGTCCAGACTGGTGGTGAACATGCCTGCGAGCATACCGTCCACCTCCGCATCGCAAAAGGTTTTCAGCTTGCCGTCGGGGTCGTTTACAGTGAGATCGGCGTTGTCTGCGGCTTTGAAGATGAGGAGCTTCGTTCTGCCCTGCGCTTTGGCCGCCTTTGCGCGGAGGTATTCAAAGTGTGTATAGGAGTAGCCTTCGGGGTTAAAGCCCGGCGTGGTGGGGTCTTTGGCAATGCTGCCGTAGGATTTGCCGATCAGGAGTATGTAGAGCTGGCAGGCGTCCACATCGGCCATGCAACGGCTGTATGCGCTGCGGTCTTCGGCCGTATAATCTTCCATGTTCAGCACGCGGAAGCGGTCCTTCATGCCGCCAAAAAAGTGCAGGACGTCGGCGCGGTAGTTCTGCAGGTCGCGGAAGGTGGAGGAAAGGTAAACGGTGATCACGGGGCCGGCGCTTGGCCTTCAAAGGAATAAAAAATGGAGCGTAAATGATAATGCGGAAGAATATAGTCGGGCGCGGGAGCTTGTATTGTTAATGGGGATGGTTGTTGTGAAGATGGGGATGGCTGTACAGTTGCACAGCCGCTCCTGGCCCGACATAGCCAATACTTATCCACGCATTCTGCCACATCCGGGCCGCGCGGTTACCTTTGGCACATCATTTAAGCTTATAAAGCAAAACCAGATAAATTATGGCAGCAGTATTCACAGACGCAAATTTTGACACCGAAGTAATGGCTGGCGACAAGCTCACGGTCGTTGACTTCTGGGCTCCCTGGTGCGGCCCGTGCCTCGCCCTCGGACCCACCATCGACGGGCTCGCGAAAGACTACGAAGGCAAGGTGAACGTAGGCAAGGTAAACGTGGACGAAAACCCGAACCTCTCCGTCAACTACGGCATCACTTCCATCCCCTGCGTGCTTTTCATAAAGGGCGGCCAGGTGGTAGATAAGCAGGTGGGCGCCGCGCCCAAGAGCGTGTTTGAGAAAAAAATCAACGCGCACCTGTAAGGGCTTTGCGAAGTCATGCTTCGTAAATTTGAGTAAATCCGACTTCCGGTGACAGCCAACATAACTGCTTTAGATATGTTCAATATCCTGCACCAGAAAATCGGCGAGCAGGAACCGAAAATTGAAGGGTTGCGGACGGAGATCGGGGAGACGAAGGCGGAAATGATTAAATGGATGTTCATCGTCTGCATAGGCCAGATCGGAGCTACGCTGGCAATCATCCTTATTTTTCTGAAAAGGTGAATTTCATAGTCAGGAAAGACCGGCGCTGACCCGCCGGTCTTTTTCTTTGCAGCGATGTCCGGCAATAAATACGATATAGTAATCATTGGGGGTGGCCTCGGCGGCCTCCTTTGCGCTGTGATGCTTGCCAAAGAAGGCAAAAAAGTCTGCGTACTGGAAAAAAACCGGCAAATCGGCGGCTGCCTTCAGACGTTTTCCGTTCGCAAGAAGGTTTTTGATGCATGTATCCACTATGTCGGCGGCCTGAGTGAGGGCCATACCCTGCACCAGATATTTAAATATGCGGGCATCATAGACAAGCTGTCGCTGCACGGGCTTGATCGGCGGGGCTTTGATCATATCGTCTTTGGCGATGAAGCGGAGCGCTACCCTATCGGCACAGCGGAGCATTTTACAGACAGCCTCCTGCCGCATTTTCCGAAAGAAAAGGCTGCGCTGGAATCCTACATAGCGCTGATTGCGGATGTCGCCTCTCAATTCGGGATGTATAATCTTAAGCGCGATGAGGTGCCGGATAAAACGCCGCTCTTCAGCATGGAGCTGATGAGCACATTACGCAGCCTCACCAAAAATGAGCGGCTCGTCCAGGTTCTGGCAGGCAACAATATGCTTTACGCCGGCGTGGACGGACAGACACCTTTTTATACGCATGCTATGAGCACCGATGCTTATCTGCACAGCGTTCACAAGGCGGTACCGGGTTCTTCGGCTATTGCCAAGCTGCTCTGGCGCGAGCTGCAGGGCCACGGTGGCGAGTTGCACCGTTATGCGGAGGTAAAGTCGCTCCATGAATATGGCGGTCTGATTCAATGGGCCGAAACCTCGGATGGCCGCCGCTGGGAGGCGAATCATTTCATTTCGGCCATTCCGCCTTCGCTGCTGCTGTCGTTTACAGACACAAAGAGCCTGCGCCCGGCGTTCCGGGAGCGGGTGAGGAGCCTTGTGCAGACGCCTGCCGGCGTAATGATCAATATCGTGCTGAAGCCGGGAACCATTCCCTATCCGGCGCATAATATTTATTGGCATCCATCTGGTGAAGCGCTCGGGAAGCCGGGGCCTCGGGGCATTCAGTGGCCTGATTCACAGGCGCTTTTTTATAATGAAGATGAAGCATTGTCCGGCTTTGCGGAAACTGTAACCGTGCTGGAGTATGCAGACCCCTCCGCTTTTGCGGAATGGGAAAATTCGGAAAACATCGCCGGGGTAAAACAGGTAAGGAACGAAGCCTATGAGGCACGCAAAGAGCAATATGCCGATGCTGTTCTTGCCAAAACCTTTAGGCGCTTTCCCGAATTGAGGGATGCCATTGAAGCGCGGAGCGTCGCCACGCCGCTTACATTTCGTGACTATACGGGCATGCCCGGCGGGTCGCTTTACGGAGCTTTGAAAGATGCATCTCGTCCGGCTTACACGGCTTTAGCTGTGCGCACAAAGGTTCCCAACCTGCTGCTGACCGGTCAAAATCTTAATATGCACGGCGTCATGGGTGTAAGCATCACGGCAGTGGCCACCTGTGCGGAGCTGCTTGGCCTTGACTATCTGCTGGAGCGTATCCGCAATGCCTGATTTTTAAGCTGCCTTCAGGTAAGGCAAGCGACGCCATTCAGCGCCGCAGCTTGCAATCTCAGGGTCCGCTTTGCTATACGTCCGCTGCTCAATAGATACCGGCATAAGTCCTACGCATCCGGTATGGACGGCTCCACCAGCCGCATCAGCTTGTCCAGCGACTCCTGCCAGCCGAGGTAGCACATTTCCGCCGGTATCATCGCCGGTATGCCCTCCTGCGTCACCGTCAGCTCTATGCCTACAGACACCTTTTTCAGCCACACTGTAGTGGTCATCTCCCCCGGCATATTCGGGTCGTCAAACCTGTCCGTGTACTTAATGAATTCACCCGTCTTCAGCTCTATGTACTCGCCGCCAAAGGAATGGCTCTTGCCCGTGGAGAAATTGGTAAACGACATCTTATAGTGCCCGCCCACACGCGCATCCATCTCCTGTACCGCGCACAGGTAGCCGTAGGGCGGCAGCCAGGCAGCCATCGCCAGCGGGTTGGTGAATGCCTGATACACTTTTTCGGGGGGTGCTTTTAGGACGCGGTGTAGGGAAACGCTGTTGTTGGGCATGGGATGAGTTTAGAGCGTGGTGTTTAATGTATTGCTTGCGGTATCCGAATTGGGTTCTAATACTAAATTAATTGAACGCAGGGTAAGAGCCTGCTTGCGGCTTTGACTGCGAAAGATAAAAGGCAATCTGGAAACTAATACTGGACTTAGACAGAGTTTAAGTTCAATTGTTGTTTGGTAATGGTTACGAGGACTAGACGAAGTTGGACAAGTAGGCAAGGGCCCTAGTGTTAAGCTTCTGCTCTAATCAAACAGATGCTCATCAAGCTCCCTATTAATCCGCTGTATCTCTTGGTACAATATCGTGTCTGTGGATTCAGAAAGCCAGCCGTTTTTATACCATTTATAATATGGCGTATTGATAATCTTCCATCCGGCTCGTTGAAGAATTTCCATCCGCTCTAAGTGTTCTATCGTGTAATTCTGTTTCAATCCGCCGGGATTGAAGTGGTAACTGCCGTCAACTTCTACAGCCACAGACTTCTTATTCTTCTCATTGTAAATAACGAAGTCAAGCCGCTTTTGACCACAGCTTACAATCTGATTGTGTAGTGTCAGTTTAGTTCCATTCTGAGAACGTCTATCAGTGTAGCTTTTGAGCCGGTCATAAACTTCGCGCTCAAAATCTGATTCCAACCGTTCTGGCTTAAATACTGGAAGCCTCTTTATTTCTATCTCCACTGGTTGGTCAGTAAACTCAACCCCGCCTGCCATGGTATTCAAATAGTGATGAACAGTGCTAAACGAGGATTTGAATTTGGAATAGATAAAGTAAGTGAAAGCCTTTGCGCGACTTGTGGCAACATTGAAACGCTGTGGGTCTTGGTAGTGCCCATGACCGCCTGCGCAATCTTCATCTAAGCATAATGAGAAGATAATAATATCGCGCTCACTGCCCTGAAATTCTTCGGGTGTGCCAACCATAATCTTATACTTCTCAATTATCTCGTCACCTATGGCATCGGCAAGCCTTTCCTGAATTAGCGAGCATTGGTCTCTTATGATTGAGATTACCCCAATCGTAAAATCATCACGATTAACATGAGCAGGAAAATCAAACTGCTGACTGGAAAAAAGAGTAGGAGTATTTTCAGAAGCAGTCAGAAACTTTATCAGGTCAATGGCGGTTTCTGCTTCCTTAATGTTGAACTTATTTTTGTGCTCGCTATCACGTTTGCCATTTACAAAAATTCCCTTAAAGCATTGTAGTGCAAGCTTATCCGGCGTTTCTGTCATGATTTTCAGCCGCCCTTCGGTATTGTCAGGATTGTGCTCATCCTTGTAAAAGGATTTACTGGTATAACGTGCAAGCTGCGGGAGTGAGCGAAAATGTTCTTCAAGCATCACTTCTTTAATCCGGACAGAATAATGCGGGCTACGGATAAAGTCAAGAATGCTTGACTTCTTTACAATTAGATTTCTTTCTTGAGCATCCTTATAGCTCAGATAGTGACCATTGTATTTGTTCCAGATTCGCTCGTCAAAATTGTCTGTAAGGCCAAAGCTTAAGCCGGTCGCCTTTAGATTGAGTTGCTTGTGGTCGCCAACAATACAAATGTTCTTACCGCGATAAAAGACTGGAAGGATTTCAGCAAGGTTCACTTGAGAAGCCTCGTCCACAATGATAAGGTCAAATAAATCAGGCTTTAGCGGAAAGACTTGCCCAATGTTCCGAATCTCAGCAGTCCAAAACGGAAAAACACTCGTGATGTTGCTGAAGTCTATCTGGCTCATCCGCTGCAAGACCATCTTGCTATTTGTCCAATGTAGCATACGCTCAAAACTATCCATGTCAGCCACGATATTTCGCTGACGTAAATGCTTTAGGAGTCTGTGCTTAAACTCCATCTTTATCAGTTGAGACTTCAAGCGGGCAAGGTCATCTTCTAAGTCTTTAATAAGACGTCTAAGTGTTGTCTCATCAGTCGTTATCTGCCTTTTTACCTGTTCCGCGTCTGTGAAACGGAAATTCAAGTGGATATACTTCTCGCTTAACAGTAGAAAATCGCTTTGTGTAAACCACGCTTCTGGAAAGTCAAACTTCTTCGCCAAATGCTGTTTGTACTTGCTCAAGTACAAACGCCCCGAAAAATTTTTGTGCGCTGCTATGCCAATGCCTCTTATCACTTCCAACGTATGTTCATAGCCCGCCTTATCGTGAATGACTTTGAATGGTTTGCGTGTTGGAATCTTTGAGAAGTTTCTGCTGAATCTTTCCACTTCCTGTCCGAACGACTCGTTTCTTTCTTTGAAGTCTTGCTGAAATTTCAGATTCTGAATTAGTTGTTCGCGATACCTGTTTTGGTCGCCCTGCTTACGAGCGATTTCTGCTCGCTTTGATTGGATATTAGTTTCAAGATGGGTTATTCCAGCCGTATTGCTTACAAGTAGATTCTTGATGTACTGCCTGATTTTCTGCTTGGAATCTTTATCAAAGTAAATGACTCCATTCACGTTAGCGTCATCAGAAAAGAGCGGGTTTACTTTCTGATTGACCACTTCCAGCGCAGGCTGTTTTTGTGAAACGACAAGCACCTTTTTATCCAGTGCTAATGCTGATAGGAGCAGCGCCGAAATCGTATGGGATTTTCCAGTGCCTGGCGGCCCTTGGACATAGGAAATCTCATGTTCCCATGCGTTTCGTACGGCCTCTTTTTGGGAAGACGAAAGTGAAAGAGGAATTACCTCGTTGATAATCTGGTTGATTCTTTCGTCAGGACTGCTGCGAATTTGATGTTGGTCATCAGTCAAAGCGTTTGTAAGCAGCTTTTCAAGAACCGGGTTTGCAAAGTCGCGCTGCTTTTCAAGTTGCTCCACGAAAGAATGAAGCGCCTGATAAGTAGAAAGCTGGTCTGGAACGTTTGCAACAAACGAAAAATTCTGGGGAAAGTATTTTAGCGGCCCTTTGAATATTGAAGTTGCTTTGCTGACTAAGTACCTGTTTATCTCTGCCTTGAAATCAATTGATTCTGGTGAGACAATAATCTGTGCAAAGTCCGGAAAGTCAATTTTCAGGTCTCTGAAAGCTTGGCGGGAAAAGTCTGCGAGGCTTTCATGCGAAGAACAGTTTGCCAACTCGTTCTCCAACTTTTCTAACAACAAAGCTTGATTGGTGGTTGACGGCATGAAGACATCATCATCATCTCCGTCGCCTTTGTCGGAAAGCGTGGCAATCAAATCATAGTTGAGATTGGCGACGTCAGAAAGTTCAAGCGTAATAGTCTGGCTTGACGTTTCTTTTTCAATCTCGCACTGAACGTAAACAACTGGCCCAGCAATGAGTTTGCGCTGCTTGGTGCCGACTACCAGCCCATAGCCGATGAATAGTTTCTTTTCGGAAGACGATTTTACTTGATTGTAATAATCATTGAAAACTGCATGCTCTATTGAATCAATCGTAGTGATTGTCCTGCGCAATCTTTGAACTGGGCTTGCAAACTTGTTTGCCTTTATGAGATAACTCTTCTCAAATCCATTACGGGTAATGATTTTGCGACTTACGTCGCGTAGATACTTAATGTAGTTCAATACCTGTGACATGGAAAAATTTAGTCTAAAGGCAATGGATTCTTAATCTCTTCTAGAATTCCATTGAACTTACTGCCAAGTTCGGTAGTCAAGTTCTTCTGCCATTCCTGTTGGCTATTTATTACATTGTCGTGTTTGGCTTTTAATTCATTCGCAACCTGTGATAAAGAATTGTTCAGCTTTGTTCCAAAGGAAATTATCTCATCTTGAATAACCGTGGCAGCCTTATTATTAGCTAACTGTCCTTCGGTGATTTTTTCCTTCAACTCATTCTGCAACTTTTCAATATTGCCTTGTAATTCGCCTTTAGCATTGCTGACTTTTGTGCTAGTTACGGAGAATGCCGTTTCTATACTTTCTAACAGTTGGGTACTTGAAGTATCCACCTTGTTGCCAATCTCTGAGAAGCTTACTTGTAGTTTATCAGAAAATTCCGCGCGAAGATTTTTAAGGTCATTCTCGTTTTTAATTTCCAAAGAATCTATCCTTGCAATTGTTCGCAGCATCGCCTTATTGTTTAAAAACAGCGATACGGAGATTGCGACCAAAGTCAGGCAAACGATTATAAGAATTGCAATTACCATAATTAGTGGAGTGTAGCCAGCAAATTTATCCCTTGCTATTCTTGAAAAGCAATGTTTTCTGCTGATGTATGTTTTGTTACTGCATCAAATACCCCACCGCTCCCAATGCCGCTCCAAATTCTCCAACCCCGGCCAATACCTCCACTCCTCCGGCAAATCACTCCGCTTCCCATCAAAAGCCTTAATGCCATAAGCGCCACCCCTTTCTGATACCGCCGACACCACCACCCGGTAATCCGCATCAATCTGAATCAGCCCGCGGTCAAAAGCCCGGTGCAGGTTCGGGCACAGCGATAGCGCGTTGGTTATAGAGACGTCCCGCGATTCTGCAAACGGCACAATGTGGCGTGTGCTTGCACACACGGCATCCACCATCTGTACCGGCGTGCCCGCCGTTATCCGCATCCCGCTGATGAAGCAGGTGTAGTTATAAATAGGTCGGAGCTGCGCAGCTGGCCATAGCTGCAACTGCCGCTATAAATCCCGACAAAAAAGCCTTTACCAATAAAAATCTTCCCTTACCTTTGCCGACCGTAAAAATATGGCCAAGCAAAGTCTAATCAAGCAGGATGGAGTTATCGTGGAAGCGTTGTCTAACGCCATGTTCCGCGTCCGGCTTGAAAATGGGCACGAAATCCTCGCCACCATTTCCGGAAAGATGCGCATGCACTACATCCGCATCCTCCCCGGCGATAAGGTAGGCGTAGAAATGAGCCCATACGATTTGAGCCGCGGCCGCATTATATATAGGTACAAATAGGCAATGCGCAGTTTGCAATTTGCAGTGGAACAATAACAACGACTCAATTATTCAACGACTCAACTATTCAACTCATGAAAGTAAGAGCATCCATCAAAAAGCGCAGCGCCGATTGCAAAATTGTTCGTCGTAAGGGCGTGCTGTTCGTTATCAACAAGAAGAACCCACGTTTTAAGCAGCGTCAGGGTTAATCTCCATTCTAAATTTTCAACACTCAATAGTACATGGCTCGTATAGCTGGTATTGACCTTCCGAATAACAAGCGCGGCGAAATCGCGCTTACTTACATCTACGGCATTGGCCGCAGCACCGCTCAGCAAATCCTTGACCAGGGCGGCATCAGCTGGGACAAGAAAGCCGGCGAATGGAACGACGAAGAGCTCGCCGCCATCCGTAATTTCATCACAAGTGATATTAAGGTAGAGGGCGCCCTCCGTTCTGAGACTCAGATGAACATCAAGCGGTTGATGGACATCGCCTGCTACCGTGGCCTCCGCCATCGTAAGGGTCTTCCACTTCGCGGTCAGCGCACCCGTACCAACTCACGTACCCGTAAGGGCAAGCGTAAGACGGTTGCTGGTAAGAAGAAGGTTGCTAAGAAGTAATTGATTGTAGTAAGTATCAGGTATCAGGCTGTTATGTCAGCTAAGCTTGATACCTGATACTTACTACTTGATACTAAATAAAACGCCGGAGCTGCCACGTGCAGTTAGGCGCCGTCGGTAAACATTAATAGACTACCTCCAAAAACAAAATGGCTAAAGCACAACAAAGCACTGGCAAGACCGCGGCGAAGACCGCTGCCAAAAAGCGCATTGTGAAGGTGGATACGCATGGCGACGTGCATATCTCCGCGACCTTCAACAACATCATCATTTCCATCACCAACAAGGGCGGTCAGGTTATCTCTTGGTCTTCTGCCGGTAAGATGGGCTTCCGCGGTTCTAAGAAGAACACGCCATATGCTGCTCAGACAGCCGCCGCTGATTGCGGTAAGGTTGCACTGGACGCTGGCATGAAGCGCGCAGATGTATTCGTAAAAGGCCCGGGTTCAGGCCGCGAAGGCGCCATCCGCTCCCTTGCGAACATTGGCTTTGAGATTACCTCTATCAACGACATCACGCCACTGCCGCACAACGGTTGCCGCCCACCTAAGAAACGCCGCGTATAATTAATTCAAAATGCAAAATTCAAAATGCAAAAGGGCTGGTTCCCGATGGCTTTTGAATTTTGAATTTTAAATTTTGCATTAAAAGCCCTCCCGCCTCCGGTTTCGCGATTTTGATGAGACGGTCGGGCATTAATAATAAAATCGCAACTCAATACAATTATGGCACGTTATACAGGCCCTAAAAACCGCATCAACCGTAAGTTCGGTGAGCCTATTCTTGGCTCCGGCAAAGACCTTGACAAGAATTCATTCCCTCCGGGAATGCACGGCAACTCCAAGAAGCGCAAGACTTCTTCTGAGTACGCTACGCAGCTGAAGGAGAAGCAGAAGGCTAAGTACACCTACATGGTGTTGGAGAAGCAATTCCGCAACACGTATTTTGAAGCAGCTCGTCTGAAGGGTGCGACAGGTGAAAACCTCGTGAAGCTCCTGGAGAGCCGCCTTGACAATACTGTATTCCGCATGGGCTTCACGGCTACGCGTACTGCTGCACGTCAGCTGGTGAGCCACAATCACTTGATGGTGAATGGACACAGCGTGAATATCCCTTCTTATCAGGTACAACCGGGTGACGTGATTGAGCTGAAGCCAAAGAGCAAGGCTAACGCTTCTATCACGGAGATGGCACGTCCTAAGGGTCAGCGTATCAATTGGGTTGACTTCAATGAGCGCGAGTTTAAGGGCACCTTTATCATGGCCCCTGAGCGCGAGAATGTTCCTGAGAATATCAAGGAGCAGCTCATCGTGGAATTGTACTCTAAGTAATAATTAGTACCGGCTCGCACTCGTTGCGGGCCGGACTTCTATAAAGATGTTCATTGGACGATTGCTTAGCTAGAATTTGCGGGTGGGATATGAGAACCCCGAACCCCGAAGTGTGCGACGCAACGGACGATGAGCAGGGAGCCGAAAGTCGGTAACCCAAAGAATCCCAAACAACAAATCAACAACTCAACCAATCAACTAGTAACTAATGGCTATCCTCAATTTTCAAAAACCGGACAAGATTGTTCTTCAAAAAGCAACTGAGTTTGAAGCACAGTTTGAGTTCCGTCCGTTGGAGCCGGGCTACGGCGTAACTATCGGTAATGCACTCCGTCGCGTGCTGCTTTCCTCACTGGAAGGCTATGCAATCACCGCGATTAAGATTGCCGGCGCAGACCATGAGTTTGCGACCATAAAGGGCGTTATAGAAGACGTTACCGAAATCATCCTCAACCTGAAGCAGGTGCGCCTGAAGAAGGCCAACGACGGCGAAGTAATGCAAGACCACGCCGTTATCTCCGTTAAGGGTAAGGACAAGTTCACCGCTGCCATGATTGGCGACGCGCTGCCTTCTTTTGAGGTGATGAATCCAGACCTTATTATCTGCAACATGGACACAAGCGCCAACCTGCAGATTGAAATATACATTGGCAAGGGCCGCGGCTACGTGCCTTCCGAAGAGAACCGTCAGGAAGGCATGCCGATTGGTGTAATGGCGATTGACTCCATTTACACCCCGATTAAGAACGTGAAGTACTCCATTGAGCAAACGCGGGTGGAGCAGCGCACGGACTTTGAAAAGCTGATTATGGAAATCCACACGGACGGAACCATCCATCCGGAGGAGGCTGTAAAGGAAGCAAGCCGCATCCTCATTCAGCACCTGATGATTATCACGGATGAGAACATCAGCATGGATACCCGCAAGGAAGATGCGCCGATTGCCGTGGACGAAGAGACCCTGCAGCTGCGCAAGACCCTGAACACACCGCTGGAAGACCTGGAGCTTTCCGTACGTGCCTTCAACTGCCTTAAGGCCGCGAAGATTAACTCGCTCAGCGAGCTGGTACAGTACACCCAGGAAGAGCTGATGAAGTTTAGAAACTTCGGTCAGAAGAGCCTTTCTGAAATTGAGCAGGTGCTCGGTGAGCGCGGCCTTGGTTTCGGAATGGACATCTCTAAGGTGCAGCACGAAGCTTAATTCAAAAGGTAAAAGGTAAAAATCAAAAGCCCACCCGCTCCCGATTTTTACCTTTTACCTTTTACCTTTTAATTTAAATCACAGTCTGCAATTCCTTGACACGGTGCGGGCTTCTAAAATCAACCGTCAAACATGCGTCACGGAGACAAAATGAACAACCTCGGTCGTACGGCATCACACCGTAAGGCCATGCTGAGCAATATGACTTGCTCGCTAATCGCGCACAAGCGCATTTTCACCACCCTAGCAAAGGCAAAGGCCCTGCGTGTATTTGCCGAGCCGCTCATCACGCGCAGCAAGGTTGACAGCATGCACAACCGCCGCGAGGTATTCTCTGCACTGCAGGATAAGGAAGCCATCAAGGAACTCTTCGGAGTGGTAGGCGACAAGGTGGCTAACCGCCCAGGTGGCTACACGCGCATCATCAAGATGCCCCGCCGTACCGGTGATGCCGCTGATATGGCGATGATTGAGCTCGTTGACTTCAACGAAATCTACAACACAGGCAGCGACGAAGGTCAGAAGAAGACCCGCCGCAGCCGCCGTGGTGGTGGAACTTCAACTACTACTGCTGCCAAGCCTGCCGACGTAACTGCTGAAAAGAGCACTGCTCCTGACACAGACGCAAGTGCTACTGCTAATGCAGTTGTTGCTGCACACGAAACTGCTGATGCGGATATGGCCGCTGACGCACCGGAAACAGTTATTCCTTCAACTGATGACAGTGGTGAGACAGCAGCCCCTGCGGCTCCTGCTCAGGAAGAAGGTGGAGAAGGCGCTGGCGCTTAATAATTGTTGATTTGCAAAATGAAGGCCGCCTTTTCAGGCGGCCTTTTTTATTGTTCTTCTTCTTTGAGCGGTGGCTTCTCTCCCCCACCCTTGACTCCCTTTTTCACGCGGCCCGCGCTTTTCAAGGCTTGGTCAATGAGCCATTCAAGTTGCCCGTTCACCGAGCGGAACTCTTGGGCTGCCCAGGCCTCAAGGGCTTTGTAAGTGCCCTCGTCCAAGCGGAGTACGAAGCTTTTTTTAGCGGCCATGATGATTTGAGAAATCAGGGTAAGGGTAACTAACCCAATCTTTGTTCACAGCGACTTTGTCATTCCTCAGGAATCTAATCTCTCGCAGTTGATAAGGATAAGCGGTTGAGCGCAAGTATTGTTTGAGCAAGCAACACATTCGCTGCGAGAAAACAGATTCCTACGGAATGACAAAGTCGCTGAAAACTATGATTGGCGAGTAGCGATTGACACACGCACTACTGATACAGCGACCCTGTATTCAGCACTGGCTGGGCACCCCTTTCGCCGCAGAGCACCACCAGCAAATTGCTGACCATCGTAGCCTTCTTTTCCTCGTCAAACTGTACAATGTCTTTCTTGGAAAGCATGTCCAGCGCCATTTCTACCATGCCTACTGCGCCTTCTACAATCTTGCTGCGGGCGGCTACGATGGCGGTGGCCTGCTGGCGTTGCAGCATGGCGCCGGCTATTTCCTGGGCGTAAGCAAGGTGAGAAATACGCGCTTCGGAAATGAGCAGGCCAGCTTTGGCAAGGCGGTCGTTCAGCTCCTGCTCCAGTAGTTCGTTTACCTTATTGCCCCCATCCCGCAGAGTGATTTGGGCGGTCTCGTCTTCCATGTGGTCGTAGGCGAAGGACTGGCCGAGGTTGCGGAGGGCGGCCTCGCTCTGCAGGCGGATGTAGTTGACGTAGTCGGCCACCTCGTAGGTGGCTTTGTAGGTGTCGTTGACAGCCCAGACAATTACGGCGGCTATTTCAATAGGGTTGCCCATCTTGTCATTCACCTTCAGCGTTGGGATTTGCAGGTTCTGCGCACGCTGCGAAATTTTCGTGGAGGCGTAGAGCGGATTGATGAAGAACATGCCGTTCTCCTTCACGCTGCTCACGTACTTGCCGAAGAAGGAAAGCACGCGGGCGTGATTAGGCTGGATAATCATGAGGCCCTTCCAGATAAAGAAGGTGACTAGCATACAGCCGCCGCCCACGATGGCAAGCTGCGGCATGTACGGCACCTGCGTGAAGCAGTAGATGCCGATGCCCGCAAGCACGAGCGAGATGATGAGTGCGAGGTAGCCGTTTACAGGGCGGGAAATCTTTTCCATGGTGTGATATCAATTTGATATCAAAGGTTGGGGAAAAAATTTGAAACCACCAAAAGATTTTTCCAAAAGAAAAGCCCCAACGGCTGTTGTGGCTTGCTCGCTAAACGGCTGTGCTCCTGCAGCACTACGAGCCGGGGAAAGTCGTCTTGGGCTTGCGTACGGGCTTCTTGCGCTCCGAGGCCCGTGTGCCGCCGGCTTTTTCATATTGGTCGCTGTCATTGCCCCACTTGGAGCCCACGCCGGAAAGCATTCGTGTGGAGAGGGCTGTTGCAGCTTTAATCGCCTTTTGCGCTGCATTGTACTTTTCATCCACGGCAGAGAGCATTGTATTGTAGTCGGAGACCGCGGTGCGCGCGGCGACAATGGCATCTCCAAAAGATTTCACATCGCGGCCATCGCCCAGGTCCAGCTTCGTGTCAATGCTTTTGAGCGCGGCAAGGCGGCCTTCAGCCGCGTCCAACGCTACTATCTTTTCAAGTTTTGCGCGTCCCATAATGTTGCTTGTTTTAAAGGATGAAAAAACGGTTTGTATGAGCTAAATAAGACGTTTAATGCCGGAAAAACAAATTTCAGGCTTCTCATTTTCTGAAAACGAGCCGACAAAACGAAGAAATGAGCAGGCTGAAAGAAGATATGAGCAGACTAAATAAGGAAATGAGCAGGCAAAAAGAGGAAATGAGCAGGCAGAAAGAAATATTGAGAAGGCTTTGCCGTGGTTCGTGTCCTCACGAATTGCAGTATTCCGATGCATGGGACACGCGCCGGGGCAGAGGCTCGCTTACTAAGTCAAGATATTTCCCATGTTGTCAACAAACATAAGGGGATGCATTAGGCGTTATGTATTTTTGACAAATCCGATTTGAATGATGGACCAAATATGTGACTCAATTTTAAGAATCCTGTCAGGATCGTCAGTATACCTCACAGCATCTGACATCAGAAAAACAATTTCTAAGGAATTTATTACTGGAGATGATGAGGATTTTATCGCATTAGCGGAGGTTGCCCCTGCGCTAGCAATCTTAATGGATGCAGGATATGTGGAAAGCTATCAGAATACTGAAGGTCACCAATATAAAATTACCTCGCGTGGGAAGGCATTTATTCATACTAGTTCGTATGAACAACAGAAAAGGGAAAAAAAAGAGCAAGAGTTAGCTGAATCCATTTTACGACAATCGGTACTAGATACCAATTCCGCGACTGTTAGCAATACTAGACAGCAAACTAACATACTTCGCAGGCAGACACTGATTTTTTGGGCAACGCTGATAATAACACTAGGAAGTGTCATTATCAGCCTATTTGGTTATCTACGAGACGATTCAAAACGCCAATTAGAACGCAAGTTAGACACGTCGGAGAAATATATACAAAGGCTACAGAAGCAGTTATTCTCAAAGGAGACACCATCGTCCACCGCTAATGGCCGATCAGATAGTGCATTGACGAATGCAAGCTCAACCAGTCATAAGGCAGAGTATTGAGCTGTAAAGAACGTTGAAAATGCACTATGCTCATGATTTCGACTCATCTGCTGTAGCCTCCCCCGCCTCCCTCTCCACATACCGCTTAAAATTATCCAGAATCGCCTGCCAGCCGCCGCGCTGCATCTCCAGCGGGTGCTGGTCTTCGGCTTCAAAGCTTTCTGCTACGGTGGTGGTGCCGGCCTCGGGGTCGGTGGAGAAATTGATCTGCACCTTGCGGCCATCGTCCATCGTGTAGGCTATGTGGCGGCCCGCCAGCACCTCGTCATACATCCCGCCCATATCAAATCCGAAGCTGCCGTCCTTTGCCTCCATGCGGTAGGTAAATCGCCCGCCGCGCTTCAGGTCGTTTTGGGCCTTGGGCGTGTGCCAGTCGGGTGAGGCTGCGTTCCACTGGGTCACATGGGCCGGGTCATTAAACATGGGCCAGACCTTTTCCATAGGTGCATTAATGGTGGTTTCTACAGAGACGGTTTCGCGCATAATGGTTGTGTATTAAGGTTGCTCGCAAGCTACACATTCCGCCCCCGAAATAAAAAAGCCCGCTTTCTGAAAAGCGGGCTTCTAAAAGAATAGAGGGGAAATACTAAGCGGCTTCTTCCACCAGCACGGCGGCACTGTGATCATCCACAGCAACAGGCGCCAGCTTTGGCAGCTTAATGATGCCGATCCAGTTAAACACGCGGATCACGGCATAAATCGGGTCAATCTCGTGCCAGCGGCGACCGAAGTTGGCGCTTGACGGATGCTTGTGGTGGTTGTTGTGGTAGCTCTCACCCAGCATCAGGAAGTCCACAATAAGGAGGTTCTTAGCCGTATTGGTAAGGCGGAAATTGATGTAGCCGTACTTGTGCGCAAACCAGTTGATCACCGAGCCATGCACCGCGCCGGAAAGAATAATCACCGGCAGCAACAGCCAATACCAGGCGTTGGGCGCGAAGAAGTAAAAGAAGGCAGAGTAAGCAGCCACCCAAAGAATAGTAGAGGCCATGGAATCACCCCAGCGGTCAAAGGCAGGCCATTCAGGCAGGTTCTTCGTGTACTTCTCATCCACAGCCATGCGGCCTTTCAGGATGTCGCGGTAGAAGCGGCGTGTACGCCACATCATATCAAAAAGGTTCTTGGAAAACTGCGGCGTATGCGGGTCACGGCGGGTGTCGGTATAGGCATGGTGCATGCGGTGCATGATGCCATAAGCACGTGGGCTCATGTAGGAAGTACCCTGAAACACATAGGCAATTACAAAGAACACACGCTCCCAGCCCTTGTTCATCTTAAAGGCGCCGTGCGCGGCGTAGCGGTGCTGGAAAAAGGATTGTCCGAAAAGGGAGAGATACCAGACGGCAATGAAGAAAAGGAAAATGGCCATATTGTAATGGGTAAACGTTTTTAAGGGAAATTAGTTCATCGGAATAAAGCGGCAACGATTCTGGAAAAACCCCATAAAAAAGTTGAGCCGTAAAGCGGCGGGAAGAAATTGCACTCTTGTTTTGAGAAAGGGTAAAGTTAGGTTGACGGCTGTTAAGGAGAGCACAGAATAAATGGCCGTCACTCGTTATCGCACCTCGCTGCCGGCGGCCACAATGTTTACGGGCGATACAAACACCAGCTTGCCATCGGCATCTTCCGCCATCAGGATCATCCCGGCGCTTTCAATGCCGCGCATCTTGCGGGGAGCGAGGTTGGCTACGACAGTCACTTGTTTGCCAACAATTTCTTCCGGCGCAAAGTGCATCGCGATCCCGGAGACGATGGTGCGGATTTCATTGCCCATATCCACGGTAAGCTTCAGCAATTTGTCGGCCTTTTCCACTTTTTCGGCGGCTTTTATCGTGCCGGCGCGGAGATCTATTTTGGCGAAGTCGTCAAAAGTGATCTCCGGCTTCTGAGCCTTTTCAACCGACTGTAATGCTGTATCCATAGTTTTTAATTCAGTTTTTTCTGCCACTGGCGCGGGGCTCAACGATGCAGGCCTGGTGCCATTGGTGTGCAGCTTCTCAACCTGGGCCGCCACTTCCGTATCTTCAATTTTCCGGAAAAGAATCTGAGGCTCGCGCAGCGGATAATTCACTTTGAGCAAGTCTATGCGGCCGCCGTTCTCCCACATCAGCATTTTGTCCACCACCTTCATCATGTGGCACATCTTGTCGGCCGTGGCGGGCAGGAAGGGGGAAATGTAGATGGCGAGGTTGGCGCATAGCTGCAGGCAGAGGTGGATGCAGTTGTCTATCACTTCCTGCTCAGCCGGATTGTCGGCAACGCGTTTAATTACCTGCCAGGGCTCTTTCTCCTGCAGGTACTTGTTCCCCTTCGTGGAAAGGGCCATAATCTCCGCCAGCGCATCGCGGAAGCGGTAGCCCTCAAGGCTGCCTTCTATGGAAACCTTTGCCGCCTTAATGGCTTCTATCAGCTCGCGGTCCTTGTCATCCATACGCGCTTCGTGGAGTGGGGGCACCCTACCCTTGCAGAGCTTGTGCATCATCACCATGGCGCGGTTCACGAAGTTGCCGAGGTTGCTGTTGAGCTCGCTGTTGATGCGGGTCTGGAAGTCTTTCCAGGTGAAGTCATTGTCCTTTGTCTCCGGCGCATTCGCGCAAAGCACGTAGCGGAGGAGGTCGGCGCCATCCACGAAGTCGGCCAGGTACTCGTGTACCCAGACGGCCCAGTTGCGGGAGGTGCTCACCTTCTCGCCCTCAATGTTCAGAAACTCATTGGCGGGCACCGCCTCGGGCAGCACGAAGCCTCCGTGCGCCTTGAGCATAGCCGGGAAGATGATGCAGTGGAAGACGATATTGTCCTTCCCGATGAAGTGCACCAGCTTGGTGTCTTCCCGCTGCCAGTAGTCGCTCCACATCGGCGTCAGCTCTTTGGTGGCGGAGATGTAGCCGATGGGCGCGTCAAACCAGACGTAAAGGACCTTTCCCTCCGCGCCTGCTACCGGCACGGGCACGCCCCAGTTGCTGTCGCGGGTCATGGCGCGAGGCTGCAGGCCGGCGTCTATCCAGCTCTTGCACTGGCCATACACGTTGCTTTTCCATTCGTCTTTCTTGCCTTCTACAATCCATTCGCGCAGCCAGTCTTCGTATTTATTAAGGGGGAAGTACCAATGCTTCGTCATGCGCTTTTCCGGCGTGGCCTCGCTGAGGGCGCTGCGGGGATTGATGAGCTGCTCGGGCGAGAGGGATGAGCCGCACTTCTCGCACTGGTCGCCATAGGCAGCCGGGTTGGCGCACACGGGGCAGGTGCCTACGATGTAGCGGTCGGCCAGGAAGACGCCCTTTTCGGGGTCGTAGTATTGCTCGCTTTCGCGCTCTTCAAAGACGCCGTCGTTGTAGAGCTTTTTAAAGAATGCCTGCGCCGTATCGCGGTGCACGGCGGAGGAGGTGCGGGAGTAAACGTCGAAGCGGATGCCCATCTCGGCAAAGGATTCGCGGATCAGGTTGTGGTATTTATCTACCACTTCCTGCGGGGTGATGCCCTCGCGCATAGCGCGGATGGTGATGGGCACGCCGTGCTCGTCGGAGCCGCAGATAAATTTCACATCGCGGCCCTGGGCGCGCTGGTAGCGGGCATAAATATCAGCAGGCAGATAGCAGCCGGCAAGGTGGCCGATATGCACGGGGCCATTGGCATAAGGGAGGGCGGCCGTGATCAGCAGCCGGTTGTAATTCATAAGGGGCGCAAGTTACTGCACCGTGGCGGCCGGGCTGATGGCGGTGGCAAATTCCATGTGTTTTGCGGGAGGGAACAGGTGTTCTGCGGCAGGGTACATCTGTACTCTGGCGGGGAACATGTGTTTTGCGGGAGGATACATGTGTTCCGCGAAGAATTCCATGTGTTCCGTGGGAAGGAACAGATGTTCTGTGGGAGAGAACAGGTGTTCTGTGAAGAATTACAGGTGTTCTGCGGGAGGGAACAGGTGTTCTGCGTTAAATACCATCTTGTCTGCGGCGGGTACAACATTGTATCTGGCAGGGACAAGGTTGTATTTGGAAAGTACAATGTTGTCTCCGCTGCGGACAATGTTGTCTCTGCTAAATACAATGTTGTCTGCAGGAAATACAATGTTGTCTGCGCTAAATACAACGTTGTCCGTGGGGGGTACAATGTTGTCTGCGCCGGGCACGATGTTGTGCGGGGCGGTGGAGGCTGCGGGGCTTTGAGTGAAAAGCTTAATAGACTGAATGGCCTCTCTGTGTGGTTGCATGTCCTTTTTATCAAAAGAACATGCAACACGCCTTCGGCGGCAACGGAAGCCGGATAGCGAACGGAACGTTGGCTACCAAAGAGCTTACCAGGAGGATGTGATGCCGAAGCGGAGGCCGCTGAAGGCGGGCTCGTAGCGGCAGACGCCGCCGGTGCAGTTGATGCCGTCGGGCTGCTTGACGTAGGAGAGGGTGAAGCGGGTTGGGCCCTTGGTGTATGCGAAGAAGGCGTTGTAGTAGTGGGGGCTTTCGGAGAAGCCGGAGATGTTTTCGGGGTTGACCTGGGTGATGTACATGTCGGAGACGGCGAAGCTCCAGCGGGGGGCGATGTTGTATTCTATGAGGAGGAATGCCCATGAGCCGTAGTCTTGCTTGGTGCTCATGTATTCGCCTTCTACGCGGAGGCTTTTCTTGTCGGTGAAGCGGTAGGTGGCTTCGGCAAAGCCGGTGACGGCCTCTACGATGGGCACGCCGGGTCGGTTTTGGTAGACGTCCTGGTTGTAGTTGAGATATTGGCCACCGCCGATGAGGATCCATTTTTTGAAGCCGCGGTATTCCAGCTCGGCAAAGACTTCGCGGAAGAGCTTGATGTCTTGCAGGGTATTGATGCGGGTGTAGTTGAGGGTGATGTCGAAGTATTCTTTGGGGGAGATGAGGAGGTCTCCGCCGGTGGCGATCTCGGAGAAGTCTTGGGATGGGGGTGTGTAGCGGCTGAGGAGGCGCTGTGGCCGGATGCGGGCTACGACGGGCTGCCAGTTGAGCATGCCGCGGAGGAGCTGCTCGTTGGGGGAGGTGCGCATGACGAAGTTTTCGGTGCGCTTGCCGGTGAGGTTGATGGCGATGCCTTTGCGGGCGTAGCCGATGGTGGTGTATTCGGCGTTGCCGGGCACGTCTATGAGGAGGCCGGAGGGTGTGGCGATGGCTTCGTGGGTTTTGTAGGCGCCCTCGGCGTACCAGCTGAAGTCTCCGACGGTGAGGGTATTGTAGGCCGTGAGGGCGTACATGTTGTAGCGGGGGATGAAGCGGGTGCTGAGCTCCTGCTGATTGATGTTGGAGGTGATGAAGGACATGGACGCATCATCGAGGGTGCGGTTGAGGACGCCGATGCCGGGAGAGAAGCGGATTTTCTCGCTGTCCAGGCTGAAGTCTCCTTCGGCGTTGAAGCCTTTGATGATGGGGGCGTAGCGTTCGTTGAGTTTGTCGTAGGTGATCTTCTTCTGCTGGCCGGTGAATGCCTTGATGGTGATGTTGGAAGCAGGCTTGTAACGCACGTGCACACCTTCAAGGGCATTGTCAATAAGCAGCCCGCGGTCTTCGTAAGCGCGGAACAGCAGGCCTGAGCCGATCTGGTCGTAGATGTAGCCGCCGGTAATGGTGAGCTCGCCGATCTCCTTACTCACCGAAAAAGCGCCGATGCCGTAAGAGGTAAAGGCCTTGTAGGGATCGTAGAGGTTGGAATTGTTGAAGGCGTCAATGCGCAGGAAAGCGGTGAAGCCCTTATAGGAAAAGCGGTTGGTAAGCCAGGCCTCGCCGCCGGAAAGGGACTTTTTGTAAAGCGGGCTTACCTGAGTATCGGTCCGGCTCACGAGATTGGCGTCGTACTGATAGAAATTATAGTTCGCCTGAAAGTCGCCGGAAAGATTGCCCTGCGCGCCGGCAGTGAAACAATGTGCAAGCAAAAGCAGGAGCGGGAGGAGCAGTTTTTTCATTAACGGCTTGTTTGTACGCGGAATGTTCCGAATTTAGGAGCGGAAACGAAAGCGGCACCATTTTTGGCTTAAGCGCTTCCGATACAAACTTACAACATGAACACGCTGCACAAGGCTTTCGCCATTCTCCTCGCCGCTACGCTGCCTGCATTGGCCGCTTCGGCTCAAAATGGCCTTCCCGACACGGAGATTAAGGACGTTGCCTCCGGCAAAAAAATAGCTTTCAATGCTGCCTTTACCCCCGGCAAGGTGACGCTCGTAAACTTCTGGGCTACCTGGTGCGTGCCCTGCAAAAAGGAAATCAAGAACGTCCGCGAGAAGCTCGGCGACTGGCACAAGGAGGCTGACTTCAACTACATGACAGTGTCCATTGACGAGACGCGCGCTGAAGGCCTGGTGCGTTCCTACGCCAAGGCGCAGGGCTGGGATTTCCCTTATTTCATTGACCCTAACAAAGATCTGACGCGCTCCCTGAACTTCCAGAACGTGCCCTTCACCATCATCGTGGATAAGGCCGGTAAGGTGGCTTACATGCACGCTGGTTACGAAGAAGGCGGTGAGAATGAAGTATTTGCCAAGGTAAAAGAGCTGGCCAAGTAAGTCTCTGGCAATACATGAATTGCAAAGAGCTGCCCTAAGGGACAGCTCTTTTTTTATTCCGTTGCGCAGCGCTTACTTCTTCCGCCCGAAGAAAAATTGGAGACCTACGCTAAGGCTGAGATTGTCAAAATTGTCGCGCAGGTGCGGCTCGTCTATGGCGAAATGCTGCCTGGAGAAATTGAGGCCGCCTTCCAGGGCCACATTCTTATTCAGAAAGTAGTTCACACCGGGCATTACGTGGAAGTTGAAGGAATTATAGTCAAAGTGTCCTACGGTCTCAGTGTCGTTTACCACATTCAGATAGCGGTTGAACGTATGGCCGTAGCCGGCGCCCAGCTCCACAAATGCGCGGAGCTTATTCTGCGCGCCGTTCTTATCGGCTGCCTTCCCGAAGTAGTAGCGACCAAACAGGCCGATTTCTGTGTTCACAAGCCGGTGTTGCGTCTTGGTGTAGCCATCGAGGTTCACGCCCAGATCAAGCCCGAGGGCAAAGTTGTCTTTAATAAAGTACCCGACACGCGGACTAATGCCAACATTATAGTGCAGACTGTTATTGTCGAAGAAATCCGAATTGCCGATCTGCGCCAGCAGGAAGTTGGAGCCTGTAAAGGCGGTACCCTTCCGGGTTGGAAAGAGGGCCGATGGCGCCGCCTCCTGTGCCATGGAAGGAGCGGAAAAGGCGATTGAAAGGATAAAGAGAAGTGCAGCTTTTGTCATGGCGGTAATGTGATTTTTGAGCAACGAAAATATCAGTGCCGTAACGGCCTTGCTGCCACCCAAATGCCAATTGTGGCGGCTTTAACGCGTTGTACGGCTCAAAGCCGGCTGATGATGATGGCTACCTTTGCGGCTCATGTCCTTTTTTACAACGCCAGCGCCTGTTATCGTTACCTGCAACCGCCGGCTTTCTACTTATCTGGCGAAGGAAACAGAAGCGCTTGGCTTTGTGCCCGATGGAGTTTTCCCGACCGGCCTGCGCCTTAATGCATCTCTCAACGACTGCATCCGCCTCAACCTTTCCCTGCGCACCGCCAGCCAGGTGCTTTACAGCCTGCGCGCTTTTACCGCAGCCGATGCTGATACTCTCTACAAAGAGCTTTGCAGCTATCCGTGGGAGACGGTTTTGCCAAAAGGCGGCTACTTTTCAGTGACCAGCAATGTGTATAATGAGACGATCAACAACAACCTTTTCGCGAACCTCCGGGTAAAAGACGCGATCGTTGACCGCCTGCGCGAAGTGCGGGGCGAGCGCCCGGACACCGGGGCTGAGCGCATTGGCGCTGTAATTCATCTGCACTGGAAAGATGACGCTGCGGAAATATTCATAGACAGCTCCGGCCCCTCGCTGGGCCGGCATGGCTACCGCAAGCTGCCCGGCCGCGCACCCATGCTGGAAGCCCTGGCGGCGGCCACCATACTTGCTACCCGCTGGAACGCCGCCTCGCCCTTCATAAACCCGATGTGCGGCTCCGGCACCCTGGCCATTGAAGCAGCGCTTATTGCTACCCGCACTGCGCCTGGTCTATTCCGGACGGACTACGCATTCATGCACGTGGCCGGTTACGATGAAGGGGTATATCTGGAAGAGCGGGGCCGCATTGAGCAGGCTATAAAAGAGGATGTACCGGGCCTGCGGATCATTGCGACAGATTACAGCGCGGCAGCCATTGAAAATGCCCGAAAAAATGCAGAAGCTGCCGGTGTAGAAGACCTGATAGAATTTGCAGTCTGCGACTTCCGCGAAACGGAAGTACCGGCGGGCGGCCGCGGGGTGATGATGATAAATCCGGAATATGGCGAGCGGCTCGGAGATATTGAGGAGCTGGAAGGCACCTACAAGGCTATCGGCGATTTTATGAAAGCGAAGTGCGGCGGATACTGGGGATATGTGTTCACAGGAAATCTGGAGCTGGCTAAACTTGTGGGTCTGAAGGCCAAACGCAGGATAGAATTCTACACCAGCAAGATAGACGCCCGGCTTATGGAATATGAGCTATACGAAGGCAGCCGCCGAAGTCCGCAAAGTGAGAAACCCGTGTAAAGGGCGGATGTTCAGTACGAAAAAATAGTAAATGCGCTACGAAGACCCCAATAGTCCACGCCACATAGCTGCCTGCGGCGCTTGGAAAGCGCTCTGCTTTGCGAAGAAATGATATATCACCGTTTAAAAAAAACGATGCGCCGTAACGGAATGATATATGGTCGCTCAAAAACGGTCACGCTTTGCGAAGAAATGATATGGGCGCGCTTAAAAATGCTCGGGGGCCGACTCCGCAAGGGGTCCTGACAGGTGCCGGCCCTTATTCATGTTTCCTCCCAAAGGTGTTCGCAAGATTGGTCTATGTTTAAGGCTCAATGAATTAAGGGCTCGCAGCGGCTTTTGTCATCCCGGAACGGGAACCTTCTGTATGTGGCTGATGATGTACTATGATAGGCTCCCGTTCCGGGATTACAAAAGATTGGGAAAAGAAAGGCCCATTTCCAGCGAAAACCGGCTTCCGTACACCTTTGGTTCTTCGCGATGTTAGCGACAGCGCATCGCAAAGGGAATAAGGCCGTTCTCGGAACGGCTTGGCGACAGCCAAATACAGATGCTACTGCACGGAATTCTACACAGGCAAGACAGACGCGCCATACTTATGTAATATGAGCTACAAAGGCAGCCTGCGAAGCCCGCAAAAATGAAAAACCCGCGTAAAATGCGGGTTTTTCCAGTGCGGAAGAGGAGATTCGAACTCCCACACCCTTTCGGGCGCTACCACCTCAAAGTAGTGCGTCTACCAGTTTCGCCACCTCCGCATCTGTACTCATCTTTAAGGGACGGCGAAGATAGGGAATGGAGGGAAAAGTTGAGCGCCGGGGCGCTGAAAACTTGAAAGGGGTTTCGCATTCAGCGCCTCAGAACAATCCGGAAAGTCGTACCCCTGCCTGGCTCGCTGTATCTTACGAACAGTGCCCCGTGATGGTATTGCCTCATGATGCGCCTGGAAAGCGAAAGCCCGAGCCCCCAGCCGCGCTTTTTTGTGGTGAACCCCGGCGTAAACACTTTGCGGATCTGGCTGCGCGGGATGCCCTTACCGGTATCGCTCACATCTATCAGCACCTGATGCGCATTGTCCGTGACGTGCAGGTCTATCCGGCCTGCGCCATTCATGGCGTCCAGCGCATTGCGGATGAGATTTTCTACCACCCAGTCAAAAAGCGGCCCCGAAATGCGGACAGGCACAGGCTCTTCATGGCTGCTCAGGCTTATCACTACCCTGCTCGGCGCACGTTTCTGCATGTAATCCACCATCTGCTTCAGGCGGTCTATGAGGTTCTCTTCGTGCAGCTGCGGCTCTGAGCCAACCTTACTAAAGCGTTCCGCAATCAGCTTCAAACGGTCCAGATCTTTTTCCATTTCCGCAACGGCTTCTGCATTGCCTTCCTGCTCGCGAAGCAGCTCCACCCAGCCCGTGAGCGCCATAAGCGGTGTGCCGAGCTGGTGCGCCGTTTCTTTACTCAGGCCGAGCCACACCTGATTTTGAATGGAGCGCTGGGCAGCGCTGATGGCAATGACCACAACCAGCAGAAAAAGCAGGATAATGGTAAGCTGGACATAAGGAAAGTAACGCAGCTGCTTCAGCAGCAGTGAGTCTCCATAATAGACGTACTGGCGCATAGCGCCGATATCTACGGCAATGGGCTGATGCTCATTCTTGAATTGCGCCAGCTTTTCTTTAAGAAAGGACGGCATGTCCGTTACACGGGAAGTATCAATGTTTTTAAAGTCAAGGATGGTGTCGCCGCCGCTAACCCACATGATGGGAATGGAGGTGTTCTGATTAATTAAAGTAAGCGGCAGGCTGGGGTCCTGAGACGGTGTGGCGCTGGCCAGGTAACGCAGGCCATCGCTCACCAGCCGCGCATTCTTCTGCTCCTCTACGGCCAGCCGGGCGGCCAGCTGTGAGGTATAGTAAAGCGTTGCGCCCACAATGGCGAGCGCAATTACGACGAGATAGCTTTTCCAGTTCAGGTATTGACGCATGGGGCCTGTAAAGGACGGGCTTGATTTTATTGAAGCTATTGCTGCGTGGCAGCCTTGCGAAGTTGCACGAATTAGCGCTATTTTTGTCCGCAGCAAAACACGCCCCCGCCCCACCAATCATGGACATGCACGCCCCACAGCATCAGCACGGCACACAGATGGATAACCCAGCCGATATTGAGCGCAATAAGCCTTCTAAATCGCGCTTCCTGTTCCTGCTTGGCTTCTTTGGCTTTTTTATTTTCTGCTGGGCCGGCTGCTATAACCTGTACGAGCATAAGTTCCAGCCTAACGACCAGGTGAAGGCGCCGGACAACACCCTGTACGATCCGAAGTACAAGTAAGCCGTGCCTATTTCCTGCACGCAGGATACCGCAGTTGTTATCCTTTCCTATAATGGCCGCAAGTGGCATGAGCTGTTTCTGCCGCTGATTGTTGCGGAGGCCGCCGCCGGCTACGAAGTCATCATTGCGGATAATGCCTCCACCGATGATACGGCGGAGTGGATTGCGGCAAACTTCCCGTCTGTTCATCTGCTGCAGATTCCGGTAAACCGGGGATTTACAGGCGGATACGTCGCTGCGTTGCAGCAGGTGCAGGCCAAATACTACATCCTTCTTTCCGCCGATTTTGAGGTGACGCCTAGATGGTTTCAGCCCTTACACACCGCCATGGAATCGGTGGCCGGTCTTGCCGCCTGCCAGCCCAAAGTGCGTTATTGGAAAGAACGGGAATCCTTTGAATATGCCGGCGCAGCGGGCGGTTTTATGGATAAGTGGGGATACCTATTCTGCCGCGGCCGAATCTTTGACACCCTGGAAAAAGATCTGCATCAGTACGATGATAATGCAGAAATTTTCTGGGCGACGGGCGGTTGCCTCTTCATCCGCGCTGATCTGTATCATGCGGTGGGCGGGCTGGACGTTGACCTGTATGCGCACATGGAAGAGGTGGACTTGTGCTGGCGGCTGAAGAATGCCGGGCACCGGATTGGCTACGTGGGCGGGAGCACCGTTTTTCACGTTGGCGGCTCGGTGATTTCTTACGGCTCACCGCAGAAGCTGTTTTATAACTACCGGAATAACCTGGTGCTGCTGCTGAAGAACGAGCGCGCATCTCGGCTGCTGTGGCTGCTGCCTTGGCGGCTGATGCTGGATGGTGTTTCGGCGGCGCAACTGCTGGCTAAAGGCCAGGGGAAGTCTGTTGTGACCATTCTTGAGGCGCATATGAGCTTTTACGGTGGCCTAAGCGGCTGGCTGAAGAAGCGGCGGCAGGCACAAGCTCATGCAACCACGCCGAACCGGGCGGGCATTTATCCACGCAGCATTGTGTGGGATTATTTTGTGCGGAGGAAGAAGCGGTTTTCGGAGCTGGAATGGAAGGCTGAAAAGCTATAATGTGCAGGTACTTAAATGGGTGTGTTGCAATGAAACCTCTGCCCGGTAACTGATACCAGCAGATTGCGGGTCAAGCCCGCAATGACAGCATTGATTTAGCTGGCTAACAATCATCTCGGCAGTAGCAGGAAACTTGCAGCGGCCGAGAAAAGTCCAATCAAGGAATAAAAGCCTGATGGTTCCTGTCATTGCGGGCCTGACCCGCAATCTGCTTCATAATGCGTACTGAGGTTCAAAAAGGTAAATCCTGGTGGAGTATTATATTTGTGGGAGCTTGAATTTTCAACGTCGCATAGCCCAGCTGATGCCTGCCAAAGAGATAGACAAGCCTGCCATCATAAGCTCTGCGCCTGAGTGGCCTGCCCGTTTCCAAATCATAGGCGTTTGCGAAACGGTCAATGCCAACAGGATGCACGGGATGTCGCCTTATAATTAGGACGGTTTGACAATACATACTGATAATCAAAGATAATAGTCAAAGAACATTGCGGATATTTACGAGTTATGTGCCATTTCTGCCGACCCCTAAATAAATTTGAATGTCTTGGAATAAATACTGCATCGTTATAACAAATGTTGAAGAAACCGACTTAGTCAAGGCTGTTCATTTGACAGGTTATCATATTCTAACGCCAAGTTCCGACGTTGACTTTAGGACTGCATTTGATAATCGAGGAGACGAGATGCCATTTGGGTTAATTGACAATTGTTTGTGGATTTTAAGTTCAACACAGGTAGAGAAATTTTTTGCCGAAGAACTATCCGCTCTTGAAAAAAATCTCTGTAAGAAATTTCCGAAATCAACAATCATTGCTTTAGAAGAAAATTCAACTGTAGACAGTTTTGGATTTTCACTTATTCAAAACGGACAAAGAGTTAGAGTATTGAATGGATGTGACGGTGAATATTACTATGACTTTGGGGAACCGATTGACGAAGAAAAATATTGTTACAAACAAGTAGTCGAAGATTTTAGCGAAGACGAAAAAAGTGAGATTATTGAAAACGAAGGCGAAGATGGCTTAGCGAGACATTTACTCTTTGAAGCAAAATGGCGTGTACCTTTTGAGCTTTTCAAAAATGTTTATGGTAAGAGCATTGACCAAGTTTATGACGAGAATAAATTATTCAGATACTTTCGCTACGACAAAAAATGAAACGGCACATAACAGGCGGTTTGGCAATATGGCGGGGCGACGAATGTATTCTCAGCATTTTGTTCGCTAATCGGCTTCAGTTCCAGCTGACGAATAAAGCCAAGCAACAGAATAAACAATAAACTTTTAGTTATAAATTTAGCAGCGGTTACGGGCTGACGATTTTCAAATACCGCCACATCGCCAAGCCGTGTCCGTTATGTGCCATTTCTGCCGACCCCTAAATAAATTTGAATGTCTTGGAATAAATACTGCATCGTTATAACAAATGTTGAAGAAACCGACTTAGTCAAGGCTGTTCATTTGACAGGTTATCATATTCTAACGCCAAGTTCCGACGTTGACTTTAGGACTGCATTTGATAATCGAGGAGACGAGATGCCATTTGGGTTAATTGACAATTGTTTGTGGATTTTAAGTTCAACACAGGTAGAGAAATTTTTTGCCGAAGAACTATCCGCTCTTGAAAAAAATCTCTGTAAGAAATTTCCGAAATCAACAATCATTGCTTTAGAAGAAAATTCAACTGTAGACAGTTTTGGATTTTCACTTATTCAAAACGGACAAAGAGTTAGAGTATTGAATGGATGTGACGGTGAATATTACTATGACTTTGGGGAACCGATTGACGAAGAAAAATATTGTTACAAACAAGTAGTCGAAGATTTTAGCGAAGACGAAAAAAGTGAGATTATTGAAAACGAAGGCGAAGATGGCTTAGCGAGACATTTACTCTTTGAAGCAAAATGGCGTGTACCTTTTGAGCTTTTCAAAAATGTTTATGGTAAGAGCATTGACCAAGTTTATGACGAGAATAAATTATTCAGATACTTTCGCTACGACAAAAAATGAAACGGCACATAACAGGCGGTTTGGCAATATGGCGGGGCGACGAATGTATTCTCAGCATTTTGTTCGCTAATCGGCTTCAGTTCCAGCTGACGAATAAAGCCAAGCAACAGAATAAACAATAAACTTTTAGTTATAAATTTAGCAGCGGTTACGGGCTGACGATTTTCAAATACCGCCACATCGCCAAGCCGTGTCCGTTGTGTGCCATTGTAAGAACCCTATAAACAAGTATTAATATCTAACCAACTTCCATTTTCGCTTATGGTTTCCGACAAGAAAAAATTTCTTAATTCATTTGATGAATTCCTTGACAGTTTTGGAACAGGTGAATACGGTAAATGCTACTTCAAATTACTCAACGGTCAAGAACTTCAAGGCTGGATTTCAGAAATTAGTGAAAGCACTTTTGTTTACCTCGACAGCGGCCCACTATCACGAGACGAGCCATATATTTTCAATATTGAAGACATTGATGTTGACACATTTGCTTATTGGGACGACGACGTCAAGCAGTGGACGGAGTATTTTGTAACGGATAAATTTGAAAATAGGCTTAGAGTAAGAAATTGAGTCTTGTTATAATTCTTAACGGCACACAACATTGCATTGGCATTATGGCGGCTGACGAATATAAGCTGAACAGTTGTGCTACTATTTAGCTTTTGTGCTACATTCAGCTGACGCAATGCTTTTTCCGCCACAACGCCAATGCTTCAACGTTGCCTACGGCGCTCAAAGTGGCTCACATCCCTTCGGGCATGTAAGAATTTAAGGCATTTCATTGACGACATCTTCCAAAACTAAAACAGGCCATCCGCAACGCGAACAGCCTGTTTTTCTGTGAATAATATTGGAGCCTTAAACGCGGAAGTGCGAAAAGGCCTTGTTGGCTTCAGCCATACGGTGCGTATCTTCTTTCTTCTTTACTGCGCCGCCTTCACCCTTCGCTGCTGCAACGATCTCATTAGCAAGCTTGTCTGCAATAGTCTTGCCGTTGCGCTCGCGGCTGAAGCGGATGAGCCATTTCATAGAAAGGCTGATTTTACGGTCGGGGCGTACTTCTGTGGGAATCTGGAATGTAGCACCACCGATGCGGCGGCTGCGCACTTCCACGCCCGGAGTTACGTTGGCGAGAGCGCGCTTCCATACTTCATAACCTTCTTCGCCGCCGCTCATTTGAGTTACCTTGTCAAGGGCGTTGTAGAACGCTGTAAGTACCACGCTCTTGTTACCGCCAATCATCAGGCAGTTTACAAAACGGGTTACGGATTTGTCCTTAAAGCGCGGATCCGGCGCTAAGGGGAGCTTTTTTGCTTGTGCTTTTCTCATCTTTAATAGTGCAAACCGGGCGAACCGGAATTTTTGAATGCTTGATTATTAACCGTGAGTAGTGAGTATTTAGTAGATAGTAATTAGTCGGCTGACTATCTACTATCTACTCCGGACTATCTACTAAATTTATTTCTTAGCCTTTTCGCGCTTGGTGCCGTACTTGGAGCGGCTCTGCTTGCGATCCTTTACGCCCGCAGTATCCAGCGCGCCGCGAACAATGTGGTAACGCACGCCCGGAAGATCTTTAACACGACCGCCGCGAATAAGCACGATGCTGTGCTCCTGAAGGTTATGGCCTTCACCCGGAATGTAGGCGATCACCTCGATCTTATTGGTAAGACGCACCTTGGCAACCTTGCGCAGGGCAGAGTTTGGCTTTTTAGGAGTGGTTGTGTACACGCGGGTACATACACCACGGCGTTGCGGACAAGCGTCCAGCGCACGACTCTTGCTCTTGAGTTCAAGCGCGGTACGACCCTTACGGACAAGTTGCTGAATAGTAGGCATTGCAGACCTTTTCGGAAAATTTTTATTGGGAGCGCAAAAGTAAGGGAGAATCTTTAAAGAACAGCGAGTAAGCGCCGGCGATTGATAAGATTTTTTGGCCTTTTAGTCGCGCATTAATGGAAACGATAGGCGAAGCCAAACGACATTACTTCCTTTACCTGCCACCAGCCTAAGCCGGTGCCGGGCTCGTCTTTTGTTTTTATCGTGCCTGTCGCGGCATCCGTGTATTCAGTATCGTAAGGCAGGTCATTATCATAAATCGCTGTCAATGCAAGATTTAAATTGAAATACTTGCCGAGCTTGATAGAAATCAGGTTGTCCCAGAAAACGTCAACGTTGCCCGGATTGTCGCGCATAACTACGTTGCCGAGACTATCTTTTTTGTCTTTAGCAAGGTAATTGGCGTATAGGTCAACCCGGGTTTTATAGCGGATTGTCGGCGATAAATCATGCACGTAACGGGCGCTGAAGTAAGCGCCGAGCTCCAGCCGGCTCTGCTTGCCATAGGCTATGCCGAAAGCACCTTCCGGCTTACGGGTGGTGTACTTTTCATCGGCGACGGTCAGCCGGAGCGCCGCAGGAGAGAAAAATATGGACACGTCGGCACCGCGACGAAACTCAAGGCCGGCAGCGAGCGTGAAATAGCCCGGCGACATGAAATTGGAGGTGGAAAAGGTCTGCCAGTCGGGCACGCTGTAGTCGTAGCCGCGGGTAAACTGACTTTTGAGGTTGAAAAGGCCGGTGAAATAGTAATTCTTAGTATTCTTCAACCTTACGCCGTATTTGGAAGTCACGTCCAGCCGATCATCCACCTTGCGGGGTACAAACTGATTGGAATAAGCATAAAAAAGACTGTAAGACGCGTCTATACTGTTGCTCCACACATGGTTGTGATAGAGCCGGGTTATGTTGCCGCTCAACAGGCCGTCCACCGCCAGCGACACTACTTCGCCGCCGGCCGCCCAGTTATGCAGGAAGCCCTGATTGAGCCCAAGCTGCACCACGCCGCTACGTATCCAGGCAACAGTGTCTTTATTCTCAACAGATAGCGCGCTTTTTACTTTCTCGGTTTCGGCAAGCTGCGCGAAGCCAGTGCAGGAACATGCAAGCCAAAGGACCGCCGTGGTGTAGATGTATTTCATGGATGTATGTAGTGTGGTATGTGCAGGTTCGCTTATCGTGGCTTGTATTGACCGCCCTGTAAAATCGCCTGCGCGTCGGGCTCACCGAGTATTTCTTCCAGGCTGGCCTTCGGATGTTTCGCCGCATAAGCCTTCACAATCTGCCAGCCGAGCCAGGTACCCACATTGCCAGGGCTTTCTTTAGGCATTCCGGCAGCCTCGGGGCCGTCATTCACATAACGCAGGATTCTGCCCCAGTTCGTCTCGTAAAGCATCTCGCCTTTCACAAAGAAATTGTAGATAAGTGCTTCGTTTTGCCCGCACCAACGCGTCTGCTCTTCGCTGAAGCCAAGCCGTGAGGCGTCGGACAGGAATGGCAGTATTTTAGAAAGAAAATATTGCTCCTTTCCACGCTGCACCATCATATCCAGCAAAGTTTTGTTCTCAGCCACAAACGGATGGCCGTCCTGGTAAAGCGCGCGGAAAGCAAACACCGGCGCGGCCTCAGGCCTTAGCTGGCGGTACATGTAGTCCGGAATGCCAACAGATTTATAGAAGGGATAACCTTCTCCTAAAAACATATCCAATCCAATAGCAACGATGCTTGTGTCCACCGTTACGGCGCTCCAGTTATTAAGGCCCGAGACAAAATAGACGACTTTAGGAATGCCGCGCTGCGGATAATAATGGCTGTAGTAAGCAAAGCCTTTGCGCAGCGGCTCGTCAATGCTTTTTGTATCCGGATAATGCGCTGCAACCGTATCAAACAGGCCGCGAAAGTCTTTATAAGTAAGAAAGGTGTGCAGATGTTCGCGGATGCCGACAGCGGTATCTGAATAATGACCGTCAACACCAAATTGCATCAGATTGTCCAGCCAGAAGTCCAGGAAGTCGGGATACTTCCGGCGCAGCGCGGGCAGGCTTTGCACGATATGCGCTGTGTCAATAGCAGCAAGGTCGCGGTCAAAACGACGGGCTGAAAGGGTTATTTTTTCTTTGGAAACATCCGGCGTGTTCCCGTCATTGCCGCAGGCAGAAAAAAGCGCCAGCGATAACAGCATGAATAATGAAGCAACTAGCCGCAGCCGCGGCAAAGGAGAAAAGGTAACGGACATTGCGGCGCGAAAATAAGCGGCCTTTTGTATGGCGTGAAGTTTGCAATAGCTACTTTTATTCCAACACACCTTAATACATGAAGAAGACTTTTTTACTTGGATGCTTTGCCGTGCTCAGCGCCCCAGCTGCTTTTGCGCAAGTAGGCTTAGATAGCGCCAGCAATGCCGCCTCTCCGGCAGCAACCGAGGTTTCTACGCCAGTAGCTCCCGTTGCGCCTGCGGCTCCGGCTTACACTCCGCCACCGCCGCCCGCCGCTCCGGCCGCTGCTACCACCACGACCACCACGGTAGTCACGCCGGCGGCACCAGCCACGACTTATGTAACGCGCGAGCGTTCTATTGACGTAAACCGCATCCGGTTTGGCGCCTTCATAGCGCCGAACATTAGCTGGATGAAGCCAACCGCATCTACTGACGATGCAAACCAGTTTAATACCGAAAGCAATGGCAGCCGACTCGGATTCACGTACGGTTTAATGGCGGAATATTTCTTTGCGGAGAATTATGGCATCGTTACCGGGCTTTCCGTCAATTCTTCCGGCGGTAAGATGCTCGTCACGACGCGCAGCACAACGCCGGCCGCCAATACGGTATCAAAAGCCGAGTTTGAATACCGGCTGCAGTATCTGGATGTTCCGCTGGCGCTTAAGCTGCGCACGGATGACATCAACGGATTCCGCTTTTTCGGTCAGTTAGGAGCTTCGCTTGGATTCAATATCTCCAAGAAAGCGGATTACGACGTAAAGTATTACGACGGCAATGCAGCACTGCGCGATACAAGCGGCAGCAAAATCAAGCTGACGGGCTCTGTAACCAATATTGCGCCGATCATGTTTCAGATGAATATCGGCGCCGGTGCGGAATACCCGATCAACAATAAGCTACGGGCTTACGTGGCGCTATCTTCAACAATGGCTTTGCGCCCGATGCAACAAACCCCGAGAAATTTGATAATGATAAACTGGGCTACAAAGGCACATTCAAAGATGGCAACACGCGCCTGAACAATTTCGCGCTGCGGCTGGGACTGTTTTTTTAATGCCGTCCGGACATGCTGCGCATGTGATGCTATAATGCCCGTGGCGCTTGTCACGGGCATTACTTTTGAAACGCCATCCCAATTATGAACGAGCAAACTCGGCCCCTCAAAATCTACCTCGCCCAGCAGAATTATCACATCGGCAATTTTGACGCGAATACCAATAAAATCATTGGTGCCATCCGCGAAGCGAAGGAAGGCGGCGGTGACCTGATTGTGTTTTCGGAGCTAAGCATCTGCGGCTATCCCCCGCGCGATTTCCTGGAGTTTGACGATTTTATTGAGCAGTGCATGGATGCGATTGGTCGCATTCGCGAGGAGAGCGAAGGCATTGGCGTGCTGGTGGGCGGGCCTGCGCGCAATCCGCGGCCTGAAGGCAAGAATCTCTTTAATGCCGCCTACTTTCTGTACAATAAAGACATCAAAGCCGTTGTCCACAAGACGCTGCTGCCGAACTACGACATCTTTGACGAGTACAGGTATTTTGAGCCGGCTTTTAACTGGAATATCATCCCCTTCAAAGGCCACCGCCTCGCCGTGACGGTCTGCGAAGACATCTGGGATTTGGTGGACGACCCGCTTTACCGGCTCAACCCGATGGATGAGCTTATCAAACAGGACCCGACCCTGATGGTGAACCTCAGCGCATCACCCTTTGACTATGTACACGGCGAAGGCCGCCGCCATGTGGTGCGCGAGAATGTAGAGAAGTATCATCTGCCGATGGTCTATTGCAATGCCGTAGGCGCGCAGACGGAAATCGTCTTTGACGGCGGCTCTATGGTGATGGGCGGCAACGGCGACATTGTGATGGAGATGCCGTATTTCAGGGAAGCCATTAACTGCGTGGAGTTGGACGCCGACGGCAATTTTTCGCAACCAGCGCTGCGGCGGAAAGAAGACATTCCGGAAATGGAAACTATTCCGAAGACTTTTGAGGAGAGCCGCAACATTGACCTCATTCATAAAGCCCTCATCACCGGCATCCGCGATTATTTCAGCAAAATGGGCTTCCGGCAGGCTATTGTGGCGAGCAGCGGCGGCATTGACAGCGCTGTGGTGTTAGCGCTGGCTTCTGAAGCGCTTGGTGCGGGCAATGTTCGTGCACTGTTGATGCCGTCGCAATTCTCAACTGAACATTCTGTGAGCGATGCGGAACAGCTTTCCAAAAACCTCGGCAATCCGCATGACACCATCGCCATTGCGCCAATCTTTGAAGCGATGGAAATTGCTTTGAAGCCGCAGTTCGGCGACTTGCCATTCTCCATTGCAGAGGAAAACCTGCAAAGCCGCATTCGCGGAAATCTGGTGATGGCGATGGCGAATAAGTTTGGCTATATTCTGCTGAATACCTCCAACAAAAGCGAGCTGGCGACTGGCTACGGTACGCTCTACGGCGATATGGCCGGCGGCCTCGGCGTACTCGGCGATTTGTACAAGCAACAAATTTTCCAGCTTGCCCGCTACATCAATCGCAAGGGCGAAATCATCCCGACGAACATCATTACAAAACCACCAAGCGCGGAGTTGCGTCCCGGCCAAAAGGACAGCGATTCGCTGCCGGATTATGCGGTGATGGACGCCATTCTTTATCAATACATTGAGCGCCGTCAAGGGCCTAAGGAGATTACAGCAATGGGCAATGATGCCGCGCTGGTTGCCCGCATCCTGCGGTTGGTGAACGTCAATGAATATAAGCGCGCGCAGTTCTGCCCGATAATCCGCGTTTCGCCGAAGGCATTCGGCGTCGGGCGGCGTGTGCCTATTGTAGGGAAATATCTTTCGTAGAGACGCGAGCATCGCGTCTTTACGTTGGCATCTGGTCGTTTCGCTCATCCATATGGCTGCCACCGGCGTGCAGGCCTTGTTTCAGTTCATTGATGCTATCCATCTTCCTGCCGCCGGGCCGCCGCTTGGAGGTGTGATTATGCTTCGCCTCGTCAATGGAATGCGTGGTGAAAAGCTCAGCATCTTCTTCAGCCATCTCGGAGAGCTTTATGTAGAACGCCTTCAGCGCAGTCAACTCATCTTCGGTAAGGTCTTCAATATCTATAAGGCGGTTGCTTGCCTGCTTATTTGCCGCTATCAATTCATTGAGCTTCAGGTGCAGCGCCACGGTATCCTTATTCTGCGATTGCTGAATGACGAACACCATCAGGAAGGTAATAATGGTCGTGCCTGTGTTAATAACGAGCTGCCAGTTTTCGCTGTAATGGAAGATTGGGCCGCTTCCCGCCCAAATAATCACGATGAGCACTGCAGCGATAAAAGCGAAAGGACGTCCGGTAAGCCTTGTGGTAGCGGTAGAAAACCGGTCAAACATGAGCTTTAGCGGGCTCACGTCGCGCTTGTGATGTGACATGATGTATGTTTTTTAGAAAGTAAAAGTTGGGCTTTATCGCGGCATTCTACCAATGTTCTTAAACCAAGAATGCGCCCCGGCCGGAGCGCATTCCTGTTTTATGTGGATAACTATACTTTCTTCTTTTTCGGCGTAAAGATGGCAATCATCCTTCGGCCTTCCATCTTCGGCATACTTTCTAAGCTGCCCCACTCTGCCAGCCGCTCGGCAAACTTGAGCAGCATCAGCTCGCCGCGCTCCTGGAACATGATGGCGCGCCCGCGGAATTGCACGTAGCACTTCACCTTGTCACCTTCCTGCAAAAATTTTTCGGCGTGCTTGCTTTTGAAGTCAAAGTCGTGGTCGTCCGTATTTGGTGTGAAACGAATTTCCTTGACCTCGCTTTGCTTGCTTTTCGCTTTCTGTTCCTTGTCTTTCTTCTTCTTTTCGTAGAGAAACTTGTTATAGTCAATGATACGGACTACAGGCGGAACAGCCTGCGGAGAAATCTCCACCAGGTCCATTTCCTTGGCCTGCGCCATCTTGAGCGCCTGCGCCACGGGATAGACGCCAGGCTCAATATCCTCACCTACTACGCGGACTTCCGGCCCGGTAATTTCTTCGTTGATGCGGTGCTCGCGCTCTTTCTGTCTTGGTCTGAAGGGCTGTCTGCCTTTCGGTCTTTTCTGCATTAAAGGTTTTTGAGTAAAAAATGTTTCCGCGCAAAAATAGCGGAATTGGTGATGAATGGATGGTTATGGGAAGGTCAGGAAAACATTATGCCGCAACTTCCTTCGGCTTGCCGCCCTTCATTTGCGTATCCACCGTTTCAGCTACTTCCGCCGCAAATGCTGCAATCGTCAGAGCACCTTTATCGCCTTCCTTGTGTTTGCGCACGCTCACCATACCGTCAGCGGCCTCTTTTTCACCAACGATGAGCATGTAAGGCACCTTCGCCAATTCGGTATCGCGGATTTTCCGGCCAATCTTCTCACTGCGGTCGTCAATCTCTGCGCGGACACCTGACTTCTTCAGCTCTGCAATCACATATTCCGCATATTCATTGTATTTATCAGAAATCGGCAACACCTTCACCTGCACCGGCGACAACCACAGCGGCAGGTCGCCCCCGCAATGCTCCAGCAGCACGGCAATAAAACGCTCCAAGGAGCCAAACGGCGCCCGGTGAATCATCACCGGGCGCTTGCGCGAATTGTCGGCATCCACATATTCCAGCTCAAAGCGCTCCGGTAGATTATAATCCACCTGAATGGTGCCGAGCTGCCAGCTACGGCCCAGCGCATCGCGCACCATAAAGTCCAGCTTCGGGCCGTAGAAAGCGGCTTCCCCATATTCTGTAACGGTATCCAATCCCTTTTCCGCAGCGGCTTCAATAATGGCCTGTTCGGCAATTTCCCAATTCTCCTCAGAGCCGATATACTTGCTCCGGTCTTCCTGGTCGCGCAGGGAAATCTGGGCAGTGAACTTGCCGAAATCCAGCGAGTCCAGCACGAAGATGACGAGGTCAATAACCTTCTTAAACTCTTCTTTCACCTGCTCCGGCCGGCAAAACAGGTGGGCATCATCCTGAGTAAATCCACGCACGCGTGTAAGCCCGTGCAGCTCGCCGCTTTGCTCATAACGATAAACAGTGCCAAACTCGGCGAGGCGGAGCGGAAGGTCTTTATAAGAACGTGGAGAAGACTTATAAATCTCACAGTGATGCGGACAATTCATCGGCTTCAGCATGAATTCCTCGCCTTCCTGCGGCGTGGTGATGGGTCGGAAGGAATCCTTGCCGTACTTCTCCCAGTGTCCGCTGGTTACATAAAGCTGCTTGGAGCCGATGTGCGGCGTTACGACCGGCAAATAGCCAATTTCCATCTGCTTTTCCTGAAGAAAGCGTTGCAGCCGCTCACGCAACATAGCGCCTTTTGGCAGCCACATCGGCAGGCCCTGGCCAACTTTTTCAGAGAAAGTAAACAGCTCCAACTCGCGTCCCAGTTTGCGGTGGTCACGCTTCTTTGCTTCTTCCAGTAAGAGGAGATATTCCTCTAATTCCTGCTGCTTAGGGAAAGTAATGCCGTAGATGCGGGTCAGCATCTTATTCTTCTCATCGCCACGCCAGTAAGCGCCGGCAATGTTGGTCAGCTTTACCGCTTTGATGAAAGATGTATTTGGAATGTGCGGGCCACGACAGAGGTCGGTAAAGCCGCCTTGGGTGTAGAAAGCAATATTGCCGTCTTCCAGATTTTCCAAGAGTTCCAGCTTGTACGGGTCATTCTTCGCCTTGAAATACCCGATCGCTTCTTCTTTTGGAACAGAACGGCGCACGTAAGCGTTGCTGCCTTTGGCCAGCTCCTTCATCTTTGCCTCAATCTTCAGCAGGTCGCCTTCCGCCAGTTTTTGCTCGCCGAGGTCAATGTCATAGTAGAAGCCGTTCTCAATAGGCGGGCCAATGGCAAACTTTGTATCCGGATAAATGCTTTGCAGCGCCTCTGCCATCAGGTGCGCTGACGAATGCCAGAAAGTGCTTTTTGCACCCTTATCGTCCCAGGTCAGCAGCTTCAATGAAGCATCGCTTTCAATCGGCCGGCTGGCATCCCAAACTTCGCCGTCCACCTCGGCGGCCAGTACCTTACGTGCCAAGCCTTCCGAAATACTTTTGGCTACATCCATTGCCGAAGTACCGGCGGCATATTCGCGCACGGAGCCGTCGGGCAGAGTAATCTTTATCATAAGTAACAATATTTTTCTAAACGGCGCAAAAGTAAGGGAACAAAAAAGGCCGTCACGCTGCGCTTGCGGGACGGCCTTCTTAGGAAGTATCCTACAAACTACCTACGGAAGACATCCGTGTAAATAAGCGTATCAAAAGTGCTGTGAATCGGATCTGCGGTTACCACTTTGTAACGAATTGTGAGGTAGCCGAGTGTCCGGGTAATAATATCGGCATCCACATTATTGATTGGAAAATAATCTGCCACTCCGTAAAGTGAGATATGTTTTTCATCTTTTGTTACTTCCCAATGAAACTCCTTGGTTGATTCCGCGGCCACGCAGTGCAATCCGCCATGGTCAACATTGCCGACATATCCTTCTTTGAAGACCAGGGAGTTGTCCTTCCGGCATGTATCTTCTAAAAGTATGTAGTCCCTAAGGCTATCGCCGCGGGTTATCGGATCCTTGTATTGCTGCTTGCCTGATGTACGACGCCACGTGCCGCTACGCAGATCTTCCTCTGCGGATGTGGTTGAATCGGTTTTGTTGCAGGCTGCAGCAGCGATAATCAATAACGCGCCGAGCGTAAGTAGTAAACGGTTCATTTAAGGCCGTAGTAATGTTTTCGTTGGCGCTAAGCTACTCAATTTTTCGCAGTGGCGCATCTTACCAGCCGTGCGCCTCGTCTCCCGGCAATTCCATCCGGATGCGCCAGCCTTTCGGAAGATAATTATTGACGCGATTAGACAGAATTTTTACCCAGCCCAATCCTCTGCCTTCGTAGCATGCTACATACCAGCCTTTCGGGATATCAATAGGTGGCGCCAGCTCTTCCTTCCGCAGGAATCGTATTGCATCGCCGCGGGACAAATTCCATCGCAGTACTTTTTCATTCCGGTCTATGCTTAGCGCCATGTCGTGCTCCGGAATCCAATCTTTCTGCGCTGCTTGACCCAGCCTCACTCCGGCACGCCGCAGATAGACGGTCTCATCCAGCAGATGAAAATCCGGCTCGTGCTCCGCGAAGATGGCATTAGTCATGCGGCGGGCATCTTCCATTACCGCGTAAGCAGCCGGGCGCAAAAGCTCGCGGGCAGCATCTTCGCCGCCCTTTGGCCGCGCTGTGCGGAACTGTGGGTAGTAAAATGGCTTTGCCGTCTCTGTCTTGCGCAAAGCGGCTACGAAAAACCCTTCGCCGGAGACTTTATCCGGGAAACAGCGGTAGCCGATTACGCCTTTCGGGCCGGCAGTTATTTTGATTATACCCCACTCCTCCGGCATTGGCACTTCAATACTTTCCAGCTCATGTTCAGCAGCCAGCCATGTAAGAATGGCCTCATCTTCTTCCGGGGAATAAGAGCAGGTGGCATAGAGAAGCACGCCGCCTTCTTTCAGGCTTGGCCAGACATCTGTTAGGATGCGCTGTTGACGCGCGGCGCAAAGCTGAACAGCTTCCGGACTCCACTCATTCAGAGCCCGCTCATCTTTTCTGAAAAGGCCGGAACCGCTGCAAGGCGCGTCAACCAGCACGGCATCAAAATAGCCGGGCAGGCGGCCAAAGTCGCGCGGGTCATTACTTGTAACCCAAGTATTGGTGTAGCCCCAGCGGGTGATGTTTTCATCCAGAATTGTCGCGCGGCTGCGGATGGCGTCGTTGCAAATAAGCAGGCTTTTGGCGTCCAACTCCGATGCAAGCAGGGTGCTTTTGCCGCCCGGCGCAGCACATAAATCTAAGACACGCAGATTCTTTTCTCCCTCAAAAAGATGCTTCCAGAAATGGCGCAGCAGCATGGACGACGCCTCTTGCACGTAGTACGCGCCTGCATGAAATAGCGGGTCGGCAGTGAAAAGCGGGCGCTCCGTCAGATATCGGCCCTCCGGATGCCACAGAACTTGCTGCGCAACCTTGAACAAATCCGCGCCTTTCAACGGATGCAGCCGAATGGACGTGGGCGCAGCCTGCTCATGCGCACGCAGGAAAGCAGCCTCGTCAAAGCCGGGCGTACCGCGTAGGGTTTGAAGCAAGGGTTGTGGAAGATTCATATTGTGCATAGGGGCACAACGCGTGTGCCCGGATATCGTGGGCGAATACTGCGGGCATTCCGCCATGCGGAAGTGTACCGCGACCTTTAGAAGGCGAACGGCACGCCGGTGTAACTATGCGGCGTTATCGCCTTCAATTCATTTTTGATGCCTGCGGCAATGTCTAAGCCGTCAATAAATTCTTGCATGGTCTGCTGATTGATGCCGCCTTTGCCGCGGGTAAGCGCCTTAAGCGCCTCATAAGGCTGCGGATAACCCTCACGGCGCAGAATGGTTTGAATGGCCTCGGCCACGACCGCCCAGTTCGCTTCCAGGTCGGCTTCCAGCTTTTGGGCGTTCAACACCAGCTTGTCCAATCCTTTTTCCAGCGATTTCAACGCAATCAGGGAATGCGACAGCGGCACGCCGATGTTGCGCAGCACGGTGCTATCCGTTAAGTCGCGCTGAAGGCGGGAGATGGGTAGCTTGGCGGCGAAGTGCTCGTACAGCGCGTTTGCGATGCCGAGATTGCCTTCCGCATTCTCAAAATCAATCGGGTTCACCTTGTGCGGCATGGCCGATGAGCCGACCTCGCCTTCCTTCGTCGCTTGCTTGAAGTAATCCATGGAAATGTACGTCCATACATCGCGGCTGAGGTCTATGAGGATGTTGTTGATGCGCTTAAGGGCGTCGCATTGTGCTGCAAAGCCGTCGTAAGGCTCAATCTGGGTCGTGTAGCGTGTGCGAAACAAGCCAAGCCGGTCTTTTAGGAGTGAGTTGCCGAACTCCGGCCAGTCTATCTGCGGAAAGGCTACGTGATGGGCATTGAACGCACCCGTTGCGCCGCCGAATTTGGCCTTGTGCGGGATGCCGCTGAGGGCCTTGAATTGTCCTTCCAGCCGGTCAACGAATATGTACCATTCTTTACCAAGGATAGTCGGGGACGCAGGCTGGCCGTGCGTTCGGGCGAGCATCGGGACGTCTTTCCACGCCTGCGCCTGTGAGCGCAACACGGTTAATAGTTTTTGGGCCGGCGGTATGTATTCCCGCTCCAACGCTTCTTTCCAAAGCAGCGGCACAGCGGTATTGTTTACGTCCTGCGAGGTAAGGCCGAAATGCACCCATTCCAATATCTCCCCCCCGCCTGCGGCCTCCAGTTTCTCCTTAATGAAATACTCCACCGCTTTCACATCGTGATTCGTCGTCACTTCGGTTTGCTTGATTTTGAGGGCGTCTTCCTCTGAAAAATTCTTCCAAAGGGCGTTGAGCGAGGTCTCGGTGACGGATACGGGAAGCCTCATGATGCCGTATTGAACCAAGTGCAGCAGGTAAGCCACTTCCACCCGCACCCGGTAGCGCATGAGCGCGGCTTCGGAGAAGTAGGGCGCAAGGCTTTCCACCTGCCGGCGGTAGCGGCCGTCAACGGGTGAAATGGCGTGCAGGGCGGCATTGTTCATAGCGTGCAAAGATAACCGGCGGCTTTGCACGTCGGCCGGTTTCTGCGTTTCCAGGGATTGAAATCCTTGGCTATTAGGTTGGGTCGTCCCTACGGGACTCGGGGGGATTGTGAAAACGAAATATGCTAAAATACTGCTGTCTTTATAGGCAAATCGCCGCGCCCTCCCTGCGCCTTCGTAAATTTGGAATTCCCAATTTTATGACTGAAAAGAAAGCCGCCCTTGCAGACCGCGGAGGCATGATAGAGGTGCTCGGCGCTCGCGTGCACAACCTGAAAAACATTGACGTTTCCATTCCCAAAAACCAGTTGGTCGTTATCACCGGGATTTCAGGTTCGGGTAAAAGCTCACTGGCGTTTGATACCATTTTTGCCGAAGGCCAGCGGCGCTATATGGAGAGCTTCGCCGCTTATGCCCGCCAGTTCATGGGCGACCTTGACCGGCCGGACGTGGACAAGGTAAGCGGTCTTTCGCCCGTCATCTCCATTGAGCAGAAAACGACCAACCGCAACCCGCGCTCCACGGTCGGCACGGTGACGGAAGTGTATGATTTCATGCGCCTGTTTTACGCACGTGTTGCGGAAGCCTTTTCCTACAATACCGGCAAGAGCATGGCCCGCTTTTCCGAAGATGAAATCGTGGCGCATATCCGGGAGAATATGCCCGGTAAGCGCATCATTCTGCTGGCGCCGATTGTGCGCGGGCGGAAAGGGCATTACCGAGAGCTGTTTGAGCAGTTACGCAAGCAAGGCTATCTGAAAGTGCGCGTGGACGGCGAGGTGAAAGACCTCAAAGAAAAGATGCAGGTTGACCGCTACAAGATTCACGACATTGAAGTCGTCGTTGACCGCATTGTAGTAGATGATGAAAGCGCGGCACGCCTCAGCCAATCGGTGCAGCAAGCGCTGGGTGCCGGCAAAGAGCTGATGTTTGTGCTGAATGCAGACACGGATAAGCTGAACCAATACAGTAAGCAGCTCATGTGCGCTGACACCGGCATTTCTTACGAAGAGCCTTCGCCGAATACTTTTTCATTCAACTCACCTTATGGTGCGTGCCCGAAGTGCAAAGGCCTCGGTAGCGTCTATCAGGTGAATATGGAAGAAGTGGTGCCCGACCCTTCAAAAAGCATTAAGGACGGCGCGATTGTGCCGCTTGGCGGCGAGCGCGATTCATGGACATTCAATCAGGCGCTGAAATTCGCGAAACAGAACAAAATCTCCGCGACCGAGCCTTTCTCTTCACTTTCTGAGAAGCATCGCAACATGCTGCTGTTCGGGAATGAGGAAGGGGCAATTACCTACTCGGCAGACGGCGTGGATAATTATGTAGCGGTAGTTACCCAGCACAATTTTGAGGGCGTCGTAAACACGGTGCTGCGCTATTTCAATGAAAGCTCTTCAGAAGCCATTCGCGAATGGGCGGAGGGCTTCATGCTGCTGCAAAGCTGCCCGACCTGCCATGGCGCGCGCCTGAAAAAAGAAAGCCTTTGGTTTAAGATAGACGGCAAGAATATCTCGGAGCTGGCTGCCCTCTCCATGGAAGGCCTGCGCGACTGGTTGGAAGGATTAGAAGAGCGACTGAATAAGAAGCAAAACGTAATCGCCAAAGACATTCTGAAAGAAATCCGCGACCGGCTTTTTTTCCTGCTGGATGTAGGCCTCCACTACCTGACGCTTGACCGCCCCACCCGCACGCTCTCTGGCGGCGAGAGCCAGCGCATCCGCCTTGCCACGCAAATCGGCTCGCAGCTTACGGGCATTACATACATTCTTGATGAGCCAAGCATCGGCCTGCATCAGCGGGATAACCAGCGCCTCATTACCGCGCTGAAGGCCCTGCGCGATGGCGGCAATTCTGTGCTGGTTGTGGAGCACGATAAGGACATCATGCTCGCCGCCGACCATCTTATTGACGTAGGCCCGAACGCGGGCTGGCACGGTGGGCGTATCGTCAGCCAGGGAACGCCAGAAGAAATGTTGGCGGGTGATACCACTACAGCCGGCTATCTGAATGGACGCCTAAGCATTGAAGTGCCAAAGGAGCGGCGCAAAGGCAGCGGCAATAAAATCATCCTGAAAGGTGTAACCGGCAATAACCTGAAAAACGTCGGCATTGAGCTGCCGCTTGGAACGTTCATCGCGGTTACAGGCGTTTCAGGAAGTGGCAAGAGCACGCTGATAAATGAGACGCTCTATCCAATTCTCGGCAAGCATTGCTTCCACAATTTTAAGGCACAGCCAATGCCTTACAAGAAGCTGGAAGGGCTGGAGCATATTGATAAGGTGATTGAGATTGACCAAAGTCCGATTGGCCGGACGCCGCGCTCTAATCCCGCCACCTATTGCGGCTGGTTTACGGAAATCCGCAGTCTATTCGCGCAGGTGCCGGAGGCAAAGATTCGCGGCTACAATGCCGGACGCTTTTCCTTCAATGTGAAGGGCGGGCGCTGCGAGGAATGCCGCGGCGGAGGTATCAAGGTGATTGAGATGAACTTCCTACCGGACGTCTATGTGCCGTGCGATAAATGCATGGGCCGCCGCTACAACCGTGAGACGCTGGAAATCCGCTACAAAGGCAAGAGCATCGCCGATGTGCTGGATATGACGGTGGATGATGCGGTGGAGTTTTTTGTGAATGTGCCGTGGCTGCACCGCCGCATCAAGGCGCTGCAGGATGTGGGGCTTGGTTATGTAACAATTGGCCAGAATGCGGTCACGCTTTCCGGCGGTGAGGCGCAGCGTGTGAAGTTGGCTACAGAGCTTGGAAAGCGTGATACGGGGAAGACGATTTACATTTTAGACGAGCCTACTACTGGGCTTCATTTTCAGGATATTCAGCACCTGCTTGCGGTATTGAACCGCCTTGCCGACCGTGGGAATACGGTGCTGGTAATTGAGCATAACATGGACGTGATTAAGGTGGCGGATTACGTGATTGACATGGGCCCGGAGGGCGGCGGCGGTGGCGGAACGGTGGTGGCCACGGGCACGCCGGAGGATATTGCAAAGGTGGCGGCAAGCCATACGGGGCGGTATCTGAAGGAGGAATTGAAGCCGATTATTCCCTCATCTGCGAAAAAGAAAAAGGCGGCTTAGCTGTAGCCTGCTTTGCGCTGCTCGCCCAAACTTTGTCATTCCCGAAGGGAATCTCAGAGATGCTGTGATGCGGCTATTGCGAGCAAAGATTCCCTTCGGGAATGACAAAGTCGCTGAGACCAATATCGTCTCGTCTGGCTCAAAGGAACTCACAACTGTCCGACAACCTTCCAACCATGTCCAACAACACTTCGCCAACTGCCACTCTCGCCAAATTCTTCCTGCGCAAAAAAATCTCCGACCGCGTCATCTCGGGCCACCCATGGATATTCGGCAATGAGCTGGGCGAGCACGACGGCGACGCGCAGCCGGGCGACATGGTGGATGTGCATTCATCTACAGGCTCTTTTGTGGGCCGCGGCTATTACAATCCCGCTTCGCAAATCCGCATCCGCCTTGTGACGCGGGAGAAAGACGAAACCGTTGATGCAAGCTTCTTCAAGCGCCGCATTCAGCAGGCCTGGGATTACCGGAAGACAATTGGCTATACCGAAAATTGTCGCCTCATCTTCGGCGAGGCAGACATGATGCCGGCACTCATCATTGATAAGTTCGGCGACTATTTCGTTATACAGACGCTGGCCCTTGGTATGGACATTTGGAAGGACGCTATTGTCGCTGCTCTCCAAGAAATCTTTTCGCCGAAAGGCGTCTATGAGCGCAACGATGTGCCCGTCCGCGAGCTGGAAGGCCTGCCGCAGCAAAAGGGCTTTTTATCGGCGCCGTTTGACACGAACATCATCATCAATGAGAACGGCCTCCGCTTTCATGTGGATATTGAAAACGGTCAGAAAACCGGCTACTTCTTAGACCAGCAGGACAACCGCCGCGCCATTGAGCACATTGTAAAAGGCGCGGATGTTCTTGGCGCATTCACTTACACCGGCACCTTTGAAATTCATGCAGCGCACTACGGTGCGAAATCGGTACTCGGCTTAGACATTTCTGAAAACGCCGTCGCACAGGCGAACAAGAACGCCGTACTGAACGGCGTGGACAGCTTTTGTCGCTTTGAGGCCATGAATGCATTTGACGTGTTGAAGCAATGGGGCAAAGACGGCCGTAAGTATGATGTGGTGATGCTTGACCCGCCCGCCTTCACCAAGAGTCGCGAAAATATCCAAAACGCCATCACCGGCTACAAAGAAATCAACCTGCGCGGCATGAAGCTCATCCGGCCCGGCGGCTTCCTGGTCACGTCATCCTGCACCAACCTTGTTCCGCCGGAAATGTTTCTGGACATCATCGGCTTGGCAGCTAAGGACGCGAGGCGCACGCTGCGGCAGGTTACTTATCAGACGCAATCATCCGACCACCCTATTCTATGGAATGTGCCGAATACGAAATACCTGAAGTTTCTAATTGTGCAGGTGATTTGATTGCGGAATTCGGAAGGCGAATTTCGGATTGATACCGCCAAAAATAAGCCGGCTCACAAGTGAGCCGGCTCAATCTTTCTGTAATTCCGAAATCCGAATTCCGAACTCCGAAATACTTACAGTTGGTTGTAAATCTTCACATCCATGCTGCGAGGGATAGCATAGTACTGGAACACTTTGTGGCGGTAACCCTTCTTATAGTAAACGTCCGTATTACCTTCATCAGGAATGGTCATCCAGTCAGAATTTCGCCCTCCTACCCAGCGGTAAATAGCAAGGGTGTTCGGTCCGCGGCGGGTGCCGCCATAAAACTGAAGCTTCTTGCCAGTATATCCCATCTTGATCATCTGATCATCGGTAAATTCATCTTCTGCCATAGACACCTGATCCTTGGTAGTCGGATTCATCCAGCTGTACACGGCTACACGATTAGGACCGGCACCGCGATACGCAGTAAACAGCATTGTTTTGTCTTCCCAGCCCCAGTTGATCATCTGGCCGTCCTGGTATTCCCCTTCCGCTACTGTTTCATAAGTACGGTCGGTAGCATTGTACCAACGGAATACGTTGATAAGTTCATCGCCGCCGCGATCCTGGGCTTGTGCGTTATTAATGCCAGTGGCGCCGGCCATCAGTGCGGAGATGAGGAGAAGCGTTTTTTTCATGGAAAGACTCTGTCTGTGTTTTTAATCGCGTCCAAAATACAGCAAAATTTCCCGGTGGTGCAAGAGCAGAGGCAAAAAAGTTTAAAAATCACAAACCGGAAACGGGCATTTGCCTGCATTCAGGCTTGATTCCCTAATCATTTATGCGGCTTATTGGATCGGGCTCCGGTTCGCTCCCGGCCTGCCGTTGCGTCGCACGTTTCGCCTGCTGTCAGTCTATGCGGCTATCCAAACCGCACTGCCATTCTATATAATAGCATCGGCAATGCACGTTTCTCTGCGCTCAATCCCTGACATTCCATTCACATTCCCACTCCCGCCTTTGGCGTAGCTTTACGCCCCTTTTGTGCCAGCCTGTCAGCCCCGTATCCGCTGCACTCTTTTTGATAATCAACAACATCACACAATACGGCCCGGCGTTCCGCGCCTTGCGACAAATAAATATCAGTTACTAATCATGATAGGTTTCCTCTCTAAGATATTCGGCGGCTCCAAGAGCGATAAGGACGTTAAGCGTATATCGCCCGCCGTAGAAGCAATTAATACGGAATTCGCAAAGCTTGCCGACGTCTCTAATGATGAATTGCGCGCCAAAACGCAGGATTTTAGGCGCCGCATCCAGGAGCACCTTGTAGATATTGACGCCGAAATCGCTGCGAAGAAGGCAGAGATTGAGGCGATGGACGTTGCTGCGCAAAGCGGCGAAGGCGTTTACGAGCAAGTGGACAAGCTGGTAAAGCGCCGCGACGAACTGATTGAGGAAGTTCTGGAGCAGATTCATCCAGAAGCATTCGCGGTTGTAAAAGAAACTGCCCGCCGTTTTTCTGAAAATGAAACGCTCGCTTCAACCGCAACTGACCTTGACCGCGAGTTCGCCATTTCTAAGGATTACATCCGCATAGAAGGCGACCAGAGCATCTTCAACAACACCTGGCTCGCCGCGGGCCAGCCGGTGAAGTGGAATATGGTGCACTACGATGTGCAGCTAATAGGCGGCACGGTGCTCCACGAAGGCAAGATTGCGGAAATGGCGACCGGTGAGGGCAAGACGCTTGTCTCCACCCTGCCTGCTTACCTGAATGCGCTGGCCGGCGAAGGCGTCCACATCGTAACAGTGAACGATTACCTCGCCCGCCGTGACCAGGAGTGGAACGGGACGCTGTTTGAATGGCTCGGCCTGCGTGTGGATTGCATTGACAAGCATCAGCCGAATACGTCGGCCCGTCGCAACGCTTACATGGCGGACATTACTTACGGCACCAACAACGAGTTTGGCTTTGACTACCTGCGCGACAACATGGTGCATTCGCCTGAGGAGATGGTGCAGCGCAAGCACCACTTCGCGATGGTGGATGAAGTGGATAGCGTATTGATTGACGATGCGCGGACGCCACTCATCATCTCCGGCCCCGTTGCGAAGGGAGACGAGCAGCAGTTTCACATCCTGAAGCCGCGCATTGAGCGCCTGCTGGAAGCGCAAAAGCGTGTGGTGAACCTTTCCCTGACCGATGCTAAAAAACTTATTGCCGAAGGCAAAACGGATAAGGAAACCGGCGGCCTCGCACTGTTCCGCGCGCAACGCGGCTTGCCTAAGGGCAGTGCGCTGATTAAATTCCTTTCAGAGGAAGGCAATAAGGTAATTGCGCAGAAGGCGGAGAACTACTATATCTCCGAGCAGGGCCGCAACATGCCAAAGGTGGACGCTGAGCTTTACTTCTCTATTGACGAGCGCAACAACTCTGTTGACCTTACGGAGAAAGGCCTTGCGCTGATGAGCCAGGGCGCGGAAGACCCAAACTTCTTTATCCTTCCGGACATTGCTACCGACCTGACGGCGATTGACAATCTGGACATCGCGCCAGAGGAAAAGGTGAAGCAGAAAGACGCCTTGCTGGCCGATTACGCCATTAAGGCCGACCGCATCCATTCCATTCAGCAATTGCTGAAGGCTTACACGCTCTTTGAGAAGGACGTGGAGTATGTGGTGATGGATGGCAAGGTGAAAATCGTGGATGAGCAGACGGGCCGTATTCTGGAAGGCCGTCGCTACTCAGATGGCTTGCACCAGGCCATTGAGGCGAAGGAAAACGTAGATGTGGAAGCAGCTACGCAAACCTTCGCGACCGTTACCCTTCAGAACTACTTCCGCATGTACCACAAGCTATGCGGCATGACCGGTACGGCAGAAACGGAGGCGGGCGAGTTCTGGGAAATCTACAAGCTGGATGTGGTGAGCATTCCTACAAATCGCAGCATCACGCGGAAAGACCAGCAAGACCTTGTTTACAAGACGAAGCGCGAAAAGTATAAGGCGGTTATTGATGAGATTGAAGCCCTGCGCGGCGTTGGCCGCCCTGTACTGGTGGGTACGACGAGCGTGGAAGTGAGTGAACTGCTTTCCAGAATGCTGAAGCAGGCGAAGATTGAGCACAACGTTTTGAACGCGAAGCAGCACGCGCGGGAGGCGGAGATTGTACAGAATGCGGGCCTTGCGGGCTCCATAACCATCGCCACCAACATGGCAGGTCGTGGTACGGACATTAAGCTCGGCGCGGGCGTGAAGGAATCGGGTGGTCTTGCCATTATTGGTACGGAGCGCCATGAAAGCCGTCGTGTTGACCGTCAGCTTCGCGGTCGTGCCGGCCGTCAGGGCGACCCGGGTACTTCGCAGTTTTTTGTGAGTCTGGAAGATGACCTGATGCGCCTTTTCAACTCTGAGCGCATTTCCGGCCTTATGGATAAGATGGGTCATAAGGAAGGCGAGGTGCTGTCGCATTCCATGATTTCCAAGAGCATTGAGCGTGCGCAGAAAAAGGTGGAGGAAAACAACTTCGGCATTCGTAAGCGCCTGCTGGATTACGACAACGTGATGAACTCGCAGCGCGATGTGGTGTACAAGCGCCGCAGCCACGCACTTTTCGGCGACCGCCTTGCAGTTGACCTGGAGGCGGCGATGTATGATGTGTGTTCTGACCTTGCGCTGAAGTACGAGGACAATCGCGACTACGCAGCCTTCCGTTTAGATACCATTACGCACCTGGCCATTGAGCCTGCCGTGACGGAAGAAGAATTTGGCAAGGGCGACCTCAACATCGTTGCAGAGAATCTGTATCAGCAGACGCACGACATCTATACCCGCAAAATGGCCGCGCTGCGCGAGCAGATGCTGCCCACCCTCACGCAGATTGCGCAGGAGCAGGGCGACCGCGTGGAGAACATCGTGATACCGTTTACCGACGGCCTGCGCGGCATTCAGCTTTACGTGAACCTGCACCAGTCGGTGGCGGAGGAAGCGAAGCCGATTGTGCAAACGCTGGAAAAGAACATTACCCTCGCCCTGATAGACGATGCGTGGAAAGACCACCTGCGCGCGATGGACGACCTGCGCGGCTCGGTGCAGATGGCGAGCTACGAGCAGAAAGACCCGCTGCTGATTTATAAGTTTGAAGCCTTCAACCTCTTCAAGCAAATGCTGCTGGAGACGAACCGCAACATCATCTCCTTCCTTCTGCGCGCCGGCATACCGGTGCAGGAAGAGCCGCATGAGGCGCGCCCGCAGGAGCTGCCGCAGCGCACGGACATGAGCCACATGCACACGAACGCCGCCGAGGTTGACCGCGCAGGCTCAGCCTACGCTGCTGATGAGGAGGATTATTACACCGAGCCGGAAGTAGCGGTGCGCCGCCAGCCGGTAGTGGCAGGGCCGAAGATTGGGCGGAATGACCCTTGTCCGTGCGGGAGCGGGAAGAAGTATAAGCAGTGCCATGGGAAGGGGGTGGCGTAACGAACGTTGATGAAATTTGAAAAGGCCCGCACCAGCGGGCCTTTTTATTTTAGGTAATGCGCGGCATAAATTCGCAGCAATGCTTCCAGACCATTATGAAATACGAATTGGTAACAATCCCAGCGTTTATCTGTTTGAAAGCATTGGGCCGAAAGGCGTAATTGAGAAAGCAGTTGTCTTTACGGAAGCGAATCTGCATAATCTGTTTAATCTCGGCCTTGGCGATGTGTCTAAAGAGACAGGGCGCATTGATGACAGCGTCGTTTCTGACAACGGTGATATGCCGAAGGTGTTGGCAACGGTTGCGGCTATCGTTATGGATTTTACGGAAAAGAATAGGGAGGCAATAGTGGTGGCGGTAGGCAATACGCCGTCCCGTACCAGGCTTTACCGAATGGGCATCACCAGCCACTATGAGTTGCTGATGGCAGATTTTATCGTATTTGGATTTGGCGATGGCGCATGGGAAGAATTCACGAAAGGGAAAGCTTACGAAGCATTCTACGTAAAGCGCAAAGCTTAATTTTACATTTATGAAAAAAGGTCAGAAAAGGGCACCTACGCAAGTCATAGTAAAGTATGACAATCGGGTAAACGAAATAAAGACAGAAGGCGCCTTTAAGGATAAGCTGGATAAGGTGAACCAGATTCTGAAGATTGCTGGATTGCCGAAGAATGCATTTGGCAATAGCTAAATGACAGTTTGAGCCAGAGTATATTAATTGACGGGAACAACTTTAAAATCCGTGCGCTCTAACTGCATAAATCTGAATGGAATATCCTTTTCAAGAACAATATCCGTTAACTCATGATAGATTTTCGGTTTTTCCGGTGAGAGCGCATGAGATTCTGTTCCCAGCAAGATAGCAGAAGGTTTTATTGCAGGGAGATTTGCGTCGCATGCAAAGAAATAATTCGGCACCATTATTCGCCATTCCCTTTCATAGCCCCAGTCCTTGTGCTTGTAAGAAGCCGCTATTAGCGACATCCCTGCTGTCTTACTTACATCCGTATGATATGAAGTGGCATCAAAAACCTTGTCGGTATAAATAACAGGGAAACAAAGGTCAGAGAGAAAATCAGAACTCTTCACATCATATTCAATGCACACTCCTTTGTGCTGGTCACTATAATGAGACCACATCAAAAGAGAATCATATCTCTCACTCATTGAGCAAAACCTGACCGAACTTTTCAAAAATTCTATCTGCCCTTCTAACATAGCCCCAATGGACTGTTTCAAATCCTCCCCAAGTCTTATTCTGTATTCAGGCGGGAAGAGATATTTTGTTTCAAGAATATTGAAGTACTCTTCATAAGGCTTGTCACATTGCCTAATTTGTAGTAAATCTGCATCACACAGAGGGTCAATATTTCTAATTCCCTTACGCTGCTCCCAATATTCTTCTAAGCTCATTAAGTAATTAGCGAAGTCTTGAAATTCTACATGAATTGATGATTCATACGGATCATTCATTCTCGCTGGACTGCATAACCAAATTGTGTCGTTACGCGCATTGTCCAATAACTCTTTATTCAACGTACGATATTTATAAAGCCGCTTAGGTAAATGCAATTTTCTGAGCAATCTCGCTTGTTCAAATTTGCCGCTTAGAATTAGCTCTTCGTATTCGTTTATCCACATTAGACAAAGTAAGTTGCTTTCCTCTTATTGTCTCAAGTTTTGCGATGCACACCCCAGCCTTGCGAAGTCATCCGACTTTGCAGGCATGATAGGCAGTCTTCGCATTGCCGAACATCAGTGCAAGCAGCTGCCATAAATTAGCCGAAATTCTTCCCGGAATGAAATAGCTCCTACTTGTGCTGCAAATCATGTTCTTAGCCACCACCACCCTCGCCCAATACCTTGGCATAGACAATAAAACCGGCCTCGTAACCGTAGATGGCAAGGAAGCCTTCTACCTCACAGCCAAAACAAAGTGCTCTGGCAGGCCGACCACTCAAATAGGTTCTTTGCGCCGGCTGCAAAGCGAATGGCGCCGTTCTGTCTATGAACCTGCAACAAGATTTAGGTTACCTTCCGACAAATCAAAGGCATCCAATCATGATTAAATGTCTGGCGGCAAGCTTATTACTTGTTATAAACGCATGTACAGCGATTGCGCAGGTAAATTTCATTTCACCTGACAAGCATTTTTCCGTTGCATTTCCCGGCACGCCGGAATATAATCTGCGAACCATTCCTTCTGCATTTGGAGACGTAAATGCACATACTTATCTTTTTGACGGCCTGAAAGAGCCCGGCAAAGCGCTATACGCGGTTATCTGGTATGATTTGCCGGCCTCAATCTTTACAACGGGCGGCAAGAGCGAGATAGACGAAGCCCTGAAAAGAGGCGTAAATGGAATGGCAAACGGCGTCAAAGGCAAGCTCACTTCCTTAAACCCGATTTCACTGCACGGAAACCCGGGGCGCGCTTTCCGGGTTGTATATAAAGGCGGGCGAGGAATTATCGTCGCGCGACAGTTCATTGTGAATAAGCGCTTTTTCATGGTTGAAGTGATATCGTCACCTGAAAGCGAATCCATAGCTTCACACAAAGCGTTTTTGGATTCATTTAAGCTATTGTAGGCGAGACTCAGATATCAGGCTCCTGCTTTATGCCAGATGCAAGATGCCTAACACGCCCTATTCCTATTTGCAATTGGTGTGAGCTAATTTAGACACAGCAATTTCCCCGCTTTTCCTATGGCAACGCATTCCACCCGCCTCCGCATCGGCGACGGACTCATCTCAACTTACATCTCCGTTTTCCTCGCTGTGCTCGCTCTTGGCGGTATGCTGTGTTTCCGCTATCCGGAACAGCTCACCACGCCGGAGTTCCGCGAAATCTATACCGGCGAAAGCATGCGCGTTCTGATAATGGCGGATATTATCGCAGCCTTCTTTTTCGCGGGCCTCTCGCTGGTTCTGAGCAAGCGGCTGAAGATTGCCTGGCCGGGTGCAGCTATCGCTGGCGCAGCTGTGCTGCTGGGCGCGTTTAAAGTAGAGGGTCGCGCGGTGACGCCTGTTAGCTGGCACCTCGGTCTTGACTGGCTACTGCTAGACCTCTTGCTGATGGTGGTCATCTTCATCCCGCTGGAGCTTTTCTTTCCAAAGAACAACAAGCAGTCGCGTTTCCACCCGGAGTGGCGCACGGATTTGCTCTACTTCGTCATCTCGCACCTGTTTATCCAGTTCTTCGGCGTTATCACGCAGCAGCCCGCCGTGACGCTGTTTGGCTGGATGGGACTCGGCGGCCTGCACGCCTGGGTGCAGGGCCTTCCGTTTATCGCGGGTTTATTTCTCGCTTTTTTTACGACCGATTTGTTTCAATATTGGGCGCACCGCATCTTTCATAATCACGTCTATCTGTGGCGCTTTCATTCGGTGCATCACAGCACGCAGAATATGGATTGGCTGGCGGGAAGCCGCACGCACTTCATAGACATCTTCTTCACCCGCGCCATGACTTTCATTCCGCTCTATGTGCTTGGATTTTCGCCGGCTGTGTTCAATGCCTACATTATTTTCATCGCCATTCACGCGGTGCTCATTCACGCCAATACGCGCATGGCCTTCGGCCCGCTGAAGTACCTCTTCACCACGCCGCAATACCACCATTGGCATCATTGCGAAGACCCGGCGCACTATGGCAAAAACTTCGCAGCCATTTTCCCTTTCATAGACATGATGTTTGGCACATACTACCTGCCCGGCAATGAGTGGCCAGCGGGGACGGGCGTGCATGAGGCGCATTATCCGAAAGGATTTCTGAAGCAAACGGCTTATCCCTTCACAAAAAGCCCGTGGGATGGCGACCTGGGAATGGAAGAGCGGAGCTTGCGTTAAACAGGGTGATCGCGCATTTCCGAATACGAAATCATAAACTATCCGCAACTGTACAGGAGGGCTATGCAGTGGCGCGCTTTTTTTTGACCTCTCAGGCTTTCAAAACGATTCTAAATCAATAATCCTATGCAAACCAAGACAGAGGCGCTTACGGAGCAGCAAATGAAGGCCATCAACGGCGGAGACGGCATTGTTGCCTATGATCCGGTGACTGGAAAGCCATTTGAAGAAGAAACAGGCGGCTATCCGCAGCAGCCCACCTATCGCGACGGTTCGCTGACGCCCGATCAGCAAAGCGATATGAGTCTCTAAGCCTATCGCGAAAACAAAGCAGCCTGCGATCATCTCGCAGGCTGCTTCTGTTATAGGCTTCCCATACTTAAGTGGTCGGGCCTTCCTCCTCTTCGCTGTCAGGCTCTGCGGCGGATACAACGCCGGCATCCGACCATTTAACCATCGCCTGTGCAAAGAATATTGTTTCCTGCTGAAGGGTATTGATGTAAACGGTCAGTGCCACGCCACCGTGAGGCTGCCAGCCGTCTTTCATGGCGGCATTTACAAGCTCCGTATGCTGCTCCTGATCTACATGGGCTATTACTTTGTACTCCTGAATTGGATTCATTTTTCTGTGTGTGTATTGATTAAAGAATGGCCGGCAACTTAGACCATTGCGTGCATACCAGCGCGCATGAGCCTCGTCAATAACTGCATTTTTAAAAATTGCCTATTCAGAAAAGCTGCAGTTAAGCGACTTTTTGCTTGTCCCTTCAACCATCTCTACGTTGGAGCACTTAAAGGTGAATCTGCCCTGCGTGTCAAACGTAAACGCTCCGGAGCCGCCGCTGCCGGAAGACTTCCAGATGTGAGCGCCGTCGTGTATGGTGATGGCAAGCTTTCCTGTGGCGGCAACGGCCGCGATGCCGTAGCTGCTGTTTGATACTGGCAACCCGTTGCCCGCGGCAAATGTCAGGATCAGGTCTGCGCCACCGCCTGCCAGGGCCCTGATCTGGGGAACGCTCGCGTCCTTCTCTATACCCGCCCTCGTATAAACATCGGTGCCCAGTTGCCATCCGCGGAAAGCAGGCGTACTTACGCCCATTGAATAGCTGCGCAAGCCGGAGTGGCCTGCCCCATTTATTTTTAGGGTGTAGCTGCCGGCGCCCTGCGTAGCTAAGGTGGACACAGTCACTACTGAGGTAAATGGCGTGGCACCCATTATTGGCTTAAACGAGACATAAACGCCGCCCGGTATTTCATTTGCGTAGAGCGTAACCGTGTCTGCAGGCCCCGAAGTGGTAGTAACGGTAATCGGGAACGACTCGCTGCCGGTTGCGCTTGTGCTCAGGTCCACACTGCGAACGCCGGTTATGACGAAGTTCGCGGTGGACTCCGGCGTATCATCCGTTTTCTTACTGCAGGATGTGAGCAGCGCCAAAGCGGCAAAAAATGCAAGACGGAGCTTCATAAGAAATATATACCTGTTGGGCAGAGGCACATTATGCTTTAAGACCGAAGATACAAGCCATACGTTAGGGCGAGCCGGCTGCAGGCAGTAATCATGAGCTAAAGGCAGCCGCTTGCCTACCGGTTCCGGGGCTTATCTTCGCTCCCGTTCAAAAAAAATCTCCATTCTCAATTCTACATTAAGAAATGAATCTCCACGAGTATCAGGCTAAAGAGCTGCTCAAGCGCTACAACGTCCCTACGCAGGAAGGCATTGCCGCCGAAAGCGTTGAAGATGCCGTAAAAGCTTACGAAGAAGTTGCGACGAAGAAGGGCGCAAAATTCGCCGTTGTAAAGGCGCAGATCCACGCCGGCGGCCGCGGCAAAGGCACCATGAAAGAGGTACCGGCTCAGAATGGGGTTAAGGTTGTGAAGAGCGCAGACGAGGTACGCACCGTTGCGCAAAACATCCTGGGCAATACGCTCGTAACGATCCAGACCGGCGAAGGGGGCAAGAAGGTGAGCAAGGTGCTCGTGGCGCAGGACATGTACTACGACGGCCCGAGCGAGCGCAAAGAGTTTTATCTCTCTATCCTGCTTGACCGCGCGAAGAAGCAGAACGTGATCATGTACTCCACAGAAGGCGGGATGGATATAGAGGAAGTAGCACACAGCACACCGGAGAAGATTTATAAAGAATGGGTGCATCCGGGCATGCCGCTCCAAGGCTTCCAGGCGCGTAACATCGCCTTCAACCTCGGCCTCAGCGGAGAGGCTTTCAAGAATATGGTGAAGTTTGTAAGCAACCTTTACAGCGCTTATACGGGCCTTGATTGCTCCATGCTGGAAATCAATCCGCTCTTTAAAAGCGCCGACGACAAAATCATTGCCGTTGACTGCAAGATGAATGTGGACGACAACGCCATGTACCGCCACAAGGATATTCTGGAGATGCGCGACACGGCGGAAGAAGATCCGACCGAAGTAGAAGCTGGTGAGTTTAACCTGAACTATGTAAAGCTGGACGGCAATGTAGGCTGCATGGTGAATGGCGCGGGCCTGGCTATGGCTACGATGGATATGATTAAACTGGCAGGCGGCGAGCCGGCCAACTTCCTGGACGTTGGCGGTACTGCGAATGCGCAGACGGTAGAGGCCGGCTTCCGCATCATCATGAAAGACCCAAACGTAAAGGCGATCCTCATCAATATCTTCGGCGGCATTGTGCGCTGCGACCGCGTGGCTGCGGGCGTCATTGAGGCTTACAAGAATATGGGCACCATCACCATCCCGATCATCGTGCGCCTGCAAGGCACAAATGCGGAAGTTGCCAAGGAGCTGATTGATAATTCAGGACTCAAGGTAAAAAGCGCGGTACAGCTCAGTGAGGCGGCGGCGGCGGTTCAGGAAGCGCTCAGGGGGTAGATACCTGATTAATACGAATGCAATACATAAAAAGCCACCTTCGCGGTGGCTTTTTCATTAAATCTATGTCTGACAACTATATCATTCCCGCCGGCGTATCTATTGGTCACGTGCATCTTAAGGTAAGCGATCTGGCGCGCGCGGAAGCTTTTTACTGCGGATTGCTCGGATTTGAAGTCACGGTTCGCTACGGTGAAGATGCCGTGTTCATTTCAGCGGGCGGGTATCATCACCATATTGGCCTGAATACCTGGTACAGCAAGGGCGGAGGACCGGCGCCGCAAAGAAGCGTTGGTTTGTTTCACACGGCCATTCTATATCCTGCCCGCCGCGATCTTGCGATTGCGCTGACGCGTCTGATGGATGCAGGATATCCATTAACCGGCGCCTCCGACCATGGCGTATCTGAGGCTTTATATCTGGACGATCCCGACGGCAATGGCGTTGAGCTTTATTGGGACAAGCCCCGTGAGCAATGGCCGGCGGACGCCGCCGGAAATCTGGTGATGTACACTCATCAACTGGACATTCCGGGCCTGCTGAGTCAGCTGGATTAGCGTCACGCTATCCTACGCCAACGTCTGCCGGCGGCACCATAGCCTCTGCCGGCACTATAACGAACTTCCCGATCAGGTTCTGGCTCGTCCAGGAGCTGAGGCGCTGAAGCACCTCGTCGTGCGTAGTTGCAGGCCGCTGCTCAAAGGCAATGGTGCTCATCAGCCTGCTGCCAGCCATGTTCCATATATCGTCCATTACAGCGGGCAGCATCACGCCCGTATGTTTGCCGGCCCCATGCTCCGCCGTGAAGATGAAGTATTTGCCCTGCTCGTGGCTGACGCTATAAACCTTTGACCATTTAAAAGGTGCTTCCATTAGAATAAGTCGGCGCCTGCTTTATTCATGCGCTCCGGACAAACCTAAGTATCAAAGCGGCTCGCTGGTAATGCACAGGCGCACGGGCGCAATGCTTTACAATTGACTAAGTTAAACCGCCCTTCGCGGTGTGCAAATGCGCGCCGCCGTTCACCAAAAGATAGGAAGCGAGGCATCCTTTGCATCGCCTCATTCGTAACTTAGAATCCATGCCAGACACCTCGCTCCTCTATAACCGCTACCAGGAGATAAGCCAAAAAGCCGCCGACTTCAGCTACGCCGCCGCCGTGCTGGGCTGGGACCAGGAAACCTATATGCCGCCTAAAGGCTTTGCAGCGCGCGGGCGCCAGCTGGCCACCCTCGCCACACAGGCACATGCCTTGCTCACAAGCAACGAGTACAAAGGCCTGCTGCATGAGCTAAGCGCATCAGAAAGGCTTACCGACCTGCAACAGGCGAATGTGCGCCTGAGCCTGGAAGACTATGAAAAAGCCTCCAGGCTGCCAGAAGATTTTGTAGAGGCACTGACACAGGCTACAAGCACTTCACTGCAGGCCTGGAGCGCTGCGCGAAAGGCAGCTGACTACAATCTATATGCTCCTCAGCTGGCGCAGATGATAGACCTGAAGCGAAAGCAGGCCGATCTGTACGGATACGCCGTGCATCCTTATGATTCACTGCTGGACGATTATGAGAAAGGCGCTACGGTCTCCATGCTGGACGCCGTCTTTGCGCAGGTGCACGAAGCCATACCGCCGTTGTTGGCAGCTATTCGCGAAAAGCCAATGCCGGCTGAGGAATTTTTCACGCAACAATTTCCAAAGGAATTGCAATGGCAGTTTTCGCTGGATGTCCTCCGCGCAATCGGCTACGATTTTGATGCCGGCAGACAGGACTATTCGGAGCATCCATTCACAACCTCCTTCGCCGCAACCGACGTGCGTATAACGACGCGGATAGATGAACATAATCTTGCGTCCTTGCTTTGGAGCTCTATCCATGAGGGTGGCCATGCGCTGTATGAACAGGGCTTGCCGGAGTCTCAGTATGGAATGCCGCTTGGCTCGCCCGCGTCACTGTCTGTCCATGAAAGCCAAAGCAGACTCTGGGAAAACTGCGTGGGCCGTGGCAAAGCCTTCTGGATGCACTTTTACCCCATACTGCAGGTGCGGTTTCCAACACAGCTTGGCAGCATCTCTCTGGAAACGTTCTACGCCGGGATGAATGCCGTAAAACCCTCGCTGATACGCACAGAAGCAGACGAGCTTACCTACCATTTTCACGTTATGATCCGCTATGAGCTTGAGAAAGGCGTGATGGAAGGTAGCATATCAGCTCACCGGCTCCGCGACGCCTGGAACGGCGCGTACCAGCAATATCTCGGACTCACTCCGCCCAACGATGTGCAGGGCATCCTGCAGGATGTGCATTGGAGCCACGGCTCTTTTGGCTACTTTCCTACCTATTCGCTGGGATCATTTTATGCCGCCCAGTTTTGGGAAGAGGCGCAGCGCCAACTGCCCGGTCTTATTCAGGAGACCGGGGCTGGCCATTTCAATAACCTGCTGCATTGGCTGCGCCAAAATATCCACCGCCACGGTCGCCGCTTCCGTTCCGAAGAATTGTGTGAGCGCATTACCGGGCGAGGACTGGACGTCTCGGCATTTACCCGCTATGCGAGGGAAAAGTACAATGGCATTTACAACCTGAATCTATAAGCCGCAGCCGAATGTCTGTCGCACTCGTCCGATACTTTGAGCCATTGAGCGCCGATGAGCGGGCCTTTCTTAAAAGAAAGGAAACGCGCGACCGTCGCCAGTTTTTTAAAGTGCTGCGCGTGCTGCTGCCGGTCTGCTTCGCGCTGCCTTTTGCGGGGGCATGGGGCAAAGCTATCGCGGGCATGGAAAATCCGTTTTCCTATGCCGGCTATTTTATCGGCGTTTTTGTCTTACTGTTTCTGACGCTGGGAGGCGCGGGCATTGCCTACCGAAGCAATCTCTACCGGCTGCACCAGGATCTGCGCAGAGGGACTAAAACGGTGGAGCGAGCCACCATCACGCGAAAGCGTTTTATGCCGCAGACTAATACCTTCTTCTTTTACCTTGACTCGCCGGTAAAGCTCAGCGTGGAGGTTAGTCCGCAATACTTTGAGCGCCTGGACGCCGGCGATGAGCTTAATATTGAATATGCGACGCACAGCAAGGCCTATTTCGGCTATTTCTAACAGACGCCGGATTGCAGGCGCGCAACTTTAACAGCTATCGCGATACCTTACCTTCGCCACTTCGCGTTCCCTATGGCCATGAAGCTTTTGCTCCGTTCGCTCCTCGTTTTTCTGCTCATGGCATCTGCCGGCCAGGCGGTTTTTGCGCAGCATAAGGTGCAGAATATGGCCGACCACGATCAGAAGCCTTACTACTTCGGGCTAACGTTTGCCGCCAACATTGCGCAGTACCGCATCCGCTATACGGAGGCCTACGCGCTGACGGATACCTTCAAAACTATTCAGCCTTATTGGGGGCCGGGCTTTACGCTGGGGCTGATGGGCAATCTGAAGCTTCATAAGTACGTGGACCTGCGCACTACGCCATCTCTTCAATTCTCAGAGAAACGGCTCAAGTTCAACACGCCGCTCGGCGACTCCGTTCAGGACCGGACGATTGAGGCCATCTACTTCACCTTCCCGCTACAGTTGAAGTTCAAGAGTGATCGCATTCGCAATTTCCGCTTTTATGCCCTTGCGGGCGGTAAGATTGACTATGACCTTGCTGCTAACCGCAATTCGCGGAAGAATAATGAGTTCCTTAAATTCAAGCCCTTTGACGCCGGCTATGAGATCGGCTTCGGCTTTGAATGGTATTATCCCAATTTTATCTTCTCTCCCGAAATAAAGCTGTCGCAAGGCCTTGTGGACCAGATATACCGCGACAAGAATCTGCCGCTGACGAATGCGATTGAGAGCATTACCACGCGGACGATTGTGATATCCATTCATTTGGAGGGATAATTAAATAATCTTGGCTGGCACAAATTTTTCAATTAAATTTTCGTGAAAGTGTAGGGTAACACGGTCCAAAACTGATAATGCGAGGACTTTGAAAATCCAGTGAGGAATGATGTAGTTCTTTCTCAAACAGAATTATACTTTATAATAGCGTCAGCTATTTACGAAGCTGCGACTGAATCGTAGGAAATCTCAAAAAGACAGTTAGGAAGTGCTAAGTGCCTGCGGGATACTGTTGGCAGGGTTCATATCACTGGTAACCTACGCGTAGGTGACAAATTTATAGAACCCACAACCTTCCGGCAGGAGCATACTTTATCCAATTAGCTTCTAAATACGACGGCGAAATCACTCAATGATCTACGAAACTCTAATCTGAAATACGCGCCCTGCAAATGTTGAAGTGCAGGGCGCTTTTATGTCTGCCATAATAAACACTATGAAATGCCTGTATTTCTTATTATCCCTAATTTTTGTCGCTTCACGCATTTCCTATGCACAAACAAGCTCTATAGCTCTCACGCTCAATCATTGGAGCCTTCGGAACTTCCGGGTTGCGATAGATGATACTGCTCAGCAGACTGAAGTTAAAGGGACAAACGTCTTACCCTCGGTTGGTTATTACAGAATTCTCGGCAAGCGTTGGGGCATTGGTTTGGAAGTCGGTTACGCGAACCAAAACTATAGATCTGAGGAATCGCACGCTTATAGCACAGATATCTTAAACGTCCGTTATAGTCGCTCCTACCGAGAATATTTTTTCTCCCCTCTTATTTTTGAGCGCACAGAATTGCGTAAATACATACTTACTGGCTCTATTTGTTTACCAATTACTATATACGCTAATTGGGAAGACAAGACTTATAATGAGAGCCGGTCGCAGCCAAGCCACGAATTACTTTATTGGGATACGCGAAAGGAAAATTATCCTAACGTATTGCTTATCGGGGTGTACGTCGGTATTAGCATTCAGCGAAAAATATTCAAGGGGCTTTACGGGGGTCCACAAATCGGATTCGGCCTAATACAAAACACAACCCGTGGAACCTATCGGAATGATTACTACGATTCTGATAACTCACAGCGCCTCTCAACGAAAGAAATTGATCAGGTTAGCTCACAGTTTGCAATTCGCTCCAGCTTTTCGCTCAGCTACTATTTCTGAATCGTTCGCTATTGATCACAATATACAAGGATGACATCACCATTTTTCATTCAAGTAAAGTCTTCTTCATGAAAATTTTTTTTACCGCTTTTCTTATATTATTTGCAACTCTGCCGCCGTGTTATGCACAAAAGAATATTATCGCGCTAATCCTAAACGACTGGGGTCGTAGCAATTTTCGTAATACCCTTTTAGACACTGACGTTCAAGACATAACAACAACAAAAGCAACATTAATCTTGCCATCGTTCGGTTACAGTCGGACGATTGGCCCAAACTGGGGGGTTGGTATTGAGATGGGATACGTCATTCAACACTCAAGCTTTGACTACATCGCTGGCGATAATACCCGGACAAGTAAATTAAATGATCGGCGCTACTTTAAAGAATACTTCGTTTGTCCAAGCGTGTTTGAACGAATTAATATTGAAAAATATACATTTAATTTTTCCATAAACATTCCAATGCGCTTTTTCAGTGATTACAAAGCAGAAGCCTATTCCGAGCAATTGTCGCTGCCTAGCCGACAACTTCAGGGTTGGAGTCTTAAAAAAACTAAATATCCAGACGTTACACAAATAGGCGTTTTTGCAAATGCCGGCATTCAGCGCAAAATTTTCAAGGGCTTGTATGGGGGTCCTTTGCTAGGGATTGGAATAATTCAAACCAGCACGCATGGGCTTAGTCAGACTATAACCACTTTTTCAAATGACCCAGAGCAATCAACTATGACTTTAGAAAACAAAATCAGTTCCGACTTTGACATCCGCCCCACAATTTCGCTCTGCTATTACTTTTAAGCACAAGCTTTTGCGCTAAAGCAGATGGCTTGGACTTATATTGCCTGCATCAACACGTCTGTAGCTAACCACGACCCTTCCCTGCGTAAAGCCGGCTACGTTTCGCTATGCGTTATGGGCCTCCTGCTCCTGGGCAGCATCGTCTGGTATCCGCAGCGCATCCTGTTTATTGATCCCGCCTGGGTTGCCTACTATATCATCAATAAGGGCGGGCCACTGATCCTGGAGCATCGCTATGGCGCTATCACTTCGCAGATCTGGCCACTGATTGCCAGCAAGATGCACTTGCCTATCAGAGTTGTACTGTGTCTTTACTCCGCCTCTTTTTATATTTTCTACTTTGCCGTAGCGCTACTGCTGCTTCGCCTCAGGCAATATGCATTGTGTATTCTGCTGGCCATGTACTTCACACTACTGGTAAGCGATGTGTACTTCTGGCCCAACAATGAGGTGCATCAGGGCATCGGCTGGATGTTCCTGTTTCTCGGAGGCTTTTTCCATGTCTCGGCGCGCGGGGCGGCGGCCTGGTGGGTGCATCCGCTGCTGCTACTATCGTTGCTGATGGCCGTGTTCAGCCATTTTATCGTAATCGTGCCCTGCTCGTTTCTCTGGCTATACCGCATGCTTTATAGCCGCAACTATTGGAACAGCCGGGGCAAACGTATTCAGCTGGCAGCGTATGTGGTTGCAGTTGCGGCGCTGTTTCTGGTAAAGCTGAGCTTAGGCAAGGCGGGCTGGTACGACAGCGGCAAACTGGAGCCACTACTAAAATCCAATCCCGGCGAAATAATCGCTTCATTTAGTAATGGAGCTGCGCGAACTATGGGCGCCTCTATCCTGCGCAATTACTGGCTGCTCATTCCTGTTACACTTGCCGGGCTCGCCGCACTTATCCGCCTGCGGCAATGGGGCCGGCTGGCGCTTCTTATCGCCTACGGCTCAGGCTTCTTCGCGCTTGTTTGTCTTACTTATCCGGACAGCTACGGTCGGGAAATGCTGTTTTACATGGAAAGCGAATGGATGGCCTGGAGCCTGGTGCTGGCGACGCCATTTGTGCTGCATGTGCTTCCGCATGTAAAGCCGCATATTGCCCTGGGTGCTATCATATTCATCTTTGTTGTGCGCCTTGCCTATATCTGCGCATCCTTCCCGTTTTTCAACGAGCGCTACAAAAAGCTGGAGACAATTACGAACGCTTTGCGGCGCCGTCATATCTCAAAGGCAGTCCTCATTGCAACGCAGCAGGAGACGCGCCCGGGATTCCTGATGGATTGGGGAACGGCTTATGAAAGCCTGCTGCTGAGCGCGATGGCGGGAGACAAGCCGGCAATCAGCTTTCGCATATTGGAGCCGGATGCCCCCATTAAGTCACCGAACGAAACCCTACTGCTGGCGCCCTTCGGCGATGACTCAGTATCAAGGCTCAATACCTCTTATTTTGCTTTGGACAGTGTAAAGTCTTACGTAACGCTGCCATTATCTGCTGTGCTGATTGATAGTGCAATAAACCATTAGCGGCTCACACTGAAGGTTCAGCTAAATAAAAAATGCCGCCTCGTTCGAGGCGGCATTAGAATATTACAGGGATTCCTTAAGCCAGCTTTTCCACCTGCATATAGCTCAGCTCTACCGGCGTTGGACGGCCAAAAATCTTTACGATCACCTTCAGCTTCTTTTTTTCTTCGTTCACTTCTTCAACAGTACCGTTAAAGTCATTGAACGGACCGTCAATGATCTTCACAGTCTCGCCCATGATATATGGCTCGGCCAGAGTAACGCCTATCTCGCTCTGCTCATCCATCTTGCCAAACATCTTGTTCACTTCAGCACGACGCAGAGGCGTAGGGTTTTCCTTGCCCAGAAAATGGATAACGCCAGTCACAGACGTAATTGTCTGGATCATGGTATCATTCATGCGGTCGCTCGCCTCAATCATGATGTAGCCGGGGTAAGAGATTTTCTCACGCAGCACTTTCTTACCGTTCTGTACTTTAAAAACCTTTTCAAACGGGCAAAGCACCTGCAGGATAGTTCCACCCCATCCGGAAAGGCGTATTTCCTTGTCCAGATGCTCCTTAACCTTGCGCTCCTTGCCGCTTACCACGCGCAGCACAAACCACTTGGAGTTGTCGTGTACGGCAGCCGCCGGAGGGGTGCCTGTATTCGTATCCGTCATTGTTTCTGTTTTAATAATTGACTGTCTGAATGCCTGACGCCAAGTCTTTAATGACGTTTACAGCTTCAGTACATCAAATGACGCCGGCTTATTTGCCCAGCAAGCTGTAAACGATGGAAAGCAGCCGCTCTGAGGCGAAGTCCATGCCGAAGATGATGAGTGTAATGAAGGCGAGCGCTACCAGCACAATGATAGTAGTCTGCTGCAATTCATCCCAGGTAGGCCAGCTAACCTTATGTACCAGCTCGTCATAAGCCTCCTGAACGTAAGAACCGAATTTTGCCATTGGGCGTCAGTACAAAATGTAAAATGCAAACTGCAAAAGACAGAACTAAACGTTTTGAATTTTGAATTTTGAATTTTGAATTAAAAAAAGCACGGGCACGCGGATTCGAACCACGATCAAAGGTTTTGGAGACCTCTATTCTACCATTGAACTATGCCCGTAAAAGCGGAGAACTAAAAAGCCCGCCGGAGCGGGAGGAGCAAATGTAGAAAACTTTCGGGCACGGCCCAAGCAGCAGCGCTTTTTTACTCACTTAAATGCCTGTAAACATATCGCCTCTATACGGAATGGGCGCTTGCTGATATTCCAAACATCAAGTTGTATTGTGTCGCGCGGCCGCGTATCAGGCGGTATGGGTATAAAGCAACTGACATTCCCCCAAACGCCTTCGGTAAAGGAGAATAGCGTTGAGGCAGGGGCCAGCTTATTATTAATGCGGAGGCCATACCATTTCAGAACCTCGCCACCTCGTTTTATCTGACATACCAGTAGCTGATTTTTGTAAATATCATAAGCTGCCCCCTTTTCAATCAGGAACCTGCCGGAACAACGCAGCCATCTTGCGCCGGTTACCATGCAAGCAGACATGTCTGCCTTAACGACGAGCGGTGTGTACTCTTCACCATTTTGAACGGCGTACACCAGCTTTCGCTCTAAGCTATCCATTGTCAGGTGGTTGGCAAGGTCAGGAATTCTGATGTCCGCGCAAGTGGCATTGCCAACTGCTACAAGTCCTGCCTGACCTGGTTGCAGGATGGCTAGGTCCCATACCACCAGATTATTGTACTTCAGGCTGTGGTGGAAAAGGGTGCTGAAATTATACGCATATTTAGAATCTTCACTCCAAAGCATGCCTTTTACTTCCTGAACGGCATAACTAAGGCTTGTCGCAGAAAAAAGGGTGATCAGCGTTGCGCCTGCCAGCTTTAGCACCAGTGTCTGGCGTCCAAGCCATTCTATTGATGCTGCCAGCGGCAATGCCAGCAGGGGGTAGATATCCACCATTGGGCGGGAGCCAAGTCCGTTCGGATAATTCGGCACGTACCAGGCATAAACAGCCCAGATATAAAGCACCAGCAGCAGAGCTATGGCCCCGGCAAAAGATTTTATATGCCGGGCTGCTGCAAAGCCAGCCAGCGCCAGCAACATCAGGGGCGTGTAGAACAACCAGCCGTTTGAAGCGCCGAACAATCCCTGCCAGATATGCGGATGAGAAAAGCTGAAGCCTTGACTCGGCCCGTAGCTATCATAAACACTGTATCCGGTCAGCCACTTCCAGTAGAGCAGCTGAGGAATAATTGGAAGTGTGAAGCAGAGTCCGGCAAGCAGTATTCCGCGCCAGTTTTGTTTGGCAAATGACAATTTTGTCGTCAAAAAATGCCCGGCGGGCCTGTAAAGAATTGGCAGAAGCACACAAAGCCCGTCAACCGGCCGGATCACAGTTATAAGCCCTGCTACAAGTCCGAGGCCGGCGAAATGGCGCAGACGGTTTCCTTCGTGCATCTGGATTGTGAGCTGCATCATCAGCGCAAATAGAAAAAACAAAGGCTGATGCGCCATCCCGTGCTGCTGCATGGTAAACCAGAACAGGTTTGTACCAAGCAGCAGTAATGCAGCAGATATACTGGCTATGGTGCGGCTAAAGGTCCTGCGCAGAACGCGGTAGGTAATTAAAAGCCCGAGCGCGACATACACCATTGACGACAGCGCTATCGCAGCCCGGTACGTCCAGGAAAAGCCATTTGCCGGACTTCCACGAATGCTTTCCACAGCATGCGCAGCCAGAAAGAAAGGTGCTTCCATCAGAGCCACGCCGTACGTGTACTGGTTCAGCACGTAACCCTTTGGCGTGCGTTGGCCATTACCCATTTGCGCGGCGTACGCATGGATAAAGGGACGGATCTCTCTATCAGCAGGCAGCCGCTCTATTGATTTGTGATTGTGGTAAATGAACGTTGCCGGCAGATACATGTAGTACCCGAGCGCATCGCCGTAGAAATTGTAGGCCTCTCTTCCCCATTTGCCGTAATAGGCTGCGCAAATGACAAACGTTAACGCCCATAGCAGACGCGGCAAAGCGGGGCGAAGAATTTTCATGAGCGTCGCAGTGTGAATGTAAGGCAAGCCCCAATAAAAAAGCAACGGCCCGGGAGCCGTTGCTTTCAGTCTCTACGCTGCTGATGCTATGCTTCAGTAGCCGTTTCGCCGCCATTGTCGGCAGCTACTTCTTCGGCTGCAGGCGCTTCCGCCTCAGCCTCTACAGGCTTGGCTGCGGCTACGCGGGCGGCCATTTTCTCTTCTACGCGCTGAACAGACTCCTTCACAACGGCATGACGCTTGTCCGCCTTGTGCTTACGGTGCGCCTCGTCGCGCTGGGCTACGAGCTGCTCGTGCTGACCATTCCACTCCTCAAACTTCTGGCGGGCGCCCTGCTCGTCAAAAAGACCGAGGCTGACGCCGCGCATCAGGTGCTTCAGATAGAGCACACCCTTGAAGGACAGGATACGGCGGCAGGTGTTGGTAGGCTGCGCGCCTTCGTTGAGCCAGTAAAGAGCACGATCGCGGTCCAGATTAACGGTAGCCGGGATGGTGAGCGGGTTGTAAGTACCAAGCTTCTCAATGAACTTACCGTCACGTGGAGAAGTGCTGTTGGCAGCTACGACAAAATAAAACGGGCGCTTCTTGGACCCGTGACGCTGGAGGCGGATTTTAACGGACATAATTAATAGAAATTAATTGTGTTTAGGTTAGTAAAAGATTTTTAGGACGGCGAAAGTAACGAGAAATATCGGATGGCGCACTGTAAAGTTGCCGTGCAGGCATGCGAAATGGCGAAAGCTTTAAACACTCAACCCTTCTTTAACCAAAAAGGCCGCTTGCATTCCTCTGGCGGACGCACCACAGTTGGCATTACCGCTTCCCGAATGGCATACCACCACCCGGCATACCCATGCCCATGCCCGGCATTCCCATACCCTTCATCTTACCCATCATGCCCATCATCTGGCGCATCTGCTCAAATTGCTTCATAAAGGCATTTACCTCCTGAATGCTTTTGCCGGAGCCTGAAGCAATTCGCTTGCGACGGCTGCCGTCTATCTCGTCCGGATTATTCCGCTCAAAAGGAGTCATGGAGTTGATCATGGCTTCTATGCCCTTGAAGGCATCGTCAGATATGTCAATATCCTTTACGGCCTTCCCGACGCCGGGAATCATGGCCAGCAGATCTTTAATGTTGCCCATCTTCTTGATCTGGCCGAGCTGCTCCTTAAAGTCTTCAAAATCAAACTTGTTTTGACGAATCTTCTTTTCCAGCTTTTTTGCCTGCGCTTCGTCAAACTGGCTTTGGGCGCGCTCTACGAGACTCGTGATGTCGCCCATGCCCAGAATCCGCTGCGCCATGCGCTCGGGGTAAAAAACGTCCAGCGTGTCCAGCTTCTCGCCCATGCTCACAAACTTGATGGGCTTGTCAACCGTGTATTTTATGGAAAGGGCCGCGCCGCCGCGCGTATCACCGTCCAGCTTGGTTAGCACAACGCCTGTAAAGTCAAGGCGGTCATTGAAAGCTTTAGCTGTGTTCACCGCATCCTGGCCGGTCATGGAATCAACGACGAACAGGATTTCCTGCGGCCTCACCGCGGCCTTCACATCGGCGACTTCCTTCATCATTACCTCGTCCACGGCCAGGCGGCCGGCTGTATCTATAATCACGACGCGATTCCCATCAAGCTTTGCTTTCGCAATGGCAGCCTGAGCTATAGATACTGCGCTCTTATTTTCGCGGTCGCTGTACACGGGCACCTTTATCTGCTCGCCAAGCACATGCAGCTGATCTATAGCAGCTGGACGGTAGATGTCGGCAGCTACCAGCAGCGGATTAAGGCCTTTCTTACTTTTCAAAAAGTTGGCGAGCTTACCCGAAAAAGTAGTCTTACCAGACCCCTGCAGGCCGGCAATCAGGATCACCGTCGGACGCTGAGAGAGATCCAGCTCGCTTTCCCTGCCGCCCATCAGCTCCGCCAGCTCGTCTTTCACAATCTTGACCATCAGTTGCCCCGGGCTTACTGAGGTGATCACCTTCTCACCGGTGGCCTTGTCTTTTACCTTGTCGGTAAACTCTTTGGCGATTTTGAAATTGACATCCGCGTCCACTAAGGCTCGCCGGATTTCTTTAATAGTGGCCGCTACATTTATTTCGGAAATACGGCCTTCGCCTTTGAGCTGCTTAAAGGCGCCTTCAAGGCGTTCGGAGAGATTATCAAACATGGCTAAGGGTCTTTTTTATAGGCGGCGGCAAAAATAGCCCACCCTTGCTTAGCGAAATGGCACGCGGCCTCAATGTTGCAGCACAAATCTCTGAATAACAGGAATCTCATTTGTTCCAAGCCAGATGATATAGTTGCCGGAAGGCGCTGAGCGTCCATCCCAACTATAAACATAATGGCCTTTATGCATCGGCCCGTCCGCTACGACCCAGCTTTGCCTGGCATCCACCGAGGCTACCTGAAGGAGCACATTGGTTGATGCCAGCAGGTCAAATTCTATCCTGACAATTCCCCGCGCGGGATTAGGCAGGGCAGGATACAAATGATGTGGCGGCGTTATGAGCAGGGGCGTGTAAATACCTACCGGCACCGGAACCTGATTGCCGTAGAAATAGACGTCTGCCCCTCCGGCGAATACATGGTTGGAGTCAAGCACAAAGAAGCGGTTGAAGTTGGCCCCAAAGGATAATGTGTCCCAATTCAGACCGCCGTCCTTCGTTTCAAAGAAGCCATTGTAATAACCGCCCAGCCACCCGTGCTGTGAATTGACAAAGCCGATACCCTGTGTGCCCCACGTATTTACCGCCTTGGTTCGCCGGTAGCCAGTACCAATGATCGTCCAATTGTTGCCGCCGTCGGTACTGCGTACCATGGCTACCGTGTCTTTATAATAAGGCTCAATGGAGCCCACGAGCAGCTGCGGGCTAAGGGCCTGAATTTTCCAGATGCGGCCTCCGATGCTGATGTCTGAGAAAACCTGCTTCCACGAAAGCCCACCGTCAGTCGTCTTCAGCACCACAGATTTCTCGGATTGATTACCGGTGCCTGCGCGATAGCCTCCGGTTACAAAGCCGGTGTCTGCTGATGTAAAGCATATATCCACAGCACCGGAAATCAGTGCTGTATCAAATGAAGACAAGGTCCAAGTAAGTCCCTTATCGGTGCTTTTATAAAGCGTGGCAACTTTAGACATCCACGCGCCCACACCGTAGAATGTGTTGCCCCAATGAGCCATTCCGCAAATCTGCGTTATCGTTCCAGGACGGGCCGCTTTGACGGCTGTATCAATGTCAAACCATGTTTCGCCGCCATCGTCGGTTCGGTACAGCTGGCTCGGCGATGCGTCAAGGCAACCCGCCAGGCCGGTTTTTTTATCATCCAGAAACTCTATGCTGCGGAACGCGCCGGCCTGCCCGAGATTTTTGGGCTTCCAGCGCCGGCCTGCGTCTTTGGTCTTGAAGATGTAGCCGCCCAGCGAGACCGCAAAGCCCGTAGTACTGTCTGTGAAGTAAACGTCTTCATACCGCGAGTAGAAGCCTCTGGTAAGTCCCGTGTCCGGCAACACCTGCCAATGGTTTTGGGCAGAAGTGGTGAGCGCATTAAAGCCAAGAAGAAGAAAAAGTAAATGGCGTGTGGTCATATAGATTCTATTGCGCAAAATGCGCGTTTATATAGGATGCAAAAAATCCGGCATTTCACACATTGGACAATTACATGATGGGCATCAGCCAAATAAAAACGGCCATCCTGAGACGGCCGTTTTGAGTAGAAGAAAGATTTTACTGCTTAATGAGCTGCCGCGTAAACACGCCGCCCGGACGCACCACCTGAAGCACATAGGCGCCTGGCGCCACATCAGCGTTTAGGCTCAGCTCCGTTTTATTTGCGCCTGCTTCCAGCATACGGTCTGTGCTGTAGATCACCTTTCCGGTAATGTCCGTCACGCGGATGCTCACGCGCTCGCTCTTCGCAAGGTTCCAGTGGAGTACCGGAGCCGTAACGAACGGATTAGCGCCTGTCCAGAGATCGTTGGCAGCTGCTGGCGTATTACCCACTGCCACCACCAGCGCATCGCCGGAAAGGAAGAAACGCCCGAAGTCTGTGAAGCTGGCTTTGAAGCCCGTCCAGTCTTCGCCCTCTATAACGGTTACGCCCGCGGGAGGAACTACCGTCGTATTTGCAGTGGTGATTGCCGCATCGGTAGCCGCGCTGGTCTGCACCATAGAGACACTGTAAGCGTCCACGCCATTAAGATCGTCGTTGCGGAAATAAATAATCGCGTCAAAGCTTGGGTTGCCGCTTACCGGCGCTGCAGGCTGAATAGCAACCTGGCGTATAGAGCGGCCCTGGCCGGGAGTAAAGGAGGTAAAGCCCTTGCCCTGAGCGGTTAGCTGTGCGGTAACGCAGCCGAGATCAGCCGTCGGCTGGCCTATGCCGGCAATGATGCTTTGCGCGGGATGCGCGTAGAAATATGTGGTCTGTGCGCTTTTCGCATTCCATACGCGGCTGTCGTTAACGGTCACGTCAACCGCCGTAGGCGCTACTACCTGCACGAAACGAATCTGCGGGCGGTGGTAGGAAACGCCACCACTGCTCAGCGGAAGCGAGCAGCCGCCGGAACTGTTGCTGTATGCAAGCGCGGCAGAAGAACCGCCGGTAGATGAGGCCACGAAATCATTATCGGCGCTTGCGCTGGAATTACTAAAGCAGATTTCAACAATTATATTGGAAAGACCGTCCCAGGTATAAGGCGTGCTGAAGGGAATGACGTTCCATCCCGGAGTTGTGGACAGACCGGCTGAATAAACTGTGGCGAAAGTGGGGCTGGCAAACGTGGAGGTAAAGCTTGTCTGGTTGGTCTGCCCGATCTTCATGGTGTAGCCATTAAACGGCTGCGTGCTGTTCTTCTTGACAACGTTGAAGTGTGCCGCCGAGATTGGCATGCCTGCGCGGAGACCGGCCGTGGCGAGCTCCTGCGCTGTGTAAATAAACTGCGACCGGCTGCTCACGTAAGCGCTTTGAAAAGGCGAGCTGCTGTCGGCGGTAAATGCATTATTTCCGATTGTCCGGATCTCTGTAGCACCCGAGAGCGGAGCGTGGTCGTCGCTGGAAATGGTGACCCGCACCGTATCCATCACCAGCGCTGCCACGGCATTGCTGCCGCTGGCGTTTACGCTCATCGCAAGGTCAACATATTTATTAGCGCCAAGATAGCCGTTGTCATATACAGTAAGCGAGACGGTTTGGGCAGAGGTGCTGCCCGCCGGGAACGTAGCCGTGGAGCTGAGTAAGGCATAATCCACGCCCGCCACCGCCGTACCACCGACTGCCGTTACCGTGACTACGGCATTGCCGCCGGTAGGCGCGGGTCCGTTAAGCGTAAGCGGTATGGTAACGGTGCGGCCTGGGATGCAGCCATTGGCGCCCGCGGCTTCATCAACATTGAATGCCGGTGATGCGAAGGAAAGCTGCGGCGTGCAGGCTGCAAAGTTGCTGCCTACGCCTACCGCGTACCAGGCGCGGGTAATTGCCTCTACTTCTTTGGAGCAGGCACCGTAGAGTGTAGTGGCGGCATTTATTGAAGCCGTGCGGCAGGCGTTGTAGTTAGCCGTATTGTAGAGCGCCAGCTCTGTCGCATATACGATCTCGGCCGCGGCAGTCATCCCGATCGGCGCCACCTGATAAGAATTGCCCAGATCATTTACGCCTTTGCCGCCCACGCTTATAAGATAAAACCAATAGTTGAGCACGCCGCTGTTAGTGTGCACACCGCAGTGATCGTTCGGCTGGTCACAACCGGCTCCGGTATATATCCAATACCTGCCGAGGTAGGTATCAGGCTGCCTATATAGGTTCGGATCGCTCATGCTCCGTAAGGCGTTGCCAAGCTCCTCGCCTATTATCCAGGTGCTCTTAGGAACAGCATCCACCTCATGCGGATTACCAAACGTTTCTATTACGGCGCCCCAGATGTCGGAAAAACCTTCATTCATCCCTCCCGATTCGCCGGCATATACCAGCCCTGCAGTGCTTTGGCAAACGCCGTGGCCCATCTCATGGCCGCACACATCCAGGGAAGTCAGCGGGCTGAAGCCGCCGGAGGCCGGGCCGGAGCCGTCGCCATAATTCATTGCGCCGCCATCCCAGAACGCGTTATTGTAGTTGGTACCGTAATGCACATAGCTTTTCATTACCGCATTGCTTCCATTCCAGCTATTGCGGTTACGGACATTCTTCCAATAATCATACACACGCTCGGCGCCCCAGTGCGCGTCAATAGCAGGATCAGTGCTAAAAGTGGTAGTGGCGCTGGTTACCTCGGAATAGGTACCGTTTCCGCCACCGCCGGAGGGCGTTGTATTGCCAAGATTGTAAGTAAAGATGCCAGCGCCACGCGTAAGGTCGGCCAGCTTGTATGTAGAGCCCGAAAGCTGCGCCTCAAAGCTCAGAGTGCCGCTGTATAACGAAGCCGCACTGGCAGTCACGTGTTTCAGGATAGCATCGGTAAACAGAATTTTTCCGCTCTGCGCATCTACATAAACCATGTTGCGGCTCAATGGCTCAATGGCATAGATATCAAAGGCATACGCAAGCCTGACGGTTCCGTCAGGCTCACCATGGCTGAAATCTTCTACAAACTGGAGCACTCCTTTAGAAGCAGATGCTGAAGGGTCAGCCTGCCACATATACCTCGCCGCGGAGGTAGCTTTAAGCGCTTTATCTAATGCATCAGCTTCGCTTAATTGCGGCACGATGCCCGTACCGGGATCTATGTCGTAAAATTTCCCGAGCGCGAAAGATGCGAGGCCATTTTTTGAAGTAAGCGTGTAAGTGCCGTGTGCTACCCGCACTCCTTTAAAATACTGGTTGAACCGTTGCACTTCCAGTCCATTTCCGGGATGCTCGTCATAAGCCGCACGAAGCTCGTCTGTGCCCGCGCGCAAATGCAGACGGTCATTCAGGATCTGAGCCGCATTTTCACTCTTGAATCCGTCTTTCTCAGCAAAGTAGATGCTGCCGGAAGATTCCTGCTGCTGCGCAAACAAAGGGCTCGCTCCAAACGCCAACATTGCTGCGCACACATAACCAAGCGTTCGCGCCTTTAAAAAGCGGGTAGTTTTCATGAATAAAGTTTAAAGGAATGCTTTAGTACCGCAAGATAAGAAAGAAAATGACCATAATTGCAATTAGGTCCCCTTGCTAACACGCGGGCAACACTGCCTGCGGTTAGCCTTTCAAAAGGCGAGGTCAATTTATAAGAAACGGACGCCGTGCTGACTTTGCCGCGCGGCCACACGCCATCTGGCACGTTCTTAATGAGGGCCTTGACACAAATTCAACGATATGCCTTACCCTGAAGCCGTCATCACCCAGACCGAAGAGCTGGCGATTCATAAAAATGTCTTTTCTGTTGCCGCCGGCGTGTGGCGTATCAAGGACATATTCGTCAACATGTATATCGTAAGCACGGAGCGCGGCTGGGTGCTGATTGACGCAGGGCTCAAGACATCTTACACGAAGATCAAAGCCCTGGCGGAAATGCTCTTCGGAAAAGGCAGCCGGCCCGACGCAATTATATTGACGCATGCCCACTTTGACCACGTAGGCGCGCTAAAGATGCTGGCGGAGGAATGGGATGTATCCGTGATTGCACATTACCTGGAAATCCCCTATCTCACGGGGCAATCCGTTTACCCGCCCGCCGACCCTACAACCGGCGGCGGACTGATGGTCTATATGTCCTGGTCGTTTCCGCGCAGCGGCGCTAACATAGGCGGGCGCGCCGTGCCTTTGGCAATGGATGGCAGCATTTCGGAAATGCCCGGCTGGCGCTGGCTGCATACGCCGGGGCATTCGCCGGGGCATGTGTCGTTTTTCCGCGAAGAGGACCGTTGCCTGATTGCAGGCGACGCCTTTGTGACTACCGACCAGCGCAAGGCTTCGTATGTAGCCTCTCAGCGCAGAGAGATGCATGGCCCACCCGCTTACTTCACGCCCGACTGGCCGGCAGCGGCGGCATCTGTGAAAGCGCTCGCCGCTCTGAAGCCGTCAATTCTTGCAACGGGCCATGGCCGCAGCTTTTACGGCACGCGCGGCCTGCAAAGTCTGCAAAAGCTGGCGCGGCAGTTTCATGCGCTTGCTGTGCCGAAAGAAGGCCGTTATGTGCCGGAGCCCGCGCTCGCAGATGAAAACGGCGTGTATTATGTGCCGCCCAACAGGCTTCCTCAGAAGAAATGGTACGCGCTGGCTGGCCTGATTGTGTTTGGCGCCCTCAGCCTGGCAATCGGCGGCAGTGCTGCGCTGAAGCGGAAGAAGTGATTTATTTCAGCGTTGATTGCTGGCGCAATTGCGCATCCAGGGCAAGCACTTGCGGTAGTATCGCGGTTGCATCGTCGTTGATAATCACATAGTCGCAGCGGGCCATCTTTTCGGATTCATCCATTTGACGGACCATTCTGGCAAGCACATCTTTGCGACTTAATGCGCTGCGCTCCATGGCTCTCTTGATGCGAAGCTCCTGCGGCGCCGACACGCCTATCATGGTGTCCATGCCGGTATGGGTGCCGCTTTCAAAGAAAATCGCGGCTTCCTTAATGGCATAGGGCGCTGTCTGGGCATTATACCATCGCGCTCCCGCCGCCACCGAGGCCGGGTGAACGACGGCATTAAGCGCTGCAAGCTTAGCCGGATCATTAAAGACAAGACGACTCAAAGCATTCCGGTCCAGTCTGCCCGACACGTAAATGCCTTCACCGAACAGCGCGGAGATGACAGCTTTCAGCTCTACGTCCGTATCCATCAGCGCGCGCGCAGCCTCATCGGCATAAAATACCGGGATTCGCAGCAGCTCAAAAAGGGCACAGACCGTGCTTTTGCCACTGCCAATGCCGCCAGTTATGCCAACTTTAAGCATCGTTTGAACAGAATTAGAAAGATTCCTGCAACCGTTTGTCCGGACAGGGTCTGCGCTCCTTTATGACGCGGCACCTACCTCTGTGCCGGCCTTCTTACGCTGCGCGGCAGTCATCTCCATACTTACGGCGGAGCGTTCTACGGTGATGAACACGCCGCGGGAAATTTCCAGCTTCAGAGTGCCATCATCGTTCACCTGGCTGATGCGGCCATGAATGCCGGACGTGGTTACGATCTGCTCGCCGCTGCCAATAGTTTCGCCGAATTTCTTCTGCTCTTTGGCGCGCTTGGCCTGCGGACGGATCATGAAGAAATACATTACTGCTACCATGCCTGCCATCAGCAGCATAGAAAACATCGGGTTGCCACCCTGGGCCTGAAGGAATATCATGTCTTGTTGTGCTTATTATTTGTTTGCTTATTTTTTTGTCTCTTCAACATCTGCCGTAATCGTCAGCATCTTGGTAGCCGGATAGGCATTGCTGCTCACGGTAACCGCTTTAAGCACATGGCCATGCTTACCGGCAGATGAAAAAGTAACCTTGAGCATGCCCGTTCCGCCCGGCGCCACCGGCTCCGATGTGAAGGTTGGCACCGTGCAGCCGCAGGAGCTGTTGGCACCGGTCACGATCAGCGGGCTGCGACCGGTGTTTTTAAACTGAAACTCGTGCTCCACCTTCTCACCTTCCTTCAGCATGCCAAAGTTGTGTGTGGTGTCGGGGAAGCTCAGCACCGGCAGGCCGGCTATTTCTTTTGGGTCAATGCCTTCCGCGGAGTTCGGGTTGTGAATGACGGATGCCGGGCTTTGGCCGGCGGGCACTTTATGAGACTCAATGTTGCAGGCGGACAGCATCACTGCAGCCAGCGCCGCGCATAAAATGGTACGATACATGGGCTGCAAATTTATGACTTCATCCCCCGCTCGTTCTTGCGGATTTTGCCTTCTTTATTCAGCTCTTTCAGCAGGTTGTCTAATACACCATTCACAAACTGGCCGCTCTGGGGCGTGCTGTAGGTCTTGGCCAGGTCAATGTATTCATTGATGGTGACCTTGGTAGGGATGGTTGGGAAGAACAGCAGCTCGCATACGCCCATGCGCAGCAGGATGAGGTCTATGGCAGCTACGCGCTCAGCCTCCCAGTTCACCAGTTTGGGGCGGATCAGCTCCATACTGTAGTCCTCTTTTTCCAGCACGGTGCGTAGCAGCTCGCGGGCATACTCCATCTTCTCGCCGCTCACAAGGTGCAGGAAGTTGAAGCGCTTGCCGCCGCGGAAAAAGTTCTCCATCAGCATCTGCAGCATCGGAAAATCATCTTCCCAGCCCGGCAGCTCGTCTGAAAGATGCTCTACGAAGCCCTCGCTTTTCAGCATCACGCCCTCCCAGATGAAGCGGAACATCGCCGCCTCCGCTTTCGGGTCGCGGCTTTCGGCCGCTATGTAGGCTGCGTACTCCGGCGTGCGCGCCAGCTCATAATACATCTTGCGCAGCCATTCCCGATCAATATGTTGGTCCAGGTTGGATGCTTTTACCTTCTCCGCAAAAGTCTCGTTGCCCAGCACGCTCCATACCGCTTCATTGCCGGCTATTTTAGTGTTTACCACCAGGTCTTCTGCGGTGGGCAGGTACTTGGAGGCGCGCAGATGGGCATCCTGCTCTGCATACTGCGCAATGCGGGTGGCGTAAAGTATGACGGTGGTAAACAACTCCAGGGAGGAGGAGAGCTTGTTGTTGAGGACGTCTGCACCAAGCTGCGCTACGGGCTTCTTTAATCCTTCCGGGTCAAGGAGTGAAATGGAATACAGGGTCTGCATCACCTTCACCCGGATGTTTCTGCGGCTGATCATGGGGGCGCAAAGATACCGTTGCGGCGCGGGAGTGCCGGGCGATGAAAATTTTTTTGACCCTCCTCAGGGCAAAAAAGGCTAACCATCCCGCATCAGCCCTTGCACATCAGGCTTACCACGAAGTCCCGCTCCGCCTTCACCTTTTCAAGCTCCGCGGCCCGCAATCTGCTATCTCTTGGCACTTGTAGATTCCGCTGTCGCCGGGCCGTTCGGAGAAAGACTCTATTCGCCTTCGCGATGCGCTAGCGCTAACATCGCGAAGAACACTTTTAAATGAATATCCAGAGGAACTGATTTGTGCGCGTCATAGACTTCGCCAGCCGGATCACTACATTCTTATGAAAACGATCTTGCCGATCATTTTTCCAGCTGTGTCATTAAAAAAATGGTCGCCTTTTTGGATGAGATACGTGATCGTATCACTTGGTGTTTTAGGCAGATCGCCTACTAGGAGCCTACTCCAGTCGGGTGTAAATAATGACTTGGGTCAATGCCAATAATCCAATCCTCCATACAATTTCTAATAGCATTTTCCGAACAATTGATACATAGCTGACACCGAGCATCTCCGGACAAGCCTGTCGCATCATATGATTTGCCATGATACCAGCGCCGTTCCACCCAAACTTCGTTGACGATAGGCTTAAGGAGGTTACTTGTCCGGTAAAAGTTGGCAACACCCCTGTATTCATTAATAAAAACTCCTCTCTTCTTAGCGTCTGAAATATTTTCGGAAACAGCAGGCACACCTTCAGGCGTATCACATCCAACTAAAATGCAACAGTTCAGGATGACCATTGTAAAGATGTTCAGCCTCATGGTCTATCTGATTTGCAAGTTGCCCGTTTCATCATTGCTGACGAATATACACCTCAAACAAAAAAGCCCGGAGCACAATGCATCCGGGCTTTTTGTTTACATCCGCTTACTTCTTGAGAATGATAAACACAATCGCAGCCATCTGAGCAACCCACATTCCCACCATCCATTTAATAAGGTCAAGCTTACCGTCTGCTATCTCTTTGCGAATGGCAATGAGGTCGTCTTTTGTAGCGAGTATGGTTTGTTTACTTTCAAACTTGTTATCTACAACTACTTCTATTTCCTTCACAAACGACCTTGCATCTGCTTCGTTTTTGAAATGGCGAAGCGTAAGATCATAGAGGTTTAGCGTTTGCGTGGAGGTCGTAAGTCCGCTATTTGATACAAATGTACTACTGCCGGCAATGCAGAAAAGTTAGTTATTCCTGCGGCACTGCAGCGCCCTCGTTCCGAGCCACCACTACCCCATCAAACACATCTATCAGCACGGGCTTGCTCTTGTCTATATCTCCAGCGATGAGCCTGCGGGAGAGGAGGTTGATGACGTCTTTCTGAATCACACGCTTCAGCGGGCGGGCGCCGTATTGCGGGTCGTAGCCACGCTCCATCAGGTAGTTCAGCGCGTAGTCGGAGAATTCCAGCGTGATGCCCTGTTCTGCAAGCATTTTTTTCAGGCCTTCCAACTGGATGCGGATGATGCCCTTGATTTCCTTCTTCATCAGCGGGTGGAACATCACCACGTCGTCCACACGGTTGAGGAACTCGGGGCGCAGCATCTGCTTCAGTAAATCCATCACCTGCTCCTTCGTGTTCTCTACCACTTCATCCACGTCCTTGCCGGCGAGCTCGGCGAAATTCTCTTGGATGATGTGCGAGCCCATGTTGGAGGTCATGATAATGATGGTGTTCTTGAAGTTCACCACGCGGCCTTTGTTGTCGGTCAGGCGGCCATCGTCCAGCACTTGTAATAGAATGTTGAAGGTGTCGGGGTGGGCCTTTTCAATCTCGTCTAAGAGCACTACGCTGTAAGGCTTGCGGCGCACGGCTTCTGTAAGTTGGCCGCCCTCTTCGTAACCAATGTAGCCCGGAGGCGCGCCCACAAGGCGGCTGACGCTATGCTTCTCGCTGTACTCGCTCATGTCAATACGCGTCATCATGTGCTCATCGTCAAAGAGCACTTCGGCAAGGGCCTTCGCAAGCTCCGTCTTACCAACGCCGGTAGTGCCGAGGAAGATGAAAGAACCAATCGGGCGCTTGGGGTCATTAAGTCCGGCGCGGTTGCGGCGGATAGCATCTGCCACGGCGGCAATCGGCTCTTCCTGGCCCACGACGCGCTTGTGCAATTCGTCTTCCAGTTGGAGCAGCTTTTCGCGCTCGCTTTGCATCATGCGCTGTACGGGAATGCCGGTGGCCTTCGCCACATTTTCAGCGATGTCTTCCGCATCTACCTCTTCTTTCATGAGGCGCTTGCGGGTGTCGTCCATAGCGTGCAGCTGCTCGTTGAGCTTTGCCGCTTTAGCTTCTTCTTCCTTGATGCGGCCGTAGCGGATTTCGGCCACCTTGCCATAATCCCCTTCGCGCTCCGCCTTTTCCGCTTCGCCTTTCAGGGATTCTATGGTTGTGCGTGTGGTGCTGACCTGGTCAACGAGCTCCTTTTCTTCCAGCCATTTCGCTTTCAGCGTATCGCGCTCCACTTGCAGAGACGACAAGTCGTGGTTCAGACGGTTTAGTTTCTCCTCATCATTCTCGCGCTTGATGGCCTCACGCTCAATTTCCAGTTGGCGGATGCGGCGCTCCAACTCGTCCAGCTCTTCGGGCATAGAGTTCATCTCCAGCTTTAGCTTGGCAGCGCTTTCATCAATGAGGTCAATGGCCTTGTCGGGCAGGAAGCGGTCGGTGATGTAGCGGCTGCTCAGCTCCACCGCGGCGATGATGGCGGCGTCCTTAATGCGCAGGCCATGATAGCTTTCATAGCGGTCTTTCAGCCCGCGCAGGATGGAAATGGCATCTTCCATCGTCGGCTCGTCAATCAGCACTTTCTGAAAGCGGCGTTCCAGCGCTTTGTCCTTCTCAAAATATTTCTGGTACTCGTTCAGGGTCGTTGCGCCAATCGCGCGGAGCTCACCCCGGGCAAGAGCCGGCTTCAGGATATTGGCAGCATCCATAGCGCCGTCCCCTCCGCCTGCTCCTATGAGTGTGTGGATTTCGTCAATGAAGAGGATGATTTCACCATTGCTTTCGGCAACTTCTTTTACCACACCTTTAAGGCGTTCCTCAAATTCGCCTTTGTACTTAGCACCGGCAATAAGCTGCCCCATATCCAGCGCATAGATGACTTTGGATTTAAGGTTGTCGGGCACGTCGCCGTTGATGATGCGATGCGCGAGGCCTTCTACAATAGCTGTCTTACCCACACCCGGCTCACCCACGAGAATCGGGTTGTTTTTAGAGCGGCGGGAAAGGATATGCAGCGTGCGGCGGATTTCTTCGTCGCGGCCAATAACCGGGTCCAATTTATTATCCTGTGCAAGCTTGTTCAGGTTTTTTGCGTAGCGGTCAAGGGTCTGGTACTGCTGGTCGGACGTTTGGCTATTAATGGTGCTGCCTTTGCGTAGCTCTTTTATTGCGGCAATAAGAGACTTCTCGCTCGCTCCGGCGTCTTTGAGCAGCTTGGCGGTGTCGTCGTTCTGGCTGACGATGCCGAGCAGGATATGCTCCGGTGTTACGAACTCGTCGCCGAATTCTTTGAGAATGGAACCCGCGCGGAGCATCGCATTATTCGCATCGCGGGAAAGACTTTGGGCAGCGGAGGTTCCGCTGATTTTTGCTCCGCGGGCTATGAGGTCATTGAGCCGCGGCCCTATAAATGAAGGATTCGCGCCGACCTTTTTTAAAAGGTAGGACATCGGGCCTTCGGTATCATCCAGCAGCGCTTTTAAAAGATGGCTGGAATCAATACTCGGACTTTCCGCGTTGAAGGCAATTTGCTGTGCGGCCTGCAGGGTTTCCTGCGCTTTTATGGTGAAGTTGGCTGTGTTCATACTTGTGCCGGATGTATTTCAAATGCTGCGCCGGGCGCGAGCTGCCGACCCTTTGGCAGCGGAAAGCATTTGTCGCTGACAGAGTTTCACGGCAAAAATTTTATGCCTGCAATTATTGCCGGACGCGCGAAAAACATCTGACGGAACAAGCACATTTCAGCGACTTTGACAGTTCCAATTGGAACTTACAGAAGCTGCGAGATAATAGATGCCCTCCAAGGATGACGAAGTCTCGGAAAGGAGCCCCGGCGTCTCAATAGTCCACAGAATCTGTCGTTTAGTAGCCGTACTTGTCGCCCCAGCGTTCCTTTAAGAATGCGCGCAAGCGTTGCTCAGCGGTGCTTTCGCCGGGATCGTAGATTTTGGTTCCGGCAATTGCATCGGGCAAAAATTCCTGCTCTACGAAGTTATTTTCGTAGCTATGGGCGTACTTATAATTCTTGCCATAACCGAGACCTTTCATCAAGCCTGTTGGTGCGTTGCGGATATGAAGCGGCACCGGCAGGTCGCCATGCTTTTTGACTAAATCCTGCGCTTCGCCGATGGCAACATAAGAAGCATTTGTCTTTGGAGAAGACGCGAGATATGTAGCGCATTGCGCGAGGATAATCCGGCTTTCCGGCCAGCCGATGAGGTTTACCGCCTGGAAGGTGGACGTGGCCAGCAGCAAGGCATTCGGGTTCGCATTGCCGATGTCCTCTGAAGAAAAAATGACCATGCGGCGTGCAATGAACTTCGGGTCTTCGCCGCCTTCAATCATGCGGGCCATCCAATAGACGGCGGCATTGGGATCGGAGCCGCGCATGGATTTGATGAAGGCGGAGATGATGTCGTAATGCTGCTCGCCGGCTTTATCGTAAAGGGCGCTTTTGGTCTGAACAGTTTCTTGGACAATGGAATTAGTAATATCGCGCACCTCTTCAGGCATACTTCCAACCGTAAGCTCCAGCAGGTTGAGCAGCCGCCGGGCGTCGCCGCCGCTTAGCTGCAGCAGGGCTTCCCATTCTTTAATGGTCACGCCGCTTGCGCGAAGCTGCCCGTCTTTTTCCAGTGCGCCGGTTACTACTGCTTTCAGGTCGTCTTCGCTTAAAGCCTGCAATACATATACCTGGCAGCGGCTGAGCAAGGCTGAGATGACTTCAAAAGACGGATTCTCCGTTGTAGCGCCGATCAGCGTGATGATTCCTTTTTCCACGGCGCCGAGCAGGCTGTCTTGCTGCGACTTGTTGAAGCGGTGGATTTCGTCAATGAACAGTACTGCCCCGCCTGCCAGCCTTGCCTGCTCAATAACGGCCCTCACCTCTTTAACGCCGCTATCAATGGCGCTGAGCGTGAAGAACGGCGCGCCTACCGAACCGGCGAGAATCATGGCGAGCGTGGTCTTGCCAACTCCCGGAGGCCCCCAGAATATGATGGATCGCAGCTGACGGGAGGCGGCCATATTATAAAGCACTTTTCCGGGCGCTACAAGATGCTGCTGGCCGACGAAATCTTCCAGTCGGCGCGGGCGCATACGTTCGGCAAGCGGTGAGTTCGGCATGCTTATTCTTATAATTCCTTTGAGATACGGCGCAGGCTTATTGGCCTACTTTAGCTTTATGCAACGTAAGGTAATTATGGCTCTGCTGCTCTGCTCCGCTTTCGGCGTTCAGGCACAGCAAAAGGATAAGCAGTATTATAAACAATCAACAACGGTATCGCCGAGCTTTAATCTGGGCAGCCAACGCACGGACTTAAACTTTGGCAAGCGCAAAAAAGCCATACCAGAGCCTTTGCCGCCGTTGCCGCAGACGGTCGCCGACTTCCACAATCTCGGTTCGCCGATGCCGCGCATCCGGCTGGTTGCTGCGAAAGGTGTGATTTTTACCGACTCTATGCTGAAGAACGATGCGAATATCTTCGTGATGATGTTTCACCCCACCTGCGAGCATTGCGAGGATATGACGCGTGTGCTCGAGGCGAACATCGCGCTGTTCAAATCTTCGCACATTGTGCTGATGGCAGCGCCGATGATGGGGCCTTACATGGATTTTTTTGAAAAGAACACCAGGCATGCCCAGTATCCGAAGCTGATGGTTGGCCTGGATAGCGCCGGATTTGTTGACCGCACTTTTAATTATGTGGCGCTCCCGCAGATAAATATTTACGACAAAGAGCGCAAGCTGATAAAGACGTTCAGCGGGCTGGGCGCCATTGATAGCCTGAGACCTTATATACAGTAGCAGAAAAAATATTTCCGTGTCAAAACACAGAAGAGGCCGCTGAATAGCGGCCTCTTCTTATTGATGCATGCGACGCTCCTCAAACGGCGCACACGGTGCAAATCAACCATCTTCTTACGGCATCAGTACCTTATTAACTACGTGGATAACGCCGTTCTTCTGAAATACGTCTTTAGTAGTAACCATTGCTACACCGCCTTTGCTGTCTTTTACTGCGATACTCTTGCCCTTCATCATTACGGTGAGGTCTTCGCCTTGTACGGTCTTGAGGGTCGCCATTCCACCGCCATCTTTAATCATTTTCATCAGCTCTGCGCTGCCGAGGCGGCCTGATACTACATGATAAGTAAGCACTGAGGTCAGTGTGCCTTTGGCTTCCGGCTTCAGCAAACCGTCAACGGTGCCCGCGGGCAGCATATTGAAGGCTGCGTTGGTTGGCGCGAATACGGTGAACGGACCATCGCTCTTCAGCGTTTCTACGAGGCCGGCAGCTTTTACGGCAGCTACCAGGGTAGTATGATCTTTGGAGTTCACGGCATTGTCAACGATGTCTTTGGAAGGATACATGGCTGCGCCGCCTACCATGACGGTCTTTTCTTTAGGCGCTGCGAATGTGGTTGCGGGAGCGAGCATGGCTGCTACTGCGGCGATTGCGATTACGAGCTTTTTCATGTGCTTGTCGTTTTGTGTTTTGTTTGTTTGGGAAAATCAAGATCACTAACGAAGGTTTTTTCTCCCCGGTTTTGTGCCGCCCGAAAATTCATTCCGGATTAGGCACCTTTGCGGCGCATGAAAATCCTGGTCATCCGTTTTTCTTCCATTGGCGATATTGTGCTGACTACGCCTGTGCTGCGCTGCCTTCGGGCGCAGATGCCGGGCGCGGAGATTCATTACCTGACGAAGGCGGAGTTTGCACCGATCCTATCTTCAAACCCGAACATTGACAGGCTGCATCTGCTGGAAGATGACCTGAATAAGATGCTTCCGGCATTAAAGAGCGAAAAGTTTGATTTTATTGCCGACCTGCATCATAATCTGCGCACAGCGCGCGTGAAGACGGCGCTTGAAGAGGTCAGATCTGCGTCCTTTCCAAAAAAGAATGTAGAAAAATGGGTTGCGGTAAACCTGCGCATCAACCTGATGCCGGACGCGAGCATCGTGGAGCGATACTTTGAGGCGGTGAAGCCACTGGGCGTCCGCAATGACGGCGGCGGACTTGAATATTATATCCCGGAGCGCGCACGTATCACAAACGATGATATTCCGACCTCGCACTGGACGGGCTATGTGGCATGCGTCATTGGCGGCTCTTATAGCACGAAGAAGCTGCCGCCCGAACAATGGAAGGCATTTTGCGCCGCGGTGCCTTACCCGGTAATGCTGCTGGGTGGGCCGGACGACCGGGAGGAAGGCCGGGCGATTGCGGAAATAGATCCTATTAAAATCTATAACTCCTGCGGAAAGTTTAATCTGAATGAATCCGCAGCTCTTATAGAGCGGGCGCGCGTGGTGATAAGCAACGACACAGGTCTGATGCATGTAGCGACGGCGTTTAAAAAGCCTGTTATATCACTTTGGGGGAACACAGCGCCTGAGCTGGGCATGTTTCCGTATTATGGAGCTAACAACCTGAAAACCAGAATCGCTCCACTGAGCGTAATGATGGAAAATAAGAAGCTGAGTTGCCACCCCTGCTCTAAATTGGGCTACAACCGCTGCCCACGCGGGCACTTTAACTGCATGAGAAAATTAGACATGGGTATTGCCGTGGAAGCGGTCAGAAAGTTCTGGGCAGCGCCAACCCGTTAGCCATATTAGCCGTCTTTGTCGTATTATTGGGGTTAATTACCCGACATCTCTTTTTTCCCCGCTTTAAGCGTTTATAATGAAGCCAAACTTACTCTTCAGGACTTTGCTGTGCTGCTCATTTCTGCTCTCTTTCGTTGGCGTGCAGCGTGCGTGGGCCGATCACCTTGCTGCGGTTGACCTTAGCGCGCAATACATCGGCACTGGTCCTTCCAATATCAAGTATCTGGTAACACTCAAGATTTATAAAATCTGCGAGCCGGATTATAGTACGATCGGTAACTACCCCAATGGGCCGTACACGATGAACCTGGGTTTATTTAATACGGACTATGTAACCATTAGCTCCGCTTCCGGCAATTTTTCAATTGGCCGGCAGGTGCAGAAGGTTGGTCCGAGCGATACGCTTGATCAACTCTGCGGCACTTATAAGTTGGTGAATTCCTGCCGTGAGCTTAAGAATTTTAAGATCTATCCAGCCTTCATCCGCCATACTTATCAGGATACTGTTACAGTTCCTCTGCGTACAACCGATCTGAAATTTACCTGGAGCAGCTGCTGTAGAAATGCAGGTGTTCAGAATATCACAAACACCGGCGGCGGATCGGTTAGCGGAGCGGGAATATTGGTTGAAGCCAGTATAAATAATGTACTTAAATACAACAACAGCACACCGGTCTATACGGCTGATCCTATTCCCTATATCTGCGCAAACCGTCTGTATAACTATGTGAATGCGCCCGTGGATATTGACAACGATAACCTGCAGACAGTCAACTGGAATCCGCAGACGGCTGGATTTCCTAACCCTGCGTCGCTGCCATACGCGCTCGGTTATTCTTTTACCAATCCTATTGATGCTGCATCGCCCGGATACAACCTAAATGCAACAAATGGTACAGCAACGTTCAATCCGAACACGATAGGAAAGTATGTATTGGCGTTCCGCACCTATGACCGTGATAAAACCACGGGCGCGATACTTGGATACGCATCACGCGATGTACAAGTAAGCGTGCTTTCATGTGCCGGCGCAGACGATCCAACAATTGATTCTATTGTTCAGTCGCCAACGGGTATCAAGAAGCTTGACGCAACGATTGGCAATAATATCATCTACACATGCCCCGGCGCACCTATTTCCTTTAAAGTTAATGCGCATGTGAATAATCCTACCGGATTTATCATTCTTCGCCCGCTGCCTTCATCTGTTTTTCCGCCGGGCCTTACTTTCAATACAGTAACTAATTCCGGTAATTCGGCTGCAACCACTACGTTTAACTGGACGCCGACCGCTTCCGATTACGGTGATCACATTATTGCGATGGAAGCGCTGGACAGTGGCTGCGCCAATGCCGTGCCGATTGTCCCCAAGGTTTATTTTGTATTCACCATCCGTGTATTAGGCCCGGGTCTTGATGCCGGACCGGATCTGCTCGTTTGTCCGCTGGGTGAGCGCCCTGCGCAGCTCAGTACTGTGAACGGCTCGCCTACAGCTAATTATACCTGGACGAACCTTTCCGGTGCGCCCGGCGAATATCTGACCTGCACAGACTGCCGCACACCGAAGGCCAATCCTCCCGTTGACTACACTTATGTGGTTACGACTGATGAGCCTGAGCAGCTTTGCAAGAATTCGGACACTGTGAAGGTGCTGATTGACAACAGCGTCACCATTGACGCGCCGCAGGACGACCTGCTTGTGTGCCGTCCCGGTTATGTACAGCTTCAGTCCGTCGCTACAGGGCCGTCGCCTTACGCAAATGTTCCTTGCGGCGTAGCCAACCCGATTAGCTGTGCTACTGAAGACCTTGCGCTTGTGGGCTTTGGCAGCAATGTGCCATCCGCTCCGCAAAACACGCCGTTCTTCTCTGGCCGCGCTTATCACAAGTATCAGTTTATCGTAAAGAAGGCTGATATTCTCGCGGCGGGACTTTACAGCGGTACTATTAATGGCCTTTCATTCTTTGTGCCCGGCGCTACAATTGTAGGCACCAACGCCATTCAGAATTTCAACGTATCCCTGGGATGCACGCAAATGGAAGATTACCAGCAACCGGTAACCAACAGCTCCTTCAATCCGAATGTGACGACTGTAGCTACTATTGCATCGCTTACGCTGACGCCGAACGCCTGGAATCAGATCACGTTTACCACGCCATATAGCTGGGATACGACGCAAAATCTGCTGGTGGATATCTGTATGGGCCTTACCGGCCAGAATGTGAATGGTAATGATGTAGTAACCGTTGTACCGGGCGCAGCTATTCAGAAATACGATAACGGCATTAACGTATGCGGCGGTAATGCGCCTGCGGTGCAGTATTATAACGAGCGGCCGGTGGTGCGCTTCAATTACTGCCATACTCCGGCGCTGCCATTTGACTATCACTGGGTTCCCGGCAACAATCTGAAGGACAGCAACGCGCAGAATCCATACGCGTTCATTCCCCGCAGCATCAACTATGAGGTGTTTACGGTTGGCCGCAACGGCTGCCGTGTGAAGGATGCGCTGCATATAGTGGTGCCAGATCATCACCTCACCGTGGGCCCGATTGATACCATCGCCTGTCTGAATCAAATAGTGCCGCTGCACGCCACCGGCGGTGACGCCTATAAGTGGTTTGAAATTCATGAAGGCGCCTATACCAGCGCTGCCGGAAGCCTGACCTGCATTGATTGCGCCGACCCTGTGGCCAAGCCGCCTGTAACGACGACTTACGCCGTTGTTTACAGCAACAACGTTCATGCGACAAATCCGATCAACCCGACTTATGAGACCGGCTGCCCTGATACGCTGACGGTTACCGTATTCGTAAATCCGCTGCCGGTGATTACAATCTCCAATCAGGATACGACCATCAAGTATGGCAAGAGCGTACAGCTTTATGCGCATGGCGCTCAATGGTACAGCTGGAGCCCCGCCGGTTCACTGACGGACCCCAATTCCGGCGCTCCGATTGCCCATCCTGTTGAAACAACTACCTACGTTGTGTATGGTAAGGACATGAACGGGTGTGTGTCGTCAGACAGCGTGCAGGTGGCAGTAGATTACCGCGAAAACCTGATGGTGCCCACCGCATTCACGCCAAACGGCGATGGCCGCAATGACGTCTTCAAGCCAGTCAACCTTGGCTTCCGCAGGCTGATGGAGTTCCGCGTATTCAACCGATGGGGCCAGGAGGTATTCTCAACTACGGACGCGAATGCCGGCTGGAATGGCAAGTGGAAGGGCGAGGATGCTGAGCTTGGCGCTTATCAGTATATCATCCGCATCGGCTATCCCGACCAGATGACTGAAACCTTTAAGGGCGACGTCACCCTCGTGCGCTGATATGCGGCATGGCGAATTGTTGATATGACTTCATTTTTTCAATCAGAATCCTGGCCCTCGTGGCCGGGATTTTTTCATTCCGGCAGCAGACTGCTATTTGTTTTCCTGTTGTTATCTGCATGGGGAATTGTTGCAAAGCCCGGCGCCGACTTTATCTTTGACCAAGTTTTCATAGTGATAGGGTTTATAGGGGCTGGCCTGTTCTCAGGCTGGCTTTTTTATTTCCCGCCGGAAATGGGAAATTTGGCAAGGTTCTCGCTCACCTTTACGCTATGATGCACCGGATTACGGTCTTTTTACTTGCCGCGCTTTTTTGCGCTCCCGGCCTCCGCTCCCAGCCGCTCGCGGCTTATACCAATATCCAGAATCAGGTGATGGTCTGGGACAATGGGCTGCTGCGAAAAATAGATTACCTGCCCCCGACAGAGCTGCAGGTTGGCCGGATAACAATACCCTATCTGGATAATTCCCGCTCCTTTAAAATTTATTACGCAGGTGGCGTGCGTACGCTCAATACCGGCTTTACCAACGCCTTCCGTACATCCGACGATCTGACCATTTTCTTAAATGCGAAATCGCTTAACGTTTTTGACCGCGGGTTGGTAAAAAATCTTTCACTGCTGTGCAATGAATATTATCTGGGCGACAGCATGGTCGTGTTCCTGGACGGTGTCCGCAATGAGTACAAGGCTTATTACAAGGGCAGCGTTTATCCCATAGAATCCTATCTGGCGGGCACCGCGGTGCAAAACATAAAAGTGAGCGACAACATTGCCGCTTATAACAATTACGCGCGCCAGTTTCATCTGTTCTACAACGGTGTTATCTCAACACAGGAAGACTATGCGGTGAATGGCTTTGACGTAGGGCGCAATACGGTAGCGTACCTGGATGCGGGGAATATCTTTAAGATATTTCATGCAGGAAAAACGATTGTGGCAGAAAGCTTTCCCCCGCTCTCCTACACAGCCGGCGACAATCTGGTAGCTTATGTCTCCAACGACGGCTATTTCAAAATCTATTATGCCGACAGCATTTATAATCTCGGCTATTTCCGTCCCGACTACCAGGTGGGTGATAATGTGGTTGGATTCCGAGATGCGGGCGGCTACTTCCGCGTATTCTACAAGGGCGAAATAACGCAGCTGGAAAGCTACTATCCTGATAACTATAGCGTGCAGTACAACTCCCTTGTTTACCAGAACCGCGCGCATGTGCTGCGCATGTTCAGCAGTGGCGAGGTATATGATGTGACGGCGGCAGAGATTGAAGATTGGCAGCTCAATTACGATGTGCTCCGGTACCGTATCGGCGAAAATTTCTACCGCGTCTTTTATAGCGGCCAGGAATATTAGGATCGGGCTGCAGACGCGCTATTCCGGTCTGCCGGAGAACTCTACCCTGTATATTCGTATGAGCAGCAGCATGTACGAAAGCAGGAGCGGGCCGAATATCAGGCCCATAAAACCGAAAAGCGGGACGCCAATCATTACGCCAAGCACCGTTATGACCGGATGCACGTCGCCCAGCTTCCGCAATAGCGTAAAGCGCGCGACATTGTCAATATTAGCAATAACGACGACGTAGAAAATGAGCAGCCCTGTCGCCTGCCCGCTATGACCCGTCGCGTACAGGTAAGCTATGACCGGAAGACAGATGACTGCAGTGCCCACCACTGGCAGCATGGAAAAAACGCCCGTCAGAACGCCCCAAAGGACCGCGCCTTCCACACCGAAAATCAGAAAGCCGATTGTTGCCGCAATGGCCTGAAGAATCGCAAGAACGGGTATGCCTATTGCATTAGAAACAACCATCACACGGGTGCTGGCGAGGATGTCGTCTATATTCTCATCTTTCAGCGAGACAAACTCCTGAAGCCTGCGCTCCATCTTTCTGCCGGATAGAAGCATGAAATAAAGCAGGAAAAAGCACAGCAGCAGGTTCGTGATCACCTGCAGCGTCCCTCCCAGAAACGTGGGAAGGCTCTTAGACGCCTTTTGGAGCATCTTGGCTACTGATGCCTCGTCCGGAGCCAGCTGCGGCACATAATCGTGCAGACGGGCCGTGGTAGTATGCAGCACATTAGTCACCAGCTCAGGATTATGCAGAAGAGCGGTAGCCTTAGGCGCCAGCAGCAGGGCCGTCCCCACGAATGGCAATACAAAGACAACAATCGCTCCGACGATAAACATAGTTGCTGCAAGCCACGGTTTCCAATTCCAGACAACCGTCATCTTAAAGAACCACTGCCGCAGCAGAATGTACAGCGTCACCGCGCCAAGCAGGCCGGGCAGAAAGGGATACAAGGTGGTAGCTACAAGCAACACCGCGCCCGCAATGAGCAGCAGCAGCACGTACTGCTTTAATTGTACACCTTGAATCATGGTTGCTTTTGGCGAGCGGTAAAGTTGGTGAGGATCACCGAAAAACAACATAATTAAAACAGTGCCACTCCTGGCCGGACTGGCATGATGTTTTAACCTTCGCAGCTGTAATAATACAATTTCATACTCCCAAAACCACCACACCATGGCAAACACCGGAAAGACAGTAGCTACACTCCTGATAGGAGCAGCGGTAGGCGCAGCAGTAGGCTATGTACTCGCTACAGACAGCGACAAGCGCAGCGAAACAATTGACAAACTCAAAGACAGGCTTGCAGACCTGCAAGGCTCCGTAAAAGACAAATTTTCCGACGTGCAGGGAGCCGTGAAAGACCGCTTCGGCAAGAAAAGCCAGGACCTTGAGCAGGAAATCTACAATGCCTAATCCTGCTCTGCCAAAGCGATGATGAATCTCTTCAACAGCTGGAAGGATAAAGCGACTGCTTACGTTGACGTGCGCCTGGGGCTTCTTAAACTGAGCCTCATTGAGCGCACGTCAAACGTAATAGGGCACCTCCTGATTTCCATTATCTACATCTTCTTTACCCTCGCCGCACTTACTTTTCTCGGGTTCGGTCTCATGGAGACCTTCGCGTCCCTGTTTGACTCGCGGGTTGGTGGCGCTTTCGCTACTGCCGGCCTGTTTATCCTGCTTATGCTTGTGATCTTCCTGATGCGCAAAAGCATCATCAGATCTTTTGCAGGAATTTTTATCAGGGTGCTTACAGAGGGCGACGATGATGACGATGATGAGGAGCACGACAAGGATCATCGTGATATCAAGGTTACCGACAACTAAACGCACCGATGAAACTCTACAAGAAAAAGCTGGACAGCGTTGAAGCGCTGAAGCGCGAAAAAATCCGTCTTCGTTATGAGCGCCGCAACACTAAGGTGTCTGATCTTAATCCATTGGCAGAGATGGGGCGCAGCAAAGTTTCATCTACTGCTAAGGAAGGGCTCCTGGCTACTGTAATGGAGCTTGTAGGAGCCAAGAGCAACGCTCAGATGGCATTTGCTATCGCCAAACCACTCGTTAAAGCGGTGCGCAAAGGGCGTAGCAGGAAGCAGGCTTTGCGCGAAGAATGGAGTGTATCCAAGCCAAAAAAAAATTCGTTTCTGAAAAAGCTTGTCACCGAGATAGCGGTAGGCTATGTCACCGGAAAAGCGATGATGATGGCCGTGCACGGTGTGCGCCTCATCCTGAAAAGGCGGAAGGCAGCAAAGCTCAGAGACAAAATGCATGTGATGTAAGCATACTCCAAAAGTCCCGGTCTGACGGGGCTTTTTTGTTGCCTAAATAGTCGTTCCCGCTTGTATTGCTTCCTGCTTCTTTGCTTCCCAGATACGAAAGGCTTCCAGAGCTCCGTCATGCGGAAAATGAGCCATGTTCAGCGCTCGCTCTTTCCAGGATACGCTTAGTTCCTTATAGATTTTCGCATCGTCAAATCCGCACTGGGCGCTTTGCTCCTTGGTATTGGCAAAGTACACAGCATCCATCATACTCCAGTAAATAGCACTCATGCACATAGGACACGGCTCTCCGGTACAATACATAACAGCGCCAGCCAGCTCCAGGGTATTCAGTTCTTTACAGGTATTGCGAATGGCCTGTACCTCAGCATGTGCAGAAGGATCGGTATGCAGGAAGGTTTGATTCCAGCCGCGACCTATAATCTGGCCACCGCGCACAATTACGGCCCCAAACGGCCCGCCCTCACCACGCTCCATACCCTTAATGGCCAAGGCGGCGGCCTCGTCCATAAAGCGCTTACTGTCTGAATGCTGCATGAAGCAGCGGCAACAAAGTTGGTGCCATACGTCTGGCGCTATTTTTTATCGGTGGCGCATATGATCCATCCGGATACCGAACTACGTTTTATTTCCCGAGAAAAAGGTTTCGGGGTAGTGGCCACAAAACGAATCCCTATAGGCACCATTACCTGGGCCTTTGATGCGCTGGACCAGGTATTTACCCAAGAGCAGATAGCAGTGATGGATGCGCCCTACCAGGCCATTCTTGATAAATACTGCTATCGCGACCATGATGGCCGCGACGTTCTTTGCTGGGATCACGCGCGCTTTGTAAATCACTCTTTTCATTCTTCCTGCATCTCTACCGCCTATAACTTTGAGCTGGCTGTGCGCGACATTCTTCCGGGCGAGGAGCTGACAGACGACTATGGCTACCTGAATCTGTCTGAGCCCTGGGACTGTCTGCCCGAGCCGGGCAGCGAAAGGACACAGGTCCGCCCGGACGATCTGCTGCATTTCCACGAACAATGGGACGCGCAGCTTGTTGAAGCCTTCAGAACATTTAACTCGGTTGACCAGCCGCTTGCCTGGCTGATAGAAGAGCGGTTGCGGAAAAAAGTGCAGGACGTGGCCGCGGGGCTTGCGCCTATGGATTCAATACTTGGCTGTTATTATAACCCAACTTCAAAAACATGAACATATCAGGAACACTACTTGCCATCCTTTCCCTGGCATTGACCGCTACGCGCATACAAGCACAAGCGCCTGCATGCTGCGTCAAGCCCTCGGGCCTGATGGCGTTTGCCCGCACAGAAGCATTCGCAAAAGCGCACGAAGCGCCGGAGCCCTTTGTGTACAGCGATAAGCGTGGCAGCGATGTAACCTTCCAGACGCTGGATGGCAAGAAAGGCCGCGCTTACTATGTGCCCGCGCAGGAAGCCGCAGTTCGCACGCTCATCGTCTTCCACGAATGGTGGGGGCTCAATGATTACATCCGCCGCGAGGCAGACCGCCTGCAGGATTCGCTGGGGCCGATTGACGTTTATGCGATAGATCTCTATGACGGCGCCGTGGCAGGCACGCCCGAGGAAGCCGGAAAACTATCAACCGGGCTTGACAAGCGCCGCGCCGATGTCCTGATTAAAGGCCTGCTTGCCAGAATAGGGCGCGACAATCAGATAGCCACTATCGGCTGGTGCATGGGCGGCTCCTACTCATTTCGCGCAGCGGTGCTTGCGGAGAAGCAGGCCTCCGGATGCGTGATGTACTACGGTTTTCCGGAAAAGGACGCCAAAAACATCAGCCCCCTGCAAACTGATGTGCTATACATCCGCGGAACGCTTGACAAGTTTATCTCTGCGGAAGACGTTGCCGCCTTCGGCAAATCTGTTGAGGCGGCGGGCCGGAAGTTTACCCTCGTCAATGTAGCTGCCGACCACGCCTTTGCCAACCCCTCTAATCCGCATTACGACGCGGCGCGCGCTGCGGAAACGGAGCAGCAGTCGCTTGGATTTATCCGCCGTTACCTGCAGCTTTAAGGCGGGCTCTGCGTCGTATCCGCAGCAGCCCGGTTTCATTCTAATGGCATAATCTTTATCCTCTTTCAGCTATTAAACCAGCTTTATTATGGATACGCAAAAAGATGAGCGCCGCACCGAAGATTACGGAGATGAAAGCTTGAACACGGCATCTACCGGAAATTTTGAGGAGCGCGGCAACAGCGGCAGTGATCATAAAGGCGGCATTCACAATAATGCGCTCTATGCGGCCAGCATGGGCAGGCCCGCAACTGCGCAGGTGGATCCGCACAGCAACAGCGGCCTTGCGAACACCGGCACAAACATTTCCTACGAAGGCCCTACGGCTCCCGGCGCGGGCGGATCTTCCGGTACCGGATACACGTCCGGCCAGGCCGATACAGGGCAGTCGGTAGCTACCAGCTCCGACTATGATCAGGCGGGCGTAGGCAGCCAGGCAAACGATACAGACAGCGACGAGGACCTTGCCGCCGAGGCGGAAGACGAAATAAATGAGCAGCGATAGCTGCATGAAGAATCGGAGCGCACAATGATGTGCTTCATAGGCCTTGACGACAGGATATCATAAGCGCGCCTGTAAGAGCCTGCATTACTCCAGCCAGAAAACCCTACCGGCCTTTTACGCAGGTGGGGTTTTTTATGGGCGCACTACCAGCCTGCCCGCAGGCCTGCGTATGCCTTTTCCTCCTCCGCTGACCCGATAGACATATACGCCGGCACGCAGCCCTGCAAGGGGCAAGCTTGCCTGCCCCTCACGCCCGGCAAGCTTCACATGTGCGCAGAGCCTGCGCGTGATGTCATAGAGCGAAAACAGCTCTTCAGCCGGGTCTTCTTTAGCATAGCGGATGCTGACTGCTTCGGCAGCCGGATTAGGATAGACCTGATAGCTGCCCGCTGCAAGCTTAGGCTCCTGCGGTACGCCTACCGCCCAGCATTGCGGGTCATTAGTTGAGGTACAGCCATTGCTGTCCACTTTTAATAGCCAGGCGCGCTGCCACGGCAGGGTGGCGGAAGTTTTATGCAGTACTTCGTAAATATGGCCCGCCATAACATATCCCCCGTCAGATGTATGTTTTATGTCGTAGAGCCTGTAGTACATCGTGTCGCCATGATAGTCGTATTTCCTCCGCCATTTGAGCTTTCCATTGGGAGCAAATTTTTCAAGCACCCCGTAAAAAGCTATCCCCGTATCCTTTTCTTCAAATCCGGAAGTTATCATGCCGGTTGCCGCGATGTCTCCGTCAGGCAGTTCAATGAGCTTGGTAAAGCATGCACGGTCATAGTCCGTTGCATAGCTGGCAATGGTATCGCTCCATATTGTCTTACCGCTGCTGTCTATCTTTTCTATCCACGGACGCCAGTAAAAAAGTGAGGTTTGTGGATAAAATTCACGCTTAACCAATTTGCTTCCGCAGTAGATGTAACCTCCATCTTTGGTCTTAATCAAGTCTAAAGGCTGCGACATTACACGCAACGTATCTTCACGCCAATGCCACTTCAGATTACCAGAGGTGTCTGTCTTAAATAGCTCAGTCTGGTAAAACGCGAATTTCGTCGTCCGATTGATATTGCTATAGTATCCACCGAATGTATAGCCTTCGTTTTCAACTACTAGACTCTGCGCTATGCTATTATACTTATTGTCGCCAAAGTCTTTGTGCCAGATCTCATTGAAGCTTGAATCCAGCTTCATAAGTAAGGTCTGGCTATTCATGCCACGGCCTATTGATGAAAGCATCAGATAATTGCCATGCCCGTCCGGCTTAAAATCCGCCATCAGCCAGTCGTCAAACGGAGTCAGCATCGGAAAGTCCGCCGGCTTGTCCCATTCTTTCTGCCAGAGCGGACGAGCCATACTATCAAAACAAAACAGAAACAATTTTACATGCCCCTTAGTGTCGCCGCCATCTCCGGCTACCAGAAAAGTGTGATTGGGCAGTTCTTGAATACTGCGATTGAATACGGCGCTTTTGCCGCTGTCCGCCCGCTGGAAAACAGTATCGTACAGTAATTGTCCGCTATTGCTCCACACGCTGAACCGTACGCCGTAGATATTAATGGCCAAGCCGTTACCAATGTTATTGATACTGTCACGGCAGGTAGCTGTTGTGTAGTATTTACCACTACGTTCTAGTACTCCACTCATGCTTACCGCAGTTGAATGAAGTGTAGTCTTGATATTAAAATAGTTCTGAGCACCGCCTGCATAAGGCAGGCAGGCGCTCAGAGCTAAAAGGAGAAGTATTTTCCTAATCATCTTCAGATATAAAGCTAAAGCCTATTGCTTACTAATCTTACCACTCTGCCCAGTTCTTCGCGACGTTAGCGCAGCGCATCGCAAAGCCGGATAAGGCCGTTCTCCGAACGGCCCGGCCACAGCCGGCGAGCATGTTACGAGCACTCCAACACCCCTTCCGCACACGCACGCGCCATCACTTGCTTACCTCGCACCCATTTATTAACTTGGCAGTCAATACACTTAAAACCACATTACTCATGTCCACATCCCAGCACAGCACCTCCGAAGTAGGCATCCAGAAAAACATCGCAAACTTCGACACACTCATCGCCACCGCCACCGCCCTCGGCCCTGCCTATCAACCCTCCAAAGCCTCCCTCAAGCTACCCGCCCTCCAGGCCAAAGCCACCGCCGTCAAAGCCGCCGTCACCGACACTTCCGCCCTCCACATGCCCTTCATCCAGGCCACCGGCGACCGCAAAACCACCTACGCCAACATCAAAAAACTATCCACCCGCATCCTCGGCGCCATCCGCCTCACCGACGGCGTCAACCCCTCCGTCCTCGCCGAGGCCGTAGCCATTAACCGCAAAATCCAGGGCGCATCCGCACCCGCGGCCCCATCCATCGCCACCGGCGGCGACGACCCCGAAACCGCACAGCCGCCAACCGGGGCCTCCACCTCCCAGCAAAGCTTCACCAACATTGCCGCCCACTTCGCCGACCAGGTAGCCCTCATCAACTCCCTTCCCGCCTACGGCCCTTCCGAGACAGAGCTCCAGCTCGCCACCTTAGAAAGCCTCGCCGCTACCCTCGCCAACCGCAACAGCGCCGTCACCTCCACCTACGCCCCCTACAGCACCAGCCGCATAGCCCGCGACAAACACTTCAACGACCCCGACACCGGCCTCGTTGACATCGCCCAGTATTTCAAAACCTACCTCAAAACTGCCTTCGGAGCCACCTCCCCTGAATACAAAACAGTCTCCAAGCTCAAATTCGTCAACATAGACTGACCTCAGCAAACCTTTTCAGCCAAAAGCATCCCCACCGGATGCTTTTTCCTTTTTTCAGCCAATAAAACAAGCGTCCCCATTAACAATACAAGTATCCCCCAGCATAGAATAACCCTCCCTCACCATAAAACAGGCGTCCCCCTTAACAATACAAGCATCCCCATTAACAGAACAGGCATCCCTCCCTATAAAACAAGCGTCCCCCTTAACAATACAGGCGCCCCCCACTTCAGCATAAGCCTCCCCCTTAACAATACATGCGTCCTTCACTTCAATACAAGGCTCCCTCAGCAGTTTCTCCTTAAACAACGCATCACCCGCCCGGCCCCATTTTGTAAAGCGCTGCCCCGAAGGCATTACATTTGCCTCCCCTCATACATATCGCGTACATGGAAGACCTGAAAGTGACCCTCAAGCAGCAGATTATTGACTCGCTCAACCTGCAGGGCATGAAGCCGGAGGATATTGACGACAATGCGCCCCTTTTCGGCGAAGGGCTGGGGCTTGACTCTATTGACTCGCTGGAGCTTATGGTACTATTGGAGCGCAGTTACGGCATTAAGATTGAAGATGCCCGCGAAGGCCGCAAGGTGCTCACATCCGTGCAGACGATGGCCGACTACATCTCCGCCAACCGCCCGCAGGCTGCCTGATTTTTACCCACCGTTTACTGAACCCCTCAGGGCGCTATGCCGCTCCACCACCACCGGATTGTTATTACTGCCAGCGGTATAGTCACGGCTCTGGGCACCGGGGCTGCGGCCCACATGGCGCAGATCAGGGCCAGCCGCCCGGCCATGCGCCCCCCTGCAATCCTCCGTACACGGCATGCGAATGAGTTTGTAGTGGCCGAAGTGCCTTATGACGACGTTGCACTCGCGCGTAGCCTGCAGCTGGACACCCGCGCCGCCGCCTACACCCGCACCGCACTGTTATCCATGCATGCAATGCAGGACCTGATGACGAATACGGATCAGGCTTTGCTTCAGCGTGCGGGGCGCCGGCTGGCCTTTATCAATGCCAACACGGTGGGCGGTATGCGCGAAGTGGAAAACCTTTATCCCGACTTTCTCAGCGCCCCGCCCGGCAGCGACAGCACGCGCTGGATAGACAGCCTGGACTGCGCGGAAAGCACCGAGCATGTGGCGCGCGTCTTTGGCTTGTCGCCGCACATGGCCACCATCAGCACAGCCTGCTCTTCGTCTGCCAATTCCATGATTGTCGGCGCGAGGATGCTGCTTCACGGGCTTGCCGACGTAGCTATTGCAGGCGGAGGCGATGCTTTGAGCCGTTTTACGCTGAACGGATTCAATTCATTAAAAAACATTGATCGCCGGCCTTGCCGCCCATTTGACGCTTCGCGGAATGGCCTGAACCTCGGCGAGGGAGCGGCCTACCTTCTGCTGGAGCGGGAGCGGGATGCAGTTGCCCGGGGCGCGGATATTATAGCCGTGCTGAGCGGCTGGTGCAATGCCAATGATGCCTACCACCCCACGGCGCCATCACCGGATGGCTCAGGCGCGCTGCGCACCATGCAGGGCTCCCTGGCCATGGCAAATCTTGCTCCCTCAGACATTGATTACATAAATGCCCACGGCACGGCAACCTTAAACAACGATGTGGCTGAGGGTAGGGCTATTGAGCATCTTTGGGCGGGCACCCCTCCTCCGTTCTCTTCCACAAAGCCGTTTACCGGCCATACCCTGGCGGCCGCAGGCGTTGTGGAAGCCATTGTTTCCATTGCCGCCATGCGCCAGGGCATTATCCCGCCCAACCTGAACTGGAGCACGCCGATGGATGAGCTGCGCATTCAACCGGCCACAGGCGCTACAGCCTGCGAGATGCGGCACGTTATGAGCAATTCATTCGGCTTTGGCGGAAACAACGTCTCACTCATCTTCTCCCACGCATGATGAGCCCCATGTACATACACGCGGCTACAGCCATATCACCGCAGCAAAGCTTTCGTAAAGAGGATTTCCTGCGGCCAATGCTTTCAACTGGTAATGGCAGGATGTATGCGCTTGAAGCGCCCTATGCGCAGTACATAAGCCCGGTAGCGATACGCAGAATGAGCAGGATCATGAAGATGACAATCAGCGCGGCCATGCAGTGCCTTGCTGACGCGGATATAAAGACGCCGGACGCAATAATCACGGGCACCGGACGCGGCGGCGTTACTGATATGGAGCTATTTGTCAAAGACATGCTCCGGCTGGACGAGGGCGCAATGAACCCGACAAGCTTTATACAAAGCACGTACAATTCTCCAAACGGCTGGATTGCGATGCAGAGCAACTGTACCTGCTATAATCAGACTTACGTGCATCGCGGGTGCTCTTTTGAGCTGGCGCTTCTGGATGCGCAGATGCTGCTGGCCGAAGCGGATAGCATTCAGAATATGCTTGTTGGCTGTTACGACGAGATGACTGAAGATTATTTCCACATACGCGCCAAGCGCGGGTATTGGAAAGATCCGTCGGTGGATAGCGGTCTGCTTTTGGCCAATAATACGACGCCCGGAACAGTTGGCGGAGAAGGCGTCTCATTCTTTACCCTAAGCAATGCGCCAAAACAAGGGATCGCCCGGCTGATGGACCTTGCGATCATTTACGAGGCCACCGCGGAGTCGCTGAATGTGGCAGTAAAGGAAATGCTGCAAAGCAATGGTATGAGCGCGGACAGCAGCTCCGTAGTTCTTGCGGGCATCAACGGAGACTGCCGCCAAGAGATCTTGTACCAACAAGTACTTCGTGAAACCTTGAAAACCATGCCGGTAGCGGCTTTCAAGCATTTGTGCGGCGAGTATGATACGGCTTCCGGCTTCGGATTATGGCTGGCAAACCGCCTGCTGACAACGCAAAATGTTCCTATGGAAGCAATGACCACAGCGAATATTCCTGAATCCCTGTCTTATGTGCTGCTAATCAATCATTACATTCTTGGAACTGCTTCTGTGATGCTTATAGGTCGTTAAGAAGATTGGTTAACAATTGCTTAAGAAATTTGAGCGCTTTGCTTTTTTTGTTAAATCCTATGATAACCAATGTGTTGTCATTGCATTAAAAAATTTGTTTCTGCAAAAACACCGTTTAAAAACGGTATGACCGGCATTGCGCGAAACCTACTTTTGTCCCTGCAAATCAATTCTTAACCGCCAAAAGCGAATCTCATGAAACAAGCTATCCTCTTAGCAACAGCAGCACTGGCCATCGGCCTTACAACGTCCTGCGGCCGTCACGATGCCAACACGGCTCCCGGCGCTGACGCCGTAAAGACTTACGTGCCTAACACAGGCATTACACACAACGCGGGTCGTATCGTAAGCGGCAATTATTCCAAGCCAATCTCTCTGGACACTGCAAATCGCATGATCAGCAGTTTCGTGCAAAGTGTTGGCTATCCGATTGTTGATACTGCCGTTCGCTCGGTATCATTTGATGCTGATACGCTCCGCGCATATCTCGCTAATCAGGATATCACAGCCGTGAAATTCTATTTCGCACACCAACTGAGCTACCTGAACAGTGGCCTTAACAACTACGGTAAAAATATTGGTATGAAGCCCGGCGCACTTACCATAATTTGCGTAGGCGTAAATGACAATGGCGGTGTAGTAAAGAACACATCCAACGGAGTTTATGAGCACGCAATGCCTTGCCCGAACAATTGTGGTTTAGAAGTTGATGGCTGGTTGCATTAAGATCCTTTCGCACCGGCATATGCTGGCGCTAAATTTATAAAGTGAGTTGGCTTCTGAAGATCAGAATACCAACTCACTTTTGTTTGTAGTGTTTCTTAGCTTCGTGCCTACATGTCCAACAGATTCTTCCTGATTCTATACGAACTATTACTGTCAGTAACTGTAGGAATTGCCCTCTCAAAATGGAGGCGGCTAAGTAAAGCTGATAAATGGATTGGTATTCTACTGGTTGCAACGTTCATTCAAGAAGTTATTGCGGGCTACCTTAAAATTAACAGAAAGAGCAATTTTTTTACATATCATTTTTACACACCGGTAGAAATTTATTTGATCGCTCAATATTTTGACCGGAGTATCGATCTGAAGCCAAAAAATCGGTTAGCGATTATTATTGGACTTGTAGGAGGGTGTTTTTGTCTGATCAATACCCTGTTTTTTCAGCCGCTCTCAAAGATCAACTCATATGATCTTCTTTTTGAAGGAAGTGTTGTATTAGGCCTGAGTCTTCTGTCCTTCTACAGATTACTGCTTCGCGAAGATGTAGTACCCGGCAAAATGGCTCAGTTTTGGTTAACTATATGTTTTTTATTTTATTGGAGCCTTACCTATGCTAACTTTGGACTGTATGGTGGGCAGATTGGTCGTGTAAGCAAGCTTACTCAAATTTTTGATTCTACGTTGACTATAGCCAATCTATTGTTTTACATTGGCATCGCAATTGTTTTTATTCGCTATAAAAAGTTGATTCCGTCAGGTGAATGATCAATATACGCTTGCAGTCTTTATTGCAGGCACCGTGCTGATCACCGTTTTTGCCGTAATGATGACGGTATTTCTGGTGATTCATAAGCAACGGCAAAACCGCTCTAAGCTGGAACGACAGGAACTGGAGTTTACTTATAACAGTACGCTCCTTAAAACCAAAATTGAAATGCAGGAGCAAGCCCTGGATTTCGTCTCTCAGGAAATTCACGACAATGTAGGTCAGGTGCTGTCATTCAGCTGTCTCCAGCTTGCTAATCTCAAAGGCGCCATAGTTAACCCGGAAGCCCGTGCTATGCTCACGGAAAATCTGGAGATCATCCGGAACACTGTCAAGGAGCTGCGCCTCCTTTCGCACAGCCTTAATACCAGCCTTATTGAAAAACGCGAGCTTGAAGAAGTAATCGAAGCTGAGCTGAACCGTATCCGCGCATTCAGCCCTATTAAGTGCAAGCTTGAAGTAGAAGGACATGCCTCAGAGCTGCTGCCTGAAACCCGCCTGCTCATTTTCCGCATTGTCCAGGAAGCGCTGCAAAATGTAATTAAGCACGCCGGCGCCCGTCAGGTAGAGATCAGGATGCACTATTCCGCTACGAATCTGTTACTTACCTTAAAGGACGATGGGAAGGGCATTGATATGCGTAATCTTGAAGGCTTATCTTCTATGGGTATGACCAACATGCACCAGCGCGCCAAACTCCTTAAAGGCAATTTGCAGGTAAGGTCCGACGGAAAAAGCTTTACTGAGGTAAGTCTCAACATTCCATTATAGATTACAGACATTATACACGCTTTATATGATAGCAACAGCACAATTACCGATTCGTGTGGCGCTGGCAGATGACCACACGATGTTCCGGAAGGGCATTGTGGAGTTACTGCGCAGCTCGTCCGATAGGTTTCAGATCGTTGCGGAAGCCGGAAACGGGCAGGAGCTGGTAGATCAGCTCGGCGCGCTCCAGGAAGTGCCTCAGGTATGTCTGGTAGATGTAAACATGCCGGTCATGGATGGCTATAAAACCATCGCGCTCCTGCGGATGAAATATCCGCAGATGAAGTTCCTGACACTCTCTATGTACGACCATGAGTTTGCGATCATTAAAATGCTCCGTCAGGGCGCCAATGGCTATTTGCTCAAGGAGGACGATCCCGAGGAGCTGAAGCGCGCCATAGAATACATTGTCGACCACGATTTTTACCAGTCAGATCTTACCAACTCGCACCTCAATACGATGCGCGAGGGGGAGGAAGCGCACAAGCAGATCAACCTCAACGAAAACGAAAAGACCTTCCTGGAGCTCTGCTGCACAGAGATGATCTACAAGGAAATCGCCAACCACATGGCCCTCTCCGTACGCACCGTGGAAGGCTACCGGGACGACCTATTTGAGAAGCTCGGCGTCAATACACGCACTGGCCTCGTCATCTACGCCCTCAAGCACGGCCTCGTTAACCTCTAAGAGTGAGTGGTCAGTAGTCAGGCGCTCACACTACACTCACTCTTCACCACTCACACACCCAACGCCTAACTTAGCGCTATGATCGCGCAGGCATCGGTGCAGGAGGTGCTCAACCGGGCAGATATAGTTGAGATTGTAGGCCTTGCGGTGCGCTTAAAGAAGCGGGGCACCAACTACATTGCCAACTGCCCTTTTCACAACGAAAAAACCCCTTCCTTCTCCGTCTCCGCCCCTAAAGGCATCTATAAATGCTTCGGCTGCGGGCGCGGCGGCAATGTCGTCACCTTCGTGCAGGAGCACGAGAAGCTGACCTTCGTAGAGTCCATCCGCTGGCTGGCCGATTATTATAAAATAGCGCTTGAGGAAACCGAGCGCAGCCCTGAGCAGATCCAGAGCCAGCAAGTAGAGGAAAGCCTTCGCATCCTCAATGAATTCGCGGCAAAGTTTTTTGCCCAAAGCCTCACCGATACCGAAGAGGGCGCTGCTATCGGCCTTTCCTACTTCCGCCAGCGCGGCCTACGCAAAGAAACCATTGAGCAGTTCCGCCTCGGCTACAATCCCGAAGCCAGCGACGCCTTCTACCGCGCAGCCACCAAAGAAGGCTACGAAGCGCCCATTCTTGAAAAAGCCGGCCTCGTCAAAGAGCGCGCCGGTCAATATTTTGACAACTACCGCGGCCGCGTCATCTTTCCCATCCAGGGCAATACCGGCCGGGTGCTTGGTTTCGGGGCGCGCATTCTCAAAAGCAATGACAAGGCCCCTAAGTACATCAACACGCCGGAGAACGAGCTTTACGTTAAAAGCCGCGTACTCTACGGCCTCTATCAGGCCCGGCAAGCCATCGGCAAGGCCGACGAATGCTTTCTGGTAGAAGGCTATCTGGACGTCATCTCCCTTCACCAGGCCGGCATTCAGAACGTAGTCGCCTCCTCCGGCACCTCGCTTACCGAAGATCAGCTTCGCGCCATTGGTCATCTTACCAAAAACCTCACCATCCTCTACGATGGCGACGCCGCCGGCATTAAAGCCGCCCTGCGCGGCCTGGATATGGCCCTTAGCCAGAGCTTTAATGTGCAGCTGGCACTGCTGCCCTCCGGCGAAGACCCGGACTCTTACGTGCAGGCGCATGGCAAGACGGGCTTTGAGGCCTACATCAAAGGCCACAAGCGCGATGTGATCGGCTTCCGGCTGGAGGTGGGCATGAAGGAGGCCGGCGACGACCCGGTGAAGAAGAACAAGCTGGTGAATGAAGTGGCCGAAAGCATTGCGCGCATCAACAAGGCCGAAGACTTTACCCTACAGCAGCACTACATCCGCGAAGCGAGCCGGCTGATGAGCGTGGACGAAGGCGGCCTGATAACCCTCGTAAATAAATACCTCCGCGAGCGGCTGGATGGGGAGGCGCGGTCGCGCAAGAAGGAAGATGCCGGCGCCGCCCTGCCCCAGGCGCCCGTTACAGACGGCGAAGCCATTGCACCCCTCCAGCCCCTGCCTACGCAGGAGCGCCAGGAATGGGCGCTCATAAGGCTGCTTATAGAGCACGGGGCATCGGCATTTGAAGGTGAGACAACCGTGGCCGACCTCATTGCGCAGCGCGTGGAGCCCGAGCTGATTGAGACGCCGCTGGCGCGGCAGATGTGGGACGCCTATTTTACTGCCCGCGGCACCTTCAGCACCGGGGCGGCTACCCATCACTTCGTCTCCCATCCCGATCCGCTCATCCAGCAACGCACGGCCATCCTGCTGCACAACCGCGACGAGGTGAGCCACAACTGGAAGGAGATATATGGCATTGACACCCTGCACGGCGACAACCCATATATCAGCGATGCAGAGAGCACACTCGCCTACTTTGAGCTTAAAAAGCTGAAGCACATGCAGCTGGAGCTGGCCAAACGCCTCAAAGGCGAGACCGACGCCGGCCGCACGGAAAAGCTTACCATCCTGTTCCTGCAGCTCAAAAAAGATGAGCAGGAGATATTGAAGCGCTGCGGGACAGTGATTGTAAAGACAGAAGCCTGAGCAACCGGTAATGAGCCCCTTTTCCTCATCACATTCAGCACAAGACAATTTGTTTCCTCTTCGGGATTAATGGCAAAGCCTGCTGCCGCTTTGGCAAGACCCTACAAGTCATGCGGCAGTCTCTACAAGCCATTTGGCAAGCCCTCAAAGCCTTCGGCAACCCTTACAAAGCTTTCGGCAAGAGCTACAGGGCCTTCGGCAACAGTTACACGGGCTTCGGCAAGGCTTACAAGGTATTCGGCAAGGCTTCCCGCCCGTCCGGCAAAGGCCGCAAGGCGTTCGGCAAGTTCTCAGAGTGAATGCGCATGGTCCGCCGGGCGTTCCGCAGCTTAACTTGCCAATCCGCAGGGCGGCGGCGGCCATTTTCATAAAAAACACAGGAATTAACCCTTTTCAAATGCGCGTCCTCTGCCTTGACTACGGAAAAAAACGCACCGGCATTGCCGTCACTGACCCGCTGCGCATCATAGTCACCCCGCTCGGTACGGTAGATACGAAGGACTTAATGAGCTACCTGAAAAGCTACTTCGCACAGGAGGCCGTGTTGCTGGTGCTCATAGGTTATCCGCTTAGCCTGGACGATAGCCCCACACATGCCACCCCAATGGTAGCAGGATTTATAGGGGCATTTAAAAATACCTTTCCTGTCATCCCGATAGAGACGCTGGATGAGCGCTATAGCTCCAAAGCAGCATCGCAGGCTATAGCGGGCATGGGCTTAAAGAAAAAGGACCGGGAGCAGAAAGGCATTATAGACGCCGTAAGCGCGGTATTGATGCTTCAGGAGTGGCTGGACCGGCAACCGCAGGCGGGAGGGTAGTGCTCTATTGCGTGATTTGTGCAATTTGCATAAAGCCATTCCTGCAGGCCAACACTCCGCAAGCCGGCAATATCTTTGCCGCACATGATTCTCCCGGTAATAGCATATGGCCACCCGATACTGCGCAAAGTGGCTACAGACATCGCCCCAGGCTACCCTGAGCTTCAGAAGCTAATAGCCGATATGTGGGAAACAATGTACCACACAAACGGCGTGGGCATCGCTGCACCACAGGTAGGCAAGGCCATTCGCTTATTTGTAGTTGATACCGAGCAGATCGTAGAAGGCTTTGACGAAGAGGACAGGGCCGCCTACCCGGATGAGGCGCCGATTAAGCGGGTATTTATAAATGCGCATAAAGTAGAAGAAAGTGGCGCGCCCTGGGCCTATAATGAAGGCTGCCTGTCCATCCCCAAAGTGCGGGAAGATGTGCAGCGTGCGGCGCAGGTAAGACTCAAATGGTTAGACGAAAACGGTCAGCAGCATGAGGAAACCTTCTCGGGCATCACAGCGCGTGTAATTCTTCATGAATATGACCATATTGAGGGCAGGCTTTTTATAGACTATGTAGCACCCCTTAAAAAAAGGCTGCTGAAAAAGAAGCTGGACGATATATCATCGGGAAAGGTGCGGGTGGATTACAGAATGATATTTGCTCGTTAAGCGCTTATTTTGCGCCGTTGCCCTACGCCTGTGCCATCATTACCCGCCTATTCCGAAGAACAGCTTGTTGCACTGCTCCGCAGCGGCAGCCGGGAAGGCTTCAATTATCTGTACAAAAATTACAGCAATGTGCTGTACGGCACCATCTTAAAGATTGTGCATGACGAGGAAACTGCGCAGGACGTGATGCAGGAAGCCTTCGTGAAAATATGGCACAACATAGGCCAGTACAATTCCGGCAAGGGGCGGATTTATACGTGGATGCTCAATATCTCCCGTAATGCGGCTATTGATAAGCTGCGTTCCAAGGGCGAGATCATGAAAGGAAAAATCCAAAAAGGAGAAGATGTCGTAAATAATCTTCAGAATACGCAAACGACACAACAGCAAACGGATACGATTGGTTTACGAAGCATGGTGGCGGGCCTGAGGCCTGAATACCACTCTATTGTAGAGCTTGCATATTATAAGGGTTTCACCCTTGATGAGATCAGCAAGACACTGGATGTGCCCCTCGGCACCGTAAAAACCCGTATGCGTGCAGCTATGCAGCAACTACGACAACGATTCAGCAGATAACCCGAACCCGTGAACGCGCAAGACTATATATCATCCGGATTGCTTGAGGCATACGTACTCGGCGGCCTCTCTCTGACAGAGTCAGAGCAGGTAGCCGGCGCCATGTGCCGTTTCCCGGAGGTGGCCGGGGAGATAACACGTCTTGAGGCCGATTTGTTGCTGGCAGCTGAAGAAGACGCTGTGGTGCCGCCGCCTGCCCTTGAAGATAAAATCTGGGCGTCCATACAGGCAAGCGGCGCTCAGATCACCATTGCGGCAGCTTCCGCCCCGCACACTCAGGACGCTCCTGCGGAGAAGCATGCTCCTAAAGTGATCCCGTTTGAAGGCAGTCAGCCGCGCCGTACTATGGCCTGGGCACGGGCTGCTATCTGGCTGGCGCTTGCCGGCAGCGTGGTTACCAACTTCATGCTATGGAGCGGGCGCAACGCAGATCAGCAGTCGCTGGCATCCATTCAGCATAAGGTGGACGCAATGGGCAATCAGCAGCAAACGCTTACTGCATCGCTGGATCGCTACAAGCATGAGGCAGAGATGATGGCACAGCCCGGCATGCAGCCTGTGCCTATGCTATCCACGCAGCCCGGCCACGCTATGGCAGCCACTATGTACTGGGATAAGACGAAAAGCGAAGCTTATGTCTCTGTTCAAAAGCTACCGCCCCCACCGGCCGGCATGCAGTACCAGCTATGGGCCATCGCAGACGGCAAGCCCGTGGACATAGGTATGATGGACAATGAGGTAGCCTTGAGCGGCGGCATGCAAAAAGTGCCAAAGGCGGTAACCGCCGGTCAGGCCTTCGCTGTTTCCCTTGAAAAGATTGGCGGCAACCCCACGCCTACGGCTGATAAAATTTATCTTCTGGGCAAGATGCCTGCTTAGTGAGTGATGATTGGTGAATAGTAAATAATAACATTGAAGTCCCTATTCACCATTCATCGCCTAAAACAGGTACATCACACGAACTGTCCACATATTATTGTACTGCTCGTCGCGTCCGGCAAATTCCGCCGGCAGATCTTTACCCCGTTCCCCTTTGCGCACCGGCACCAGTGAGTACTGAAAGCGGGCATTGAGAAACAGCCCCTGCCAGAGGTGGAGGCTCCCGCCGATTATGAACTGGTAATCCATTTTTTTGAACGGATACTTGTCAAAGTCAGCAAAGTCGGCGCCGTTCAGCTTTCCTTCTTCTTTGGTGCTCACCAGCCTGGCAATGGATATGCCGGCGCCGAAATGGGAGCGCCGCTTATCAAAATAGCAAAGCTGAAGGGGCACTTCGGCGTAGTTAAGCGTCACCTTGTAGCCATCGACGAGATTGTGATTGCCGTTTTCCTGCGCATAGTGGCCGCGCGCGCCTTTCTGGCTGTACAGTATTTCAATGCTGGCGGCAAGATGCTCGTCAAACTTGGTGTACACGATGCCTCCCACATTCATGCCTGTTTTATGATAGCCGGCATAGTTGTCGCCATCCACCTGTGTAAAGTTGGCGCCGGCAATGAGCCCGCCATAAAAGGTACGGGGCACTTCTTCGTAGTAATCGGCTGGATTTTGCGCCGTGGCTTTTACGGCAATTCCCAAAGCCAGCCCGAGTGTGGCCAAAGCCCTATTTTTAAGCATTCTATCCGTCTGAAATGAGTTTCAAATATACGCCCGCCACCTTGCGCAAGCTGGAGCAGCTCTACGAGGAAGCCCGCTATGCCATACGCTACGAGAAGGGCTCCTTTACCTCCGGCTATTGCATTCTGGAAGCACGCCGCGTGGCGGTTATCAATCGGTTTCTGCCCATTGAAGGCCGCATCAATGCGCTCCTGGAAATTCTCCCCGCTATTACTGTAAATGAAGCAGAGCTGAGCAGCGAGATGCTAAAATGGTACCAGCAACTTAGTAGCTCCAACCCGGCAGCCAGCGACAGCATACAAACGGGACTGGAACTCTAATGGTATAGGTGCGTACCGGTTTTTTCAATTCTTTATCAGCCTTCATGTCTCCCGACGAAGCACGCATACTCCGGCAGGCCATTGACGATTGGCTGAGCGCCGGCACAATTACGCGCGAACAAGCGGAGGAGATGCGCAAAAGCGCGGGCGCTCCCGCCTCACAGCGGCAGCAGCTTGCGCAATATTTCTTCATTATTGCCGTGAGCAGCGCCCTACTGGCTTTTGGCGCGCTCTTCCTGGACGAGAAGATTCTGGAGCACCTGCGCCGCGCCTTTCTGCTGTCCAGTTACACTATTGCGCTTGCGGCAGCTGCCCTTGCTATCGCCTCATTCTGGTATGCGGGCCGCCGCCGGCCGCAGCTTTCGGAAACAGGCTATGAGATTTACCAGATTCCCGGTGCGCTCTGCACGCTTGTGGCGCTCACTTATTTGTGTAAAGAAACAGGTGCGGGTGAGGCCTATACCTTTTATACCGGGCTATGCGCAATCGTATTTTTCGCGATTGGCATGGCTTTCCGCTCGCGGGTGCTCTGGACGGGCTTCCTGATGGCGCTCATTGGCTGGTTTGGCGCGTTCAGCACCGTACATAGCGGCGGCAATTTGTTTTTGGGCATGAACTATCCCTTGCGCTTCACCCTGTTTGGGCTTCTGATGATTGGCGCAGCGGCGGCGCAAAGCCGTCTGGAGCGCCTGAAGCCGATGCAGGGCATTACTTACCATGCAGCAATCGTCATCTGCTTCACTGGTCTTTGGGGTGTCTCGGTTTTTGGCAACTGGAGCACCCTAGAGGGTTGGCAGGCAGTCCGGCAGGCGCGCATGCTGCCTTACGCGATGGTGACGGGCCTTATTCTGGGTGCGGCACTCTTTGCTGGCATCCGCCGTAATGACGCTGCATTGCGCGATTACAGCATCCTGTTTCTACTGTTGCATTTGTACACGCGCTACTTTGAGTACTTCTGGGATTCTCTGAACAAAGGGCTCTTCTTCTTATTCCTCGCGGTATCGTTTGGCTTACTCGCGCGTTGGCTAAGTAAAGTCAAGAAAGATCCATTAACGCCCTGAAACAACAAACCCCAGCTACTGTCCGACAGCACCGGGATTTATTTTCCGGCATCCTTGCGGATGCCATGCTAAAGTGAGCAATAAGAGGGCCGGACGGCGTTAACTGCTTGTTTCCGTGAGGAGGTCTTCCGCTTCGTCTCTTTCACTGTTCCATTCCAGGATAAAATTGTTTCTGCCGCTGCCGGTAAGGATGGTCAGATAGTGCTGCTGCACAAGCTCCAGCATGGAAAGAAACGTAAAGATGGCGTGCATGCGGTTTTCGCAGCGCGTGAAGAGCGCCTCAAAGGTGATGCGCCCGGCGCTGCCGACCTGCTCTATAAGAAAGCTGCGCTGGCCTTCAAGGCTATAGTTGTACTTCACCACAACGTGCTGCGGCTTGTCTGTTCGCTCCTTGAACTTTCTCAGCACCCGCTCAAAAGTCTGCGCGAGCTTATACACCGTAATTGTCTGCACTTCGGTTCCTTCGCTGTTGGCCTCGCTTACTGCGTCAAGCTCCGCGCGGATGTTGCCCCGCTTTTGCGCCAGCAGACGCTCTGCTTCCATCACTGCCATCACTTCAGATGCTTCTTTAAAGCGCTTGTACTCCAGAATCTTATCAACCAATTCCTGGCGAGGATCAATCTCATTTCCGGAAGCGTCAACCTCTTTGCGCGGCAGCAGCATTTTAGCCTTTATACGCATCAGCGTTGAGACAAACAGGATAAACTCTGAAGCCTGTTCCATGTCCAGTGTTTCCAGATCCCGGATGTAAGCCAGGAAGTCTTTGATAAGCCCGTTAATGGGAATATTATAGATATCCAGCTCGTCGCGCTCAATGAAAAAAAGCAGGAGGTCAAACGGCCCCTCAAATTGGGGGAGCTTAATCTGGTAGGTCAAGGGTGGCGATTCAGGTTTATTTGCCCCGGCCCTGAAAAAGTACAATAAAGGTGTACATCAGGATTTTGAGGTCAAGCGCGAGTGAGCAGTTTTCAATGTAAAGCAGATCGTATTTCATGCGCTCTTTCATTTCTTCTACGTTTTCGGCGTAGCCGAACTGCACCATGCCCCAGCTTGTGAGGCCGGGCTTTACCTTATGCAGGTATTTATAATGCGGGTGTGTCTGGGAGATGAGATTGATAAAGTGAGATCGCTCAGGGCGCGGCCCTACGAGGCTCATATCGCCACGCAGGATGTTGAAGAACTGCGGCAGCTCGTCTATACGCCACTTGCGCATGATACGCCCCCAACTCGTTATCCGCGGATCATCCTTGCTGGAAAGCGCGGGGCCGCGCAGCTCTGCGTCCGTGCGCATAGACCGGAATTTGAGGATGCGAAACGGCCGTCCATACTGCCCCACCCGCTCCTGCCTGTATAGCACGGCCCCCGGCGAAGACATCTTTACCCGAAGCGCGGCAAACAGGTAAAGCGGCGTCAGCACGGCGATCGCTACAAGGGACGCGCCCATGTCAATTACCCGCTTGCACACCCGCTGCCAGTCGGGCATCAGATCCGGATAAATGTGTATCAGGCCCACATCATACACATTACTTGTCTTGACCGAGCCGGAGATGATATCGTATAGATCGGGCAGCACGCTGACTACGACAGGACGGTGGCTGAGCCGCGTCAGGATCTGCTCCAGCATATGATGCTCTGAGGAATCAACGGCAACGATTACTTCCTCTATCCCGTGCTGGTCTATAGTGCCTTCCAGCTCTGACAGGTGGGCAAGCTGCGGCAGGTAATTGCTCATTCCGTTGCTCGCTTCCAGATTGCTGTAGGTGAAGCCCACGAAGATGTTTCCCTGCTTGACCGCGCTGCCTTGTATGCGCTTGTAGATATCTATGGCCTTAGCGTTGCCGCCAATTATGAGCGTGCGGAAACCGGTTTTGCCATCCTGCAGTCGCCGCTTTATCGCATTGAGCATCAGAAGCCGGACAACCAGCGTCGCCAACGTATGAATCAGCATATAGCGCCCGGTCATTTTGATAAACCAGGAGTGATCGGCGCGGTCGTTGGCAAAAACGGTAAGCGATATGATGACCGTACCGATAATGCAGGAAATGAGCGTCCTGTTTACCTCATGGAGGCGGCTCTTGCGATAAAGGTCAAAGTAGGTGCCGGAAAGGGTGTAAAGCACGATCCAGCCCAAAGGCACAAGCAGGAGGCCAAACACAAAGTCGCGCAGGCCCAGCTGCGTCCACACCTGCCAGCTGTCGCTATGGCCGAGCAGCTTGTGGCGATATACCCAAAAAAGCATCCAAGCCGCCGCCGCCGCCGCATAGTCCAGCAGTGCGAGTTGACGGATAGCGCGCCTTTTAGCCGGGTCTGCAAGCTTCATTCAGCAGTGCTGTTTCAGAAAAATTAGTAGCTGACCACCTTTATATTATCTACACGCAAAATGCCCTCGCTTACACTTGACGGCCTGTCTGCCCGCAGCAATATCTGGTAGGTACCATCTATGCTCTGGTGACCGGATATCCATTGGGTGATGCCCACATAAATCTTCCCCCAACTGGCCCGCGGATTGAGTCCAAGCAGCTGCTCGGTATAGGTGCCGCCGGTTTTCAGTACGGAGGACACGCCTACGCGCAGAGGCATGTTGCCTTTGTAGTCAAGCTCAATGTAGGTCTCGTATCCCGCGGTGATAGGTAAGGTAGGCCCGCTTAAAACGATTGAGGAATCTTCGCCCGCAGAAAGCCGGAACACGCCGGAGCCGCCGCCTTCAAAGGCAGAATCGATTGTGTTCAGCAGCGAGTCGTCGCCGGAGCGAAATTTAAAGATGTTATTCGGGCCGGTGCCATTGTCAAAATTCTCCGTCAGCTTCAGCACCGCATTGTCGCTATACCGGAAGGTGGGCCTGAATGGGATGATGCTGCCCGGCTTTGGCGTAACGGTAAGGGTATCGGCCAGGTAAAGCGGATAGATGACTTCGTAGCCCGTCAGGCCGTCAAAGTCAATGCCCGGAGCTACAGTGAGCGTGCCTGTGCCGGCCGCTATCACCGGAATGCGTGCCGGCAGGTCAAAGTTGCCAACCGGCGCGCTATTGAAGTACACCCAGACGTTGGTGATCTTATGGCTGGAGGATCCCATGTTGGCCCTTCCGGAAAAAGTCACGGAATCAATCTGCACGTAAGTCGGCGTCAATTCTGTGGGATTAATCAGGTTGCAGCCCGCAAATCCGATTACCAGGAACGCCGCAAAAAAGGGCCAGTAAATCTTTCGCATAAATACTAAGGGCATATCGCGTCGGTTCTATTAACGCCGGGACGGCCTATACATTGTGCTGCTCGTGGTGAGCGCTCATTTTTTTGAGAATCTGATGGGCTACATCCATCGCGTTATAACCATCCTGAACGCTGACGCGCACCGGCTTATCCTGAACGATGGCCTGCACAAATTCGCTTAGCTCCGCATTGATTGCATTTGTAGGCGCCACTTCCGGCATGTTTACGGAAATGATCTTCTGCGCGCCGTTTGCCAGCTCCAGCGGAAAATCCAGCATGCCTGCCGGGTCATGCTCGCCTTTCAGGCGAATGACTTCCGTTTTCTTTTCCAGAAAGTCAACGCCGATATAAGCGTCACGCTGGAACAAACGCAGCTTGCGCATCTTCTTCAGAGAAATTCTTGAAGAGGTCAGATTTGCCACGCAGCCATTATCAAACTCAATCCGCGCATTCGCTATGTCGGCGCTCTCACTCATCACCGCCACACCGGACGCCGAGACACGCCGCACAGGCGACTGCACCAGATGAAGCACCACGTCTATATCGTGAATCATCAGGTCAAGAATCACGGACACATCCGTGCCCCGCGGATTGAATTGCGCCAGGCGGTGCGCCTCAATAAACATGGGCTGTAATGGCTGGCCGCCTAAGGCCAGAAACGCAGGATTGTAGCGCTCCACATGGCCAACCTGGCACTTTACGCCCGCTTCGCCCACCAACTTCACCAGCTCACGCGCTTCTTCCATCGTATGCGCGAGCGGCTTTTCTATAAACACATGCCTGCCGGCCTGCAGGCACTCTTTAGCCAGCGCAAAATGCGCAGTCGTCGTCGTGACGATGTCCACAGCATCCACAGCGGCGATCAGATCTGCCATCTCAGCATAGCGCTTTACGCCATATTGTGCCGCGGCGTCTGCGGCGGTATCATCGTTCGGTTCATAAAAGCCAGTGAGCGCTGCGCCAGATACCTGGAGCCATTGCTGCATGTGAATTTTACCAAGATGGCCCGCGCCGAAAAGGCCTATTTTTAATTTATCCAAGGTATTGGGAGGCCGGCCGAAAGAGGTGGCCTGCATTTAAGGTCGCGCAAGATACATCAAGCCGGGCGGCCTCATGTCAACAGCCCTTCTTCCTGCAGGCTCAGGTAGCGCCCGCCGGCAATAATCAGGTGATCCAGCAAACGGATATCCATCAGCGCGGCAGAATCTTTCAACTTGATCGTCAGTTGCCGGTCGGCGTTGCTGGGGTTCAGGTTTCCTGAAGGATGATTATGCGCGACTATGAGTTGGTTGGCATTATAGAGCAGCGCATTTTTTAGAATGATTCTAATGTCTGCCACAGTGCCGGTAATGCCGCCTGTAGATACGATTTCTGTGCGCAGCAGTTTGTTGGCCTGGTTGAGATAGAGCACGCAAAAAGCTTCTGCATTGCGGTCATTCAATAAGGGAACAATGATTTCGGCGGCGTCTTCCATGCTGGTAATAGCAGGCCGGCTGAGCACATCGGCGCTCTGGCGGCGGCGTCCCAGCTCAAGCGCAGCAGCAATGGTAATAGCGCGGGCAGGACCGAGGCCTTTGCCGGGCAACTCCAGCTCCGGGATGGAAAGGCGGCCTAATTCGTGCAGGTTTCCGTTTGCTTTTTTAAGCACCTCGCGGCCAAGCTCCAGCGCGGAATATTTCGGCGTGCCGCTATGGATTAAGATGGCCAGCAGCTCGGCATCGCTTAGGGCGGCCGGGCCTTTCTGCAGCATTTTTTCGCGGGGACGCTCGTCCTCTGCCCAGTTCTTTATGCTGTTGGAAGCCGGCTGCTGCGGCTGGATTTCATCCATGATTATTGTCTGCCGTGTTCGTGTGATACTACCAGCTGCCGCTCGCCCCGCCTCCGCCGAACGAGCCGCCTCCGAATCCGCCAAAACCGCCGCTGCTGCCCCCTCCTCCTCCACCACCACCGCCCCAGCCGCCACCCAGCATGGAGCCGGTAAGAAAGCCGCCGCCGAAGCTGCCCATACCACCCCTGCGGCTCATATAGGTGCCGCCGCCACCGCCGCCGGTCCGCCGCATAATCCAGAGTATGACAAGCACGATTATGATTACGGCGAGGATGTTTACCCGTCCGCCTCTTCTTGCGCCCTTTTCCTCGCTCTTATACTCGCCGCGCGTAGCGGCGGCCACAGCGTCAACAGCGCGGTCAAAGCCGCGGTAATAATTGTTTTCACGGAAAGCGGGCGCCATCTCATCACGAATGATGCGGCCGCTCACAAGGTCGGTCAGCGCGCCTTCCAGGCCTTTGCCTACGGAGATATTCATCCGGTGCTCACCAATGGCGGCAAGGATAAGGACGCCATTGCTCTTTGTAGTGCCCACCCCCCACGTATTGCCGAGACGCGTGGTATAGTCCGCCACATCATACTCGCCGATAGAGCGAATGGTAACGATGGCGATTTGGTTGGAGGTAGAATCTTCAAAGGCAAGGGCCTTTTGCTCCAGCAGCGCGCGCTCGTCGGCGCTCATCACGCCTGCAAGGTCGTTGACCAGGCGTGGCGGGGCCGGGCGCGGCGGGAAGTCGCTGTCCTTTTGCGCCAGCGCGGGCATTGCGCCCGTGAAGAGCAGGATAATGATGATTATGTAGCGCCTCATTTTCCAAACACGATTTCGTCCGGCAATTCATTTTTGTCCACACTGGCGTCATATGGAAAGTGCGTAGCCAGCGCTGCTCCTATCTCGCCGATGCTGGTCACGAGCCCGCCGGCAAGGTCATTATTGCGCAGCGCCGCCTGCAGGATTTGCGCAGCACGCTCCCAGAAATGCGGCCCACCGACCCGCTTGTAGATTTCCTCATCGCCGTAAATGGCAAATTGCTTGTCAGTAAGCGCCACATAGACAAGCACCGCGTTGCGCTCCTCGGTCTGCTCCATGCCGAGGGAGGTAAAAAGCTCCAGCGCCCGGTTCAGCGCATCCATGTAGGAGCAATGATGCTCCATGAACACGCGAATCTCGCCGGAGGTGCGCACTTCGGCCGCGCGGATGGCCGCTACTACTGCCTCCTGCACGTCAGAAGGCAGCATGGGCTTTTTCTTCCAGAACGGATTCATTACGGATTGCGGATTGCGAATTTCGGATTGGCAAGCAACGTCGGATTCAATCCGCGATTCGCCCTCCGAAATCCGAAATTTATTTAGAACTGAACCTTAGGCGCATTTTGCGCACCCTGATCTGCCTGGAACATGGGGCGTTGCTTGAATCCAAAGACGCCTGCCAACAGGTTGTTCGGGAAGTTAGAAACCTTCTGGTTGTATTGCAGCACGGCATCGTTGAAGCCGTTGCGGCTTACGTTGATGCGGTTTTCGGTGCCCTCAAGCTGTGTTTGCAGGTCGGTGAAGTTTTGGGTGGCGCGGAGCTGCGGGTATGACTCTATGGCGACGTTAATAGCCGTGCGCATAGCCTGGCCCGCCTGATTGCTTGCGTTCTGGATTTCCTGCATACGGGCCGGCGTCAGCTGGTCGGACGGCACGTTGGTGAGGTTACGCAGTTGGCCTGCACGAGCCTGGGCTACTTGTACGTAGGTGCTTTTCTCAAAGTCTGCCGCACCTTTTACGGTCGCCACGAGGTTAGGAATAAGATCGGCGCGGCGTTGGTATGCGCTTTGCACCTGCGCCCAGGCGTTGTCCACCTGAAGGCGGGAGGTGTTCATGCCATTATAGCCGCAGCCGCCGATGCCTACGATAACGGCGAGGATGATGAGGATGGGCAATGCTTTTCTCATAGTTGTCTTGAGCGTTTCAGATTAGGGGTTAAATGTACAGGAGAATTGACAGTGAGGAAGGATCGGATCATTTGCCTGCATTGAGCATTTTACAGCTCAAAGCTTTGGCCGTTTCGGACTCCGCGCGCGTAGGTAGTAGCGCGCAGCGACGCCCACCAGATTGTGAGGCATAAACTCTACTTCCTGAATATAGTTGACAGCCGGTCTGAGATCGGCCGAAAAGCCTGCCGGGACTTTTGACAGAAGATATTCTATCCCGCAAACGCCGTTTAATCCAAAGATCAGCTCATTCCTTCGCGCAGCATTTGGCCGCTCCAGCCATGCCCCTGCATGGGCGCCGCCGCCAAAATAAAGCCGCAATGCGGGTAGCGGCAGCGGCAGATGATATTGAATTTGCGTGGTCAGATAGTAGCTCTGGCCTTCAAGCGCGCGGATGCCGCCCGCATTGAGCTGACCCTCTATTGCAAATCCATGCTCAAAGAAGTACTTAGCCGTTGCGCCCATTCCGTCAAACGAGCCTCGCAGGCCCAGGCCAAGCCGTTCCGAACGGGCGGTTGCCGCCGCGGATACACTCAGACAGAGCGCTACTATAAACGATGCTTTCATGAATAGCCGGAAGGCGCAAACGCAATGCCCGCGCTGCTACCTTTGCCGCAATACTAAAGTAGTGCCTGAATGAACGCTGCATTTGAAGCCTCAGCCGATTACGCCCACAGCCTTGACCAGATGGATACGCTGTTCCCCTTCCGGGAGCGGTTTCTTTTTCCGCAGCATGGCGAGCAGGATGTGCGGTATTTCTGCGGCAATTCGCTAGGCCTTCAGCCGAAAAGCACGGCTTACCTGATGCAAAAGGAGCTGGATGACTGGGCTGCTTACGGTGTGGAAGGCCATACGCAGGCACGTAATCCGTGGCTGTATTATCACCATCTTTTCTCCGAAAGCCTCGGGCGCATTGTAGGCGCGGAGAAGGACGAGGTGGTGGCGGCAAATACGCTGACGGTGAATCTGCATTTGCTCATGCTTTCCTTTTACCGCCCTACGAAGGAGCGTTACAAGATTATTATGGAAGCCGGCGCTTTCCCGTCCGACCAATACGCGATGGAGACGCAGGCGAAGATGTGGGGCTTTAACCCGGAGGATTCGGTCATAGAAGTAGCGCCGCGCGAAGGTGAGTTCACGCTGCGCACAGAAGACATTCTTGCCGAAATAGAAAAAGCCGGGCGAGAGCTTGCGCTGGTCATGTTTGGCGGCGTGAATTATTACACCGGGCAGCTTTTTGACATGGCGGCGATTGTAGCGGCAGCACACGGCGTTGGCGCTTATGCGGGATTTGACCTGGCTCATGCGGTAGGTAACGTGCCACTACAACTGCACGATTGGGGCGTGGATTTTGCCTGCTGGTGCTCTTACAAATACCTGAACAGCGGGCCGGGCGGCGTGGGCGGCATCTTCGTGCATCGCCGGCATGGCGACAATCCCGAAATTTTCCGGCTGGCCGGCTGGTGGGGCAATGAGGAAGAGACACGCTTCAAGATGAAGAAGGGGTTTCATCCCCAACGCGGGGCGGCAAGCTGGCAAATGAGCAATGCTCCGGTCTTCAACATGGTGGCGCACCGGGCCTCTCTTGACATTTATGATAAGGCGGGCATGGCGGCGCTGCGCGAAAAAAGCCTGAAGCTGACGGGCTTTCTGCAATTCCTTTTGGACGATTTGAAATCGCTGCCATTCTCAGTTATTACGCCGTGCGATGAAAGCCAGCGAGGCTGCCAGATTTCCATGCTTTTCCATGAGCGCGGGCGGGAAATGTTTGACGCGCTTTCAGATGCGGGCATTGTGGCCGATTGGCGGGAGCCGGATGTGATTCGGGTGGCGCCGGTGCCGCTTTACAATACTTATGAAGATGTGTTTCGGTTGTATGAGGTGATGAAGGGCATGGAATAGTTTTTCCTTAGCTTGAACTTCCATGCAATACAACGACACCGCCAAAATTCGCGAGCATTACGACATCGCCTCGCCGCTTTACAAAGAGCTCTGGGGTCAACATATTCATCACGGATACTGGATTACAGGCAAGGAATCCAAAGAAGTTGCCGCACAGAATCTCGTTGATTTACTGATTGAAAAATCCGGCCTCAAGCGCGGTTCTAAGGTGCTGGACGTTGGCTGCGGCGTGGGCGGCACCTCTATCTTTCTGGCTAAGGAATGGGATTGTGACGTGACGGGCATTACCATATCGCCCATTCAGGTGGAAATGGCTACGGCCGCGGCGAAAGGGCTGCCTAACCCGCCTCATTTCCTGGTGGATGATGCGAATGCCATTTCTATAAAAGGCTCCTTTGATATCGTCTGGTCGGTGGAGATGATTTCGCACCTGCGCGACCGGGATAACCTTTTCCGCCGCGCGAGTGAATTGCTGAAGCCGGGCGGGAAGATGTGCATTACGGACTGGTGGAAGGATGAGGGTCTCACAGACGCGGACGAGCGCAAGTACATCCTGCCCATTGAAAAGCCGATGCTGGTGGCGCTGCCCACCTTCTCTGAATATCTACGCCACATAGACACCCACGGCTTCCGCATACTTTATTACGAAGACATCTCTGACCGCGTGGCGCGCACCTGGGACATTACTTCTGAATCCGTTAAACCGAAGGCCATCTGGAACTTTGCCACGAAGCACGGGCGTGCTTTTGTGGATTTTCTGCATTCCTTTCAGGCAATGCGGGCCGGGTTTAAGAGCGGGGCTTTCCGGTATCCGGTTTTGGTTTTGGAAAAGAAGTAGCGGCGATTATATTTATTGGCAATGTTGTTGACGCTAAAAAATTTTCTTATGCCCCGGTTCTTAAGGATGTTAGCAATAGTACATCCGGAAGTGGGATATATCCGCTCTCTGAGCGGTGCCGTTCGGAGAATGTCTTTATTCAGCTTCGCGATTCGCTATCGCCAACATCGCGAGGAACCGGCAAAAAGAGGCTGTCTAAGAAGACGGCCTCTTTTAATTCCAGCCCAAGTATGATAAGTTTACCACTTTACCTCATGGGCATTGGCCCATGATTCTATTTGACTGCGTTCAGTAGAGGTCAGGCTTTGCTCAAGTGTCTGAATGTCATAGACTGCAGTGTAATAGGTATCAAGACCGGCCGTTCCCTCCGCCAAATAATAATTGTTTGCTTCAAATGCAGCCTTGATTTCTCCTAAGCGCGTTTTAATGCTGTAAGTGTAGGTCTTGCCAAAGCCGTCTAGCACGTTCATCATTCCATCCAGATAGTCGGAGGTTGCCGGCTTTGCTGTCATGGCATTGTGAATATTACCGCCATCAGATGCACAAACGGCCGAGCCTGTTGCTGTGCATGAGCAGCTACAACTACTGCTGCTGTTACTGCTCGCGCTGCATTTTGCCCCGCTGTTACAAGTCACGCTGCATGAGCAGCTTTGAGCTAAAGTGTTGTTACCTTTTGTGCCCCCACTTCCACTGCCGGTTGTGGAAGTTTGTGTCGCAGTAACTGCATTAGCCTTTACATTACCTACTGCACCATTGTCTTTTGAGCATGAGATGACAATAAATGTCGTGGTCACAGCGAGTGCAAAAGCTGCAACCATACTCCAGAGAATTCGTGGCTTCATAATATGAAGTTTGAGATTGAAACAGCTCGCGATAAGGTTGCAAGCCTTGACCTTCCGGTTGATCAAACAGGCCCGGAAAATTCCTGAGCATATTCACGGTATTCGCTCATTTGAGTAGTGCAATAAACTTGCAGGCTTAGAGTTTTCGCGATTGCTGATATAAATGTAGAAACGCATACTAATATTAATAACATTTTTATTTATATTTTCTTTCTTAACATTTTTTGCCCTGATTACTTTACATTTTGCTAGAATGTGTTCTCGCGCAGCACAGCTTTTATTTGGCTAAACATGATAGGTGAAAAACCCCCGCTGTGCCAAATTTGCAATTCGCGTTAAAATGAAAAGCTCAATCAGGGAATTTCCGCTTAAAAGTTCCTGTCGCTGCGGCTTTGAGCCGCAATCTGTTCCATCAAGGCGAAATATGACAGCACCGCTATGTCATTGGGCAGATTGCGGGTCAGGCCCGCAATGACAGCTTTTATTAGGCTTTCACATAGCATACGGAAAGCCCAACAGACTAACGAACCCTAAAATGTGCGACGCTAGGAATGATTGTGAGCGAACTGAAAGCTGACAAAACAAAACAGCCACCGCAAACGGTGGCTGTTTCATTATCAGTAAAAGTAATTACTTGAGGATTTCAGTAACCTGACCGGCGCCTACGGTACGGCCACCTTCACGGATGGCGAACTTCAGGCCCTTCTCCATCGCGATTGGTGCGATGAGCTGAACGGTAAGGTTTACGTTGTCGCCTGGCATTACCATTTCTACGCCTTCTGGAAGCTGGCACTCGCCGGTTACGTCTGTAGTACGGAAGTAAAACTGCGGGCGGTACTTCTGGAAGAATGGCGTGTGACGGCCACCTTCTTCCTTTGACAGAACGTAAACTTCGCCCTTAAAATCAGTGTGCGGAGTGATGGTCTTAGGAGCGCAGATAACCATACCACGACGGATATCCTTCTTTTCAATACCGCGGAGGAGGAGACCAGCATTGTCGCCGGCTTCACCACGGTCAAGAAGCTTCTTGAACATTTCTACGCCTGTGCAGGTAGAAGTAAGGGGAGCATCGTTGAAACCTACGATTTCTACGTTGTCACCCACCTTAATGATACCGCGCTCAATACGACCGGTAGCAACTGTACCGCGACCGGTGATGGTAAACACGTCTTCCACAGACATCAGGAACGCCTGATCAATCGGACGCGGAGGCAGCGGAATGTAAGAGTCAACAGCTTCCATCAGCTCGTCAATCTTAGACACCCACTTCTCGTCGCCTGCGAGGGCGCCGGTAGCAGAGCCTTGAATGATTGGCGTGTTATCACCATCGTACTCGTACTTAGCGAGGAGCTCACGGATTTCCAGCTCTACGAGTTCAAGCAGCTCAGGGTCTTCAACAAGGTCAACCTTGTTCATGAAAACAACGATACGCGGAACGCCTACCTGACGCGCAAGAAGGATGTGCTCCTTTGTCTGCGGCATCGGGCCGTCTGTAGCAGCTACTACCAGGATAGCGCCGTCCATCTGGGCAGCACCGGTAATCATGTTCTTTACATAGTCAGCGTGACCCGGGCAGTCAACGTGTGCGTAGTGACGCGCAAGTGTTTCGTACTCAACGTGAGCAGTATTGATGGTAATACCACGCTCTTTTTCTTCCGGAGCAGCGTCAATTTCATCGTAGCCCTTAACGGCTGCGAGGCCCTTCTTGGAAAGGACAGTTGTGATGGCAGCCGTCAGCGTGGTCTTACCGTGGTCCACGTGGCCGATTGTGCCGATGTTTACGTGCGGTTTCTCCCGCTTGAAGGTCTCTTTTGCCATTTTGGTTGTTGAGTTTAAAAAAGTGTTCTTAGTTGTAAAAATTTCTTTTTAGCGGGGGCAAAAGTAAGGTATAAACTTACTCAAAGTGCAAGTGTTCTAAAATTGAAAAGCCAATGTTGGGCTTAAAATAAAACGGCCCGCGAGGCGCGGGCCGGAGAGCTGTTGAGCAGGATTGAACTGCCGACCTCTTCCTTACCAAGGAAGTGCTCTACCACTGAGCTACAACAGCTTTTTCAATCGGCAATCTGCAATGGACAATTTGCAATTAAAGAATTGCCAACTGCAAATTGAATATTGCAAATTAGAAAGAGCGGGAGACGAGGCTCGAACCCGCGACCTATAGCTTGGAAGGCTATCGCTCTACCAACTGAGCTACTCCCGCTTGTGTCAATCGTCAGCAGGCAATTTGCAATCGGCAATTGAGTAACTGCTGATTGCAAACTGCTTACTGCAAATTGAATACGTGGGCAGTGCAGGGTTCGAACCTGCGTACACGTGAGTGAACAGATTTACAGTCTGTCGCCTTTAACCACTCGGCCAACTGCCCGGTTAATACAAAATTCAAAACGAAAAATTCAAAAAAGCAAGCAATGTTTTGCATTTTGAATTTTGCATTTAAAATTAAGCAGAGCCGCTTGCCGGAATCGAACCAGCGACCTACTGATTACAAATCAGTTGCTCTACCAGCTGAGCTAAAGCGGCTATTGTTTTTCCCTAAAAAAAGAACGTCCGACAAGCCCTGTTTTTCAGGGGATGGCAAATGTAAGGGGGTGAATGTTTCGGGGCAAATTTTATTTGCCGGCAGATAGATCATTGAGAAAGCTAATAGCAGAAGCACGGCTGCAATCCGGGCTTGCTTCGCAGATATTGCTATAGCTAAAACGGCCGGAATGCTCATCAATACGCAGCCGATAGCTGCTTCGGCCTGTCAGAGGAGCCTCATCGGTCAGGCGGAAGCTGTCGCTGCTTGTAGCAACTTGCAGTTGGCCGATCTCCTGCCAGGTTGTGCCGTCAGCGCTGCGTTGCACGCTGAAGCCGGCAGCGGTGCTTTGAATGCTGGCTGACCAGGTAAGCGCTATATGGCAGCCTTTCACTTCAGCATGGAGGCCGTCGGGTGAGGCGGATTGCGCGTGTGCGCCGATTATTCCAAACGTGAAAGCAGTAAAAAGGAGTGGCAGTTTCTTCATGAGGCGTGGATGATTTCCTGCCCCAAAAGAAGATAGCAATGCTAAGGAATACAAGCCTTTAGCCGTTACGCTGGCGTTAAGTGCAGATTCATATACCGATGCAGGTTGGCTCCTTAACGCTTATATCGCTTTCAACTCCGCCACCAAGTCCTGCAGCACCTTCTTCGCATCGCCAAAAAGCATGGAAGTCTTTGGCCGGAAGAAGAGCTCATTCTCAATGCCTGCATAGCCCGGTTTCATGGAGCGCTTATTTACAATGACGTGCTCCGCCTGCTCTACTTCCAGAATAGGCATGCCGTAAATCGGTGAGGATGGGTCGTCTTTCGCGGCGGGATTCACAACGTCGTTTGCGCCGAGGATAAGAACTACGCTGGTACTGCTCATGCCTGCATTGGCATCTTCCATCTCCTGCAGCTTTTCATACGGTACGTCGGCTTCGGCAAGGAGCACATTCATGTGGCCAGGCATACGGCCCGCCACCGGGTGGATGCCGTAGGAAACTTCAACTCCTTTCTCTTCCAAAACCTTTTCAAGCTCATGTGTGATGTGCTGCGCCTGCGCCACAGCGAGGCCATAGCCGGGAATGATGAGCACCTTGCTCGCATAAGCCATTAGCGTAGCAGTATCGTTCATGGAAATTTCCTTGTAATGACCGCCGGATGCAGAAGCGGATGCGCCGCCGACAGCCGTCTTATTCCCACCGAAAGAGCCGATGAGCACGTTCATCAGCGAACGGTTCATAGCCTTACACATGAGAATGGTGAGGATGGTGCCCGACGAGCCAACAAGGATGCCACCCGTAAGCATCACAGGATTATCATACAAGAAGCCGCCGAAGGCCGCTGCTACACCGGTGAAGGAATTGAGCAGCGAAATAACTACCGGCATATCCGCGCCGCCAATCGGCATTACGAACAATACGCCGTAAATGGCAGCCAGCGCAAGGATGCCATAGAAGACAAAGGGCGACACCACAAACCCACCAATAAGCAATACAGAAAGTATAATAATACCTGCGAACAGCGCGAAGTTGACCATCTGCGCGCCGGGAATGCTGCGGTCTTTAATCTTACCGGCCAGCTTACCCCAGGCAATCATAGAGCCGGCAAAAGAGACAGTTCCGATAATCATCCCAAGCACAATAATGAGCAGCTCACCTGCCGGTATTGCCAACGGCTGAATGCTATCAACAAATCCTTCGGTATGCTTTATAGCCGCTGCCGGCAGGTCCGCAAATTCGGGATGCATCAGCTTGTTGAATTCAACTATGGAGATGAGCATTGCGCAGGCGCCCCCGGTTCCGTTAAACAGGCTAACCATCTCCGGCATGGCCGTCATCTGTACGCGCTTCGCGGAGAGCGTTCCCAACACGCCCCCAATTAGCAGCCCGCCGAAAATCCAGGGGTAGTTCAGGCTCGGAATATCCTCGTGCGTGATGGAATCACGGTGCAGAAATATAGTTCCGATGATGGCAATGGTCATGCCTGCGGCGGCCACCAGATTGCCTTTGCGCGCCGTGTCCGGGTGGCTGAGCATCTTCAGGCCCAGGATAAATGTAACCGAGCCGATCAGGTAGCATAGCATCAGCAACGCCTGCCAACCCCAGAAATCAGAATAAAGAATGTCCATTGACGGATAGTATAGATAGTATGGTGAGGTTGAGAATTATTTCTTGCGCTTCTTGCTAAACATTTCCAGCATTCTGTCGGTAACCACAAAGCCGCCGACCACATTCAGCGTTCCAAGAATGACTGCCAGAAAGCCAAGGATATGCGCCAGCCAGTCGCCGGGCTGCGCGTGGCCCATCACTATGATGGCCCCGATGATTACGACACCGTGAATTGCATTGGCGCCGCTCATCAGCGGTGTGTGCAGCACACTCGGCACGCGGGAAATAACCTCAATTCCTAAAAAAATGGAAAGGATAACGATGGTAATAAGCTCGTAATGCTTCAGAAAAAAGACGGTAAGTTCTTGCATGGTTTGAAAAGTTGAAGATTAGGAATTAAGCTGCGCAGACAAGCGCTCATTGACGATTTGCCCGCCGTGCGTGATGGCGGTCCCCTTCACAATATCATCCTCAAAATTCAGGTTCACGCCGCCGTCCTTATCTATAATCAGCTTCAGGAAATTCAGCACATTCTTCGCATACACCTTGCTCGCGTCCGCCGGGGCCGTTGCCGCCAGCGCGCTGTTGCCGATGATGGTCACGCCGTTGTGCTGCACGGTTTCGCTGTCTTTCGTGCCCTCTACATTGCCGCCCGTTGATGCCGCAAGGTCAATAATCACCGAGCCCGGCCGCATGCTGTCCACCATCTCCCGCGTAATCAGCACCGGCGCCTTCCGGCCGGGAATCTGCGCCGTCGTGATGATGATGTCGCTCTTTTTCACACTCTCCGCCAGCCGCGCCTTCTGCCGCGCCTGAAAGTCCTCGCTCTGCTCCACCGCATAGCCGCCCGCCTTGCTCGCATCTGCCGCGCCTTCTACCTCTATAAACTTTGCCCCGAGGCTCATCACCTCTTCCTTCACCGCAGGGCGGGTATCACTCACCTCCACCACAGCGCCCAAACGCTTCGCCGTAGCGATCGCCTGAAGGCCGGCCACACCCGCGCCCAATATCAGCACCTTCGCCGGCGGAATAGAGCCTGCCGCCGTCATAAACATCGGGAAGTAGCGACTGTACGTCGTGGCCGCCAGCAGCACCGCCTTATAGCCCGCGATATTCGCCTGGCTGGACAGCACATCCATACTCTGCGCCCGCGTTGTCCGCGGAATGGTGTCCATAGAGAAAACCGTCCAACCCTTACCCGCCCAGGCCTGCATTTGCGCTGTGTTGAACAGCGGCTGATAAACGCCCATGATAATGGCGTTTGCTTTCAGGCTCTGCGGCACATTCTGCGGATGGATGGTGAGCAGGATATCCGCATCACCCATTGCCGAAGCGTCCATAACCTTCGCACCTGCGCCCTTATAATCTGCATCGCGGTAAAAGGCCGTCTCCCCTGCCCCTTGGGCTATCCACACGGTTACATTCATCTTGACGAGCGCCGCCGTCACCTCGGGCGTGAGCGATACGCGGGTCTCCGGAGCGGCTTCTTTGAGTACGCCTATTATCATTGAGCGATGTTAGTTGGAAAGGCCCAAAGTACAAAATGCGGCGGCATCGCAAAAAAGGAGTGGTGATTTTTGTGGACAATGCGGCTTGGCCGCTCCTGGCGGCCCAACCAATTTGTGGACTTTTTATTGGGTCAGGGTTCGGTTCGCTCCCGGTCTTCCGTTGCGTCGCACATTGAGGGGTTCGTCAGTTTGTTAGGCTTTTTCTATTCGCTCTGACGAAGCAGTGATCTTGCTACCACTAAATTGCATACATGAAATTGCTCTGTACAATTACTCTTTTTTCTCTCTTATTACTTTCATGCGAACAGGGCGAGAAGCAATCCACTTCAACATCAATAACTGCGGCTTCAGAAGCAAATGCCAGCCAATTCATCAATAAGTATGCTGGCGGCTACATGATTGAAGTTACCGGCGTTTCATCAGAAGAGGATGCAGAAGGGTATGCACTTAAGCGAGATGGCACGGCAAAATGGATGTGGATTAAGAATAATGGCTCAGGCGGAGCAGTAATAAACTCTGAAAAAGCTGGCACATGGACTGCGGAAGACGGCAAAATTGTCGTATCAATAAATGGCAATTCAGGCTTTATACAAGAAACCTGGCTGTTAGAAAACGGCTTGTTTTATGATGCTGAAAATCATAATCGCCATCTTAAAACACAATAATCATTGCTCTTTCACTGGTTTCAGTCTTGCGAAGCAGACTGAAATCCACAATACAAGCAAGTCTCCGACTTGCACGGCCACTGCAAGACACAGTCTTGCTTCCATTTATCATTGAAGTCTGCTTCGCAAGACTTCAACGAGAGAGCAATCCCCCGCCGCGCAGGATTTGTAAATCCTGCACTCATGTCCTGCGCGCCCTCACGCTGCGGCCGGCGTTACCTTTACCGCCTAAGCCATGCATTACGTTTCCGTAGAGAAGATTTCCAAGTCATACGGCATTAAGCCGCTTTTCCACAACATTACTTTCCATATCTCCCAAGGCGATAAGATTGCCCTGGTGGCCAAGAACGGCTCGGGCAAGAGCACGCTGCTAAACATTCTTTCCGGCCGGGAAACGCCCGACAGCGGCACGGCATGGATCAATAAGGAGGTGACCGTTGCGCTTTTTGAGCAAGACCCGCAGTTTCAGGAAGACCTGAGCGTGCTGGAAAACATTTTCCATTACGAGCACCCGGTCATTACCGCCATTAAGGAGTATGAAAGCGCTACCGATTCCGAAGATGAGGCCGCGCTGGGCAAAGCCATCGTCCGTATGGACGAGCTGGGCGCTTGGGATTTTGACGCCAAGGTGAAGCAAATCCTCGGCAAGCTCAATATCCACCATCTTGACCAGGCTGTGAAGACGCTTTCCGGCGGACAGCGCAAGCGGGTGGCGCTGGCGCAGACGCTTATTGACATCGGCTTTGAGCACAAGCACGTGCTGCTGATTATGGATGAGCCTACCAACCACCTTGATGTGGCGATGGTGGAATGGCTGGAGCATTACCTGAACCAGGAAAAGGTGACGCTGCTGCTCGTGACCCACGACCGCTACTTCTTAGACGCCGTTTGCGAGGACATCTGGGAGCTGGACGGCTCTTCGCTGTTCACTTATCACGGCGATTACGAGACTTACCTGGAGCAGAAAGCCGCGCGCATAGAAAGCCAGTCGGCATCTATTGACAAGGCACGAAATGAATATCGCAAGGAGCTGGAATGGATGCGCAAGCAACCCAAGGCACGCACCACCAAGAGCCGAAGCCGTGAGCAGAATTTCTACGAGGTAGAAAGCCGCGCGAAGCAAAAGATGGAGAACAATAAGGTGGAGCTGCAGATGAAGATGAACCGCCTGGGCGGAAAGGTGGCGGAGCTGAAGAAGGTCTATAAGAGCTACGGTGACAAGGTCATTCTTAAAGGCTTTGACTACACTTTTAAGAAAGGCGAGCGTGTCGGCATCATCGGAAAGAACGGCGCGGGTAAGTCCACCTTCCTCCACATGCTGCTTGGGCAGGAGGCTCAGGACAGCGGCAAGATCAATATTGGCGATACGGTGGTCTTCGGCAACTTCTCGCAGAGTGGCCTGGAGATTAAAGACGACGTGCGGGTCATTGAGTATGTAAAGAACATTGCCGAAAATTTCCCCCTTGCGAATGGCAAAAGCCTCAGCGCCGCGCAGTTCCTGGAGACGTTCCTTTTTAGCCCCGAGCAGCAATACACATATCTCTCCGCATTGAGCGGCGGCGAGAAGAAACGCCTTCAGCTGCTCGCCATTCTCTTCCGGAATCCCAACTTCCTCATTCTTGACGAGCCCACGAACGACCTGGACCTGGCAACGCTGGCAGTTCTTGAGTCCTTCCTTTCCGACTACCCCGGCTGCCTCGTCATTGTGAGCCACGACCGCTACTTCATGGATCGTCTTGTGGACCACCTGTTAGTCTTTGAAGGCGATGGCCAGGTGCGCGACTTCCCGGGCAACTATTCCCTTTACCGGATCTGGCTCAAGGAGCAGGAGAGCCTTGCGCGCCAGTCAATATCGGGAAAGGCTTTGCCGCAGGCATCTACCCTTAATGCCGAAGATGTGGTCAATGCAGGTCAGGTCCCTGCTGTCAAATCAAAGAAGCTTTCCTACAAAGAGCAGCGCGAGTTTGAGGCTATAGAAAAAGACATCCCGCTCCTTGAGGCGGAGAAGGGAACGATCAGCGCGCAAATGAGCAGCGGCGCCCTGCCTTACGAGCAGCTTCAGGCGCTCACCGCCCGCATTACCGAAGTCACAGCTATGATTGAGGAAAAGGAGCTGCGCTGGCTGGAGCTGAGTGAAAGCTTATAATCATTCGCCCAATGCTCAACACCATCATCAACGGCGATGCCCTGCAGGCGCTGCGCAGCCTTCCATCGGATTTCGTGGATCTCGGTATTACCTCGCCGCCCTACAACAAGCAGGAGAAGCATAAGGGCTGGCTCGTAAAGAATGTGCAGTACGACAATTATAAAGACGTAACGCCGGAGGATGAATACCAGCAAGGGCAGATTGATATCCTCAACGAAATATTCCGCGTCACGAAGGCCGGCGGCTCTTTCTTTTATAACCACAAGACCCGCTGGGAGCGCGGCCGCATGCTGCATCCCATGGAGTGGCTCCTCAAAACGGGCTGGACGATCCGCCAGGAAATCATCTGGGACCGCTCCATCGCCGCCAACATTCGCGGCTGGCGTTTCTGGCAGACGGATGAGCGCATCTATTGGCTTTACAAGCCGGTTGACGGCAACCTGATCGGCGCCGAGTTGGCTTCTAAAGACGCCCTTCTCACTTCCATCTGGCGCATCTTCCCTGAAAGTAAAAACCTGCATCCCGCGCCCTTTCCCCTCACACTTCCTGCGCGCATTATCATCTCCCTGCTCGGCGAGCGGCCGGGTGTAATACTGGACCCTTACGCAGGCAGCGGCACTACGCTCGTGGCTGCTAAGCTGCTGGGCAAGTCGTATGTAGGAATAGAAATCTCTCCCGACTATGCGGCCATGGCAGAGGAACGCCTTCAGAACGCCGAGCCTGAACGCCCGATTGTGGATGCGGAGCTGGCCCGTCATAAGGTGAACAAGACATTCAAGCAGCGCAAAGAAGCGAACGAGTTTACCGGTCGGCACAGAGTGACGAAATCCCGCCCGGAAGCTCCTCAGGAGGAAAAAGGGGACGAGACGCTATAGCATGTTGTCAGAAAAGTTTCACAGAAAGCATAGCTGCGGGGAGCCGACTTTTGCGCCGTCGCTAAAAACGCTTTACATCATGTACCGTATCCTCGCAGGACTGCTCCTGCTGGCGCCATTGACGCTTTGCGCGCAGGCGCGGAAAGATTCCCTCGCCTATCCTTCCGAAAAGCATTTCAGAAATGTTCGTCAGCTCACGTTTGGCGGCGACAATGCAGAGGCTTACTTCGGTTGGGACAATCAGCACTTCACCTATCAGCGCACCGCTCCGCAGGATGGCATTGCATGCGACCAGATTTTCTACGGCACGCTGCATTCCGCCAAAGGCGGGAAGTTTTTAAGCAAGATGGTGAGCACCGGCAAAGGCCGCACCACCTGTGCCTATCCGATGCCGGACGGCGAACATATCCTTTACGCTACTACGCATCTCGCGGCTGATACCTGCCCTAAGGCGCCCGACCGCAGAGACGTGAAGCATTATGTATGGCCCATTTACGACAGCTACGATATTGTGGTCAGCAACATGAGCGGAAATGTGGTAAAGCGCCTGACGAACGAGCCCGGCTACGATGCCGAGGCCACAATTTCTCCTAAAGGCGACCGGATCATCTTCACTTCCACCCGCAATGGCGACCTGGACCTTTACACAATGAATCTTGACGGCACGGATGTGCGGCAGGTCACGCATGAGCTGGGCTATGACGGCGGCGCCTGGTTTTCGCGCGACGGCAAGAGGATCGTGTGGCGCGCCTCAAGGCCTAAGACCGACGAGGAGGTGAAGCTTTACAAAGAGCTTTATGCGAAAGGTCTGGTGATGCCTACGCAGATGGAGGTCTTCACCGCGAATGCGGATGGCAGCGATGTAAAGCAGATTACGCACCTGGGAAAAGCCAACTGGGCGCCCAACTTGACGCCGGACGGCCAGCACATCATCTTTGCTTCCGATTACGAATACGAGCGCGGCTTCCCTTTTAACCTGTACCTTGTAAACCTTGACGGGAGCGGCCTGGAGAAGATCTCCCACGACGGCGGCTTTGATGCGTTTCCCGCTTTCTCGCCAGACGGAAAGCAGTTTATCTTCTCGTCCAATAGGAACAACGGCGGCACGCATGCGACCAACCTGTTTATCTGTGAGTGGGTGCCCTAAGCTGCTACGGCTGGCCCCGGAATTATTTACCTTACGGGAATGAATGCTTTGCGGACTTTTCTGCTGGTGGGCGCGGGCGGCGCAGGCGGCTCCATGCTTCGCTATGCAGTTGCCTTGCTGCTGCCTCGCTCGGGCGGGGGCTTTCCCTGGGCTACGGTTACTGTGAATCTTGCCGGCTGCTTTGGCATTGGCATCCTCGCCGGGCTGACGCCGCGTATTCCCTGGCTATCACATACCGGATGGGCGCTGCTGGCTACAGGCCTTTGCGGCGGCTTTACCACGTTCTCCGCTTTTGCGCTGGATAATGTGAAGCTGTGGGAAAGCGGCGCCGGCACTACTGCTGTAGTCTATTCCGCCGTCAGCATTACTGCGGGTATTCTGCTTTGCTACGCAGGCCTTCACTTGAGCGCTATGTCTAACCCTTAATCCCGCGTCCTTTGCAACAGTTCAATTTTCCTTACGAGCATTCCCTCAAATCGCAGATGGCGGAGGAAGCACGCACACTCATCAGCACCGCCGAAAGCGCTGCCGATAAAGCATATGCCCCATATTCAAAGTTTAAGGTGGGTGCTGCCCTGCTGCTTACGGACGGCTCCGTCGTTACCGGGGCCAATCATGAGAACGCCGCCTATCCTGCCGGCATCTGTGCCGAGCGCGCCGTACTCGGCGTGCATGATATGGATGGACCCGCTAAGGTGAAGGCGATTGCCATTGCTTATAAAACCGCTTCTTCCGACCCACACCCGCCGCTCGCGCCCTGCGGCATCTGCCGGCAGAGCATTCTGGAAGTGCAGCTTCATCAGGCCGCGCCGATAGCAGTGTACATGAGTTCTCCAGACGGCGAGGTGGTGATGGTGGAAGATGCCAGCTACCTGCTGCCCTTCCATTTCAGCAGCTCTTATCTGTAATCAGGCCCTCTTAAGGCCGGTAAGAATGCTCAGCACGTGGCGCGCGATGGAATCCCAGTTATAATGCTGGTAGAATGCGGCAGGAATCTGCGGACTACGGTTCATCGCGACCGAAGCGGCGGCGCTGAATGCGTCCCAATCGCTATCGGGCGTAATGAGAAGGTTATCGCCGCATACTTCCGGCAGAATGCCCGCGGCGCCATTCGCAGTGCTCACGACCATCTTATTGTAGGCAAGCGCTTCCACCGCTTTCGTCTTAATGCCGCCGCCGGTAGTCAGCGGGTTCAGCATGATGTCGCATGCCTTCAGAAAAGGATCCAGCTTTTCAATAAAGCCGAGGTAACGAATGCCACCGGCGGTAGCGCTGACGGCGTTCTGCAATTCTACCGGCAGCCCTTTCCCGCCAACAATGAGCTCGTAATGCAGACCGGCATCCTTAAGACGTGGGTGTACCTGGTCAATGATGTGCGCAACCGCTTCGGCATTGGGCGCATAGCTATGCACGCCTAGAAAATACAGCCAGGGCAGCGAAGCATTTAAGGAGAGCGACCTTGCGAGATCGTGCTTCGCTGCATCATGGCCTTCGGGAATGCCGCTCAGCGTCGTGCCATAGGGCGCTAAATGGCATTTTGCCGGATTAAGGCGGTAACGCGCAATCGCTGCCGAGCAATCCTCGGGCGTGATGAAAAAAATGCCGTCGGCGGCACGCATCGCGTAACGCTCATAGAAGTGGAAAATGCGCCACCAGCTTTTGCGAAGATGCCGGAATCGCTCCGCCTCAATATTGTGACTGCGCAGCACCCATGGGATCTTCAGCTTTCGCGACAGCGCAATGGCCAAAGGCGCCATGTACGGATGATCGCAGAAGATAACCGTTGCATCGTAGCGCAGACCGATGCCGGCAGCGGCGCGCAATCCGTACATGGGCATGTAGCGGCGCGCAAGCGGCGGAAATATCCGGTGCATCTCAAAGGAATAGCCGCTCTCCGGGCCATTGTCGTTAGTGCTGATAACGTGGTCCTGGCAGAGCTTGCCCAGCGCATCGTGCATGGATACAATGCCCCAATGGCCGCCGGTAGTGGCAGGCAATACGCGATAAGGAGCAATAGAAAGGATACGGCAGGCGCGGCCCGGCATGATGCGATAAAAGTACAGCCTCGCTGCTGTCGCCGCCTTCTTTTGCCATCCCCTTTACATTTGCGTGCAGTTAAAAAGCATGAAACCTTCCATACCCCAGGGCACGCGCGATTTCTCACCGGCAGAAGTGCGGCGGCGGCAATACATTTTTGATACGTTGCGCGGCATTTTTGAGCTGTATGGCTTTCAGCCGCTGGAAACGCCGGCGATGGAACAGCTAACGACCCTGATGGGCAAGTATGGAGAAGAGGGCGACCGCCTTATTTTCAAAATCCTGAATAACGGCCTGCACGAAAGCAAGAAAAAGGATGCTTTAGGGGAAGAATGGAGCAGGCTGCTGGACAAGCCTTACAATACGCCGGCTATCACTGAGCGTGCACTGCGCTATGACCTTACGATCCCTTTTGCACGCTACGTGGTAATGCACCAGCATGAGCTGGCTTTTCCATTTAAGCGTTACCAGATGCAGCCGGTATGGCGCGCAGACCGCCCGCAGCGTGGGCGCTACCGCGAGTTCTGGCAGTGCGACTGCGATGTGGTGGGCAGCACTTCCCTATTGCACGAGGCAGAGCTGTTGTGTATTTACCAGAGTGCCTTTGAAGCGCTAAGGCTGCCCGAGGTTACCGTTAAAATCAATAGCCGCAAGCTGCTTGCTGCGCTGGCTGAAGTCTGCGGTGCACCGGAGCAGATGATGGAGATAACGATCGCGCTGGATAAGCTGGATAAAATCGGCTGGGAAGGTGTGAGTGAAGAACTGCGCCGCCGCAATATCTCTGAAGAAGGCGTTAGCACCATTGAGCGCATTACAGCTATCAAAGGTGACAATGAAACGCAGTTACACGAATTAGAAGCAGCGCTCAGCAGCACAGAGACCGGCATAGCGGGTATTGCCGAATTGCGCACCACGCTCGCCTATCACGCGCAGCTGGCGGATAAGTCGTTGACCTCAAATCTTGTAATAGACATCAGCCTTGCCCGGGGACTGAACTATTACACCGGAGTCATCATGGAAGTGACGACAAGCGCTGTGAAGATGGGCTCCATAGGCGGCGGCGGGCGCTACGATGATCTCACTGGGCTATTTGGCGTAAAAGGCCTGTCAGGCGTGGGTGTGTCTTTTGGTATTGATCGCATTTACGATGTGCTGGAAGAGCTGCAGTTGTTCCCGGAGGCGTTGGCCGCCGGCGCTCAGGTGATGCTGGTGAATTTTGGCGGGGAAGATGAGCGATATGCGATCGGCATCCTGCAAAAGCTGCGCAATGCAGGAATCAGCTCAGAGCTTTACCCAGAAGCTGCGAAGTTTGACAAGCAAATGAAGTATGCGAACAAACGCGCAACGCCCTATGTATTGCTGGCGGGTGAGGCAGAGCGGACGGCTTCTGAGATAAGTCTGAAGAATATGACGAGCGGCGAACAGGCGAAATTTTCTCTTAGCGCAGCTATTGAACTACTTAAAAACGGCATAGCATGAAAGCGCAAGACCTTGGCGGCTGCACCTGGCCCGGCGGCGATGCCCTGATGCAGGCATATCATGACACCGAATGGGGCGTGCCGCTTCACGACGACCGCAAGATTTTTGAGTTCATGATATTGGACGCATTTCAGGCAGGCTTAAGCTGGCGCACTGTGTTGCACAAGCGGGAAGCCTTCCGGGCCGCGTTTGCCGGCTTTGAGCCGGAAGCGGTGGCGCTTTTTAGTGATGATGTGACAGAGATGCTGATGCTGGATGCAGGCATCATCCGCAATCGCGCAAAAATCCGCGCGGCAGTTACCAATGCACAGCGCTTCCTGGACGTGCAGCGGGAATTTGGCTCCTTTGAAAAATACATCTGGCAGTTCACCGGCGGAAAGACGATCATCAATAAGCATACAACCACAAGCGAGGTACCGCCCCGCAGCGCGGAAAGCGACGCGATGAGCAAGGATCTTATTGCACGCGGATTTAAGTTTGTCGGTTCTACAATCTGCTACGCATTTATGCAGGCGGCAGGTATGATTAATGACCATTTGGTTGGCTGTCCGAGGCATAAAGCCGTAGCTAAGGCCCGCTGAGCGCTTTCTTAAAAAAGACAATAAAAAAGCCACCGGATCGGTGGCTTTTTCTATTTCTCGTTCTGTATCCTTACCGGTAATAATTTTTAGCTCTGCCAGGAAACCAGCTCGGGCATTTTGTTTGCAGATACTCTTTCACATTGCCAAGGGCTGCGAAGTAGATGTTCACATTCAGACCCGCAAAGTAGTACCAGTCATTATTCTTTGAATCGCCGCGCTGATGGCCGTAGTTAGGATAAGCGCCATCCCAGCCTGCCACTTCATTGCCGCGGTAGGAAAGCGCGGTGGCCTGCGCGCCGCGGTAGGCGGAAAGCGTGTCCATATTCACATAAGAGCGGCTCACATCGTCCAGATAATCGGTGGCGCAGTAGCGCAACCCAACCTCTGTGGTAACCATTAGCGTCTTACCGATGAAGAACTTCAGACCGCCGCCAACAGGGAAGGCAACGTTTACAAGACTATACTCCTTACGATCAGGATAGTTGGAAAGGCTCTGGCCTTCTGTGCTAAGCGGACGCAGGAAAACCTTGTCGCCGTTCAGAGCCGTGGTGTACGGGTTGGAATAAAAAATGGCTACCCCGCCAAAGACGTAAGGCGTCACCTTCATGCGATCCACATCAATCGGCAACAGGTTTAGCTCCAGGCCGCCATGCACCTCAAACAGGTTGGTGGCAAAGCTCAGGTGGCGGGACTTATTGACCGGAATGTCGGAAAGGCTGTCCGCGGCGGTAAGCTGCGCGAATGAGGCCCCAAAGCGCACGCCGACATGCGGTGAGAGGAAATACTTGTAGATGATGCCGCCCATTGGCTTATAGCCATAGTCGGCGGGCAGCTTCGTCTGCAGATCGCCGTAGTAATTGGCCACGCCGGCCATAAGGCCTATTTCGTGGTGCATTTGCGCACCGGCGGCAATAGGAAAGGAAGTAAGAAGAAGTAAGGAGTAAAACAGTCGTTTCATTAACCGTGGGTTGAGCAACTAGTGCGAAAGGTAAGGCGCTTTTCGGAAAAACAAAACCCCGCCGCAGAAAAGAAGCCTTCTGCCGAAAAACAAAGCCCTTCGCAAAGGAAGGGCTTGTCGTGGAAAGGTCTTAAAACTTAATTACCGCATTATGTACATCTTACCGTAACCGTTCTTGAAATACTTGTCTATGCCGCCACCGTTGCGGCTCATGCTGCGGGTATCAGTCCGCAGGTCCATATCTTGTCCGTTCAGCGATGTGACAACGCGGTAGAGGTACACACCATTGCCCAGAAGCTGCCCAAACTGATCGCGGCCATCCCACTTGTACTCCGTGATATTGCGCCCTATGTGCAAAGGCCCAAGCTCATTTCTAGTTATCTCGCGAACCACCTTTCCGGTGACGCTGAGCACCTGGATTTTGAACTGCGACGGAATCTGTGAGCCGGTTAATGTAAACACAAAGGCTGTTGAGGTTGAAAACGGATTGGGGTAGTTCAATACGTTGGTAATGCTTGGCTTATTCTCAACCTCAAACGAGATCCTGTACTCTGCGGCTGCGGTGGAGCCGGCTGTTCCCCCCGCTCCGTTGCCAGACTTATCCATACCGGTAACTATAAGTTGATAGGTGCCGTCCTCTATAAGTCCGGGGCGAAACTCAATCATGGCTTCGTTCACGGGCTCCGTTTTGGTTGCGGGAATAAAGCGGCAGACGGCCCCGTCAAAAGGCACCGGGTGCGAGCTGCCTAATATTGAATCGCTGGGGTACCGTAATGAGACGCTAACGAGGCCGGTATCGTTCAAGGCCAGGAAACGGTTTTCGTCTTTAAGCTTCACTTTGATGAACGGCTTCGCCGATACGATGTCGCCGTTCAGGATATGAACGCCGTCAAAGGTCACATCCATCAAGGGGTTATGCGTATCTACCCCAACGCGAAACTGCAGATAGCCAAGGTTGTTGGGGTGATATTGCTCCGGCTGGTCATTGGCCGGATTCGCTTCCACGAAGAAGAGGTTCTTACCCGGATAAGGAGCGGGGTCAAAGGTGATAGAAGCATGAATAGTATCGCCGGCATCTTTTAACGGACGATAGCGCCGGTCTGCAAGGGTGCGGGTAACGCCGTCTGCGCCGATAATCTTGTAGCGAACGAGCATGCTGTCCATTGGCAGCGACGTAAGGTTTTCAATGGCGGTAGAGAAGGTCTGCATCTGGCCTTGGGAAAGGGTGTCAGCGAACGCCAGATGGGCAGAAGGATTCAATCCGGCCTCTGGCACCGGGGTGTAGAGCACGCGCCAGTATGCAAGCTGCGGGCTGGTAAGGGTTACGGAATCCTTGCTCTTCCAGATCAGCTTTAGCTTCGGATATTGCTGGGCAGAGATGCCGCTGAGGGTAGTGTCGCCTGTCACTTTCTGGTACAGCTCAGTCTCATTGCCACTATTGTCAATGCCGACTACGCTAAGGGAAGTGGTATCGTTGTTTCTGAATGTGTCTAAAGCGCTCACTTTCCATTTCAAGGCATCCCAGGCTTTTGCCGGGCCAACGATTGTGCTGTTGTACTTACCACTGATGTCGCTGCCTTTAATCAGGAATGTCGGCTCAATAAACTGGGTAAGCGAATCCGTGACTTCCTGATAAAGGGGCAATGTAGGGTCGGCCTTGCGGCGCATAAAGATGAAAACGCGCTCTTTGTAGAAAGAGTCAATTTTCGTGAAGCCCATATTAAACAGTGTGTGATACAGAGAGTGTCCGGAGCCAAGCACGGCAGTGTCTGTCTTCCACTTATCTACAAAATAGTCTGGCGATGAAAGCGTGTGCCAGTAAATGTTTTTAATAACTACATACGCACCGTTGGGCACCACGTTCTCCAGAAAGTTGATAGCATCATATCTGGACTGGGCTTTTGTCACGTCGTACTGCCGCGAATAAGTGCCGCGATTCAGTGCAATGGGAGGGCTGGCGCCGTAGGTATTGTTCGGCGTATTGATCCAGATACGGCCCGTGGCGGAATCCACTACGGTAATGATCAGTCCATTGACCACATTATCGTACGAGGACTGATCAATCCGCGAATCGTTGAGCCAGTTCTGCATGTGCTGCGCGTCATCATTGCAGGAAGAAGTTGTAGGCGTTACTGTATTACAAAGCACTATATTTTTTACCAGCAGCTTATTGATGATCTGGCTGGCCCCGTAATGGAAAAGCCTGTCTGTCCGCAGATTCAGCCCCGCCGGGTAATCTTTCAGGTACTGATAATAGTGCGACTGGTTCCAGCCGCCGCCGGCGCTTTTTGCGAGATAGATAAATGAGCTGTTCGTCCACTGAATATTACCGCCGACTGCGCTGTCCAAAGCAGTGCGCCAGTAATACACCGTGCTATCCGTCAGGCTGACCGCCGGCTTCCATTTGATAATTCCCCCCATGCTGTTTACGGTCGTGGATTGCTTCTGCGGGCTGTTAAAGAGCTCCGTTGTATCCATCTCCAGCAGATAGCGGCCAGTGGGACGGAACGGGTTGAGTGTTGAAGCCTTCAGCGTAATCCCCTGCTCATTGACGATGGCAAATTCATACGGATACACCGGCACAAGGTTGTCGGACGAGATGAAAAGCTCCAGCGTTGCCGTATTGTTCAGCTCGCTCACTTCAGCGTAGCGGTTTGGCGCGTCAATCGTCACTTTGTACTTGTTGAGGCCCAAGTCGGCTGTCTTATCTATAGGAATGGAAATCAGAGACGTATCACTGTAATGCAGATTATACAGCGTGTACGTGGCTACTACCGACGCGACATTAGCCGGGTTTGTATGTTCTACCCGCAGCACCACCGTGTCGCGCATGGTCTTCCCAAGATTATAGGCATTAATGCGCAGCTTAAATGTGTCCAGGCCGGTGGTCACGGCGCCGGGCACGGTGGCAAGGCCTTCCTCGGTCACGTGGTAGTCCGGAAGCTGAGGTGAGGGCAGCTTCAACGAGGGGTCGCCGGAGAAGATCATGCACTCCAGCTGGGTGGAATAGCTGTTCGGGAAAGGCGCGCCATTCAGGAACAAACGGTAGATGCTGTCGTAGGTGAAATTGAAGTGGGTACCGATGGGCGCCCCGTAATTTTTAAAAGCGACACTGTTGTAGTAGCCGTTCAGGTAATAGTTATCCAGATCGGTATAGCTCGTATTGGACGAGGCCATGAAGGTGGTAGAGCCGGCATTCGGCGCCAAGATGTAGCGCTCGGTGATACTTTTCTGCGTAGAAAGCTGAAACATCTGCGACAGGTCGCAGCCTAGGCCCAGGAAGGAACCCATCCGGAAATTGTTGCTGTAGGTTTCAGGGCCTGGCAGGTTGTAGTCAAACGCGGTTGGCGACCCGTGACCATAAAACGTGAACATGGAGACGCCGCTGCGGAGCAGGGAATCAACAAGCGCGCTGTTGACAGCCGTGATGGCGGCATTGGTTGATTTTACAATGCTTGTCACCTTCTTGCCGGTAAATGTGTCGGCCAGTATATAGCTCGCTTCGCGCATCACCGGCTCCAGCAGGCGCAGCACAGCCTCGCTGCTGCTGCCAATGATGTGCATCGCGCGCTTCTTCCACACTTCGGTCGCCAGGGTTGGCACCGCGGGCGCAGGCATCAGGGCTTCTGAGTTCTGCACTTTGTTTAGATAAACGCCAATCTCGCCGGCATTCCACACAGACAGGCGGCCCAGGCGCATCCGCGGAGTATGAACACCGTTGAACATTACGTAGTCGATATCGGAGCCGGGCACGCCATACACGGGCACAACCGGATATTGATAAGTGCCCGGACTGCTTCTGTACAAAGGATACTCGTAATAAAAGATACCACGCCCGATCAGCAGCACGTCTTTTGGCTTGGTTGTCCATTGCTCATAGGCATATTGCAGGAAGTGGCGGATAGAAAGCGGATGGATATCGTAGCCATAGGCAAACTGGTCATACAGCTCCGTCACATCCGCTGTGATCACATTGTGGCCGCCCCCGGTGGCAGACTTGCGATAATTAGCATACTCTTCCACATACTTACGGCCATTTTGCAGCTGCATCAGCGCAGGATGTGAGATAATGACGAAGTCTCCCTGAGCAGCTGCCGCGGTGAGGTTCGTGAACTGGAACGACTTAACCGGAGCGAGCGAGGCCACACTTGTCGCAGCATCCGCCATCACCACTATTTGCCGGTCTGCGAAAGACGGGTCCAGATAAAAGCGCATCTTGCCGGAAACGGCGGTATTGCCATTGTACCACTTTCCGTTGGTAAGGTCGTAGAGGCGCCCTCCGCTTATGCCCGTAAGCTCCAGATACTGGGCCGCGCCTGTGGCGGGTAAGCGGAGCAGCGCCTGATCCTGTCCGCTCATATTGAAGTTGCGCGGGTATTCCAGCTCTGCGAAGGACATGCCGAAGCGGTCGTAGATGCCGCTGCCCTGCCGCACTGCGGTCATGCTTATCTGGTTGCTGCCGGAGAGGGCGCTTGCGGGCACGCTCGCATCGTAATGCTGCGCTTCTGCAATACCGAATGACGAGTCTGCAATCGTATTGCCATTCACAATCAGCTTCACCTCATGCGAATTGACGTACGAGCGCGCGACCGCAGTGCCGCGGATCCTTCCGGAAACGCCGCTTACAAGGTTGGGCGCCTGGAGCGTAGTGGTGGCCGTCAGATTGCTTTGAATAATGTCATGGTCGGCATCTATATAACCCTCGCCATTATCAAACTGTGGAGAAACAAGATCTGCCGTTGTCTCGTAGCATGGCCCCGGCATGTACTGCGTGCGCGGATAAAAGCCAACGGTAGCAAAGCTGTAAGGCTCCGGCGTAAGCGAGCCCCCGGGAATGGCATTGGCCGACTGCGCAAAACGCAGGTGATTCACACTGGCATCGTAAGTGAGGTAGTAACAGGCTGTATCCGTAAACAGCGAGATGCGGTCGTCGGGCTGATCAGTTACGTTCAGGTAAAGCTCTTTGTCCAGCGTCCCGTCTGCCTTATGGCCCCAAAACTCTATATAATCTGAGCCCGACATGCTGGCTGCGCTCACCCACACCGGTACTTCCTTGCCGTCGCGGAAGAGCATAAAGTTGTCTCCGCTCACGCCCGAAGGGAGGCCAGCGGCATTCAGCGCGGAGCGATAGATGCGGCAAACGCCGTCCTTGCCTACTTTAAACTTGTAGTAGGTCTTGCTGTAGTCAATCCATTCGTTGCCGTATGGGCCTGATTGCGCCGCCGCCGGGGCGATGACCAGAAATAAAATCAGCGGAATGAAAAGGCTTCGTAGAAGATTTCGCTTCATAGTGCGGTGGTAACGGGTGATTTATTTTACAGGAGACTCAACTGGTTGAAGGATGGCACGCTCACGCTTCGGCGCAGACGGCTTTTCACCTTGCAAGCGGGTATTATCAGCATGGCCGCGACCCCGGTTGATGTCTAAGCGTAGGGAAATTATATGCGAGAACAAGGGGCTGCTCTGCGTCTGCAGGGAAGTGTAAGCATAATCAACCATGAGCAGACCGGCAATATGCAGGCCTACGCCGGCTGAAGGCTGCCATATGGTGTACTTCGCCTGATTGGTCGTATCCTGATCGTCCAGCACGCGCTGGAAATTGGCCGCGCCGAGGCGGAGGTAAACAATGTTTTTGTAAGAAAGCTCCAGGCCGGCATGCGGGTCAAGGCTTAGATCACTGCCGCCGCCTATTACGGTATTCCGGCGGCCGTCTGTGGTAAGATCCGCCGCGGCTTCCACCAACAGCTGAAGCTTGCTGCGCTGCCCGGTGAGGTAGCGGCCGGCCCCAAGGGAAAAGCGCGGCTTCATCACCTCATAGGATTTTACAGGGATGTCGTTACCCGTCTGACCAAACACTTCTTTTTCATGCTCAGTCAGGTGAAAGCTCCATGCGGTTGTGGTTGTCGTGATGTCTTTAGCCATCAGGCCAAAACGCCAGCGGCCATAGGTGCTTTGCAGGCCCACATCCAACCCGGCGCCCCAGGCATTGGCCATCCCGCCTATATGGCGGTAAATGATCTTGGCATTCGCGCCGATTGCAGTTTTGAAGGCAGGATTCCGGCCCAGCTTCAGTTCCTGCGCATAGGAAAGCAGGAAGGCATAGTCGCCGGCGGAAATGGATTTCAACTTTGAATCATCAAACGATCCGTCCGGCTGCACGTAGTCAATGGTATAAGCAATGTCATCGGTTGCGAAGCGCAGGGCAGAAATGCCGAGCGTACGGCCTTTGCCCTTAAGCGGCAATGCGGCGGCGGCATAATCATACTTGGAATTGCCCGCGAAATATTCCGCGTGCATCAGCCCAATCTGGAAATCGGGCTTCACAGACATCAGGCCGGCGGGGTTCCAATAGCTCGCCGTCACGTCGCCTGCGGTGGCGGTAACCGCGCCGCCCATCGCCTGCGCCCTTCCGCCTACGCCGATATTCAGATATTCATTGACATACACGCGCTGCTGGGCAGAGGCGCCGGCGGCTGTGAGTACAATAAGGCTTAAGGCAAAGAATAATTGCTTCATGCAGTAATGGAGAAAGAATGCTTCTTAAAAAAAAGTATCGCGAATTTACCTCGTTTAACGCAGCTTAGATTGGACTTTAGCTCAAATTATCCCACTCTCCCGCTCCCGGAATGTCCAAACGCCTGCTGCTATCTTTTATTATGTGCCGCCGGTGACCATAGCCAGACAAAGGCGCCCGCCCCCCCGCAACGGCAGCAAATAACGGTTAAACATTCTCTTTATAATAGTATTGCCCGCCTGCTTAACGAGGCTTTACAGGGTAGCTGATAATACGCCACGCCCCTACTCCGACACATATACCCGCTTCACACGCTGCGAGATGCCCGTCATTATTTCATAGGGTATCGTTCCGCTCCAGCGGGCCAGGAGGGTCAGCGGCAGCTCCGGGCCGAACACGATCGCCTCATCTCCTTCCTCCGCCTCGGGGATTGCGCTGATGTCCACCATGCACATGTCCATGCACACCACGCCTACCAGCGGCGCGGCCTTGCTGTGGATCAGCACATGCGCCCGCCCGTGGCCCAGCGCCCGCGGGTAGCCGTCGGCATAGCCGATGGAGATTGTGGCTATCCGCCGGTCATGGGGCGCGGCATCTCCGTGGCCGTAGCCAATGCCTTCGCCGGCAGGAAGGTATTTGATCTGCGCTATTACCGTGCGAAGGGTGCCGAGCTGCTGCAATTTATGGGTCAGGATGCCGCTGCTGTCTATCCCGTAAAGGCCCAGGCCCAGCCGCACCATGTCGTAGTGCAACTCCGGGTGGCGGATGATGCCTGCCGTGTTGCACAGATGCCGCAGCGGCGCATAGCCCAGCGCCTGGCTGATGTGCCCGCTGGCCTCGCTGAAAACGGCGGCCTGCTGCCCGGTAAACAGGTCGTGGGCCGGGTCTTCGGCGGCGGCAAGGTGTGAGAATACCGAAGCCACCCGGATGTGCCGGTTGCCCGCCAGCCCGGCAAGGAGCGCCGCCGTATCGCCGGGCGCGAAACCCAGCCTGTGCATGCCGGTGTCCAGCTTTATATGGACAGGATAATCCTTTTTGTCCAGCGCGTGGGCAGCACGGATGAAGGCATGCAGGGAGCGGAGGTTGTAGATCTCCGGCTCCAGGCTCCAGGCTATCATCCGGTCAAAGGCGGAGGCCTCGGGGCTCATCACCATTACAGGCAGGGTGATGCCCGCCCGGCGCAGCGCCACGCCCTCGTCGGTATAGGCTACGCTCAGGTAGTCCACACCGGCGTATTGCAGCGCAGACGCTATCTCGTATGACCCGCTGCCGTAGGAGAAGGCTTTTACCATCGCCATTACCCGCACGCCCGGCCCGGTGTATTTCCGGAAGGTGGCCAGGTTGTGCGCCAGGGCAGACAGGTTGATGGAGAGCACCGTCTGGTGTACTTCCTCCTGCAGCAGCGCGTCTATCTGCTCAAAGGCAAAGCGGCGGGCGCCTTTCAGCAGGATGGCTTCGTCCTCAAAGCTCAGGCGGTGAAAGTCTTTCAGAAAGTCGGCAGTCGTGTCGTAGAAGCGGCATTCCAGCTCCGCCCGGCTCCTGAACAGGGCCTCTGCCCGCCCCAAAGCCTGCCCGATGCCGATAAAGCGGCGCACGCCCCGGCGCATAATCATGGCCAGCACTTCTTCATAAAGCGCGCCCTCGGGCTTGCCTACCTGAAGTATATCTGAGAGGATGATGCAGCGCCGGGTGTGCTGCCGCTGGCTTTCCAGGTAGTCTAATGAGATGGCCAGTGAGGTGAGGTCGGAATTGTAGGCGTCATTAATAATGGTGCATCCCCCCGTGCCCCTGTGCGTCTGCAGGCGCATCTCTACGGCCTGGAGGGCGGCAAGGCGGGCGCTGATGGCTTCATCGTCCAGCCCGAGCAGCAGCAGGATGCACCAGACCTGGATAGCATTCTCTACGGACGCCGCATCGGTAAAGGGGATGGTCACCCCTATGCTGCGGCCCTCCCAGATGGCGGTAATGCTTGTAGCGCCGGGCCTGCTTTCTTTCCCGCTTATCAGCAAATCGGCATCGCCTTTGGCCGACCAGCTGAGGAGCCGCCGCTGCGGACAGGTGTCGCGCGTTTGCTGCGCAAACTGCAGGATGCACTCGTGCAGCTCTGTAAAGTCGCGGCAATAGATGAGCGTGGGCGTGTGCAGGAAAAGCTTCAGCTTTTCCCAGATCTTCTGGCCCTGATCTGCGAAGCCTTCACTGTGCGCCCCGCCGATATTGGTAAAAAGCCCGATGCCCGGCCTTATAACTGCCTCCAGGGCCTCCATCTCGCCGGGCTGCGAGATGCCGGCTTCAAAAATAGCCAGCTCATGCTCCGGCCGCAGCAGCCATACAGAGAGCGGCACCCCTATCTGCGAGTTGAAGCTTTTGGGGCTGCGCAGCACCCGGCGGTCCTCGCTCAGGGCGCTGTACAGCCATTCCTTCACCACCGTCTTTCCATTGGAGCCGGTGATGCCGACAACGGGGATAAAAAACCCGCTGCGGTGGCCCGCGGCTATGGCCTGAAGGGCCGCCAGCGTGTCGCGCACCTGCAGGAATGCGGCGCCGGGGTAAGCAGAAATGTCAACGCTCTGGCTTACGATGAATAACCGCACGCCCGCATCGTAAGCAGCTTGGATAAAGCGGTGCCCGTCCCGCCGCTCGGTGCGCAGCGCTATGAAGGCCGCGCGGGCGGGCTCGTTGAGCCGGCGGCTGTCTATGGCAAGCTCGGTAATGTCGGTGTCGGGGAGCGGCGTGAGCGGGGTGCCGCCGCACCATTGACGGAGGGTGTCCGGAGAAGGCATGAAACGCGGATGGGTGGCAAACTTAGGACGCGTGCAATAGCGCGGCCACAGAGGGTGAACATTCTTATATTTTAATTATCAGCATGAAGATTGACTGGCCATTGGAGGGATGTACAATGGATTTTGACTGGCCGTAAGCCCACGCAAACGATAAAAGACTGCTATTGACAGGCTTATGAAACAAAAAGAGTGGCCCGCAATTATGATACGCATTGCTGCAAAGTGAAATTGCGGCAGTGCAGAATGACTTTGCGGCCATGCAATACGATTTTGCGGCAGTGCATTACGATTTTGCTGCGGGTCAATAGGACTTTGCGGCAGTGCAAAACGAGATTGCGGCAGTGCAAAGTAAATCTGCGGCAGTGCAAAATGGGATTGCGGCAGTGCAAAATGAATCTGCGGCAGTGCAAAATGGGATTGCGGTGCCGCAATTTATGTTTGCGGTGCCGCCGGCTAAAACCATTTTGATAATACTGGTGCGAACTGCTATTGACAGGCGAAACGCTTACAAGCTATTTTCGCCGCATCATTCTTAAAAAACAAGCATTCCTATGAAAAAATCCTTTTTGCCGCTTGCGGCGCTTGCCGGCATCCTGCTCTACACCTCTTGCAAAAGCGGTGAGCCCGTAAACCTGAAGCTGGCACTTCAGCCGGGCAGCCAGTATCTGTATACGATGGATATGAAGATGACGATGGAGCAAAACGCGATGGGCCAGGCCATGAAGACGCAGCAGGATATGCTGATGGAAAGCACGTATGACGTGGCTGCCGGCAGCGGCGACAACCGCAAGATCACCGTGACGTATGATCGGATTGCGATGAATATGAAGAACGCCATGATGAATATGAGCTATGATTCCAAAGACCCTTCTAAGGGCGACCCCAAGCTGGCGGCTATGGGCGGCTTGGTGGGCAAGCCATTCAGCATGGAGGTGAGCGGGCAGGGAGAAATCCTGAAGGTGGATGGCCTGAGCAACATTATAAATGGCATGGGTGATACCAGCACGCCGGAGGGCGTGGCTATGCGCCAGCAGATGGCCCAGACATTCAACGACACGGCCATCCGCAGCATGATGCAGCAGTCGCTCAACATCTTTCCCGACCACCCGGTGAAGCCGGGCGAAACCTGGAAGAAGACCTACACAATGAGCATGGGCTTTATGAACATGAGCATTGAAAACGAGTTTAAGCTGACCAGCGTGAGCGGCAATACGGCACACGTGGATGTAGCTGCGAAGATTAGAGGCGGTGGCGCCGGCACGCCGGAGATGAAGAATATGAGCATCAACCTGAACGGCGACCAGAAGGGCACGATGGACGTGGAAGTGGCCACAGGCCTGGTAACGGACAGCAAGCTGAAGCAAAACATTAAGGGCGACGTAAGCGCGATGGGCATGAAGATGCCGATGACGATCAGCTCAGACATTCATCTGACGGCGAAGAAGAAGTGAGTGGACATTATAAGCATCATGCCAACAAATCGTTTTTTGAAAAGCATTGTTTTTTGAAAAAGGTTTACAATCTTTCGGGTGTTTAAGGCGGATAACTGCCTCAAATGTTTGTCGGTTAACTCTAAAAACATGTACTAGCGTGAAGCAAAACAGACCCACCCGAACCATGTGCTATATGCACGACCTGACCAGCCTGCGGCCGCAGGTAGCCTGTATGCAGCGTGAGGATTTAATGACCTTCACACACACACATGCAATAGCGTCTTACGCATTGCGGCAATCCATGCTTTCATTCTGATGGCTGCCTTGCTTTTTGCCGGCAGCACGGTCACTGCGCAAATTATACCGCCTGGAGCTTTTCCGCATCTGATGGCGGGCGTGACAAGCGCTGGCAACTCTGACGACGTAGTGGTGAATGCGGATATGCTGGAAGACCCGAACGGCGATATGGTGGCTGTAGCCTGGGGCCATATGACGCCATGGCCCTGGGGCGGTACTATGTCACCAACGGCTAATTTTTATGTTTCCGATTTTAGCTGTAACTCAGTGCCTGGCGGAATGGCAGGCGGTTTCGGCTACCGCTATGCAACGGATATAGTTCTGGCCAATGCACCTGATCCTGTAAGTGGAGCAACGGGTTATCAGGCCTTGACCGTCTATGAGAACTACAATTTTCTAACATTCACATTTGAGGCATGGCTGGATATCTGGGACATCAACAATGTGGGCACGCCCGGTATCAGCCTTACACTGCGCACGCCGTCTATCCTACTTTCCAGTAATTGCAACGGCTTCCCGCACATAGATATGTGGTCTGACGCTGCTAACCCGGTGAACGGGCATCCCGGCATGCACGAATTTGCCGTTGTCTGGGCTGAAGGCACGACAGGTAATCTCGGAGGTTGGTTCGCGGATGTAAATGCGCCTTCACCAATTGGAATGCCGTTGACTATTGGTAGCAATGCCTATATGCCCGACGTGGCAGCATTTACTGACATGAACTCTGGAGACAAAAAAATAAAGATTGCCTTAGGACAAGGCGTAGGCACCCCCTACTCAACCGCTTATGGCGGACGCTTGTTTGTAACGGAATATAATGTAAGCAACCCTGCACTTACACCTACGCCCATAACGCCGGGCACACTTCTTGACTCCAGGCCGGTATTAGCGCCCAAGATAGAAGCCATGAGCCAATACATCCCCACCGCAGGCCTCGCGCAATGGCAGATAGCCGCAACTATACATGTGGGAGGCATCCCTGCTTATGTGTCGCAGGTGTATGGATATAACAGCATTGTGCCTGCTGCCACAGACATGTCCAGTCTGCTTGCGCCACTTTACCCCCTGCGCTGCCTATAGCATACACCGCCCAAGGCGCCTGCGTGGCGGCCGGCATCGGGGCCACTGCGCCCAGCAATATCGGCAATCAGCAATATACCACCGGCTTTATACCCTGGCAGCATAAAGGCGCATACGCGCGGGCGGTAAGCGCCACAACAGGCAACCTGATTAACCCGGCTCGATGCTATCTGATTAACGACACAAACAGCAATCCGGTTAATTATCACTGGGATGTGAACCAAAGCCTGGCCTTGGCCAACTGCAGCAACAGCGGCCGCAATATGCTGAGCGCATGGTGCGAGGGAACATTCATCATGTACAAGCATAGCCAGCCGAACGTCATGGCCTTCCGCCAGGCAAACGGAAACTTCAATGAGCCAGGCACAGGCGCGCCCATCAATGCCGTCTCTGCGTATGCGGTAAGCAATGAGCTCATACTGCCTCAAATAGCCTCCCGCAGCGCGGGCTACATTATTACCGACATGAGCGGCAGAACCGTGCAAAATGGCGCTAGCCTGCCGAACGCTCGGTTGGATATCGGCGGGCTCCCCATTGGACATTATGTGCTACAGACACAGGCTGCCGGCAATGGGGCAAGGCTGCAATTAAAGTTTAGTAAGCAAAACTAAGCGTACCATGATACAGAAACTTATCTGCGCACTTTGCGTGCTACTTTGCTATGCTGATGCACAAGCCCAGGCTCCGAGAAATGCTATTACACACTGGACAAATCCCTGCTTCTGCTCTACGCCTGATTACAATGCGTCTTCCGCAATCAAGTATCAATGTTGTTATGCTCCGTCAGACTTCCGGGGCCTCCAGACAGGGCCAATTGCCGCAGTTTACCTCCGGATTGGCCAAACACTTGGCGGAAGCGCTAAAACAGCTGTTTACAAGGGCGTAAAAATAAAGATGGGCCAGCTTGCGGCGGGGGATACAAGCTTTCCGCACGTCAATGGCTGGGACACGTTTAAGACCGGCCTTGTAACCGTTGTGAACCTGCCGGTGGATACCATAAAAGCGAGAGACTCGGTGGCCAGATGGATAAAATACCCGCTCAATGCAGGTAGCTTCGCGATTGTTCCGGAACAGCCATTCGTGTTTGAAATCTCGAAGGACACGTTTGCAGCGGGAAGCAACGGCATTCGATGGAACGCAAGTAATCTGATGACGTCACGACGCTTTTTAGACGGCTACAGAGACTCTATAAGGGCATACAACAGTAGTAGTTTATTCACGCTTGACTTGGGCTTTGACTTGGTAACGATGGATGTAAAAGCGTTTACTAACATCCCTTCATTCGGCTTGTTTCCAAACCCGGTTACAGACGGCCGCGTAAATGTCTCGTTTAGCGCACGGCAGAGTATCCGTGAGGCGGTCATTCTTGTGGCAGACGCCACCGGGAGAACTTTGATTGAGCAGCGATTTGCGAACACTGGTACTGAGCTCTTTCAGGAGCTGAACCTGGGCGCCGCCACAACAGGCGTGTACTTTCTGAAGCTTGTAGCTGATGGGGAGACAATCAACAGGCGTTTGTTGATAGAATAGTCATGGGACGATTGGCAATAAGGAAAGAGGGTGTCTCAGACTTCTGAGACACCCTCTTTATCCGGCGGCTGATGCAGGCTGGTTGATGTTTATGCGATTCTCTACACCCTGATTTGTGTTACACGACTTCCTCTCCATCTATCCCTTCAACCCCTCAACTATTACTTAAGAGTTATAGAGTAGGTTTTGCCGTTTACGGTAAAGCTGGCCTGCGCGTCACAGGTGCCATTACCGTAGTCCAGTGTGCGTACCACTGCGCTTTCCGGAGTTATCTCCACTACCCCGCTTTCAATCCAGCGGCAGGCCAGCGCAACGTGCAGCGGCGTGGTGATCTGAATGCCGAATTTCTTACCGTTAGCGCGGGTCACGGAGCCGGATCCGGAAATTTCATAGACGTCGTCGCTCCAGTTCTTAGTATCATAACCGGCCAGCCATGTGCGGGTGCGGGTGCTTGTCCAGGAAATAGTGCCGGCGCTGTTGGCGAGAACGACCTGGCCATTAACGGCGATGTCGTATTTAGGATTTCCGGCGGCGTCATTGCTCGTGTAGCTCACCGTCTTTGTACCCGTGACCTGATTGTCGTTTACGAAATAGTTGCTGAAAGTGATAGTATGCGTATGGCCCATTTCCCGGTACCTGCCGCTATAGCTGATGATTATTTTGCCGCGGCGATAGACGCCATCCTTGCACTCGCAGTTGCTGGCGCCAAAGTCAATAGTGAGCACGTGGGGTAAGGAGAGTGTGTCGTTGGTTACAGTAGCGCATTGGCTCAGCATTATCGGCCCGCCGGTGGTGCGATAAGTAGACAGCGTGCCGGACTCGCCTGCCTCGTCAGCGATGCTCTGAGCATCAGAGAAAGTCTTCTCAAGCGTGGCGTGGTCGGACGCGTAGCCGGTGTCTTCGCTGTCTTCCTTCTTCATGCGGTTGCAGGCGCTGAAGGTGAAAACGGCTGCTGTAGCGAGTGCCGTAAGGGCGAAAGTCAGTTTTGTGGAGATGCGCATAGCGTATTTGTTTTCTTTCGCCATCTGACGGGCAGCGGGAGGGATGGTTTAACGGGCAGCGGAAAAGTTTGATTCATGAAGCTCAATGACATCGCCTTCCAGGTCATAATCGTAAGCTTTCGTGATTTTGACATTCACGAAGCCGCCGATGGGTAAAGGCAATTCGCTTTGAATGACGACTTCATTGTCCACTTCTACGCTGTCAAACTCTGTACGGCCTAAGTAGCGGCCTGCCTCCTTTTTGTCAATGAGCACTTTGAATGTCTGCCCGATTTTCGCCTGATTTTTCTCGTAAGAAATCTCCTGCTGCACTTCCATTACTTCTTCGGCGCGCGCTGCCTTTTCGGTCGCCGGTACATCGTCAGCAAGCACATAACCAGGCGTGTTTTCTTCGTGCGAATAAGTAAATATGCCTACCCGGTCAAAGCGCTGTTCTTCCAGAAAAGCTTTCAGGGAATCCACATCATCGCGCGTCTCGCCGGGGAATCCGGCAATAAGCGTGGTACGCAGACAGATGCCTGGCAGGCGGTCGCGGACTTCGCCGAGGAGGTTTTCCATTTCTGCGCGGGTAATGTTGCGGCGCATGGCTTTCAGCATGGCGTCGGAGGCATGCTGCAGCGGCATGTCTAAGTAGTTGCAGATGTTTTCCCGCTCGCGCATCACGTCCAGAATCTCCAGCGGAAATTTGGATGGATAAGCATAGTGCAGGCGAATCCAGTGCAGGCCCTCAATGTCGGAAAGGTATTTTAGCAAATCCGGCAGGGCGCGGCGCTTGTAGATGTCAAGGCCGTAGTAGGTCAGCTCCTGCGCAATGAGCATGATTTCCTTTACACCGCGACGAACAAGCGCCTTTGCTTCTGTTACGACATCTTCAATCGTCTTGCTCACATGCTGCCCGCGCATTAGCGGGATGGCGCAGAAGGCGCAGGTGCGGTTGCAGCCCTCTGAAATTTTCAGGTAGGCGTAATGGGAAGGCGTTCCGAGCAGGCGTTCGCCGATGAGGTCTTTCTTGAAGTCAACGTTGAACTGCTGCAGCATCAGCGGCAATTCCAGTGTGCCGAACCATGCATCCACTTCGGGGATTTCCAGCGCAAGGTCTTGGCGATAGCGCTCGCTGAGGCAGCCGGTCACATAGACCTTGTCCAGCTTGCCGCGCTCTTTCAGCGCCACCTGCTCCAAGATGGTGTTCACGCTTTCCTCCTTCGCCTTGTCAATAAAGCCGCAGGTATTCACGACCACAATGTTGTGGTCGCGCTTGGTGCTTTCATGCACCGCGCCAATGTTGTTAGCGATGAGTTGTCCGCTCAGCACCTCGCTGTCCACCAGATTCTTGGAGCAGCCGAGGGTGATGATATTGACTTTGTCTTTTTTAAGGGTACGGGCTTTCAAAATCTTGGTTTAGTAGGAATAAGGTGCTTCATCTGGGTTGCGACGGGTGTCCCAAATAGATACAATTTCTATTTGCAACGCTGAAATGCGATAGAAAACAAAATAGTCACGAACCAGCCTTCTGCGAATTTCGGATTCCTCAGTAAGAGCTCCCGTTTGCGGATGCGATGCCACTTCACGCATTGACACGCGAATCAGATTTCTAAGCTTACGGCTATAGCTGGAACTCTTATTGTGCTCGTTCCAGTAACTGGCAATCGCCACAAAATCCAGCTTAGCACGGCGTGTCCACGTTACTTTGCTGACCATTTTTTATCTTCTTCTTCAAACCACTCATCCAATTCACGGTCAACTTCTTCTTGTGTAAATACATTGCCACGCTTAATATCCTCTAAGCCTTGCAACACAGCCGCGCGCTGTCCGGGAGAAAGATTGTCAATGCTAACAGCCTCGTCTGGATGGTCTGTTGGCCGGCTTCGGAGTAACTCATAAACCTCCTGAAGCATCAGGACATCATCAGCGGCATCAATTTCTTTGTGTAAGACCTCTTTTATTTCCTTTACTGACATACTGTACCAATTTTTCCTAAAGTTACTTCTTCCTGAAAAATATTCGTACCGGCACGCCGCTGAACTGGAAGTGGCTGCGCAGTTTATTCTCCAGAAAATTCCGGTAACCCTCGCGGATGCTGTCGGGATGATTAGAATAGAATGCAAAGGCCGGCACGGCGGTTGGCACCTGCGTGACGTACTTGATGGTGATGGCATTGCCGCGCATCAGTGGCGGCGGATAATGCTGGATTTCCTTCAGCATAATGTCGTTGAGCTGAGATGTTGAAATGCGGCGCTTTCGGTTTTCAAACACCTCTATCGCTTTTTCCATTCCCTGAAAAATCCGCTGCTTCTCTGTGGCGGAAATAAAGATGACCGGCACGTCTGTAAAGGGCGCAATCTTTTCCTTAATCGCCTTTTCGTAGTCGCGTGCAGAATTGGTCTCCTTCGGTACAGTGTCCCACTTGTTCACCAGCAGCACAATGCCTTTGCCTTTTTTCGCCGCAAGCGCAAAGATGCTCACGTCCTGCGCCGTAACGCCTTGCTGCGCGTCTATGAGCAGCATACATACATCGGCCTCGTCCATCGCGCGGATGGCGCGGATGACAGAGTAAAATTCCAGGTCCTCGTGGACGTTCTTTTTCTTGCGAATGCCGGCTGTGTCTATCAGTACAAACTCCCGGTTGAAGAGATTGTAGTGCGTGTGAATCGTATCGCGCGTAGTGCCGGCAATGTCCGACACGATGGTGCGTTCCTGGCCAATCAGCGCATTGAGCAGCGTACTCTTGCCCGCATTCGGTTGTCCTATGATGGCGAACTTGGGAACAGCATTTTCATCATAATCGTCCGCATCATGCGGCTTCTCCGGCTCAGGCATGAATGATGTCATCTCATCCAGCAGGTCACCGGTACCTGCGCCGGAAATAGCGGAGATAAACTGCGTCTTTTCAAAGCCCAGACCGTAAAACTCGGTGCCCTGCAATGCCCGTTCAGGATTATCCACCTTGTTGACGACCAGAATAACCGGCTTCTTGCCGCGCCGCAGCACATGTGCCATGTCTTCGTCCTGCCCGGTAATGCCTGTGACAGTATCAACGACAAACACCAGCAGGTCGGCTTCGTCCAGGGCTATCAGCACCTGCTTCTTGATTTCTATCTCAAAAACATCGTCGCTGCGCGAAACAAATCCGCCGGTGTCTATAACATTGAACTGCTTCCCGTTCCAGTCGGCAACACCATATTGGCGGTCGCGCGTAACGCCGCTTTCATCGTCCACGATGGCTTTGCGCTGCTCCAGCAAGCGGTTAAAAAGGGTGGACTTGCCTACATTGGGGCGGCCCACTATGGCAACGGTAAATCCCGGCATAACAGTAATTCTTATTGGAAAGGGCGCGAAGGTACGCCTTAATAAGGGCGTTGTTTGCCGCAATACACTGCATTCAGGCAATATGAAAGTATCTTTAAGGCTTCATTCTCAAATTGAATATCAGATAACCATGCGGAAAATCTTCTACGCACTTCTTCTCCTTTGTCTGCCGCTTCTCTCTGTTGCAAATCCGGGCGATACTACCTGGGTTCAGGCGCAAAACAACATTCAGCTCAACAATTTCGGTGCTTTTGACGCACCGGTTGTTTTCCCAAACGGCAGCCTCAGCTACCGGAAGATTTATCTGGTATTTACGCTTGGTACTTACCCATGCCCAAGCGGCTCTCAGTACTGCCACCAGTGGGACTATGACGTTCACGACGTTATCATGTCTCCGGCAGGCGATACGGTAGAACTGTCCCGCTTCATTACGCCTTATGCCAATACCGGAGTGCCTCGCTTCCCTTCTACCTGGACCCATCGCTACATTTTTGATGTCACCGATTATTATCCGCTGCTGAAGGGCAACAACACCTTCCGCATTTTCTATTCCGGCTATTCCTACGGCTTCACTGCAAATGTGCGTTTTGCCTTTGTAGAAGGCACGCCGGAGCGGAATGTGCTCGGTGTAACGAAGCTTTGGGGCGGTTCTTTCGCCTACGGTAATGCAGCAAATCCCATTGACAACAATGTAACTGCGGTAACACGCACGGCACCCCTCGGCACGCAAAGCACGGAGATGAAGGTGCTCATCACCGGCCACGGCAGCGATGCCAACCAGTGTTGCGAGTTCGCGAGCCACAGCTACGAAGCAAAAGTGAACGGCAATTCGCTCGGTAAAACTGCCATCTGGCGTGCTGACTGCGGCTCCAACGAAGTATATCCGCAAGGCGGCACCTGGATTTATGACCGCGCCAACTGGTGCCCGGGCGCTACGGTGACTCCCTATACGCACAAGCTGACAGGAGTTACAGGCCTTGCCACCTATACCACAGACTTGGATTTTGACGCTTACACCAATACAAATACCAGCTACGGCTCTTACAACCTTCAGGCAAATGCGCTCTACTATGCGGCTTTCAACAAAACGACTGACGCCTCGCTGGAAGACATTATTGCACCTTCTGATTATGAGGGTCACTATCGTGAAAATCCATCTAATGGTCAGCCGGCAATCACTATCCGCAATACAGGCCGCGACACAATCACGACTATGCAGATTGAGTATGGCGTAAAAGACTCTGCCATGTCCACTTATACAATGGCAGGCCTGCTGCGCCCTCTGCACGATCTGCAGGTTAACCTTCCTGAGCTGCCGGCTTTAAAGAAGCTGTCGCTGGCAGGGGCTACCGGAAGCTACACCTTTGTAGCACGCATTGTAAGCGTAAACGGCATTGCGGACAATGACCCGAAGAATGATACACTGCGTTCCACATTTACTGTGGCGCCTACCTGGCCCAACGCCATCGTCGTTTATATGAAGACCAACTCTGCCGGCGTTGGCGGCGTAGGCCAGAATCCGAGTGAGACAAGCTGGAAGATTACCGATGCCTCAGGTGCCGTAGTAGCATCGCGTAGCAACGCAGACGTCAGCACCGTTTATTCCGACACAGTATCCGTCTCAGGTACAGGCATGTACAAGCTTACCGTGACAGATGGCGGCTGCGACGGCCTTTACTGGTGGGTTTACGGTCAGACTCCGCAGCTTGGCATTACCGCCGGTAATATCGTTGTCAGAGATGCATATACCGGCGCAAGCATTCCTGTAAAAGGGAGTTCCTATAGTGGCACATACCACGACGATTTCGGTTGCGGATTTTCGCAAAGCTTCAGTTCCAGAGGCTGGTCACTTGGCGTCTCAAATACTCCCGGCAGTCGGAGTATGAGCTTGCAGGCGTTTCCTAACCCGGCGAAAAAGACAGTGCAGGCAAACCTCTACGGCCTTAACTCAGTAGCAGGCACGCTTTCCATTATAGATGTAATAGGCAGGCAGGTTCTTACACAGGAGACGCACGCCCCCGCCAACACGATAAGCATCAGCACCCTTGCACCGGGCATCTATACCCTTATATATCAGGGAACGGACGGAGAGCGGCTCAGCAGCCGTCTGACTGTTACTGAATAATCGCCTGGCAAAATCCAAAACGAAAGCCGCCTCTTACTTTTGGGGCGGCTTTTTTTATTTTTAGTACAATGTCCGTTACGCGCATCACGCAACTGCAGCAATTTCTGACGCAATCGCCGGCAGACCCTTTTCTGCACCATGCTTTAGCGCTGGAGTATGTGAAGGCCAGCGAGGAAGGCGAAGCGGAAAAGCACTTTCGTCAAAATCTGGATGCCTCGCCACAGTATGTAGCTACCTATTACCACCTCGGCAAGCTACTGGAACGGGACAATCGCGCGGACGATGCGATGGCGATGTACGAACGCGGCATGGCGGTGGCAAAAGCTGCCGGTGACGGCCATACTTACAATGAGCTGCAGGCGGCTTACGAAGACCTTGCGTATTAATGAAGGATTTAGCGCAGCGCTTCGCACAGAATTGGAAAGAAAAACAGTTTCCGACAGGCGGGCAAAAGGTGCTGCTGGCCTTGAGCGGCGGTATGGATTCAATGACGCTGGCGCACTTGTTGCTTGCCGCTGAAATTCCATTCGCAGCGGCGCACGTAAACTTCGGCTTGCGCGGAAGGGATTCGGATGAAGACGCCGCATTTGTGGAGGTCTGGTGCGAGGCTGCTGGCGTCCCCATTCACTGCAAAGAAATATTCATTAGAGAATTCGCCGGGCACATCAGCCCAAACGTGCAGGTGGCGGCGCGCCACGCGCGCTATAGCTACTTCACAGGCCTGAAGCATGAACATCAGTACGCCGCAATTCTCACTGCTCATCACATCAATGATGTAGCCGAAACGATGCTGATCAACCTGACGAGGGGCACAGGCATCGCGGGCCTCCACGGTATTCCTGAAAAAACTGACGACATCATCCGGCCGCTGCTGTTTGCCACGCGTGAACAGCTGCTTGCTTACGCAAAATCCGAAGACATCAGCTGGCGCGAGGACACTTCCAACAGCGAGGACAAATACCTGCGCAATGCTATCCGCCACCACATCCTGCCAAAGCTGGAAGAGCTGATGCCCGGCGCCGCGGCCCGGATTGCCGCAACAGCGGAACGGCTGAAAGGAACTGAAATCATCTACCGGAAAGCAGTGGACAGGCGACTGCTGAAGCTGCGGGAGCTGCGTGGAAAAGATTGGTATATGCCTGTCCGGCTACTTGACAAAGAAGAAGCGCGCTTAACCATCGCCTTTGAGCTATTCACGTCATTTGGTTTTTCCGGCGCGCAGATTCCGGATATTCTGGCACTGATGAAGGGAGAAAGCGGCAGGCAGATTTTATCGCAGACGCATCGCGTTATCCGGCACCGCGATTTTTTGGTAATTACTGCACTTGAGCAGGCAGCCGCAAATCTGATTCTGATAGAAAGCCTTCCGACAGACATTCAAACTGCTGAAGGCGTCTTCCACCTCTCTTGGGCTGCTGCCGCGGGGGTTTCAGAAGATTCAAATATAGCGATGCTGCACGGCGACGACCTAAGCTTTCCACTCATTCTGCGTACACGCCGGGAAGGCGATTACTTCTACCCCTTGGGTATGGGCGGCAAAAAGAAAAAGCTGAAGCGTTTCCTGATTGACATTAAGACGCCGCTGCATGAGAAAGACCGCATTCGCATTCTGGAAAGCGATAAAAAGATTTTATGGATTGCCGGGAAGCGGATTGACGAGCGGGCGAAAGTTCGGCAGGCGACACAGCGGGTTTTGAAAGTCGTGTTCATTCCGGCATAGCGGACACGCCTGGCATTAAAACCTGAACGCCTGAATTTCTTCAATAAAATTCCGCCCATGCGAAGGCTCTACTGCCATCGTAAAGAAAAATCCGAAGACAGCGCCCCAGAAGTGTGCATCATGATTAATGGTGCCCTGTCCGCGCCGCGACATGTAAACTGAATAAGCGAGATAGAGCACAGCAAACAGGATGTTCGGCATCTTAATAAAGAACACGTATATCTGCGTCCACGGTGAAAAATAAACCGAGGAAAACAGCACCGCAGCCACGCCGCCCGAAGCGCCGAGCGAGCGGTAATAGAGGTTTTGCTGATGTTTTAAAAAAGACGGAATTGAGGCGACTACAATGCCGGCCAGGTACATCAGCACGTACAGCCAGGGCGTGAGGCCATGCGCCATAAACTCCGCCTCCACAAAGCGCCCGATGAAGAACATCGTGAACATGTTGAAGGCAAGGTGGCTCCAGTCGGCATGGATGAAACCGGAGGTAAGCAGGCGGTAATACTCCCCGGGACTCCGCATTTTGGCGGGCCAGAGGATGAGCTTGTCCGCCATCCGGTTGTCGTTGAAGGCGGCTATGGAAAGAAGCACCGTGACAATTACCAGCGTCACCGTGAAGGCTATAGGATACATCAGCCCACGAAAGTAGCCTAATCAGGCATGATGATAAGGCGAGTTGTTGAGGATAGAAAAGGCGCGGTACACCTGCTCTGCAACAATCAGCCGCACCAATTGATGCGGAAACACAAGTTTGGAAAGGCTCCACACCGCAGCCGCCCGCATACGCACTCCATCGCTCACGCCATAAGCGCCGCCAATAAGCAGAACGAGCGTCTTTGTGCTGCTGTTCATCAGACCCTGAAAGCTTTGCGCCCATTCGGGCGAGGTCAGGAGCTTACCGCGTTCATCCAAAAGAATAAGGTGATGCTGCGGCCCAAGCTTTTTCAGAATTAGGGCCTCTTCGGCGGCCATCGTCGCTTCGGGAGTAGGCAGCACACCTTTTTTAGGCGGTGGCAGTACTACAAGTTCCGTTGTGCACCAGGGCTTCACCTTTTGCAGGTAATGCGCAATGGCCGGCCCTATGTGGGCCTCATTCGCCTTCCCGACAGACCATATTTCTATCACCATCGCCGGCAAGATAAGGCAGCAGGAAAGCTTTTTGCGCCTTTGCGCGGCCTTTGCGCCTTTGCGCGAAACCTTCCCTACTTTTAACCCCGTAAAATCAAAGCACGTAATGGCCGAAGCAATCAGAATGCCGCTGCTCTCCGACACGATGAAGGAGGGTATAATAGCTGCATGGCATAAGAAGGTGGGCGACAAGGTAAAGGGCGACGATGTCCTTGCGGATGTAGAGACCGACAAGGCCACTATGGAGGTTATGGGCTATGTGGACGGCACCCTTCTTTATGTGGGCGTGGAGCAAGGCAAAGCTGCCAAAGTGAATGATATTATTGCCATCGTTGGCAAGGAAGGCGAAGATTACAAGCCACTGCTGGATGGCGGCGGAAGCGCTGCGGCAGCGGATAACGCCGGCGCCGCTGAAACTAAAACGCCGGAAGAAGAGAAGAAAGCGCCGGAAGAAAGCGACGCGCCGGCACCTGCGCCGGCTGCCGCTGCATCCGCAGAATTACCGAAGGACACCACGGTCGTCCGCATGCCGCTCCTTTCCGATACGATGAAGGAAGGCAAAATCGTGGCCTGGCATAAAAAGGTCGGAGATTTGGTAAAGAACGACGATGTGCTTGCGGACGTAGAAACGGACAAAGCAACGATGGAAGTAATGGGCTATGCTGACGGCACCCTGCTGCATATCGGTGTGCCTGAAGGAAGCGCAGCGCCGGTAAACGGTATCATCGCCATCATCGGCAAAGCCGGAACGGACGTCACGGCGTTTCTGGCGGCGGAAGGCAAGGGCGGACAAGCAGCGGCAGCTCCTGCGGAAAAACCTGCCGAAGCGCCTGCACAATCTGCGCCGGCTGCACAGCCGCAGGAAGCGGCAAATGCAGATGCCGGTCATAATGCCGATGGCGGCCGCCTTAAAGCGTCACCGCTCGCTAAGCGCCTTGCGAAGGAAAAAGGCATCAACATCTCAGAAGTAAAGGGCTCCGGCGATAACGGCCGCATCATCAAGCGCGATGTGGATGAATTCAAGACATCTGCAGCTAAGCCCGCTTCGTCCGCTGCTTCCCAGGCCGCCGGCCCTTCAGCTCCCGAAGGCACTGCTTACACAGATACGCCGCTTTCACAAATGCGCCGCGTCATTGCGCAGCGCCTGTCAGAAAGCATGTACAGCGCGCCGCATTTTTATCTGCGCATGACGGTGACGATGGACAATGCCATCGCTTCGCGGAAAGCAATCAACGACGTGGCTACGTCCAAGGTCTCTTTCAACGACCTTATCATCAAGGCCTGCGCTATGGCGCTCCGCAAGCATCCGGAAGTAAACTCTTCCTGGACAGGCGACGCCATCCGTCAAAACCACAACATCAATATCGGGACGGCAGTGGCGGTGGATGAAGGGCTGATTGTGCCTGTCGTTAAGAATGCCGACGGCAAATCGCTCTCGCAGATTGCGGAAGAAGCCGGTGTCTTGATTGACAAGGCGCGCAATAAGAAACTGCAGCCGCAGGAGTTCTCCGGCAACACGTTTACCATTTCCAACCTTGGCATGATGGATATTGACGAATTTACCGCCATCATCAATCCGCCGGACAGCTGCATTCTCGCCGTAGGCAAGATTGCGCCCACGCCGGTTGCTGAAAACAATCAGGTGGTTATACGCCAGCTCTTGAAACTGACGCTCAGCTGCGACCACCGCGTGGTGGACGGCGCTGTTGGCGCCAGATTCCTGCAAACATTGAAGGCATACTTGGAAAATCCGGTGACGATGCTCGCTTAGAAACCGGTCTGAACGACCAAAGGGAGGTCTGCCTGGTTTCTACACGGGCAGAAAATTGAAAAGCCTGCAAGGAGCAATATCCCCGCAGGCTTTTGCATTTTTAATTTTGCATTGTTCAACCCATACCCTCTTCCAGCCCGGCATACATCGGCACATCATCCGGCTCATGCCGCACTTCCACGAAGTAATAAACCGGGAAAGCCAGCGGACCGAAAATGGCCATAAACACCAGCCAGGCCAGCTTTGTAGAGCCATTCATTGTGCGCACCTTTTTCAGGTGAATGATGAAAGCCACCAGCACGGCAAGGCCAATCAGAAAGGCAATCATAAAAAGTGTAAACGAGCCGCCGTAATTGCGCGCAATCATCGTTACAACTTTCTCATGCTGCTGGAACTGCTCGTTGGCTATCAGATGGCTGGTAGCGTACATGATGTAAGCCCACCAGGAACTGATAGCGACGAATGGAATGAAGCTCACCGGCCCCATCCATACTTTATCTCCGTTTTTCATAGCCATAAGTATTGTGCGCCGCAGCGCGGGTTAATGACTATACGGCATAAAGACTATGCCTTCCGGCAGCGCAAGGCGGCTACTTTAACAGTAGGCAGAATAAGAAAGCCACCCGTTTTGCGGATGGCCTTCTTTTGTCCCTATTCTGTTTATTTTTTACACACGTTTCGCATCGCTGCCCGCCGTACGCTCCATGCGTTGCTCGTTCAGCTCATCTTCGCGCACCTGGTCCTTGTCGTAAGCACGGATGATGGCCTTTACGAGGCGGTGACGTACCACATCGCTTTCGTCAAGCTGGATGTGGGCAATGCCGTCAATGTTCTTCAGGATACGCGTTGCCTTCACAAGACCGCTACGCTGATTCTTCGGCAGGTCCACCTGCGTCATGTCGCCGGTAATAATCGCTTTCGCCGAAGGGCCTATACGGGTCAGGAACATCTTCAGCTGCAGCTCTGTCGCGTTCTGCGCTTCATCCAGAATAATAAAGGCGTTATCCAGCGTACGGCCGCGCATGTAAGCCAGCGGCGCAATCTCAATGATGCGGTTGGCCATATAGTACGTTAGCTTATCGCTCGGAAGCATATCGTCCAGCGCATCGTAGAGCGGACGCAGGTACGGGTCAATCTTTTCCTTCAGGTCGCCGGGCAGGAAGCCGAGGCTTTCGCCGGCTTCTACAGCCGGGCGCGTAAGGATGATTTTGCGCACTGCCTTGTTCTTCAACGCGCGCACCGCAAGGGCCACCGCTGTGTACGTCTTACCAGTGCCCGCAGGCCCGAGGGCGAAGATGATATCGTTCTTCTCGGCCGCCGCGGCCATCATTTTCTGATTCTGGCGTCTTGGCGCGGATAACCTTGCCGTTCGGCCCGAATACGAGGATGTCATTTCCACCAGTCTCTTCAATGGTCGGCCCGTCCACGCCGTCGTCGTCGCCAAGGATTTGCGCGAAATACTGCTCACTCAGGTGGCCGTTGCGCTCCAGGTATTTTATTACATGGCCGATGCGCTCCTGGGCGCCGGCTACTTCTTCCGGCTTGCCGGACAGCTTCACCTGCTGACCACGCGAAAGTATTTTAAGGAGCGGGAAGCGTTTCTTCAGCAGGTCAAACTTGCTGTTATTAATCCCGAAAAATTCAATCGGGTTGACGCTTTCAAGGTTGATGATGGCTTCTGTCAAAGTATGGGTTTTGCTTGTTTAGTGCTATGAATTTACCGCTAAATACTATGCCATAATGCGCATTTTCTGTTATCAAAGTGTTGATAACTATTGCGCTGCATTACCCAACCTTATAGCCGGCGTTCTTGAACGCTTCTACCTTTCCGGCAACGGCTTTATCGCTCAGCGCGAAGATTCTCGCTACAAGCACTGCGGCATTCCGTGCTCCCGCTTTGCCCACAGCAAGCGTCCCGACTGGCAGCCCCGCGGGCATCTGAACGATGCTATAAAGCGCATCCACGCCGCCCGGCAATCCGCCTTCCAACGGCACGCCCAGCACGGGCAGGCTCGTGTATGCCGCGCATACGCCCGGCAGCGCCGCCGCCATGCCAGCTGCAGCTATCACCGCGCCGAAGCCATTTTCGGGCGCTGTTATCATCAGCTCACGCACCTTATCGGGGTTGCGGTGGGCGGACGCTACTACCATTTCGCCTTCAATGCCAAACCAGGCGAGCCACTTCTTACTTTCTTCCATAACCGGCTCATCGCTTGCGGAGCCCATGATGATGAGTGCTTTCATTTTTTCTTTTTCTTTTAGGGTGAAAAGTTTCGCGGCTAAAATAGGCGCGGCGGACGGCTCCGCTTTCCAAAACTTGTCAACATGTGCACATTCCGCAAGGCCTGCACCATACTTGTTTAGCTTTCAGCGCGATGTCCGGGCGGCGATTCAACAGCGGAAGGAAGGCTGTCGTATTCCGGCGAAGGCATTCAATCCGGCCCGGCGGCCATTCTGTGCTAAATTTGCGCCGTTAAACTATGCTGCAGAAGCTTTCCATTCGCAACTACGCCATTATTGATAATCTGTCGCTTAGTCCGGATTCCCGACTCAATACGGTTACGGGCGAAACCGGTGCCGGCAAGAGCATCATTCTCGGTGCGCTGTCGCTTATCCTCGGAGAGCGGGCAGATTCTTCCGTATTGATCAATAAAGAGGAAAAATGCGTTGTGGAAGCCAGCTTTGAGGTGGGTGGAAACGAAACCTTTCGTGCGGCGCTCCGCGGCGAAGAGCTGGATGACGAGCCACAGTGCATTATCCGCCGCGAAATCGCCGTCAGCGGGAAAAGTCGTGCGTTTATAAATGACACCCCAGTCAATCTGGGCACGCTCAATAAGCTTACTTCCCTGCTAGTGGACCTGCATCAGCAATTTGACCATCTGGCGCTCCAGAACGATTCATTCCAGCTTGATGTGCTGGATGCCGTTTCTAAAACCGGCCCTTTGCTGCGGCAATATGGCGAGTTGTTCCGTAACTATAAGCGGATAAGCCTGGAGCTGCAAAGGCTGCAGTCCGAGCAGGCGACATGGCAGAAAGAAGCCGATTATAAGCAGTATTTGCTTGACGAGCTGGCGCAGGCTGCATTCAGGGAGCACGAGGTGGAAGATGCGGACACGCAGTTGAAAACGCTCAGCCATGCGGAGCGTATCGGCGCTGTGCTCGGCGCGGCGAGAGGCCTGCTGGATGAGGGCGAGCAGCCGGTAATCAATGAGCTAAAGAAAACAGTACAGCAGATGCAGGGCATCGGCGAATGGCTGCCTGCATCTGCCCCGCTCACTGAAAGGCTCAGCTCCGTATGGGCCGAGCTGAAAGACCTTTGCAGCGAGCTGGAACATTTGGAAGGCAGCGTAAATCTGGACGCAGGCCTGATGCAGCAGCTGCAGGAACGAATAGACCTTGGCTACAAGCTCTTCAAAAAGCATGGCGTAAGCGACACGGCTGCGTTGCTGCGCCTGCAGGAACAATTGACGGAGGAACTTAAGCAATCGCTTAACCTTGCCGACCGCATTGAGACTCTGAGCGCCGAGCAGGCAAAACTGTTTAAAGAGCTGAGCTTAGCGGCAGAAAACCTTTCCATTCAAAGGGCGAAAACGGCGCCCGGCATCGCGACGGAGGTCACTACGCTGCTTGGACTTGTGGGCATGCCCAATGCGCGCTTTGACATACGCCTCGGCAAGATGGCGCAGCCCGGCCCTGGCGGAATTGATGAGGTGGCTTTTGTGCTGGATGCCAATAAGAATGGCCAGTATCAACCTCTGCACAAGGCCGCTTCGGGCGGCGAAATGAGTCGGATCATGCTGTCTATTAAAAGCCTCACCGCACAGGCTATGGAGCTGCCGACGCTCATTTTTGACGAAGTAGATACGGGGATATCCGGCGAAGCGGCTCGTCAGGTAGGCATACTGCTGCGCAGGCTGGCGGAATATCACCAGGTGATTTGCATTACACACCAGCCACAGGTGGCGGCACGCGGCACACAGCACTTTTTCGTGTATAAAGACGCCGGGGCAGGCGGGCGTATCACTACGAAGGTGCGCACCCTTGGCGGCGATGAGCGGGTGCTCGCCATTGCGCGTATGATAGGCGGTGAGGAGCCGAGCAGGGCAGCTGTAGAGAATGCTAAGGAGCTGGTGGAGCTTTAGTGCTATTTAGCAATGACAACGGAGCCCCATGTATCGGTCATGGGAACATACGGGATGCCGTTTTTGCCGCAATACTCACGCACTGCAACTTTTGCGCCTTCATACTCCTTGTTGTTATAGTCATGTATGAAGATGTAGCCGCCTTTGCTCAAGCGGGGATAGAAGTATTCCAGCCCATCATAAATCGGCTTATACAGATCGGCATCAAGCGACACGAAGCAGAATGTATCCTCAAGGCCGCCAAGTGACTCAGGAAACCATCCCTTCTTTATAACGCACTTGTCTCTGTTCACCATTTTGGCTAAAACACTTTGCTCGCTGGTGTCTGAAAAATCCTGCTTGCCGGTGCTGTAATTCCGGGTGGTTTCAATCGTTACATCCTTCTCATCAAAGCCCTCAAAAGTGTCAAAGAGATAAAGTGTTCTGTCCGGAAAAGCCTGATTCAGAAATTTCGCAAACATGCCTTTGTAAACACCGATTTCCGCCACAGACCCTAGAATTTGCTTGTCGTAAATCTCATGCGCGACTAATTCAAGAGTGCTGATGCGAATATGGTTGGTTAAAGCAGGTACGTCCATTCGCCGTGCCCTGTTTAATCCCAGCATTCGCTGGTCTAAAATGAATTCGCGCTTAAAGAGTGACTGAAGGAGATTCAGGTATTTGCTCATTAGCCCAAAACTACAGGTTTGAAACTTTCAAAGCAGTCATGCCGTTTGCACGAGCCACCTTGATATAGAGTATCTCTTTAGGGAAAGCTGCAATGTCAACCGTAGCGGCGCTGCCTGAAAAGCTTTTGTCGGACAGGATTTGTCCCTGCAGGTTGTAGAGGATCACATGCCCGATACTGTTTCCATCATCCGCACGCAGATGCAGCTGTCCGGCGTTTGCGGATGCTGTCACACTACTTTGCTTCGTTGCAGGTTCATTTACACCAAGCGCATATCCCTGAAAGAGGAAGTAATAAATGTTATAGATTTCAGTCGTTGTCAATGCGCGACTAAACAACGCGACCTCATCCAGCGCGCCATTTACCCAATACGGGTAGCTTGGATCAGAATGCTTACCGATTGTCAGGTCCTGCGAGTTTGTGCCAATCTGCTTTGACAAATTATTAATCGTAAACAAAGGGGTCATTGAAGTCAACATATTGGTTGAATCCATCAGGACCTGGTATGTCACATTAGTTGAGCCGTCCATTGTTGCCGCCATGAAATACCATTTGCCTGCCTGAACGGGAGTTGTCTGGGGGAGCGTCGGCATATTAGGGCCGATAAGATCGGCACGCGTCTGCTGTGTTGGCGTGAAGACACTGCAACTATTATCAAACTGATTGTCCCCGATACTTAAACCGTAAACGCCACTTGTGTATGCCGGATATCCTTTGCTGAGCACTTGGGATATTTGACAATTACCTGAATAGAACCCATCAAAGCGGACAAGAGCAACCATGGTCAATTGCTGCGATCTTAGGGTTGCAGCATCAGCGACTTGTATATAGCTGGAAGAGCCGTCAAACTTTAATGCGGCATTTGCGGCACCTCGCCATCCAGCAACCGATGTGGTATTATGCGCCAATCCATTATTTCCATTACCACTAACGTCCGAAGCAATGCTTCCGGTGGTATTAGCAAACGAAAAGCGTGCAACACAATTGGCAATACCGCCAGGATAGTTGGTTTGTGCCTGAGCAGAGGTAACGACTAAAAACAAAGCGATAGCAAGTAGCTTTTTATGCATCATGTTGTCAGATTTTGCCGTGAAGATATACACGCGCATAAACTAAAACAAGAGCGTTAAAAGATTTCCCTACTGTGTTTGTACATCTGCGAGTTTATTCACAGTAACCTTCTGCGCATACCATTTATCCGAGCCGCTTATCTGATAAAACAGCGCACCCGACGGCATCTTCTTCACCGCTTCAGGCTGCACGTCGCTTGGCGCCTCTTCTACCATCAGGTTAATGCTCTCGCCCTTCCTGATCTCGCTGATGGAAATGTGATTTTCCACCATCATAAAGTCATTGGGCCCGCCGCCAAAGGTGCGGCGCTCCGGGCGCGTGGCCTTGCACTTCAGCCAGTGCGCGGCGTCCATCCGGTAATAAATAGCCGCTGGCGGAGTTGCATCGTTCCAGACAATAGTAAACCGGACATCCCTACGTTCATGCGCGTGGTCATGGCCGTGGCTGTCTTTGCCGGCAGCAGCGCCTTTAGTCACAGACCCGCGGCTCGTAGCCTGCTTTATCGTAAGCGTTTGGGATTTGGCAGCGGCTGATACAGCCAAAATGCCTGCGCTGAGAAGAATGGAAAGTAGTTTACGTTGCATAGTAATGCGGAAAGACCAAAAATAGGGCCGGAAGGTGGGGTGGATTCTTTGCAATTTGTAAAAGCTTGTGATGCGGAGCTCCGCGGTGTCCGTTGGCACAGCTTTTTCGCCTTAGCGTTCACTAAAAACCAATAAGCCATGCCCGATACTAAAAAAGTAACCGACCAGGATGCCATGCGCACCGACAAAGAAGAGGCTAATCAGCAAAAAACCGCCTCCGATTTTGACCAGACCGTCCGCGACGCGGAAAAAGAAACCAGGACCGCCAAGCCCGGCGAAAGCCAGGGCGGCAACAGCAAGCAGCACAATAATGGCCGCGGCGGCGGGAAGTAAAGTCAAAAAGTAATTGCAAAACAAAAAAAGCCTCTTTCATCCGGAAGGGGCTTTTCCCATTCAATCCCCAAGCCCTCAACTCCTCAACCCCCTCAACTATCTTCGTCCCATGAATCTGGAGTTCAATAAGCAGGAAGACGCTATGAAGCTTGCCATCTCTGCTATGCGTCAGCGCCATGCTCAGGTGAGTGGTGGCGGTGGCAAGAAGGCGATGCAGAAAGCTGCCGAGCGCGGCAAGCTCTCCCCGCGCGCCCGCATTGAATACCTCATCGACAAAGACTCCGTCTTCACAGAAATCGGCTCCTTTGCCGGCTGGGATATGTATGAGAAGGAAGGCGGCTGTCCCTCCGGTGGTACCGTGGGCGGCATCGGATACGTGAGCGGGCGGCAGTGCGTAATTGTTGCAAATGACAACACCGTCAAGGCCGGCGCATGGTTCCCGATTTCCGGGAAGAAGAACCTGCGGCTGCAGGAGATTGCCATGGAGAATCGTCTGCCGGTCATCTACATCGTGGACTCTGCCGGCGTTTACCTGCCGATGCAGGATGAGATTTTTCCCGATAAGGAGCACTTCGGGCGCATCTTTCGCAACAACGCCGTGATGAGCGCCATGGGCATCACACAGATTGCTGCCGTGATGGGAGCCTGCGTGGCCGGCGGCGCTTACCTGCCCATCATGAGCGATGAGACGCTTATGGTGGAGGGAAACGGCTCTATTTTCCTTGCCGGGCCTTTTCTTGTAAAAGCTGCGATCGGCGAGGACGTGGACACCCAGACCCTTGGCGGCGCGAAGACCCACACGGAGATATCCGGCATTGCCGATTATAAGTTTGACACCGAGCAGGAATGCCTTGACCAGGTGCGCCGCATCATGGATAAAGTCGGTAAGCCCGACCGGGTCGCCGGCTTTGACCGCATCAAAAGCAAAGCACCCGCCAGGGAAATGCCGGAAATCTACGGGCTCGTTTCTACCGAGAACAACAAGGCTTATGATGTGCTCAACATTATAGAATGCATCGTTGATGCCGGCTCTTTTGACCAGTTTAAGGAAGACTATGGCAAGACTATCGTTTGCGGCTACGGGCGCGTGGACGGCTGGGCCGTGGGCATCGTGGCCAACCAGCGCAAGCTGCTGAAGAGCGGCAAAGGCGAGATGCAGCTTGGCGGCGTTATCTACAACGATTCCGCCGACAAGGCGGCCCGTTTTATCCAGAATTGCAACCAGAAAAAAATTCCCCTTGTCTTCCTGCAAGACGTCACCGGATTCATGGTCGGCTCGCGCTCGGAGCACTCCGGCATCATCAAGGATGGTGCAAAGCTGGTCAATGCCGTCGCCAACTCGGTGGTGCCCAAAATCACCATCATCACCGGCAATTCTTACGGTGCCGGCAACTATGCTATGTGCGGCAAGGCCTATGATCCCCGGTTCATCTATGCCTGGCCCAATGCCCGCATTGCCGTGATGGGCGGCGAGCAGGCGGCGAAGACATTGCTTCAGATTCAGGTCGCTTCGCTGAAGGCTAAGGGCGAGGTCATTGACCCTGATAAGGAGACGGCCCTGCTCAAAGAAATCACCGAGCGCTACGCCCGCCAGACGACGGCATATTATGCAGCCGCGCGTCTTTGGGTAGATGAGATTATTGACCCCGCCGATACGCGTCGTCTTATTTCCGAAGGCATTACTGCCGCCAATCATGCGCCTGTTGAGCGGGAATGGAAAGGCGGGGTTTTTCAGGTGTAAAAGCGCTTACGGCATATATTGCTTCAGCGGCGCGCAGATGGCCCGCGCCTGCTCCTCGTCATCAATTTCCAGAAAAGAGTAAGCGCCGCCGAAATTGTAAAAGACCATAGGGCCCACCACGCCTACCTGCGTATTCTTGATGAGGCGGAAGTAATGGGAGCGGCCTTTCAGGGGAATGGATTGCCTGAAGCGGGCCACTTGCACTTCCGCCACCGCATCGCAGGCTGGTAGAGTCTTGCGGATGATGCTCATGTCGTTAAAATCCGGAAACGCCTCGCCGTTGATGAACACGTCATACTTATAAGTAGCCAGTGAAGGTCCATTGTCGCGAAAAATGACGATTGCGCAGCCTCCATCTTCAACAGCGTGCGCAGCAAGGATGGCTTGAATCTGCATCACATCGGCGTGGTAAAGCGAGCCCTTCACATGACGGGCGGTCGCGTTGCCCATCGTTTTAATGAGGACGATGTTGGCGCCTCTGGTGTGTGCGAGAGCGGTGAGGTTTTCCTTAAGCCGTTTCCAGCTGATATTGTTTTTGACGCTGAAATCATCAATGGGCGCAGCGGCGTCAAATTTGTCGTGCTGCGTGATGAGATAGACGGAATCGGGGGCCTGCGCGGCAGCGGCATTACAAAAAAAGGCAGCGAGCGCTGCGGTAAGTAAGACGACAATGTTGCGCATATCATTCATGGATACCACGCTTCCTTGCCCGCCACTGCCGGTATTTGTCGCTTAGGATTGGCAGGACTATGTCAGAGGCTTTCAGGACAATCAGAAAGGCTATCATCAGCCAGAACAGCGGGAGCCAGCTTCCACCTCCTCTCATAACATAATAGGTTGGGTGATTGGGTATATGCAAGGTAGGCAAGCAAAGTATATCTAAACATCTCGTAAAAACGGGCGCTATTCCCCCACCGCTCCCACCTATCCGTTACCTTCGCGCCGTACCTCAAAAACGCTTCTGTAAATGGCTTTTGATATTGACCTCATCCAGCGTGTATATGCGGAGCTTCCAGCAAAAATTGACGCCGCCCGCAAGCTGGTAGGCCGCCCCCTCACGCTCACCGAAAAGATTCTTTACGCCCATACCGCCCAGACCGCTGACCGCGCCTACGAGCGGGGCCGTGACTACGTCAACTTCGCACCCGACCGCGTAGCCATGCAGGATGCAACGGCTCAGATGGCCCTCCTCCAGTTTGATACCTGCGGCCGCGACCGCGCCGCGGTGCCAAGTACCGTGCATTGCGACCATCTGATTCAGGCCAAAACCGGTGCTGTGCAGGATTTGCGCACAGCTGAGGATGTGAATGCCGAGGTCTATACCTTTCTTTCCACCATTTCCAATAAATACGGCATCGGCTTCTGGAAGCCCGGCGCAGGCATCATCCACCAGGTTGTTTTAGAAAATTACGCCTTCCCAGGCGGCATGATGATAGGTACTGACAGCCATACACCCAATGCAGGCGGCCTCGGCATGATCGCCATTGGCGTAGGCGGTGCAGATGCTGTTGACGTAATGGCGGGCCTGGCCTGGGAATTAAAGATGCCGAAGCTCATCGGCGTGAAGCTGACGGGCAAGCTGAACGGCTGGGCTTCTGCGAAAGATGTGATTTTGAAGGTTGCTGGTATTACAACCGTGAAAGGCGGCACCGGCGCTATCGTTGAATATTTTGGCGAAGGCGCGGACGGCCTCAGCTGCACCGGCAAAGGCACTATCTGCAACATGGGCGCTGAAATCGGCGCCACGACTTCCCTATTCGCCTACGGCGAAAAAATGGCGGCCTATCTGCGCGCCACCAACCGTGAAGACATTGCCGACCTCGCGGATGGTATTACCGAGCATCTGCGCGGCGATGAAGAAGTGTATCAGAATCCGGAGATTTTCTACGACCAGGTTATTGAGATAGACCTGAATACGCTGGAGCCTTATGTAAACGGACCCTTCACCCCAGACCTCGCTACGCCGATTTCCCAGCTGGCTGCGGCAGTGGCTGAGCACGGCTGGCCGGAGACAGTGGAAGTAGCCCTTATCGGCTCTTGCACCAACTCTTCTTACGAGGACATTTCCCGCGCGGCGAGCGTGGCGAAGAATGCGATAGACAAAGGCCTGAAGACGCAGAGCGAGTTTACTATCACGCCCGGTTCCGAGACCGTGCGTTATACTGTGCAGCGCGATGGCTTCCTGGAAACCTTTGCAGATATGGGCGGCGTAGTGCTGGCCAATGCCTGCGGCCCCTGCATCGGACAATGGGCGCGTCACATTGACGACCCGAAACGCAAGAACACCATCGTTACTTCCTTCAACCGGAATTTCGCGAAGCGTAATGACTCTTATGCAGGCACGCACGCCTTCGTAGCTTCTCCGGAAATCACAACCGCCTTCGCCATCGCCGGCAAGCTATCCTTCAACCCGCTTACTGATAAGCTAAAGAACGATAAGGGCGAAGAAATCATGCTGGACGAGCCGACCGGCTTTGAGCTTCCTCCGAAAGGCTATGACGTAGAAGACCCCGGCTATCAGGCCCCTGCCGCTGATGGCAAAGGTGTGGCAGTTGTCGTGCATCCGCTTTCCGACCGCCTACAGTTGCTTGAGCCATTCGCAGCCTGGGAGGGCACTGAGCTCCAGGGCTTGCGGCTGCTGATTAAGGCCTTCGGCAAATGCACTACTGATCACATTTCCATGGCCGGCCCATGGCTGAAGTATCGCGGTCACTTAGACAATATCTCCAACAATATGCTCATCGGCGCGATTAACGCCTTCAATATGGAGACGAACCTCGTGAAGAATGGGATGACAGGTGCTTATGACGAGGTGCCGAAGGTGCAGCGCGCTTACAAGGGCGCCGGGATCGGCAGCGTTGTTGTTGGCGATGAAAACTACGGCGAAGGCTCTTCCCGCGAGCACGCCGCTATGGAGCCGCGTCACCTCGGCGTTCGCGCGATTGTGGTAAAAAGCTTTGCGCGTATCCATGAAACGAACCTGAAAAAGCAGGGTATGCTGGCGCTGACTTTTGACGACAAGTCTGATTACGACAAAGTGCAGGAAGACGATATTATTGACATCACCGGCCTGCTGAATTTTGCTCCCGGGCAGCAGCTGATGATGCTTTTACATCACAGTGATGGAAGCATCAATGCCGTTAAGCTGAATCATACCTATAATGCGCAGCAGATAGAGTGGTTTAAGGCGGGCGGCGCACTGAATGTGATCCGTGCAGAGGCGCTTCAGGGTAATGACGAAGAGGTGCCTGCTTAAATAAGCAGCAGACTGTAAGTTAAAGCCGGCAATATGTTGCCGGCTTTTTTGTGCGCCTGCTGTATCCCGACGTATTTAAAGGATGTAAACATGAGGATATGCGCCAATTTATCCTACAATAAATGCAACGCCCGCCTCTACCTATTATCAAATCCGACTGTCTATATTTAGACACTGGTCTTAACATCGCTACAACTTTTCATGCGCAATCACACACTTTTGGCTGCATTATTATGCTGCGCCGCCATGCCTTTGACTGCTGCGGGCAAAACAAGCCACCTTGACTTTATAACCAACGGCAATCAGTGGCCCTCTCAGGTACATTATAAGGCTGACCTACCCGGAGGAGCCGTGTTTCTGACCAACACTGGATTTACGTACAGTTACTACAGCCTACAGGACGCAGCACGTATTCACGATTTGAGGCATGAGCAGCACATTGCTCCAATGGACGTGGCTGATGAGATCGTACAAGGCCATGCTTACAGGGTGACCCTGGAGGGCGCCAATACGGCCAAAGTTGCTCCGCAACGTAAGGCACCTAACTATTACAACTACTTTCTTGGCAATGATCCGTCAAAGTGGGCAGGCGGCATGGCGGCTTATGAGGAGATAGATTACGCCGGCGTTTATGACGGCATTGATCTGAAAGTATATAGCAAGGGCACTGCGTTAAAGTATGATTTCGTATTAGCCGCCAACGCGGATCCTGCGTCTATCAAGCTGGCTTTTGACGGCGTTAATCCTACCCTTACACCCGAGGGCGACATTCTGATTAAGACCAGCGTCAATGAGTTGCGCGAGAAAGCGCCATATGCCTATCAAATGATTAATGGGAAAGCGCGGAAGGTGCCTTGCCAATATACCTTGCTGGGCAATAAGGTCGGCTTCAGCTTTCCGAAAGGCTACGACCGTAGCAAGACACTCGTGATTGATCCGGTTCTTGTTTTTGCGACTTACAGCGGCGGCACTGCCAGCACCTATGGCTGGAGCGCTACTTACGATGCTTCCGGCAATCTGTATGCAGGTGGGGAATGCTTTGGGGTAGGCTGGCCCGTGACAACTGGCGCCTACAAGACCACCTTCGGCGGCAGCATAGACGACGGCATCAACAAATACAGCAGCAACGGCACCTCGCTCATTTACTCTACTTATTACGGTGGCAGCTTATCAGATTTGCCTAACACTATGGTGGTAAATAATGCCGGCGAGCTGATTGTTGCAGGCGCGACCCAATCCACCAATCTACCCGTTTCATCCGGCTGCTTTGACAACTCCTTTAATGGTCAGACGGACGTATATGTCGTTCACTTTAATGCTACCGGAACGGGAATTATCGGCGCCACCTACCTCGGCGGCACCAGCAATGAAGGCAGCACATCAACCGCCACGGGACATTTGGCCAACACCGGCGAGGTGCTTTCGGATGCCGCCGGCAATATTTATGTCGCGTTCGCTACTAATTCTTCCAATTTCCCGACAACGGCAGGCGCTTTTCAGACGGCGTTGAGCGGCAACATGGATGGCTTTGTTACCAAGATGGATGGCACCTGCTCTAACCTGATATTCAGCACGCTGATAGGCGGCAGCGCTACGGATGCCGCTATAGCCCTGCAGCTCATGCCTTCTGGCAAGATCGTGGTAGCCGGCGGCACAACCAGTACCAATTTTCCCGGCACAACCGGCGGCTGGCAGTCGTCGCTGCAGGGCGGAACGGACGGATTCATCGCCATTCTAAACAGCACCGGCTCCGCAGTGCTTAATGCGACTTATGCGGGCACAGGTGGCAGTGAGAATATCGCAAAACTGCAAGTGGACGGATCGGGTAATGTGTATGCTATGGGCACCAACAGCACCGGCGCATTTCCGGTATCTACCGGCGTTTACAGTGTGGCGAGCGGGAAAATATTCATGGCAAAAATGGATCCTACACTTGCCAACAGGCTTCTTTCTACAACAATTTCCAGCAGCACGATTTCCCTGGAGCCTTCTGCATTTCTCCTTGATGTGTGCGGACACCTTTACTTCGTGGGCTACGGCGCCAGCACCGGTCTGGCTACTACGACCGGCGCATACCGCACCACGCCCGGCGGCTTCTGGATGTGCGTGCTTGACCCTAATATGGCGGCGCTGAGCTATGCATCATACTTTGGCGAGCCCGGCGATCATATTGACGGCGGCTCAAGCCGTATGGACCCGACAGGTATCGTCTATCACTCCATCTGCACGCCAAGTCCCATTCAGCCCACAACGCCCGGCGTGTGGTCGCCGACAAAGAAGGCCGGCGGCTACGATATCGCTTCCTGGAAGTTTAATTTTCAGCAGGTAGGGATGGCGGCGGGATTCAATATTGGTCCTAAGGATACTTTCTGCATTCCCGCCACCGTCCCCATCAATAACACCTCTTATGGCGCGCTAAGCTATTTGTGGGACTTTGGCGACGGCTCCCCCACGAGCACACTGGCCTCGCCCCCGCCGCATACCTACGCGGCTGCGGGCATTTACCGGATTTCGCTTTATACCTACAATGCCACCTCCTGCGTCACAATAGATTCTGCCTTCCAGAAGGTTTACGTATTTGAGCCGGAGTATGTACACCTTAGCCCTCCTGCTCCGCTCACTATCTGCTCAGGCGATACCGCGCATATGAACGTGAAGGCGCACTGGAACGTGACTATCACGCCCAATACTTATGTAAGCTATAATCCGGGCGATACCATTATCAGCTTCTTCCCCGACTCCACTGCAAGCTATAGCGTGTATGCTTCCACGGCCACACCTTGTAACACCTCTACGGACTCTATCAAGTTTACAATCGTTCGGGATCAGAAGCTGGTCGGCCATCTGGAGCCCTTTCCTGACAAGTCGCTCTGCAAAGGAGACACTGCCGTGTATGAATTGAGCCGGAAGATGGATCGCTTCGTCATTACGCCGGCCACCTATTGCAAAGTGAGCGAGGATAGCATGACGGTAAAATTTTATCCGCCTGCAGATACCAAGTACCAGCTTGTTAGCGCCATTGCCAATGCCTGCACTACTATCCGCGACACGCTGACTTTCAACGTAAAACGCTCCACCCTCAACGCTGCCTTTATCTTAGACCCTAAGGAGACAGACCAGAATGAACCGGTGCTTACGCTTACCAACAGGAGCAAGGGCGCCACTGAGTACAACTGGCACCTAAACAATTCATACTGGAATTCAGAAAAAAATCCATCGCTGACCGCGACAGATACCGGTATATACTGCTTTATACTTTTTGCGAAGGACCAGTACAACTGCCAGGATTCCGCTTCTGACTGCGCGCATGTGATAGAGACGCATATCTACATGCCGTCGGCATTTACGCCGAATCATGACGGTAAGAATGACATCTTCCGGCCCATTCTGCATAATGTTGATGTGATGGAATTCTGCGTTTACAATCGCTACGGCGAGCGAATCTTTCTGACGTCAGATGAAAAGGAAGGCTGGAACGGCAACTACCACGGAATGCGCTGCGACCTCGGCACTTACTTCTACACCGTGCGCTATCGCGTGCTGAAGCGGGAAGGAATGCTGACAGGCGATGTAACGCTCATAAGATAGGATTTACGTTCCAACGCCCTCCGCTCAGTAATCTTCCACGGACAGTCCTTCTGAAACGCCTTTGCACCCTGTGCGAAGGCGTTTCGCCTTAATTTCGCCGCACCAATTTTTCTATGAAAATCCTCGTCTGCATAGCACCGGTTCCGGATACGACCACCAAGATTGCCTTCACGGACAACAACACGAAGTTTGCGACCGCCGGCGTCACCATGATCATCAATCCTTACGATGAATGGTATGCGCTTGTACGCGCCCTTGAGCTGAAGGAAAGCGGCGCTGCGACTGCTGTACACCTCGTGACGGTAGGCAAGGCCGATGCCGAGCCGGTGATCCGCAAAGCCCTCGCCCTTGGCGGCGATGAAGCCTTCCGCATTGACACGGACAGCAACGACCCATACCATGTTGCCGGCGAAATCGCAGCCTTCGCAAAAGACGGTGGCTACGATCTTTTTCTCACAGGCAAAGAAAGCATCGACTACCAGAACGGCGCGGTAGGCGGCGCGCTGGCCGAGCTGCTGGACGCGAACTACATCGGCTTTGCCACAAAGCTGGAAGTGAGCGGAAGCACCGCAACCGTAACGCGTGAAATTGAAGGCGGCGAGGAAGTAAACACCTCCGGCTTCCCGCTCGTTATCTCTTGCCAGAAAGGGATGGCCGAGGCCCGCATCCCGAACATGCGCGGCATTATGGCCGCCCGTACCAAGCCGTTGAAAGTTGTACCCGCAACGGGCGCTGCACCGCTGACAGAAATCGTCAACTATGAATTACCGCCGGCAAAGACGGGCGTAAAAATGTTCACTGAAGACCAGATGGACGAGCTGGTGCAGGCGCTGCATGCTCAAGCGAAGGTTATCTAAAGAGTCCAGCAGAACGACTCAACTTCTCAACGAATTAATTTCTCAACGAATCAACATGTCCGTAATCGTTTTCGCCGAGCATTCAGACGGCGCTTTTAAGAAGAAATCATTAGAAGCTGTGCAGTATGCAGCAGGGGTGGCGCAAAGCCTTGGAACTTCCGCAACCGCAATCGTGCTGGGCACTATCGCCGACGACCAGATGAAAGACCTCGGCAAATATGGCGCAACTAAAGTGCTGCACGTATCCGATGCCCGCCTGGACCAATTCTCAGCCCGCGCAGCCGCCAAGGCCATCATTACTGCTGCGCAGAAAGAAGATGCGAAGGTGATTATCTGCACCCACGATGTGATGGGCCGCATGATTGCTCCGCGCATTGCCGCGCGCCTGAAGGCCGGCCTTGTAGCCGGAGCGGTGGCCGCGCCTAATCTCAGCAAAGGCTTTGTAGTGCGCAAAGGCGTCTTCGCCGGAAAGGCATTCGCTGATGTGAATATCACCTCCGGCATAAAAGTCATTACCCTCACGCCAAACACTTTTCCTGTAAAGGCCGGCGAAGGTTCAGCGACTGTTGAGAAGCTGGACGTATCCTTTGATGACAAGGATTTCTCTATCCAGGTAACAGCCACCAATAAAGTAACCGGCACCGTGCCGCTCTCCGAAGCCGAGCTGGTAGTAAGCGGCGGCCGCGGCCTGAAAGGCCCTGAGAATTGGGGCGTGCTGGAAGATCTTGCCGGCGCGCTTGGCGCTACCCTCGCCTGCTCCCGCCCGGTGGCCGACAGCCATTGGCGGCCGCACCACGAGCACGTAGGGCAGACCGGCGGCACCATTCGCCCGAATCTTTATATAGCAGTGGGCATCTCCGGCGCTATCCAGCACCTTGCCGGCGTGAATGGCTCAAAGACGATTGTGGTCATTAATAAAGACCCGGAAGCGCCTTTCTTTAAGGCCGCCGATTACGGCGTGATCGGCGATGCGCAGGAAGTGACGAAGAAGCTGACCGAAGCCGTGAAGAAGTTTAAGGCGGCTTCCAATTAAAACTCCAAAATGCAACGCGCAAAAGCCCGGCACATGAGTGCCGGGCTTTTGTTTAAAGCGTTGCCTTTTACGAGCCGGGAAAGGTCTTTTTCTTCGGCGTCGTCTTCTTATACTCGCTCTTCTTCTTGTAGCCGATGCTTGCGTACTCATCGCTGTCGAAGCTACGGCGCAGCTAATCAAATTCTCAGGCCTTGCAAGTCATTGTCTGCGCAGCTTAACAACCTATGATTGAATCAAAAATCCTGCGCTTCCAGACCTCATATCAGTGCGCGACGATCAGCCGCTGTGTAAATGAGCCGGTGCCAGTCTGCGCCCGAACCAGATACTGACCCGACGATAACGCGCCTAACGGAAGGACAAGATCAAAAGCGTCTGACTTAGGGAAATCAATATGATGCACCGTTCGGCCGGTTACGTCTAATACGGTTATGTTCAAGATTGAAGGCTGGTCAAGGCGGCAACTGATGTATGCAGCATTATTTGCCGGTTGCGGATAAATGCGAAATCTGATGCCTGCATCCGGACCGGGTGCTACAACCGCCGGCTGGTATGTTTCGTAATAATAGCGGTCTACATATTGGTCGGCGACGTTACTGAAAAGAGTATCCAGCGCTTTGCACTCTATGACGGATGCCTGCGAGTCCAGGTAAGAGACGGTTACTTTAGAATAAGGGCGTATTCCGGCCGCGCCGGTAAAAGGCTTTTGCCATTCATAAACTTCAGTCAATTGATGCTGCGAGTTATAGACGTCGCTGTCCCGAAACGTAACCGGGCCAAGTCTGGAGAAGTCTTTACGCTCCATTGCAATCTCATCCCGAGCGGCATTGTAGTAGAATTGATAGATGTGCGCTGTATCGCGACGGTTTGACGCTATTGCCATTCGGTACACGTACTCAATATCTCCGGCAGGCGTATAAGAGAAAGCCTGTGCAGATGTATCTCGCCATGTATTGCTGGACGTTTGATAGATAGAGACCAGAGTATTCTGTAGCAGACCAAGTGCATAAGAATAGATTACCTTATTGTCCGGCACCCAACTTGTAGTAGCGGTCAAGTACCGGTCATTAATCCATTGTGTTACGCGGTGTGCCGGGTTATAGTTTCGGGTTTCCTTCTCTATTGGCAGCCATGCCTTGGTCGCAGTATCCCAGCCGTATATAGTCTCTGTCTCAATAGAACTACCCGCGCCGATTACACTACTCATTAAATGCGGCGAGCGTGCACCTGACGTCCCGCTGCCGTCATCAGTGCGCACCGTGTTTCCCTCGCCACGGCGCGTGTCTCCACGCGTCCGCATTAAGCTAAGTGAAAGCCAAATCAAGGAACTGCTTGATGGTTGTTGTCATTGCGGCCTTGAGCCGCAATCCGCCAGATGTAGGGCAAAAGGATTTCTATAAAGCTTCTTAACACCATCCCGGCAGATTGCGGGTCAGGCCCGCAATGACAGCTATGATTGGGCTTTTCACTTAGCATGTTTCGGCAGCGCAACCCATTCAACCGCACCACTTGTTCAACCCTTCAACCCGCTCAACTATCTTTGCGCCCATTCAATCAATCATCCAAATGAAAATAACCGTAGTAGGCGCCGGTGCAGTAGGCGCAACGTGTGCAGACAACATTGCGCGCAAAGAGCTGGCCGAAGAGCTGGTGCTGGTGGACATTAAGGAAGGCTTCGCCGAAGGCAAGGCGCTGGACATCATGCAGACCTCCTCGCTCCTTGGCTTTGACACGCGTGTAAGCGGCTCTACGAATGACTATAGCAAGACAGCAGGCTCATCCGTATGCGTCATCACATCCGGCATTCCCCGCAAGCCGGGCATGACGCGCGAGGAGCTGATAGGCACCAACGCCAAGATTGTAGAAGGCGTAGCGAAGAACCTGCTGGAGCATTCCCCCGAAGCCATCATCATCGTCATCTCCAATCCGATGGATACGATGACTTACCTGACGTTGAAATCAACCGGCCTGCCAAAGAACCGTGTAATAGGCATGGGCGGCCAGCTGGACAGCGCGCGCTTCAAAACCTACCTGCAACAATCGCTCAACTGTTCGCAAAACGACCTGCACGCAACAGTAATCGGCGGACACGGCGATACGACGATGATTCCGCTCACACACCTTGCATCGCTGAATGGCATGCCTGTTTCCGAAGCACTTTCTCCCGAACAACTAAAGCAGATTGCCGCAGATACGATGGTGGGCGGCGCCACACTTACGAAGCTATTGGGCACGAGCGCGTGGTATGCGCCGGGCGCTGCCGGAGCTAATCTGGTAGAAGCAATTGTGCGCAATGAGCGTAAGGTGTTGCCATGCTGCGTGTACCTGGATGGCGAGTATGGCCAAAAGGATATTTGCCTTGGTGTGCCGGTAATAGTAGGCAAAGACGGCTGGGAGAAGATTATTGATTACAAGCTGAATGCCGAAGAGCAGGAGCTGTTCAATAAGAGCGCGGATGCCGTGCGCAGCATGAACGGCGTGCTGAATGAGGCAATGGCGTAGTTGAGTTGAGACGTCTATAAAAAGGAAAGGCTTCGCACGGTGCGAAGCCTTTCCTTTTTTATGTCCGTAAGCTTTACGAATGCCCTTTTTCTTTCTCAGCGTCCACGCCGCCCGTTTGGCTGGCCCCGGCTTCGTTGCCATCGCTATCCTGGCGGCCTTTAGTATCGCCGACGGCGTCCTGAAATATGCCGCCGAGCACGTTGAGGTCCATCTCGCTCTGCTGGGGGTCTGTGCTTTCTTTAAGTTCTTGTCTGCTTGGCTGGTTTTCTGGTTCCATGATGTAAGTGTTTGCCTATGCCATGAAGAATTGTGCCAGCCCCTTATCCCCTGAATTCCTTAGGCTTTACTATGGTAAATACGCGGTGGATGTTGAAGCCGAGGTGAATGCCGCCGTCTTCAAGCCTGTCTGTAGTCTGGCCGATGAATGTCCGCTCGCTCATACCTGTGGAGTTGGTGAAATGAAGCTGAAATACGTGGCCGCCGGTTTCTATATCCACACCAATGCTTGCCGAATTGTGGTAGCCGGAAAGATTTGCGCCGGGAACCGTGTAGAAATATTCCGCAGTGAGCGCAAAGCGACGCGTCAGCTTTACGCGGCCGCCTATGCCGAGGGCGAAAACGTCGTTGGCATCCTTGTCATCGCGCACAAGGTTGTAGTGCACGTGCGAGGGACTAAGCTGTAGTGACAGGCGCTCGCTGAATTTCCGGGCAATCAGGATCTGGCTGCAATAGCTCAGGCGGTTGCTGAAGTAGTATTTCGTAACCGTATCCGGCGCTTTGATCTCATCACTCCTTACCATCACGGTGCCGGCGAAGCTGAGGCTCACAGGCATGTGATTGTCAGTGGTCTGCCGCAGCAATTTCAGGCGCAGGAAGCCGTCATATTCCTTTTGATAGGAGCTGCGGCCAATGCCGGCAGTAAGCCAGTCGGTGACGCCATACTCAAAGCCGAAGCGCGTGTTGGCATTGTCCAATCCAAAAAGATCGCGCGCGCCCTGATCCAGGCTGCCGAAGCGGTGCAGGATGATAAAGTTGAGTACGCCTGCTGCCTCATTTTCCACGCTTTGCCCGTTGATAACCCGGCTGCTTTTGAATGTCGCCGACACATATTCCCGCTTTGGCTTGCCCTCGTTCAGGAGTCCGGAAAGGTCTGCGCCCGCCATGGCGGAATCCATTTTCGCATTGCCTTTATTATCTGTTATCACGACAGAGTCGAGGCCGGGCCCGGAGGTCGTCTGCGCGAATGATGCGATGCTGCCCGGCAGCAGCAGGCAGCCGAGCAGTATCAGGATTAGTCTTGAATGCATGACCGCTATGTTGGATTTAAGCGTTAGCGGCCTGTCGCGGCCATGGGCGCAGCGACCGTTACCTGAATGTCTTCGGCAATTTTTGAGGAGACGACTGAAGGAATCTTGATGCCATAGTCAGCACATTTCACGTTAAAGGATCCGTTGGCGGCCGGCATGCCCGCCTTTACCGTGACAGTGCCCGGTGTGAATATGTCGCGCGTCACGCCGTGAATGGTCATTTTGCCTGCAACCTGCACCTTATAGTCGCCATCCTTTGCCATATTGACGACCGACATGTTGGTGATGCGGCCTTTGAATTCAGCCTTCGGGAACTTATCGCTTTCCATGTAATTCTCATTAAAATGCTCCTGCATCAGGGCTTTCTCCATTTTAAAGCTTTTGACCGGTACAATAAACTGAAGCGCACCGGTTTTGGCGTCCAGAACGGCGGAGGCTTCGTTGTTTACGGCCTGTATGTTTTCTACAGGAGTCGCGGAAAAAAAGGAGACACGGCCTGTGCGCGTCATGAATGTCTGCGCGAACGAAGGCGCCCCTGCGAGGCTAAATGCGAGCGCTATAAATGCGAGCGCTATAATTGTCTTTTTCATGGTGTGCGGATTTGTTTGTGTTGATGGTTGTTGATGTGTTTAGTTCTCGGGCGCGCCGGCGGCAACCCATATTCTGATCTGGCCGATCTGGCAATCCGGAAGCTTCGCGCCGTTTCTGGGCATCTCCGAATAGTTGCCTTCGTGCGCTACCGACCCTACCAGCGATCCGTCGTCGGCAACGGCCTTTACGCCGGTATAGCCTGCCAGGTTGATGCCTCCTGAGGCACCGGAGCCGGCGTGGCAACCGACATAGGCACATTGCTGCTGGATGATAGGTTGAATGGTGCCACGCCAGGTTACAGCTGCTGTGTCGCAGATGCCATGGGGATAAAGTACACTTTCCTTATCCCAGTAGCAGGCGCTCATAGCGCTGAGCAGCAGCATGGTAGCGATAAACAATAAGGTTGTTTTCATAGAAGGATTGAACTGATGTGCAAAAGCCGTGCTATTCTCGTTTTATGGTACAACGATGCAGTCCGTAAGCAAAACGTCTGTAGTATGTCCCGAACAAAATCCTTTCAATGTGGCAATCCTGCCGCTGTCTATGCTGGCGCCTTTGTCGCGCAGGGTACAGAAAACGGATGACAACGGGTCGGCTGAAGCATAGAGCACTGTGGTCTGGCCGTCCTGGTTCTTCTCCACTTTCACTACCATTCCCCGCACTGCAATTGTCTGATTAAGATATTTCGCGTCGGCCGCTTTTTCATTACCCGCATAAGCGGTAATAAGCGAATCCGCGCTGATGGCTATTCCTTCCTCGGCTTCGGCGGTACGATGCGGCTTATTCCAAAGCATCATGGCTGAAATGCCGCCGATGATCAGAAGAATGCTGACAATCAAAAGAACAATCCGGGATCGTGACATGTATAAACAATGTAGCTACAAGTGTAAAAGTATAGGACGCACTTTCACACCGGATGATTTGGACGCGAAGATGCGTTTTATGTCACTACGCTGACGAAGGCTTTTTTAACAAACAACACGCACTTTAATGGATTCGGGCGCGGTTCTGAGCAAGGTGACGGCCTCTGCCGAGAGACGCGTATCAACGTCCAGCACAACATAGCCAATGCGCTCATTTGTCTTTAGATATTGGCCAAGAATATTGATTCCGGCGGCCGAAAGCTGCGAATTGATGGCGGATAATACGCCCGGTCTGTTGTGGTGAATATGCAGGATGCGGTGCGCACCCTCCTGCAGCGGCAGACTAAGCTCCGGCACGGTATGCGAACCCTGCGTGCTGCCCCGCTCTATGTACGATATGAGCTTTGCGCTTACATCCTGCGCGATGCTTACCTGCGCCTCCTCAGTAGAGCCGCCGATGTGCGGGGTAAGCAGCACATTACTCAGTCCCTGAACAGGCGTGATAAAACGTGCTCCGTTCTGCTCCGGCTCTTCGGGATACACGTCTAATGCGGCGCCACCCAGCGCACCGGCACGCAGCGCATCGGCGAGCGCCTCTATATCAGCTACCTCGCCGCGGGCGTAATTAATGAGAAACGCGCCGCGCTTGCAATGCCGGAGCGTCTCTGAATTCAAAAGACTGGCGGTGCTGCGGTTTGCGGGGACGTGTACCGTAATAATGTCAGATTCCCGCAGTAGGGATGGCATGTCCTGCATCGGCCGGGCATTGCCGAGTGGCAGCTTTTTCTCAATGTCGTAGAAGATGATGTGCATGCCCAAAGCCTCTGCAAGCACACTCACCTGGCTCCCGATATTGCCATAGCCGATAATGCCCAGGGTCTTGCCGCGAAGCTCGTGGCTGGCCGCACTTTCCTTAAGCCAGATGCCTTCATGGGCCGCTTTGTGCTTATCCGGAATGCGTCGGATAAGCATTATAGCCGCGCCGATCACCAGCTCGGCAACAGAGCGAGTGTTGGAATAAGGCGCATTAAACACGACAATCCCCTCCCCCGTCGCCGCCGCCTTATCCACCTGATTGGTACCGATGCAAAAGCAGCCGGCAGCAAGCAGGCGCGTTGCGGCAGTCAAAACGCCCGACGTAAGCTGCGTCTTGGAGCGAATGCCCAGAATATGTACGTCGCCCACCACCCGTATGAGCTCTGCTTCAGACAGCGCGCCTTTAAGCGTTGTAACTGATGTGTATCCGGCATCATAAAAAGCATTAACCGCCTCAGGGCTGATGTTTTCAAGCAGAAGTATATTGATCTTATCTTTTGGGTAAGAGGTATCCGGCATAGGCGCGAATGTATAGGCGGCCCGCCTGACAATCGGAGGGTTTTTGGCGCCAATGAGCCGGCGATGTTGCTTTAAGCGCAGGTTCAGGTAGCCACGGCACAATCCTGATATCTCTTGAGCCATACGGCCTTCCGTACTTTTATATTATGATAGAGCTTAAAGACGTCCGCAAGTCGTTTGGCGAAAAAACCGTGCTCCACGGGGTGAATGTGGTGATGGAGCCGGGCAAGAATAACCTGATTATCGGCACCTCGGGCTCTGGAAAGACGGTGATGATGAAGATTATGATTGGCCTGATGCCCGTGGACAACGGCCAGGTGCTTTATGAAGGCAAAGACATCGCCGCAATGAGTGAGGAAGAGCTGCGGAGCCTGCGCAATAAGATCGGAATGCTTTTCCAGGGCTCAGCGCTTTTTGACTCCAAGACGGTGGAGCAAAACGTGATGTTCCCGCTGGATATGTTTACCACGCAGCGCCTGCGCGACAAGCAAAAGCGGGTAAATGAGGTGCTGGAACGCGTTAATCTGAAGGAAGCCAACAAAAAATTTCCGGCAGAGATCAGCGGGGGCATGAAAAAGCGCGTTGCACTGGCAAGGGCTATTGTGCTGAATCCAAAGTTTTTGTTTTGCGACGAGCCCAATTCCGGCCTTGACCCGCAGACCTCGCTGGTGATTGATAAGCTGATTACGGAAATCACAAAGGAGTATAACATCACTACCGTGATAAACACGCACGACATGAATACGGTGATGGAAAGCGGCGAGCATATTGTGTATATGCACCAGGGCCGCAAGCGCTGGGAAGGCTCTAACCAGGAAATAGTGTTCAGCGAAGACAAAAGCCTGAACGATTTCATCTTCGCCTCCGAATTTCTACAGAAGGCAAAGGAGATGACGGTAATGGAAGAGCAGGCCGCCAATCCCGAAGGCACTGCCGCAAAGCAGGAAGCAGCGAAGCAGGAGGAGGTGGTGCAAAAGAAAAGGCGGAGATTATTTTAAAACTTCACTGCCATCACTTCCAAAAGCAAAAGTGCCGCATAATGCGGCGCTTTTGCTTTATCAGCTATTCGCTGCCTATGCTTACAATACGAGCTCGCGGCCCATATAAAAGTCAACGAGCTTCATTTTAAAGAACATATCGTATTTGGCGGAAAGGAGGCGGCTCTGCGAGATGTAGTACGTGTTGAAAATCTGGAGGTAGTCCGTCACGTTCGTCAATCCTACAAAGAGGCGGGCCTGGGCATAGGTGGTGGCGCGCTGCGTGGCGGCTGTAGCGCGTTTTGCCGCGAGGTAAGTCTGGATGGCATTGCGCGCGTCATTGTGCGCCTTATACACCTCCTGGCGGAGATGCAGACGTACCTCATCCTGTGCCAGTTGCTGCTCTTCAAGCGCCACGCGCGCCGCGCGCACATTGTAGGATCCGCTCCAGCCATTGAAGAGCGGGAGTGTCAGATTCAGGAAAAAAACGTCGTGGAAAAGATCGCTGATCTGGTTGCTGAACGGCCGCGTCTGATATGCATAGGTGGTTACCTCCTGAGTGAGCGGCATACGCGTGCCGTTTGCGCCGGTAACGTAGGCATTAGGTATTTCCACAGTGCGCGTGCCGGTTGCCAAAGGGTCATATACGGAGGTACTGTACGCGGTGCCTGCCTGTACATTAAAGGACAACTGCGGCAGGTTTGCGCCCTTTGCGGCGGCAAGTCCGAGGCGTGCCGCCTGCAGCTTGTAACCCGCGCTCTGCACAGCGCCGAGGCGTTTTTCCGCAACGCTGTAAATGGTTTCCGGGTCAGAAAGCGACATATCCACCTTTGCCAGCTCATCGCCATCAGGCGGTGTTACATTAAATGCGGCATTTTGTGGCAAACCGAGCAGCGCCTTTATGTCCACAACCGCAGAGTTGAGCTCAGAGAAGCTCTTAATAAGCAATGCACTGTCGCCGGCAAGCTGTGCCTGAAGTTGCGCAAGACTAAGGTCTGGCAGGGTGCCTGCCTTTACAAACTTTACCGCCTGGCCTATCTGCGCCTGGGTGGTCTGTACTTGCTTTTCGTTCACCTTCATCTGCTCCCAGTCCAGCAGCACGCGGAGAAAGCCGGTTGCAACGCCCCACATTACTTCGTCCTTTGCCTGCGCCAGATCCGCTTGCGAAGCCTGAAGCGCCGCCTTATTTTTAAGAATAGTATTGTGTTGCTGAAACCAGCCGAATATGAGGACTGACGCAGTTCCTGTGAACGTAAAGTAATCGTAGGTGCTCTTTGTATAGGTATTGGTAGCCGGGTCAATGTTGGTGCCGAAGGAGCGGCCATAATTGGTATTGAAGCTAAGCTTCGGAATCTGGGCAAGTCGGCTTTGCTGCAGGTAGTAACCGGCGCCGCGCGTAGCCACCTCTTGCTGGCGCACGTCCACATTATGGCTGCGTGCATAGCTGATTGCCGTCTGCAGCGTCCAATCCGTAGGAAGCGTTTCCTGCGCCCTGCTATTCAAGGCGGTCATAAGTAATAGTGTCGGAAGTAGAAAGCTTTTTTTCATTATCGTCTTTGCTTAGTTCTATGGTTTAAGGTTCGCGAAGCAGGGAGGAATGGCCCCTTATAGTATAAAAGCTCCTCGTTATGTGGCGTTTTGTGGAATTAGTTACGCACAAATTCAGAAAAGCGTTTTTCCTGAAAACTTGTCTGCTGATCTTTCCTGCTAAAGCTCCATTATCACAAAACCGTTCCCGAGAGGGCTAAACCCTCTCTGCCATTTGAGGCAACAAAATCCTAAATGGGTGTATTTGGTATGCCTTAACGCGCCGCTAATTCAGTGAAAATGCCCGTTTAACGTTTTTTTAAAAACCGCTTGTTGTTCATGGCTCGTTTCTCTTAGCATAACCGTCAGAAAGGGCGCAGCCGAAAACCCATAGAACAGAGTAGGCACTAAACCAATAGACGAACCTTTAAAACGACAGAACATGAAAACGCAAGATCTGAATCAGCAGGAAGCGCAAAACACAAACGGTGGCAGCGCAATCGGAAACGGCCTTTTGGGCAATGACGATAACCGCCTGAAGGCAATCAGCCAGGGCTATGGCAACCAATCCAGCACGGACGACAGCGGTGATACCTCCAGCAATCATCTGGACTTCGGCACCGGTTCCTTGCTTGACAATATGGACATGTGAGTCCGGTTTCAGGAAACGAATTGCAGATGGTCCGGCCTGCATTAAAACCGGACTCAGGAGAAGCTGAAAACCTGTAACGAAAAGAGTAAGCATCTAACGAAAGACAAAAACAAACGATCATGAAAACGCAGGAATTGAATCAGCAAGAAGCACAGAACACGAATGGCGGTAGCCTTCTCGGCAATGGCCTCCTTGGTAACGACAGCAATGTGCTGACGGGCATTACGCAAGGTTATATCAACCAGTCCAGCACGGACGACAACGGAAATACATCCAGCAATCATCTGGACTTCGGTTCCGGTTCATTGCTCTCCAGCCAGGACGGCGGTAGCGGCCATAGCGGCAGCGGTATCTAAGACGCATAATCTGCTTTGCAGAATGAAAAAGGGCAACAGCAGTGTTGCCCTTTTTTTGTTGTCAATTGCCGCATTTCTGCCAACCTTAATCAGAAAAACCTCTTCCGCCTGAATTGCACATTGTGGGATGTTTCGCAAATAAAACCACCCCAAACTGATACAGTTGTGGAATATTCTTCACAAGCTATATGGGTTCCTTATCCGGCTAAGAAAATTTAGCCTGTGAGCCTCACCGACTTAAGCGAAAGGGGCGCCTGTAAAGGTTGTGCGGCGATAGATGGCACAAAGCTTTTTATACAATAGGCATCATGAAAACGACAGAACTGAACAACGAAGAACAGAAAGAAATTACCGGCGGTAACAGCGGCAACGGTAGTACCAGCGGCAACAGTAATAATGGCGGCCTGCTTGGCCTCGGCCTTCTGGATAACTTGCTTGGAGGAAGCGATAATAACGACAACGGTTCCGGAAATAACGGCAATTCTAATTCAGGAAACAGCAGCCATAACAGTAGCAACGGCTCAAATGGCGGCATCCTTGGCGGTGTCCTTGGCGACTAAAAATAAAAGACCAGCTTGATGAGGCCACGCAAGATGCGTCATCAAGCCGGTCTTTTATTTCAGCAAACAATTTTCACCCAATAACAAGCATAGACGTGAAAACACAAAACCTCAGCGAAAAAGAAATGCAGGAAACGAACGGCGGCAGCGCAATCGGAAATGGCCTGCTTGGTAACGATAGCAATACACAGTACATCAGTACCGGCGGTTATGTAGGCATCTCCAGCACAGACGACCAGGGCCGCACCTCCAGCCACGACATCAGCTTTGGCGATACCACGCAGACATCTCAGCAAGATGGCCGCAGCCATTAAACCATAAATTTCATCAGTCCCGTAAGACTGAGCTACAGCCCCGTAAGGCTGAAAGATAAAACCAGGGGAAGCCCAAAACCTGTAGAAAAGAGTAGGCAAAAACAAGAACAAACAAAGACCAAAAGAAATGAAAACGCAAGATCTCAACGAGCAAGAATCAAAGAACACCAACGGCGGCAGCGCAATTGGCAACGGCCTCCTCGGCAACAATAACAACAGCCTGACCGGCATTACACAAGGCTATGTAAATCAGTCCAGCACTGACGACAATGGCGATACTTCCAGCAATAGCCTTGACTTCGGTTCGGGCTCACTCCTGGACAGCAGCGATGGCGGCGGCAGCAACCGTTAATTGAATTTCTTCGGTAAGCCGTCCAGTAAGACAGCAGCCGAAAAATAAAAAGGGGCAGCCGAAAACCTTTCAAAACCAGAGTAGGCGCCAAACAAACCAAATCTAAAAACTAACAGTCATGAGCACAGAAAACAGCAAGAAGTCAACACAAGACCTCAACGACCAAGACCAAAAGAATACTTCAGGTGGCAGCCTTCTTGGCAACGGCCTCCTGGGTAACGACAACAACAGCCTGACCGGCATCACGCAGGGTTATGTTAATCAGTCTAGCACTGATGACAATGGCGATACTTCGAGCAATCATCTGGATTTCGGTTCAGGTTCGCTTCTGGACAGCAGCGATGGCGGCTCACGCTAAGAAAAAGCACCTACCGGCATAAATTTTACCGGTTATGAAGGGATGGCCGGAATGGCCATCCCTTCATTTTTTTTTGCAACATAACCCACCTTGGATATGCAGAATGAGAAACAAATTTTCCCCAAAGAAATCATTGAAAACTCGGTAGAGAAGCACTTCGCGGACTACAATCCGCGCAACCGCGTCGTCTATCTTTCGTTGCTCGGATTGTTCGCATTCGCCTTTCTGCTGCTCTTCATCATCCGCCTGGATGTAACCGTGCGTACGATGGGCATGATACGCTCCGTGCAGGAACGCACCGACATCCGCGCCCCGGTAAACGGCGTAATTGATTCAGTTTACATCACCGAAAACCAGCACGTGCAGGCAGGTCAGCCGCTTATCAAGATTCACTCGCAAAGTGTGGATGAGAAGGCGGTAGCCATCACTACGCAAAATCAGGAGCTGCAGGCGCAGTTCAATGATCTCAGACTGCTGCTTTCGGGAAGCGACAGCGCACTGCAAAGCCAGCTGTACCAGCAGCAAAATCTCCTTTATAAACAACGCCTCAGCGATGCACAGCTCAAGCTTGACCTCGCATCCCGCGCCTACAGTCGCTTCTCCGGTCTATACCGCAGCCGCGCCATCTCCGCCGCTGAGTTTGACAAGTACGACTACGACTATAAGAATGCGCAGAACGAGCTGCGTATTGCCCGCGAGCAGCAGCGCAGTCAGTGGCAGGGCGACCTTAGCCGGCTGGAAGTGCAATTGAAACAGGTGGGCGCCCAGCAAACGGCCTACCAGGAAGAAAAAGACCTCTACACCATCCGCGCATCCGTTACCGGTACGGTGCAAAAGCTGAAGAGCGTTGCGCCCGGAACCTTCGTTACACCCTCTGAAAACGTGGGTGAAGTTTCGCCCGATTCAGGGCTTATTGTAGAAGCCTATGTGCCTACCAAAGACGTGGGCATGATTCGCAAAGATGCCCAGGTGAAGCTGCAGGTGGATGCCTACGACTACAACTATTGGGGCGCGCTCAAAGGCAAAGTGATGTCCATATCCGAAGACGTGTTTACGGATAAAGGCATGCCTTATTTCCGCGTGCTCTGCTCCATAGACAGAACCGTGATGAAGATGCGCAACGGCACTGAAGGCGCCCTGAAAAAAGGCATGACCGTCAATGCCCGCTTCATCGTTACCCGCCGCTCGCTTTATCACCTGCTCTTTGACAACGTAAACGACTGGCTGAATCCGAATAATACTAAAACGTCCACCGCAACCGCAAGTGTCAATAATGATAAAGGAAAAGATCAATAGACTGGCAGAATCGGCCTGGGAGAAAAGCAAGCCAACCCTTACCCGCTGGTACGAAGGCGGCGAGCGCATCTGGTACAAGCTTAACCACACCACGCCCGACGAGGCGAAGGTGACCATGAAGCAGCATGACCTCACCGACTGCGGTGCGGCCTCCATTGCCTCTATCTCCGCACACTACGGCCTGCATCTGCCCATCGCCCGCATCCGCCAGCTTGCGTCCACAGACCAGAAGGGCACGAACATTCTCGGCCTCGTAGAAGCTTCCAAGAAGCTTGGCTTCTCTGCCAAAGCCGTAAAAGGTGATCCCGATGCTGTATTTGATGTGCCGGTACCCGCCATTGCGCACGTGGTTATCCGCAACCAGCTGCAGCACTATGTGGTCATTTACAAAGCCGACAAGAACGGCGTCAAAATCATGGACCCCGGCAAGGGCACTATGGAAGTGATGCCCAAGGAAGAATTTGAGGCGATGAGCACCGGTATCTTCCTGCTACTCGCGCCAAATGCGGACTTCAAGCAGGGCAATGAGAAGGTATCCGTGATGTCGCGCTTCGCTTACCTCGTGAAGCCTCACCGCAAGATGATGGTGCAGGTAATGGCCGGTGCGGTCGTCTTTACAATACTCGGTTTCGCCTCGTCCATCTTCATGCGGCAAATCATTGACAATATAATCCCGGACGGCAACCAGGGACTGCTCAATGTGCTGGCCATGCTGATGGTGATGATTCTGCTCGCGCAAATCTTCATTAATCGCACACGAACAATTCTGACGATCAAGACCGGCCAGCAGATTGATGCGCGCCTTATTCTTGGGTATTACAAGCACCTGCTGCGCCTGCCGCAATCCTTCTTTGATACGATGCGCGTAGGCGAGATTATCTCGCGGATGAACGACGCCGTGAAAATCCGGACATTCATCAATGAGGTGCTCGTTTCCTTCTTTGTCAACATCTTCATCCTCATCTTCTCGCTGCTGCTCATGTTCACTTCCTATTGGAAGCTGGGCCTGGTTATGTTCACAGTGCTGCCGGCTTATGGGGTAGTATTCCTTCTTTCCAACCGGCTGAATAAGCGCACGCAGCGACGCCTGATGGAAGACACTGCCGACCTGCAGGCGCAGCTTGTAGAAAGCGTACAAAGCGTAGGCACCATCAAGCGCTTCGGCCTGGAAGACTTCGCGAATGTGAAGACGGAAACGCGCTTCATTAAGCTGCTGCGCAGCGTATTCAAGAGCGCAACCAATGGCCTTTGGGTGGGCAATGCCGGCACCTTCGTCAGCGGTATGTTCTCCATCATCCTGCTTTGGGTGGGCACCACCTTCGTTTTGAAAAACGAGCTGTCGCCCGGTGAGCTCCTTTCCTTCTACGCCATTGTCGGCTATTTCACCGGCCCGGTCATCTCGCTTATCGGCATGAACAACACGATGCAGCAGGCACTCATCGCTGCCGACCGCCTCTTTGAAATTATGGACCTGGAGCGCGAGGAGGAAGAAGGCTCAAAAACAACCCTGACGCGCGAAATGATGGACGACATTCATTTCCGCGACGTGGCCTTCCGCTACGGGACGCGCACCAACGTTTTTGAAAAGCTGAATCTGGACATCACGAAGGGCTCCATCACCGCCGTTGTAGGCGAAAGCGGCTCCGGCAAGACCACGCTCCTTTCCCTGCTGCAAAACATTTATCCGCTGCAAAGCGGCCACATCACCCTCGGCGAGCTGGACATCCGCTACGTATCGCAGGAAAGCCTGCGCTCTCTGGTGAGCGTGGTGCCGCAGCAGATAGATCTCTTCGCGGGAGACGTGCTTGAGAATATCGCCGTCGGCGAATACGAGCCGGACATCCAGCCTATCATAGAAATCTGCCGCTCTATCGGCATCTTAGACTTCATTGAGGCCCTGCCCAATGGCTTCAAGACGCAGCTTGGCGAAAACGGCGCCTCCCTTTCCGGCGGACAGCGCCAGCGTATCGCCATCGCCCGCGCGCTCTACAAAGACCCTGAAATCCTGATTATGGATGAAGCTACATCCGCCCTGGATTCACTTTCGGAAGTAAGCGTGCAAAACGCGGTGATGGGACTGAAGGAGCGCGGCAAGACGGTTATCCTCATCGCTCACCGCCTTTCCACCGTGCTCAAGGCCGACAAGATTATTGTGATGAAGCAGGGCGAGGTGATAGAAGAAGGCACGCACGACGAGCTGCTCAAAGCCCACGGCGCATACTATACCATGTGGGAGCAGCAGTTTCCTATGATTTCGCAGCTGAACGGCCACGGCAATGGGGCCGGACATGCCGTGCTGGATGCGGCGGTGGCGGCCTAATGACACCATTGTTTATAGTAAAAAAAGGTGCGTGAATGTCACGCACCTTTTTTTGCTTACGGGTTCTCCTTTCGCGCAAACATCACAGGGACGTCCCCGCTCCCGATGGGTATCCTCCGCTGGCGGAGGTGGCTGAGGAGCAAAGCGACGATGCCGGAGGTGGGTACCTGCCACTACCAGATGTACCCACCTCCGCCCCGCTCACTTCGTTCACGGGGCACCTCCGCCAGCGGAGGATATCCATCGGGAGCGGAAGCACTCAATACTCTTTAATCTGATCTGGTAAGCTTAGCCAAGCGGCGCTATGACTGCTTAGCAGATGTCCTCCGGCGTTAAGCCGCCATAATGCTCGGGATTAAACGTTCCGGCTTCTTCATCCCATTTCATCACCTGGCGATACATTTTAAGAAAGCCTTCGTCGCGCTGACCTGCCCGGTAGGCTGTGGTGTATTTTCTGCGCATTTCCACCTGGTGCGCGCTGCGTGCAGCTTCTAGTTTGTCTATTAATATGCTTAGCTCAAGCTTCATCGCAGTCAGGCCTTCTATCTTCTTCTCGTACTTCTCCAATTCCGTAGTCAGCTTATCTACCAGTTCCCGCAGCCAGGGGTCGGCAGTATATTGCCAGCTTTCGCGGGCGGCTGCTACCCAGTTGCCCATTTGGTAAACCCGCAGGTCAACATCGGGCTCATCGTCCAGCACTTCATCTTTAAACAGGCCATAGCCGTCAATCGTGAATTCGTAGCCCATGTAGTCTTGTGGCATGTAAGGGCAAAATAATTGAAATTGCTCTTCAGCAGAGGAGTGAACCAAGCTCAAAAAAACTTTCTGTTCAATCTGAGCAAATTGGCAAATTTCAATCTACTCGTCTATCCCCTCCGCCTTCCCTACCTCCTTATCCCGGTCCTTCTCCAGCTTCTCCTTCATCCCCAGCATACTCTTACCGCTTCCCTTCTTCTTATCATCCGGCCGCGCCTCGCCAATCAGCACGCCCCATTGCTGCATGTGGTCCGTCTTGTCAAACATGATGCGCAGCACCGCCATCACAGGTATGGAGAGGAACATGCCCGACACGCCCGCCATCGTCCCGCCAATCACGATGCCTACAATGGAGGCAAAGGCATTCACCTTCACCTTAGAGCCTACAATGCGCGGCATCAGGATGTTGTTGTCCAGAAACTGCACGAAGGCTATGGTGCCCAGCACCGCCCAGATCTGCCACAGCTCCTGCGATGAGGTGAGCGTCAGCACCACGCCAATCAGGTTGCCCACCAGCGCGCCGAGGTAGGGGATGAGATTGAGAATGGCGAAGGTGATGCCGATGAGGATGGCGTGCTTAATGCCAAACAACATAAGAATGCCGCCGACCAGGATGGTGAGGTAGGCAATCTGTATGAGCAGGCCCACGAGGTAGTATTTCACAATCACCTCCGTTTCATGCACGGCTTCCATCACGCGCGGCGCTTTGTCCTGCGAAAACCACATCATGGCAAAGCGCAGCAGCATCTTTCGGTAAATAAGAATGAGGAAGATGTAGATAGGCAGCAGGCCAATAAAGATGAAGATGCCGCTCAAAGAAAGCGCGGCCCCTTGCAGGTAGCCCGCCACATTGCCGCCCAGCTTTGCGCCCTGCTTGTTGATGATGGCGATTTGCTGCTCGGCGCTGTAATGCAGCTTCGTGTTTATCCAACGGCTCAGGTTGTTCCAGTGTATGGTCAGGTTTTTCTGAATGGCGCCAATGTCGCGCACGAGGTCGGCAATCTGGAGGGAAAGAAACAAGACAATACCCGCCAGCACGGCAAAGAAGAGGATAATGCAGATAATCACGGCCATCACTTCCGGCACCTTATGCCGGTGCAGCCAGCGGAAAACCGGGAGCAGCAGCAGGGAAATAAAGAAGGCCATCAGCAGGGGCATAATCACATCCTGCCCCAGCACAATAATGAGCCCGACGGCGCATAGCCCAAGCAGCTCAATAGAGCGGCGCACGGTTACGGACATAGCACTTTTCGAAAACTCCATAGCGGCGTTTATTTTAAAAATGGGACAGCCATCAGAACACAATGTTCAAACCCGTCCCGATGCTGACGTTCAGCAAACGCTCCTCTTCCGAAACCGCGCCAAGAACGGAAATGAGCACGGAATTGAAAGGCGTGAAATAGATGCCGCCGCCATAGGCGAGGTGCCATTTATCTGAAGTCTCTCCGCGCAGCCACACCCGCCCCGCATCCTGAAAGCCAACCAACCCAAGCTCACCCGGCAGCAGCCGCGTATGAAAGCGGGCAATCCGCCATCGCAGCTCTGCGCTGCCATAAGCCATACTGGTTCCGGAGAAACGGTCTTTGCGGTAGCCGCGTAGAAAGTTGTTTGCGCCAAGGGTTAGGGCCTGCCAGTATTCAAATCCGTCAGAGAAGATGTGACCGCCACCGCCACGCAGCCCGATGACGAAGCGCTTGTTGTCGCTCAGCGGCGAAAAGATGGAGAAGTCGCCCTGGGCACGGATGTAAGGAAGTGTTTCTTCATTCAGCCCGGTTTGCGCCAGCGCGTCCGTATGAAAATGAATGCCGCGCGAAGGCAGCAGCAAATTGTCAATGGAATTGAAATCAACAGACAGCTTTCCGCCGCCATAAAATCTGGGTGAGAAGATGCGTGCGGAATCCAGGCCGTAATCGCCGGCGTAGACTAAAATGCGGCCCGTGTTGCGGTCGTTGTTGTTCCAGTAATAGAAAACCGATGGCCCAAACGCGATGCTGAGCTTGTTCTTCACCGCCCGTTTGCGCAGCAGCACATCAGCAGCGGCATAAGAGTAGCGGACGCGATAGTAAGCCAGCGGCAGCAAGGTGTCGCGTCTCGTCTCATTACCGAAGCCAAAGAAATTTTGCAGGGCAGGATGCTTCACGCCGGCGTCAACCAAAAGGTCGTAATGCCGCCAGGCATCGTTGAAGGTGCCGGAGTAGCGCGCCTGAAAAGCCTTGTATTCAAATGCAACCAGCGTAGTGATACGGTGCTGTGTGGTAAAAGGCGCAGCGCGGAATCCGCGTTTTATGAAAGTAGCGCCGAGGCCGGCCATGAATCCATCGTCAATGTTGTAGCCAAGTATTACTGTCGGATAAGACTTGCTGCTGTAATGATTCTCGCGAAAGGTGTAATCGTTCACATCGCGCCGGTGAGAAATCATGTTCGTCGTGTGGCGGCTGTCATAGACATAGCTGCCTGCGCCGGGATTATCATAGATAAAGGTCTTTGCATCACCGTCCATGTTGTAAGCATCGCGGCCACTGCCGCCCACTGCACGTATGCGGATGCCGCGCGGCACATTAGCCGCTACATGAAAGCTATCGTCGCCTCCCATACCATAGAGCACTACCTCGTCAGTTTCTTTGCGGTTGAATACGCGGCTGTACTTCAGGTCGCCTTTTTTAGAAAGGACGCGCACCAGCGTTCCGGAATCGGAAGCGCTTACCAGGAAATCTTCATCCTTACCGCTGCCCACGATACTCACCTGCTCCGCCAGAAAGCGGTAATACTCCATTCCGCGCTTCGGCAGCACATCGCGGCGGGCTTTTAGCCGCGCTTCAATCAGCGCGCCATGTGCCGCAAGCGCCGGAGCGGGCAGCCCCTGTACAGCTGCATGAATAGCAGAATCAGTGAGCGCTGCGCGAAGGCTTGAAATCTCCGCCTGCCAGTCGGCATCGGTCAGCTCATTCAAAAAGAAGGCGTCAATATCGCGCGAGACAAAGCCGAGGCTTTTCACGTTGGCAATATCTTCTTTCAGGCCTTTGAGGTAGGACATGCCCTGGTTGGAGCCGAGCTTTAGCAGTAAGCCATCGGAGGAGAAGAGTGCCTGGTCGCGGTCTTTGGGAATGGCGTAGAAGGTCTTAGGGTCGTCGTCGCCCACCTGCTCATAGCCCCATTTCCATTGCTCATAATGGCGGTCAAAATCTCCAAGCAGAATATCCATCATGCGTGCGCGGAGAAATGAGCGGGCGTCCACGCGGTGCTTCCACTTTTCAAGATGGCCGTTGACGAGCGTCCAGGTTCCCTTGGTGTCTTCGCCATATCGGGATGGCTGCCGCTCCTCCAGTGCTACAACCGTATTGGCAAAGGCCGGACGGTAATAGCCCAGCGCGGTATCGTCCGGCACGTAGTAGTATTCCAGCTTCGGATGCACAATGCCAGCGGCATCCGCAAGGCCATTAGACACTACCGGAGCAAACGGATGCGAGGCGCTCATCAAATCCTTCAATACGTCTTCGGCCACCGTCTCGCGCAGCGCGGGCGCCAAAACTTTTTCGGGGTCTTTTACAATAGAGCGCAGGCTCCAGATTTTGCCGTCCTTGTCTTTCAGGCGGATGGTGGTTGTCTGCTTGCCGCCGCCTTGTCCGTCAATCTTAAATTCCCGCGCATCCTGCGCCAAGTGGAAGACCGGCACGCGCATTGGCGTTGACCATTCCGCGCGGTAATTGTCTCCAAGAAAAAGACGCTTCATGCGGGAAGCGCTTCCGTAAGGCGGATAGATGGCGACTGATACGCTGTCTCCGCCCGAAGCGGAGGCCGGCGTGGTTACAGCCGCTTTCATTGGCGGGCGCTCCTGATAATCCAGCAGCTCCTTTCGGAAAGTTTCCTGCGCTTTGCTGTCCATCATTTCATAGAACACGACGGTCGCTTTCTTGTCGCCCGAAATTTCAACTACCGCAAAACCTTCATGCCGCCCGACGAAAGGCGTGTGTCGTGTACGCACCGCGCGCCCGGCCCGGTCTCCTGCGCCGCTGGTGATGTAGTATTGGCCGTCATTTTCATAAAGCTCCAGCAGATGCTCATGCCCCGCAGCGCGAATCACAAAAGGATGCTCGCTCAGGATGGCATCCAGCGAAGCGCTCATGTGCTGGTAAGCGCTGTGGGCCATATCCTGCCGGCTGATTGCCACGCCGCGCGTGATTGGATAAAGCGAGCCAACGCCCGGCAGCGGCAGCCAGGAATTGCGCAGGCCGCGTATATCGGTAAGCGGGAAAATGTGCTGCCGCGGGCCAAAGTAGCCGCTGCGAATGCCGGTAGTGTGAAAGGGATGGTGCGCGGCGAAGATGATGAGCTTGTCGCGATTGTCAGAAAGAATGTCTTCCAGTTTATCCAACACCTGCTGCTCATTTTTACAGGGGCAATCGCTTTCCATGCCGGGCTTTTCACCTTCGCGCAGCCACCATTCGGTGTCCATAAGGATGAGCCTGACATCTTTGCTTATTTCAATAAGCTCCGGCCCAGGGCAACCGTTTTGGGGTAAAAAATTTTCAGACCAGTCTGATAGTCGTCTAATGCCGTTGATCCCGTTTTGCCATTCCTTATGGCCCGGCAGCAGAAAGCTACGCGATCCGCTGCCTTTTAATGCGCTAAGCTGTTCCTGCGTTTCTTTTTGAATGAACGTATTGCCCGCGAATACGACAATCGTATTTGTATCCGGTTTAAGGGTCTCGGCTAATGCCCGCAGCACCGCGCTGCCATTTCTGGCGTTACCGATTATTACAATGCGCTTAAGCGGCTGTGCACAAAGGCTGTAAGACGTAGCAAGCACTAATGCCGCCACTGCCGCTATGTAAGCTTTCATTAAAGCAATAGATGTATATACCTACTGCTTACAAAAGTGTTGCCACTCGCCTATCGCATCTGTTCCAGCGCTTCGCCAATGACGACGTCAAATTTCGTCTGCTGCGCCGGCGTGCAAAGCATGCGCAGATCGCGGAAGTGCTCGTAGGTAATGGTTTCTATCCGCCGCTGTTTGGCGGCAAGCGAATCAAGCCAACGGTGCTCACTGCTAAGGACGCTTGTTCTGTCAGTGGCCTTAAGCAGCGCGTATAGGTCCTGCTTGCAATCCTTCATCTCGCCGCGGATGCTTAGCATCGTTGCATGATGACTATTGCGGAGGGTCTTATAGGCGGCCTCCTGGCTTTCGGTGAGTTGCAGGGCTTCGTGCAAAAATGCTGCTGCGCCCCGCCGCCCTTCCGGACCCTGGTCACCGCCTCCGGGCGGGGGTGGCGGGTGATGCATGGCCCGGGTACTGCCCAGCCACAGGTAGCCAAGCGTGCCGAGATTCAGCAGCAGCAGGCTGAGGATTACGATTTTCAGGAAACGTGCTTCCGGCATGGCTGAAAGATTGGTTTTAAATAGAGGGCGCAGGAGCAAAGTATTCGTCTGCTAACGGGTTAGGCTTCATGCGCGCAATCGCTGCGGGCTTTGTGCCATGATTGCTGTGCGCCGAAAGCGAATAGATGTTGAAACCCACGAGCAGCGCCAGACCGGCAGCTATCAGTATCACAGTCGGGCGTCCGAGCGCAAAGATTTTACCCTTGCGGGCCGGCACAGCGGCCATAATGCGCGCCTGCAGGGCGGCAGGCATGGCCGCGCGCTGCATATTGTCAAGGCTGTGAAGCGTTTGTTCCGATTGGGATTCCGGGTTCATAATTGCTGATTTATAAGGTTGTGATTCAGGACTTATAATAATCGGCCAGCAGCTTTTGCAAGCCCTGACGGGCACGGTAAATGAGCGATTCCACAGAAGGCAGCGTTACTTCCATCACGTCGGCGATCTCCGCGTAGCTAAGGCCTTCCGTCTTGTGCAGCACAAACGCGGTTTTTTGATTTTCAGGCAGCTTGCTGAGTGCCCGGAACAATACTGCGCCGCGTTCGCGGTTTTCGGCCTGCACTCCGGGATGGTGAAAACCAGCCGCCGGCAGCTTACCTGCCTCATCACTCAGGCTATCGGTGAGGCGCTCCCGTTTTTTGCTTCCCTTCCGCAAAGCCTCCAGGCTCTTGGTTACTGCAATCCGATACATCCAGGTAGAAAGCTTCGCCTCGCCACGAAAGCGGCCTACATTCTGATAGACGGAGATAAACACTTCCTGCGATACGTCTTCCGCGTCCTCAGGCCGTTGCATGAGGCTGAGCACCGTGTTATAAACCTTGTCCCCATGCAGGGTCACGAGACTGCGAAAGGCCTCTTGCTTCCCTTCTTTCAGGGCCTGTATAAGCGCGGCTTCCTCCAAAGGCTTTCCGGTAATGATTGCGGCTTTTTTGCCCGCGTCAACAATAAGATGCTGCAGTGACTCAGAAACCAGCGCTGTAGGACCCACTTTATTGCAAGGCGCATTCTGTTATGCCGATCGCATCGCTGTAATGGCCCGGATCGCCGATAAGTTTTATTGCTTTTATCCGCTCAAGCGAAACCGTATCGCCGGCCACAAAGCGTGCGAACTCCTGGTTGCTCTTGATAAAACGACCCACGTAAAGGCCCGTCTTTAGCAGCTCCGCCGATGTTTTGTGCTCTTCCCAATCGCCGTTAGCACGTTGATACGCAATAGTGAGCGGCGCAGGCTTGTACCAGATGGCGCGTGCTTTTCCCTTGAGCGTATATGAAACCCGAAGCCTGAGAAAGAGCGCGCCGGCTACCGGAAATGCCTGGCCGAGCGCAGCGGTCTTCTCTACGCCCGGTGTAAGGCTGAGCGGATCAATGTCCGCCTTTCTTTCCAGTAAAATGCGCCAGCGCTCATTGCCGGTAAATGTGTCTGCCATGCGATAATTACGGGCCAGGAAAAGATTCAAAGTGGGTGCATCGTTGAACGGATAAGCGCCGTCAATGCCATCGTAGTCATAAATGACGAACCGCGGGCCGCGCTGCGCGTAAAAGTCGTAGTTGATCTGCTGCAGATAATCGCTGTTTGCCTGGAATGTCTGGAAGCAGGGCCGCGGGTGATAATTCAATCCGTTCTGAAGCGCATAGTTAGCGTCCCAGGGGAACACGTCTATCGTGCCCTTGCCAATACGCGACATTAAGCGGGGCGGAAGCAGGCGTTTGTTTGCCTGATTGGCGTAGCCTGCGGCATCGTAGGCAGCCACCTCACGCGGGTAGCGGAAAAGTACGCTGTAGCGCTCCAGCAGCCGCGGGCCGATTACCATGCCGGGCCGCGCTCCGGCTCCGAGCAGAATAGTAGCTGCGGTAATCAGGCATATAGCAACGGCGACGATGCCTTTACGCTGAGGCCATACCAAGTTTCCCACACCGCAAAGCAGCACCAACGGGGCATAGGAAAAGAACTCCTGCAAATGCTGCTCGTCGTTACGGAAAATGGCTTGCTTTTTCAGCAGGAACAGATAAGCCGCTGCAACAATCAGAAGAAAGGCCGCCACCCAACCGCGCCGGCGAATCTGCGACAGCAGGCCAATGCCGAGCGCGCCGCTCACAATCCAGTAAATGCACAGAATGCGCAGCTCATCTTCGTGATGACCTTCGTAGAGGTACAGCAGGTCGTTATAGCCTTTTACCACCTCCATAGCTCCCTTCACATAAGCCGGCAGGGACACGTGAAAGGCAAATGCGCCGCCGCCGATCAGGATTGCAAGCCCGGCCAGCGTTCCACCCGCTGCAGCAAGCGATATTTTTTTCGCATAGACCATCAGTGCCAGATGCGCAAGCAAAAAGACTATTGTAAAAAGTCCGGTATTCAGTTTAAGATAAAACGCCAGCGTAATCAGCACAACCGACATGGCGAAATGCCAGAGCCGGGGCGCATCATAGCTCTTCCACATCCAGTAAAAAATAAAAACCGTGAGTACCCAAGCCAGCCCGCTGCCGTAGAAGGTTGGAATGCTAAGTGTTATGAGTATCGCCGTGATGACGCCGAGCCAGGGATAGCGGCTGCGGACAATAAAGTCCCGGAACAGAAAGAAGAAATTGAAGACGACAAACAAGTCGCTGATCAGAAATACAACGGGCGATATACCCCAGCCCACTTTCGTTGAAAGAAAAGAAAGCGGTCCGTAGGTGTAAACAATATCATGGCCCCAGTCAGCGCCCGAACTCCAGGCCCAGTTTAGCGCCATGCGCGCGGAATCATCCAGACCCAGCCAGGTAGGGCCATGATCTGCCAGCAGCAGGTACACGGCAAAGGGCGTGCTGAGCATGTGCAGCGCCAGCAGGGCCGCAATCGAAGTCCAGATCTTTGTTGCAGCTTTCGGGCGCTTCACGGTGGCAGACATAGCGCAAAGATGATTGTGAAATCTTTTCTTTACCGCTGCGCCGCCCCGCCCTGCTTCATTGTTGCCTGCAATTGAAGCATGGTACGTTGCAGGTTATCCGTGCTGCCGTCCAGGAAGATGGTATTTCCCTTGCCGTTCTCCGCAAAATGCTTGATGGCGTCCGTCCACATAGAGAACAGGATAAAGGAAGCGTGCAGATTGGCGCTTTCCATCTCGCGGGCCGCGAGCGCCATGCCTTTTGCTACTTCCTCGCGAAATAAAGCAACGCCCTGACCGCGCAGCTGCGCCGCCTGCCGCTCTGCTTCCGCAGATATTTTAATCGCATTGCCTTCTGCTTCGGCAGCTTTTGTTTTGGTGATCAGCAGGGCCTGCCCTTCATTTTCCGCGGCGGCTTTCAGGTTGTTGGAAGCCACTACCTGCGCCATAGAGCGCATAATTGCTTCATCAAAGGTGATGTCGTTTATCTGGATATCTATCAGGTGATAACCCCAGGCTTCCAGCTGTACGTCCAGCTGCTCTTTGACGTGCAGGATGATTTCGGTGCGCAGCAGCAGAATCTCGGATTGTCTTTTTGTAGCTACGTAAGCGCGTACCGCCCCCTCCACCGAACGAATGAGGGCCTGCATGAAGCTACGTTCGTCCAGAAACTTGAATGCAACGTTTTTGATGGTCTCCGTTTCCTGATTAAGAACGGAGTAAAGCATCATGGCACTGAAGTTTACATTGGCCTGGTCCTGCGTAATCGCTTGAAATTTTAATTCGTTGGAACGATTTTGGTAGGAGATTCTACGGAATATTTTTTCTATAAGTGGAACCTTGAAGTTCAGGCCTGGCCGAAGCACTCTCTTATACTTACCAAAAACCGTCACGACAGCCACCGTACCCTGCTGAACACTGACGAACGTGAATAGCAAAAGCAGTAACAGGAGGCCCAATACAATTAATCCGTTCATTAATATTTCCGTTTGCTTGCGAAGTAATGGCTTTTGCCCGACTTTTGGTTTCTTTAACAGGAACGCCAAAATCCCCGGAATATGCCAGCCAAGTGGACGCTAAACACAGCGCATATGCAAGAGGATTTCTTCTCAGACGCCGCCCTTATCGGCATTGTGAGCCCGGTGCCTGCCTACCAGTTTTGCTGGATGCTGAATCAGCATTTTGACATGGATTTTGTGCGCGATGCCGAGCACGACATTTGTGTGCAGAGTAAAGGCGACGAGCAGCATTATTTTGCTGTCTATCAGTATGCCGCGCCGCTCAACGGGCCAAAATATGTGCTGTATAAACTGAAGAGCGAAAAGCAAAACCTCTTGCCGGAAGCCAAAGGCCTTGATTATCTCTGGATGGTGCAGAGCTCCTGCCCGGATAATCACGCGGAGCAGATAACCGGTTGGCTGCGCACCATGCCGCAGGTGCAGATGGCACAGATGATACCGCCGGCACAGCTGAAGAATCTGAATAATCTGCTGGTTTAAAGAAATAGACTTGATAGAAAGCCGCTCTTAGAGCGGCTTTTTTACTTATCGGGAGACATTGTGTTTCTAATGCGGGCTTCGGATGTGTAGTGCCTGACATAACTAATGCTTACCTTTTCTAAAATTACCGTTATGAAACGCCATTTTTTTTTTCATTACCATAATCGTACTCTTTGCGGCTTGCAGTAAGTCTGAAAACAATACGCCTGTAAATCCGATAGACCAACTCCCTGCAGCTACACACAGTGGAGCTAATACCTTTGGATGTTTGATTGATGGGGAAGCATTCGCTGTCAGTGGGAAGGCTTATTTAGGACATCCTGATGGTGTCAAAGCCATACCTTATGCAAATACTGCATGGTACGTCCGTGGACAAGCTAGTAAAAGTACTATCAGTCTCAATTTTGATTTCAGTTCGCGGCCTTCGGTACCGGGTACTTTTACGATGAATGGTATTTACCCCAACCAAGGCTATTACGTTTACTATCCAAATGGTACGATACCTACTGGCAGTACTGATTATGTAACAGACTCTATACACACAGGCACAGTAACTATCACTGACTACAACAACACATTTGCTTCTGGTACTTTCACTTTTGATGCTATTAACGGCGATGGTAGAGTAGCGCATATTACGAACGGTCGTTTTGATATACAATTCTAACAGTCCGGCTGAATAATTCCAAAGCCAACATCCAATACCTGCGATATCAAATAAACCGCCCTCATGGCGGTTTTAGCTTTTAAAAACATAGCGTCGGATAAGAGTAGTTATATGTAAGGCCGGCTGAGCGCTCACTTATCCAACATCATCCGCGCCATCCAAGCGTTTTTCCATTTCTTTGTCCCCGCCAATACTAACAGCGCCTAATGAACTTCAGGAAAGTCAACAACATCGCCGGGTGGATTACCGGCGGCATCGCCACGCTCGTATATCTCCTTACCATGGAGGCCACCGCATCCTATTGGGATTGCGGTGAATTTCTCTCCTGCGCCTATAAGATTGAGGTGGGGCACTCACCGGGCGCGCCATTTTTCATGCTCATCCAGCGGATGTTTGGCCTGCTGGCAGGCGGCAATGTGAAGTCAGTAGCCTACATGATCAATGCCTGGAGCGCCATTGCAAGCGGCCTGACGATCCTGTTCTTATTCTGGACCATCACGCACTTTGCAAAGAAGCTGCTGACGACGGGCGATGATGCACCGACAGGCACACAAACCGCGCTCATCATCGGCGCAGGCCTTGTAGGCGGGCTGGCTTACACCTTCTCCGACACCTTCTGGTTCAGCGCCGTAGAGGCGGAAGTTTATGCCACATCTTCCCTATTCACAGCAATGACCTTCTGGGCCATGCTGAAATGGGAGCACATAGCGGACCGGCCCTATGCCGACCGCTGGCTGCTGTTGATCGCTTACCTGATTGGCCTCTCAATCGGCATTCACCTGCTGAACCTTCTGACTATTCCGGCGCTGGCGATGCTTTATTACTTCCGTCGCTACGAGGTTACTACCCAAGGCACCATCGTTGCGTTTGTACTGGGATGCGTTGCGCTCGGGCTCGTGCAGTTCGGCGTTATCCAGGGCGTCACCATTATTACTTCCGCGTTTGACGTGTTCTTCGTCAACTCATTAGGCCTGCCTTTTGACATCGGCTCGCTCGTCGGCGTGCTTGTGATCGTCGGCATCGTGGCCGCGCTGATTATTTATGCAAGGAAGAAGGGCTACTACCTGCTGCACACGGGCATGCTGTGCCTTGTTTTTGTGATGATCGGCTTCTCATCTTACATCGTGCCTATGATCCGCTCGCGGGCGGATGTCCCGATTGACATGACCAATCCGGACAACACCCTTTCACTTGTAAGCTACGTGCAACGCGAGCAATTCGGCGAGCAGCCCCTCATTTATGGTCCTGACTTTGACGCCCAACTGGTGGAAATCACTAATAAAGGCCCGAAGTATGCCAAAAGCAAGAAAGACGGCAAGGATTTCTACGAAGTGGTGGGTAAAAAGCGCGGCTATAAGTTTGAGCCGGAAAAGCAACGCTTCTTTCCACGCATTTACGACAACAATGACCCGGGCCACGTACAATTTTACCGTCAGTATCTCGGCCTTACGCCGGAAGACCGCCCGAGCGGCGCCGACAATCTGAAGTACTTCTTCGGCTACCAGATGAACTGGATGTGGTGGCGTTACTTCATGTGGAATTATGCCGGCCGCCAGAACGACTTTGAGGGTCAGGGCGAGGCGAAGAACGGCAACTGGGTGTCCGGCATCAAGCCGATTGATAAGGCGCGCGGACTCGGCGACATGGATAAGATGGCCGATGGCTATAAAAACAACGGAGCGCGTAACGAGCTATACTTCCTGCCATTTATCCTCGGCATAATCGGGCTTGTGTATCAGTTTAACCGCCGGCGGCGGGATGGCTTTGTGGTGGGCATGCTGTTCTTTTTTACGGGCATTGCGATTGGTATTTACCTGAATATGCCGCCACTCCAGCCCCGCGAGCGTGACTATGCCTTTGCAGGCAGCACCTACGCCTTCGCTATCTGGATCGGCTTGGGCGTGTTGATGGTTTACGACTGGTTTACGAGGGTCATTAAAGGCAATGGCGCTGCGTACGCCGCCACGGCGGTTTGCCTCTTGCTGGTACCCGCCTGGATGGCGAAGGAAGAATGGCACGACCACAACCGCTCCAAGAAAACCCTTGCCCGCGCTACCGCTTACAATGCACTGATGAGCTGCGAGAAGAACGCGGTGCTGTTCACCTATGGCGACAATGAAACCTATCCGCTCTGGTATGCCCAGGAAATTGAAGGCATCCGCCCAGATATCCGCGTGATCAATACTTCGCTGCTTGGCATTGACTGGTATGTGGATCAGCTCAATTATCGCATCAACGATGCAGACGTTGTGCCGATGATCTGGAAGCGCGACGACTACATCGGCGAGCACCATGAGTACATCCGCTACGTGGACAATAAGATGTTCCCGCAGGCGCCCGCCATTCCGGCCGGCCAGTTCTTCCCGATTGTGGACATCTGTAAGTTTATTACCTCCGACAATAAGCTGCCTATTGAGGAAGAGCCGGTAAACTACCTGCCTACGCGCAACATCCTGATTCCGACGCCGGACAAATCGGCGCTCGGCGCACTTGCGGCCGGCATGGATTCCAGTCGCATCTCTACGGATATGCGCATCACCTTCGCGGCAAGCAAGGGCACCTACACCAAGAGCGACCTGGCCCAGATCAATATCATTGCGGCAGTATCTGCCGGCGGCTGGAAGCGTCCGCTCTACTTCTCTAACCTGCAGGAAACCGACGCATATGGCAACCTGAACGACTTTATGAAGCTGGAGGGTACCGTTTACCGCCTGATGCCTTTTAAGGAGATCAAGACGCCTGGCATGCCGGGCAGCGATCAGCAAGGATTTTTGGATGTGACAAAGAGCCTCGCACTATTCAATAACACCTATATCTGGGGCGGCGCTGAGCGCAACGACGTGTACTTTGACGAAAAGAACCGTCAGAACTTCATACCATACCGCCTCAATGTAGCCCGCCTTGCAGAAGAGCTTTCCGCGATGGGCCGCAAGGATGAAGCGGTGCGCGTGCTGGATAAGGTAAACGCCGGCATTACGGAACGCTCCTATCCTTATGACTTTACGGCATTCTTTATGGCTAATGCGTATTACCGCTCTGGCGGCCTGAAGCAGGCATCCATCATAGCCCGCAAAGTCGCTGATAACGCCCGGGACGATATCCGCTATTCCGGCACCCTGCCCGACGACGTACGCGAGGCATCGGGCGGCGAGATCCAGCGCGACATCAGCCTGATGAGCCAACTGGCACTTGAAAGCATTCGCTCCGGCGACAAGGCTACTACAGACTATATAATGGGCAATCTGCGCAGCGTAGCCGACAACCCTGCCGCTGCGGGCGCCAACATTCCACAGGTGATATCTGAGTTGCAGCGCATGCAGAGCCAGCCGCAGCAGGTGCAAATGATGCAGCCGCAGTAATGTTTGCCTGACAGTATCGCTTCTCACATCCGCACTGCTTAACTTGCAGTGCGGATGTCTTTTTTAGCAAAAACCTCCGCCTCTAACAGAATACGACGAAGACCGATGATGCGCCGACTGAGCTTGATCCTGCTTACCCTATTCTTATCGCTGAGCGTTGGCGCTCAGCAGCAAACCGACGTCAGCCGGCCCGTGTCGGCGGGCAATGCGCCGGTGGCGGGCGGCTCCGTTTCGCTGCGCATTGCGCCGCCGCAGCTTGTGGGCATAGGCCGCCGGGCGCAGCCGGGTGAGGAGCTTCCCAAGGCGCTGCTGGTAGAAATTCTCACACGCCAGAACCAGCGGGACTTTCTGGTAAAGAACCGGCCTGACCTGCTGCCGGAGTTTAATAACGACGTAGCGGAGGTAGGCCGCCGGACGGTGATGGACTGGAGTCAGAATTTTCATGTATGCCCACTCTACTTCTTCATAGACACGATGGCAGAAAAGGTGCGGCGCGGCGAATGGGAAGGCGTGCTGCTTGACTCTACGATGAAGCCTGTTGCCAATCCGGCATTACAGCCCGGCGAGCGTAACATTTACATAGCCTATTACGGCAGCCCTATACCCCAGCCCGATACGGTGGGGCCGGCGGGCCCGCTGGGGCAATACATGGAGCACGACGGTGATGATGTCACCTCCCTGATACGCGAGCGCCTGCTGGTGGTGGATGCCGACTTCCGGATGCTGCCGGAGTCTAAGCCGCGCACTAACTATGTGCGCGCTATACGCCCGGACTATATGAATGCCCGCCAGTACCGCCATTACCGCCGCGCCCTGACTTACAATGCAGCGCGTTGGTATATTGACTACCTGCCCACGGCCTATAGCTATGACGCTACGCTGCGGCGCTACTTTCGCCTGAATTAAAAAAACCGGCGCTCTTTGGAGCGCCGGTTTCGTTTTTGGGGGAAGAGGTCACCAGCGGATTCGAACCGCTGTAGCAGCTTTTGCAGAGCTGTGCCTAACCGCTCGGCCAGGTGACCTGCTGCGGGCACAAATGTAAGGCAGGCCGCGGGAAGTGCAGGCGCTTAAGCCTGATTTTTTGTTTGGCGTCGTGCGCCTTCCGCTAGATCACCTTCCCTTTCCACCTACCGGAGCGGAGGTAGGCGTAGCCGCAAAGGAGCAGGCTTGTCCAGTACACAAACTCGGAGCCCCAGGCCCAGGTGAGCCCGAGGCGCGCCCGCTGAATAATGAAGTAACAATAAGTGAGGTAGGAGCCGACGCAAATGACTTCTATGACCAGGTTTACAGCGGTGTTGCCGGTGCCGACTACGCCATTGAATAAAACGGTAGCGACGCTCATCATCAGCGTAGCGCAAACGATGATGTAGAGGCTGGGCAGCGCAAGGGCAATCATAGCCTCATCCTTAGTGAATAGCTGCAGATATAGCCTTGCGGAAAGGAGGAGCGCTGCGCAGAGCACGCCGGTAACGCACAGGCTGAGGATGATGATTTTACCAATCACACGGGGCACCTGGCTGGTTTTGCCCTGGCCGATCACGTTGCTCACCATAGTATTGCAGGTGGTGGCGAAGGCCCAGGCGCTGGTGCCGATCACGCCAAAGACCGGCCGCAATATCTGAGAGGCGGCAAGCTCGCGCTCACCCAGATGCTCTACGAAGATGAAAAACACCTGCCAGCCGCCGATAGAGAAGAAGTATTGGATAATGAGGGGAAGGGATACCCGGAAGATGCGCTTGCAGAGGCGCAGATCCAGATCTATGTGCCGAAGGACCGGAAACTCCACGTAGAGGCGGCGCAGATAGAACAGGCTCCAAATTATGGCCCAGCCGCCAATCTCTGCGAGTACAGAGGCCAGGGCGGCGCCATTCAGGCCCATGGCCGGCGAACCCCAGTGACCGAAGATGAACATGTAGTCCAGCAGCACGTTGAGCCCGGTAGCCACCAGCGATCCCCAAAGGAGGTACTGGCTGCGCCCGGTGGAGATGTAAAAGGCATTCGCAAGCTGGGTGAGCATCAGGAAGGGCAGTCCCCAAACGCGGATGAACAGAAACGAGATGGACATGTACACATGGTCGTCCATATGCAGGCTGAAGCCGAAAATGAGCGGCGCCAGCCACATGGAGACAATCATGAGGCAGAGAGAAAGAAAGACGGTCAGCATCCCGCCATTCGTCAGCAGGCGGGAGATGCCTTCGTAATCGTGCTGCGCAGCGCGCCGGGAAAGCTGGATTTGAATGCCGGAAGCCAGGCCGTACCCCACCATCGTGAGGATGAGGTAATAGATGCCGGCCACGCCGTTTACAGCGAGGGCCCGCTCCCCTACCTGGCTGAGGAAGAAATTATTCGTCAGGTTATTAATCAGCGGAATCAGCAGCGCAAGCCCTATAGGCGCTGCGGTACGGATGATGTAGCGGTTAGAAACGGTAGCTTGCAAGGGTATTGCTGGATTCTGATAACTGACAGAGGCGGCAGATGCAAATAAGCTCCTTCACTGCACATCTGCGGTAAAACGCCGAAATTATTCTATAATTGCCGCCCGCCTTTCTTATGTCTGAACACCTTACTGCCGGAGCACATCATATCTATCGTGCCAATGAGCACGACACTGTGCTCAGTGAGGTTGCTCGGGTGCTCTGCGTACTACTGCCGCGGGCGTTTCTCATTGCAGGCTTCAATGGGGATGGCCGCGTAGTAATGGCGCGCTACAACAGCTACGATGCCGGCGAACCGGCCTGGGAGCCGCATTTTTTTGAACAGGAGTTTATGGCGGAAAAGCTGCTTGGCGTGCCGCAGCAGGTGAAAGCCTTGTATGTAGGAGCCGAGGACGTCATGCTGATCCCAAAAACACTGTACGATAAGGAGACTGCACGCGAATGGATGAGCCGGCTGCAGGCGCTGTGCCCGGACGATGTAGTGCACAGCTACGAGCTGACATCTGCAAAAGCCCAGTACGATTTTGCCGTGCCGGCGCGAATGGAAAAGCTGCTTCACCGCTATTTTGGCGACACGCCGATACTACCGGTTGCCGCCTATCAGTTTTACAAGCCGGCCAAGGCGGGATACATACTTCAGTGCATGGTGGGCGAGGGTACGGTGACGGCCTCCCTGCACCAGCTGGGACACTTACTGTGGCACAACCAGTTCTCCTACAGCAGCGTTGAAGACATTGCCTGGCAGGCCGGGCAGCTTTGCCGGGAGCTGCACATCCCGCGCATAGATCTGCAGCTACAGCTCACCATGCTTTGCGATACGTGCTACGAGCTCGGGCCGGAGCTGGAGCGCTTTTTCCCCAAGATAAAATGGAGCCTGAGTCTTGCCAAAGAAGAAGGCCCCTGGGCGCCCGTGCTTTACCTGCTCCAACAGCTTTACGCATGCGCATTGTAGGCGGCAGCCTCGGCGGCAGGCGCTTTAATCCGCCCGCAAACATCCCCGCCCGGCCTACTACCGACCTTGCGCGCGAGGCCCTTTTCAACATCCTGAACAACAGCCTGGCGCTGGAAGGCATCAGCGCGCTTGACCTCTTCGGCGGTACGGGCGGCATGAGCTACGAGACCATTTCCCGCGGAGCGGAAAGGGTCACAATCGTGGAGCAGGATGGCCCATCTGTTCTTTTTATAAAGAAGATGGCTGCGGAGTTTAAGATTGAAGCGGCGCTGAAAATCGTGCGCGGCGACGTCTTCAAATTTCTGAAAGGCGACGCCACGACTTATGAGATCGTCTTTGCCGACCCGCCTTATGCGCTGCCGCGAATGGAAGATCTGGTGGAAGCGATGCTGCCGCGCCTGGCGAAAGACGGCCTTGCGATTTTAGAGCACGATGCACGCCATGGCTTTGAAAACCACCCCAATTTTTCCCGCGCCAAGGCATATGGCGATACTATTTTTACCTTCTTCACCGCCGCTCCAAAATCCCGCTAAACTTCCTGCATAATTGTCATCTTTGACCACCTTCAGCGACTTTTGTCGTTCCCGAAGGGAATCTTTGCTCGCAGCTTCCTGCAAGTTCCCCTTCGGGGAAGACAAAAGCTTTAGCGAACAACGCAAAAACGCTTCTTTTAATTATGTCCCGTATCTGCCTCTTTCCAGGAACCTTTGACCCGATTACGCTGGGGCATACGGACATCATCCGCCGGGCGGTTGGGCTTTTTGACAAGCTGGTCATCGGCATCGGCATCAACTCTTCCAAGCAGCCTATGTTCACCCTGGAGCAGCGCGTGGGCTGGGCGCGTGAAATTTTCAGCGATGATGCCCGGATAGAGGCTGTAGGCTACAGCGGACTGACCACAGAATTCTGTAAGGAGCTTGGCGCACAGTTCATCCTCCGCGGCATCCGCTACGTCAGCGATTTTGAATACGAAAAGGCTATTGCGGACATGAACCGCGTGCTGGCGCCCGGCATTGAGACGGTTTTCCTGACCACCTCGCCGGTTTATTCCACCATTTCATCCACGCTTGTGCGGGATGTGATCCGGAATAAGACGGAGGAGGCGTATCAGTTTTTGCCGGAGGCGGTGCGGTGGTAACCGGCTTTGAATGTCCGCCAGCAATTATTTTGGCCTATCAAACGGAGTGCTTATTGAAGTCGCCATAATTTGATCCCAATCTGATATATAGCATGGGCCGAACTGGATCAATCCGTTGCCATCCGTCTGTGAGATGATTGCCCGGAGTCTCTTTCCATCGGATTTGAGCGCAGCCATAGATACGCAGATCGTGCCGTTTAGCGGAGCAAGACTGGGCAGTCGGCTTATCAGCCAGTCCGAGAGAAAAACGCCCCATACGCCAAAGTTTCCTATCGGCTTGAATCCGCTGATGTAGCCTTTGGCTATTCCCAAGTCGCGCTCTACCGCCGCCGCAGTGGCGGCGACAGGCGGATACGACCTGGGCACGCTGCCGGGTCTGCTCAGGCGGCTGAAGTCGCAAAATTGCGGACAGCGATTCCTGACTTTCGCTACATAAGCAGTAATGCCCGCCGCGGGGTTCCACTCATAACTTTTGTCGGCAGGCCAGAGCACCAGCATTCGCTCCGCGCTAACAGCATCGTACCCTTCATAGGCATAGACGCCACATCTGTCCGCATTTGCCAGTTGGATGGAGCGTACATCAAGCTGCCATTGCAGCGCCTCATCAGTCTCGGAAAGCGCGTTGAAATTATTCATGTAGAATTGCGCGTCCGTCGCGCTGGCGCTACTGTGGTAAGACGGCCGGAAAATGCCATCTAAAAAGCCGTTCGGATGCCGGCTATTGAGCCAAATCACGAATAGGCTTATGATAATGATCAGGACAGCAGACGTGAGCAATACCCTTGTTTGTTTTTTCTTCATAGTAATTTGTGTTTGTGAAACCCGGCGAAATATAGTGCGCATGATTGGTATCTTTCAAATTGCGACAATCAGGCTATGATTATCAGGAGGCTCCATCAATGCTTTTTTGCCATTTGCCTGGCGGCCATGCCCCTGGCCGCGACAGGTGACGAGCCTATTGACGCGCTGTGGCGGGCACACCAAACGGCCCGCACTGCCGCCGGGCGTGTAGTGCCGCTCATCCTGGCAGGCATAATTTACCGGCTGGACGACCGCGGGCAGGATGCTTCGGACAGCGCCTTTATCCTGGCGCAGCAAGAGGCCGCACAGGCTTCTTCCGACTCGCTGCTATTTCTCGTTTACAGCAATTACATCGCCGCCGACCGCATTGCAAACAGCGGCTTGGCTAGCGAATACAGCTCTGCCTTGATACAGATCGGCGACCGGCTCAATAAACCGGACTGGCTTTGTAAAGCCTATAGCGCTCAGGCGCGCCTTGCGCTTGACACCGGCAACTTTTTGGCGGCGGGCCTCCTTGCCGGGCAGGCTTTTAACTATGCCGCGCTTAGCGGCAACCCTGAGCAAAAAGCGGAAGCATGGATACTGCAGGGAATGGCTGCGGAACGGGAAAAGTCGGGCCTGGAGGCATTCCGATGCTATTTATCGGCATTATATCTGGCAGAGGAACTGGAATCGGACGGTCTGAAACTATCCTGCTACGAGCACCTTTCTCAATTTTATGCCGGCATAAGCGACTATGAGAAGGCTGCCCAGCTGAAGCTTAAAGAGATTGACCTGTATAAGACGACGGCGCCCTACGACACGCCGGGCTATATGGATCGCAGAACGTATCTGGCGGCAGACTACTTCCGCGACGGGAAGCCCCTGATGGCTACTGCCATCATGCACGAAGTCCTCGCTTTCAGTCGCAGCCGACACGACGATGCACTTACGCGCGACGCGCTGGAAGTGTGGCGTTCCACACTTATTTCGCTGGATCAGATTCCGGCGGTGGAAGATTTATACATCCGCCGGTACCCGAATGAGTTTACGACACTTAAAGAGGCAGACCTGCTGACCTATTACCGCCTCAAAGCGTACTTCAGCGAGCTTCATCGCAACAATACGGAAGCCAGAAGCTACTACGCACTGGCGGATGCGAAAATCAACGATGCAGGGCGCGACTCTACTTACAGGGCCAATTTCTACCGGCGCTACGGCCAGTTTCTGGTGCGCGCCGGAGACTACGCTATGGCAGAACAGGTACTGCGCAAGGCTGAAGCGCTCAATGAGCAAAGCCACTATCTGCCTTACGCAGTGAATATTTCCATGCTCCTTGATTCAGTTTATAAGGTCGAGGGTAAGCTCGTGCCCGCCTATGAATATGCCCGGAAAACGGCCCGGTACCGCGATGAGCTGGCAAAGACAGAACAGCAGGACAAACTACTGCTCCTGGAGCTCGACCACGAGGCGCGTACCAGAAAGCTGGAAAAGGAACGTGAGGAGGCCGCCCGCAATCGCCATTTTAGCCTGCAATACACGGGAATCACACTGATTATCCTCAGCTCTTTTCTGGTTTTGGTACTGCTCGGCTCATTCAAGCCCCGGAAATGGATAATTAAGGCAGTAGGATTCATCTCTTTTATAATGCTCTTTGAGTTCATCATACTGCTGCTGGACCATCGCATCGCCGCGTTAACGCATGAAGAGCCCTGGAAAATGCTTGGCATTAAGATAGTCCTTATCGCTTTCCTGCTTCCTTTTCACCATTGGGTGGAGGAGAAAGTGGTTCACTATCTGTACGCACACCGCATCTCACTTCCGGTTCGTTTCCTGAGAAGACGTGACCGGAGCAATGTCCTGCCTGTGGTTCAGGAAAGTGCTGCGCCGCCGCCGCAGGAATTGCTTTGAGTAATGACGCTCCTGCTTACACCACCACATTAATCATCCGCCCCTTCACATAGACAAACTTCTTCGGCACCGCGCCTTCCGTCCATTTGGCGATGACTTCGTTGGCGAGGACTTCCTTGCGGATGCTGCTTTCGGAGGCGTCCAGCGCGAAGGCGAGGTCGGTGCGCTTCTTGCCATTGACTGCAACCGGGTAGGTGAAAGATGATTCCGTCAGGTATTGCTCCTGCCACGCCGGCCAGGGCGCCATCACAACGCTGCTTTCGTGGCCGAAGCGGTGCCAGAGATCTTCGGCAAGGTGCGGCGCGAAAGGCGCGAGGATGACGGCCAACGCTTCCAGCACATCGCGGTCGCGGCATTTGGTGCCTTGCAGCTCGTTGACGGCAATCATGAAGGCGGAGACGCAGGTGTTGAAGCCGAAGCGCTCAATGTCGTCGCCCACTTTTTTGATGAGGCGGTGGATGGTGCGGAGGTTCTCTTCGCTTGTGGGCGCGTCTTGCGGCAGCCAATCGCCGGCTTCATTCACGTAGAGGCGCCAGAGCTTTTTGAGGAAGCGGTGGACGCCTTCAATGCCCTTTGTATCCCAGGGCTTGCTGACCTCTATGGGGCCGAGGAACATCTCGTACATCCGGAAGGTGTCCGCGCCGTATTGAGCTACAATGTCGTCGGGGTTGACGACGTTGTATTTGGATTTGGACATTTTTTCTGTCTCAACTCCGCAGATATACTTACCATTCTCAAGCAGAAAATGTACATTCTTATACTCTGGACTAGAATTCTTGAACGCTTCAATGTCAAGTTCAAGTCCATTTACGTACCGAACATCTACGTGCTTTGGACGAAATGTAATCCAAGTAAGATTCTTCTCTTTTAATGCAGGGATATTTTCAATCAACTCAATCAACTCCTCCACAGGCATTTCGTTCTCATTATGCTTCTTATAAAAGCTATGGGACATAAATAAGACCTCATCAGACTTGCCGTAAGGCATCTCTTCTGTCGGGATAAAATCTTTAGGCACGAGAGTAACCGGATATACAAACCGCGAACTCCCCTGTATCATCCCCTGATTCACCAATTTCTTAAACGGCTCATCAAAGCTCACGTAGCCTAAATCGGCCAGCACCTTCGTCCACATGCGGGCGTAGAGCAGGTGGCCTACCGCGTGCTCAGTGCCGCCTACATACACATCTACCTGTTGCCAGTAATCGGTGGCTTCGCGGCCCGCAAATTCCTCATCGTTGTGCGGGTCCATGTAGCGGAAGAAGTACCAGGAGGAGCCGGCGTATCCGGGCATCGTGTTCGTCTCGCGGCGGCCGGCGGGCGTTTGCACCCAGTCTTCCAGGTTTGCCAGCGGGCCTTGTCCTTCCGGGCCGGGGCCATAGGTATCCACATGCGGCAATTCCACAGGCAGCGCGCGCAAAGAAGTATCGCAAGTGAGGCCTTCCTCATCAATCGTGTACGGCACGTCATTGTGATAAATCACCGGGAAAGGCTCACCCCAATACCGCTGCCGCGAAAAGCCTGCGTCGCGCAGCTTGTAATTGATACGCCGCTCGCCGATGCCCGCATCTTCCACCGCGCGGATGGCTACATCAATGGCTTTTGGAATGGTGAGGCCGGAGAGAAAATCAGAACCTTCTATCGTGCCTGCCTTTTCAGTGTACGCCGTATCGCCTTTATAGCTCGCGCCAAACACATTAGTGATGTGGATGCCGAAATGCCGCGCAAAGGCGTGGTCGCGCTCATCGCCGCTCGGCACCGCCATAATGGCGCCCGTGCCATAGCCCGCCAGCACATACTCGGAGATGTAAATCGGAACAGGCTTGCGCGTAAAGGGATGCACCGCATATGCGCCCGTAAAAGCGCCGCTCACGGTCTTTGTTTCTGAAATACGCTCACGCTCCGAGCGGCGCTGCGTTGCAACCTTATACTCTGCCACCTCATGCTGCTGCGCCTCCGTGGTGATGCGGCCCACCAACTCATGCTCCGGAGCCAACACCATAAAATCGGCCCCGAAAATGGTATCAGGCCGCGTAGTGAATATCTGAATCTTGTGCGGCAGGTCTTTGACGTCAAAGGCGATTTGGGCGCCGCTACTTTTGCCGATCCAATTGCGTTGCATGTCCTTCATCGCCTCGCTCCAGTCCAGGCCTTCAAGACCTTGCAACAGGCGCTCGGCATATTCCGTAATACGCAGCATCCATTGCCGCATTTTTTTGCGCACGCAGGGATGGCCGCCGCGCTCGGAGACGCCGTTCACCACCTCATCATTCGCCAGCACGGTGCCGAGGGCCTCGCACCACCACACCTCTGCCCAGTCTAAGTAAGCGATGCGGTAATGCATGAGGCAGGCGCGCTGCTCGGCGATGGTGTACTGCTTCCACTGCTCTTTAGTGAACGACAGCTTTTCGTCGCCGGGCGCAGTTACGCTCGCATTGCCTTCCTTCTCAAAAATGGCAATCAGCTCCTCAACAGGCCGCGCCTTTTGCGATTTCCGGTCAAACCAGGAATGGAAGAGCTTGGTGAAAATCCACTGCGTCCACTTGTAGTAATTCGGGTCGGAAGTCCGCACCTCCCTGTCCCAATCGTAGGAGAAGCCGATGTTGTCCAACTGCTCGCGGTAGCGCTTGATGTTCTGTTCCGTTGTTACCGCCGGGTGCTGGCCGGTTTCAATGGCATATTGCTCCGCAGGTAGGCCGAAGGCATCGTAGCCCATCGGGTGCAGCACGTTGTAGCCGCGCTGCCGTTTGTAGCGGGCATAAATATCGGAAGCAATGTAGCCAAGCGGATGACCAACATGCAGGCCCGCGCCGCTGGGGTACGGAAACATATCCAGCACGAAATGCTTGGGTCTGCTGAGGTCGTTGCCCGTTTTGTAGATGGCATTGTCAGCCCACCATTGCCGCCAGTTCTTTTCTATATCGGAGAAGTTGTATTCCATGGTTCTTTGCCCGTCGGGAGGGCCACAAAAATACGGGATTGGGCTGCGGGAGCTTATTGGCTTGTTGTTGTCATATGCAGCTTAGGTCTCAGTACTCAGATTATCTATCTTTGAAAGCGTAAATGACCGCGCCTATCTCTTCCATAGACATGTACAATATCCTACGCGCCAAAATCGGCGAGCAGGAGGCGAAGGCTTTGACCGATTATGTAAAATCAGAGGTAGAGAGCCGTGTAGAAATCCGAAGTGCTACGCTTGCTACAAAAGATGACATTGCCAGCTTGCGCAAGGAAATCTCCGAAAGCAAAGTGGATACGATTAAGTGGATGGTTGGCCTGTTCATTACGCTTGCGCTAATGATAATCGGGCTTTACGTCAGGAAATAATCTCGTTGGCCCTACGAGCGCAGCCGTTAGCTGCGCATCTACATACATGCTCTCCTACTGGGAACGTCAATCCTTTACGTCCTACGACCACATCGTCGTGGGCAGCGGCATTACCGGCATCTCCGCAGCGATAGAGCTGAAAGAAACGTTTCCAAAAAGCCGTGTGCTGGTTTTAGAAAGAGGCTTATTGCCTACAGGAGCCACAACGCGTAATGCGGGCTTTGCATGTATGGGCAGCGCAACAGAGCTTCTCGCGGATTTAGAACATCAGACGCGCGAAGACGTCGTTGCGCTTTTCATGCGGCGCAAAACCGGACTTGACATTTTGCGGCAGCGCTTAGACGATGCCGCCCTCGGATACCGCGCAGACGGCGGCTATGAATTGATTGCCGAAAAGGATTTGGCTGTAATGGAAAGGCTGGATTTCCTGAATCACCTGCTGCAGCCTTATTTGCGTAAAGCTGCGTTTAAGCCCGCCAATAAGCGCATCCGCCGATTCGGTTTCTCAGAAAATCATGTTTCTGCCCTGATTGAGAATGGGTGCGAAGGCAGCATCAACAGCGGTCAGGCGATGCGCAGCCTCATTGCGCTGGCGCAAAGCAGGGGCGTGGAGATAAAAACCGGCGCAGACGTCAGGCGCTTTGAAGAGGAGAAAGACGGTGTAATGATTGAAGTCGCCGAGCCATTCCGCCAAGAAACCCTTACGCTGCGCTGCGAGACGCTATCCATTTGCACGAATGCCTTTGCGAAGCAGCTACTGCCGGATGAAGATGTGGTGCCGGGCCGCGGCCAGGTGCTGGTTACGCGTCCCATTCCCGGCCTGAAATTCAGGGGCATTTTCCATTATGAGGCCGGCTATTATTACTTCCGTGAGCTGGATGGCCGCGTGCTGATTGGCGGGGGACGCAATCTGGATTTTGAAGGCGAGCGCACAACAGAGTTTTCGCTCTCGCAACGTATTCAAGAGGATTTGGAGGAGAAGCTGCGCGAGATGATTTTACCGGGCCAGGATTTTGAAATTGATATGCGCTGGAGCGGCATTATGGCCTTCGGTGCTGCGAAGTTGCCAATCATAAAGGCTTTTTCGGAAAGGGTTTATGGCGCCTTCCGGATGGGCGGGATGGGTGTGGCGCTGGGAAGCGCGGCGGCAAAGGAACTTGCGTTTCTGGTGGCGGAGCCGAGAACGTCCCTCAAGCCAATCAGACTTGCAAAGTCCCGATAGGGAAGACTTGGCAAGTCTGATAAGCGGCCTGTCGCTTCTTGTTATGAGCCATCAGGGGATGGCGCGCCGTCCGGCGGCGCGTCGGGGGACGCGCGCCAACTGAGCTTATTATCTGCCCATCAGCAGCGGCACCACATTCCCCACCGGCAGCCCCATCACGTTGTAATAATCGCCGGCAATCTTTTCAATGCCGATGATGCCGATGTACTCCTGAATGGCGTAGGAACCGGCTTTATCCATCGGGTGGTATTTGTCCACGTAAAAACTGATTTGCTCCGTGCTAAGCTGACGGAAATAGACTTCTGTGATTACGGAAAACGATTGCTCCTTACCGTCCCTCAAAAGGCATACGCCCGTCACGACGCGATGCATCCTGCCGGAAAGCCGGCCCAGCATTCGCTTCGCGTCTTCATCGTCTTCGGGCTTGCCCAAAATATCGCCATCCAGCAAAACAACGGTATCGGCAGCAAGAATGTCTCTGCCGGGATACTTTGCCGCTACGGCGCGGGCCTTTTCTTTAGAAAGATGTACCGGCACTTCCTCGCCGGGCATTCCGGGCGGGTTGGTCTCGTCCACGTCTGAGGTGATGACTTCAAAATCTACGTGGGCGAGCTTCAGCAGGTCTGCCCTGCGCGGGGAGCCGGAGGCGAGGATGAGTTTAGGCATAGTTCAATAGGTTGAGCACTAACAGCGAGAATACACCGGAAACCATTATAAGCTTGATGCCCGTGCTGGCCTTGTGGTAATGAACACTTGTTGCAGCTTTCGGCAGCCGGAAAATCCAAACGGCAAGCGGCAGCACGATAAGCAGCATGATGTACACCGCCGACCAGCTCCATCCGTATGAAGCTTTCCACAGCGCAATCACAGCTAAAAGGAGCATAGCAAGAGATACGCAGCCCAAAGCCTGGACAGCTCTGGTGCTGCGCAGCAAGCCCCAACGAATAGGCATCGTCACGCAGCCTTCGGCATCGTCGCCTTTATAATCTTCCATGTCCTTCACAATTTCGCGCATCCACGTGAGCAGGAAAGCGAAAGCGGAGAATGCACTTAAAGTCAGACTGTGCGCCCAGCTTATTATAGTATGCCCTCCGGGAATTAATACGTTGGCTTGTCTTACCTCCGGCTCATAAATGATAAGCGCTACAACTGTGAGCGCCGTCATCAGCGCCACTACCACATTCCCAATCACAAACTGCCGCTTCCAAGTAGTAGAATATCTCCAAAGCAATCCAGTAGTAGCCAATTGCAACAGCAGCCACTCAGGATGTCCGGCAGGAATTGCCACCATAGCCGCCAGCCCCAGCGCTATAATATTCAAAGCCGAATGCACGATAATGGCTAACCGCCGCGGAATGTCGCGCTCCAGAATCACCTTATCCGGCTTGTTGATGGCGTCTATGCGGATGTCAAAGTAATCATTGATGATGTAGCCGCCTGCCGCGATGAGCATGGTGGACCCGCAAAGCAGCAGAAAGTTGAACGGCGTCAAAACCTTTGGGCCGGGCAGTGGATGAATGACGCACCACCAAGCGACGGCTTGTGTGCCACCTACAATAAGCAGGTTGGGCCAGCGCATGAGGCGCAGCCAAGCGGCTGCGTTGAATCGTTGAGTCGTTGAGTCGTTCATTCCGAAATCCGCCTTCCGAAATCCGAAATCTGATTACCCAGCTACACGGCCCCACACATCCGGCGCCGTCCGCCATTGCGCCAGCGTAATCTTGTCTTCCTCGCGGATAATGCCTTGCTCAGCGGCAAGCTCCATCAGCGCGTTGTAATCGGAAATTGTGTGCAGCGGCACGCCGGCTTCCTTAAAGGCATCGTAGGCTAATGGAAAGGAATAAGTGAATAGCGCACACATTCCAATCACTTCCGCCCCCGCCGCACGAATTGCTTCCACCGCTTGCAGGGAACTTTTTCCCGTACTCACAAGGTCTTCAACAACAACCACCTTCTGGCCGGCTTGCAATTCGCCTTCAATCTGATTACCCATCCCATGCTCCTTCGGCTTTGCGCGCACATAGATAAAGGGCAGCTTGAGCAAATCCGCTGCCATTATGCCGTGCGCAATTCCCGCCGTGGCAACGCCTGCAATTACCTCCGCTTCCGGGAAATGATGCAGTACCATATTCGCCAGCTCGCTTTTTACAAAATCGCGCAGGTGCGGGTGAGACAAAACTTTGCGATTGTCGCAGTAAACAGGCGAAAACCAGCCGCTTGCCCATTGATACGGATGCTCAGCGTTAATCTGGAGCGCCTTAATTTGCAGAAGGCGCGCGGCGAATTCTTTTTGAGTGCTCATTACGCCGCCAAACCTACGCCAAAGCCTTTGCCCTGCCTACCTATCCCGCCCGATTATGTCTTTTAGCCGGAAAATTTACTATTGCAATAAGCCCCTCATCATAACTGACGATGCGGCGGCTTATAAAGCGCAACACCCCGTCGCTGCCGGCTATCTGCACCTGACCGGCGCCTTCCAGCGGGCCTACCGGAAAGCTTTTGAGCACCTCGCCGCACCGCGCACGCTCGGCGCAATCGTGGAAGACATCTCGCCGGACGCGCTGCTGGCAGAATTGCACAGCCTTTACGCCCCGATTGACGCCGCCGGCGGCGTGGTGGAAGACGAGCGTGGTCGTGTGCTCATGATATATCGCCGTGGCCGCTGGGATTTGCCCAAAGGCAAGCGCGACGAAGGCGAGGCGATGGACGAGTGCGCAAAGCGCGAGGTAAGCGAGGAAACCGGGCTGCAAAGAATCGGCCTGGAAGAAAAAGTCTGCGATACCTACCATATCTACGCCCAGCGTGGGCAGCAACTTATAAAGACTACGGCCTGGTACCGCATGAGGGGCACCAGCGCCGACAAGCTTTCGCCGCAGGCGGAAGAAAGCATTCAGGAAGCCCGCTGGATTTCCAAGGAGGAACTGGGGCCGATTGCCTTTAAGAGCTATGAGGCTATACGCGAGGTGCTGCATGCAGCCGGCTATCATTGGTAACATTCTCTCACACGGCGTTATCGTAACTCTTTGTGTCCGCTGCGCCGCCTTTGCGCCCGCCGCGTGAAACCGTAGGTGTATTTTTGCGCCATGCAACTTTTAGACGGCGCCGCGGTGTCTGCGCATATTCTGCAGGGCATTAAGGCGGAGGCCGGTAATATGACAGGCTCGGGCGGACGGGCGCCGCACCTGGCGGCTATTCTGGTTGGCGACGATGCGGCCTCGCAGGTTTATGTCGGCTCTAAGGTGCGCACCTGCGGGGATCTGGGCTTTGGCTCTACCCTGCTGCGTTTTGGGGCGGATATTTCTGAAAAAGCTTTGCTGGAAGAGGTGCAAAAGCTGAATGCGGACGCTGATATAGACGGCATCCTTGTGCAGCTTCCGCTGCCAAAGCATATTTCGTCTGACGCGGTGATTAATGCCATTGACCCGCGTAAGGACGTGGACGGTTTTCACCCGATTTCTCAGGGAAAAATGGTTTTAGGACAGGAAACTTTTCTGCCAGCAACGCCTTACGGCATTTTGCTGATGCTGGAGCATTACGGCATCAATCCTTCAGGTATGAATGCAGTAGTGATTGGCCGCAGCAATATTGTGGGCACGCCGATGAGCATCCTGCTGAGCCGCCCGACGAAATTCGGGAACGCTACCGTAACACTGACGCATAGCCGGACAAAAGATTTGGCGGCAGCCTGCCGCGAAGCCGACCTGATAGTAGCCGCAATCGGCCAGCCGCGCTTTGTGACGGCGGATATGGTGAAGGACGGCGCTATTGTGATAGACGTGGGCATTAATCGCATTGACGACGTAACGCGCAAAAGCGGCAGCCGACTTGTTGGTGACGTGGATTTTGATGCCGTTGCCCCGAAATGTTCCTGGATTACGCCGGTGCCGAAAGGCGTTGGCCCGATGACTATTTGCGGGTTGATGAAAAACACTTTGCGTGCTGCGCAAATGCAAAATTCAAAACGCAAAATGCAAAAGACCGAAACCAATCAATAGCTTTCATAAATCTGCCACACTGACTTTTTGAATTTTGCATTTTGAATTTTGCATTAGTAACCTATCCGGTGATGGAGCATTTTTATACGCTTCAGGGGGAAGGTTTGTATAGCGGGCAGTCGGCGTATTTCATCCGGCTTGGCGGCTGCGATGTAGGCTGTGTGTGGTGCGATGTAAAGGAAAGCTGGGACGCGGATGAGCACCCGCACATGAGTGTTGAAGAGCTTATAATGGTAGCGTCGGCTCATCCGGGCCGCATTGCAGTGATAACCGGCGGCGAGCCCCTAATGCACGATTTGTCCCCGCTTACAGATGGTTTGAAAGCAGCAGGTTTCCGGACGCATATTGAAACTTCCGGCTCCTCTCCGCTTAGTGGCGGGCTGGATTTCATCACGCTTTCGCCCAAGAAATTCAAAGCGCCGCTGCCGGAAGCCATGCAGGCCGCCGACGAGCTGAAAGTGGTCGTCTTTCACAAAAGCGATTTTGCATTTGCCGAACAACACGCCGCACATGTCCGCAAGGATTGCACGCTTTACCTCCAGCCAGAATGGAGTAAGTGCGAAAGCATCACGCCGCTGATTATTGATTACATAAAGACGAATCCGCGCTGGCGGCTTTCTTTGCAGACACACAAGTACATCAATATTCCTTAACGGGTTGGAAGTTGGAGGTTGGAGGAAAAAGGCACCCCAACCTCCAACCTCCAACCTCCAACCTCCAACCTCCAACCTCCAACCTCCAACCAAATGACCTGGCTGCAATCCATTATCACCGCCATCGTAGAAGGCCTCACGGAGTTCCTGCCTATCTCTTCCACCGCGCACATGAAGTTTGCGCAGGCGCTGATGGGCATTGACCCGAAGGATTCCTTCGTCAATATGTTTGACATTGTCATACAGCTCGCGGCTATTCTTGCTGTGGTGGTACTGTACTGGAAGAAGTTCGTCAATTTCCGCGGCTGGGCTTTTTATGTGAAGCTGATTGTTGCTGTTATTCCGGCGCTTGTTGCAGGTGCATTGCTCAAAAAGCACATTGACGGCGTGCTTGGCAACATTCAGATTATCGCCATCATTACCGTGATTGGCGGCGTGGTGCTTCTTTTTGTAGATAACTGGTTCACCCGCTCTAAAGTGGACAGCGAGGAAGGCATTACCAACGGCACAGCCATGAAGGTTGGCTGCTTCCAGATTCTGTCCATCGTCTTCCCCGGCCTCAGCCGCAGCGCGGCAACTATCATCGGCGGGATGGCATCAGGATTAACGCGGCGCGTGGCGGCCGAGTTTTCATTCTTTCTGGCCGTGCCTACAATGGCGGCGGCCACGGCTAAGGAGCTTTACGATACTTACAAGGAAACGCCGGAAGCGCTGCACGATTCCAACCTTGGGATGTTGGGCCTTGGCTGTGCCGTATCATTCATCGTATCTCTGATAGCCATTCGCGGATTTATCACTTACCTGCAAAAGCATGGTTTTCTGGTGTTCGGCATCTACCGCATTATTGCGGGCCTGGCCATTCTGGGGCTGATTTGGGCAAAAGTGATTTAACTACGATTGCGAAGCCAGCAGCAGGTCAAGATCCGTGTACTTAATGCCGAAGCGTTTTGCAATGGGCGCGTTGGTTACGCAGCCTTTGTAGAGATACACGCCGTTGCGGATGCCGCTTTTTAATTGAATGAGGCCTTCCACGCCGCCACTGTCCGCGCTTTCCAGCAAGAGCGGCATCAGTACATTGCTTACCGCGCGCGATGCCGTCCGCGAAACGCCGGAAGCGATGTTAGGCACACAATAGTGAATCACGTCGTACTTCTTAAAAGTGGGCTGCTCATGTGTGGTGGTATGCGATGTCTCAAACACGCCGCCGCGGTCGATGCTGATGTCCACAATCACTGAACCAGCCTTCATATTCTGCACCATCTGCTCGCTTACTATCACCGGCGTCATACCGTTTACAGGCTTTAAAGCGCCTACTGCTACGTCTGCAATCATCAGCTCTTCCGCAAGCGTCACCGGCTCTATCACGGAAGTAAATAAGCGCGCGCCAACATTGTTCTGCAGCCGCATCAGGCGATAAATGGAGTTGTCAAAAACCTTCACTACCGCGCCAAGGCCGAGCGCTGTTCGCGCGGCAAATTCTCCCACGACGCCGGCGCCGATAATCACTACGATTGCCGGAGGCACACCGGAGATACCGCCAAGCAGGATGCCTTTGCCCTGCTGCACATTGCTCAGATATTTCGCCGCCGTAAGGATAGCAGAAGAGCCTGCAATCTCGCTCATGGAACGCACGATGGGATAGTTGCCCGCATCATCTTTAATAGACTCAAACGCGATGGCGATAATCTTCTTGTGCACGAGCGCCCGCACCATTTCCGGCTTCAGCAGCGGCATATGGATGGGCGAGAATACAACCTGATTCGGCTGCAGCCAATCCACCTCATCCTCGGCAATCGGCGCGCTCTTGATGATGGCAGTTGCCTTATAGACTTCTGCCTTATCATAGACGATGCGCGCACCGGCATTGCTGTAGTCCACGTCAAAGTAAAAAGAGCCTTCGCCCGCACCATGCTCTACGCACACGTCGTGTCCGTTGTTTACCAGCACCGAAACCGCTTCAGGCGTAAGCGCCACGCGCGCTTCCTGGAAAGACGATTCCTTTGGAATGCCGATGAAGAGTTGTTTTTTCTTCGGAATAATCTCCAGCGTCTCCTCTAAAGCGACATAGGAAAACGAGGGAGAAATGAATGGTCTTTTAGCCGGGCCTTGTTCCACGCGAATGCTCAATTTGGAGAAAAGTACAACGCCTTTTCGGAATCGCGCACAATCGTGAAAGAATGGTTAGGATGGCATCTTGTTTGCAAGTACCGTAGCCATGTCCGCCCTACATTTGTCCGCAACCGAATGAGTGAAGCAAGAGCATACAAGACATGATAAAGCAATCGCAGCAACAGCGCCTCTTACAGCGGCTTTCGCCGCAGCAGATTCAGATAATGAAGCTGCTGCAGGTGCCTACTGCCAACCTGGAAGAACGCATCAAGGAAGAGCTGGAGGAAAACCCCGCGCTTGAATACGGTGAGGAGGGCGAGGAGAGCGGCGACGAGCTTTATAAGTCCGATGAGAGCGAAGGCGCTGCAGCCGATGAATACAGCGGCGAGGATGATAGTCCTGGCGATGTAGAGCTGAGCGACGACAGCGCCGATAAAGTAGATTTAGACGATTACCTGCGCGGCGAGGACAGCGGCGAATACGGAGATTACGGCAGCGATGATTATGGCAGCGGCGCCGACGAAACCGACCGGCAGGCAATGCCCATTCGTCTGGAAAGCTCCTTCCACGAGCATCTTTTAGACCAGCTTGGCATGTTGGATTTAGACGAACGGCAGCAAGCCATTGCAGAGCAAATAGTCGGGTCTATTGATGATGATGGCTATCTGCGCCGCGAGGTTCACGCCATTGTGGATGATCTCGCTTTTGCCCGGAATATCTCAACGGATATTGAAGAGGTGGGCGGCATACTGGAACGCATCCAAATGAGCTTTGACCCGCCCGGCACAGGCGCCTGGACCCTTCAGGAATGCCTGCTGCTGCAACTGAAGCGCCTGCCGAAAACATCCGAAACCGAAGCCGCAATCACGCTGCTCTCCAAGCACTTCAACGAGTTTATCAAGAAGCACTATGAGAAAGTGCAGCGACAGCTCGGCGTGGACAGCGTGACCTTTAAGCAGATTATCACGCTCATCACGCGGCTTACGCCGAAGCCCGGCGGCGCTTATGGAAGCGTAAATAAAGCGGAGAGCTACATCATCCCCGACTTCTTCGTCTTTAATAATGCGGGCAAGCTGGAGCTGACGCTCAACTCGCGCAATGCGCCGGAGCTGCGCGTGTCGGAAGGCTACCGTGAGATGATGAAGGCCTACGACCGCGGCGATAAAAAAGACAAGCGCCAGAAGGAAGCGGTGCAGTTTATCAAGCAAAAGCTGGATGCCGCCAAGTGGTTTATAGACGCCATCAAGCAGCGCCAACACACTTTGCTGCACACGATGCAGGCCATCATTGACATTCAGCACGAGTTTTTCCTGACGGGCGACGATACGACCCTGCGCCCAATGATTCTGAAGGATGTGGCGCAAATCACGCACTTAGACATTTCTACCGTCAGCCGCGTGGCTAACAGCAAGTATGTACAGACGGAATTTGGTACTTACAAGCTCAAATATTTCTTCTCGGAAGGCCTGCAGACAGACAGCGGCGAGGAAGTAAGCACCCGCGAGGTAAAGAGCATTCTCAATTCCCTTATTACCGGCGAGGATAAAAAGCATCCGCTCTCCGACGACCGCCTGACGGAACTCTTGCAGGAGAAAGGCTACAATATCGCACGGCGCACCGTTGCGAAGTATCGCGAACAGCTTAACCTGCCCGTTGCGCGGCTTCGCAAGGAGCTATAAGAAATAGAAAAGCCATCTTGAGGAGATGGCTTTTTTGTTGGCAATTGTAAAACTTAGATTTTCACCTTCACGCTGTCGCTCAGGTCATTGTCCACCAGGATGCGCCCGCAGTGCTCGCACACCACAATCTTCTTGCGCTGCCGGATTTCGCTCTGGCGCTGTGGCGGGATGACGTTGAAGCAGCCGCCGCAGGAGTCACGCAGCACAGGAACCACAGCAAGGCCGTTCGGATATGAGTTGCGGATACGCTCATAAGCGCTCAGCATACGCGGGTCAACGTGCTCGCGGGCAGTACCGCTTTCCTTCGCCAGCTTCTTTTCTTCCTTTTCAGTATCGGCGATAATTTTTTCCAGTTCCTTGCGCTTGCCGGCTGCGGTTTCTTCCAGCACGCCAATACGCTCTTCGGTGCGGGTCTTTTGCGCGCGGCGCTCGCCCTGCTGGAATTGTGCATCCTTGATGTGCTTGTCGCGAAGCTGCATTTCCAACTCCTGCATTTCAATTTCCTTGTTCAGCGCCTCGGCCTCGCGGTTGTTCTTGACATTGTCAAGCTGCTTTTCGTACTTCTTAATCAGCGCGCCGGCGTCCTTTTTTCCTTCGCCTTCCTTCGCGATGTACTCGTCAATGGAGCCCACCTCGGCGTCAATATTGGAAATGCGGGTTTGCAAGCCGGCGATTTCGTCTTCCAAATCCTTTACCTCCATCGGCAGCTCGCCTTTGAGGGTTTTGATTTCATCGCTTTTGGAGTCAATCTTTTGCAGCGTCAGCAGCGCCACAAGCTTTTCTTCAACGGAGAAGTCTTTTACGGTAGCCATATTTTTATATCAGCAGAAATAATTTACGGGATTCGTCCGCACTTCGGACACGTGGAGCGCGAAAGTAGGCATTTTTCGGGCTATAATACGGCGCAGCAACTCCGGCGTGTATTGCTCGCTTTCCCAATGGCCGATATCGGCGATAATGATGCTGCTGTCCGCGTCAAAAAACTGGTGATACTTGTAATCGGCAGTAATAAAAATGTCCGCGCCCGCCGCGATCGCTTCTTTAAGCAGGAAAGAGCCCGAGCCGCCGCAAAGCGCCACTTTTTGAATCGGCTTTCCGCGCATTGCGGTATGGCGGATGCAGGCTGTGTTCATATTGGCCTTGAGAAAACAGAAAAACTCCATTTCCTCCATCGGTTGCGGCAGCGTGCCCACCAGCCCGGCGCCCAACTCCTGATTGGCGTTGTGCAAATGGATAAACTCAAAAGCCACTTCCTCGTAAGGATGCGCGTCAAAAAGTGCCTTCAGCACCTGCGCCTCCTTGTGCTGCTGCACCAGCACTTCAATCTTCACCTCGTCCACCCATTCCCGCGGCCCGCCCGCCTTCCCGATTTCCGGATTGGCGTTCGCATCCGGCTTGAAGGTGCCGGTGCCGGGTGTGTTGAAGGAGCATTCTTTATACTTGCCTATATCGCCTGCGCCTGCGGCAAAGAGGGCTTCCCGGACTTTTTCGGCCGCGCTTTGCGGCGCGAAGGTGTAGAGCTTGCGCAGCGTTGTGCGCATCATCTGGAGGATGGAAGTCTTTTCCAGCCCAAGCTTTTCAGCGATGATGGCATTGACGCCGGCACGGGCATTGTCCAGATTGGTATGGGCGGCGTAGAGCAAAACATCATTCTTAATGGCTTTTTCCACGACGCGCTCCACATAGTTTCTGCCAGTAAGGCTTTTCAGACCTGAGAAGATGATTGGATGGTGGGCCACAATCATATTGCAGCCGCGCTCCAGCGCTTCGTCAATAACAGCTTCGGTAATGTCCAGTGTCAGGAGTACGCCGCTTACTCCTGCATTTCGGTCGCCAACTTGCAGACCGCTGTTGTCGTAGCTTTCCTGATACGTGGGATGAGCGAAGTCTTCTAAAACGGCGATGATGTCGGTGGCACGCATGAGGGAAAGGATTAGGCTGGAAAGTTAAGCCTGCTCCTGCGTTAGCTTACTCGTCGCGGGACAGCAATGACACGATGGCCGTAGCTAACAGCGCTCCGCCAAGATACCAGCCCATCGTCATCACCTTTGTCTTGCCGCTGCGCGTGGTGGTGGATGCATCCAAGTTTAATGGCTCGGGCAGCATGATAGCCCCAAGTCCGGCAGCAATGCCGAGGCCAGTGCCGAGCGTCCATTTACTCGTTTTGCTCTTTCCGGCAAGGCTAAGCACGGAGTAATAGAGTGCGTTGCTAATCAGGTCTGCGGCCATTGTGCCCCAGTAGAGTTGTGTTTTTGGCGGCGTATTCATTCCAGCAGCATTCAGCACTTTCTTACCGGCGTCCATACCCAGTTTCTCCAGGCGTGGTGCTTTGGAGGAGATACGGCGGACGCCTTCGTTGAGCAGGGTAACAGCGGCTGCGCCGATAAGGCCGGAGAGGAGAGATTTCGGATAAGTAGGCATGATGCGGTTTTGCTACGCTATTGAAAAGGTTATGCCATTATGCTCTGATGAAGTGATAGCACGCCACCTGCACCTTCACGCCGCGCAGTTTCTCCCGGCTGGCAACCCTCGTCTTCAGGTGCCGGAAGCCCGCGCCTGTAAATCTTGCCAGCAGCTCCGATTCCACGCTCACGTTGTGCGGACAATCCTTTCGCCGCACACTTACTGTTGAAGATGTAACCTCCATCACATAGAGCGTTCCGCCCGGCGCCGTTATCCTTGCCAGTTCCGCAGCCATAGCCGCAGGTTTGGTTATCTCGTGGTAGGTGTTGATGAGAAAGATTTTTTGGAATGTCGTGGACGGCAGCGTTGTGGAAGAATCATTTCCGATGACGATGTGCGTGGTGATGTCCTCCGGCTGGCGGCCGGAAAGGCCGGCGTAATAATTCATCACCGATGCGACCTGTCGCTGCCTCAGGCAAAGGGTATCAATGTCTTCAAGCGTTATGTCCACATCACGGCAGAAGAGCGAGAGCCAGCCGGGCAGGTGTGCGCCGCTTGCGCCGATGTCGGCAATGTGCTCTCCGGGGGCACAATGCAGGGTGTCAAAGTAGGCGACGAGTTCCTTTTGAGCGTCTTCAACGGAGCGGTACAGGTTGGTGCAGCCGGTCATCTTCATGCGTGCCAGCTTCGCTGATGAAAGCTGCGGCAACAGGCAAAATGAGAGCAATAAAAGGCAGAGATGACGATGCATGGCCTAAAGAACGCTACGACTGCGGAATATGTTATGAAAGCAGAAGACCGGAGTTAAACTCCGGTCTTTTGTCCTTACCAAATCGGTCAGGCCGCTACACCTGCTGAATAAGAAGCGGCCCGACCGGGTTATCCTTTAAGCACCGTCCGCGAAATGACAATCTTCTGCACCTCGCTTGTGCCTTCGTATATCTGCGTGATTTTCGCATCGCGCATGAGGCGCTCTACGTGAAATTCCTTTACATAGCCATAGCCCCCGTGCACCTGAATAGCCTCGTTGGTCACCCATTGCGCAATCTCTGAAGCGTACAGCTTGGCCATGGCCGCAGAGAGGTCGTAGTTCTGATGCTGGTCTTTAATCCACGCTGCTTTAAGGCAAAGCAGGCGCGCGCCCTCAATAGCCGTAGCCATATCTGCCAGCTTAAAGGCCACCGCTTGGTGGTTCATGATTTCTGTACCGAACGCCTTGCGCTCCCTGGAATACTTGAGCGCCAGCTCATAAGCGCCGGAGGCAATGCCAAGCGCCTGAGAAGCGATGCCGATGCGCCCACCGGCCAGCGTCTTCATCGCGAATTTGAAGCCGAAGCCGTCTTCGCCGATGCGGTTCTCCTTCGGCACCTTCACGTCCTGGAACATGATACTGTGCGTATCGGAGCCGCGGATGCCGAGCTTGTTTTCCTTCGCGCCGACGGTTACGCCGGGCGTGTTTTTCTCAATGATTAAAGCATTGATGCCCTTGTGGCCCTTCTCCGCATACGTCTGAGCGATGACGAGGTATGTATCGGCGGTTGAGCCGTTGGTAATCCAGTTTTTAGTTCCATTCACCAGATAATGGTCACCCATGTCAATAGCCGTCGTGCGTTGCGATGTGGCATCGGAGCCAGCTTCCGGCTCGGAAAGCAGGAATGCGCCAAAGGTGCTGCCATTGGTCAGCGGGCGCAGGTATCTTTCACGTTGCTCGTCGTTGCCGAAGGTTTCCAGGCCCCAGCACACGAGGGAGTTGTTTACGCTCATCGCTACAGAAGCAGAGGCATCAATCTTGGAAATTTCCTCCATCGCCAGCACGTAGCTTACCGCGTCCATGCCGGAGCCGCCCCACTTGGGGTCAACCATCATGCTCATGAAGCCCAGCTCGCCCAGCTTGCGGAGCTGCTCCAGCGGCACCTTTTGCTTCTCATCGCGCTCAATAACGCCAGGAAGGAGTTCTGTTTGCGCAAAATCGCGGGCGGCCTGCTGCACCGCAAGCTGTTCTTCGGAGAGTTGGAAATTCATGCGGCGAAAATACAAGATGGGAGGCCAAGTTGTCAAGTTTCCAGAAGCTGACATTGGGAACTTTCTATTCTTAAAAGACTTTACGAGTATTGGCGCTGCCCGCCCAATCTTTGTCACACTGAAACAAGTTCAGCACAAGTTTCCCGAAGGAAGTCTTACAGATGCTTTAGCGTAGCTGCTGCGAGCAAAGATTCCCGCAGGGAATGACAAAGTCGCTGCAAAGAATATATGGCCATTCTGATTATTTGCTGTGCTGCCCTGACGATTGCCTATGTATCGCTTATGCTCCTGTACGGGTATGGGTGGAAGTCGCAACCTATCTTTCGGCTGCCCGATGGCTTTAGCCCTAAAACCACAGTTTCCGTAATCATCCCCGCCAGAAACGAAGCCGCCAACATCGCCGGCTGCATTAGGTCCGTTCTGTCGCAGGATTACCCGCAGCATTTGCTGGAAACAATCCTCGTTGATGACCATTCAGAAGATGACACCTCAACCATTGCGCAGCGGGAAGGCGGCAAACGACTGCGCATCATTTCCCTGAAAGATTTTATAGAAGGCGGCAGCGTCAATTCTTTCAAAAAGAAAGCCCTCGCCACCGGAATTGCCCAAAGCAGTGGCGAACTAATTGTAACGATGGATGCCGATTGCATCGCGCCACCACTCTGGCTTAAAAACATCACTGCGCTTTATGAAAAGCGTCACTCCGCCATGATAATCGGCCCTGTAGCTTTCACAAACGATGGCAGCTTGCTCCAGGCCTTTCAATCGCTGGATTTTACAATGATGCAGGGCATCACCGCAGCTGCGCACCGCCTAAAGCTCGGCGGCATGGCCAATGGAGCAAACCTTGCCTTCAGCCGTGCCGCTTTTGAGGCCGTGGGCGGCTACCGAGACACGGAGCATCTTGCCTCCGGTGACGACTATCTGCTGCTGCAGAAGATGTCGCAGCATTTCCCGGAGCGCATCCACTACCTCAAGGTTAAGGATGCAATTGTTGCTACATCGCCGCAGCTCACATGGAGCACCTTTCTGAATCAGCGTGTCCGCTGGGCGTCAAAAAGCGGCAAGTATCCGGACCACCGGCTCACAGCCATTTTGATGTTGGTTTACGCCTTTAATGTTTCGCTACTCGTTCTGTTTGTAGCCGCGTTTTGGCATTCGCAGCTTTGGGTGGTGTTGGGAGCTGCTTTGCTGACGAAAACCATTTCAGAGTTGGCGCTACTCATTCCTGTCGCGAGTTTTTACAGAAAGGAAAAAGAGCTGCGCGTCTTCCCCTTGCTACAGCCGCTGCACATCATCTACATCATCGCGGCAGGGTTTTTTGGAATGAAGGGCGGCTACCGCTGGAAAGGCCGGAAGGTGAAGTAAGCCGGAGCCATTAGCTTTATCCCATGGGCAAGACAATTTTCTTCGTCGTACTTCTTCTAATCGTCGGAATCGGCGGCTTTGTTTATTGGAATTATTACAACGGTTACAGCGAAGGCACACGTGAGGGTATGGTGCAAAAATTTTCCCGCAAGGGAAGCGTTTTCAAGACTTGGGAAGGCGAGATGCAGCAACAGGGTTTCGGACAGCGCGGCGGGAATTTTACGTCCAAGGTGTTTTATTTCTCTGTTACAAACGACGCCGTGGCCGACTCCTTAGAGCACGGTGCGCAAGGCAAAATCGTACGCTTGCATTATGTGCAATACCGCCGCAGCCTTGCCTGGCGCGGTGATAATTACAATGGCCGTAACGAGGAGCGAGGCCAGTATGTGGTGGATAGAATTGAAGAAGTGCGGCAGCCGCAGTATTAGGCAAGTATCAGAAAAACCGCTGGTGACTTCTCCAGCGCAACTGCTTCCTTTCGCCACTCCGTAACCGTCATCATCTTAATCTTCTCATCTGCCGCCGTCAGACTTTGCGCTACGCAGAGCCGCGTTGAAGACGCCAGATGCTTCAGCAAATCCGCCAGCATTGCCTCATTCCGGTAAGGTGTTTCAATAAAAATCTGCGTCTGGGCCTCCCTTTTAGAAAAGGCTTCCAGTTCTTTTATTCTAGCACCGCGCGCTGGCTCTTTAATGGGCAGATAGCCCCAAAACGCAAAGCTTTGCCCGCCCAATCCCGAAGCCATGAGCGCGAGCATGATGGAGCTGGGGCCGGTCAGCGGCTTTATCGTCGCACCCAATTCGTGTGCTGCAGCTACCAGTTCGCTGCCGGGGTCGGCAACTGCCGGGCATCCCGCTTCGCTCATCAGCCCAACTTCCTTGCCTTCGCGCAGCCAGCGGCGCAGGAGGCGCAGGTCAGGGCCGTCATGCTTGTCAATTTCGGAGATTTCTACCGATTCCAAAATGAGGTGCGGATGCCAGGCGCGCAAAACGCGACGGGCGGTGCGGGCGTTCTCTGCTACGTAGCATTGCAGGCGGCGGCTTACAGCCAGCACTCCCGGCGCGGTGGTCTGCGGCGCGGCGCCTTCGGCAATAGGGGCGGGGACGAGGTAGAGTGTGCCGGGCATAAAGATGAACGCTAAAGTAGGTGGCATAATCCTTAGACTTGCAGCCCCGACCTATTAAACTGCCGTTAAGTGAAAAAGTTACCGCCCGAATTTTATACTCGCAAGGATGTCGTGAAAATATCCCGTGAGCTGCTGGGCAAGGTGCTGGTGACTGAGATTAATGGCAGGCACACCGCCGGCATCATTGTAGAAACGGAAGCCTACGCAGGCCCAACCGACAAAGCCTGCCACGCCTACCTGCGCCGCAACACTATTCGCACTGCGCCTATGTTCCGCGAAGGCGGGATCGCGTATGTTTATCTCATTTATGGCATTTACCACCTTTTCAATATTGTGACGCACGCCGAAGGCGAGCCTTATGCGGTGCTGGTGCGCGGCATTGAGCCGCTTGAGGGGGTGGATTCTATGCTGGAGCGTCGTGGTTTTGAAACGCTGAAACCTAATCTTACCGCCGGTCCCGGCACGCTTACCATCGCGCTCGGTATCACCAAAACATTCAGCGGTGAGAGTCTTCAAGGGCCGCACATCTGGCTGGAAGACCGCGACATTAAAGTGCCGGCAAAAGAAGTTGTTGCTGCGACGCGCGTAGGAGTGGAATATGCAGCTGAGGACGCTTTACTACCCTACCGTTTTTACATCCGGGGCAATAAGTGGGTCAGCAAGGGCAAGGGCCTGCCGCTGCAAGAACTTTAGCTTCCTGTTTTTTGGAAGCCTCTCTCAACTACGCCACGCACCATTGCCAGGAATGCGGAGAGCGGCAAAAGTCTGCGCGCAGCGAGCAGGACGGGGCTTTGGCCGCCTACCGGGTAGCGCAGCTTTCGGCTTCCATCAGTAGCGGCTTTATAGATTGCTTTAGCCACCGCTTCCGGCCCCGGCGCCACCTCACCTGCCTTTTGGGTGTTTCTCAGCGTCACGCGCTCATAATCATCATAACCAGTGACGACAGCCTTTTCAAAAACCTCCTGTGAGCGGTCGTAAAAATCCGTTTTTATCGCGCCAGGCTCAATGCATTTTACCCGGATGCCCAGCGGACGCAGCTCAAAAAACAGGCTTTCGGAAAAGCCTTCCATCGCCCACTTCGTGCCATGGTAAACGCTGTACAGCGGGAAGGTGATTAGTCCGCCCATGCTGGTAATGTTGATGATTGTTCCGCTTTTGCGTTGACGAAAATGCGGGAGTACAGCACGGATTACGTTCATACAACCAAAGACATTGGTATCAAACTGCCGGCGGATTTGCGCATCGGTAGCCTTTTCAAAGATGCCTATTGCGCCGTAGCCGGCGTTGTTACAGATCGCGTCCAGCCCGCCGAAGTCGGAGATAACGGCTGATACCGCTTGAGAAATACCGGTCTCGTCCAAAACATCCAACTGATAGAGCCTGACGCTCTGCCAGTACTGCATCTCGGTTTCAGCGGAGGGGTTACGCATGGTAGCGGCAACCTGCCAGCCCTTTTGTGAGAAATAACGAACCGTGGCGCGGCCTATACCGGATGAAGTGCCTGTGATGAGAATAGTTTTCATTCAAAAAATCATAGAAGAGGCATGGACTTGCAGGAGGAATCAGAGTGCTTTCGCCGATGCTAAAAAGAAAACCGCCTCATGGAGGCGGTTTTCAACAAAAAGCTTTCTTCCTTAGAACTTAGGACAGGAGAAGTTGTAGCTCGGGTCAGCGTCGTGGCGAACGATTTTGCCATTGAACGTAAGCGTAAGCTCGTATGCGCCCTGGCTGCCTGTAGCTGGCGTGAATGAAGAAGTGTTTACGTCGTAAGAGATACCAAGCGTCATCTTTGTCCACTCAAGACCGATATACGGGCAAATGCCATCGCCATAGCGATACCAGCCGCCAAGATAGAGTACTGTATTCTGGCGATATTCTTCGTGACCGGGGTTGAGGATGAAGCCCGCTGCTGCGCCCAGCATTACTTCCGTTGCAGATGCCTGGCTCTGATAGAGTGCAGATGCATAAAGCACCATATTTTCATTCAGATCAAAGGAGCCGCCCAGGTAAGCGTTGTAACGACGGTGAATGGTATTGTTGCCGCTGAGGAAGGTTTCGGTTGGCGTGCTAAGGTGGTATGTTGACCCGCCGATATAAGCGGTAGCATGCTCGCTTACGCGGCCGGAGTACATCAGGCCAAGGCTGAAATCGGGATAAGTGAGATCCTGATTCTGGAAGTTTTCTCCGGTGGTGCCATTAGCAGTACCTGAAGCCGGATCAAACTGGTCTTCAAACTTGAGCTTTACGAAGTCAATTGACTTCTGAACAAGCGTTCCCTGAACGCCGACAGACAGGGTATGCTGCTTTTCAATACCGAAGGCTTTGTGATAAGCTGCGGAAAGTCCCACATTAATTACCTGTAGCGCACCTACGCCGGAACGGTCATAAGAGCCAACAATACCGATACCAAGCGCATCGCCTTCAGGCAGACGGCCTTTCATAGTAGCCATGTCGTAAGACACAACTGCCGTCTGATAAGGATGGTTGGAGACCGAATACCATTGGGTACGATAGTTGGCCGCTACGCGAAGATCGCCGCGAACGAGGCCTGTGAGCGCTGGGTTCAGCGTAAGCGGAGACGCAAAGTATTGCGTATGGTGGATGTCCTGGGCCTGTACCGCACTCACTGCTACCATGGCAACACTGAGGCCAAGTAATATGCTCTTCATCTGCTGGGAGTTATTTGAAAAAGGAGGTGTAAAAATTTTACTTTTCAGAAAGCCAAAGTAGGCCTATTTCACAAACTATACAAGACGGGCGAAGGATATTTTTGGTTGGGTATCAATACGCGGTTTTTATGCCTGCCGCTTGTTGCCAAATGAAAGATCGCCGGCATCGCCGAGGCCGGGCACGATATACCCGCGGGCGGTAAGCTCTTCATCTACATCGCCTGACCATATGTAAACTTCCGGGTGACGGCGAAGGATAAAATCAATGCCCTCCGAGCAGGCAATTGCGGTAACTACGTGTATCTGCGAAGGCGTCCCGTTTTCAAGCAACGCATCAATTGCCAGCGACAGGGAGGCGCCTGTAGCGAGCATTGGATCGGCGACTATCAATACGCGACCATCCAGCGCGGGGGCGGTCAGGTATTGCTGCTCAATTTCAAAGGAGCCGTCGCGGTTATGCTTCCGGTAAGCCGCGACAAATGCCGCATCCGCCCGGTCAAAATAATTCATGAGCCCCTGATGCAGCGGCAGGCCTGCGCGCAAGATGGTGGCGATAACCGGCTGCTCCGTGCTAACGCATTCACATTCGCCCATTGGCGTCTGAATGGTGAGCGCCTCGTAGCGAAGTGTTTTGGAAAGCTCGTAGGCAGCAACCTCGCCGATACGCTCCATGTTGCGGCGGAAACGGGCGCGGTCTTCCTGAATGGCTGTGTCGCGGAGTTCACGCATCCATACGCGGAGCAGAGAATTAGTGTCTGAGAGATTGGTGAGCATCTGCGGTTGCGATAATTACAGGTTGTGAGGGGAAACAGAGGTGCAGGTCGGAGTGGCCTCTCTTACGCCTTTCAGGCCATTCCGGCCGCTGTGATTTCCTTCGCCCCCCCACCCTCAATACGGACTACCCGGGCAGGATATTTCTGAATAAGCGTATAATCATGCGTAGCCATTACAACTGCAGTCTGGTAATCGCGGCATATTGAGAATAGCAGCTGCATGATTTCATCGGCAGTATCAGGATCCAGATTTCCGGTCGGTTCGTCGGCTACAATCAGCTTTGGCTTATTTAGCAATGCGCGGGCTATGTCCACACGCTGCTGCTCGCCTCCGCTCATCTCGTGCGGCATTTTATGCGCTTTGCTTTTAAGGCCCACCTTGCTTAGCACAGTGTCAATCGTCTCACGGATGATTGCCTTGTCCTTGTGGCCTGTCGCCTTCAGTACAAATTCCAGATTGTCCTGCACATTGCGGTCGCTAAGCAGACGGAAGTCCTGGAATACGATGCCCAGATTGCGGCGGAGCTGCGGCACATTCTGCCACTTGAGCTGTTTAAGATCGGTGCCGGCCACCTCTCCTTCTCCTTCTGTAAGATAAATATCACCGTACAGCGTTTTCAGCAGACTGCTTTTGCCGCTGCCCGTCTTGCCAATCAGATAGATGAAATCGCCTTTCATCACTTCCAGGCTTACGTTGCTCAGAATAAGGCTTTTGCCCTGATAAATATTGACATTGCGCAGCGAGACAGTTGGCGTATTGGGCATGATAGCGGGTGTAGATACAGGCAGGGCAAAGATAGCCGCTGCCGTCAAAGAGAAAGCCCCGGCCATGAGCCGGGGCTTTCTCTTATTTAAACAGAAAATTTAGTAAACAACGAGCTTCTGAGTCTCGGTAGCGCCATTGGTAATCACATGCACCAGATACATGCCCTTCACGCGGAGTGCGGTAGCAGGGATCTCAATCTCAGTAGTAATTGCCTTACGAATTGCGCTTGTGCGATAGACAAGCTTGCCGGTGACGTCTGTAACATTTACCTGAGCCTCGCTGTTATCGCCGCCATTCAGACGGATGGTAGCAGCACCGTTGGTAGGGTTCGGCATCACAGTCATACCCAGCTTCACGATCACGCCATTCTCAACTCCGAGCGGGTCGGAAGTAATGTGCAGACGATCCATGTAGAAGTTGTTGCCTGTGCCGAAATCAAGACCGCCGTACTTCAGGTAAGCATTGTCAGTGCCCGGATTGTAGCGGAAACGGAAGTAGGTAGCATTTGTTCGTGCTTGCAGGGGAACGTCGTATGAATGCTCTTTCCAGCTACCATACCAGCTTGGCTCAAACTCGGTATTCTGATAACCGTTGTTGGCCAGCTCCGCGTATTTCAGCTTCGTGAGGAACCTCCAGCTTGAGCCGCAGTCTGTAGAGTAAGAGATGAGCAGCGAATCGTTCATGTAAGAAGTCTTCGTCGTGCGGAATGAGCCGGCGCTCAGGAAGTCCATAAAGCAGTTTCCGGTAAAGTTGGAAAGGTCAAATGCCGGCGTAAAGAAATCAGCATACAGGCCGCGGGGAGACTGAGCAGCGGTGTTAAGCGCAAGGCCCTGAGTTACGGCTACCTCATCGCGTACATCAAAGTTTTTGAAGCGGATACAAGTCTTATCGTAGAAGCCCGCCTTGTCGTAAAGCTCCCAGCGATAGTTCGGATTGTCAAAGTAGTTGAAGATCGGATACTGATCAATCTTGGCAGAGCCGGCTGTAAACTCTTCAAAATAAGGGGTGGTGCCTACAGGATCCGCAACATACACGAGGTCTTTGCGGGTATAAGTGCTGCTGCCGGGCGTATTGTTGCCGGTAACGGTGAGCGAAGCGTTCACCCATCCGATTTCGTTAAATGTATTGCCTACGCTTACGGTGTTTGAAGATGTAGCATTGCTTGCGCCCTTATCAAAAGTCCAGGCAGCCACGTCAGTGGTATCGTTATAGCTCCGGTTTGTAAAGGTGATCGGCGTGGTGCTACCGGCACAGGTAAAGTTGCGGCTTACAGTGAACAGAGCCGTCGGAGTGATGTCTTTAGGCGCGATGAATGTTTTGGTAACTGTATCCAGAATACCCGTCTTGGCAAGGTTGGCATCGCTGATCAGCTTGTAGCGCAGACCCACATCGCTACGGATGGCAGCACGCATGCGGCCTACCTGGCCTTTGGTAAACATCTCGCTGGTACAGCTTGAGTAGTCCATGATATTCTGCGTGTTGGCCGTATCAGGATAGTCTATGCGGCGCAGCTGATTAATCACGAAGTACAGATCACTACCGGAAATAGGTGTATTAGCACCGGCGCCCGTGTAAAGCTGTCCACCAGGATACTTATTAATTGTATCAGTAAACACTTTAAATGAATCCGAGCCGGATACCCGGTTAATCCTAAACCTATATGTCGTATTAGGATTCAGAACCACCCCGGAGAAGTTATAAGTAATTACCGGCGTCACATTGGTTGTCTGCGTATTAACTGAATTTCCCACAATTAATGCGCCGGCGGCATTTAACAAGGTCATAGTTGTCACTGCACCAGTGTTGGCAGTATCAACAAACACTGAAATACTTTGCAGCGGCGTAACAACAGCTTTGGTAGTAAAGCTCTGACCGATGACATTAGTAGCAGAAGAACTAAACTTAGTCTTTGCACGCATGCTATCAATCCTCAAACGATTAGAAGCAATAATTCCCGTGTCGCCGGTTATAGTATAGAATGTAGTGGAATCATAGTCCTTAAAGTAGCCTGTAGCGCAAGCGGTATCATAAAGCTTAGAGCAGCCGGTGTAGAAGTGACCATATGTAGGAGGCGTATCATCAACCTCATCATCGCCGCATGTTGCTACCGACCCAGGCACATATGGTGGCATTTCTTCAGCACCTTTACCATTGCTGTTCCACACATGATATAGATACATAAAATGTCCAATCTCATGCGCAACAGTATAGATATTTCCACCAGAAGTAATGCTTGCCTGGTCAGCCCGGCTGATAACGCCCTGAGAATAAGGGTTACTGCCATAATCTGTAGGGAAAGTAGCATACGCCAGTACTGTACCTCCAACCGTCCCCTTACCAATTACATTAATCAAATACAGATTAAGGTACTGATCGGGAGGCCATTGATCAAACTTAGCGCTTTCATCACCATAATTTGAGCTATAGGAGTACGCACGCACAATGCCGCGTGTCGGCTTGCCCTGCGGATCTTTGTTCGCCAGATGGAATGTCATATGCGCGTTGCCGACATATGGCTTGAATGGGTTGATGATGCCGCCAAGCGCCGGATCTGTCTGATTGTAATAGGTATTCAGACGATCCACCATTTTATAGATGTCATTGTCTGTCAGCGTAGTACTTGAGCTTGTAGCGCCTTCGTAAATAACGTGCACCACCATCGGGATGTGATATTGCGCATTATCTGCCGGCCATGGAGCAGTATATCCACTGCTGTCAATCGCCGTCTTAGAGGCCGTGCCGGCCATATGCCCCGCGCTCGTGGCGACCTGGCCCTTCATATAGCGCTCAATATCGGCCTTCAGGCGCGCCTCATCAATCCGGATTTCCGGGTGAAGCGCCACCTGCTGTTTGTGAAACTCATCGGTAGCGCACGTACGCCCGCTTTGGGCAAAAGCACCGAAACACAGCGTCAAAGCGCTGAGTGTGAGCATCAATTTTTTGATCATGATGTAATTAGTTAGCTGATTGTTTTCAGATTGTCGGATTTCAAAGGTAAGCAAGCGGAATTATTATACGAGTGACTTCACCGCAATAAAGTCAGCCTTAGCCGTCATGCCCGTTTCCTTTTTTAAACAGGATGCCGTGCAGGATGGAATTGCATAAAATGCTGCAAAAAAATTTCAGCGCATAGTACGCAGGCTTATTGGCAGCATATAGCTTCCGGCAACACCTTTGCGCTAATGAAATCTTTTGCATCAGATAACTATGCAGGCGTGCTGCCGGAAGTAATGGTTGCTCTGGCGGCGGCTAATTGCGAACACGAGCGCTCTTATGGCGCGGACGAAATCACGCAACGCACGATAAAGCTGTTTAAGGACATCTTTGGCGACATAGCGGATGTGCTTTTCGTATTTAACGGCACCGGCGCCAATGTGCTGTCTATTTCTGCTGCTACCCAATCTTTTCACGCAGTCCTCTGCGCAGATACTTCGCATATATATAATGATGAAGGCAGCGGGCCTGAAACCTTTACCGGCTGCCGCTACTTTCCAATCCCGACGAATGAGGCCGGAAAGCTGGAAGCAGCAGCGGTAGAAAAGCGCCTCATACGCAAAGGCGACGTCCATTACGCGCAGCCAAAGCTGCTGTCACTTACGCAAACCACAGAATACGGAACAGTTTACACGCCTGATGAGATTCGCGCCTTCGCCGCGCTGTGCAAAGCGAACGATATGTACCTGCACGTGGACGGCTCCCGCTTTTTTAATGCGGCAGCGAGTCTGGAATGCAGCTTCAAAGAAATAAGTTCCGGTTGCGGCGTGGATATTCTTTCGCTGGGCGGCACAAAGCTGGGGATGATGTTCGGCGAGGCTGTCGTCGTTTTCAATAAGGACTTAGCGAAGAACATTCGCTTTCAGCAAAAGCAGGTGATGCAGCTGCATTCCAAGACGCGTTTTATCGCTGCGCAATATGATGCTATTCTGAAAAACGAGTTGTGGCGCAAGGTTGCCACACATGCAAACAGCATGGCAGCGCTGCTGGCTTCAAAGCTGTCGGAGATTTCACAGGTAAAGATTACGCGGCCCGTGCAGGCAAATGTGGTCTTTGCAGAAATTCCGCTTGCATGGAATGAGCTGCTGATGGAAGCATTTCCATTCTACGTCTGGAAGGAAGACCTGAATGAAGTACGACTTATGTGCGGCTGGGATACAACCGAAGCAGAGGTTGAAAGATTTGCCGCGGCTGTCAACAGCCTGCTTTGAAACAAAAAAACCACAGCACCCTTTCAGCGACTTTTGTCATTCCCGCAGGGAATCTTGCTCGCAGTATCCGAGATTCCCTGCGGGAAACCTGTCCTGAACTTGATTCAGGATGTCAAACAAAATCATGAAAGACATCCACACCATCGGCCACTCCACCCGACCTATTCAGGTTTTCATAGACATGCTGCAATCCTTCAGGATTACCGTTGTAGCCGACATCCGCAGCTTCCCGCGCTCCCGCTGGCAGCCGCAGTACAATCAGAAGGCATTAGCCAACTCACTACTGGAATCAGGCATTCAATACTTCCACTTCCCGGAGCTTGGCGGCAAAGCGGATGAGCAGCCAAGATTTTCCCAAAAACTGGAAACCGGCGCATTAGACGAAGCCGTTGCCACGCTCACAAATCTTGCCGAAGAGCAGCCGCTGGCCTACATGTGCGCTGAAGGCGATTGGCGAGCCTGCCACCGCGCCGTACTCTCCACACACCTGCAGCCGCTCGGCTGGCATGTACAGCACATCATGGATGTCGGCTTGACGCAGCCGCATGATGGGGCGAAGCAGAAAAAGCTATTCTAAATGTTGCAGGCCATTATATGCGCCTCACTCATTCCTATGCGAGTCAATCATGGCGCTCCTTTCCGTCATTGCGAGCGATAGCGAGGCAACCTGCACTTCTACTGTGCCCGCTCGCGGCATGTGCGGGTTGCTTCGTCGCAAAGCCTCCTCGCAATGACGAATGTATGGTTACCCACCCGCCTTCCCCTCAATCCCCGGCAGCAAATCTGCCTCCTGCCGCTGCGCCTCTGCCAACACGCGCTTCGCCTCGCTAATAATCTCCTCCTTCGCAGCAGCATCCTTCAACCCGCTCGCATTCACAATCACGTTCAGATACGCGCCATGCACCGCCGTCCGTGCGCAGAGCACGCCCACGCCGATGTCCGTGATAGAGTTCTGATTGCCCTGCTCCGCCATCTCGCGCAGCAGCGCAAAGGTTTTTGAAGACGCATGCATCGTGCGCAGCGGCACCTCCGCGGCATACTTCGTGGCGGACTGGATAGCTGCGCTGCGGGCCTTCTTTTCAGCATCATTGCCCTTGGGCAGGTTGAAGCTTTCCATGATGGCGTTGAAGGCCGCCGTGTCCTCATCAATCAGCTTTAGCAGCTCATCCTTGATGTCCTGCCCCTTCACCGCCCAGCCGGAGAAGTACTCCCAGCGCTCATCCCAGCCGCGCTTGTGCGAAGAAAGGTTGGCCACCATCGTACCCAGCGAAGCCGCCAGCGCACCACAAAGCGCCGCCACAGAGCCGCCGCCCGGCGCGGGCGATTCGCTCGCCGTCTCATCCGCAAATTCGCGGATGGTCATGCCTTGCAGCTTCTCGCCCTTTCCATCGCGGAGCAGGTATTCAATCACCTTCTTCTGCGGGTCAAACGGCGCCAGCTCATCCAGCCCCAGCGAGCGGACGGCGATGCGCACCAGCTCAGCTTCCGAAACGCCCGCGCTGCGCTGCTGCTTTTCTAAGAAATAACGTCCCGCATCCGTCAGACATTTCAGCGGCACCAGTCCCACCAGCTCGCTGCCCGTCACGCGCAGGCCGCGTTCGTTTGCTGCCCGGCACACTTCGTCAAAAGCGACGTGTACCGGCGTGATGGCGATGTTCGTCAGGTTCATGGAAATCTGCGCGATGCCGTACTCCTCAATGTACCAGCCGATGGCCTTCACCGCCTTCAGCGTACCGGGAACAGAAACAGAATTACCCGCTTCATCCTTCACAATCTCGCCGGTAATCGGGTCGCCGGTGCGCTTCACGCGGCCCGCCTCGCGCACGTCAAAAGCCACGCTGTTTGCTCGGCGGGTGGAGGTGGTGTTGAGATTCACGTTGTACGCCACCAGAAAATCCCGGGCGCCAATCACCGTCGCGCCGCTCTTCGCGTTGAACGCCGCCGCCCCGTAATCCGGTGCCCATTCGGGCAATAAAATCTTGTTCGCAAAACCCTCATACTCGCCCGCGCGGATGACCGACAGGTTGCTGCGCTCCGGCGATGCCGCGGCAGATTCGTAGAGATAAACCGGGATGCTCAGCTCCTCCGCCACGCGCTGCGCCAGACCCTTCGCATACGCCACCGTCTCCTCCATCGTGATGCCGGAAATCGGAATCAGCGGGCACACATCCGTAGCGCCCATGCGTGGGTGCTCGCCTTTGTGCGTGCGCATGTCTATCAGCTCCGCCGCCTTCTGAATACCGCGAAAGGCGCCCTCCATCACCGCCTCCGGCTCGCCCACAAACGTGACCACCGTGCGGTGCGTTGCCTTGCCGGGGTCAACATCCAGCAGCTTGACGCCCTCCACCGATTCAATGGCATCGGTGATTTGCTTTATGATAATCGGGTCGCGCCCTTCGGAGAAATTCGGGACGCATTCAATGATCCGTTGTGTTGCCATAGCCCGCAAAAATAAGTGGTGCGCCGGGCTGTGCGGGGACGATTATGTAGCCGGCTGAGGAATGCTATTGGTCTGCTGTTGCGTCGCACGTTTCATCGTTCGCCGGTCTATTTGGCTTTTCGCGTGGGATGTATATTCGTTGTTGGAGATAATGCCGCTGAACATGTACTATCTGAAAAATAAGAAAGCAGGAATGCAGCTCCTTATGTTAGTAATGGGCGGTGCCTTTTTTGCGATGGGTATTTACTCTGTTCTAAAAGGTGACCTATTTGAGATTTCTTGGTCAGTTGTCCCTATAAATTGGGGTGGCGGAGGTAGAGGAGAAATTCCTCCTGTATTGTGCCTACTGATGGGTGCGTTCATCCTGTTCTTTACCATAAAGAACTGGAAGAAAATTTCCTGACAAGCCAATCTATCATCTTTTATGTGTCGTGCTCGTGCAACCACACCATCCGTCATACTGAGCGAAGCGCAATGCAGCCGCTACGAATGCAAGATGGCAGCACGGTGCTAGCCTTGTGCGCAGTCCTGCTCCCTTTCCCCCTTGCGCGTGGCCCGCGGGCGGCGAAGGGGGACGTGCAGTGGGTAACGAGCGATGGCAGGGGGATGTGGCTCCCATGCCCGCTCCCAGAAACATCCCCCTGCTCGCGCGCAAAGCTCCCGCACGTCCCCTTCGCTCACGCACAAAGGCCACGCGCAAGGGGGAGAACAGAGGCTCATGTAGCGGCCAGGCGTGCGACGCTCACTTCCATCTGCCGATGTACGAACATGCTGCGCATGTCCGCAGATGGCCACGCGCGGGTAACGGACATGCGCAGCATGTCCCTACGTGAAAAAAAATTATTTCGTCTTCTGAATACCCGCCGCCCAGGTCTCCAGCTTTTCCGCGAGAATATTCAGCGGCACGCAGCCACTTCCAAGCACCTCGTCATGAAAGGCCGCGATATTGAACTTTCGCCTTAAAGCCTGCTCCCACTTCGTGCGCTGCGCGCGGATGGCGAGCTGGCCCGTCTTATAGCTGAGCGCTTGGCCTGGGATGGCCATGTAGCGCTCAATCTCTGCCGTGGCCGCCTCGCGGGTTGTGGCTTCGTGGGCGGTCATGTAGTCAATGGCCTGCTCACGGGTCATGCCCTTTGCGTGCAGGCCGGCATCTACTACCAGGCGGATGGCGCGGTGCATGGCGTCGCTGAGGTGGCCGAAGTATTGGTAGGGATTGCTGAACAGGCCCAGCTCTTTGCCCAGCGATTCGGAATATAGCGCCCAGCCCTCGCCGTAAGCGCCGTACCACAGGAAGCGGCGGAATTTTGGCAGCGCCTTGTTCTCCTGCTGCAAAGAAATCTGGTAATGATGTCCGGGAATAGCCTCGTGCAGAAAGAGCGTCTCCATGCCAACGGCATTGAACTTCGCCGCATCCAGAATAGGCACGTAAAAAATGCCGGGGCGGCGGCCGTCTTCGGAAGGCTGGTTGTATTCGGCGGACGCGGATGCGGCGCGGAAGGCTTCCGTTTGGCGGATGGTGAAGGGCGATTTTGGAACCTTGTTGAAGAGGCGTTTCAGGGCCGGGTCTTCAATCTTCTTAATCGCCCAGAACGAGTCCAGCACCTGTTTTGGTTCTTTGAAAGGAAAGAACTGCTTGTCTTCATTGATGAATTTGAAGAAGCTTTTCAGGTCGCCTTTGAAACCGGTTTCGTCCTTTACACGTGTCATCTCGGCTTCAATGCGGGCTACTTCCCCTTCGCCAAGATGATAAATGCTATCGGGTGTGAGCTCGGTGGTTGTCCAGTTCTTGATGAGGTACCGATAATATTCTTTGCCGCCGGGCAGGGCGCCGATGCCGCTGCTTTCGCGGGCCTTCGCCATGTATTCGCCGGACATGAATTCGTAGAGCTTCCCATAAGGTTTTCTAACAAAAGAATCAATGCCTTGCTGGTATGCAGCGGTTATGCGGCTCCTATCCGCTGCAACAAAAGAATCCGGCAACGCCTTTACCGCGCCCCAAAACGGCGTTTGCTCCGCAGGCGCTAACATGGCTTTGAGCTGCGGCAGGATTTTCACGACGAGCGCCTTCGGCAATACCCAGCCGGTACGCATGCCTTCACGCATATTGGCTATGGCCGTATCTGTCCACGCGGGGAAAACGGACAGGCGTTTCAGGAAATCATCATAATTCTTCGGCGTCTTGAAGGGCTGGTTGCCTGCGCCGGAGCCAAGTACCGGCAGCTCCAGCGTGAGGCCCCAGAACTGATTGAATGGCATCAGGTGGCTGGGATATTTCAAGCCTTCCAGGCCCATATCCAGCTCATACCTGAACAGGCGATAGCTCAGCTTTGCTTCGGCATTCATACCGATGGTATCTGCTGTTTCAATCGCAGTCTTGTATTTAGCGAAAAAGCGACGCATACTGTCGCGGTACGACGGCGCAATCATAATCGTCATGCGGTCGTTGTAGCGGTAGTCACCATGAGAAGTTGCATCCAGCGGGGCGAGCTGCATGGACTCTTCCCAGTATTGAGCGTAGATGCTATCGGCATTGACACCTCTGTTTGCGGCTTTATTTTGGGTAGAATTATTACAGGCGGCCAATCCTACAAAAAGCAGAACGGGTACTAGGCGAATAAAATTTTGCTTCATAGTCTTGCGGTAAAGAAACAACTTCCGCCGCAAGCGTTCTTCACCCGGAAAGCGGGATTAGTTTTTTACAATAAGCCTATGAAAAGCCGTTGGCGCCCGGGGAGTAACTTTGGCTTCTTAATAAAAAAAAATACACATCATGTATCCCGCCGAAATAGTGATGCCCATGAAGGGCGAGCTCGTTGAGCAAGGCTTTGCCGACCTGAAAACGCCAAGCGCAGTTGACGAGGCGATGAAGCAGAGTGGCACCACACTGCTGATGATTAATTCCGTTTGCGGCTGCTCGGCCGGTACGGCCCGCCCTGGCGTTCTAATGGCGGTACACAATGCCTCCAAAAAGCCTGACCACTTGACGACAACCTTTGCGGGCTTTGATGTGGATGCGGTGAAGCAGGCGCGTAATTACCTGATGCCTTATCCACCATCCTCACCCGCTATCGCGCTGCTGAAGGATGGTCAGGTGGTGCACATGATAGAGCGCCACAACATTGAAGGCCGCCCTGCGCAAATGATTGCCGCGAACCTGATGCAGGCGTTTGAGGAGCACTGTTAGAACCGGAATTTGATGAATTAAAGAATGCGTCGCTATCGGTTACGGTAGCGACGCTTTTTTTCACGCAACGGCGCAGCGGACGCGCGACGGTCGCAACGCAATCGCCCTTCGCGCCCTTTGCGTGAAACTCATTTGACGCCCGTTAATTACTTTTACGGCAACGACTTCCGAAACCTGTGGCTCAGAATCGCATTATCATCATTACTGCCCCTTCCGGTTCCGGCAAGACTACGCTGGTTAAGCGTTTACTGGCGGCTGCGCCACAGCTGGCTTTCTCTATAAGCGCCTGCACCCGCACTCCGCGGACGGGTGAACTGGACGGCCGTGATTATTACTTTCTTACAGAGCCGGAGTTTAAAGGCAAGATTGACGCGGATGCTTTTGTGGAATGGGAAATGGTATATACCGGCAAGTATTACGGCACGCTGAAGAGCGAGCTGCAGCGCATCTGGGCCGAAGGCCGCACACCGCTGGTGGATATTGATGTGAAAGGCGCGCTGGCTATTCAGGAGCAGTATCCCGAAGCATCGCTTAGTATTTTTATCAAAGCGCCTTCGCTGGATATTTTGCGCGAGCGCCTGATTGCCCGCGGTACGGAAAATGCGCAGATGCTGGAAGAGCGCCTCGCTAAGGCCGAATACGAGCTGCTGGCGGCGCAGGATTTTGACCGGATTCTTATAAATGACGACCTGGAAGCCGCTACCCGGGAGCTGATTGAGGTTACGCAGAACTTTATTGCGCACGGTGCAATGGCAAACGCGTAATGGCATCACTTTGTAATGCATCATTCAAAATGCAAAATGTAAAAGGCCCAAAAGCTACATTTTGAATTTTGTATTTAGAATTAAGAGTTAAATGGACACCTCGCACTTATTACTTTATATCCTCGGCTGCATCCTGATGATTGGCTTTTTCGCAGGGACGGAAATCGCCTTTGTGTCGGCCAACAAGCTGAACCTGGAGCTGAAGAAGAAGCAGGGGACGTTTGCCGGAAAAATTCTCGCGCGTTTTACGCAGGCGCCGGAAGAGTTTATCGGCACCTCGCTCATTGGTGTGAATGTGGTGCTGGTCATCTACGGCCTGCTAATGACCGAGCTGAACGACGAGTGGATGGCGAAGATTCTGCCGGCGGCGCTTTTTGCGAATGAGTACATCCGGCTGGTCATTGATACGCTGGTGGCCACGATTATCATTCTCATTTTCGCAGAATTCCTGCCTAAAGCCATTTTCCGCTCTAAGGCCGAGCAGGTGCTTACCATTTTCGCGCTGCCGATGATGGTGATGTACTATGTGCTGTTTCCATTGGCAAAGCTATTTGTGGCCATCTCTGAATTTATACTGAAATACCTCTTTAATGTCCGCATCCGCGAAAGCCAGGCAGTCTTTAATCGTGTGGATTTAGAGCATTTCGTGAAGCAAAGTCTGCACGGCCACGGCGCCGAAAGCGAGAGCAGCAATGAGCTGAATACAGAGCTTTTTGAGAATGCGCTTTACCTCGTAAATGTGCGCATCCGTAAGTGCATGATTCCGCGCAATGAGATTGAAGCGGTGGACGTCAACACGGCCGTCACGGATGTTCGCCAGCGCTTTATTGAAACTCAGCTTTCTAAAATCATCGTTTACGACGGCGTCATTGATAATATCGTCGGCTATCTCCACCATCTTGACCTTAACCGCCGTCCGCAGACATTAAACAAGTACTCCACACCATCACGGCGGTGCCGGAAGCTATGAGCGCCGTTGACCTGATGAACCGTTTCACGAAAGAGCGCAAGAGCATTGCCTGGGTAATTGATGAGTTCGGCGGCACGGCGGGCATCGTGACGATGGAAGACGTGCTGGAAGAAATCTTCGGGATATTAACGACGAGTACGATGTGCAGGAGTATGTGGACAAGCAGATCTCTGCCAGAATGAATTTATCTTCTCCGGTCGCCTCGAAGCTGGAATACCTCTCGGAATGAGAAATACCAGCTTGGACCTTTCCCGAAGACGACGAAGCTGAAACGCTGTCTGGCTACATGTAATCGACGCAGCACGAGACCATCCCGAAAATACAAGGAGCGCATCATGTGATCGGCAACTATGAGTTTGACGATGTCTTGCTGGTGAGCGACACGCGCATCGAGACGGTGAAGCTGAAGGTACTGGGAGCTTAGTTAGCGGTTTGGAATGTCGGAGCGTTGGAAAGCTGGAATGTTTTAACTTAGCTGCTGTACCTGTATTCTCCGGAACTTTCTACCTCATAGCTTCCAACACTCCAACTAAAATGCTCCGCCGCCCCTTCAACCTGCAATCCTGGATAGAAGAAAACCGAGCTCTGCTGAAGCCGCCGGTCGGCAATGCGGAGGTTTATAAAAACGCCGGCGACTTCATTGTAATGATTGTCGGCGGGCCGAACAGCCGGAAGGATTTTCACTACAACGAAAGCGAAGAGCTGTTTTATCAATTGGAAGGCGACATTGTTGTGCGTATTCAAGAGGAAGATAAGATTGTAGATATTGAAATCAAGGAAGGCGATATGTTCCTGCTTCCCGGAAAGACGCCGCACTCACCGCAGCGAAAGGCCAACACGGTCGGGCTGTTGGTAGAAGCGGCGCGAAAGGAAAGTGAGATTGACGGCTTTCTGTGGTTTTGCGAGCAATGCGACCACAAGCTTTATGAAGAATACCTGAAGCTGACGGACATTGTCAGCCAGTTGCCGCCGGTCATGCAGCGCTTTTATTCCGATGAGGAGAAGCGTACCTGCAAGAAGTGCGGCACAGTGATGCAGCCGCCAACGCCGGTTCCGGCCTCCTGATTTTATAATAAGCGCACACAACAGGCTCAGTTGGCGCGCGTCCCCTTACGCGCCACCGTGCGGGAGGCCCCATCCCCTGATGGCCAAAAAATTCCTACAGTCCACACAGGCACATTATTTTTGCGTACAACACTTCAAACCTTCCAATGGCAGACCACAGTACCCATCATCACGACTCCGACACATCCGACGGCGAGCTTAAGAGCAAGACGGCCTTTCGCTCTTCATTCTGGTTTGTGCTCATCCTCGTGGGCCTCTTCATTGCAGCGCTCAACTTCATTGAGGTGATGGGCCATGAAAGCGGCCACGAAGCGCCCGGCCATGAAAACCACGAAGCTACTTCCAATGGTACGCTAAAGGGCGAAACCGGCCTTGGCCGCGAAGAATCTGCCGGCGGGGAACATGGCGCAGCTACAATGGAACATGATTCCACCGCTCATGGAGAAGGAGCGCACCACGAATAATTGCAGCGCATGGCTATGGATAAAGAGGCCACTATTGCCATCACCGGCGCGGCGGGCTTCATTGCCTCCTACCTCGTCGGGCATCTGAATGGCCTCGGCTATGAGACGTTGCTGCTGGTGGATGATTTTTCGGTAGAAGCGAAGAAGCCGAATCTTGAAGGCAAGAAGTTCAGGCATCAGATAGACCGGAGTGAATTCATAGCCTGGTGTGATGCGCATCCCGGCGCTATTCAATACGTCTTTCACCTCGGCGCCCGCACGGATACGACCGAGATGGATTACGAAGTCCACCGCAAGTGGAATCTGGAATACAGTAAAGAGGTCTGGCGCGTGTGCACGGAGGGCCGCATCCCACTTGTTTATGCATCATCCGCCGCTACCTACGGCGACGGAGCGTTCGGCTATGACGACAAGCATGAAGTCGTTCCCAACCTTAAACCTCTCAATCCTTACGGCCAATCCAAGCAGGATTTTGACGTCTGGGCGCTGGCGCAAAGCGTGATGCCACCCTTCTGGGCCGGCGTCAAGTTTTTCAACGTTTACGGCCCTAACGAATACCACAAAGGACGCATGGCTTCGGTTATCATGCATGCGCACAAGCAGATTAAAGAGCAGGGCTTTGCCCGCCTCTTCCGCTCGCACAATCCGGACTTCATAGACGGCGGCCAGATGCGTGACTTCGTTTACGTGAAAGACGTAGCCCGCATGTGTGCCTGGCTGATGAACAATTTGCCCGCCCCGGGACTCTACAATGTCGGCTCTGGCAAGGCGCGCACTTTTTTAGACCTCGTCCGCAGCATTTTTTCCGCGCTGGAGATGCCGGAGAACGTACAGTTCATAGACACTCCTGTTGACATCCGCGACAAGTATCAGTACTTTACAGAGGCGGCTATGAGCAAGCTCTACGGCGCGGGTTACGACATTCCTGCTTACACTTTGGAAGAAGGTGTGCATGAGTATGTAACAGCGTTTTTAGAGCCACAGGCGTACTTTTAATCCTTACAAACTTTTGTTTATGAAGAAATACATTTTCACGCTCGCGATCCTGCTTTCGGGTGCCGCTTTCCATGCCGAGGCGAAGAAAGCTTTTGGCAAAACATTCAAGGTAGCTGCTGTACAAACGCCGGAGCAGCTCGCCGCCAAAATGGAAACGGCAACCACTTTGAAAAATGTTGTGGTTAAAGGCTCCATAGCTCAGGTATGCCAGGCGGAAGGCTGCTGGCTGAAGCTCAAAAACACCGCGGGCGAAGATATGCTCGTGAAGTTCAAGAATCACTCGTTTCTCGTCCCGAAAGACCTGAGTGGTACTGCTACCGTCTATGGAACGGCTATCAAGAAGACGGTTACCGTAGATGAGCAGCGCCATATGGCGGAGGATGCCGGTAAGAACGCCGACGAGATTCAGGCCATCAATACGCCGAAAACGGAAGTGCGCATTGAGTCAACCGGCATCGTGGTTGATTAATTACGCGTTCCTATAAATGCTTTAAAAGCCGCAGCCCCCCGCTGCGGCTTTCTTATAGTCTTGCTTTGCAGGCGAAAAAAAGGCTGCCTACTCAGGCAGCCTTTTCACTAAGTCCATATTTTAACGCATCAGCGCAGCAGAATCACTTCTCCGTGCTCCTCTACATTCTTGCCTTCGCATTTGTAGCTGATATACCAGAAGTAAGTACCCATATCTTGCTTCTCGCCGTTGTAAAGGCCATTCCAGCCTACACGCTCATTCTTTGTTTCATACACCACCTGACCCCAGCGGTTGATGACGCGGAAGGAGTTAATGTCGTGGAAGCCAATGGTAATCGGCTTGAAGGTTCTGTTCTGAACAATATTTCCCTCCGGTGCAAATGCATTCGGGAAGAACACGCCGCAGCAAGGCTTGGTTACCACCTTAACGCTGTCATCGCCCTCGCAGCCGAAGGCAGTGCGGATGTGGACCTTGACGTAAGTGGTGCGGTTTACAACGGCACGAACAATGTTGTTCAGCGTATCGCGGTATGACTGGAAGAACGAAGCCGGCGACCAAGTATAAGTAGCGCCTTCGGCAACTCCCTGCACCGTAAGCAGCAGCGTATCAGAAGCACAGACATTGTTCAGATCCTTGCCTGCCTGCGGAACAATCGTAGCGTTCGGAAGCTCGTGTACATAAATCTCCTTCTTCAGCGGCTTGGACGTACAGCGGTCAAGTGTAGCCGTAACAGCTATCGTATAGTGGCCCGGCTTAAAGTAGCGAATGCCGAACGGCCCTCCCGGAGGCGCGCTATAGACCATAGTAGTATCCACTGAGCCGAAGTCAAAGGCGTAGTTCGTAATCTGGGATTCGGTAGCCGTCAGCGATACATCAATCAGCTCGTCAGTACACACATCCTGCTTCACGGTGTAGTTGATAACCGGCAGGTGGCGTACTGTGATCGGCGCTGAGATAAGCGTGGAGATACAGCCCTTATTGTTGATCTGCAGCCTGATCACCGAGGTGCCTTCCTGGCGGAAGTGTACGATGAACGGCCCTTGCGAGTTGCCGCCCGATACCACACTGTCCTTAAGCGGCGCATACCATACGTACTGCGCGTCCGAACGACCATTGCCATAGTAGTAGAAAGTATCGTTTGCGTCTTCGCAGACAGACTGGCTGGAGCCGACTATAACACCGTTCGGCTTATAATTAATATAGACAGCTATCAGCGCACGGTCGCTTTCGCAGCCATTAACCGTCTGGCTAACCCAGTACTTGAAGGAATCCTCATAGCCTGTATTCGGCAGCGGCGCTACCGGAACGCCCACACCGCCCGTCGGGCCTGTGTACCAAAGCAGATTCTGACCGATGGCAGTAACCGGGCCAACCGGATCGTCCTGGCACAGGTTGAGCGGCGAAGAAACTTTAGGAGGCGCCGGCTTCGGCTTTACCAGAACAGTAATGACGGTGCGGTCGCTTTCGCAGCCATTGACCGTTTGGGACACATAATAGAAATAAGTGCCGGAAACAAGCGTACCCGGTGTTGGCGCAGTTGCCGTGCCTACACCGCCCGTTGGCGTTGCGTACCAGCGGACGTTTGTACCGCTCGCATTGAGCGGAGATGCCGGTGAGAACTGGCAATACTCAACTGTCGTCTGCGGCACTGTAGGCTTGTTTGGCCGGGGCTTGACCGTTACCTGAATTACTGCCCGAGGACTTACGCAGGTAATCTGTTGCGTCACATAATAAATCCATACACCAGGGATATCTGTCCGTGGCAGCTGCACAGGGTTGCGCGCAATAAAGGTGCTGTCAACGGTGCCAGCAGGATTCGGAGCGGCGGGACCGTAATACACAGGATTGATTGCCTGAGCGGCAAGTGGCAGCGCCACATCATACTGGCAATAAGTAGGGCTGATTGGCAGCGGGGCCGGATCAGGCGGGTTCACCGTTACCGTATCTACGCCATCCAGAGAGACGCAGCTATTCACCGTTACATTCACTTTATAAAGGCCGTTATTAGCCGCCGTCATGTTCGGGCGAGTGGCCGTTGGGCCGCTGGCAGAAAAACCGTTCGGGCCGCTCCAGGCATATACGCCACCGGCAATCGGGTTCGGAACGCTGAGCTTCAGTGTATCGCCCGTGCAAAGCGGGGTTTTATGGGTTGGAGCCGGTGTAGCCGGCGCGCTTGGCGCAGGCACTACCGCCACCGTATAATTAGAGAAGCAGTTGCCGGAACCCTGCGTCTGTACGCGGATACTATCATAAGTGCCTGCCGTGAGACCGGCTACCGTAAAGCTGCCCGAGCCATTAGCCGAAATGATGCCGGAAAACGAAGGCGAGCCGGCCGGACGCTTATAAGTGAGCGTATAGGAAGTGCTCGGAGTCAGGCCGTTTATCTGGAAGGAGCCATTGGTACCGCCGCAGGCAGTAGGAGGCACAATGTTGGAAATGGACAGGCTTGCAGCCGGGTTGACTACTACGCTGATAACAGCAGGGTTAGACGCGTTAGTGCCGGAGCTGACAGATACGTTATATAAGCCGGCATTTGTAGAGTTGACGTTTGTGATATTGAACACATTACTTGCCTGCGGGCCAGCCGGTGAGCCAGCGAATGGCCCGATCAGCGTATATGTTATAGGGGCGGGATAGCCTGAAGTATCTGTGGCCGTAATAGTCAAGGTTGTGCCGGGGCAAACAGGTGAATTACTCACAACAACAGGTGGCGGGGGAACAGCAGAAAGGATGGTTACCGTGTAGTCGCGCGCTTCACCCCATGTGCTTGATGTACATGGATTAATAGATGTAGAAGGCGAACCGCCATATATCATTCTGACACGCATTCTGTGATTACCAAGCTGCGCGCCTGAAGGAATTGTAATTGAATAGGACGTAGTTGATGTATAAACCGCAACGCCGCTGGGAGAAGCATAAACCTCATCCGTTGGATTAAAAGTGCCGTCATCACCAAAGTCAATCCACATTCTTACATATTCACTGCCGCCGAAGATAGAAGTACTTATTGTGCCATTGTAAGTCGCCCCACGTATCATCTTGGTAGGCGTGAGGCTGGTAAAATTGCTATAGCCTGCTACGTTACCGGTAGGGCAGCCTACTGACTGATTAATTCCGGTAGAACTAAAGCCAGTTAATGTAATAGACCGAATATCATCTGATGCACAACCACTTGTGTAGCTTGGGGTACAGTAACAGTTAGCGGGTGCATTAAGTGTTACAGATACAACATTCGAAATAGCGCTACCACCGCCGGTGAGTGTACAGGTATCAACAAAGCGATAATCGGTAGCGGCTGTAATGCCAGCACTGACTACATAAACAGGCGTTGTAGCACCCGCAATATTTGTCCATGTATTTAAACCCGCAGGCGATGACTGCCAGCGGTAAGTCATGCCCGTTCCGACTGTATATCCTGTAGAGGTAAGCGTAAAAGGTATGCCGGAGCAAACGGGACTGGAAGAAGCAGAAGCTGTACCGGCTGTTGGAGTGCCTGTACAGGGTGCTACGTTATCTACTATAATGTCATCAATAGCAATATCATAGCCATAGTCAGCTCGCGCCCGGAAAATAATGTAGTTTGTTGCAGTATTATAACTGGCCGGCAAGGTGTAAGTATATTGTACCCAACCTGTATTGGTGGGAGTATAAGTGGGCAAAAGACCCGCTACAAGCGTACCTCCTGAGCTGGTAGCTGTTGTATTGACGTAAACCCTAAGAGAATCCTGGTAGAAGCCGCTGTAATATTGATTTACCCAAAAGCTGAGCACTTTATTACCCGTAGCTGTAAAATTTAGAGCCGGCGTAATTAATTCCGCAGAACTACCAGTAGCAATATTATAGCTCTCATAGTAAGCCATGCCAGCACCGCTGTGCGGACTAAAACTGGGAAAGTTTAGACTAGCGGTTTGCCTTTCCCAATTAAAAGTGCTGATTGGAAAACCGCCGTTATTTGCAGTAATCACACGGCTCCACCCGGTTGGTGGAAAGGTTGTGCCATTGAAGCTCTCCGTCAAAAGGTTTTGCCCTTTTGCACCCAGCCCAACACAGATCAATAAAGCGAGTAAAAGTGATTTTCTCATAAGAGTCATTCTTGACTAAAGATCGTTATTACGAACGGTTTTCTATTCAATAATACGTAGAAGGTCTAAAAATAGGCAATTCCCCAAAACAAAGGATGGGCTTGCCAAAATTTTCCTAACACACCACGCACGTACAGTTTCATTCTGACACCGGGCAGACACACGCCGCCCTTCGCCCATAGACAGGCTCAGGAGTTTTATGGTTGGAGCCGCCTGCGAAAATGGCGGCTTTATGACTATCGTATTACACTAAGCTTCAAGGTCTGATGCAGACCCGGCGCTTCTACCCTGCAGCTGTAAACGCCCGCGGCAAGGCCCGCCACGTTTAGCACCACCGCCTTGCGCGAAGCCGGCCCGTCTGAGCGCAGCACGGTTTGCCCCAAGGCGTTAATCATGGATATCCGCAGCGGCGTGCTGCCCGCCGCAAATGCAGCATCCCAGGTAACCACTACCTCGGTCTGCGCAGGATTCGGGTACATCATGCATCCGGCGCCGGCAACAGGCAGACTGCTACCCACAGAGAGCGGAGGCCCCTGGCGATACAGATTAAGGCCGCCGAGGCGGTTGCCCACTATCATCTCGTATTTGCCGTCGCCATCCACGTCTCCTATGGCCGGGGTACTGCGCACGCCTACGTCTATGCTGTTGTAGAAGCTGTCCACGCGGCTGTACGGCGCAGTCACGTTGCCGGTCTGAAAACCGGTGTAGCGGATAATGTTGCCATAGCCGTTGCCGCTTACCAGGTAGTCAGTATTTGTATTATCCATCTTGCCGATCCAGAGCGCGGAGTAGCCAAAGAAGCTGTTGCCCGGCACCGTCTGCACGCCACCCAGATTATCAGTCTGGAAGCTCAGTACCGGCCCGGATACGGCGGGATTGTTCTGATAATACCTGATCTGGCCGGTCTGGCTGCCTATGAGCAGGTCGGGTTTTGAATCCTTATTTATATCGTAGATGTACGGGGTGGCATAGTAACCGGCATCAATAGTATCGTTCAGCGCGCTCTTGAGCATCAGCTGGTTAAGCGTCCACTGCGGCTGCACCGCATTGCTGACTGCCGTGTTTTTATAAAAAGAGAGGGTGCCGTCCGTATGGCCGAGCACCATGTCGTCAATGCCGTCGCCGTCCAGATCGCCGAACGCGGGCGCGGCGCCTGAAAAATGCTGCGCGCCAATGCTGCCGAAGTCGGTTGTGATCAGCGTGAAGCGCGTCACGCCATTCACCACGCTATTCTGGTAATAGGATATCCGGCTAAGAAGAATGCCGCTGGAAACGCCGGTGGTATAGTAGCCTTCTGACCCGACGAACAGGTCGGGCCGCCCGTCTTTATTGTAGTCGTAAAGCACAGGATACGCGCCGGTGCCCAGATCGGTCGTGCGGTCAACGAGGAAGGTGTCGTTCTGATAGGTAAACTGCGGCGTCGCGGCGGCGCCGGTATTTTTAAAGAAAAGAATGCTTTTGTAGTTTTCGCCCGCTGAATAGTCGTGCGGGGAAATAAGCAGGTCGCGCTTGCCATCGCCGTCGGCATCCACGTAAAATGGCGCGGGTTGCTCATGCAAAAACACCTTGTGGCCGCCGGTCTGCCAGAGCGTATCCTGCGTTACCATGCTGTCGGTGCTGCTGCCGTACTGGGCCTTGCCGTTTACCACGAGCTGCATGTCGGGAAAATAGACGTTTCCGTCCAGCAGGTCCATGTCGCCGTCACCGTCGTAGTCAAAGACGAGGATACAGTTGCCGCCGTGGGCTGCGTCCTTCAGCATCTGCTCGCCGTCCACCATCTTACAACCAAAGGTTCCGAAGGAAGGACAGTAGATGGACGATGCCGAAGGCGTAAGCCCCAGCAGGAAGCTCCGGTTGAAGCCCTGCAGCATATGGCCCCAGCAGTTGGAGGGCAGGCACACACGGATGCTGTCTTTGGGAAGGCCAAGCTCCACCTGGCAGTTTTTATAGAATGAGATCAGGCCGCCGTTCACGTCAAAGCCGAAAAAATCCAGGTCACCGTCGCCATCCACATCCGCGATGCCCGGAATGTCGGAGGGCTGGCTGTAGGCATTCACATTGCCCACGAAGGGCGAATTGTAGCGCAGTTCTGTGTAGAAAGTGAAGCAAAGCTGATTCTGACCGTTGTAATAGCCTTTATACACCGCAAAGCCGCCTTTCCCCTTGTGAAAGAGATCAGGAATGCCATCGCGGTTGTAGTCTTCCAGCTTCAGGTAATCGGCGCAGGGCGGGAAGTTTTTTGCATAGTCGGGCGCATAGACGTATTGGGCCGCGCTTGAGGTGCCTTTGTTTAAAAAAGTCTTGATGGTGGCGTCAAATGCCTCGAAGACGACGAGATCTTTCAGGCCGTCGTGATTCAGATCGCCCTGCGCGAACTGAGGGCAGTTGAAGCCGCCGCTCCAGCCCAGCACCCGCTGCTGCCCGTAGGCGAATATCTTGATGGAAGAATCTTCCAGGTAAACATTTCCGTTAGCCGTCTGCGCAGCGCAGCACACCGGCATCAGGCCCAGCAAAAAAAGAAACAGCGAGCGCATGATAATGATTATTAAGATCTGACTAAAAGTACGGCACAATTGCCGTCGCGCACTAAGACACAGGCTTTGGGCCCGTCGTTGGCAGGGAACGCCCTTTTTCGGGCATTATTTCAACGGCGAGCCGGATTCTTTCTGAAAGTGACGGTAAACAAGCTTGTCGGCAAGGCCCGGCAGCAACTTGCTGAGCCAAACGGTCAGCTTGCCCTGGCCGGTCATAACCAGACTGCGCTTACGGGCGGCAATGGCCTTGAGTGTTCGGCGGGCACATTCTTCCGCGCTCATCAGGCTGGCTTCGTCCAGCGGGGTTTCGCCCTGCGCATTGCCGCCGGCGCCCAGGGCCACGTTCCGGATGTTGGATGCGGTGAAGCCCGGGCTCACCCACATTACATGCACACCACTGTGGAGCAGTTCTGTGCGCAGGGCTTCCAGAAAACCCTGCACGGCAAACTTTGATGCGCTGTAGCCGCTGCGGGCGGGCAGGCCCCGGTACCCGGCAATGGATGATATGCCGACAATGGCGCCGCTGCTGGCCCGGATAGCAGGCAGGGCCGCCTTCGTACACTGTACCGTGCCCCAGAAATTAATGTCCATTAAGTCCCGGATGACGCTCAGCGGCGCATCCTGAAATAAAGCGCGCATGGAGATGCCGGCATTATTGATCAGCACGTCTATCCTGCCCCAACGGGTCATTGCTTCAGCCACAAAGGTTGCGCAGGCGCCCTCGTCGCGCACATCGGTAACTATAAGCAGCAGCCGGCTACGGTCGGCCTCAGGAAAGGCATTCTCCAGGCGCTGCAGCGAGCGGCCGCAGGCTGCTACAAGGGCCCCTTGCGCGAGCGCCTCCGCCACCAATGCTTTGCCAATGCCGGATGAGCCACCAGTGACAAGCACTACTTTATCTGAAAACGAGGCCATGGCGGCAAATTTAACCGGAAGGCGGGCAGCGACGAGGGCCGCAAGGATATTACAGCCCGCCGGACGAAAATTCTTTCGGCATTGCCGCCACAAGCTGCCTGGTATATTCCTGCTGCGGATGCTTCAGCACGGTATCGGCATCGCCGCGCTCCACGATTTTGCCTGCCTGCATTACCAGCACCCGGTCAGCCATGTAGTGAACCACGTTCAGATCGTGAGAAATGAAGAGGTAGGAAAGATCAAGGGCTTCCCGCAGGTCTTTTAGCAGATTAAGCATTTGTGCCTGCACGCTTACATCCAGCGCGCTGACGCTTTCGTCGCAGATGATGAGCCTGGGCCGGAGCGCAATGGCGCGGGCAATACCTATACGCTGCCGCTGCCCGCCGCTGAACTGATGCGGATAGCGCCGCAGGGCATCGGCTGGCAACTGAACGAGGTCTGCTATGCGGCCCGCTTCTTTGCGGACTTCGCGGCGCTGCACGATGCCGTGCACCAGCAGCACCTCTGCAATCGCATCGCCCACGGTCATGCGCGGATTCAGCGAGGAGAATGGATCCTGAAAGATCATCTGAACGTCGCGGCGCATGCGGCGCCATTCCGCCGCATTCATATGGGCAAGGTCGCGGCCCTCAAACAGCATGGCGCCGCTCTCCACGGCTTGCAGGCCCATCAACGCGCGGCTGACAGTGCTTTTGCCGCAGCCGCTCTCGCCAACCAGGCCAAGCACCTCGCCGCGATGCAGGTCAAAGGATACGTCTTCAACCGCGCGCAGGAAATGAACCGGCGCGCCCAGCCAGTCCGTCTCCGCCGGAAACCATACCCGAAGATGCCGGACCTGCAGCAGCGGCTGATCTGTCGCGGCGGCCGGGCAGCTGCCGGCCGCCTGCCGGACGACTCTGTTCGCACCATTGCCGGCATTCTTCAATTCTGAAGATTCCGGTTGAGACAAGAAGTCTGCTACTACCGGCAGGCGCATGTCTTTTGGCGCCCCGCCAGGGCGGCAGGCCAGCAGCGCACGCGTGTAGGGGTTTTGCGGCTGCCAGAGAACGTTGGCGGCGGGGCCTTGCTCCATTACCACCCCGTTGCGGAGCACGAGCACCTCATCGGCTACAGCGGCCGCAAGCGCGAGGTCGTGGGTAATAAAAATGAGCGCGGTGCCGGCTTCCGTTTGCAGCTTTTTGAGCAGGCGCATTATTTCGGCCTGCACAGTTACGTCAAGGGCGGTTGTTGGTTCGTCGGCTATGAGCAATGCCGGGTTTGCGCTCATGGCAATGGCGATCATCACCCGCTGCTTCTGTCCGCCGGAAAGCTGATGCGGATATTTATGGTAGCTCTGTTCGGGCCGGGGCAACTGCACTTTGCGCAGCCATTCAATAGCGGCTGTCTTGCTGCGCGAAGCGCTCATACCCGTTGTGGCGGCTATGGCTTCCGAAAGCTGCCTGCCGACCTTCATCACCGGATTAAGGGCGCTCATAGGCTCCTGAAATACGATGCTCGCTACTCTGCCCCTTATTGCCTGCCATGCCTGCATGGGTGTGCCGTGCATGATGTGCGCATTGTTTATGTGAATGGCCCCGTGCCAGTCCGCGCCTTTGGGAAGCAGCCCGGTGAGCGCGAGCGCGGTCAGCGACTTGCCCGAACCGCTTTCGCCGACAATCGCGAGGGTCTGTCCGCCCGATACGGAAAAGCTCAGATCCTGCACTGCCGCCTGGCTGCCAAAGGATATCTGGAGGCGCTCAACGACAACTACGGGCGGGGCTTCCATCAGAATTGCAGGTGGCGGACGGTTTTGCCGTTATTGATAAGCTGCTTTAAGGAGTCAATACCGATGCGCAGATGCAGGTCAACAAAGTTTTTAGTCACCTTGCTATCACTCTCTTCAGTTTTGACGCCCTCCGGCACCATAGGCGAGTCGCTCACCAGCAGCAGGGCGCCGGTTGGGATTTTATTGTAGAAGCCGGTTGAGAAGATTGTGGCTGTCTCCATGTCAATGGCCATGGCGCGTATCTTTTTGAGGTAGGCCTTAAAGTCTTCATCGTGCTCCCACACACGGCGGTTGGTGGTATAAACGGTGCCTGTCCAGTAATCGCGCTCATAGTCGCGGATGGTAGTGGAGATAGCTTTCTGAAGCGCGAATGCCGGCAGGGCGGGAACTTCAGGCGGAAAGTAGTCGTTGCTGGTTCCCTCGCCGCGAATGGCTGCGATCGGCAGGATTAAGTCGCCGACGGAATTTTTCTTTTTTAGGCCGCCGCACTTCCCCAAAAAAAGTACCGCCTCGGGGTCAATGGCAGACAGCAGATCCATCATGGTTGCCGCCGAGGCGCTGCCCATACCGAAGTTGATGATGGTGATGCCCTCAGCAGTAACGCACTGCATAGGCTTGTCAATGCCGACGACTTTCGCGCCGTGCATCTCCGCGAACATCTGCAGGTAATTGCTGAAATTGCAGAGGAGAATGTACTTGCCGAATTCCTTGAGCGACTGGCCGGTATAGCGCGGAAGCCAGTTTTCTACAATCTCCGATTTCGTCTTCATGCGTGAAGGTAAGACTCAGTCCGCGAGCTCCCGTTTGTGATACCGGATCAGGCCCTCCATGGGGCTTTGCGCCACGGCGCCCAGCTCCAGCTCATACTGATGACACAGGCTTTCAATAACGTCCTTGAACACCCAGGCTATTGAGCCGGTAAAGTGAATAGGCTGCTTCCAGCTTTCGCGGTATTTCAGGATGTGGTGATGAAAAAAGTCGTTGATGCAATCCTCCAAGATATTCTCAACCATGAAATGCCCCCGGTTCTCGCTCAGCAGCTGCACGAAGCCGGCCAGGTAGCGGTTAGGAAAGGGCTCCCGGTAGATGTGATGGAGCATTTTGTCAAGGTCGGAGCCGAATAGCATCTCAAAGTGCATGCGGAGCTCCGTGTCAAATGTGTTGTAAGCGTAGTACTGCAGCACACGTTTGCCTATGTAATTGCCGCTGCCTTCATCGCCCGCCACATATCCGAGTGAAGACTGCTTGCCTGCTACTTTTTTACCGTCGTAATAGCAGGAGTTGCTGCCGGTGCCGAGGATGCAGACCACGCCTTTGGAATCCCCGCAGAGCGCGTGAGCCGCCGCCATCATATCGCTTTGCACGCCGACCTTCTTCACGCCGAAAAACCGCTGAAGGGCATTCTGCACAACCTTTTGATTGGCCACGCTGCCCGCCCCTGCGCCGTAAAACGTGATAGAATCCGCCTGATGCTTCTCCTTATTCCAGCTAAGCTCCTCGCTAAGCATGTGGCTTATAGACTCCGGCGTCTGCAGATAAGGGTTTATGCCGCCTGTTTTGAAGCGCAGCACGCGTGCGTCAGGGCGAAGCAGGCACCAATCGGTCTTGGTAGAACCGCTCTCGGCGAGAAGGAGGCTTGACATGAGTGTAGTGACGGCTTGAGGGCCCGACAAACGTAAGCCCAAAAGCCGTTCCACCAAATCCGGGCCGTGGCATTATTGTTAGTACGCTGTTCACAGAAAGCGATGTGCTTCATTGAAGCCGCCCGCTACCTTTGCGCATCCCGAAAAGCCTTATGGAAGAACACCGCCGCCCGCAGCTCAGGGTGTGGACGCCGCTGATCGCTGCGCTCATTATGGTTGCCGGCATGGTGATTGGCTTTCAGCTGCGCGATACGCTGCGCGGCAAGCGGGATATTAAGAATGCCGTGGAGCGAAGCGACCGCCTGGAGCAGCTCATTGACCTTGTAAGCACTAATTATGTTGACTCGCTGAATGCGGGCAATCTCTACAGTGACGCGGTGAACGGCATCCTGTCAAACCTTGACCCGCATACCGTGTACATACCTGCAGATGAGGTTGCGGAAGCGAATGAAAGCCTGGAAGGCTCGTTTTACGGAATTGGTCTTGAGTTTGCCATCATCCGCGACACCATCCAGGTAACTGCATTAGTAGAGGGCGGCCCGGCGCAGAAAGCAGGGATACAATTGGGAGACCGGCTGCTGCGTGTGAAAGACACGCTGGTAGCGGGCGTTGGCATCTCCTCTGGTAAAATTGTCGGCATGCTGCGGGGCGAGCAGAAGAGCGCAGTCCTCGTGTCTGTAAAGAGTCTTGCGCAGGCCGCCGCTCATGACCTTAAGATAACACGCAATGAGGTGCCGCTTGTGAGCGTGGACGCCGCGCTCATGCTCGATGCGCGCACGGGCTACATTAAGGTCAACCGCTTCTCGGCCACCACTTACAGCGAATTTGCCAAAGCGCTTAAAGCCGTGAAAAAAGCCGGCGCTACCAGCCTTCTTATTGATCTGAGGGACAATCCGGGCGGCTATCTGGATGCGGCTGTTTCTATTGCCGACGAGCTGCTGGATGGCGAGAAGGAAATAGTCTATACCAAAGGCCAGCATGAACAGCGTCAGGACTTCAAGGCGGTCAATGCCGGACTATTTGAAGAAGGGCGGCTGGCCATCCTGGTGGACGAGGCCTCCGCCTCTGCCGCCGAGATTCTCTCCGGAGCTGTGCAGGACTGGGACCGCGGGATTATTGTAGGCCGACGGAGCTTCGGCAAGGGTCTTGTCCAGGAGCAATATGAGCTGGAAGACGGTGCCGCCCTGCGCCTGACGATCGCCAGGTATTACACGCCGTCGGGCCGCAGCATACAGCGCTCCTTTGCCAATGGCAGGAAGGCGTATGAAGCCGAGTTTGAAGCCCGCTATAAAAGCGGCGAGCTGCTTGGCAGGGATTCAGTAGTTGTAGAAGACACGCAGGCATATTATACGCTCACAAGCCACCGCCTGCTGCACGGCTCTGGCGGCATCAAGCCCGATGTGTATGTGCCTTACGATTCCGGCAGGCTCTCTCAGGGCTTGCTGAACATCCTCCTATCGGACGCGCTCCAGGATGCGGTCTGGGACTATTACGGCAGTCATTTTACCTCGCTGAAATCCTTTAAGAGCATCGGCGATTTCCAAAGGTCATTTCACGATGAAAACCTGGTATTGGCCCGGTATCTGCAGAGCCTGCCGCCTTCGGAACGGCTTATGTCTGATGCCATTCTTCGCCGGAAAGCCAATAATGACTATCTGCTGCTGCAGATCCGCAGCCAGCTGGCGCGCACCGTTTTTGGAAACAACGGCTACTACAGCGTAAACGCTGAGGGTGATGACGTGATTCAGCGCACCCTGCAAGTGATTTCTTCTCCCCGGTATCTCAGATTAATAGGCCGGTAGGGCGTCAAGCCAGCGGATGGACTTTGGCATTCCCGCATCTGCGCAGAAAGTCTGGCGGCCATTTGTCAGCAGCCAATACCGGACTGTTGATAGCTTGCTGTGGTATTGCAGCAGCTGTTGCAGCGCTTCATCGGTCAGCGCTACATCCGGTGCCTTGCATTCTGCCAGAAGCCAGGGCTCTGTATTGTCGCGATGGTAAACAGCGACGTCAAAGCGTAGTGTGGTGTGATTAAACGACAGTCCTCGTTCCACCGCAATAAGGGAGGCCGGCCATTGCAGGTCACGGACCAGGTAGTTCACCAGCAGTTGCCTTACATGCTCCTCCGGCGTAAGCGCTACCCACATTTTACGAATGGAGTCCCAGACCTGTGCTGCGCCGCCTTCATTGCGCGTGCGCAAAGGCGTTTGAAGCAGGGGCAGGGAAATCATCGGCCTGCAAAGCTACTCTACTCAACGGCCACAAGGGTTTGACGCCTCGCAGGCGTTTCAGGCTTTACACAAAAAAAGCCGCCCCGGCTAATCCCGGGGCGGCTTCATGTTCTAAATCCTGTTGTCAGATTAGCGACGCAGATCAGGGTGCGGCGGAGCTACGTTGCTCGGGCCTTCTTCACCTGCATTTGCAGAGCGATACATAACACTGTTCTCAGGAGCGGCACCTTCGTATTGGAAGATGAAGCGGTTGCGATCAATGTTGTTCTTTTCGCTCATGTACTCAATTACAGCATTTACGCGATCCCAGCTACGTTGCTGAGCAAGCTTGCTGCCACCGGCGTTACCAGCTACCACAACCTTACAGTCAGGATTAGCCTGCATCTGAGCGGCGAGCGTAGCAAGCTGAGCCTGCATAGCCGGAGTGATCTTGGCAGAGCCGGCTGGGAACATGATGTTACCTGGGGCTACGTTACCGCAGCCTACTGTACCTGTACCCTTAGGGCAGTTACATGGGCACTTGCCTACACCGTCAGCATCAACAGGCTGGCACTCGGTTGGCGTGATAAGCTGCTTGTCACGGTCATCAGGAACGCCGTCACCGTCAGTATCCATTGGGCAGCCGTGGCTGTCAACAGCTACACCGGCAGGAGTACCAGGACACTTGTCAAACTGATCAGCAATGCCATCGCCATCTGCATCAGGCAGAATCGGATCAGGCAGAATCATGTGACGCGGAGTTGCGAGCTCGCCGTAGCTGTAATCCAGCGGATTGAGCCAGTAAAGCGGCTCTACGTTGCGGCTGCCACCACCAAGGTTGAAGTTAAAGCCAAGAGATAGGTAGTTAAGACCGTCCTTGTTCTGAGAAGGTACAGGGCCGCCTGCATTGCCTTCATCCCAGCGCTGACCGTCAATGAGATCTTCATTGGTAGTCGGGAAGAAGCTTACGCGGTCTTCCAGGGACAGGTTGATGCGGCGGGAGATGCGGTATTGAACACCGGCGCCGAAAGACGCTACGAAGCTGAGCTTCTTAGTGCTGAAGAATGAAGGACGACGTGTTTCGCGATCTGTTTCCGCATTGGTCTCATAAGAATCATCCATCAGAGACTGAAGGTCTTTCTTGATGCTCTTACGATCAGAGTGCAGGAAATTGCCGGAATTGTGCTGCGAAATGAACGTGGCAAAATCATACTTCTGGAAGTTCGCGTTCAGCGAGTTGATCCAGGTCTGATAAGCATTAGCGCCAAGACCACCAAATACATAAGGATCAACCTTAGTACGGGTGTGGTGGAACAGGATGTTGCCTAAAGACAGAACGGCGTCCACATTCAACTGATGAACTTCTGTACGATAGTTATAAAACACTTGGCCGGTATAGCCGGAGCCGGCAGCGTTCCAATTAGTACCATTCCAGGCCGGATTCTTGGAGAAGCCGGAGGAAGGCTGGAACTCAAGGCCCTTACCGATTCCGTAGTTGTAGTCCACGCGAACGGAACCAACATAGCCCAGCGCTTTACGAACGTGAGCGCCGAAACCATAGCCGCCCTTGTCCCAAAGCATAAGGCTCGGCACATCACCTGAAACGTTGAAAAGTCCAAAGCTTATACCCAGCTCCCACATGTTACGTGGCTTAGCCGGAAAATTCGTCTGGTGGTTGAGAAACTTGCGGTGCTGCTCCATGCGGCGGCCGGGCACATAGCTCGTATCAAGAACGTCATAGCTCTCGCCACGATAAGTCATATCGCGGGAACCAAATGAAGCGCCTGTTGAGCTGCCGCCTGTAGTGGTGTTGCCACTCTCTTGGGCGAAGGCCGGACCAGCTGCGAGTGTGGCGCAAAGCCCACCCAGCAAAAGGTACTTTTTCTTAATCATACGTGTGTTTGTTTATGGACAGATTTTAGTGAAATCAGAGTTAATGCGGGCAAAGGTATAGGCTCAGTTCAGAAAAACAAAACAATCTTCCTTTACCGGATCTTTATGCCGCTGCTTCTTTTAAACGATTGTGCCAACTCTGGCGCCCGCGCGGATCTCTTCAATGCCGCATAGTTACATTTGCCGGCCTCATGCAGTCTGTACAGCGCCTCATTGGCCCGGAACTGAGCCTATTTGAGCAAAAATTTGCGGCTTCAGTAAAGGGCAGCAATGCCTTGCTGGACCGCATTATGCGCTTCATCATCCGCCGTAAAGGAAAGCAAATGCGCCCGATGTTCGTATTTCTGGCGGCAAAAATTTCAGGCGAAATCACTGAAACCACTTACCGGGCGGCATCGCTCATTGAACTGCTGCACACAGCTACGCTTGTGCACGACGACGTAGTGGACAACTCTATGGTACGACGAAATTTTTTTTCTATCAATGCCTTGTGGAAAAATAAAATTGCGGTGCTGGTCGGCGATTATTTACTTTCAAAGGGATTGCTGCTTTCGGTGGAGCATGGCGATTACCGCATTCTGGAAATCACTTCGCGCGCTGTGAAGGAAATGAGCGAGGGGGAATTGCTACAGATGGAAAAGGCAAGGCGCCTGGACATATCAGAAGACGTATATTTTGAAATTATCCGCGCCAAAACCGCCTCACTCCTGTCAGCGGCCTGCGCGGCCGGCGCTTATTCGGCTGCGGAAAGCCAGGATTCGGCAGAGCGTTTCCGCCAGTTCGGGGAAAAGGTTGGTATTGCCTTTCAGATTAAAGATGATCTCTTTGACTACGGCGCCGAGCAGATCGGGAAGCCTACCGGCATTGACATAAAAGAAAAAAAAATGACGCTGCCGCTGATCTATACGCTTCAGCACAGCGATCCGTCAACCCGCCGGCGGATAATCTACATCGTAAAAAATCAAAGCACAGACCGCAAAAAAGTGGACGAGGTAATTAAGCTGGTGCAGGCGTCCGGAGGCATTGCCTACGCCGCTGAAAAGATGCACGCGTTTAAAGACGAAGCCCTTACACAGCTGCGGACGTTTCCGGATTCGCCGGCTTTGCGCGCGATGGAGGAGCTGGTTCACTACGCGATTGACCGGAAGTATTAGACGATGTATTATTCCTGCTCCTCAGCCGTTGCTGTTTCGTCCATCGTCACTTTTACGCGCTTAATGCGCATCTTGTCCACCTCAAGCACGGTAAATTCGTATTGCTGATAGGAAACGGTCTCGTTTACCGCCGGGAATTTTCCCGATATTTCCAGAATCAGTCCGCCAAGCGAATCACTTTCGCCACGAACGGCCTCAAAGGTGTCAGTCGGAACGGCCATCATGCGGCACATATCATTGATAAGCACCTTGCCTTCAAATAGAAAATTGTTGTCGTCTATCTTCCGGAACTGCAAGTCATCTTCGTCAAATTCGTCCTTGATATCGCCAATAATCTCCTCCATAATATCCTCCAGCGTGACGATGCCCGAAGTGCCTCCGAACTCATCTACAACTATAGCCAGGTGAATCCGCTTTTGCTGAAACTCGTGCAACAGGTCTTCAATGAGTTTGCCTTCATGCACGAAATACGCGGGACGTATCAGCGGGTGCCAGTCAAATTCATTCTCTTCGGTGTGCGGCAGAAAGTCTTTTGTATGAATCATTCCCGCCACCTTGTCTAAGCTTTCTTTATAAACCGGCATCCGGCTGTACCCGCATTCAATGGCATAAGCCTGTACTTCGGGGAAAGTCATCTCAAAATTCAGGGCGTTTACATCCAGCCGCGTCCGCATTACCTGCCGCGCCGTGATGTTGCCGAATTTTAGAATGCCTTTAAAGATGTTTACCTCTTCCCGCGTGGCGGTGTGGCCGACAGTCAGCTCAATCGCATGCTCAAAGTCCTCTGAGCTGAGGCTGTTATTGCCGCCTTTCTTGGCGCCAAGCTTATCTTCAATATACGTGGTTGACGAAACCAGCGTGCGGCTGATTGGCCTGAAGATGCCGCTCATCCAGGTTATTACAGGCGCGCTGAATAGTGCCATCCGCATATTGTTCTGCGTGGCATATACCTTAGGAAGCACCTCGCCGAAGAGCACGAGCAAAAATGTAACGGCCACTACTTGAATCAGGAACGAGACAACCGCCGAAATGTCGGGAGGCAACAGCTGCCGCACCAACAGGTTCGTGGAAATGATAATGGCGATGTTGATGAAATTATTCGCTACCAGAATGGTAGCCAGCAGCATTTTCGGCTGGTCAAGAAGCCGCACAGCCTGCCGCGCCGCCGGCTGCTCCTTTGTTTTGAGATAATTGATGTCTTTGGCCTTGAGGGAGAAATACGCCGTCTCCGCACCCGCCGTAATTGCTGTCAACAGCAGCAATATGAGGATGATTATCAGCAGAATTGTAAGGTTGGTGGCAGAAAATGCCTGCGGGGACGCCGCCTGCAGCAACAAGCCTAACGTAGTACTCCCGCCTTCCGATGCGCTTTCCAAGATGGGGTGCGTTTGGTGAATCGCTTCAAAAATAAAGCGGAAGAGCGGGAGCAAGGCTCCTTTTCTTCCGCAGTGTTCTTAAAATATTATGCCTTGCAAAAAGCGGTCTGAGCCAACTGAGGGAAATGTGACGTGTTTAGCTGCGGGATTAAAACGGAAGAATATCCTTGTCCACGCCATCAGGAGAAGCCGGGCTCTTCGCCATTGCATCAGCAACCGAAATGCCATCCCGCGGCGAAAACTGGCTCACATCCGCCTGTCCGTCGCTGCCGTGTCCGTACTGGTCCACTTCCTTTCGCTTATCCAGCATCACCAGATTGTCGCCTACGATTTCTGTCGCGAAGCGGCGATTCTTATCCTTGTCTTCCCAGTTGCGGGTGCGCAGGCGGCCTTCTATATACACGAGGCTGCCCTTGTGCAGATAGCGCTGCGCCAGCTCGGCCAGGCCGCGCCAGAGGACTACCGTGTGCCACTCCGTCTGCGAAATCATCTGGCCGGTTTTATCCTTAAAAGACTCTGTTGTGGCCAGCGGAAATTTCGCGACGGCGATATTCCCTTCCAGATGCTGAATCTCAGGGTCCTTGCCAAGATTGCCGATAAGTGTCACTCTGTTTACGCCGCGCATAGCTTCTCTGTTTAGTCTGTGTGTGAATTTAAAAGTACCCCTTTTCCTGAAAAAAACGGCTTAGGCTGCGCGGGAATGCGTAGTCCTTTAAGGCTGAAAGCGGCACCCATAAGCCTTCCGGCGGTAAGTTTGGTAACGCGTCAGCATATACCGAAAAGAATCGCGCATAAATGAGCTGATGCGTGAGGCGCTGGCTTAGCTCGCCTTCGTATTCTAACAAGCCTTCTATGCCTGATGCCCGAAAGCCTTCAATTGTCTGAATGTCTTTCCGCTCCAGCTTGCTCCCGGCTTCTATCAGTAAAGGCTCGTACAATCCCCGCCAGATGTCTTGTTCCCTGCGACGAATCCAGACTTTGCCTTCAAACTGAATGAGCAGGTAATGAAAGTAGCGCGGACGCACGGCGGCTTTTTTAGCCCGCACTGGCAGCAGTTCTATCAGCCCTTCCCGACGGGCAACGCAGTCTTCCGCCACCGGGCACTCGCCGCATTTTGGAGCGGCAGGCGTGCAGATGGTTGCGCCATGGTCCATCATCGCCTGATTAAATCCGCCGGGGTCTGCTCTGTCTAAAACGTTGTCTGCAAGGCTTTGAAAAAGCTTTTTGCCTTCCGTGCCGTCGGTTGGCGTCTCAATGCCGAAGTAGCGGGCCAGCACGCGATACACGTTGCCGTCCACAACTGCATGCGGGAGGCCAAAGGCAAATGATGCGATAGCGGCAGCCGTGTATGGCCCCACACCTTTCAGCGCCAGCAGACCTTCGTGAGTATTGGGAAATCTTCCGCCATGCTCGCCTGAAACCTTTCGGGCGGTTGCAAGCAGATTGCGGCAGCGGGAGTAATAACCAAGACCTTCCCAAAGCTTGAATGCCTCATCGTCAGTTGCAGCGGCAAGGGCCTGAACAGTCGGATAAGCTGCAACGAATTTCTGGTAATAAGGCAGTCCCTGTTCGGCGCGGGTTTGCTGGAGGATGATTTCGGAAAGCCAGATTTTGTAAGGATTCTTTTCGCCTTTCCACGGCAGACTGCGCCTATTGGCAGTCCGGTGCCAGTGCATCAGGTTTTTAGTGAAGGCAGCTCTTTGGTGGTTATTCATTTAGTGTTTTCAAACATAGGTATTCCCCACGCATAAAATCCCTCACGTCATGCCGAACTCGTTTCGGCACCAATCCGTAATTGCCAAGAACAGATTGAACCCGAAACAAGTTCGGGTTGACGGGAGAATTAGTATCATTTACCATTACTTACTCGCATATCTTATCCACTGAAAAACCCTTTTTATCCGTCTCATCCGTCCCGGCTTTTTACCTTTGGCCGAAATGGAGCTTTCTCAACTCAAAAACATTGCCGGACAGGTACGGCGCGACATAGTTCGGATGGTTCATGCCGTTCAGAGCGGCCACCCCGGCGGCTCGCTTGGCTGCGCCGATTTCCTGGTAGCGCTGTACTTCCACGCCATGAAGCACAACCCCGAGTTTCAGATGGACGGCGTCGGCGAGGATTTGTTTTTCCTTTCCAATGGCCACATCTCGCCGGTGTTTTATAGCGTGCTGGCCCGCGCAGGTTACTTCCCCGTCTCCGAGCTGGGTACCTTCCGCAAGCTGGACTCCCGCCTGCAAGGGCACCCGACTACACATGAGCACCTGCCGGGCGTGCGCATCGCCTCTGGGTCACTGGGCCAAGGCCTGAGCGTTGCCTGCGGTGCCGCGACTGCGAAGAAGCTCAATGGCGATGACCGCATTGTGTATTCGCTGCACGGCGACGGCGAGCTGCAGGAAGGCCAGAACTGGGAAGCCATTCTCTTTGCCGCACATCATAAAATTGACAACCTTATCGCCACCATTGACGTAAACGGCCAGCAGATAGACGGCCCTACGGAAAAGGTAATGGGCATGGAAAGCCTCAACGCCAAGTTTGCCGCCTTCGGCTGGGCAGTGTTGGAAATGGACGGTAACGCCATGGACGAAGTAATGGCTACGCTGGACGCCGCAAAGGCCGCAACAGGCCAAGGCAAGCCGGTGGTAATCCTGATGCGCACATCAATGGGCAAGGGCGTAAGCTTCATGGAAGGCACGCATGAGTGGCACGGCATTGCGCCAAATGATGCACAACTGGAAGTGGCGCTAAAGGAGCTCTACCTGACTATGGAAGATTATTAAGACTTTACCTTGCAGATTATGCAGCGGACGCAAAAGATTTGGCTCCTGGCTATTCTTGCAGTCGGCATGGCGTGCCTGCTTTTTGTGCCGTCTTGCAAGAAAACTGAAGACGAAGGAGAACGCGTCTTGACTCCGCGCGACAAACTGCTCGGGACCTGGCGGCGCAACCTGCGCGCATACGACCGCAACGGCAACCACCTGATTGACTCTGCCGAAGTGGATTACGCAGCCTCTGCAAAAGCAACAGACACGATCATTCTGACGCTCGTGCCGGATGCAACGTATATCCGCAGCCAGGTTTTCAAAGGTGTTTCCTATCCGCAGAATGGCACCTGGCACCTGCAGAAGAGCGACGGCGAAATCGTACTTCAGCCGACGACCTCTACGTCTCGCGTGGACACATTCCGCTTAGACACGGTTTCGCAGGCGTATTTCCTACAGCATCGGGTGGATTCCAGCGGGCTGGGTTATTACGAAAGCTTTGTACGGCCAAATTAAAAAAGCCGGCACTCAGCCTCAGCCGGCTTTTTTAATTTGCATTAAGCCTTATCCGGCTGCGGTGTATAGCGCAGGTAAGGCTTTACAATTCTCAAGCCTTTCGGGAAACGCTTCTCTGCGTCTTCCGTAGAAACGGCGGGTACAACAATTACATCCTCACCCTGCTTCCAGTCTGCCGGCGTCGCTACGCTGTGCTTTGCAGTCAGTTGCAACGAGTCTATTACGCGCAGTACTTCCACGAAGTTGCGGCCGGTAGATGCCGGGTAAGTGATGCTCAGCTTCACCTTCTTATCCGGCCCGATTACAAAGAGCGAGCGAACCGTAAACGTCTCCGAGGCATTCGGATGAATCATGTCGTAAAGCGTGGCCACGTTACGGTCGGAGTCTGCAATGATGGGAAATTGCACGTCGCAATTCTGGGTTTCGTTGATGTCGCGCACCCAGCCTTCGTGCTTATCAAGCGGGTCAACGCTTACCGCAAGCACTTTCACATTGCGCTTCTCAAACTCATCCTTAAGCTGAGCCGTGCGGCCAAGCTCAGTCGTGCAAACCGGGGTATAGTCTGCGGGATGCGAGAATAGCACGCCCCAGCCGTCGCCGAGGTATTCGTGCAGGTCAATCGGCCCGTTGGTTGTCTGAGCCTGAAAGTTTGGGGCGATGTCGCCAAGACGGATAGCCATAGTGGAAGTGCTTTTTGTTTACCGGTCAAAGCTATTGCAGCGGGCCGCTAATCCGGCATCTGCTTTTCCAATTCCGCCCAATCCGGAATCAGTGGGCGCCATTGCACCCGCCGAATCTTACCAATGGGACTGCGGTTTAAGTAGAAAGAGCCGCGGTCCTGCATGGGCACGTGAAGCTGGATGAGCTGCGACAGCCGCGCCAGTTCTTGCAGGCTTCTGTCTTTAAAATATTCAAAAAACGAAGCCAGGTATTCCCGCATTTCCTTCAGGCTCCAGTAATGCAAAATCTCCCGGCAAGCGGCATAAACCGCCCCTGCTTCCTGGAAGATGAATGAGAAAGCGAATTGCTCCACAATGTGCTTGCGGAACTGAACATGCACCTCATCTGTGAAGGCGAGTACATCATCCAGCAGCGCCGCATCTGTACAGGAAAAGCCAAGCACTCCTGCATTCCACATCGCTGTGTCCTGCGGAATGTCTTCGCTTCTGCCATTCCACTCTAATGGGCCGGCCTTCCCGAGAAAAGCGTTGAACTTTTTGATGACCGGATTTGCCTCTTCGCGCAGGCGGCTTTCCAGCACGTGCATGTAGCGGCGGCCCGCTTCTATTCCTTCAAAGACTCGCGTAATGTCGCGCAGAAAGCAGATGTCCGTGTCCATATAGATCACCGAGCCTTCGCGGCCACGCACAAAGTCGCATAGCACTTCAATCTTTACGCGATGCACAAAGTCAATGCTTCCGCGCCAGCGTTTGATGTCTTCGGGGTTTATTTTGCGGTAGCGCAGCTGTAAAACGGCCTCATAAGGCTTGAAGAATTCCGGCTTGTCGGTATAAATCCAGATTTCCAATCCCGGGATGCCTTGCGAATGATGGTGCAGAAACGTCAGCATCGCAAAGGCGCACTCGCGTAAGACGGCTTCGTGGCCGTAAGCCTGAAAGACGAGGAAGCGATTAGGTGACGTGGACATTTTATAGATGGCGTTGTGGGAGCATAAGCAAGCGTGGCATCCCGCGTAGGGGCGGGCCCTTGTGGCCGCCCGACACCCTAAAACCGATATATAGGGCGGCCACAAGGGCACGCCCCTACAGCGAACTACGCGCGTAAAATATCCCGGCTGATGACAAGCTTCTGAATTTCACTGGTGCCTTCGCCAATCGTACAAAGCTTGGAATCGCGGTAGAATTTCTCCACAGGAAAATCCTTCGTGTAACCGTAGCCGCCAAAAATCTGCACGGCATCAGTTGAAATTTCTACGCAGATTTCAGAAGCATAGTATTTCGCCATTGCGCTTTCCTTCGTCATCCGCTCGCCGCGGTTCTTAAGGTCAGCAGCCTGGTAGATGAGCATCTCAGCCACTTCAATCTTCGTAACCATATCCGCCAGCTTGAAAGCAATAGCCTGGAAGTTAGAAATCGGCTGATCAAACTGCTGGCGTTCCTGCGAATATTTCAGCGCTGCTTCATAAGCGCCCTTTGCAATGCCGAGCGAGAGGGCCGCGATGGAAATACGTCCGCCGTCCAGCACCTTCATTGCTTGTTTAAATCCGTCGCCAACCGGGCCCATACGCTGCGCATCTGAAATGCGGCAGTTGTCAAAAATCAGCTCCGTTGTTTCAGATGCGCGCATGCCGAGCTTGTTTTCCTTCTTGCCGGCAGAGAAGCCGGGCGTGCCATGCTCTACGATGAACGCAGTTACGTTATTCGGCGTTCGCGGCTCGCCCGTGCGGGCGAGGACCACGGCTACATTGCCGCTCTTGCCGTGTGTAATCCAGTTTTTAGTACCGTTCAGCACCCAGCCATCGCCATCCTTTGTAGCAGTGCAGCGCATGTTGCCGGCGTCGGAGCCGGTATTTGCTTCCGTGAGGCCCCAGGCGCCAATCCATTCGCCCGTAGCAAGCTTTGGCAGGTACTTTTTCTTTTGCTCGTCGTTGCCGAAGTACATGATGTGGCCGGTGCAAAGCGAGTTGTGTGCGGCCACAGAAAGACCAATGGATGAGCAAACCTTTGCCACTTCACTCACCACCGTCACGTACTCAAAGTAGCCAAGACCTGCACCGCCGTATTCTTCCGGCACCAGCACGCCGAGCAAACCGAGGCCGCCCATTTCGCGAAAAAGGTCAACGGGGAAGATCTGGGCTTCGTCCCACTCCATCATATTGGGGCGGATGCTCTTTGCGGCAAAGTCGCGCACCATGGTTGCAATCTCTTTCTGCGTATCGGTGTAGTTGAAATCCATTGTTTCTTAACCTCAGATTTACCTGAGTGATATTTTGTATGGCTGATTATCCTGTTAGCCCGGGCCATCAGTTCGTTCAGACTAATCTGAGGTTCCGACGGTGAAGTAGGGCGCAATTTTACGATAAATTTCCTCGTTCATCAGCGGTACCTGCCTGAGTTGCTCTACGCTTTGGTAACGGCCGATGCCTTCGCGATACATGAGGATGTTCTTTGCCGTCTTTTCGCCTACATAGGGGTGCGCGCTCATCCGCGCCAGCGTGACGGTATTCAGGCTCATCTTTTTCACGCCTGCGGGGTTGATGCGCAGCTTGTCCTTCATTTTCTGAAAGGTCGTATCCGGGAATTTATAGACTTCCTGAATCTGCTCGTGCCGGATGAATCCGCCGAGCGCCGTCCGCCGTTCAATAATCCGGTGAGCAAGCGTTGCGCCAACTCCGGGAAGGCCGCGGTCAAGCATCGCGGAGTCGGCAGTATTGAGGTCTATGATTGCAGGGATTTCCGGGAAGCTGTTTTTGAAGCCAAAACCTTCCCTGCCATCGTTGCCTTCAATACGGATGTATTGCGCGAGGCGGCCATAGACTTCTTCCGGCAAATTGTAGAGCGGCTTGAGGTCTTCCGGCTTGTAGAAATGCTTGCCTTTTCTGCGCCAATTCAGTAAACCTTTCAACGCGCGAGACGGCATGCCGAGGCGGATAAAGCCTCCGCTGTCCAGTGTGTTTGGGTCAAATGCGAATAGCTCCGTGTTTGTATTTGCGGGACTATTTGCAGCGAATGCCGTTTCAGGATTTGCCGCCTCTTTGGCCTGCCATGCGCCGTATTCGGATTGAAGGCGGGCTTGCAGCTGTGCGTCAACTTCTTTTGGCGCCGTCCAGATGGAAATGGTGGCGCGGGCGATGACGATAATGAGAAGCGCAACGGCAAGCACTGCGAATGCCAAGCGCTCTACACGCGAAAAGGATGCGAGGGCGCTTAATGCTTTTTTCATTTTGTGTTGCGGCTCGTGGCGGCTGTCAGACCTTGCGCTGCTGGGCGGCGGTCAGACCGCTTAGAACTCGGCGTTCTTCGGCGTTCTTGGGAAAGGGATTACGTCGCGGATATTCGTCATTCCGGTCACGAAAAGCACCATCCGCTCAAAGCCCAATCCGAAGCCTGCGTGCGGGGCGGTGCCGAAGCGACGGGTATCTAAGTACCAGTACAGCTCTTTCGCGGGAATGTGCATCTCTGCCATGCGCTGCTCCAGCTTGTCAAGCCGCTCTTCCCGCTGCGAGCCGCCAACAATTTCACCGATGCCGGGGGCGAGGATATCCATCGCGGCTACTGTTTCCTTTCCAGGTTCGCAGCCGTCGTTGGCGCGCATGTAGAAGGCTTTGATGTTCTTCGGATAGTCCCGGACAATGACGGGCTTCTTGAAATGCTTTTCCACGAGATAGCGCTCGTGCTCGCTTTGCAGGTCAATGCCCCATTCTACGTCATACTGGAATTTCTTCTTTTTGTAATGATTGGAGCTGCGGAGAATGTCAATGGCCTCTGTATAGGTGATGCGCTCAAAGCCGCTCTCTACCACGAGCTGCAGCTTTTCTATCAGGCCCGATTCACTGCGCTCGTTCTGTGGTTTACTCTTTTCTTCTTCGGCGAGGCGCTGCGCCAGAAACTCTAAATCCTCGCGGTTGTGCTCCAGCGCGTGCCTGATGAGATAACGGATGAAATCTTCCGCCAGATTCATGTTGTCATGGATGTCGGCAAAGGCAACTTCCGGTTCTATCATCCAGAATTCCGCCAGGTGGCGGGCGGTGTTGCTGTTCTCCGCGCGAAACGTTGGGCCGAACGTATATACCTCGCCCAGCGCCATTGCGCCAAGCTCCGCCTCTAATTGGCCGCTTACGGTAAGGTTGGTGGTGCGTCCAAAGAAATCTTCAGAAAAGTCAATCGCTCCACTTTCTGTCTTTTTCGCACCCTCTAATGGCAGCGTTGTCACGCGAAACATCTCGCCTGCGCCTTCCGCATCGCTCGCCGTCACAATTGGCGTGTGGAGATAGACAAAACCGCGCTCATTGAAAAATTTATGAATGGCGAACGCCAGAGAATGCCGCACGCGGAATACGGCTCCAAACGTGTTTGTCCGGAAACGCAGGTGCGCAATCTCGCGCAGGTATTCCAGGCTCGGGCGGTTCTTTAGTTGCAGCGGAAATTCATTGCCGTCGCAATCGCCGAGGATTTCAATGTTGTAATCAGCTCTCAGTTCTAAGCGTTGCCCTTTGCCAAGCGACTGAATGACAGTTCCCATGACAGAAATAGCTGCGCCGTTGGTAATACGCCTTACAATATCTTTATCCGTATCTAATGAAATGACAACCTGTAAATTATTAATGCAGGATCCATCATTCAAAGCAATAAATGAATTGTTGCGAAAAGAGCGAACCCAGCCCTTTACTAAGGCAGTATAGCCGTTCTCTTCTTTAGCGAGAATATCTTTAATCTTAGTGCGCTGCATGATTTGTTTCGGATTTCGGACTGCGAATGTCGGCTGGCGAGGCGGGTGATTTGGTATACTTCTCTAAAAACAGAAAATAGACGCCCAGGATAATCAGGAAGGAGGCGAAGAATTTTTTCAGCAGCGCTTTATCCATGCCCAGCACGAGTTTAGCGCCGAAGAATCCGCCGAGCACAAAGCCAGCGCAGAGCAGCGCCGCGACTTTCAGGTCCACGTTCCCGGACTTGTAATACTGCCACACGCCCAGTATGCCGATTGGCGGCAGCAACATGGCAAGCGAGGTGCCCTGCGCCCGCAACTGCGTCATCCCAAACAGCAAAACCAGACACGGAACGACCACAATGCCGCCGCCGATGCCCACCATGCTGCCCAGCATTCCGGCGGCGAGGCCGATTAGCAGGAGGATGATGATTTGTGCTACGCTCATGAGCTTTTTTATTGAACGCTATGTAGAATGAATGCCAGTGAGCTGCCCGCAATCACAATCCAAAGCAATACGCCGAGCACGAGTGGCCGCGCACCCACGGAGCGGATGGTTTTTATGGAAAGGCTGGCGCCGATGAGGAAAAGCGTGAGCACCAATCCGGCTTTGGCAATCTTTACTAAAAGCGGCGCTATTTCGTGGATGGCCGGGACATAAGTATTTATCAGCATTGCCAGAATAAAGAAGCCGATGAAGTAGGGAATCTTGATTTTCTGCTTGCCTTCCTTAAAGAAAGCTGCGGTAAGTAGGGCAACTGGGATTATCCAGAGCGCACGGGCAAGCTTTACAGTAGTTGCAATCTGCAAAGCGTTAAGACCTTCTGGACTAAGTGCCTTTTTCATTTGATCATACTTGCTCGCCGCGCCAACAACAGAACTCGTATCATGAATTGCAATTGCGCTCCACAAACCGAATTGGGAGACAGTCATGTTAAGCCAATTTCCTATTAGTGGAAATGCGAATAACGCAATGGAATTGAGAATGAAAACGATGCCGAGCGCTACCGAAATCTGTTTTTCATCTGCCCGCAAAACCGGCGCGACCGCAGCGATGGCGCTGCCACCGCAAATAGCGGTGCCGCTGGAAATAAGGTGTGTCGTTTTTCGGTCAATCTTCAGCAGTAGCCCCAGTAAGGTGCCCAGCGCCAGTGTGCCCACAATCGTCGCAATCGTAAATAATACACCTTGTTTTCCGGCGGCTACGGCGCTGTAGATATTCATCCCAAAGCCCAGCCCTACGACTGAGTATTGCAGCAGGCGCGGCGTAACCTTATAGTCTTTAAAAAACGCCGGAAATGGGATGCCGGTAAGCTGTGCGAGAATAATGCCCATCAACAACGCAACCGGCGCAGAGATGAAAGGCGTCAGGCAAAGGACGATCGCAGCCACGAAAATGCCCCTTCGCAGCGGCAGCGAAAGCGGGTAGCCTGCGGTTAGATTTTGAGCGGATGAAGACATCAGGAAAGGGCGGTTTTTGACATCAGCATCTCATAATCCTTAATCGCGTGGCCCAGAATCTTCTTCGCCAGCCGCGCGCCCTGAAACTCTTCAATCTTCACCACCTTATTCTCAAGCCGTTTATATTCCTCAAAGAAATGGCGCATTTCGGCTATGAAGTGCGGCGGCAATTCGCCGATGTCGTTGATATAATTCACGCTCATGTCGTTTGCGCAGACGGCAATAAGCTTATCGTCGGCCTCGCCCTGGTCCAGCATCCGCATTACGCCTACTATTTTGGCTTCTACGAGCGTAAGGGGCTGCATTTCTATTTGCGAAAGCACGAGAATGTCCAGCGGGTCGCCGTCGTCGCAGTAAGTGCGGGGGATGAAGCCATAATTGGCCGGATAATAGACGGATGAATACAGCACACGATCCAGCTTCAGCATGCCCGTCTCCTTATCAAGTTCGTACTTCGCGCGGCTGCCCTTCGGGATTTCAATAATGGCATTGACCACGTCCGGCACGTCTTTTCCGAAGCTCACGGAATGCCAGGGATTGAATTGCATAGGGTGCAAAGAACCCTATTTTTTTTCAACCGCGCTTTTACCGCAATACGCACAGCCTTCGCCCGTTTATGGAATGCTTTAACAGCCGGCATCTCTATGTTTGAGTCCGCGCTAAAGGCCGTCCGTAGCACGGTTTTTATCATTGTTTTATTTTTCGGCAGGCGGATTTGGTAGTGTGCGGGCCGCCTATATCTTTGCCTCCATCCAAAAACGCTACACCTCAACGCTTTTCATTTCTCTAAAAACAGGACAACAAACACCCAAAAGCAAACCACTATGGCAGACGTAAAACCGACCACCGCTCGTCCATCAGCGCCGCAAGGCAGCAACCGTGCCGGCAAGCCGAAGAACGCGAACAACTTCCTTATTAATTTTCTGATTGTAGTTGCCTGCGTAGTGGTGGCTCACCTGATTTTCTACTTTGTATTGGGCAACCCGAACAACTTCGCTGACCCAGCTACCAAGCACACGCCTAAGCCAGGCAACTTTATGGCTACCATGTACTCCGGCGGATGGGTTGTACCTATCCTCATGAGCACTGCGCTGACCCTGTTGACCTTTGTGGTTGAGCGCGCTATGACCATCTTCCGTGCCCGCGGCAAGGGTCAGACAGGTGAATTCGTTCGTAAAGTGCAGTATCACCTTGCTAATAAGAATGTGGACGCAGCCATCGCCGAGTGCGATAAGCAAGGCGGCTCCGTAGGCAACGTAATGCGCGGCGGCCTGTTGAAGTATCGCGAAATGATGAACAATACCGAGCTGGATACCGACCAGAAGGTGCTGACCATCCAAAAGGAAATTGAAGAAGGCACTGCGCTTGAGCTGCCGATGCTGGAAAAGAACCTCGTGTTCCTTTCTACAATCGCTTCCTGCGCAACGCTCTTAGGACTGTTTGGTACCGTACTCGGTATGATTCGTTCATTCGCAGCGATGGCCTCTTCGGGCGGCGGCGCGGATGCTACGGCGCTGGCGGCTGGTATCTCCGAGGCCTTGATTAATACGGCCCTCGGTATCGGAACCTCCTTCCTGTCCATTATCGCGTACAACTTCTATACGACGATTATTGACGGCATCACCTTCGGCATTGACGAGAGCGGCTTTACGCTGACGCAAAGCTTCGCTTCCAACTACAGGTAATTAAAAGGTCTGCGGCCTTCCGGTCGCAGACCTTTTTAAATGGTTGACACCGTCCTGACAATGAGCGGTGTTGAAAAAGGCGCCTCCCGCGTCTATTCAATCACAGAACCTAACAACAGACTATGCCTAAAGTAAAAATGAAGCGGCAGAGCACCAACATTGACATGACGGCAATGTGCGATGTGGCTTTCCTGCTCCTTACCTTCTTCATGCTGGCTACCAAGTTTAAGAAGGAAGAGCCGGTGATGGTGGCTACGCCATCGTCTATCTCCCAGATTTCCATTCCGGATACGTCTATTATGCTCATCACGGTGGACAATAAAGACCGCGTGTTCTTTTCTATTGACCGTAAGAACGTGGAGCAGCATGGCGGTAATGAGGCCCGTCTCGGGCTCATCCGCGACATGAATGAGTATAAGAAGCTGGGCCTGACGAACGAGGAAATGGTTGCTTTCCAGAACGGCTCTTCAGTCGGTCAGTCCATCAACAACATTAAGCAGTACCTCGCTGCCAATGGCACCGTGCAGGCGCAGATGGACAAGCAAAGCGGCGGTATCCCGGTGGATACTTCCATTGACAATCCGAACAACGAGCTGGCGCAATGGATTCGCGTAGCGCGGAACAACAACCCTTACCTGCGCATCTGCATCAAAGGCGATGTGAACACCAAATATCCGGCGGTTGACAAGATTATCTCCACGCTCGGCAGCATGAAAATCTTCCGCTTTAACCTTATTACCAATCTGGAAGCCGTTCCTGCCGGAACAGCTGCGTACAATAATGCGCAGGCGCCCAAGAAAGGCTAAGCTCATCCTCTCAACAATCAACATCTAAAGAAGACCTACCATGGCAGAATTAGATACCTCGAGTGGCGGGGGGCATAAAAAGGGCCCCGGTGTCAAAAAGGGCAAAAAGCTCTCCACTCGTATTGACCTTACCCCGATGGTGGACCTCGGCTTCCTCCTGATTACCTTCTTCATGTACACCACCACTTTGGCCAAGCCGAAGACGATGGAAATCAACATGCCGTACAAGGATAAGGATATGCAGGAGAAGGATCAGAGTAAGGTAAAAGCCAGCGAGGCACTTACCATCCTGATCTCTAAGAATCACCTCATCTACACTTACAAAGGCATTGGCGACGACCCTACGAAGCCGCCTGAACTGAACCCGGTCAGCATTACCAAGAATACTGCCGCGCTACGTAAAGCCATTCTGGATAAAAAGCAAGAGATAGAAGATTTCAAACGCAGCGGAGTTCTGCTGCCTGCCGACCGCATGATTGTGCTCATTAAGCCCGATACCAACAGCACTTACAAGGATATGGTGGACGTTTTTGATGAAATGACTATCAACGATGTAAAGGTGTATGCCAAAGTGGACATCACCGAGCAGGACCGCGAGTTCATCCGGATGACTGAGGCCGCTAATGTGGGCCGTTAATAAAAGACGATTGATCAAGATTTAAGAGTGAATCACGGAGACCAAAGTACCGATACTCACTACTCACTACTCACCATTCACGAAAATGGACATCAGTAAAATCTTAAAAAGCGACTACTTAGACATCGTCTTTGAAGGCCGCAATAAGGAATATGGCGGCTATGAACTCCGGAAGAAATATCCGGAGCGCGTGCGCAATGCGGGCATTGCCCTGATCGCATTCGTAGCACTTATCATAGCCTACCCCGTTATCGCCGGCTTCATCGCCAAGGCGGATAAGAGGCCGGTTATTTCTATGAAAGAAGTAACGCTTGCCGAACCGCCGCCGATTGACAAGACAAAACCGCCACCGCCGCCGCCGCCGCCAGCTCCGCCGCCACCTGTAAAGCCAACGGTGAAATTCACGCCGCCGGTTATCAAGAAGGACGAGGAGGTGAAGGAAGAAGAAAAGCCGACACCGCCGCCCGATGATAAGGTAGCTGTGGGCCTTGAGAATAAGGAAGGCGATGTAAATGGTATTGATCCGGGCCTCATAGACAAGCCCGGCACCGGCCAGGTTGAAGCGCCCGCTCCGCCACAGATCTTCAAGTTCGTAGAGCAAATGCCTGCTTTTGAAGGCGATCTTCAGTCTTATCTCGGCTCTCACCTTCGCTACCCTGATGATGCCCGCGAAAGCGGTGTGGAAGGGCGCTCTGTAATTCAGTTCGTAGTAAACGAGGACGGCGCTATCTCCGGTGTGGAAGTAGTACGCAGTGCAGGCTCGTCATCGCTGGATGCGGAAGCCAAGCGTGTTGTATCAGGGATGCCGCACTGGAAGCCTGGCAAGCAACAAGGCAAGGCTGTAAAGGTGTATTTCACGCTGCCAGTCACCTTTAAGCTGGATTAAGCATAGTCAAACCAATTTAAAGCCGCTTCGCCTGAAGCGGCTTTTTTATTGCCTTCCTTAGTGTTTATTAACTACTCCGCAATCCATCCACGAAAATTTCTATCTTATTTTCGCAGACCTTCTTCTTTATATGAAATCATTACGTCTTTCCGCTGCGCTTCTGCTCAGTTTTGGTCTTCTGGCTGCCTGCAATAAGTCTGATGGAGATGCGACAGGCCCTTCATCAGCGAAGCTTAATGTCTCCTTTTCCAATGAGGCCGGCGGGCAGCCGGTTGCGCTTGGCCCTCTTTCTTACACGAATGCCTCCGGCAATAAATATGGCGTTGACCTGCTTAAGTATTACGTTACCAATTTCACACTGGTAAAAGGCGATGGCTCCGAGCGCAACTTCAAAACCTACAACCTGATTGACGCTTCCAGGCCCGAGTCACTCAGCTTTACCCTTGATTCAGTAGCTAACGGCGACTACACTGCCGTCAGGTTCTGCCTCGGCGTTGACTCCGCCCGCAACCATACTGGTGCACAGGATGGTGCCTTAGACCCTGTGAACGGCATGATCTGGACCTGGAGCACGGGCTACATCTTCTTCAAGCACGAAGGCAACTACGTTGACGCGTCTGGCGCCACCAGGCCTCTGGTCTTCCATTACGGCAACGATCCGTCTCTTGTGAAAGTGACGGTGCCCCTAACGAAGCTGACCGTCAGCGGGAAGGATCGCAGGCTCTTCCTGCGCTTTAACCTGGACAGCCTTTATGCCGCACCTAATAAAATTGACTTCAACAGCGACAACAACCGCATGTCCTCGCAGCGCGACGACTTCTTCTGGCTTGCGGCTATGAGCGCCAACTTCGGCCACGCATTCCAATATGTAAAGGCCGATTAATCCGCCGCTGTGCTTAAGAAATTTTATCTCCTTCCCCTTCTCACCCTGCTGCTGGCCGCCTCCTGTCGCCGTGAGGAGGCTGCGGAGCCCGGCCTTACGCCATACAAGCTGGATGCTCCCGCCGGCCTGCCTGCCTACACCGTCCCCGATAGCAACCCGCTTACAGAGGAAGGCGTGGCTCTTGGCCGCCGTCTTTTCTACGATTCTATCCTTTCAGGGAATAATACCATGAGCTGCGGCACCTGCCACAAGCAGGAGGCCGCATTTACCGATGGCGGGGCCGCGCTGAGCACCGGCATTGACGGCGTGAAGGGCACGCGCAACTCCATGAGCCTCGCCAACCTCGTCTTCCAACGGAAATTCTTCTGGGATGGCGGCGCAGCTGATCTGGAAAGCCAGGTGATCGGCCCTATTCAAAACCCGGTAGAGATGCACCAGGCCCTGCCCGATATGGTGTCTAAGCTTAATGCCCAGAAGGACTACCCTGCCCTTTTCAAGCGCGTCTTCGGGTCTGCTACCATCACCACGCCGATGGTCATGAAGGCTATTGCCCAGTTTGAGCGCACCCTCATATCCGGCAATAGCCGCTGGGATAAGTACAAGCGCGGCGAGCTGGCCCTTACCGCCGAAGAAGCCCGTGGCCGCGATGTGTTTGAAGACGAGAATAAGGGCGACTGCACCCATTGCCATGCACTCGGCTCTACTTTCTCCGACTTTGAGTTTCGCAATAACGGCCTGGATTCTATCTCTGCTGATGCGGGCCGGGCGCTTATTACCCTCCTCGCTACCGACAGCGGTAAGTTCAAGACGCCTTCGCTGCGCAATATTGCCCTCACCGCGCCTTACATGCACGACGGGCGCTTTAAGACGCTTGGCGAGTGCATAGACCATTACAACACGGGCTTCCACTACACCAAAAATCTGGACGGCAGCCTCGCACTAAAGAAGAAGGGCCGCATCAGCGTGCAGGATAAGGCCGATCTCCTTTCCTTCCTCAACGCGCTTACGGATGATGAGTTCATCCACAATCCGAAGTTTGCGCGGCCTTAATGTGGTATAGTGTGGGCGCGCTTCGGCTTCGCTCAGCGACCGGAGTGGGTAGCTCGCATATAAGGAAGCTAAGGCCATATCCTGGGTAATGTCTCAGTTTGAACGTTAACTGCGACTTGTCACCCTGTAAGGGTCTATACGTTAGCTGCGCAGATTCTTCCAGAATGACAAGTTTGGGCGAGCAGCTACTCAAAACTGAGACACTACCAAATTCTGGAACCCCCCGGTCGCTGAGCGAAGCCGAAGCGCCTATACGTCACCCAGCCACCAGCACCACCTCCGCCACCGTCCGTTGATTGGCCGTGATCCTTACCTCCTGCTCCTTCACCGCATAGCCAGCCGCCGCAATGCGCAGGGTGTGCGCGCCCTCCGGCAGGTGCTGGATGTATGCCTGCCCCAGCCCACTGCTCTTCCGCTTCGGCTTCAGGCCCTTTACCGTGATCAACGCCCGGGCTACAGGCATGCCAGCTTCATTTACAATGCGCAGCTGTAAGGCCCGCGCCCGGTGGCCGAGCTTTCGCAGCTTCCGCGCCATCAGATATTTAGCCACAAAGTCGGGCGCCGTATCGGCGTAGATAAGCAGCAGCAGATCCAGGCTTTTACAGGCTTCCACGCCCATTTTACGAAAATGCTCTATGCTGTGGCGCGCCTCCTTGCGTGCCCTGATAACGGGCTTGGGCGCATCTATGAGCCCCGAAAAGGTTGTAGCTGCCGCACCCGCAGCGGCCACAAGCGCAGTGTCAACGCCATAGGGGCCAAGGGCAGGCAGATGCGTGGCGGCAAGATCCCCTATTTGCTTTGCGATGCCCAGCAGGGCCAGGCCAGTGGCTTTGGAAAGGCTCCAGGCAGTGGGCGAAGCCTCTTTTTGGAGCGCCTCGTTTTGGGAGACGACGGCGTATGCCTTCAGGCCTTTTACTATGCTGAAGATGCGGGCCTCCAAAGCTTTGCGGGCTTCCATTTTAGTAATAAAGGGCGGCCGGGCCAGCTGCCCCATCGCGCCGGCCTTCATCCCGGCGAGGGCTGTGTTCAGCTCGGCCGCAAACGCAGCACAAGCGGCATTGCCAGACCATATAGCGGCATGGGCATCCATGACTTCTGCAACGTAGCGAAGCATTTGCTGGTAACCCGATTCCTTATCATTCATAGGAGCAAAGATTTACTTAGGAAGTACCGAAGTTAGCCATTAGGAGCAATGCGTTCCGTGTTACGACATTTTCATTCCGTGCTTAAATACACTCATTCCGTACAGGATAATGATAGTTCCGCTTATCAAACTGGTCATCCCGCGAATGAAGACCCTACTTCGGCAGATAGAGACATGTGTTCCGCGTTAGGAGCATGCGATCCCGCTATGCGGAATTGCCATCTTCACTACCGGAACTAATGTTTATATACTCGGAATGCATGTGTACGCATCCGGAATAGCTGTTGTTTAATACGGAATGGCGTTATTCTATACCGAAATTATAGTGTTCTATAGCAGCATGCGCTTGTCCGGCTTCGGAATGGCTTATTCCTTAATAATAGTGCCTGTGTACAGGACATTATTGGCGGTGCCGTTGATAGAATGGCGTAGGTGCCGGGCATAAACTCGTTGCCCAACAGGACTTCTTTGGTCGTACCCTTCGGGAAGAAGGTTTCCGAGCGCACAACCTGCCCGCTCATGCTGGAAATGCGGATGTGGATGGGCGTTTGCGGAGGGGTCGCGCCAAAATGAATGGTGACGGGTCCTGTGGTGGGATTGGGAGAGAGGGAGGTTGAGGTGCTGCGAGGGCTGGTGGGGATGCCTACGCCGGTGGATTTGTTGTAGTAATAGCGGGAATATGCAAGGAGGGTGGACATTTTGTTCGTGTCAAGATTGTAGTCGTTGCGTTGGATGGGAAATCCGCCGCCATCGTAAAAAATTCTGACAGATTTGCCGCCTTGATAGATGCCTTTCTTGTAGCTATGGCGGCTCACAGAGTCCTTACTGCCTGCGGTAATTTTGTCGGTGATCGTTTCTGTGCTGTCAATGGTGCTGCCATCGTAGTCCAGGGTCTTTTCCAGCAGGTAGGTGTAGCCGGGCACGCCGGTGGTGTAGGCGAAGGAGTCTAAAGTATATGGGCGGTAGGTGAGGCCGTCATCGGGTGTGGTCTCATTGTAGCGTGTGTGGAGTAGCCCGTTGGGATAGTAGGCGGCGGTGGTGCGATTCAGGATGATGAGCGCATTGGCATTGACGGAAAAGGCGGCTAATACCCGTGTGAGATAGCCAGCACCGGTGCTGTAGGTGTAGCGGCGTACGGAGGATGGCTTATAATTATTGATCCCTAGCTTACTGACCGTGCTGTCGGTAATCATATGGCCGCTTGCATCGTAAAAGAAGTATCGCAGGCCAGTGGTGTCGTAAACGCCATTGCTGAGGCCTATGGAATAGACACGGCTCAGCTTGCCTGCATTATAGCTATTCACCAAGCGGGTGACTACGGGATTGTAGGTGTAGAACACCTCTGAAGGGGAACCGTCTGGAAGGTAGGCATGCGTTTCCTTACCAATAGTACTGTTATGCGCGTTGTAACTGTAGGCCGTATCAAAGCTTACAAGTAGGAACTCGGAGCTGTCTATGTTGTTGGTAGGAATCTCCAGATTAATGAAGTCTGCGACCGGGCTTTTGTAGTAGGCGCTGATGTCTGTGTACTGGAGGTCGTTGTAATTGAAGCGTGAGCCGCGCAGGGAATCATTAAAGACGTAGCGTGCGCTGTCTGCCAGGCGAAAAGTATCGGCGGCGCTTGCCCGATAATAAACGGACTGACTCATCAGGCGCTGGGAAGCGAGGGTCTGCGCGTCTGTGACGAAAGCGCAGAAGATGAAGGCAAGAAAGAGCAGTCTGTTCATTAGGTATAGGGCATAAAAAATGCCGCCTCCAAAGAGACGGCATTTAATTCAATATAGTTAGCGGCTTAGCTCAGCGTCCGCTTCACTTCTATCTCTTCAAATCCTTCAATGATGTCGCCTACGGCCAGGTTCTCAAACTTCTTGATGCCGAGGCCGCACTCGTAGCCCTGGTTCACTTCCTTCACGTCATCCTTAAAGCGCTTCAGCGAAGCAAGCTCGCCGGTATGCACCACAATGCCTTCGCGGATGATGTTGACGCGGGTATTGCGGGTAAGCTTGCCCTCGGTCACGTAGCAGCCGGCAATGGTGCCGACGCCGGTGATCTTATAGACCTCGCGCACTTCCACATTGGCCACCACCTTCTTTTCCTTCGTAGGCTCCAGGAGGCCTTCCATAGCGCTCTTGATTTCGTTGATGGCGTCGTAGATGATGCTGTACGTGCGGATTTCAATGTTCTCAGCCTCAGCCAGACGCGAAGCCTGAGAGGTTGGCCGCACCTGGAAGCCGATGATGATGGCGTCTGATGCGGTGGCGAGGTTTACGTCGCTTTCCGTCACCGCGCCCACGCCCTTCATTACTACGTTCACGGCTACTTCCGGCGTAGAAAGCTTCTGGAGCGAATCCGAAAGCGCTTCTACCGAACCGTCAAAGTCGCCCTTGATGATGACCGGCAGCTCCTTAAAGTTGCCCAGTGCCAGACGGCGACCGATTTCATCCAGCGTAAGGTGCTTCCGTGCACGGATGCCTTGCTCCCGCAGGATCTGCGCGCGCTTGGTGGCTACTTCCTTCGCCTCGTCCTCATCCTCAAACATGCGGAATTTTTCACCCGCCTGCGGTGCGCCGTTGAGGCCCAGCACCTGTACAGGCGCAGAAGGCCCGGCAACGGTTACGCGTTGGCCGCGCTCGTTGAGCATCGCCTTCACACGGCCATAATTCTGGCCGGATACGATCATATCACCCTGCTTCAGGGTACCGTTCTGTACTAGCACTGTAGCTACATAGCCGCGTCCCTTGTCAAGCGATGCTTCAATTACGGAGCCGGATGCGTCGCGGTCGGGGTTTGCCTTTACGTCCAGCAGTTCGGCTTCAAGGCCAATCTTTTCAAGGAGGAGGTCAACGTTGAGACCCTTCTTGGCAGATATTTCCTGGCTTTGGAACTTACCGCCCCACTCTTCTACAAGAATGTTCATATCGGCCAGCTGACGGCGAATCTTTTCAGGGTCGGCGCCTTCCTTATCAATTTTATTTAAGGCAAAAATCATCGGGAGCTGCGCCGCCTGCGCGTGGCTGATGGCTTCCCGCGTTTGCGGCATAATGGCGTCATCGGCTGCAACCACGATCACGGCAACGTCGGCCACCTTGGCACCACGGGCACGCATAGCGGTAAAGGCTTCGTGACCCGGCGTATCCAGGAAGGTGATGCGTTTGCCGCCTTCGGTAGTTACCTGATAAGCACCGATGTGCTGCGTAATACCGCCGGCCTCACCCGCAACAACATTGGCTGCGCGGATATAGTCAAGGAGGGATGTTTTACCGTGGTCAACGTGGCCCATGATGGTTACTATCGGCGCACGGGCAACCATTGCTTCCGGGTCGTCTGCTTCTTCTTCTGCCTCGCTGTCGGCCTCCTGCTCCAGGTTGATGAAGGACGCTTCATAGCCAAACTCTCCGGCTACCAGCTCAATCACTTCCGCATCCAGGCGCTGGTTTATAGACACCATGATACCGAGGCCCATACACTTGGAGATGACATCGGCAAAAGACACGTCCATCAGGTTGGCGAGATCGCTCACAGAGATAAACTCCGTTACCTGGATGACGTTGCCTTCTCCACCGGCTTCGGCAGCGGCGCGCTTCTCCGCCATCAGCTCGCGCTTGTCACGGCGATACTTGCCCTTGTTGCCCCGGTTGCCACCGCGGCCGCCGGCAAGGCGGGCCTGCGTTTCCTGGATCTTCCGCTGAATTTCCTTGCTGTCCACTTCCTGTGGCTTGCCATCGGCGCCTGTGGTAGTGCCTGTACGGCCACGGCCCGGGCCGCCGGCGCCGGTATTATTACCACCAGGACCGCCGCGACGGTCACCCGGACGGCCTCCGGGCGTAGCGCCAATGGTAACGGAGCTGCTACGGCCGCCGCCGCCGGTCTGCGGACGGGTACCTTCACGTTTTTGTATCGGAATGCGCTTGCGATCGCGCTTAGCAGCTGCGGATTTATCGTCAACCGGCAGCTCAATGCGGCCAATGATTTTAGGGCCTGAAAGCTGAGGCGCTTTCATTTCAATATGCTCCGGCTTTGGCTCCTCTGCCGGTTGCGGCGGCGTAGCCGGTACTGCGGCAACGGGAGCCGGCATTTCGGGCTGTTTTGCCTGAACGGGGGCTGCGGGCGCCGGCGGCTCCGGTGTGGCCGTCTTCTTTTTAGCTACGGCCTTTTTAGCCGGAGCCTCAGCCGGCTCAGCAGGCTTTTTAGCGCTCTTCTTACCAGATGGCTGGCTAAGAGCCGCCAGATCTATTTTACCCTGGATTTTCGGCCCTTCAAGCTTAGGCGCTTTCATCTCAATATGGCCGTCGCTGGCATCCGGCGCCGGCGTTTCAGACGGGTCTTCCTTTGCCTTTTTAATGGCTTTCTTCTTCGGAGCTTCCTCGGTCGCCTCTGGCACGGGCAGCTCTTCCTTAGGCGCTTCCGGCTGCGGGGCGGCTACCGGCGGCGGCTGTATGGCTTCTATCTTCGGGTCGGGCTTCGGCTCCTCAACCGGTGCCGGCGGCGCTACCGGCTCCGGCGCTTCCACAACGGATGGCGGCGGCGGTGGCGGTGGAGGCGGAGGTGTGGGCTCAGGCGCTGCTACCACTTTGGGCTTGGGGGCGGGCGCAGGCGCTTCCTGCCTGCGCGGCTCGCTCTTGGGCAGTGCTATCGCGTCACTTTTCTGCTTCACCTGGCGATCCGGGGCAAACTCTACCTCCAGAGCGTTGTACATCTCTTCGGAAAGCTTGGTGGCGGGGCTGTCCACCACGGCAAAGCCCTTTCCGGAGAGATACTCCAGCAAGGTGCCTTTACCAATGTTGAATTCTTTGGCTGCGGCGAGAAGCCGCGGTGTTTTCGTTGCTACGGTTGACATTCGGTACTTTAAAACGGACGGGCTTCATGGCCCAGTTGGCTCTTTCGCCTAAGGCGAAAAAGGTGAACAAATTTAGACTAAATCCTGTGCGGGAGCCGGTCATTTGTCCGCGGCGTGTAGCGCCTTCCGTTTTATTGTCCGAAAGTTCACATAGCGCTGCGGTGGGGCTCTTGTTGATTCCTCTTCTCGTTGCGTTTGCAGAACGCGCCGCGGCCAGGCGCGTTCCTACCTGCCCTATTCTGCTGTTGCATGGTCTTCAGTGTTGGCTTCAGACTGCGTGGTGGCGCTTTCTGTCGCTTCGCCGGGCGCTGCCACCGCTGTCTCCGGCTCGTCGCCGCCTGCCGCTGCTTCTTCCTGCTGCTTGTCAAACTCGGTACGCAGGATTGACTGTACATCCCTGATAGTCTCTACCTCCAGGTCGGTGCGGCGCTCCAGTTCTTCTACGGAGTGCTCCAGAACCTGCAGCGCGGTGTCAAAGCCTACCTTCTTAAAGGCTTCAATTACCCACTCGTCAATTTCATCGGCAAACTCGGCGAGGTCAAAGTCAAACTCGGCCCCGGCCACTTCCTGTACATCACGATACACGTCAATGCTGTAGCCGGTCAGGTCCTGCGCCAGCTTGATGTTGGTGCCTTTTTTGCCAATGGCAAGGCTTACCTGCTCCGGATCCAGATACACGTTGACGTGGTTCTTGTCATTGTCCATCTCCATCTGATTAATGCGGGCAGGCGTTAGTGCCCGTTGGATAAGCAGCTGGGTGTTATTCGTCCAGTTGATGATGTCAATATTCTCATTGCGCAGCTCGCGGACAATGCCGTGAATCCGGCTGCCCTTCATGCCAACGCAGGCGCCGACCGGGTCAATGCGGTCGTCGTAGCTTTCAACGGCCACCTTGGCGCGCTCACCCGGCTCGCGGACGATTTTGCGGATGGTGATGAGGCCGTCCATGATTTCGGGCACTTCTATCTCCATAAGCTTCGCGAGGAAGGAGGGCGCGGTGCGGGAAAGGATGATGACGGGATTATTGTTGCGCATCTCCACCGTCTTAATAACGGCGCGGATGGTTTCGCCTTTCTTAAAAAAATCCGTAGGGATCTGCTCGTTCTTCGGCATTATCAGCTCGTTGCCTTCGTCATCTAAAAGGAGCAGTTCGCGCTTCCAGATTTGATACACCTCACCGGAAATCAGTTCGTCGGTGCGGTCGGCGTACTTCTTCATCAGCGCGCTCTTGCGCAGGTCGCCAATGCGGGCGGCGAGGGTCTGGCGGGCGGCGAGGATGGCCCGGCGGCCGAATTCCTGCAGCACATTTACTTCTTCATAGACTTCTTCGCCTACATCGTAGCCGGCTTCCGCGTCTATGCGATGCGCTTCGGAAACCTGGATTTGCGCCAGCTCGTCTTCCAGCTCGCCGTCGGGCACTACCTCGCGGCGGCGAAACACTTCAAGGTCGCCGGTCTGGTCGTTTACGATTACGTCAAAGTTGTCGTCGGAGCCATATTTCTTACGCAGAAGGGTCTTGAATACATCTTCAAGCACCTTCATGAGGGTGGGCCGGTCAATGGCTTCGGCTTCTTTAAAATCCTGAAAGGAATCTATGAGATTGATACTTGCCATATAAAATTGCGGGTTGCGGAGTTCGGATTGTGAGAAACTTAGAATGTGACTTGGACGATGGCTGTTTTTACGCTGCTGAGCGGGATTTCTTTTTCCACCGGCGGGGCTTTTTTGGTGCCTTTTATGGCGAGTGTGAGCGTTTCCTCGCCAACCTCTTTTAGAATGCCCGTCATCGGCTCGCCATCTATCGGCGTGACTTCCACCGTTCTGCCAATGTTCTTTTTGTATTGACGGATGCTATGTATCGGCTCATCCACGCCGGGCGAGCTCACTTCCAGCGAAAAGTCGCCATTCGGATAAAGGGCAGACTCTTCTATAGCATGGTAAAGCCTGCGGTTAACCGTTGCGCTCTTACTGATGTTCAACCCGCTGTCGGCATCCAGAAAGACCTTGATATTATTTGTCGGCTTAATGCGGATGGTGGTCACGAACATGTCGCTGTCTTCCAATAAAGGCTGAAGCAGCGCTTCTATTTTTTCTTCCGGGGTATTGGCGGCCATTGTTTCCAAAAAGAAAGGGACACCGTCGTGCCCCTTTCGTAAAAATCATTAATTGAGCACAAATATACGGGCATTCGCCGAAAAACGGGATAACCAGGCGCCACTAATTGGATTTTCCTTAACCGCGTGGCTGTGCGGGAGGGCTACCTTTGAGTCATGTTCCAATCGCTCATTCTGCTGCTGCTGTTCATAGGCATCTTCCGTTTCGTGATGCGCTTTGTGCTGCCCATCGCGCGTGTAGGCTCAGCCGTTCACCGGCAGATGAAGCACATGCAGCAGGCTACGAATGGCCGGCAGGAAGAGCATGCACATAAGAGTGCAGCTCCCAAAAAGTCTTCCGTTGGCGAGTATATTGATTACGAAGAGGTGCGTTAGCGATTGCCGCCTTTGGGCAAGAAGATTTTGTCTTCAATAGTCATCCCTTTAGTGAGATGAATGGTCTGTATTCCGAGGCTCTTCGCTGTTTCAATATGCTGCGGGCTGTCATCAATAAAAAGCGTCTGGCCGGCTTGGAGGCTATTTTCATCCAGTATGCGCTGAAAGATTTCTTTTCCGGGCTTTCTCAGCCCTACGCGGTGCGACAGGTATATTCTGTCAAAAAAATGCGCGATGGTGTTGAAGCCGCAGGTTTTCATCAGCAATTCATTAAAAGCCGCTTCATGCACCTCGTTGGTATTGCTCAGCAGGAATAGGTCAAACTGATTGCGCAGCTGCTGCAATACCTGAAGCCGCCGCAGCGGAAAATCCATCAGCATAGCATTCCAGGCGTCAATGATCTGCATATCACTCAGGTCGCTCTTGCCGGATGCGGCGCGCAGGCCATCTACGAATTGCTCCCTGGAAATTCGTCCCGTCTCCCAGTCGTCAAAGAAGCTGTCTTGGGTAAGCTGCGAGAAGCGGTCATTGAAGTCAGAGATGCCGAGCGCGGCAAAAGCACGTTCTGTGGCGCCATAGTCCAGATTAAGCAGCACGCCGCCGAGGTCAAAGATGATATGGCGGACACTAGCGAATGTGGCGTCCGGATTCGGCGCTTCAGGATTGGCTGTCATGGGCGCAAAGATGCGCTGTGTGCCGAAAAACCTCAGTAAGGCTTATCTGCGTTGTATCCGGGAAATGTTTGTCGTGCAGAATATCCGGGCCGCTTATCTTTGCTACCTGCCTCAACCGAGGAGGGCCTATAGCTCAGTTGGTTAGAGCACCTGACTCATAATCAGGTGGTCCTAGGTTCAAGTCCTAGTGGGCCCACTGAATATCAAGCACTTACAATAATTGTTTTGTAAGTGCTTTTTTATTTGCAAACAATTTGCAAACAATTCTAGTAGTGAAATGGCAGACCGAAGTCTCAACCTGCGGTTGCGTCACAAATGTGACTTGGCAATAGCGATGCTAAAGAGCTGGATAATTGCCTAGGTACTGTTGACAGATTCACATTTAGTTGAGAAAGGGTTTAGGAGTTTTGCGTTTATGAGGAGGCATGAGATAAGTGATAAGATGTGGGCTGTGATAGGGCCAATGATACCGAAGCATGGTCGTCCATATGACACACGGCTTTTTGTAAATGCGGTTGTTTATCAGAACAAAACAGGTATTCAGTGGCGCGACCTGCCAGAGCGCTTTGGCAAGTGGAACTCCGTTTATCAGCGCTGTAACCGCTGGTCTAAGAAAGGCGTATGGGAAAAGATTTTTGAGCTTACGGCTGACCCGGAGCCAATGGTGATTATGGTTGATTCCACATCAGTGAGCGCCAATCAGGTGGCTGCAGGTCAAAAAAACCGAAGCCGAATCAGCCTGTCTGGGTCGTTCACGTGGTGGATTGAGTTCTAAGATTCACTTAAGTGTAAATGCAGTAGGCAGATTTTGCAGGATGGTGGTTGGCAGCGGCCAGGAGCGCGACTACCGTCAGGCAAAGGCTTTAGTGAAAGTTTACCGGCCCTTGATTGCGATGGCAGATAAGGGCTATGATGCTGACTGGTTTATTGATGAACTCAAAGACTTAGGAGTAGCCGGGGTGGTAATACCGCCAAAGCGAAACAGAAAGGTTCAAAGAGACTACGACAAAGAAAAGTACAAGGGCAGAAACGTGATAGAACGGGCCTTCAACAGGCTCAAACATTACCGAAGAATCGCTACCAGATATGAGAAAACAGCCCGAAACTTCTATAGTCTCATTTGTATCGCCGCAGCCATCCTAAACACAAAATAATCTGTCAACAGTACCTAGTATCCTTTCCTAAAATAACCATACAGTTTCCCCCAAAAGCCAAAAAATGGAAGAGGGAAAAACTGTATCAGAGCCGCGTCAAAGACCGACGGAAAGGAAGCCGCAGAAACACTGCTCGCGGGACAATAAGAAGTCTGTTGTAGCGCGCATAGAAGCTGGCGAGCTAGCGCTGGAGCAAGCCGTTGAGCTCAGCAACGTAAACAATGTCAAAATCATCAAAACCTGGATAGCGACCTACGGTAGCGGCAAGCTTCCGGTCTACAAAAGATCCAATCGCGAAGACCCCTACAAGATTGAGATCAGAAAAAAATGTGGCACCAAACAGCAATAAGGCTGAGTGAGCAGTGTTCAAAGGTCAGTGTCAGGCGCCTTTGCACTTCTGTTTGGTAAGACCCGCCATACATTTTACGACCGGCTCTGGGCAACTGAGCTGCGCCTGAGCCAGGAAGAGATTGTTGTGGAGATGCTGCTGACATTAAGAAGAGAGATGCCCAGAGCAGGCATTCCTACTATTTACAAGATGCAGCATCAACCACTGCAGTCTCACGGAATAAAGATGGGCAGAGAAGCTGAATAGCTACTTCAGTCAATCATTCAAGATCCACCTTTTTCTTGCTCTTGAAGGTGAAACTGTATAGTTATTTTAGGAAAGGACAGCACGGCGAACCGAGTTTAAACCCATCAAATCGGCAGAGCATTTCATCATGGTTGCCGGTGACATAATAAACCTGGTGCCCTTTCCAACCATGTTCATTATCTCCTTGACTATTTTCATGTGGCTCTTCGGCCAATAGCGTTTGTGCTGAACTGCCAGACGTCAATGATGTCGCCGTTCAGCACAAGCGTTTTCGGCCTGATGCTTTTTAGGTAGGTGAGCAGCTCTTTAGCATGGCATCCGTAGGTGCCGAGGTGGACGTCTGAGATAACGACTACTTCTACCTTGCGCTTTACTGCTTTCGCCAATGTCTGATTGTGTTATCTGCGAAAGTCTTTCCGGCAGATAATGGCAGCGCTATCAAATCATCACTAAAACATCAATAGTTTGACGTCGGAATGGCACAAGACATAAAAAAGCCGCCCTCGGACGAAGGCGGCTTTTTATTTCGTCTTTATTGCTACTTCATGAAGCGGTACGCGGCCGAACCTTCCTCACTCGCAATCTGCAGAAGATAAATGCCAGAGGGCAGGGCTGCCGTCGGGATTTTCAGGGTCGCGCCGTCTGTCTTTTGCGAGGCGAGCACGGCGCCGGTGATGCCGGAGATGCTGACAGTTTTTGTACCCTTCACCTTGTCCAGCCCGGAAATTGTCAACCTGTCCTGTACCGGATTCGGATACAGCAAAACGGTGCTGAAGACTGCCGGGTTTGAAACGCTCAGCGCGGAGAAGCCGCCGGAGTTCTCCATAAACTTCACGTTGGTTATAGTACTGTGTGCCGCATCCAGCGTGATGATGGAAATAGGGTTGGCTTTACCCAGTGCATCACCAAAGAGCTTGTATGTGCCGTAGGCCAGATTCGGGAAAGAAAACTGACCGGAAGCATTGCTGAAAGTATAAGCCACCGCATCGTCGTTAATCGTAGTCAGCAGCAGGATGCGCGCCTCCAGCGGGTCGCCCACGCCGGCGCTCTTGTTAGCGCCCAGCAGCACTGAGCCGCCGATAAAGCCCGTCCCGCCGGGATTAGTGCCCGCCTGCATGTGGATGTCATTCGCGCCAAGCGTGAACGAAACCGCGTGGGCGCCGCTCCACGTGAGACTGTTCTCTTTGTAAGTGGGCAAATAATTCCAGTAGTCGAGGTTCGCAGGCGTCAGCGCGCACTTCACCAGCAGGTCGCCGGCGGGATAAGTAACGCCGTAGAAATGATACTCGCCGTTACTTGCAGTATTGGTGCTGTCCAACAGCGTGAGCACATAGCTGCCGCTGACGAGCGTTTTGTGGATTAGATACACAATTGCAGGATATGCAGGGTTGCCGGTCGGCGTCACCTTCGTCACGGTGCCGGACACCTGATTGCCAGTTGGCGTTGTGCCGCACACCTGAAAGTTCATCGTCAGGCTGGCGCCGGAATACGTTTGCAGGCTGGTGTATTTATTGCCGCACTTCTCCGTATAAACATGCAGCAGCGAGCCGGTAGCTGTGGCGGAAGGAATAGTGATGCTGTAATGCCCGGCTGCATCGGTCGTATCCTTCAGGTGAAAAATCTGCACGCCGCCGGCTGAGTCGATTACATGCACAATCTGATTAGGCACAGCGGTGCTGCTCATGTTCGTCACCGTACCCTGAACAACTGCCGCGTAGCCCGCAATGCCGGCCATCAGCGCGAAAAGAAGTAGCGTTAGCTTTTTCATGTTTGTCTGCTTTTTAAAGGATTTGAAAGATTGTTTTTAGAAGGCTTCTATTAAGGTTGACGCAGGTTCGGAGTCCGGTGTTAGAAACTATTTTTTGCTGAAACAATACCCGAGCAGCAGGCGGATGTAAGGTATGCTGTAAGCATCTTTTACACCCGGTGCCGTCACGCCCGACAGCCCGGCCACCGTTTGCTGCAAAGTGGCTTCCAGCAGCCAATGCTGCCGCTCATAGCCCGCGCTCAGCAGGTAGCCTATACGCACCGGGCTTTGCGCCGCCTGCCCGAGGGGAACATAGCTCCCATAAGGCGCGGCGGTATGATGGAAGGAAGCCGAAGTGTCCGGCGGCGGGTGCGTGCCTGCCTTCTCAATCTGAAATACGGCAGCCTGCGACAGGTGCGTGGATTGACGGCCGTCTTCAACCGGGATAAGCTTGCCGAAAGCAAGACTGCCGCCCGCCCCAAGGGAAAGTCCGTTTGGAAAATAGTAGCGCAGCATGAGCGGCAACTCAAGCTCCACCGCGCTGCTGCCCGCCACATAGCTCACCACGATAGAATCGTAGGCCTGCGTGTACGTGATTTGCCAGAAAGGTCTTCCGTTTTTTTGAATTGTCTGCGAATCTACCGTCGTGCCGGTAAGGCTGTAAAAGCTGCCGCCGCCCGGCGCAGCGATGCCGTTAGCGCGGCCGGACTTAATGGCTGGCTGTATGCTCAGGGCCAGATGGTTTCCTAGGCGGTATTCTAAGAAAGGAGCTACCAGAAATTTATTCACCGAAGGCTGCCCGGCGCCTGCCTCATAACCTGCCTTCAAGCCATAGCTCAGTGGGAGCCTCAACCTGCGCCGGGCTTTTGGCATTGCGGTATCGGTATCGTCCGTTACGGTGGACTTGCTTATAGTATCGCTGGTTGTTGCATTGGTTTGTTTCGTTTCTGCTTTTGGAGTTGTGGCCGCCTCTCTTGCAGGCGTGGCAACCGCATTGGGTAGTGCCGGCCTGGTTTCTCCCCCCTTTGGATTTGAAAAAGAAATTGGCTTATCGGGTGTGTTGTAAAATCCTTTTGCAAGCGAAGCAGTAATGTCGGGATTATGCTTTGTAAAGGCCGCATGATAATCAGGCATGGCAGGAGCAATTGCTGCCCGGCTGTTTCCCGCTACTGTTGGTTGTGTTTGAATAGTTGTAGTTATTGCTTGTGTCATTGCAGGCGCATTGTAGCGCAAACCCGCTTCCGTCTGCGGAGCCGCAACCTGCTCATTGCGCACCGCGCCGCCCGGATGTCCCTTCAAAAAATAAATGCCCGGCCCCGCTACGAAAAGCAGCGCCAGGCCATACCACAGCCAGTGGTAACGGAAGCCGCCCTTAGGCCCGCCCTTATCCAGCCGGAGCTTCATGTCATCCCACGCGGCAGGCGGCAGAGGCGGCGGGGGCTGCGCCTGCACCTTACGGCGGAATAGCTCATCTATGTGCATTTTGCCTTGTTCCATGGCGCTTACTTCATGCGGGTGATGATTTGTTTGAGTTGTTTGCGGGCGTCATTCAATATCCAGCGGCTGTTGCCGGCAGTGATAGATAAAGCCGCGCCGATTTCCTTATGTGTGAGGCTTTCAAAAACGGCCAGATTGAACACTGTGCGTTGGATGTCCGTGAGCTGCGACAGACATCCCGTCAGCTCGGCAAAGGAGAGATTGCTTACCGCCTCGTTGTCCACAAAGGCGTCGTCTTCCAGCACCTCCACAACCTCAGCCGGCTTCTGCCGCAGGTGCTTGCGCAGGTAGTCCGTAATTGTGTTGACGGCTATGCGGCGCATCCATGCTTCTATAGGGCCTTGTCCGGCATACTGCTCCAGCCGGGTGAAGATTTTGTAGAAGCTGTCATTGAGAATTTCCTGTGCCGTTGCATCGTCAAACACGTATCGCCTGATGATATTGTAAATCGCCGGCGCATACGTCTCATAGAATATGCGCTGCGCTGGCCGCTTCCAGGCAATGCAGTCCTGAATCAGCGTGCTGAGTCCATCCGCAGGCGGATGCGGCGGCAGGGATTGCCCTTGCACGCTGCTTATGTTGGTCTGGTCGGACAATACGGTCGTCCAATTTAATGCTTCATGGGCGCCTGTCAGGATTGACGACATCATGCCGACCGGTGTTAGAAAGCAGCCGGCGTATCAGCAAATGGGAACGGGCATGTGCGTGAAAAAGCAGCGGAGCTTTCGGCGGCAAAGCATTTCCTCATTTGGTTTCCCCTTTGCTTCAGAAAAAGCCATGGGCCTTATGGACGAAGTGGCTTATGCACCCCAGGATTCTGTAGGATATGTAAGTGAAAGCTGGCTTGATTCACGCCTAGTTACGAGTTGGAATTAACGTCCACATTTAAGACCTTCTGCAACATCAAAGACGGAGTTATAGTTCACGCTCTGAGTCAGGCGTAGGCATATAGCAGTGCCTTTAGGCAGCTTCCTCCTTCTTGAGCGTAGCCTTCGCAAAGCCGTGCTTCAGCTTTTTACCGAACAGCTTGCTTGCTTTTTTTATGCGCTTTCTGAAGCGCTTTTCGCCCAACTCTTCTTTCCAACCTACAAGTGCCAACTCCATTTTCTCTTCAATAGCATCTTGTAGCTCATTGCGCGTAGCAGACTTGGTCGCTGTGGTTTTATTTGTTTCCATCAATCTTCTTTTTGCTAACATAAAATTAATGCGGGTCGTCTGGGGCCAATATTAAGTTTTGGATAGAGCACAAAAAAAGCACCGCATGAAACGGTGCTTTTTATAAAATGTGCGAATGCTGTCTATCGTATAATGCTCACCTGCACGCGGCGTTGCTCTGCCCCACCGCTCAGGCTCATCCAGTAGCTGCCTGCCGGCAGATTGCCCACGGAAATTGCATGGGTGGCGGTGCCTTCAAAATCCTGCGCTGCCACTTGTACGCCTGCTGAATTCCATAGCTCGCAGTGCAGCTTGCCGGAAGCGCTGTTGTCTATGAAAAGCGTATTAGCAGCGGGGTTAGGATATACATTAATGCTGCCTTCGGCGCTAAAGCTGACACTCAGCACCTGGCTGTAAACCTTGCTGCCTTCTTTAGCAAGCTTGAGGCGATAGAAATTGTTGCCGGTCGCAGGGGATAAATCGGTGTATTGATTTGCAAGGCCGGCGTCCGTTAGGTCGCTGTAGCTGTTTCCATCAGTGCTTTTTTGAAGCGTTACCTGTTCGCCGGCAGCACGGTTGCCCAGCTTCCAGCGCAGCACTACATTTTTACCTGCCCTGTCTGCAGTAAAGGCTTCTATACTGATGGGCAAAGCGACTGACGCCAGCGGATTTGAAGCGCTTGCAGACATAAAGGTGAATGGACTGAACGTAGTCAGGCCAGTAGTTACAATCTCGGAGCCGGAAGCGCCGAAAGAAGTATTGCCGCTGTTGTTGCCGAGGGCATCCCATGTACTTCCGTTGAAATGCCCAACCTCTACGGTCGCAGGCGCGCCGATGCCACTGGCAGTGTTGCTTTCTGTAATCAGAGATACGTCAATCGGGTCGCTCGTGCTGCCGGCTACACGGCTGATGCCCCAATACTCAAGGCTTGAAGTATGGTATGATGTGTTACTGGGCGTCAGTGTTGAATATCCACTTGCAAAGTATTTAACATCAAATGTGTTGCTGCCACCCACACTGCCGTTGGTTAGACGCACCGGGCGGCACTTGCCGCCGGCGCCAACCGGATAGAAATAAGAGGCGCTGCCAGTGCTGTTCTGCACACGCTCCAGCGTGCCGCCGCTCAGATATGAGGCAGAAGAGCCGCCGCTGACCGCTGATGTGGCATTGTTTGCAACCGTAATCTTATTGCCGTTTCCTGCTACAATTCCGGAAGTAAATTTGAGCGTGCCGTTTACAGTTACGTTGCCCGAAAGGCTGAATGCGTTCCCGTTGAAGCTGAGATTATTCACAGTAAGCGCCGGAATCTGTTGTGTGCCGGATGCACCGTTAAAGGTCAAATCACCGGCAGCAGTATTAAACGAGCCATTGTTGGTAAGCGTTCCTGAAATATTCAGCGCGCCGCCAGAGGCTGTCGTCAGGTTTGCGCTTGAGTTGATGGTCAGGTTTTGAACGCTGTTACTTGTGCCGGTTACTATAGGTGTATGCATAGCGCCCGCTGTCAGTGCAGGAACCGTTACATCGGTTGAAGTAGTCGGAGCGGTTAGCGAGCCATAGTTCTCTGCCAGACCGAAATTGGCGCTAAGGTTACCAATAAAGGTGTTGTTTGTTGCCGTGGTGTTGAAAGGCGATAACGCCACGCCACGGTAAGCGATAGTGGAAGACGTTGCTGAGGCAAGCGTTGTGGTAGTTGGCGATGAGAACGAAGCGTTATAGCCGGTAGCGTCCACAATTTTTACCAGCTTGCTCGTGGGGCCGTTTGCGGCGGTAACAAATAAAGTAACTGTTGATGGCGTCGTGCTGTTGTCTATTACGCCGGTAACGCCACGATAGCCGTCTGCGCCTGTACCCGTACTGCCATTGGACGTCCAGCTTCCAGATACTAGTGAATACTTTTGAATGCCGGCAGCATCGTCCGCTACATAAAGCACATCCACACCTGCGACCGCCGGGTTTTCATCTGCGAAGAAAAACTGATAAGGGCTGCCGGTGGTTGGGAACCCGCTCAGATTCGTGACAATATTGCCAGTAGTAGTGGGCAGTCCTGAGCCCACAGTAGCAATGCGCAGCGAGCCGGACGAGGTACCGACATAAAGCTGCGCAACGTTGCTGCCATTTTCCGCCGCACTGATGGTGCGGATGTTTGTAGAAGTTGTGCTAAGCTGCGTGGATGTAGTGCTGCCAAGCGTTGTGTAGCGAATGCCGCCCGCGCCGCCGGCTACATAAATCGCATTGCCGTCAGTAGTGTATGCCGTGCGCACGTTATTGGCGCTTGACGCGTCGCTAAGCGAGGTAGTCAGGTCAACGCTGCCGGAGTAGCTGATAATGCCCACGATACGGTTGACTGAAGTAGAAGCCGCATTGCCGAGATTGGTGCTGCTCGGCAGGCTCTTGTTGTAACCGGCAAGCGCAAGCGACTTGCCATCCGCTGAGCGTGTCAACGCACCTTCGCTCGTTGCCGAGCCGCTTATAATAAGGTTGCTTCCTGTTGAATTGGTCGCCGGAAGGGTAATGGTGTTTACCAAAACACCCGCAGTTGTGTACTCATCCAGAAATACCGCATTACCAGTATTGGCAAGTGTGCTGCCGCCATCGCCTACGCGCAAAAGCACCACATTACCAGCTGTAAAGCTGCCACTGACTGCGTTTACGAAACCGGTAACGCTCACCGTCACTCCAGCCGCATTGGTAGATGTAAGAGCAACGTTGCCGCTTATTGCGCCCGCTGTGGCCGATGATGCCACACGCACATAAACAGTAGTCGCGCTCACCGTACCTGCGCTTGGCGTCAACGAAAGCGAAGAGAAGAAGTTGGTGTTGTCCGTAGAAATTTCCAGACCGGCAGAAGGATTAAGGTTGATGTTGGCGGTAAGGCTACTGCCGCTCACGGAAAAACTTTGCGATGTGGAAGCAGTGCCAGTAGTTGTCGTCAGGCCAGTGATGGATGTTGGGGTAGCCGCAATGCTGGGGCCGGCTACGGTACCGCTCAGGCTCACGTTTTGCGTGGTTGCGCCTGTGGAAGTAATCTGTACATTGCCATTAGCTGTGCCGCCCGGAGCTGATGCGGTAATCCTTGCGTATACCGTGGTTGAGGCTATAGTTCCGCTTGCCGGCGTAACGCTAAGCGTTGTAGAGAAATTTAAATTATCCAGAGAAATCTCGTAGTCGCCGCTGCTCACGCTCAGGGCTGCATTCGCCGTAAGATTCGCACCGGTAAGGACAAACGACTGCGATGTGGAAGCAGTCCCTAGAGAACCGGAGAAGCCAGTAAGGCTGGTAGGGCTTGCCGTAAGCGTGGGCTGCGTAACAGTGCCTGTCAGCGCGACTGTTTGTGTCGTTGCTCCGGTTGATGCGATGCTTACGCTTTGATTAGCCGTGCCCGCAACTGCGGACGCGCTCAAACGCACGTAAACCGTCACCGGCTGACCAGGAAGCGTGCCGCCGCTTTGGGAAATTGTCTGAGCGGCGCTGAAGAAGCTGATGTTGTCAATAGATATCTCGTACTTGCTCGGCGGCGTTACTGTCACATTGTTCGTGAGGTTTGCACCGCTAAGCGTAAAGCTCTGGGAAGCTGATGCCGTGCCCAGACTCGTGCTGAAACCGCTTAGTGTTGTTGGCGTAACGGTAAGCGCGGGAGCGGGCGCTGTAACCGTGCCGCTGAGGCTCACCGTCTGCGAAGTTGCAGGTGAGGATGCGATGGTCACGGAACCGGTAGCCGTACCCGCGGTTGCAGATGCGGCAACACGCACATAAATCGTAACCGGCTGCCCGGTCAGATTGCCGCCGCTTTGCGTCAGCGTAATGTTGGAAGTACCAAAGCCGCTGCCGGATGTTGTGGAAATTTCATACGGGCCGGTCACGCTTACCGTCGCGTTATTAGTCAGGTTCATGCCGCTCACCGTAAAGCTTTGTTCCGTAGAGGCAGTACCGGCTACCGCGCTGAATCCGGAAAGACTGTTAGACGAAACGCTGAGCGTCGGCGAGCTGGAAGTGACCGTTCCGCTGACGGCAACCGGCGTCGGCGAGGAAGCCCCTGTAGAAGTTATGCTGATTGTGCTGCTATTTGTGCCCGCAGCAGCGCCAGCTGTCGAACGCACGTAAATAGTTGTAGCTGATAGTGTGCCGGTGCTCGGAGTAAGCGTCAGCGTGGAAGAGTATGTGCCGGTGGATGATGTGGAGATTTCAAAGTTGGCTGAGTTAGACGTCACAGTCACATTAGCTGTAAGGCCTGTTCCGCTCACGTCAAAAGAACCCGGCGTTGATGCTGTGCCGGATGTCGTATTTAGCGCGGTTAGACCCGAAAGGTTGCTGGTCGTAAGTACGCCGCTCACCGGCGAGAAGGCCACACCTTTAATGATGGTGCCGGATGCGGCGGTATAAAGCGTGAGGTTATTCGCGGTCGTAACGCTGATTGTAGAATTATAGCCCGCCGCGTCCGTAATGCGTAAGACGCTATTTGCAGTCAGCGCACCTTGCCCGGTTGACACATACAAATTTGCTCCGGTACCCGACTTTTCCGCCGCCAGGCCAAAGCCGCCGAATGTAGTAGTGTAGCTTCCGTTAGCCGTCCATGTTCCACTTACCAGGGAGTATTTTGAAATGGTGCCGGCAGTGTTAGAAGTCGCGCTTAAAGTATAGAGGACATCAAAGGATGTTCCGTTTGAACCTGAGGAAATCAGATAGAAATCCTGAAAGTTTGCATTATTTGTAAGGCCTGTGAGCCCTGTATATGAGCCGCCCGTTGCGGCAGAAAAAGTACCTACCTGCAAAACCGTAGAAGTGCTGCTGGACTGTCCGCCATAAACATTTCCGCCAAATGCTTTCACAGAGCGGAAGTTTCCTGTCGGGCTGGCCGCAGTCGCTCCATTCGTGTATAAACCACCCTGGTCGCCGATGAACCAGGTTGTGTTGTTCAGCGAAGTGGCGGCTCTCGTTTGGTTGCCGCTTGCGCCCGTGTAAGTTGTTTGCAGGGCATAGGTGCCGGAGCCGTCAAACGTTCCGACACCGCGTGGCAAAATGGTATTCACATTGGCGCTTGTGTTGATGGTATTAACGCCTGTGAACGCCAGCAAGGTCCCATCGTCTGTATTCGCGAGATAGCCGGTAGATGTTGCGCTTCCCGAAAAACGCAATTGGTTCGTCAAGGTCGTAGTGCTTGCCGGAACGGTAAAGGTGTTGACGGGCGTGGTTTGGTTGGCCGTCTTTCCTAATTCAATGATGCTTCCGGTTGTGTTGGATGCACTCGCTGCTACCACAAGGGCAGTCACATTGCCGCTTGTAAAGGATTGCGCGCTGCCGGTCAGCGCGGCACAGCTCAAAAGCGTTGTAAAAAATAATAGTCGTTTCATCATACTTGATTGTAAATGGTTTGCATAAGAAGGCGCGAAAGTATCCGCGGCCTATTAACGACCGGTTAAGGAATTATCATCGCTCGCTTGAGGTGTCATTTCACTACCCTCAATCGCCGAAACATCACACGGACGTAACGCTGCCGTAACAGCGTACTTTGAATTTTGAGCCGCACCCACTTGCAGCCCTTTGATTTTTTAAACCATTAAAAACATCCACTATGCCGGAAAAAATGAGCGAGACTACCAATGCCTTGAACTGGTTTGAGATTCCCGCAGCCGACACAGAAAGAGCGAAAGCCTTCTATGAAGAGATTCTGGACATTTCCCTTAATACGGTGAACATGGCAGGCATGGTGATGAGTATGTTTCCGTCCGGAGCGGGTGGCAGCGGTAAAGTAGGCGGCGCTCTAGTGAAGAGCGAGTATCATTCGCCTTCAATGGTTGGAACGATGGTTTACCTGAATGCAAATCCTGACATTCAGACTGTGCTTGACCGCGTTGAAGAAGCGGGCGGTGAAGTAATAATGGCGCGCACGCTCATTGATGAACAGACGGGCTACATGGCATTCTTTCAGGATACCGAAGGCAACCGAATAGGACTACACGCAAACAATTAGACGGAGCCGGGATTTTTTTGATGCAGGATGCCGTGGCCTCGTAAGCCGCGGCATTCATGTTTTTTGACAGCGTCTCAATTTGGCTCAACAACTATGCTCTATGAATCAACGCAAACAATCCGATAACAGCAAGAAATCACTATGCAATTTGACTTTCAGTTCGTTCATAAAAATTATTTTGTCTCCATAAAAGAAGGGTCAATTAGGTGCTGCATATTTTAGATTGTTTTGTGGGCAGAATGAAACTACTTATTCTATTTGCTGTGTTTGAAGCATTGAACCTTTCCGGTTGTTGCAATATCAAACCGCCTCCAATGGACATTGCAGACGCCAAGGCTCGTGGACTCTTCATCAAAGAGTACGATGTCAATGTCAAGCCAAACAGTATTATGTCCGTTACCGAGGCTTGGGGAGCGAAGGAAGAAAGCTCAGAACAATGCCGGATTTACTTCAGTATTAATGACCGGAAATCAACACTAAATGGAGATAAGTATTGGCTGTGGGAATGCAGTCTTGCTCCCGATTATTCAAGCTGTGGTGAGAATGGTTCGGGAAACAAACGCGTTTATTCTTTTAGTACTAGAGATTGGAAACTACCCGACACCGCGACTTTATTTATAAACCATGCTGCTCAACACCCATTTCCGTCAGACAGCACCTATATGGTCGCAAGCCTTTTTTTCGTAGTAAGAAATAGGCCGAGCTAGTTTCAAATAGTTACGTCTCCGATTTCTGCAGGGAACTTTCGTAACCTTTTCGTAAGTCCGACGTAACCTTTCCTTCTTGAGGACGCAGACACTTTTGTGCAAACAAAAAGTTAATGCACCTTATGAAGCTCAAGCTCCTCTTCTTTGCGCTGCTCGCCTCGCTATTTTGTGGCAGCGGGTTGCACGCGCAGGTCACTACATCAGACATTGTTGGCCGCGTACTCGGCTCAGACGGTAAGCCCGCCGAAGACGTAGTAATCCGCGCCATCCACATGCCTACAGGCACCGTTTACGGCACCACCTCGCGCAAGGATGGACACTACAACATCCCGAATGTCCGCGTAGGCGGGCCTTATTCTATCATTGCTTCACAGATCGGCGCTCAGGAGCAGAAGTTTGAGAATGTAACCGTGCTGCTCGGGCAGGAATACCGCGCCGATTTCGGGTTGAAGGATGAAAACACGGAGCTGGAAGGCGTGGCCGTAACCGCGCGCCGGCAAGACCGCGTATTCAACGACAACCACACCGGCTCGCAGGAAATAGTGAGCCGCCAGCAGATTGAACGCCTGCCTACGGTGAACCGCTCACTTCAGGATTTTACACGCCTTACACCTTCCTCAAACGGCCTATCCTTTGGCGGGCGCTCCAGCCAGTATAATAACATCACCGTGGACGGCGCGAACTTCAATAACGCCTTTGGCCTTTCTGGCACACTCGGCGGCCAAACATCTTCGCAGCCAATTTCGCTGGATGCCATTGAGCAGATACAGGTTGGCGTTTCGCCTTACGACCTGCGGCAGGGCTCCTTCTCCGGCGCAGGTGTGAATATCGTTACGCGCGGCGGCACTAATGAATTCAAAGGCTCTATCTACACCTACCTGCGCAGCCCGGGTATGCAAGGCTACATTCTGCACACAATACAGCTTACCAAGCCGGACTTTACATACAATCAGCGTGGCGCTTCTGTAGGAGGGCCCCTTATCAAGGATAAGCTGTTCTTCTTTGTATCGGCAGAGCAGGAGCGCATTCAGCGCCTGCTACAACCTACACCGCGCTGCAGCCCGGCGGCACGGCGGTACCCGGCTCGGTATCCCAGGCAAGCGCTTCCACGCTTGACTCGTTGCGTCAATTTCTGATTGCCAATTATAAGTACGACCCGGGTTCCTATGAAGGCTATAACTATCGCACGCAAAGCGACAAGATTACCGCGCGCATAGACTGGAACATCAACAGCAAGAACACGCTCACGCTGAAATACAATTACCTAAAGTCTTTTGCAGACATCGCTGCCAGCAATTCGGGCGCGCCGAACGGCAACCGCCAGCCGGGCAACTTCGGTCTGCCGTTTTCCGGCTCCGGCTACACCATCAATAACAACTTCAACATCTTCATCGGCGAACTGAATACGCGCTTCTCAAATAAGGCTTCCAACAAATTCCAGATTGGCTACACCGCGCTGCGCGACTTCCGCACAACGCTCGGCAGCGGCGATTTTCCACTCGTGGACATCCTGAATGCGCAGGGCCAGACGCTTACCTCGTTTGGCTATGAGCCTTTTACGTACAACAACGTTCTGAACTCAAACATCTTTCAGGTATCAGACATCTTCACTTACTACCTCGGGAAGCATGAGATTACCGCCGGTACACAGAACTATGTAAAGAGCTTTACGAACGGCTTTGCGCCGAATTTTGAAGGCGCTTATGTCTTCAACTCGCTCTCCGATTTCTACACTAATAAAGCGCCGAGGGCCTATGCGCTGCAATACTCGTTGACGCCCGACGGTTCGTTTCCATTCGCGGAGGTGGGCGTAACTGAAATCGGCGTCTTCCTACAAGACAAGTGGCGCATTAAAGACAACCTGACGCTGAGCTACGGCGTGCGCGTGGACGCCCCGATTTTCAAGAATGCTTTTGAATCCAATCCGACAGCATCTATGCTCTCCTTCCGCGACAGCATGCGGTATGACGTTGGCGTGGCTCCGAACACCAATCCGGTGTTTTCTCCTCGCCTCGGCCTGAATTGGGATGTCTTCGGCAATCACAAAACGCAGTTCCGGTTTGGTACCGGCTTATTCTCCGGCCCGCCGCCTTTTGTATGGATTTCCAATCAGGCCTCCAACAACGGCGTACAGTTCGGGTCGGTCTCTTACACTACTACAACACCTGTTAATCCTGCACTACTTCCAATCAATAACGGCATTTCTGCCTTCTCGCCGGACATAAATAAGTACCGCCCGGCGGCAGGCGCCGCCAATACATCTTACAATCTTGTATTCACAGACAAGAATTTTAAGTACCCGACTGTATTTAAGACCACGTTCGGCATTGACCACAAGCTTTTCTGGGACATCGTAGGTTCTGTGGAATACAACTACAGCCGCGACATCAACGCCGTGAATTTTGAGAACGTGAACCTGCCTTCAACCGGCACGCGCTTTCCAGGCTCTGATAACCGTATCCGTTACAGCTCCCAGCAAATCAACAACGGCGGCACAACGCCTACGGAATCCAATCCGCGCATCACCAATGCCATCCTGATGAAGAACTACACGGAAGGCTATAGCCATGTGCTCACCTTCCAGGCGCAGAAGTCTGCTAAGAATTATTTCGTGTCGGCTGCATATACCTACAGCGTTGCGAAGTCGCTGAACGACGGCGGCTCTATCGCTGCCTCCAATTGGCGCGACCGGCCGGTAAGCGGAGACCCGAATGCGCCAGAGCTTGGGTACTCCAACTATTACCAGCCGCATCGCGTGATTGCGCAGGCTTACTACCGCTTTGAGTACGCGAAGCATTTTGCCACCAGCTTCGGTTTTGTGTTTGACGCAGCGACCGCGGGCGTAGGCTCTTACACCTATCAGGGCGATGTGAACAACGACGGTACCGGGGGTAATAACGACCTTATCTATGTGCCGAAAGACATCAACGACATTGTGCTTGTACCGGTAAATACCGGCGGAGGTACTGTGACAGACACGCGCACCGCTACGCAGCAATGGAATCAGCTCAATGCTTTCATCAACCAAGACCCATACCTCAGCAACCGCCGTGGTCAGGTGGTAGAGCGCAATGCTGCGGTGCTACCGTGGTACAAGCACCTTGATTTCAACGTGACGCAGGACTTGTATCTGCAAACGGGCCGCTTTGCGAAGTCACGCCACACGCTGCGCCTGAGCTTAGACGTTATCAACGTGGGCAACCTGCTCAATACAAACTGGGGCGTTGCAAAGCAATTCACCAACCTGAACGTGCTGAAGTATGAAGGCACGGTGCCCGCAACGGCAACAGTTAATCCTGGCAAGCCGCGCTATTCATTCGTTTATCAGGATGCCGCCAATCAGATTCCTTATACGCAGAGCTACGTGGACAATACATCCATTTTCAGCCGCTGGCAGATGCAGATTGGCCTGCGCTACCTCTTTAATTAAGCTTCGTTGTGAAACCCCTTTAAACCCTACCACTATGAAACAGTGCCACCTTTCGCGGTGGCATTGTTGTCTGCTTTAATCTCCATTTTTCCACACAACCTTTTGCTATGAAAAACATCCTGTGCCTTCTGCTATCCCTGCTGCCGACTGAAGTCATTTTCGCTCAATCGCTCTTCTTAGCCGGCCCGATGCCGGGCTATACGGAGCTGCGCACGGCGCGTATCTGGACGGAAGTTTCGCGCAGCGTGAACAGCCTTGATATCCATTGGTGGCCGGACAGCGCTGGCAGAAGCGCAGCATCGCGCAAAGCCTACCCCGGCGACCTGGGCCGGGAGTTTAATCCGGTAACATTTACGCTGACCGGGCTTCAGCCGGGTACGCGGTATCGCTATGAAATCTCTGCCGTCAATACCCATGATAAAGCCACAGAAAAGACAGACGGCACTTTTACCACGCAAAGTCTCTGGCAGTGGCGTAAACCTGCACCGGACTTTTCCTTTCTCACCGGCTCCTGCGCCTACTTCAACCAGCCGGAGTACGACCGCCCCGGCAAGCCTTACGGCGGCGACTCTTCCATCTTCCTGACGATGGCGAAGCAGCCTGCCGAGTTCATGCTCTGGCTCGGCGACAACTGGTACACGCGCGAAGCGGACTACCTGAGCACATGGGGCCTACGCTACCGTGCTCATCATGACCGAAGCCTCCCGGTTTTACAACCGCTACTGAAGGCGATGCCGCACTACGCCATCTGGGACGACCACGACTTCGGCCCAAATGATTACGGCGCTTCTTACATCTACACTAGCGAGGGTCGCGACTACTTCGCTGACTATTGGCCAAATCCATCGTTCGGAAAAGATGGGAAAGGCATCTATACACAATTCAATTACAACGATGTTGCCTTCTTCCTGCTGGACGACCGCACCTGGCGCTCTGCTGATGTGAAAGACAGCGTTGGCGGCAAGCCGAATCCGCAGAAGCATATGCTCGGCGCCGAGCAAATGGCATGGCTGAAAGACGCGCTGCTGATGCAGAAATACGCTCCGTTTAAGATAATCGTGAATGGCAGCCAGGTGCTCAATCCGCTTTCTCCATTTGACTGCATGAGGCACTTCGCCGGCGAGTGGCAGGAGTTGATGGACTTTATCGCGGAGTACGACATCAACGGCGTGGTATTCCTCACCGGCGACCGCCACCACAGCGAGATTATCCGAATGGAGCGGCCGGACAAGTATCCCCTATATGATGTTACTGTTTCGCCATTTACATCCGGCCCGGCTAAGCCTGCGAAGGAAGAGGAGAACATGCCTCAGCGCGTACCCGACAGCCTGATTGTGGCGCAAAATTTCGGCGTTGTAAGCGTTGCGGGGCCTAAGGGCGATAGGATATTAAAGGTGCAATTCAAAGACCTTGCAGGCGACCTGAAATCTGAATGGCAAGTGAGCGAATCGGACTTAAGATCCAAGGTTCATTGAGTGCTAAAGGCAAAAAAGCCACGCAAGCGTTAAAGCTTACGCGGCTGTGCAAACTAACCCGCACCGGGATCATGGGGAATCTTTGCGCTAATGCAGCCCTACCCGGTTAATTTTCTTATTGCAGACGCGAAGCAAAATTGGGATGTTATGAGTGCCGATAGATTGCCGGCGCGTTATGATACCGTGAGGTTTTTGCATGCCCCGCATTTCAGTTGCTATCCTCGCCCAATTGTGCCGAGATGCGTATGCTTAAATCCATCCTCATACTTTAACCCGTAGCCAAATACGCGGTCAAAGGAAGCGTGTGCGAAGAGTACAAGTCCGACAAATAGTAGCCTTGGTGCCGGTAGAAAATACCCATCAGAATGAGCACTCCAGCGACAGCTTTATGATGTAATAGATTGTAAGTCCATGCACCAACCTTCGCATTGACGATGTATCCGAGCATACCGAGGTCGGGACTTAAAAAGACGATAGGCCATAGCCAACCGGATATACTAACAGGTTGAAGATTGATGGCAAGAATGGCAAGGGTAGGTTGAGCGACTTCTTCCGCCAAGAGCAGGAATTTCATGGTTTTTGCTTTTATGGAACAAAGCTCCGCCGGGCCGGAAGCAGCAAACGATAATAATAGATAAGAAGTGGAAGGGCGACTATCGTTTCGCTGCGCGATTGCGGATGCGGCTCAGGCTAACCGGTGTAATACCCCGATAGCTCGCTATTTAATGCTGCGCAATACGCTGAAGGATTTTGTCTTTGCCGCCGTTCAGCAAATGCTGGTACCGCTCTTTAGGCGAGTACATCAGCAAGGTGACCATGCGCTCTTCCAATCCAATAGCAAGATATTCTGCCAACAATCCCAGAATGACGGCGGCATGTTCTACTTTGAAGTGCAGGGCAACCGCCTGGATGCAAAATGGGTACGCCGTGACTCCGTAGTAGCCGACCAGTTTACGATTATCAAGGGCGCGAAGAATAATACTACCGACAGCGTAACGATTTACAAGGGCGAAAGCGCTACGCTCTATGCAGGCTGGCCGGGCACCTACTTCTGGACTGCTGACAGCAGCACGAAGAGCAGCCTTATTGCCGCGCCGAATACGACTACCACTTATGTTGTACGCGACAGTGCAGGGCATCCTGCTTCTCCAATACCTTTACCGTTACGGTACTGGATACGACAAGTTCAAACCCAACAGGCGTCGCGACTACCGGTACAGAATTTGGCGCTTCTATCCATCCGGTTCCTGCAAAGGATGTCCTGCACCTGGAGCTTGCCAATGCTAAGGATGGCCGCTACAGCTTTACTATTTATGATGAAACAGGCCGCAGTCTCCGCAACTTCAGCAAACATATGGACGGCGGTAAGCAGCGTATGGACATTGACCTGCGCCGAGTTTCCGGCAAACAAACTCCTGCTGCTTGAAGTGGATAATGGCGCCATGAAGCAAGAGCTTCAAGTTTACCCGGAGTGAATAGGCCCACAATCACTTCTGTGTAAATCCGCCGCCCCGCCTTTTTGCGGGGCGGTTTTATTTGATCACCGTACCTAGTTGAGATTAGAATTGAATACCCTCCTTAAAGTAGCTGTTTTCTCATTTCGTCACTCAGCCTGTCGTCTTTTATCTATCCACTCTTCCAATGCATAATACCCACCTCGCGTACCGGGAACTTTGTAAATCTTCAGCCTTCCTGCCTGTACACCTTTGCTAAGAACGACGGATACGTAGGTACTGGGATTTGCGCTGCTGCTCAACTCCCAGTCTTTGTCTATAGCGAGCAACTCATGCAGGATTTCACTCGAGCGGAGCGGTCTATTTATCCTTCTTATTACCTGCGCTACTTGCCAAGCCACCCTAAGCCGCTCGTATGATGCCGGTCTTCAGGGTCTTCCAGTTCCTTATTGCGTGTTTTGAGCCTCGCATTCTCTTCTATGTACACTTGATTCCGCCGATGAACCTCAACAACAAGATTCATCGCCTCATCCTCTTTTACCTTAGAATATCTTAAAGCCTCTTCAAGCTCTTTAACACGCGCCTGTAAACTCTCTACATTTTGAACTTCGCCGGTTTTGCTTGGATTTTCAGGCATTTATCGAAGAATTGATAGTGAAAGTAGGTGCAAAAAAACGCCTATTCTAACCCAATTCTAATAGAAGCCTTCTTAATAACTAATTCAAAATTTCATTACGGCTAATACTGGCCTAACTAAAGCGGTATTTCGGCATTGAAAAATCGTGTAATAAAGGGCGTTTAGGCGCATTACTGCGTGTTTTTTAGTGTGTTGCACCCACTCTCACGCAAAATCGCCGATGAAATACATACAATTGTGGATGCTGACAGTATTGACCACTATGGAGAGATTCCAATTGGGCACTTTTTGGAGGCACCACAGCTCAAAGAACGACCGCGACGATCACTTTTTTTGAAATTTCAGTTCGTTATCAAAAGAAGCTTCTCTATCCTAGTCTCCTAGAATGAGGAATTGGGAATTTACCCCTACCCTCTCTGCCATCCCCTCTGCCTGCTCCAAAACCCTAGTCACACTCTCCCGGTACTCACCAGTCACAGGATCATCCGGAGGATAATGATACTTCCTTAAAATCCTTTTTACAAGCACCCGCAGCTTAGCCTGCACACTTTCCTTCAGCTGCCAGTCAATAGAAGTGTTCTTCCGTACAGAATCCACAAGCTCCCGTGCAATAGCCTTCAGCGTCTCATCTTCCATGAGCTTCTTCGCAGCATCATTCTCCGCCAGCGCATCATAAAAAGCCAGCTCGTCGGGGCGGAGAGAGAGGGATTCTCCGCGCATTTCTTCTTCCCTCATCTTCCGCGCCAGCTCCCATCAGCTCCTGTATCACAGTAGCCGAATCAATCAGCCCACTCCTGATACCGCTTCACCGCGTCCGCCAGCATGGCTGAAAACTTCCGACTATGGGTTGTATTGCTCTTGCCCCGGCTCTTGATTTCATCATTCAGCAATCGCTTCAGCAGTTCAAGCGCCAGGTTCTTCTGCTTCATGTTCTGAACCTCCGCCAGGAAGCTGTCTGACAGGATGGAGATGTCCGGCTTCTTAATGCCGGCCGCATCAAATACATCGACCACCTCCTTGCTCACAATTGCATCATCTATGATTTGCCTGATGGCCGTCTCTATCTCCTCATTTGTCTTTCCCGGCTGGCGACCGCTATCATCCAGCTTTACTATCCGCGCCTTGATGGCCTGAAAGAAAGCCAGGTCGTCTCTAATAGCTAACGCTTCCGGATGCGGCACCGCTAATCCAAATGCCTGCGTCAGTCGTGTGACGTGTTGCTTGAACCTCGCTTTCCCATCTTCTTGCTGCAGGATAAGATTCGTTGCATCCAGTATAAAGTCTAATCGCTGTCTTGGCGGCAGGTTATGGTAATGCGCATAATCATAAGTACCGAACATGCCGCACACCACCTCATGCAGCTCCTGCATCTTGGCTACCGCCTCTTTCTGGTCCAGCGTCAGCTTGCCTTTGCCATTGCTGGCCGTGTATATCGCCAGCGCTTTTTTCAGGTCCTGTGCAATGCCTATGTAATCCACAACCAGGCCACCGCTCTTATCACCAAACACTCTGTTCACGCGCGCTATCGCCTGCATCAGGTTGTGGCCGTTCATGGGCTTGTCTATGTATAGCGTGTGCAGGGCCGGCGCGTCAAATCCGGTCAGCCACATGTCCCGGACTATAACCAGCTTCAGCTGGTCTTTAGGGTCTTTGAGCCTGTCGCCAATGGCCTTGCGCCGCGCCTTGCTGCGGATATGCTCCTGCCAGCCCAGCGGATCTGAGGCAGAGCCGGTCATGATTACTTTGATGAAGCCGCCATTGTCATCCGGACTATGCCATTCCGGGCGAAGCTTTACTATTTCATCGTGCAGGGCTACGCATATCCGGCGGCTCATGGCTACCGCTATTCCCTTACCATCCATGGCGCCGAGGCGGGCTTCAAAGTGCTGCACCATATCTGCTGCTACCTGCGCCAGTCTTTGCTTGCTGCCTACTACCACTTCCTTGCGCGCCCACCTCGTAAAGCGCTGCTGCTTCTCGGTCAGCTCATCCCCTTCGGTCACTTCTTCCACCTGCTGGTCCATCACTTCCTGGTCTTCGGCACTAAGCTCTATTTTGGCTAAGCGACTCTCATAGTAGATGCGCACCGGTGCGCCGTCTGCTACGGCCTGCTGTATGTCGTACACGTCTATGTAGTCGCCGAATACTGCCTGGGTGTTCTTGTCTTCTTTTTCTATGGGCGTGCCGGTAAAGCCTATGAAGCTTGCAGCCGGCAAGGCATCGCGCATGTGGCGGGCAAAGCCGTCTATAAAGTCGTACTGGCTGCGGTGGGCTTCATCGGCTATGACTACGATGTTGCGCCGGTCGCTGAGCAGCGGATAAATTGCTCCCTGCTCTTCAGGAGCAAACTTCTGGATGGTGGTAAAGACTACGCCGCCTGATGTTACTGCCAACAACTTTTTCAATCCTTCGCGGCTCTCTGCCTGCACGGGTGTCTGGCGGATGAGCTGGGCGCAGGCTCCAAATGTTTCAAAGAGCTGCTGGTCCAGGTCGTTGCGGTCAGTGAGCACTACAATCGTGGGATTGTTCATGGGCTCGCTCAGCACCAGCTTGCCGGTATAGAAGACCATGCTTAGGCTTTTGCCACTGCCCTGCGTATGCCATACCACGCCGGCGCGACGGTCACCCGCAGGCTGGTCGCGCACATCGCGCTTGTTCCATTTGCCGGGCGGCTCTGCCACCCCCCGGACACTGAGCGGAGCCAAAGTGTCATAAGCCGATGCCCTGACCGTACTCTCTATAGCCCTGTTCACCGCATAGTACTGATGGTAGGCAGCTAATTTCTTAATCGTCTGCTCCCGCCCCTGCTCAAAGACGATGAAGTGCCGGATTACATCGAGTAGGGTTTGCTTGTTCAGCATGCCCTTCATCATGGGCTCCAGCTCCGCCTGTATGTTGCTGTCTATTACATGGACGCCGTCGGCGGTCTTCCAGGCAGCGAAGCGGCTGAGGTCGCTGCTGATGGTGCCGGCCTTGGCAAAGTCCCAGTCGGAGGCTACCATGAAGGCGTTGTAGCGGAACAGTGATGGGATGAGCTGCTTGTAGGTCTGCAGTTGTTGGTAGGCTGCCCTTACATCTGCTTTCTCGTCGCTGGAGTTTTTGAGCTCTATTACTACCAGCGGCAGGCCGTTGATGAAGAGCACGATGTCGGGCCGCTTGTTGTTATAGCCTTCTGTTACGGTGAATTGATTGACGGCGAGGAACTCATTGTGGCTGCTGCCGGGTGTAAAGTCTATAAGCCATACCTTATCGGTTTTGCTCTTGCCTTCGCCGATGCCATACTTCACATCTACGCCCTCGGTGAGCAGGCGGTGGAAGGCTTCATTGCTGTCTATTGGGTTAAGGGCATTGGGGCGCAGCACTATTTTGAGGGCTGCCTCGCAGGCATCTGCGGGTATGTGCGGATTGATGCGGTGGATAGCCTCCTGCAGGCGGCCTTTGAGCACTACCTCGCTATGTGTTCTTTCTGCAGCATCACCTTCTGCTATATCAGGACCAAAACAGACTTCATAGCCTAAATCATCTTTGAGGATGTCTAAGGCTATTTGCTCTATTTCGGATTCGGTGATGATGGCCATTAGCTGACCAAGTGATTTTGTTTCAGATGGTTTACTGCTACTTCAAGAAACTTAGGATTGGAGAACAAGGTTTTCTTCCGGTCACTCCAATTATTTAGCTCCACCTGAATGGCTTGAGGTGCATTAACGCGCTTCGTTTGAATAATCTGGTCAACAGACGAAAGAAGTTCAAGGCTGAAATAGGAATAGTATCCGCTTAAGAATTCCTTAGTCCGTTCCGCTATTTTCAGGTACGGCTCATGCCCGGGTGTTTTTAAGTATGCAAGCACATCTTCTTCGGCATCCATAACAATACCGAGTTCCTCAAACGGCTTCTTGTTCTTTGAGCTATAACCACTGATGTAGCTGCCGTTTAAAAAGTAGAGAACATGCTTCACCTTACCGGAGTAAGAGCCATAGAAGTTTGGTTGAAAATCCAGCTTAAGAACATCTTTGCCTCCGAATCGCTGAAGGAAATACGCAATCTTCTCCGCTGCAAATTCAGAAACAAACTCGCCGTTTTTCACGAGATCAAAAAGGACGGCAAGCAGCATGGCGCGTGCCGGCGTAAGCCTTACCCGTTCCTGCCGCAGGGCCTCCTTGATGTCGGCATTCGGCTCATAAATCAATGCGCCGCGCTTGACTTCAAAAGTTTCGTCCTGCCGGGGGTGTAAATGCCGGACGGCAAGAAGCCCGCCGGGTTTTACGACCACATTTAACGTGGTGGAGGCGCCGCCCGTATCAGCGGCAGTATTTATCCAAGTGAGTCGCTCGCCGGTGATACGATTGATTAGGGTAGATCCCGTTTTTATCATGATGATCTATTTTAGGTCAGTGACCAAAAGTAGTCAGCTCAGCCGACAATTTCGTACGCTGACCTAAAAAAACTTTCTTTGTGGTGTGAAACGACCAACGCGCCAGCTGGCGCTTGATGCTGCCATGGCGCTGTTTAACAGGAAGGGAATCGACGCAGTAAACACCCGTGATATTGCTGCCAGGGCCGGCATCAGCCTAGGCAACCTTACTTACTATTTCCCAGCTAAAGGTGATATCGTCCATGCCCTATGCCTGCAGCTCGTGGAGGACGTAAGCGGGGCGCTGAATGAGATAGACGCAGCGGGTCTCGGCCTTTTTCAGCTGTACTACAAGCAGGTGGAAGTCATTTTCCGCACACAGCTCCGGTTCCGCTTTATTCTCAATAAGCGCTACGCAGAGATATTGACCTCCGTGCCCGAAATGCAGCGGAACTACCAGACAGTGCTGAAAGATCGCTTCAACCAATTTGCAGGGCTGCACGCCGAGCTGGTACGTCAGAAGCTGGCGAAACCCTCGCTCTCGGACAACAGCCATGGTCACTTTTATATCCTGAATATGCTGGCCACTTACTGGCAGCAGGAGGCTGAGATTTACTTTCCGTGGTGCACCGATGAACAAAAGCTGAATCACGCATTGGCGGTCTATTTCCAGACGTACGTCCCTTACCTTACCGCGAAAGGAGCGGCGGCACTGCTGCCGTCATTGACAGCGCTTCAGCACTATGGCGATGCGGCATCTTCAGGCAGGTAGCTTCATCGCATCTACCATAACGGGCCTCAATTCGCCTGAATAATTTTTCTAATTGGTTCAACCTAAAAGCAATTGGGCCCACCAGCAAAAAATAAAACCCGTGCTATGCGCGGGTTTTATTATGAATGTGTCGCCTTCAAATATACCCTACCGCCAGCCGCCGCCGAGGGCTTTATACATCATCACCCCAGCGCTCAGCTGCTCTTTGCGGGTCTCGGCAAGCTCCAGCCTTGCCTCAAGGGCATCGCGCTGCGTCATCAGCACCTCAAAGTAGTCTGCGCGTGCCGACTTGAAGAGGTCGTTGGCAATGTCTATAGAAGACGCGAGCGCGGCCACCTGCTTAGCCTTCATCGTATAGCTTTTTTCCAGATTGCTGATTTTAGAAAGCTGGGTAGCTACCTCCAGGTAGGCAGTCACCAGCGTGCGCTCGTAGCTGTACATGGCCGACACCTGCCGCGCATTGGCCATGTAAAATTCCGCCTTGATCGCGTTGCGGTTAATGAGCGGGCCGGCCAGATCTCCCGCAAGGGAGAAGAGAAGCGACTCGGGGAAGTTGGTGAGGTAAGATGGCTTGAATGCCTGCAGGCCCACGCCGGCGGTGACACCGAGGGAGGGATAAAACTCGGCCCTGGCCACCTTCACATCCAGCTTTGCGGCCGCAAGCTGCAGCTCCGCCTGGCGGACGTCCGCCCGGTTGGCCAACAGCTGCGCCGGTATGCCGGCACGGGCGGCGGCGGGCGTAAGGCTGAGGAAGCTGCCGGTGTCGCGCGGGATATCCTGCGGATAGCGTGCCAGGAGCAGGTTGATGCGGTTTTCCGTTTCGCGGATCTGCTGCAGGATGTCAAACTCAAGGCTTTGCGATTTGAGCACCTCGGCGCTGAATTTCTGCACGGCAAGCTCGGTGGCGCGGGCGGCTTCTTTCTGAATTTTAATAACGTCCAGCGCAGACTTCTGCAGCGCTATGTTTTGCCGCACCACGGCCAGCTTATTGTCCAGCGAGAGCAGCTCGTAGTAAGCGTCGGCCACCTCGGCGATGAGGCTGGTGAGCAGGAAGTTTTTCCCTTCTACCGTGGCGAGGTATCGGGTTACGGCGGCCTTTTTGGCGGTGCGCAGCTTCTTCCAGACGTCCACCTCCCAGGTGGCATAAAGGCCGATGCTGAAGTCGCCCAGCGGGTCGGGTATTTCGGTGCCGGGGGTTATTTCTGTAGCGGCATTGCCGGCGCCCTGGCTTGTGTAGCGGCCTACTTTCTCAATGCCTGTACCGGCGCGCAGGCCCGCCGTGGGCAGGATAGCGCCTTTGCGCAGCCGCACCTCATTCCTAGCAATCTCAATTTCCTGGAGGGTGATGTTCAGCTCCTGGTTACTCTTCAACGCGGTGTCAATGAGGCTGACGAGGTAAGGGTCGGTGAAGAAGCTGCGCCAGGGAAAGGTGACGGTATTGGCAGAATCGGCGCTATTGCTGTAGCTGGCCGGCACGGAGCGGTTTTCGGAGCGCTGCACGACCGTAGGAATGCTGCAGCCGGCGGCGCACAGGCTCAGCAGCGGAATAAGAAGGTACTTCCAGGGCTTAAACATTGTTTTCAATTTCTTCGGTTAGGGGATGGTCGCTCTCTTCGCGCACCAGCGGATGCTTTTCCGCTATGCGGGCAAAGACGTAATACAGTCCGGGAATGACCAGCACGCCGAACAGGGTGCCGAGAAGCATCCCGCCGGCAGCGGCGGTACCAATCGTGCGGTTGCCAATCTTACCCGGCCCGGTGGCAAAGACGAGCGGAATGAGGCCGGCGATGAAGGCGAAGGAAGTCATCAGGATGGGGCGGAAACGGGCTTTTGAGCCTTCCATTGCCGCCTGCAATACAGACAGGCCCTGCGCGTGGCGCTGTACGGCAAACTCCACAATCAGTACCGCGTTCTTACCCAGCAGGCCGATGAGCATCACCAGCGCCACCTGCGCGTAGATGTTGTTTTCCAGGCCCAGCAGCTTCAGCAGCAGGAAGGAGCCAAAGATGCCCGCCGGCAGCGACAGCAGCACCGCCAGCGGCAGCACAAAGCTCTCGTACTGCGCCGCCAGCACCAGGTACACAAAGCCGAGGCAAATCAGGAAGATGTAGATGGCCTCATTGCCCCGCGCCACCTCGTCGGCGGAGATGCCGGCCCAGTCAATGCCGAAGCCGCGGGGCAGTGTCTGGTCGGCCACTTCCTGGATGGCTTTGATGGCCGCGCCGCTGCTGTAGCCGGGGGCCGCCGCGCCGCTGATTTCAGAAGAGTTGTACATGTTATGCCGTGTGATTTCCGAGAGGCCATAGACCTTTTCCATCTTCATGAAATCCGAGAATGGCACCATCTCGTCCTTGTCGTTTTTCACGTACAGCTTCAGGATGTCTTCCGGCAGGGCGCGGTATTCCGGCAAGGCCTGCACAATGACCTTGTATTGCCGGTCGTACTTGATGAAGTTGGTCTCATAGTTGCTGCCGATAAGCGTGGAAAGCGTGTTCATGGCATCGTCAATGGTGACGCCCTTCTGCTCGGCAATGTCGTTGTCTATATGCAGCATGTATTGCGGGAAGGATGCGCTGTAAAAGGTGAAAACGGAAGCCAGCTCCTTGCGCTTGTTCAGCGCCGCCACAAAGTCGTGGCTCACCTTTTCCATCAGCTTATAATCGCCGGAGCCGGCCTTGTCCAGGAGGCGCAGCTCAAAGCCACCGGCGGCGCCATAGCCGGGCACGGCCGGCGGCTGGAAAAATTCAATGGTGGCGCCGGTAATGTCTTTGGACCTTTCTTCCAGCTCATTGATAATCTCCTGCACGGAATGCTTACGGTCGCTCCAGCTTTTAAGGTTCACGAGGCAGGTGCCGGAGTTGGAGCCCGTGCCTTCCGAAAGGATTTCATAACCCGCGAGGGAAGACACGGATTGCACGCCTTCAATGCCTTCGGCAATCTTTTGCAGGCGCTCCGCTATCTGGTTGGTACGCTCCAACGAGGATCCCGGCGGCGTCTGAATAACCGCGTAGAACATGCCCTGGTCTTCGTTGGGGATGAAGCCGGAAGGCAGCGTGTTGCTGACGAAGAAGGTGCCGAGGCAGAAAGCCACCAGCAGCCCGAAGGTGATGACGCGGCGGTTGACAATGAGGCCCAGAACGCTCATGTACCTGCCGGAAAGCCGGTTGAAGCGGTTGTTGAAGCCCTCCAGGAAACGGTCTACGGTGCTCTTCTTTCTGCCTGCCGCGTGGTGGTTCTTCAGTATCATGGCGCAAAGCGCCGGCGTCAGCGTCAGTGCCACAACGCCGGAGAGGATGATGGCGGTGGCCATCGTAATGGAAAACTGCCGGTAGAAGATCCCCACCGGGCCGGACATAAAGGCTACGGGAATGAATACCGCCGCCATGAGGAAGGTGATGGCCACGATGGCCCCGGCGATGTCGCGCATGGCTTTCTGGGTGGCCTTGCGCGGCGTCAGGTGGTCCTTCTCCATATTGGCGTGCACCGCTTCTATCACCACAATGGCATCGTCCACCACAATGCCGATGGCGAGCACGAGCGCGAAGAGCGTGATGAGATTGATGGTGATGCCGAACACCTGCATCATCACGAAGGTGCCGATGAGCGAGACCGGCACCGCAATGGCGGGGATAAGCGTGGAGCGCCAGTCGCCGAGGAAGAGGAATACCACAAGGCCCACGAGGATAAAAGCTTCCACGAGGGTGTGAATCACCTTGTCAATGGAGGCGTCCAGGAACTTGGATACGTCGTAGCTGATTTCATAATCCAGGCCTTTTGGGAAGGAGCTTTTCTTAATCTCCTCCATCTTCTTCTTGATGTCCTCAATCACCTGGCTGGCGTTGCTGCCGTAGGATTGCTTGATGGTGATGGCGGCCGAAGAGCGGCCGTTGAGGTTGGAGTAGATATCATACATGGAGGAGCCGAACTCCACCGTCGCCACGTCTTTCAGCCGCAGGATTTCGCTGTTGGGGCTCGCCCGCAGGATGATGTTCTCGTAGCCCTCCTTTGTGGTGAATCGGCCGGGATACTTGAGGACGTACTCAAAAGATTGGGAGCGCTTGCCGGAGGCCTCGCCGGTTTTGCCGGGCGATGCTTCCAGGCTTTGCTCGCCCAGCGCCTTCATCACCTCGTCAGCGGAAATCTTGTAAGCCAGCATCCGGTCGGGCTTTAGCCAGATGCGCATGGCATACTCGCGGTTGCCCAGGATGTCGGCGAAGCCCACGCCGTTTACCCGCTTAATTTCCGAGAGGATATTGATGTCCGCGAAGTTGAACAGGAACTTCTGGTCCATCGTCGGGTCTTTGCTGAATACGTTGATGTACATCAGCATGTTGGATTCCTCGCGGGTGATTTTGACGCCCTCGCGCACTACCAGCGGCGGCAGCTTATTCACCACCGAGGCCACACGGTTCTGCACATTGATGGAAGCCTGGTTAGGGTCGGTGCCGAGGTTGAAAACAACCTGTATGGAAGCCTCGCCGTCGTTGCCGGCGTCTGAGGCGATGTACTTCATGCCGGGCACGCCGTTGATGGCGCGCTCCAGGGGGATGACGACTGATTTAATCATCAGCTCGCCGTTGGCGCCGGGGTAGTCGGCGGTGATGTTCACCTTGGGCGGCGAGATGGAGGGGAACTGTGTAACCGGCATGTGCGTCATGGCGAGCACGCCGATGAACACAATGACCATGGAGATTACGATGGACAGAACCGGCCGCCGTATGAATCTGCTAAACATAGGTATCGTAATAAAAAGGCTGCGGGCCTATTCTGCTTTTAATCTGAGTTGGGAAATGACTGATTCCGGCGCTACGTACTCGTACTGGATTTTGTCGCCGTCCTTCACCTTCTGCACACCTTCCAGCAGGATGCGGTCGCCTTCTAAAAGGCCGGAAGAAACGATGTAGAGGTCGGGCAGGTCGCCGCCAAGCGTGACATTGCGAGAGCAGATGACGCCTGCCTTGTCCACGACGAAGACATAAACCTTATCCTGAATCTCGTAAGTGGCCTTCTGCGGGATAATGAGGGCGTGGCGCAGGGGTACGGACATGAGCACCTTGCCGGTTTCGCCATTGCGCAGCAGCTTTTGCGGGTTAGGGAAGCGCGCGCGGAAGGCGATATTGCCCATCTCGCTGTTGAATTCGCTTTCAATTGTCTCCACCGCACCATCGTAAGGCAGCTTTTCGCCGTTTGCCAGCAGCAGGCTCACCTTTTTATCGGCGCGGTTTTTCACGTCCGTCTGGTAGTTCAGGTATTCCGGCTCGGATACGTTAAAGTAGGCGAACATCTGGCTGTTGTCCGAAAGGCTGGTCAGCAGGTCGCCCTCATCAATGAGACTGCCGAGTTTCTTTGGAATGCGGTCAATAGTGCCGGAGAACGGCGCCCGGATTTCTGTGAAAGAGAGGTGGAGCTTCGCCAGGGCTATCTCTGCCTGTGCCTGCTCCAGCTTTGCCTGTGCCATAGCCTGCTCGGCTTTTGAGACAACGTTTTTGCTTACAAGGGTTTTCGCGTTCTGCAGCTCTATCTCCGCCGTCTTCGCTTCGGCCTGCGCCTTCAGCAGCTCTGCTTCATAAAGCTTGGGCATGATGCGGAAGAGCAGCTGGCCTTCCTTCACCGCCTGACCTTCGTCCACGTAGATGTTTTGCAGGTAGCCTTTTTCCTGCGCGCGGATCTCAATGTTCCGGACAGAGCGTATCTGCGATACATATTCTTTGGTAAAGGAAGTGTCCATAATCAGCGGGCTTGTGACCATGTACTTGCTGAGTTCTTCCTTTTCTTCTTTTTTGGGTTTACAGCCGGCGTGGCACAATAAGGCGCACGCGCTTGCGTAAATGAGTATTCGCTTCATTGATGTAGCAGAATTATCGGGTAAGCTACCCGGAACTAAATGTGAGAGATGATGCGAAGCGCATCGCGGCAGTTGCGCCGCATAGCCAACAGGCGAGCCGGAAAGTATGGCTGGCGCACGCATGAGGGCGGGCCAATTACTAAAAGCCGTTCGGGTTCAGGAAATCAAATCCGTAATACGCCTTGCACAATATACTTGTCCGCAATAAGCGCGGCCGGCGGCGAGAGCGTTCTGAAACAATTTGAACGGTGCTTTAACAGCGAAACGTAAGACGGGTGGACGTATGCGGCGTGCGGTGCTATATACAGCCCGCATTGCGGCACTGCAAGCGCTTCACACTCGTCGTCCTCAAGGTCATCATCTATAAGGTCTGTCGCGCGGGCATCTGCATAATGGTCGGCAAGCAGGCGGCAATCCCCATCGGATTTATATCCGCTAAGCTCCTTGCCCTGCAGGTCGCGTCCTGCATAGGCATAACGGGTATCTACCTTATGCGGAATTGCATAAATGCCCGCCGCCCCCTGAAACACCAGTGAGCACAGACAGACAATAAATAATACCGCTCTCATCACGCGGCGCAAAGCTATTGAAAGAACAGGCCGGATTAGAGGCTCCGGTCAACTCACGACGCAAAAGATGGGTTAATTAATTACAGGCTCCGGCCATGCCCCTTGCCTCCATAATATTTTTTGCGGCGCGCCGAAAAGCGCCCGCCGCCCGGCAACTTTGCGGGGCCCGTGGCAATGCTTGTCCCGGCGGCCAACGCGACTATGAGCTTTCTGCAGGTAACCGGCATTATTAAAAAGGAGGCGACGACAACGCCTGTCAAAGAACTCAGCTTTATCCAGCAGCGTGCAGAGCGCCTGGCCATCGTAGGCGAGACCGGCTCCGGCAAAAGCACACTTCTGAAGATGATTTCCGGCCTGCTGCAGCCGGACGGCGGCGTGGTTATATTTGATGGCAAGCCTGTAAAAGGCCCGATGCAGCAGCTTATTCCCGGCCACCCGCGTATCGCTTATCTGTCGCAGCACTTTGAGCTGCGCAACCACTACTGGGTTGAGGAAGTGCTGCAGATGGTGAGTCAGGTAACGGATGAGGAGGCATCGCGCATCTATGCCGTCTGCCGCATAGACCACTTGCTCAGGCGGCGCACCGACCAGCTATCGGGCGGCGAGCGCCAGCGGATTGCCATTGCCCGGCTTATTACAACAGCGCCCGCGCTGCTTATCCTGGACGAGCCTTTTTCCAATCTCGACCTTGCGCATAAGCTGGAGCTGAAAACGGTGCTTGAAAGTGCCGGCAGCCGCCTCGGCATCACGTTTCTGCTTGCCTCGCACGATCCGCAGGACGTAATGGCTTGGGCGGAGCGCATCCTGGTGCTGCAGGACGGGCGACTCGTTCAGGAGGGAGCTCCGGAAGATATTTACAGACGGCCGCTCAGCAAATATGTAGCCGGGCTTTTCGGGAAGCACAATCTGGTACTATATGGCTCGCAGCCAGTGATGGTGCGCCCCGAAGACGTAATGCCAGAGCCTCTTCCAGGCCCTGCGGGGAGCATCATTGGCCTGGTAAAGGGCATCCGCTTTCAGGGCTTCTACCAGGAAGTAGAGCTGGATATAAAGGGACAAAAGCTGACGGCCTTTGCCTTTCACCACCAATCGTTCCGCATCGGGCAAAAGGTAGCGGTGTCTATACGCTGGAAGCTGAATGTGAATAAGCAATGGTTGGACTGACCGCCCGGCTCCGGGCGTGCATGCTACCCGCTATTTGCCTTTGGCAATAAAATAATCCCAGGCCGTCTTGCTAATACGCGCAATCATCGCTGCATTGTCCGTTCCTCGTTCCCGCGAATCGCCTACAAACACGGCAATCGCGTAGCAGCGCCCATCCGGCAGCTGTACTATGCCGGCGTCATTGGTTGCTGCCGTTATCCCGGTTGTGCTGTCGGTGCCTGATGTGCCGGTCTTGTGCGCTACCACCGTGCCGGGCGGCAGGGCGCCTTTCAGGCGGTCAGGGCCAGAGGTGCTTTTAACCATTGTGGCCCAAAGCAGATTTTGGGTGCTATCAGCAAGCAGCGCCTTCCGGTAAAACTGCTGCAGAAGCTGCAGCACGGCTAAAGGCGTGGCTTTGTTGCTGTGCAGGCTATCGTCGCCCATGTGCGCGTAATCGGCAACAATGCGCATGTTGCTTACACCCTTGCTATGTACATAAGAGGAAACGGCGGCCGGCCCGCCTTCCATCTTAAAGAATTTATTGCTTGTTATATTGTCGCTCTGCCCTATGGAATAGCGCAAAGCCTCTGGCAGGCTCAGATCAAAGGCCGCGCCCGGATGATCCGTGCGGAGGCTGCTGCCGGTGGCTTGTCGCAGGTCTTCAGCGCCAAAGTAGATGGGCGCATCTTTTTTTATCCTTCCCTCTTCCACCAGGTGCAGCAGCAGCAGGGCCTGCGGAAACTTGGCCACGCTCATCAGGCGGTAGTATTTCCCGCCATTTACCGTAACCGTATCGCCGTCCTGCAGATCCATGACGGCGATACCGATGTCTGCGTTTTTGCTGCCTGCATATTCGCTCAGGCGCTGCCGGAGCACGGCTGCCTTCGCCGGCATATTCCTGGCGGCGGGAGCCTTGGACGCTGAATGCTGCTCATTGCAGGCCGCTAAAATCAGCATTACTGCGGGCAAAAGTGCTATATGTTTCATGCGAGGGGAATTTCGTCGCCCAAAAATAGGCTGACGGAGCTGCTGCTTCCTGAGGCTATTGCCGCTGCATTGCGCCTGTCACCCCGCTTTTCAAAATTCTACCGGCCCGCAATAGGCGCTCAATTAGTGTTTGAGGTGAAAAATTTTAGCGCTTGAAATAAAAAAGCGCTAATGGATGTTTTTATCCTGCACAGGCCAACACTTAACGCATCGATACATCTAACCTCAATATGCCTGGAGCCGTGATCTGCACGCAGAGAAAATGATTGGTGGCTTACATTTTGTCACTTCCGGACGATGGTAATATAATATGATCTACATACACAACACACGCCTCATGACAAAATCATTTACCCGCCCGGTTTGTCGTTTTTTATTGGCGCTGGGCCTGATCGCCGCTTCCTGGCATGAGGCTGAGGCACAGCAGATAGTCATTCTGCCCCTCGGACTTATTCAGTTCAGCGTGGCGCCCGATGGCGATGCGGCGGCGCTGCGCTGGGAGATGTCGGCAAAAGAGATTTACCGAAAGTTTTATATAGAGCGCAGCGTGGACGCCAGAAACTGGATTGCGCTTGACTCCATTGCCGTAGAGCCCCCGCGCACGTTGTTTGCCTACACAGATGCCTCGCCCGATGCCGGCAGAAACTTTTACCGGCTCCGGATAAACGATGGCGACAGCTCCCATGAATTCAGCCAGGTGGTACAGATTCGCTTCAAGTCCGATCCGCTTAGCGTTTGCCCTAATCCTTTACAAAGTCAACTGGTGATAGGCCCGCTGCCGGCAGGCAGGCTGCTGATGCGCATATCTGATGCGCTTGGCCGGGTGGTAATGCAGCGGGAACTAATGGAAGCCAGCGCCGGCGGAATGTTGTCTTTAAGCCGGGAGGCATTGGGCATCAGGCTTCAGGGAATGTATCGCATTAATGTTCGCAGCGAGGATGGGATAGATATGAGCCAGACCATTACGGCGGAATAGCATTCCTGCTATAGCTCAGCCTCATGGCAAACAGGCCTTTCCTTCGGGGAAGGCCTTTTTATTTCCGGGAACACACGTTCAAACGCGCTTTTCAGCCCCAATAATCCTTTTGTTTACGAAAAGTTAACGATGGCCGGCCAAACGCATTATCTTAGCGAGTAGAATTATTCAATCCGTATCGGAGAATAATGTTTGGGTTTTCTGCAAACATTTTAAAACAAGTTGGTTATGCGCATTGCCAGATATCTCCTGCTATTTCTGATCGTGACGGGTTTCGCCACTCAGGCGGCCGCTAAGTCGGAACAATACGCCATAAGCATCGTTTCGCTGACCATAAAGCCGGTGATGCCCGCGGATGTAAAGGCCTGGCCGGCGCTTCCGGAAGGGCTACTCCTGACAGCAGAAGCGAGCCCGGGCCTCAGCACCAGTCCGCTCAAGCTGGTGATACAGATAAAGAGCGGCGGCGCGCTTGTTTGCGGAAACACAGCTTCCAATGGCCTTGTAATCGGCCCATTCCGGTCGGGCAGCTTTACAGCGAGCGACATTCAAAGCGCGCTGGCACTGTGTCCGAAGCTTAGCGCGGGCAGCTATACAGCCTGTTTTCGCTTTTACAGCGAGGAAGGCGCCGCCCTGAGCGCTGAGTGGTGCGCGGACTTCCGGGTAGAAAGCGCCGAGAGCGCAGGCACAACCTATCAGCAGCCTCAAAACCTGCTTCCCGTAGATAATCAGTATTTCGTGGTTAAGGAACTGGAGGCTCCTGTTGTTTTCCATTGGTCGCCGCTCAGTCCGCAAGTGCCGGGTGGTGTTACCTACCGGCTGCGAATCTGGCCGCTCACAGAAGGACAGACAGCGGCGCAAGGCGCGAACGGCGAGCCCGTTTTTACGAGGGATGTATCCGATACAACAGCCGTGGCGCTGCAAAATGTGCTGCCGGTGCCTTGCAAAGCGCCCTATGTGTGCCGGTATGCATGGAGCGTGCAGGCGCTTGACAATGCAGGCAAGCCAGTTGGCGATAAAAGCGAAAGCAGCCCGACTGTACTGATTGTGGCGAACTACATTATCCAGGTGGACAGCATTAGGGTGAGATGCACCGATAAGCCGGGTGTATTTTCATTTTCCTACAGCCTTACCAATATAAATGCCGGCACTGCCAAGCTTACAAATCTTTTAGTGACCAGCAGCGTTCCGGCCGGCGCTATAATTACGGGCTTTGCTCCCCCGCTGAATACGACCATCGCCTCGGGCGCGCAGCTCACGATTACCGGCACGATCTCCGGCCCTTCTTCCATGACGAGCATCTGCATCGGCGCGGAGATCACAGACGTAGCCAATAGCTTCTGGAAAGCTTCCCGCGACACATGCACTGCTGTTGTTCCCTGCAAATGCGACTTCTGCGAATCGCCTAAGACGAAAATCACCATCACACCCGGCAGCGTGGTGATTAACGCCAATAACACACTGACGCTCACCCAGCCGATTGTTGTAAGTACTAGCCCTGCCAAAAATGTCAAGAGCGTCAAGGCAGCGCTTATTTACTATGAGTACCTGCCTGCGAGCGAGGATTGCCTCCCCTGCAACAAGCTAAGCAAGACTTACGGAAATATAGATACGGGCTCGCTTGCGGGCGGCCTGTCCATGGGCGCGGGAAGCCACGGCATGCAATGGAGCTTCTACCCTTATAAAAATTTCAGCGGCGGGTATAATGCATCCGTCGTCATCACCATGCCGCCGGGCGTGGCCTGCTGCGCCGCTACCATTCGCTGGTGCATCCGCTACGTCATCACGTTTGACGATTGCGCGATCTGCAGCAAGGTGGTGTGCTATGAGAAAAAGAAAGAAGGTTGCGCAACGGGAACAGGAACAGGTACGGGCAACGGCGGAGGTAATGGTAATCCTAACTATTAAAATCAGCAGCTATGAACTTCCACACATTTATCAAGCGTCTGATTTTTTTATTGATAGCTACAGGCGCAAGCCTGGCAATCGGCCACAGAGCGGGCGCCCAGGGCTGCAACCAGGTTGAAATCAAGTATGAGGAGCCGGATTGCTTTAAACGCAAAAACGGCCCGGCCGGCACCAATGGTGGCGATTGCATTCCTGTTACGGCATGCGCCAATCAACAATATACCTACTCGGCCGCTGGCGGCCCCTGGGCGTCTTACCTCTGGGCGGTGACGGCCGGCCCGGCTTCGCCGCCTATCAATCCTTTCGCTAATGTTGCCAACGTGAACATCAGCTGGCCTGTGCCAGGCGTGTATGTACTAAAGCTGACTGTAACAGACGGCTCAGGAAACACCTTCACAAAATGCCTGAGCATTACAGTGAAGGATAAGCCGGTTGCCGGCTTCACGTTTGCGCCCAACAATGCCTGCGCCGGCTCTACGGTAAACTTTACGAATACCACCACATACGCCGGAACACCTTATCACAGCTGGAACTTCGGAGACCCGGCATCGGGTGCGGCGAACACCTCCAATCTGACAAGCCCTACGCACATTTTTAATTCGGCGGGCACCTACACAGTTATGCTTATTGCTTACAGCTCGGTGACGGCGCCGGGCGGCGGCGGGGGCACGACAGGAGGCGCGGGCGATTCCACAGCGCTGATAACCTGCTGCGCCGACACGTTTAAGCAAACAGTGACGGTTGTAAACGGCAATGTGAAAATTGAATGCATCAGTACCGTGTGCGCAGGCGCAATTGCCAGATACACGGCGGTGGGCTGCACCAGCCCATCGTGGGGGGCGCCGGTAGGCGGCACGACGCTCAGCACCAGCGCAAACACTATTACGGTGCAATGGGGCAACGGCAATCCGCAGGGACAGCTTTCTGTATCCTGTGGGGGTGGCTGCACCGCCTACGCCACCGTGCCCATCGTACCAAGCACACCGGTAATCACCGGCAACACCTCGCCCTGCAATACCGCTTCATCGGTTTACACGGTTCCGTTTTTGCCAGGCACCGATTATACCTGGACGCTCATGGATATCAGCACGCCGGCAAATGCAAGCGGCCTGCTCAGCACCTTTCCAGACAACAATTCCGTTTGGGTGGACTGGCCCTCGGCGATTCCGGGTAATACGTATGTGCTAACCATTGCGCTTAGTAATAAACACCTGTGTTGCAGCTCCACGGGCACATTGAGCATTATACCCAAGCGCACTTTTGTGATCTCCGGGCCGCCATCTATCTGCGCCGGGCAGTCAGGCGGCTTTTACCCGAACTATCCCGGCACCTTTAATTGGGCTGTCGCGCCGACTACCGGTGTTGTGCCGCCCTCAGCCGCAGCTACAGGCTCCTATACAGCCATATTTAATACTGCCGGCAATTTTATAATTACAGGCACCAATACTTCCGGCGCTTTCTGCAACACTACCTCCAGCGTCAGCGCAACTGTGGTTCCGGTACCCGTGCCGGGCACTATTACAGGTCCTGCAACCGGCTGCGCCGGCAGCACATATGCCTATAGCATGAGTACGCCTGCGCCAAGCGGGTATTATTATGAATGGACGATTACCGGCGGCAGCTTCCAGCCCGGCGGGCCATTGGTAATAGCCGGCGATGCCGTTAACGCACAGTGGACTACCCTGCCCGGCACCCTTACTGTGCAACTCAAGCAGAGCGCATCGCCATTCTGCATTATTCCGGCAGGAACGACGACTGTCACAGCAGCTACTGTAGGTAGCATAGCGGGGCCCGTGTCGGTATGCGTGGATGGCACGGCGCAGTACACACTTGGTGGCAGCCTGCCGCCGGGCACTATCATCAACTGGACTATAACGCCTTCCGCCCTCGGCACGGTGACATCGCCGCCCGGAAGCAATCCGGTCACGATCCTGTGGCACGGGCAGGGCGGCGCCGGTCCATGGGGGCCTGCAACGGTAGGCGCAAGCACGGGCTGCGGGCCCGCCACCAGTCTTGGGGGCATTATGGTGAATCCGAAATTCCAGGTAAACATCACCCAGACGGGCGTTGACATTTGCCAGGTTGGCGGCATCGGCCTGACGGCAAACGGTGCGCCTGCAGGGTCTTCTTATTCATGGAGCCCTTTGGGACAAACGACGCAGACCATTACCAACATTACCCTGGTCAACAACTATGTCGTTACCGCCATCAAAGGCGGATGCACGGCCACCGCCAGCAAACCCATCGTGTATCCGCTGCAAGCCAGTCCGATTGGCTGCAACATACCTATATGCACTACGGGTGGCGGCATCCAAGGGCCAGTGGGCGCCCAGATACTAAAGCCGGCAGCCGGCACTTTTACTTATGAATGGCACAGCGGTAAATGCACCGCTTTGGGACCGATTCTAAGTACCGTCACCACTACGGCAACTTCAAATACTTATACAGCTAATGCCGCCGGCTATTACAGCGCAGTCATCACATATGGTACATGCCAGGTGTGTGTGGAAAACGAGGTGATCAAAATCTGCTGTCCGGATGTAAACGGCCCAACGATAACGCTGGACACGCAGCTAAGCTGCAACACATGGAAGTTCAAAGCCAATACTGCCAATCCATTCAATTCGCCCATTATCTGGGACTTTGGCGACGGAACAACCGACACCGGCTCTTCCGGAACGCCGAAAACGCATACGTACGGTCCTCCGGGCGTTTATTGCGTCACCTTCTGCGTCGGATCGCCCACGCCAAACCCTACGGCATGCGTCGGCAATTGCGCCGTTACTCAGGCAACGGTTCCTATTGCTGCAGGCTTCCTGTACACTATGGGCTGCAACGGCTGCATGAACGTGACTAATGGCTCTGTGATTTACGGCAATCCGGGTTTTGTCAGCTATCTGTGGAATTTCGGTGATGCTACGACCTCTACCCTGCAGAATCCGCCGCAGCATTGCTATACGCTTCCCGGCACTTATACCGTCACGCTTACAATGACGTATAACGACGGCACTATCTCCTGCGTCAAGACCGATACAAAGACGGTGGTCTATACCAAGCTCGCCATCGTGCATCCGCCCGTATGCTCCGGCACGCCGACCAGTTTTTCTTCTTCGCCTGGTGGCTTTGTGACCGCTACGTGGAGCTTTGGAGATGGCATTACAGGCTATGTGTCGCCCATTGTGCATACCTACGCGGCAGCAGGTGTTTATAACGTAACCCTATCCGTCACCGACCTGCTGGGAAATATCTGTACAGCGACCAAACCTGATACTGTGCTTACCGGCATCGGGAGCTGTGCTATCCAGCCGGGTTATCTATGTCCCGGCAGCGCGGCAACCTTGATCGGGCCGGCCGGTACCTATACTTACCTCTGGGAGGTGGAAACATCACCGAATGTATTTGCGTCGGCGCCGGGCGTGAACAATGCTGCAAATTATTCTACGCTGGTGCCGGGAAACTACCGGGTAACGGTAACCAATGGCAATGGCTGCACCTGCACATCAAATGTGGCACCTGTGACGGCGGTGCCTAAGCCAAAGGCCAGCTTCAGCATTTCTGCCTCCAAGCAACTTTGCACACCCGGCGGCTTCGTCACACTGACGGCTCCTTTTATTACCGGTTACACTTACCAGTGGTATGCAAACGGGGCTTACGGCACACTGCTGGGCACAGGCGCTATTTATGGCAGCTACGGCTTCATCAGCAGCACTACGACTTTCAATCTTGTAATTACCAATCAATACGGATGCACCGATACTTGTTCTCAAACGGTGGTGGTCAGTCCCACGCCGGCAGCGCCAATGCTAAGCGCAAGCTCACTGTGCGCCGGTGTTCCGATTACCATCTCTGTTACAAACTATCCTTCAAACATTACCTGGAACAATGGTGCTGCTACCGCCAGCATTGTGCTGTACACCGCCGGTGTTTACATAGCCACGGTCACGAATCCACTCACGGGCTGCTCATCCAGCGCGAGCATTACCATCAACCGCAGGCCAGGCGCAGGCTTGTTCCCGCATTCATGCGACAGTATTCCATGTAAATGCACGCGGCCATTTGTGCTCTATGCGCCTAAGCCGCTGACCGGGCTTTACAGTTCCAGCTACCAGATCAGTTGGTACGATGCCATCACCAATGCGCTGCTGGCTACCGGCAATACGTACAATAATGGAGGCGCGGGTGTGCAGACAGGGAGTTACTACATTGTCATTACAGACTTAAACACCAACTGCACCGATACGAGCAACAGCTATTCGGTGATTGTGCCTAAGTGCGACACCTGCGGCTGCGCGGAAAGCCATTGGGGTGAGCTGATACTGACTACGGCAAACGTTGCCGCTGGCGGCGATGCCACGCCTCTGTCGTTAAATTGCAAGAGCACCTACACCCTGGCCTGCAATAAGACATACAACCTCGCTGCGAACTATATCTGCAAAGACACGGGCTGTAAAGGAAAGGTCACATACAGCCTGCTGCAACCCGGGGGAACTGTTCTCACTGGCAACGCACCGGTCAGCTTCACGCCAGCCGCGAGCGGCACCTATGTGCTGACGCTTTATGGCCGGTGCGGCGGTAAGATTTGCGATAGCTGCGCCATTACGTTTAAAGTCACTTGTCCCTGCGCCTGCGATGGAAGCAAATGGAACAGCATCACAATGACGCCCGCCGATGTTGTTGTAGGCCGGGGCGCACCGGCAACTGCAACACCGCTTGTTTGCGGCAGCACTTACACTTTGACGTGCAAAAAGTCTTATATGTTCAATGCTTCCTTCTTTTGCAAGGACACTGCGTGCAAGGGCAGCGTAACATATACCCTCATACCTCCAAGCGGCGCTCCTACAAGTGGCACCACGCCGGTGCTCGTAACATCGCTGCTTAACGGGACGTACATCCTGAAACTCTACGGCTGGTGCGGCGATAAAATCTGCGACAGCTGCATCGTAAGGCTGGTAGTAAGTTGTCCCTGTGAATGCACGGGCAGCTCATGGACGAGCATCACGATGACCGGGCCGCCAAATGGTGGGGCTGGTGATCCTCCGCCGGTAGGCGTTGCGGCGGCAGCGGCAGCGGCGGGCTCGGTTACGAAGCTCGTGTGCAAGTCAACCTATGATGTGGAATGCAAGAAGACATACAGCATCAATGCGGCATTTAAGTGTAAAGACAGCGTATGCACTGGCAAGGTCACATATAGTCTGCAGCCACCTGCCGGTACCGCAATAACCGGCAGCCTGCCCCTTAGCTTTACGCCGACACAAACCGGCACCTACACGCTTACCCTTTACGGTTGGTGCGGAGACAAGATCTGCGATAGCTGCGTTGTGAAATTCAAGGCAGATTGCGAATGTGATTGTAAGGGAAGCAAATGGCTGGAGAAGACGCTTAGCGATAGCGTAACGACCTCAACGCTGCAATGCAAGGAATATCCATGGGAGTGCAGGAAGCCGTTTATCATCAATGGCATCTATCAATGCGGCAAGGCATTCTGCACCGCATCCGCAAGCTATAAGCTGATCCCGGCCACTGGCGCGCCGGTTACCGGTACGCTGATGCCATTCAGCTACACACCATCCGTTTCCGGAACCTACACGGTGATGCTCTACGGATACTGTGGCGGCAAGCTCTGCGACAGCTGTGTGAGCAGCTTTATCGTGAATTGTCCTAAGGATACGGTTTGCTGCAAGTACGACATTAAGGTTTCTCCCGGAGCAGGTTTGTACACTGTAAATCCTGCCGGTACGGCTACGATTGCCACGCAGCCCTTCACCATTACCGGACTTGCCACAGCTATGCTGAGCGAGGTGCGGGCTGAGGTGCTGAGCTATGACCTGAGCAGCAATTTCAGCAACGAGTGCCTGGCCTGCAAATCCTTTCCTTACCTATGGGCAAGCGTGAACAGCGTCAGCAACATAGGCACGGTGCCCGGCCAGATAAATCTGTATGGTGGCACCGCTTCGCTATTCAATCCCAGCGGAGCAGCCGTTTATCAGAATCCGAGAGAAGTTGTCTGGAACAATGGCTCGGCATTCTCTGTCACCGCCCCTGTAACGATGAAGTTCTTCCTGCCGCCGCCGTCGGTCATAGATTGCTGCGAGATGAAAGCGAAGGTATGCGTCAGGTTCACCTTCCGGGATCTGAACTGCAATGAGTGCGAGGTGATCAGCTGCTTTGAAGTAACGATCAAAAAGTAGCTGGCAGCAGCAAAACAAAAAGGGCTTCGCAATGATTGCGAAGCCCTTTTTATGTCTTCTAAGACGACTATCCGAAGGCGTCCTTAATCTTGCCGAAGAATCCTTTTTCCTCTTCTGTAGCGCTTTCAGCGCCGGGCTGGAAGTTGGGAGAAGCTTTCAGCTTTTCCAGCAGGGCCATCTCTTCCTTATTAAGGTGTTGCGGGCTCCAGACAGCAACCTCTACCAGTTGATCGCCCTTTTCATAGGACTGAAATGCGGGGAAGCCTTTGCCTTTCAGGCGGAAGATTTTACCGCTTTGCGTGCCTGCGGGAATCTTGATTTTCGCTTTTCCGTCAATGGTAGGCACCTCGGCATTAAGGCCGAGCACCGCATCCGGGAATGACACGCGGAGCTGATAGACGACGTCCAGCTCAGAACGACGCAGATGTGGATGCTTCTCTTCCTCAATGAGAATAAGAAGGTCGCCGGGAGGGCCGCCACGCTCACCGGCATTGCCGGCGCCGCTCATGGAAAGCTGCATGCCTTCGTGTACGCCGGCTGGTATCTGTAACTCTACGGTTTCATCGCCATATACACGGCCCTCGCCCTTGCAGGCGCCGCATTTGGCAGTAATAGTCTGCCCCTCGCCATGACAAGTAGGGCAGGTTGCCACTGTCTGCATCTGCCCCATAAAGGTTTGCTGCACGCGGCGCACCTGGCCCTGACCGCCGCAGGTGCCGCAGGTCTGAACGCTGTTCTTGTCCTTCGCGCCGGAGCCGCTGCAGGTGCCGCAGGGCACGTATTTCTTGACTTTAATTTTCTTATTCGCGCCTGCGGCGATTTCCGCATAATCCATCTTCAGCTTCACGCGTAGATTGGCGCCGCGCGAGCCCTGGCCCCTGCCGCCGCGCCCGCCGCCACCGCCAAAGAAGGAAGAGAAGGCGTCGTCGCCGAAGATGTCGCCGAAGTTCTGGAAGATGTCTTCCATCCGCATACCGCCGCCGCCGAAGCCACCGCTACCCGCCGCGCCGCCCATACCTGCATGGCCGAAGCGGTCGTAGCGCGCCTTTTTGTCGCTGTCCGAAAGGACGTCGTAGGCTTCCGCAGCCTCCTTAAAGGATTCTTCAGCTTCGGCATTTCCGGGGTTGCGGTCTGGGTGAAACTGCATGGCCACCTTGCGGTAGGCTTTCTTTATCTCATCTGCACTGGCCGTCTTCGCAACCCCAAGCACCTCGTAGTAATCTCTCTTGCTCATTGTATATATCAGGTATCAGATGCCTATTTGCCCACCACCACCTTCGCATGGCGGATGAGCTTGTCGTTCAGGTAATATCCCGGCATTATCACATCCACCACTTTGCCTTCCTGTCCCGCCATCGGAATTTCAGTCACGGCTTCGTGCAGCTCCGGATCAAAGTCGGCACCGGCTGATTCCATGGGCTTAAGGCCTTTGGCCTGAAGCGCCGCTTTGAGCTTGTTGAATACGAGCATGACGCCTTCCTTTATCTGGACTACATCATCTGTTGCTTCCAGATTCTGCGCGGCGCGGTTGCTGTCATCAAGCACATCCAGCAGGCTTTGGACAATGTCTCGGCCTGCGGTCTGCGTCAGCTCAATGCGCTCGCGGCTGGTGCGGCGCTTGTAGTTTTCAAATTCGGCGGCGAGGCGGAGATACTTGTCCTTAGCCTCGCTAAGTTCCTGCAGCAGCTTGCCGTCGCCTTCGCCATCGTTGTCTGCAAAGCCTTCCAGGCCTTCAGAGCCCGCGCGGTTTTCATCGGTATTTAAGCCTTCATAAAGCTGCTCTTCCGTGGGTTGCGCAGTCGGGTTTTCAGATATGTTTTCGTTCTGTCCGTCTTTCATCGTGCTACGTTTTTTGAACATGCGCGAAGGTAAGGTCAAGAAATGGGCCACCCCTTTGCGCGGGACAAAATGGCACTTTGACGGTCATTATAAGGCGGCTCCATCACGAGCTGAATTTTATCCTGAAAGAAAATGTTGGAGGAATTTGCGTAGCTGAATGACTACGTTTATATTTGTAGCCAAATAGCTTCATAATGAACTTACGAAGGGATGTTTTTCAGGCCATCGCAGACCCGACAAGACGTGCGATACTGCTGTTGGTGGCTTCACAGGCTATGACAGCCGGCTCTATCGCCGCCAACTTTGACACTGCACGACCCACCGTTTCAAAGCACCTGCAAATTCTTACCGAATGTGAATTGCTTGCACAAGAGCAAAGTGGCCGCGAAGTTTATTACCACATCAACGCAGAAAAAATGAAAGAAGTAGCGGACTTTATTGAGCCGTTCCGCCAAATATGGGACGACCGATTTGACAAATTGGAAGCAGTAATGAAAAACTATAAATCAAAAAAGCAATAGACGGTGGAGCATAAAACAAAAGTGACCGCTGAAGACGGCAATCAGGAAATTATAATCACAAGGGAATTTGACTTGCCTTTGGAACTGCTTTTCAAAGCTTACGAAGAACCCGAACTTTTTGAGCAATGGATGGGAACGAAAGTGCTGAAATTGGAAAACAGAAAGCACGGTTCCTATGCGTTTGAAACATCACACAACGGAAACGTAGTTTTTCGGGCAAATGGAACCATACACGAGTTTGTTCCTGACCAAAAAATCACCCGAACATTTGAAATGGAAAACACGCCATTTCCCGTTCAGCTTGAATACTTAGCATTTGAAAAACTAACAGACGATACCAGCAGGCTCACTATGCACATCGTGTTTAAGTCGGTTGCATTCAGAAATCAATTGCTGAAAATGCCCTTCGCGCTTGGCATCAATATGGCGCACAACAAACTGCAGGAAATCCTAGACAAATTGAAATAACAGTTTATGACTAAGAGAAACAGCATCATTTATTGGGTTGTTACCGCCTTTCTTGCTTTCGGGATGACGGCGGGCGGCATACAACAAATGCTTCAGACAGGAGGCTACAATGAGATAGCGAGCCGGCTTGGTTATCCGCTTTATCTCCTCACCATTCTTGGCGTGTGGAAGCTGCTCGGCGTTATTGCGATACTGATTCCAAAATTTCCACTGGTAAAAGAATGGGCTTATGCCGGGTTTTTCTTTGCTATGTCGGGCGCAGCTATTTCGCATTTTGCAGCTGGACAGCCATTGGGAGATGCGATGCCTTCATTAGTACTGTTGCTAATGACAGTTGCATCGTGGTATCTCAGACCTGCTGACAGAAAAATAGTTTTTCAGACTAATTAGACAAAGGTTATGAATGATCAGATTGAATCAGGAGTTGTGCATGAAGTTCCAAACGATATGAAAAAGGCCCTAAAAGCTGATGCCGCTAATCTTGAAAGCTGGAACGCCCTTACGCCAATCCAACGCAACGAATGGATTTGCTGGGTAACTATTGTCAAAAAAACAGAAACGAGGGCGCATCATATCTATCGTATGATGGAAGACCTGAAAGAAGGGAAAAGGAAACCCTGTTGCTGGCCCGGTTGTCCGCATCGCAGACCTTCGGCACAGAAGTGGTTTAAAAAACCTGATGTGAAACCTGCCTGAACATGATGACCGGGCATCGTGAAAATAAAATGACCCGCGAATATGAGGGCCGCCGTCCGCAGGCTGTCAGGATAACGCCTGAGGATACTGGTTACATCTTTCCGAAAAACTGCTGGGAAACAGGCAGCACCAGCACAAAGCTTGCGCCCATACCGGGCTCACTTTCCGCGCGTATCATCCCATGATGGTTCTCCATAATGCGGCGGCATATGGCGAGGCCGATTCCGGTGCCCTCATATTCGCCCCGGCCGTGCAGGCGCTGGAAAATCTGAAAAATCTTATCAGCGAACTGCGGATCAAAGCCGATGCCGTTATCTGTAACCCGAACACGACAGAATTTCAGCGATTCAAAGGCCGAAATATGCATGTCTGGCACAAACTGGCGGATCCATGCTTTTTCATCCTGCTCCAATTCCTCACCGGATACTTGCCCGGCTGTAATGTTTATTGCCGGTGTCACCCCTTCCCTGGCAAACTTAATCGCATTGGTAAAGAGATTCTGGAACAATTGCTGCAGCTGCGGCGGAATGCCCTCCACCTCCGGCAAAGAGGAAACCTGAATTACGGCACCACTCGCTTGGATGCGCAGGTCCATATCCGCCTGTACAAAACGGATGATCGTGTTCAGATTCACCGGCTGGTAAATCAGCTTATCATTTGATACGTGAGAGAAGTCCAGAATATCATCTACAAGCTGCTGCATTCTGGCCGTCGCGTTGACAATCTTCTCTATGAGCGCTTCCTGACGCTCCGGCCCGGCGGCGGCTGCGCTCGTCTGCAACATTGTCGCGAAGGTTGAAATTTTGCGCAGCGGCTCCTGCAGATCGTGCGACGCGATGTAGGCAAACTGCTCCAGCTCACCGGCCTTCCGTTCCAGCTGAAGTGTTTTAGCAAACAGGTGCAGCTCATCCGCTTTCAATTGCGTCACATCCTGAGAGGTTCCGGCTATGCGCAGTGGGGCGCCCGCGTCGTCCACATCCACCTCGCCGCGCGCAAGGATGTGGCGTACCTCGCCGGCTGGCGTCACAATGCGGTGGTAGAAAGTCGGATAATCCTTTGTTTCCAGCGCGCGCCGGATATGGTCGGAGATGTATTCCTTATCGGCAGGGTGAATGGTTTTCAGATACTGATCGTATGCCAGCTCGCTGCCCACCGGCATTCCCCATATGCGGTACTGCTCGTCGCTCCAGGTAATTTTTCCGGACTTCACATTCCACTCCCAGGAGCCTACAGATGCCATTTGCTGGCTTTCATTAAGGAGCTTATTCTGTTGCAGCAGCGCACGTTCTGCCTGCTCACGAAGCTTTACCTCCTGCTCCAGCTCCTTTGAGGTCTTAAGACTGAAAGCGGTAGGCAGAAGCTTGACGAGCTGCCAGACCGTCAGCCAGCTTAAAATGCCGGTAATAAGCCTGATGAGCGCGGAGACCCGGTAAACAGGAATCCAGAACATCAGCGCATCAAAAAAGTGTGTGATGCCGCAGGCTAAGATGAAGGCGGCAAAGAGAAAGTAAAGCGAGTTGAACCGCACCTGCTGCCGCTGGCGTATAACATAGCGGATGATAAGCAGCGGAATAGCGAAATAAGCAGACCAGATGGCAAGATCAGAGATAATGTAAAGCCAGCCGTGAAAATCTGACCAGTGCCCGCAATGCCAGCGCGCCGGCCAGTCGGAGTGGTCAAAGAGCTTACCGAAGAAATCTGTGACTTGGCTCATCGTGGCTGAACAGACAGTGCTTAGAAATAGGCACGCATTGGGGAATGCGCAAGATAACGATTAAGCCCGCCGGCATATTCTTAAACAGGCGGTTAAAAGGCTTATGCGGTCATTGACCTGTCCAGATCCGCAAGGGCAAATGTGTCTTTCACCCGGATTCCGCGAATCGTCTCCTGGAGCGTGCAGCATTCTATTTCAGGGTCATGCTCAAAGTACAGCACCCAATCGTTTGCTGCCGCTTCCTGCAGGATGCTTTTCTTTTCCTTCAGCGTTTCCAAAGGCCGCATATCATACGCCATCACCCAGGCCGTCGGGATGTGGTGGACAGATGGGATAAGGTCGGCGCAATAGAGAATCGTGCGGTCGTTGTAGCGGATTTGCGGGAGCATCATGGCGTCCGTGTGGCCATTCACATAGCGCACGCGAAAATCAGGCAGCCATTCTGCGCCGTCGGCAGCTTCTACGAAGCGGAGGAGGCCATGCTCTTCCATCGGGAGTATGTTTTCCTTTAGAAAGGATGCTTTCTCACGGTCATTCGGCGCGAGCGCGGACGACCAATGCGCTTTGTTGCTCCAGTAAAGAGCTTTTGGAAATGCCGGCACGAGCTTGCCGTCGTCGTCACGCTTTATTGAGCCGCCGCAATGGTCAAAGTGGAGGTGCGTGAGGAAAACATCAGTGATGTCCTCTGGCGTGAAGCCGTGGGCAGCGAGGCTTTTCTCCAACGTATCGTCGCCGTGCAGGTAGTAGTGGCCGAAGAACTTTTCATCCTGCTTCGTGCCCATTCCGTTGTCTATGAGGATTCGGTAATTGCCGTGCTCCACCAGCAGGCAGCGCGTCGCCCAGGAGCACATATTAGCTTCATCGGCGGGATTCGCCATGCTCCAAAGAGATTTCGGCACAACGCCGAACATGGCGCCGCCGTCAAGTTTGAAATGGCCGGCGTTAATGGAGTAGAGTTTCATAGATCAGAAACCGGTCTGCCCGACCGGAGGAAGGTCTGCCCGGTTTCGCGATGGGCAGATAATTAAATAGGAAGCTAAGCCGCGTGCAAATGTTCGTCTTTTCGCTGAATGCGAATTGCGGTAATCAGCACAACCGCCCCAAGCGCAAAAAACACAATCAAGGCCAGAATTGAGTTTCGCATATTTCCCGTCACTTCTTCTACCAGGCCAAACGACAGCATCCCCAAAACAATCGCAATCTTTTCCGTCACGTCATAAAACGAGAAGAAAGAGGTTGTATCCTTCGTAACCGGCATCAGCTTGGAATAAGTGCTGCGGCTCATGCTCTGAATCCCACCCATAATGAGGCCCACCACCGCCGCAAGGATATAAAACTGCACCGCCGTCTGCGTAAAATATGCAGCCACGCATACGCCAATCCAGATGCAAACCGTCAGCAGCAGTACTTGCAGATTTCCAATCCGCGCCGAAAGCGCCGCCATCAGGTAAGCCCCTGCTATCGCCACAAGCTGTATCACCAGGATGGTGGCAATCAGCTGGCTGGAAGAAAGGTTCAGCACCTTCGCGCCAAAGATGGTGGCCGCCAGCATAACCGTCTGCACGCCCATGCTGTAAAAAAAGAAGGCGGCAAGGAAACGCTTGAGCGTCGGCAGGGCCTTTAGCTGCTGCCACACCTTGCCCAGCTCACGAAAGCCATTGCTGATTAAGGAATGTTCGCTGCGCTTTACCTGCGCCGTTCCCTTGGGCAATTTTGAAAAAGGAATCTGCGCCCAAAGCATCCACCACAGCCCGACCAGCAGGAAGGAAAAGCGCGAAGCATCACCCGCATTGTGAATGCCCATCCAGCCAAGCCATTCCGGCTTCAGCACAAAGACAAAGCACACAATCTGCAGCAGCACGCTGCCAATGTAGCCGCGCGCGAAGCCCATCGCGCTAACGCGGTCGCGTTCTTCTGGTGCGGCGATTTCCGGGAGGTAGGCATTGTAGAATACCAGTCCGCCGCAATAGCCGAGCGCGGCAATGCCGGAAAGCACGATGCCGACTTCTATATAGTTCGGTGTCCATTTCTCGGCGAAGAAAAACAGGCAGCAGCAGGCAATGGAGCCGGTGTAAGTAAAAAAGCGTAGGTAAGATTTCTTGTTCCCCTTATAATCCGCGATGGACGAAAGCACGGGCGACAGAAAGGCAATAATCAGGTAAGCCGCTGCAATGGAATAATCAAACAGCGCCGAGTTTTTGAAGTTCCGTCCGAAGAAGCTGACTGTATCATTCAGGATAGCGCCGGTCTTTTCATCCCGCTGAGAGGTGATGGCCTCATAATAGGCCGGGAAAATGGTGGAGGTAATGACGAGGTTGTAGGCGGAGTTGGCCCAGTCGTACATGCTCCAGGCGCGGTGGAGGCGCTTGTCGGATGGCGTTGAGGCGCCTGCGCTGAGCGGAGCCGAAGCGTTGAGTCGTTGAGTCGTTGAGTCGGTCGGCATGACGAAGCCAAATGTAGCGCTTCCGTTTACCACAATGTCTCATCCCCTCTTGGAAGGGATTTAATGCGATTTAGCTGGCGCAACTGACCGCAACCCGTTTGGGCGCGCCTAAGCGCGCCGGTCGCTGAGCGTAGCCGAAGCGCCATCCGAAATGCCGACCATCATTCAGCGACTTTGTCATTCCGTAGGAATCTGTTCGGCCACAAGCACAGCTACAAACAGATTCCTACGGAATGACAAAGATTGGGCGAGCATATTAACAGCATCAGTACATCGCATGTCGGTTGGCGCTTCGGCTATGCTCAGCGACCGGGATGCTTGACATATCCCTTCGTGGAAAGTGCCTGTGGATTGCACGAAACCATTCGGCGCTGTAGGAATACTTATAGTGGAATGCGTGAAACTATTTGATTCCCTCGTTCTGCCATTAGTTTCACACGTGTAACTAATGGTTTCAAGCCTGAACCCAATGGTGGATTGCGGGCGACGAATGATGGATGGCAATCCACTAATGGTCGCACGCGGACAATGGCTTGTCGCTTTGTGGCGACGAAGGGCGATTGGACGCGATGCTTCGTTGCCGGTGGGCGACAAGAGTCGGATGGATGGTAATGAGTTGTTGCGGTTGGTTTATGACGCGGATTGCAAATCCGCTGCTATGTCGCGCGGGATTATAAATCCCGCGCTGCGAGGTGGATGGCAATCCACTAATGGTGAATGGATGGCGGTGAATAGTTGCGGCTACCGCGAGCATCACTCATAGTCTCTGACCGACCGGCATATTACAGCATCTACAGGAATGCCGGTTTGATATTGGACAAAAAAGCGTCCCACATCTATATTGTTTGAGTCGCTCATGTATCTAATCACTGTATTAATGCGTTTCTTACTCAAGCGATGTGCGGCATATGTTTTCCCGAAGTTGCTCTCTATGATAACGCGAAAACCCGCAAATGCTTCCATTTGCGCTTTTAATGTCATTAGCAGTTGGCAAGTAGCTTTTGACATGGTGGAAGAACCTGCGTGAAAAAGTATTTTAGTTTCAAAAACCGACTCCGCCCCCTGTGAATGCGCGATGGGAGCTGTAATTTTAAACAGGAGCAATAAAATCAGGACGCAAAAAACTGTTTTCACAATGCAATTATGGCCTGCGGATATGAATAAAACTGAACATAAAGCTCACACACTGACCCTTCAGATAAAGATTATATTGAGCGTCCACTCTGACTTGACAAGTCCTCCGCGGAATTGTTACCTCAAAGCAAATAATTACACAGCTTATAAAGGACCCGCGCCCCAACAATAGAGTCTATCCCCTCACTATGCTCGCCGGTAGAGACCTCGTTCAGGTCAAAGCCGATAATCTCCCTGCCGCTCTTCTTTAATTGCTTGAAGAGATACATCACCTGCTCTACCTCAAAGCCGCCGGGGACGGGCGTGCCGGTATTGGGACAAAGCTTCGGGTCAAGGCCGTCTATGTCAAAGGAGATATAGACCTTCTGCGGCAGCTCGGCGATGATTTCTTCGCATTGCTGCTTCCAGTTCGCGCCTTCAAACTGGCCTTCCTTGATGTCCTTGTCAAAGAAGGTGACGACGCGACCGTTGGAAGTGCGGCTGAGCATCAGCTCCTCGTCGCAATAATCGCGGATGCCGACCTGCACGAGTTTGCTGACCTGCGGCACCATCTGCAGCACGTTGTACATGATGCTCGCGTGGCTGTAGGTAAAGCCCTCGTAGGCATTGCGCAGGTCGGCGTGGGCGTCTATCTGGAGCACGCCAAAGTCGGGATGCACATCGGCAAGGGCGGAGATGAAGCCGAGCGGCGTACTGTGGTCGCCTCCGAGGAGGCCCACCTTTTTGCCGTCCTTCAGCAGGCGGCAGGTCAGCTCCTTCACCCAGCGAAAGAGCATCTCGCCGCCGGCATTCACCTCGGCCAGCTTACCCGCCAACTGCACGTTCTCCTCCACCTTGCCGCCTTCCATAAGGTGGCTGATGATCAGCTCAGCGCATTGCCGCAGGTAGTCGCTCTTCTTGCGGATGTTGCGGTCAACGGGCATCATGTAAAAGCCCTGCTTCCAGCCGTCGCACACATCAGGGTCGTACAGGTCTATCTGCATAGATGCCTCATAGACATGCTCCGGGCCGCGCGCAGTGCCGGGCCGGTACGATACGGTCACCTCCCAAGGCACGGGCAGGAGCACCACCTTCGCCTGCTCTTCATTAAAGGGGAGTCCGAAGATGTTATTGGTCTTCAGGCCTACCGAATTCGGGTCAAACATGGACAATGCATCCGCCATAACAACACAAGGATTTTAGACGGGGGCGAAGGTAGGGTGCGGAATTTTTTGTTTGCCGGCTTTAGCGGGCTATTAAGCTTCTGTTGCGTCGCACGTTTCGGAGTTCATCAGTCTGTCAGGCTTTTCGCGTGGGATGTATATTCGCTTTACAAATGAATATTCAAAGTCAAATACGCATTATATTACTGCTTATCTTCTACTACTTCTTGTCGGGTTGCGATAATTCTAAGGATTTAAATCAAGTGAACAATACGTTTTCCGATTCACTGCCGGAAACCTCGGCTCCTTCAAAAATTAATAAAGCGAAAATAATCGGCGCGTGGACTTTTAATAATCATGATGCAGAAATGGCCGCAATCAGCATTAGTGCCGACTCTATTTTTTATACGAGCGATATGCAAGCCTATCGTTATCTACTAAGTGGAGATTCTATAGTAATTAAATATCCAGATATCATGTTTGCAGGGCCAATATCATTGGATAATGACTCGTTGATATTATCTGACCGTGACTATGGCACAATCCACTACTATCGCTGGAAGCAGCATTTATAACGGGCCGCGCTAACCACCACCCTGCCGCTGAGCGTAGCCGAATCACCACCCAAGATGCTACTCATTCTTCAGCGGCTTTTGTCATTCCCGCAGGGAATCTTTGCTCGCAGCATTGTATTCTAAAGCATCTGTAAGGCCCCCTTCGGGAATGACAAAGTTTGAGCGAGCAGCCTATCGCTGCAAGAGAATAGATTCTTTCAGAAACCTGTCCTGAACTCGTTTCAGGATGATAAAGTCGCTGCGAGTAAAAGCATGAGAGAGGCATTCCCGCGATATTTGACCCCAGAAAGCCTTTCCCCACACGCACACACCCATGAATAAAATCTTAAAGCGCAGCCTTGCCGGGCTGGGCATCCTCCTACTTCTGCTGCTGGCCGCGGCGGTCATTATCCCCTACGCCTTCCACGACAAGCTGTTGGCGGAAGCAAAGCGGCAGATGAATAAGCACCTGAACGCAACGGCAGATTTTAAGGATGTGTCTATCTCCATCTTCCGGCATTTCCCCGAGCTATCGGTGGGCCTGGAAGGGCTTTCCATTGTCAATAAGGAACCCTTTGCCGGCGACACGCTGCTCTCGGCAAGCACGATGGACATATCGCTCAACCTGATGAAGGCCATCAGGGGCGAATACGACATCCGCCGCATCAACATCGTCCGCCCGCGCATCCACGGGCTGGTGCATGCCGACGGCGCGGCTAACTGGAACATCACCATTCCCGACACGGTCGTCAAAGCGGAGCTGACGCAGACTAAGCCGCTCCACCTCAGTCTGAAGCAGTATGGCATTGAGGACGGCTACATCCTGTACAACGACGACATGGGCAAGATGCGCGCCGAGCTGGAAGGCCTGAACCACTCCGGCTCCGGCGATTTCACAAACGACCTCTTCACGCTGGCGACGAAGACGAGCGTTGAAGCGCTGAGCTTCGCCTACGGCAATATCGCTTACCTGAACCGGGCGAAGTTTTCGCTGAACACCGGCATCGGCATTGACAACAAGACGAGCAAATACAGCTTCAGCAGCGATGGCGTAGCGCTGAACGGGATGAAGATGGAAGTGAAAGGCTTCATCCAACTGCCGGACACAACCGACACGATTGTGGATGTGCAATTCAACACGCCATCCAACGATTTCAAAGACATCCTCTCGCTTGTGCCCGGTATGTACTCCGCCGATTTCAAGAAAATCCAGACAAGCGGTAAGGCCTCTTTCAATGGCTTCGTGAAAGGCACTTACAACGCGCAGCAGATGCCTGCTTACGAGGTCAATCTTCAGGTGGACAATGCTTCCTTTAAATATCCGTCACTGCCGCGAGCCGTCACCGGCATCAACATTAAGATGAAGGCCAGCAATCCCGACGGCGTGCCCGACCACACGGTGGTGAATGTGCCGCAAGGCCACCTTGTCTTCGGGAGTGAGCCTTTTGATTTTCACCTGCTGTTCAAGACGCCGGTCTCCAGCCCGTGGGTAGATGCAGGCGCGAAAGGGCGGCTGGATTTGGCGCAGGTGCAGCAATTCACCAAGCTGGAAGCGGGCACAAAGCTGACTGGCCTTATCAACGCAGATGTGGCGGTAAAAGGTGCGATTGCCGCTGCGCAGAAAGGCCAGTACGAGGCACTTGACGCACGCGGCACCATCGGCGTAGCCAACATGGAGTATGCGTCCAAAGCATACCCGCAAGGCGTGCGCATTGCCAGCCTGCTGCTTGCGTTTAATCCAAAGAATGTAACCGTCTCTAACCTTGCCGCAAACTATCTGGGCAGTAATATCACCGGCAGCGGCTCTATCAACAATCTGCTCGGCTATTACCTGCACAACGAGCCATTGGACGGTACGCTAAACATCGCAGCGGATAAAGTGGACGTGAACAATTTCATGGGCACCAAGCCCGACAAGGCCACCGATGCAAGCGTCGCAAAGACAACCGCCGCAAGCTCAGCGCCTTTCATTGTACCCTCCAATCTCGGTATCACGCTCAACACACAGATAGGCCAGATTGTCTATGACAATCTTGTGCTCAACGGCGTGAAGGGAACTGTTGGCTTGAAGGACGAGACCGCGTTCCTGCAAGGCGTAACCGGCAACGGCCTGGAAGGCAAGATGCAGATTGACGGCTATTACAGCACGAAGGCCGACAAGAAGAATCCGGACATCCAGCTTGCCTATAAGCTCATTGGGCTGGACATCCAGCAGACTTTCAACACCTTCATTACCGCCCAAAAGCTGATGCCCATCGGCAAATACCTCTCCGGCAAGATAACGACCGACCTGACGCTCAAAGGCAAGCTCGGCGGTGATATGCGTCCGCAAATCAACACGCTTTCCGGCGCTGGCAGTCTCTTGCTAATAGAAGGGATTCTCAGCAAGTTTGCCCCGGTTGACCAGCTCGCTTCAAAGCTCAACATCAGCCAGCTTCAAAATCTTTCGCTGCGCGACATTAAGACCTGGTTTAAGCTGGATAATGGCCGCGTTCTCATTGACCCGTTCAAGCTAAAAGCCGGGCCTATAGATATGGAAGTCGGCGGCAGCCACGGCATTGACCAGACGATTGACTACGCGCTGAACCTCGCCGTGCCGCGTGCGCTCGTGGGCTCCGGCGGCAATCAGCTTATCAATAATTTATCCGCGCAGGCTGCAGCAAAAGGCCTTCCCCTAAAGGTGGCCGAAGTAGTCAACTTCGCTGTAAAGCTGGGCGGCGCGGTTACCAAGCCGACCGTTTCCGTAAATCTGAAAGAAGTTGCCGGGAATGCCATGAAGGATTTGAAAACGCAAGTGGAGGCGGCGGCAAAAGCGCGCATTGACAGCGCAAAGTCTGCCGTCAAAGACACCGTGAAGGCGATAAAGCAAACCGCCATCAACGCCGGTAAAGACGCGCTCAAGAATGTGCTGTCCGGTAATAAAGACAGCACCGGCAACAACCTGCAGAAAACAAGCAATGACATCAAAGACAAGGCGCAGGGCGCATTGAAGGATTTATTTAAACGGCGTTAGCAATGTTGCGGGCTGTCGGCCACCGCGATGGCTTACCTTTGGGCCAGCATCCGCGCAGTATGAAAAAGTCGCACATTCTGGCCCTTATCCTTGTGGCGGCGGCCATTTCGGTCGTCTCCGCTATGTTTCTTGATTTCAGTACCTACGAAACCTTTGCTTCAGCGGCTCAAAAGCCGGGAAAGCAGTATTCGGTAATTGGTTTTCTGGAAAAGAGCAAGCCGATGGCGTACGACCCGGTCAAAGACCCGAACCACTTCTTCTTTTATGTAAAAGACAAAGGCGGCAATGTCCGGCAGGTAGTTTTTAACGGCTCCCGCCCTACGGATATTGAAAAAAGTGAGCAAATCGTGATGACTGGCGCTATGGACGGCGAGACGTTTCATTGCAGCCGGATTCAGATGAAGTGTCCGAGTAAATACAAGAAAGACCAAGTGGCTGTTGGCAGTTGATTCTGAACCTCAGATTACCCTGATGAATTTATCAAGAACTGATTTAACTGACAGGGTAATCTGTCCTAATCCGTTTAATCTGAGGTTCAAAAATGTTTCTTGGTGAACACCTTCTGCCCGGCCAGCTCGGGCATCTTTTTATCATCCTGTCGTTTGTAGCGTCTCTGTTTTCAGCTTTCTGCTACTTCCGTGCGGCACAGACGGAGGCTTTGGATGAAAATCACAGCCTTTCGTGGCTGCGCATTGCGCGTAATGCTTTTGTGATTCATACTGTCGCTATTATCGGGATTTTCTCGGCGTTGTATTACATCATCACGCACCACCTTTTTGAATATCACTACGCCTGGCAGCATTCCAACAATGCCCTGCCGATGAAGTACCTCTTGTCGTGCTTTTGGGAAGGGCAGGAAGGCTCATTTATGCTCTGGGCATTTTGGCACAGTATCCTCGGGCTGATTGTAATGGGAACCGCAAAAGGGCTGGAAAGCCGCGCTATGTGCATCATTGCGCTTGTGCAAGTCTGCCTGACGAGCATGTTACTGGGCTTCTATTTTTCACCAGAAGTCAAAGTCGGCAGCACACCCTTCATCCTCTTGCGCCACGCTATGCAGGGCGCGCCTATTTTCCAAGACCCGAACTATCTCACCAATTTTATCCACGACGGCAATGGTCTGAATGTGCTGCTTCAGAATTACTGGATGGTCATTCACCCGCCTGTTCTTTTTCTTGGCTTTGCGTCCACGCTTATTCCATTCTCATTCATCATTGCCGCGCTCTGGAAAGGCGAATACAAAGACTTCATCAAGCCAACGACGGTATGGAGTCTTTTTGCCGGCGGCGTGCTGGGACTCGGCATTATGATGGGCGGCGCCTGGGCGTATGAATCCCTCAACTTCGGCGGCTACTGGGCCTGGGATCCGGTGGAGAATGCCTCGTTAGTGCCCTGGCTTATGCTGGTGGCTGCGCTGCACACGCTTATCATTTTCCGTGCTACCGGACGTGCGCTGGGTACCACGCTCCTTTTCTACGGCGCGGCTTATGGGCTGGTCTGGTATTCCACTTTCCTCACGCGTACAGGTGTGCTCGGCGATACATCTGTCCACGCCTTCACCGGCGAGGGAAAATCACTGTACTGGCACCTGTTGGTGGTGCTTGGACTGCTGCTTATCCTGACAGCCGCGTTGCTGATAAAGCGCTGGAAGAGCCTGCCGCGCGTCGCGGGTGAGGAAGCGGCTTCTTCCCGCGAGTTCTGGATGGCGATTGGCTCGTTTGTGCTGCTCATTTCCGCCGGGCATATTATTCTGGCTACGAGCACGCCCATTTGGGGCCCCTTGGTTGAGAAGATGACCGGCAAGCATCCGGCGATTACGGAGCCGGTGGCGCACTATAATAGCATTCAGGTTTGGGTAGGCGTGATGGTTGGACTACTGTCGGCAGTAGTGCTTTTCCTGAAATTCAAGAAGAGTGATATGAAGGCGGTTTGGAAGCGGCTGCTGATAATTGCCGGCATTGCTATAGCGCTGACGGTCGTGATTGCCATTGCGCAAAGCATTAAGCCACCGCAATACATTCTGCTGCTGTTCGCTGCATCGTTCGGCCTGGTTAGCAATGTCTATTACGCCTTCGGCGTGCAGGGCGGCTCTTTTAAAAAGCGCGGTGCGGCGCTGACACATTTCGGCTTTGCCATGATACTGATGGGCATCCTCTTGTCTTCTTATGGGAAGGAAGTGATTTCGCTGAATACAACCGGAGCAGCTATTGATTTAGGCAAGAAAACTGCCGCAGAGAATATTAAGGAAAGCCAGGAAAACGTAATCCTCTTTCGCGGCAGCCATGTGGCAATGGGGAATTATTTCGCTACCTACTTCGGTGATTCCACCTCCACCGAACCGACCGACCCAAAAACCTATTTCAAAGTGCGCTTTGAGCGCCTGAATCCAACGACAAATAAGTCGGAGGAAAGCTTCATGCTCTACCCGGATGCTTTTGTCAATCCCAAAGGGCAGGAAGGGCTAAGCTCCAACCCCAGCACACGCCACTATTGGAATAAAGACATTTTTACTTACGTCAACAGCATCTATAAGGCGAAGGACAAAGGCGCTTACCACACCGATACAATGCGCACGGGCGACACGCTCTACTTCGCCAACGGTTTTGTGCGCTTTGAAGGCTTTAACCGCGATGTGCAGCGCGCAGGTTTTGCCCCCAGGCAGGGCGATATGGTGGTAGGCGCGCGCCTGAGCGTACACACGATGGCGGCAAAGCCGGAAGAGCTGCAGCCGCTGTTTATCATCCGCGGCAATGAAATTACAGGCGTAGAAGATTCGCTGCAAAGCCTCGGCTTGAAGGCGCGCTTCACCAACATCCTCCCGCAGGAAAACGCAGCGGTAATTGAAACAAAGCAGCGCGATGCGCAAGATGAGTATATCGTGCTGAAGGCGTTGCTATTCCCTTACATCAACGTCCTGTGGCTGGGCGTAATCACGATGGTGCTCGGCTTCGGCCTAAGCCTGCTGAACCGGGTTACGAAGAAGGCATAATCGCCCCGCCACCTATTGCGGACACGCGCAGCGGTAGCTACGTGGAAATAAAATCCTGGCGAAATCCTTTAATCCTGAAAATCGTGGTCAAATAGAAAGGGCGCGCCACGAAGGCGCACCCTTTTCCATTAATCACACACACAACTTAAAATCTTATTCCCCTTTCCTAAAAGCTTCATGCCACGATGGGCCGGTAAAAGAAGATTTTTTGCTGCCCGTGCCTACCGACTGCTTTGTGAGCCGGCGCTGCTATCGCCCTGACGGCCCTGGCCCATAGAGGAGCCGGCGTCTTCGCCGGTGGAGTTGCGGTAAGAGTCGCGGGACTCGTCAAGGTTCTGGTCGTCGTCCATGTCAGAGTCGCGCTGACTGCCCTGGCGCTGGCTGCTTACTTCCTGTTCCATGTCTTCCTGCTGGCCGCTGCGGCCTTGCTGAGATTGTTGCTGGCTGCCGGTTTGCTGCTGCTGGCTGCCTTGCTGTCCGCTGCGGCCCATGTCTTGGGATTGGTCTTGACGGCCTGATTGCTGTTCCATAATTCTTTGGTTTTTGCTGGTGAAAAAAGGTTTTTGCTTCCCTGCCTTGTTGTTTGCAGGCGGTCTTATGGCAAAAAAAATGTGCCATCTGACCTGAACTTTTTCCTGGCCGGTTTCGCTATGGCATATTGTGCAGCCGGCTGGCAACAAAGCGCGCAGAACCTTCAACATGAGGCGGTAAATGAAACCGGTTTTGAGGTAAAAAACTTCGCAACCGCATTGCCGCAGACAAGCGACGTTGTGGAAAATGCTATCCTAATCTTCCGGCGCATCACTTTACACCTTCCTTCGGAATCTTGAGGCCTGGAAACTGCATGTCCAGGCCGCGCAGCACTTCCCGCAGCTTATGTGCCACGAGGTATTCTTTGTACCAGTTCTGGTCGGCAGGGATGATGTGCCACGGCACTTCATTGCAATGTTCAAAGACCTCTTGGTAATACTTCCGGTACCTGTCCCAGTTTTTTGCCTCGGCAAAGTCAGCTTCGTTATACTTCCACATCTTAGTCGGGTTGTGGATGCGCTCTTGTAGCCGTTCCTGCTGGCGCTCGGGCGAAATATGGAGGTAGAACTTGAGCACCTGCGTATTGTTATGCTCGGTAAGCAGGCGCTCAAAATCATTGATGGCCTTCATGCGCGCCTTAGCCAGTTCATCGTCCGTCCAGCCGTGCACGCGCGTAACCAGCACATCCTCATAATGCGAGCGGTTGAAAATCTGAATCATTCCCTTTGCCGGTGCATGCTGATGGACGCGCCAGAGGAAATCGTGCGACAACTCTTCGGCAGTAGGCGCTTTAAACGACTTGACGGTAACGCCTTGCGGATTCATATGTCCAAATACGTTGCGCGTGAGGCCGTCTTTACCGCTTGCATCCATGCCCTGTATAACAATAAGGATGGAATGTTTAGACTCAGCATACAGCAGGTTCTGCAGCTCATCTAAATCTTCCAGGATGCCGGTCATCTTTTCTTTCGTCTCTTCCTTGTCCCAGTCTTTCGGTGCGCGGGTATCTGTGTCTTTGAGGTGGATATGGGGCATAATGAGTAATTGGAAGTTGTATGATGTACCGTAAGCTAAAAAAGTTCAAAGCAACTTTTTGTCATTCCCGCAGGGACTTAAAGGTGCTGCGAGTAAAGATTCCCTTCGGGAATGACAAAGTCGCTGCGAGCAGTCTAAATAGTCATACTCACCATTCAACACGCTCTACCCCGCATCCTGCTCATTAAACATCCGGCGGTAAGCCTTGATGAAAATCGCACCGAGATTGCGGTATGGCGGTACATATTCCTTGAAAGTCTCCTCGTCTTTGCCCTTGCCTTTGAATTGAGCACCAAGCTCGCCCCATAGTGCAATCCAATCCACATCGTCGCCTGCCACAAGGTGGTCATTCAACTTCTTGACGATAGCGTCGTTAATGAGCATCGTGCCGGTCTGCTTCGTAGAAATGAGGTGCGCGTCCGGTGAATGGTCCAGCACCTTACCGAGGTTATGATAACCGCCGCAGGAGCCAAGGATAATAATGTGATTGCTCTTCTCCATATAGTCAATGGTGGAAGTAAGGTGGTAGCTGTGGCCGCGATGTACCAACACAGTCGGGTGAATGCCGTCAGCGACGAGCGACTTTTCCAGTGCCTTCTGAGCCTCATCGTCCTTGCCGCTTTCATAGTCCAGCGGCAGGTTGGCAAAGACAACAACAGGTTTTCCGGCGATGGATTTAATCTTCACCCATTGTTCGCCTTTTTCCATCTTCCATTTTGCAGCCTCCTTAAAATTGCCCATGAACGACGCAAACGAATTGCGCCCATCTTCATCCCCGTAAAAGAAGAATTGTTCATAAAGAATACCGCTATCGTTGAGCAAATTCTTATTCGGCATCACATTAATCGGAGGCAGGTGTAGTGTCTGCGAAAGCTCAGCAGAATTACTGCCCTTCGTAAGCGTTGCCAGCAAGCCATAAACGATGGTACCTTTCATATTCCGCGCGTCGGAAACGCGGGTATAGTTGGCTACAATTTCCTGCCGCAGAAATTCCGCCAGCGCAGTATCCGTAATAGAGCCGAACGCATCGGCTACGTCCACCGCATCTTCCAGCTCGTCCGACTTACCGCCTTCCAAGCCGGTAACAAAATCCTTCATCACGGCCGTCTTTTCGTCCGGCTTCATAGTAGCAAGAAACTGGTCAAGCTTGCTGTAGCCCGCGCACATGCGGATGAAGGTGCGGAAGTGCTCGTAATGCACCTTGTCAAACAGCTCATCACCAGTTGCTGGCTTCAGCCGCTCCATCATGCGGTTGAAGGTGCCTATGAAAGACGACGTATAAATCTGGTCTTGCCCGTACACCATCACGAAGTACAGCTCCTCCGGCGTCAGGCCTTCAATGACCTTAAAGCGAACCGGGTCTTGGGCTTCATGCAGCTCGTTCATGCGCGTCACATAGATGCGGTTAGCGCGGTAAGCCAGCTCATCGCTATAAGTAGTGCCGCCAAGTGTATCGCCTTGCAGCTTCAGCCGGACAAGGTTTTTGAAGAACAGATTTTCATCGGCGGTAATCTTGTCCACCTCGGCAATCGTCAGGCGGCTCTGATAGATGTCGGAGATAAAGGACATTGCCTTCAACGGGCTTTTGCTCTCGGTGGAAATGCGGACAATGGCCTGCACCAACGGGTCTTTGCAGCGGCGAACCGCGCCACTAAGCGTCAGGTTGGTGCTGGAAGCGTACTTGTAAACTTCGTTGGGCGATTTCCGTGCGGCGGCGGCAATCACGTCGCAGGCAAAAGGCTCGTTGGCAAACTCCGACAGCCGCCGAATCATCATTAGCGGCTCCTGCTTCCCGATTTCACGGAAGACATGCGCACGCAGTTCGGGATAGCCTTCCAGCATTTCCATGTTGAACATTGTGTAGGCATTCGTATTGTCATTGACAAACTTGTCCAGTCGCTTTTCATGCCGCGCAATGATGAGGTCGCGCATATTATTGACGGCCCTGCGATAGAAGTATGCATCCCACTTCGGGTCGGTACCGTATCGGTTCACCATGTTGGTGACGGCATTCAGGTAGCGGATTTTCGTCTGCTGCTCTTCCTGCTTATCCGTGAAAGGCAAGTTCTCAATCATCGTATCCAGATGCCGTGCGTTGTGCAGGAGCGCCTGTGTGATTACTGCAGATGCAGCCGTGTCCTCGCCATACCAGATGTAGCCGTCCACTTTCCCGTCCGATGCGTCTGCGCCGCGCAGGGCGCGCGCGAACTTGTCGTGAAACATCTGGCGGTTGCGCGGGATAGGCGCTTTGAGCGTGTCTGTTTCATAGATGGTCTTCGGCTTGGGCTGCTCCTTTTTTTTCTTTTCGGCAATGGCAGGCATTGCCAACAGTACGGCGAAGAGTGGCAGTAAAATCTTCTGGAAAGCGCGTTTGGGAATGGGCATCATCATGTAAACTCGGCTGCTGCAAAAATAGTGCAGGGTGGAGGCATACCCTCCGCCCTGCATGGCTCTTGGATACTTTAACAGCTTGCGCCTTCAGCCAGGTTCTACCAGCGGTGGCGGAACCTGTCAGACCTCGCTTTGCTTCGGTCAGACCGGTTCCTACCACTCAGGATACAGCGGGAACTCGCCCATCGCCTCATTGATTTCTCCGCGCACCGTTGCAATCACGCTCTCGTCGTCCGGCGCCATCAGCACGCGGTCTATCCATGCGGCGACCTGCGCCATCTCGCCTTCCTTCATGCCGCGCGTGGTAATGGCAGGTACGCCTACGCGGATGCCGGAGGTGATGAACGGCGACTTGTCATCAAACGGCACCATGTTCTTATTAATGGTGATGTCCGCCTTCACAAGCGTGTTCTCCGCCTTCTTGCCGGAAATGCCTTTGTTCCGAAGGTCAATCAGCAGCAGGTGGTTGTCTGTGCCGCCGCTAACGATGTTGTAGCCTTTCTCCAGAAATGCCGCGCCCAGCGCTTGCGCATTGGAGATGATTTGCTTCCCGTACATCAGAAACTCATCTTGCAGGATTTCATGAAACGCAACGGCCTTTGCCGCAATTACATGCTCCAGCGGGCCGCCCTGCGTGCCGGGGAATACCGCTAAATCCAGCAGCGCGCTCATCATCCGCACATCGCCTTTCGGGCCTTTCAGTCCCCAGGGATTTTCAAAATCTTCCTTCATGAGGATGATGCCGCCACGCGGGCCACGGAGCGTCTTATGCGTGGTGCTGCTAACGATGTGGCAGTGCTCAAACGGGGGATTTAGCAGCCCTTTGGCAATCAGCCCCGCCGGGTGCGCCATATCGCAAAGCACCAGCGCGCCTACCTTATCCGCCGCTGCGCGGATGCGCGCGTAATCCCAATCACGGCTGTAGGCGCTTGCGCCGCATATAATCATCTTCGGCTTATGCTCCATTGCCTGCGCTTCCAGCGCATCGTAATCCACACGGCCGTCCTCCTGCTTCACGCCGTAGAAAACCGGCCGGTAAAGCTTTCCAGAAAAATTGACCGGCGAGCCGTGCGTCAGGTGGCCGCCCATGCTGAGGTCAAGGCCGAGGATGGTATCGCCGGGCTGCAGGCAGGCCAGCATTACGGCTGCATTGGCCTGCGCGCCGCTGTGGGGCTGCACATTCGCGTAAGCGACGTTAAAGATTTTTTTCGCACGGTCAATGGCAAGCTGCTCGCTCTTATCCACCACCTCGCAGCCGCCATAGTAGCGCTTGCCGGGATAGCCTTCTGCGTATTTGTTCGTCATCACGTTACCCATCGCCTGCATCACGGAGAGGGAGGTGAAATTCTCGGAGGCAATCAGCTCCAGGCCGCGGCGCTGGCGGTGTAGCTCTTCGTGGATGAGGTCAAATATTTCGGTATCGCGCTGCATTGGTAATTCTTGGTTTTGTAGCTGCAAAGTAAAGCGCATCGCGGGATGGTATGAGTGCTGATGCCAAATCATGGACCGACGCCTGATAATTCCCGTCATCGCGGGCCTGACCCTCAATCTGGCCAATCAAGGCAATAGGAATTCTATTGAGCAGAGCAACAACATCCCAGCGGATTGCGGGTCAGGCCCGCAGTGATAGCTGGATTGGGCTTTTCACTTAGCATACGTGAAAAGCCAGACAGACTAACGATCCCTGAAATGTGCGACGCAACGGCAGCCCGACAGCGAACAAAACCCTGATAAAAAAATCACGAAAGCCGGTACTTTAGATTGCATAGTACCACACGATGGCTATATCTTTGTCTCATCAAGTTCTAAACATAGCCCTTATGAACATAGACAACACACAATCGCAGATGCGCAAGGGCATCCACGAGTTCTGCATCCTGTCGGTCATCCGGCAGGGCGAGGCTTATCCATCGGACATCGTTGCGCAAATGCGGGCAGCGAACCTCTCCATCCTGGAAGGGACGCTCTACCCGCTCCTCACCCGGCTGAAAAACGCCGGGATGCTCTCCTACCGCTGGGTAGAAAGCAGCAGCGGCCCGCCGAGGAAATATTTCTCGCTCACGGAATCCGGCGAGGCATTCTACAAAGAATTGCAGGCCACCTGGAAGGAGCTCTCCCACGCCGTCAACCAACTCACAAGCCCCCCGGCCCCATAAAGGGGGTGACAGTAGCATACGCAAGCATCCATCATCAATCACTCATCCGCCAAACACTAAAAAACCAAATCCTTCCGTGAACACCCCCTTTAGGGGGCCGGGGGTTCCACCATATGGAAAAGATTATAAACATCAACCTCGCCGGCCGCGTCATCGCTATTGAAGATGCTGCTTATACGAGTCTCAAGGCTTACCTGGAAAGCCTGCACCGCTACTTCGCCGCAGAGGAAGGCCGCGACGAAATCATTAATGATATAGAAAGCCGCATAGCGGAACTGCTGGAAGAAAAAATCAAGCGCGGCGCCACGGCCATCACCGAGGCCGACGTGCAGGAAATCGTCGGCGGCATGGGCCGCGTAGAGGATTTTGCTGCCGAGGAAGGGATTTCCGCGTATGCAGGCGCCGCTTATACCGCAGCTCGCGCTACTAAAGGCAGCAAGCGTTTTTACCGCGACGAGAATGATAAGATTGCGGGCGGTGTGTGCTCCGGCCTCGCATCTTATCTGAATGTTGACCCGGCGCTCATCCGCGTTGTGTTTGCCATCCTGGCGCTGGGCGGCTGGGGCACGGGTGTGCTGCTGTATATCGTGCTCTGGATTTTCGTACCGGCGCGGCCTTTTGAAGGCTTCCGCGGTCGCCGCCTGTTCCGCAGTGAAGATGACAAGTGGATTGGCGGCGTTGCTTCCGGCCTTGCCACTTATTTTGACAAAGAAGCTTGGGTCTTCCGCCTGGGCTTCTTCGCTCCATTCGCGCTGAGCGCCATTTCCAGCGGCATTTGGGAATGGCACTCTTCGCTGTTCTTCGGCTCCTTCACCGGCACTTTTGCGCTTATCTATATTGTGCTGTGGGTAGTGTTGCCGCTGGCGAAAACGCAGTTTGAGAAGATGGAGATGCGCGGCGAGAAAGTGGACTTAAATACCATTCGCCAAAACGTAGCGGCTAACCTCGGCGACGTCAAAGGGCGTGTCAAGGAATGGGGCACCGAAGTTTCGCAGTCGGCGACGCAATTCTATAATTCCCGTGGCCGTGAATTTGGCCGCGAAGCTGCCGGCGCAACGCGCACCATCGCTTCACGCGGCGGGCACATCATTGCCACCATTTTCAAAGCCTTTTTCTTCTTCATCGGAGCAATAATCGCCTTCTCGCTATTCATGGCGCTGATTGGCTATTCTTTCGGCGGCTTTTCCGGCTTGGTAAACGGCTTTATCATTCAGGATAAAGGGATGCAAGGCCTCGGCTGGGCAACGGTCATCCTCTGCCTCGGCGTACCGCTGGTTGCGATTGTGACCTTTATCACCCGCCGCGCTCTGCGCATCCGGGGCGGTGGTCGCTACTTTACAATGGGCTTCACATTGTTGCTTGTTGCCGGCATCGTCTGCGCTACATTCCTCATTGCTCACCTGACGCGCGAGTTTTCACGCAACGAAGAGCTGCGCGAAGAAGTGGCCATCATGCAGCCCACAGGCGGAAAGCTCGTGCTGGACGTGCCCGGAGACGGCATTGAATATAGCAATTCCGTTGCCTGGCTGCACGGCGACATTCACGGCTGGGATGTGCAGGGCAATGTCATGCGCAGCGCGGCGGTTGGCGTTTCTACAAAGCCAAGTCCGGATTCGCTTTATCACGTCTATATCCGGCGCTACAGCGGCGGGCGCAATGCAGCAGAGGCGAAGTCACGCGCGGGCGGCATTACTTATTCCGTGCGCAGCACCGGCGACAGCCTGCTTTCTTTAGACAATGGTTTTACGGTTACAAAGGCGCAGGGGTACCGCGGACAGAACGTGGAGGTGGAAGTGCAGGTGCCGGTATTCAAAAAGATTCGGTTTAATGAAAGCGTGGAAGACAAGCTTTCCGCAAACCGCGTCATGCGCCGGCATTACCGCAGCCACGGTCGCAATCGCTATGCGCATTGGGATATTGACGAGCGGTGGGACGGCGATGACTGGGACGCGGACTTGGACTATGTAATGCAGCCTAACGGCAAGCTCCTTGACCCGCTGCACCCGGAAGGCCGCCCTGACAGCAACGATGATGAAGATTACTATGACAGAAGCGGCGTGCGCCACGAGTTGGAAGACGCCCGTCGCCAAATCCGGGAGGCCGGAGAAGAAGCACGGCGCGCCGGTCGGGCATTCCACGATGACGCGTGGAGACAGGAAAGTGTTGCCCGCGCGGAAAATGCGGCGGAACGTGAAAAAGAGTTGAAGAAAGACAGCCTTGACCGCGCCATTGAAGCCCTTCAGCGACAGAAGGAGCGGATAGATTAACGGAGTGGTGGGCGAAATTTGCTGTCCCAAGGCTAAAGCCTTTGGTTGAGGATGTCGGATGTGAGGCTAAAGCCTCCGCCTGCGCCAATCCGCTTATAGACCGCTCATGACACGGCTTCAGCCAATAACCAGACACCCTCAACCCGCGACTTTAGTCATGGGACGAATAGTAGAGACGCAATGCATCGCGTCTCTACGTGTTACAGGCAGGATGGAATGGTTATTTTTACCGCCGCCTTGCCGCAAGGCACCATCAGAAAGGATATAAAGATTCATGGCCGCAATCGTCGGAAATATCGTTGCCCGCTCACTCTGGCTCTCACACAAGCTCTCTCATAGAAATGCCTCCGCCATCTCTTACCAACGCCGTACCCTGCGGGCGCTTTTAGAGCGCGGACAATACACCGCCTTCGGCAAGCAATACGACTTTGCCGGCATCCTCAGCCACGAGGTGGATTTTGTAAAGGCCTTCCGCGAACGCGTGCCCGTACACACGTACAACCAGATGTACGACCAGTGGTGGCACCGCCTATTGGAAGGCGAGGAGAATGTAACCTGGCCGGGTAAGGTGAAGTTCTTCGCCCTTTCTTCCGGCACCTCAGAATCATCGTCCAAGCACATTCCTGTAACAACGGAGATGATGAAGAGCACGAAGCAGGTAGCCTGGAAGCAGATGTGTGCCCTCTCCAACTTCAAGGTGCCGAAGAAGGCGTACGAGAAAGGCATCCTCATGCTTGGCGGCACTACTTCGCTTTACGAGAAGAGCGGCTATTACGAAGGCGACATGAGCGGGATTTCCGCTAAGACGATGCCCCGCTGGATGTCGTCGCTGCTGTACAAGCCTGGCCAGAAAATCTCGCAGACCAAAGAGTGGGAAGCACGGATAAAGCTCATAGTGCGCAAAGCGCGGGAATGGGATGTCGGCACCATTTGCGGCGTGCCTGCGTGGGTACAGATTGTCTTGGAGCGCATCATCGCCTTTCATAAAGTGGATAATATCCACGAAGTCTGGCCTAACCTCGCCATTTACATCCACGGCGGCGTGTCCTTTGAGCCCTATCGTGAAGCGTTTAAGAAATTGCTCGGCAAGCCGATTGCTTTTTCGGAAACCTACATGGCTTCAGAAGGTTCCTTTGGCTTTCAGCCGGCGCCAGACAAAGGCATTCGCCTTGTGCTGAATGCCGGAATCTTCTTTGAGTTTATTCCGTTTAACGAAGAAAATTTTGACGAAAACGGGGAGCCGCTTCCGAATCCTGTAGCGCTGAATATTGCGCAGGTAGAGCCGGGTGTGGACTACGCCGTAATGCTGACCACTTGCGCCGGCGCTTGGCGCTACATTATCGGCGATGTCATTCGCTTCACGGACGTGGTGGCAGCAGAATTTGCCATTTCAGGCCGCACAAAGCAGTTTCTCTCCCTTTGCGGCGAGCACCTGAGCGTGGACAATATGAATAAGGCTGTGGAAACGGTGCAGCGTAAACTCGGCATCGCCATTCGCGAGTTCACGGTCGCCGGCTTTTCTTACGAAGGTCGTTTCGCCCACCGTTGGTATATTGGTTGCGATGATTGTACACCCGATGCAGCCGAAGTGCGCCGCATTATAGACGAGACGCTGCGCGAGATTAATGACGACTATGCGGTAGAGCGGGAATCGGCGCTGAAGGAAATTTTTGTGGAAACGCTGCCGCTCCAGACATTCTATGGCTACCTAAAGCACACAGGCCGGGAAGGTGGCATGAGCAAATTCCCAAGGGTGATGAAGGGGAAGCAGCTGGTTACCTGGGAGGCCTTTCTTAAAAGCCAAAGCAGCGCATCTGCCTGAATATCACCTCATATTCCAGTGAATAAGTCATGACTTACTCCGGAGAAATTGTGACTTTTGTCTTTTAAAATTGCAACTTAAACTTTATAAATTATAATTTTAATCTGAAAAATAAAAATTTCAGTATTATAAGTTGAATCCTTTTGATTATAAGTTAGAAGTTTTTCTTTAACACTTGTGGCTTACAGACCGGACGGCAAGACCTTACGGCAATTAGTCGCGCATATATTCGTTGTAGTCATTGCCAGACGTCCTTCCTCACACATTTATATGAAACACATTCTCACTGCCTGTCTGCTCAGCCTGCTGTTGACCGCCTGCAATCGCGACAATGACGAGCGGCCGGTCTGCCGGTTGTCTGACAATTACCAGTACGGCTATTACGTGCAGCTGCCCACGGCATTCACGCCCAATGGCGACGGGAAAAATGACGTCTTCCGTCCGCTCATCTATTCCGGCGCGCAATTAGCCAGCTATCATATGACCATTACCGACAAAAGCGGAAACACTCTTTTTGAAAGCACCGACACGGCAAGGGGCTGGGATGGCCGCGACGCATCGGGCGCTATTGTGCCGGGCAGGTATGCGGGTACCATCACCTACTATAGTGGCTACGGTTATGGGGGGAGCGCGTCTTACAGCTTCTGCCTTGCCTTGCTGAACAAAGGCAGCAACGGCTGCATTCCGCGCAGCGCGGATGGCGAATACATCTTTGCGGACATGTGGCAGCAAAACAATGGGTTTCAAAACCCTACAGCCGAATCCATCTGCAATTAAGCGGCTAAAGCGCGGAGGCCTTCCGGCGAGCGCTTACCTTCGCGGCCGATGAGCCAAAAGATAACCATGGGCGCCGATGGCCGCCTGAACGTACCCGACAATCCTACTATTCCATTTATAGAAGGCGACGGCATAGGCCCGGACGTCTGGCGTGCCTCGCGCATTGTATTAGACGCTGCTGTAGAGGCTACCTACGGGGGCACGCGCAAAATAGAATGGATAGAAATGCTGGCCGGCGAGAAAGCCTATAATCGAACCGGCGAATGGCTGCCTGCGGCAACGCTTGACACAGCCCGCAAATACCTTGTTTCTATAAAAGGCCCGCTGACTACCCCGGTTGGCGGCGGCATCCGCTCACTGAACGTGGCTATGCGGCAGGAGCTTGACCTCTACGTCTGCCTGCGTCCGGTGCATTGGTTTCATGGTGTGCCCTCTCCGGTTTGCCACCCGGAGCGTGTGGATATGGTCATCTTCCGGGAGAATACTGAAGACATTTACGCAGGTATTGAAGCCCAGCAAGGCACGGAAAAGGCCGCCAAGCTGCTGAAGTTTTTGCAGGAGGAATGGGGCGTTGAAGGCATTCGCTTTCCGGAGACCTCTTCGTTCGGCATTAAGCCCGTGAGCAAGGAAGGCTCCGAGCGCCTGGTTCGCGCGGCGATTAAATACGCCGTGGAAAATCGTCGTCCTACGGTATCGCTTGTCCACAAGGGCAATATCATGAAGTTTACGGAAGGCTCCTTTAAGAATTGGGGCTATGAACTGGCAGAACGGGAGTTTGGCGATAAGGTGTACACCTGGGCGCAATGGGAGGCCACTAAGGCGGCTCAGAATGAGGAGACTGCAAACAGCGAGCTTAAAAGCGCTCAGGCCCTTGGCAAAATAATCGTCAACGATGTGATTGCAGATAATTTCCTTCAGCAGATACTGCTTGCTCCGCAAGACTATTCGGTGGTGGCTACACTCAATCTGAACGGCGATTATATCTCAGATGCCCTGGCGGCATCGGTGGGGGGCATCGGCATTGCGCCGGGAGCCAATATCAATTATGTGACCGGCCATGCCGTGTTTGAGGCTACGCACGGCACCGCGCCGCGCTTTGCCAATACCGACACAATGAATCCGTCTTCCCTGATCCTGTCAGGCGTGATGATGCTGGAGTATATGGGCTGGGGCGAGGCAGCGCAACGCATCCTTAATTCCCTGAAAGAAACCATTATGCGCAAGCGCGTAACGATAGACTTCTACAAGCTGATGCATGACGCTACGCTGGTGAAAACGAGCGAATTTGCGCAGGAACTCGTAAAGAATCTATAGAAGTGTAAACGACGGGAGGGCTTATTTAAAATAAAAGCGCCGGACTCGTCCGGCGCTTTTATTAATCAGAACCTGTTCAGAATCTGCTTTTTGACTTTGCTCTCGTCAATAAAGCTCCTGGCTATAGTGGGCTCCTCGCTTTCCGCAAGTTGACCGGCAGCCTTGGCCGCTTCCGAATTCAGATAGAATTTCTCCAGCAGGGCGCCAAAGCTCATGCCCTTGTCAACCGGCTTGATCTCGTGTAGCTGAAGATTTGAAGCCATATTATAACTGTTTAGATCGTCGTGCTGCTCCATGTGTGAAAAGCTTAGAAGACGAAGATAATCTTCGGCCCAGGTCATTCAAAGGTTTGCGCCCTCATTAGCATACGCTTAAGAAATCCAATTTTATTAGAAACGTAGTAAGCGTGTTGGCTTATGGCAGGCGAGGGCTGCAACAAAAAAAAGCCGGTTAAAGAAAATCTGAAAGGCTTTGCCAACCTTACTTAAGGCCTTGCGCAGCAACGGGAGGCCGCACCGTTAAAAAACGGTATAAAAATAATCTCGGGTGGAATAGTTTTGTTCCGCGTTACATCCTGAAAACACTTTTATACATAGCAAGATGACGAACGAGCGTGATCAGGAGCCTCCGGAAGATGAGATGCAGGTAGATACGGGCGACCCATGGGAAGTTTTGCTCTTATGCCGCAACCTGGGCATTACCAAGACACAATTAGAGATTGCCGTACACGCAGTTGGAACATCTTTGGACGACATAAGACTGTTCATAGCAAAAAATCAGCTCCACAAATAAAAAAGCCCCCGCTCGCGCGGGGGCTTTTCATTAATAATGATTGCCTTACAGCATCTCAACGCTGCGCGAGACGAAGCTGGTAAGCGCCTCTCCGCTAAGCATACCCTGAGCAAGCAGCGCAAGATCGAAAGCCTGGCGGGCATAACGTTCCTGCTGCGTTGCATCCCCGGATGCAGCCATTTTGGAAATCAGCGGGTGATTCGCATTTACCGCTACTTTATACCGGTCGGGCATAGCTCCGTAGAATGACATGCCGCCACCGCCGCCCATGGCAGCCATATCTTTCATGCGACGCATCCATTCATCCATCGTGATAGTGACAGGCAGCTCATCGGGCGACAGGCTTTCAATGCTCACCTCCATGCCCGGCTTACTGATGGCTTTAGTAAAAATTTCCTTCACCTTTCCCTGATCCTCATCGCTGAGCACCGCTTCTATCGCCGCGTCTTTCTGGATGAGCTTATCCATCACATCCGCGTCAACCCGCTTCAGGGAAGTCTTTTCCAGGTTCTGCTCCCAGTGCGATATAAAGTGGCTGTCTATCGGCGAGTTCATCAGCAGCACATCATAGCTACGCTTTTCGGCGGCGGCTATGTAGGCATGCTGCTTGTCGGCGTCGGGCGTGTAGAGATAAACCAGATTTCCATCTTTATCCGTTTGCAGCGGAGCTACTTTCTCACGATATTCTTCCGGCGTGCGTAACTCTTTCTTCACGTTTTGCAGCAGTAAAAAATCCTTTGCTTTCTCCGCAAACTTCGGCTCGGAGATAATCCCGTATTTCACAAACAGTCCGATGTCGCTCCACTTTGACTCATATCCGGAACGGTCATTCTTGAACAGCTCAGCCAGCTTATCGGCGACTTTACGCGTGATGTAGGCGCCAATCTTCTTCACAGCCCCATCGGCCTGCAGGAAGGAGCGCGACACGTTCAGCGGAATGTCCGGCGAATCTATTACGCCATGCAGCAGCATCAGGAATTCCGGCACAATGTCCTTTACCTCGTCCGTAATGAATACCTGGCGGGAATACAGCTTGATTTTGTTCCGCTGCATCTCAAAATCCTGCTTCAGCTTAGGGAAGTAAAGCACGCCAGTGAGGTTGAATGGATAGTCCACATTCAGATGAATCCAAAACAGGGGGTCTTCACTCATAGGGTACAGTTCCCGGTAGAATGCGAGATAATCTTCGTCCTTCAGGTCGGCGGGCTGGCGCGTCCAGATTGGGGTGGTTGTATTGATAATATTATCTATCTCTACCTCCTTCCACTTCTTCTTGCCCTCTTCATCCTCACCATCTTCCTCATGCTCCGTGCGGGTGCCAAACTGAATGGGCACCGGCAAAAACTTCGCATATTTATCCAGAATAGCCTGCAGACGGCTTTCCTCTAAAAACTCTTCGCTTTCCGCATTGATGTGAAGAATGATGTCTGTGCCACGCTCCGTGCGGCTACCGTCTTCAATATCAAACTCCGTAGAGCCGTCGCAGCTCCAGTGAGCAGGTTGCGCGCCATCCTGGTAAGACAGCGTATCTATCTCCACACGGTCGGCCACCATAAATGCCGAATAAAAGCCCAGACCAAAGCGTCCGATAATTTCCTGGGCATCTTTTGCCTCTTTAAACTTCTCCATAAACTCGGTGGCGCCGGAGAAAGCTATTTGATTAATGTACTTTTTAATCTCTTCTGCGGTCATTCCCAGGCCGCTATCCGAGATCGTAATTGTCTTCGCCTCTTTATCTACCGAAACTTTCACGCGGGGCTCACCTACTTCGCCACTATACTGTCCGAGGGCTGCCAGTCGCTTGATTTTCTGCGTTGCATCTACCGCGTTGGACACGAGCTCGCGCAGAAAGATCTCATTGTCGGAATACAGAAACTTCTTTATGATCGGAAAGATGTTCTCTGTGTGGATGGATATAGTACCGTGTTCGTGCATGTCTTGAAATAAAGATTTATTATGTAGCCTCAGGGCAAATGCCGTTCCGGTGAGGCTCCTTTTGCCAGATTGACAGCAAAGGGCTTCCGGATCGCCGGCCATGGCCGTTGCAAAGCCGGCGATACATGCCATAATCACACTTTTCTTAGTCGCTCATACTAACTTCGTCCCATGCCCGCAACAATCGCCGCATCTGAGGCTACACATCATTTTCTGGCGCTGGAAGAGCAGTATGGCGCTCACAATTATCACCCGCTTCCGGTAGTGCTGGACCGCGGCGAGGGCGTACACGTCTGGGACGTGGAAGGCCGCCGCTATTTTGACTTTCTCTCCGGCTATTCCGCCATTAATCAGGGGCATTGCCATCCGCGCATCGTGGAGGCGCTCGTAGAACAGGCAAGTAGGCTCACCCTCACTTCCCGCGCCTTCTATAACAACCTGCTTGGCGAGTACGAGGAGTACATCACGCGTCTCTTTGGCTACGACAAGGTGCTGCCGATGAACACCGGCGTGGAAGCCGTGGAAACCGCCCTCAAGCTTGCCCGCCGCTGGGGTTATGAGGTGAAAGAGATTGAGCCGGATAAGGCCAAAATCATCGTCTGCCGCGACAATTTTCATGGCCGCACGGTCAATGTCATCTCCTTTTCCACCGACTCTTCTTCAAAAACAAACTTCGGCCCCTTCACGCCGGGCTACGAAGCCATCCCTTACAATGACCCCGCGGCATTGGAAGCCGCAGTAGCGGATAAGAACGTCGCCGGATTTCTGGTAGAGCCTATTCAGGGCGAGGCGGGCGTGATTGTTCCCGACGAAGGCTATCTCGCGAAGGCTTATGCCATCTGTCGCGAAGCGAATGTCCTCTTCATTGCCGATGAAATCCAGACCGGCCTTTGCCGCACGGGTAAGATGCTGGCCTGCGACCATGAGGATGTTCATCCCGATATTCTCATTCTTGGCAAAGCCCTTTCCGGCGGCGTCCTTCCCGTCTCTGCTGTCTTGGCGGATGATGAGATTATGCTGCTGATAAAGCCCGGCGAGCATGGCTCTACCTACGGCGGCAATCCGCTGGCCTGCAAGGTGGCGATGGCTGCGCTGGACGTTCTTCAAGACGAAGGCATGGCGGAGAACGCCGCCATTCAGGGCGAGTACTTCCGCAAGGAACTCTCCGGCATCGGCCATCAGTACATTTCCACTGTTCGCGGAAAAGGATTGCTGAATGCCATCGTTATTGAGCACCCGGATGCAGATGCGGCCTGGGAGCTTTGTCTGGCTATGCGGGACAACGGTTTGATTGGGAAGCCTACGCACGGCCACATCATCCGCCTTGCGCCGCCGCTGCTCATCACCCGCGCGCAGATTGATGAAGCTTTATACATTATCCGCAAAAGCCTTAAAGATTTTGCCTGAGCTTTTGAATGCAAAATTCAAAATGCAAAATGCAAAAACTTATCTGAACTTCTTTCAGGATGCAACAGCCGGAAATGAAACACTCTGAACAGGAATTGCCGGCAATTGACACGCACCTGCACCACGAGCATCCGGAGCGCCATCGGGTGAGCCGCGCATTCCTGAGCGACATCGTGATTGGCATGAGTGATGGCCTTACCGTGCCTTTTGCACTTGCAGCAGGTCTTAGCGGGGCCGTTGCGAGTAATGGCATCATCATCACCGCTGGCCTTGCTGAGATTGCCGCAGGCTCTATCGCAATGGGCCTTGGCGGATACCTTGCCGGCCGTACGGAAGTAGAGCATTACGAAAGCGAGCTGAAACGCGAGCAGACGGAGGTAGAAACGAAGCCGGAAATAGAAAAGCAGGAAGTGCGCGACGTCTTCGCCGGCCTCGGGCTAAGCAAGGAGACGCAAAACATCATTGCCGACGAAATGGCGCGCGACAAGGAGAAGTGGGTGGACTTCATGATGAAGTTTGAGCTGGGCTTAGATAAGCCCGACCCGCGCCGCGCCCGCAACAGCGCCTTCAACATCGGCGGCTCCTACATCGTGGGCGGGCTCGTGCCACTTACGCCTTACTTCTTCACCGTGCATCCGCATGACGGACTGCGGATTAGCTGCTGCATTACAGTGGTGTGCCTCTTTCTGTTCGGGTATTTCAAGAGCAAGGCTACCGGCACCTCGCCCATCGGCGGCGCTTTGCGCGTGATGCTCATCGGCAGCGCGGCGGCGGCGGCGGCGTTTTTTATTGCGCGGCTGTTTACCGAATAATCATCTCGCTATCTTGCCGTGCTATGAAAAAGCTTATTCTGGCCTTACTGCTTTTGCCTGCCGTTACTCACGCGCAGACATGGCGGGTCGCAATCAGCGGCGGCGCTACCATCATTTCAAAACCCGGCCAGGCGCCGCCGGCTTATACTGATTCTAAAATGAAGCCCGGTGGCATTGGTATGCTATCAATTTCCTACCGTTTCAGCGAAGATTTTGACATCGGCATTGATGTAGCTGCCGCCAATCTTGTGCGCACGGGCGACATTGTAGTCTACGACCAATACGGCAATCCGGTTGGCACCTATAGTGATGCCGGCCTGCATGTGGGCAAGATCGCGTTCATAGCAACACCGTCGCTCTCTTACCATCTTCACGACTTTTACCTCGGCCCGCAGCTAGGCTATTTCGTTACCTCTGGCGGAGATAATGGCTTCAACTTCTATTCGCTTAAAGATTCACACTATTACTTCAAAGATGTCCGCGGTTTTGTGGCTGGCGCTCATCTCGGGTATGCGCACGATTTGTCTAAGCGGTTTGCCTTATTCGGAGCGCTTCGCGGCAACTACCTCAACGGAAGTCAAATGGCGAATGGCGTCTCCGTCTATGGCTTCAACATGTTCCAGCTTCAGTTGACCGCCGGGCTCAGCTATGAGTATTGAAACATAGTTTGTTTTGACTCCGGCTGATAGACGCCGAAACGGGTTCGGCATGACGGAAACGGGGGCGGAAACTTTTATTAGGTTGGCCCCGCATAAGGCTACCAATCCTTTCCGCACCCGCTAGCGTGCAATGCAGAACCGAAGCACATCACATGCGCCATCTGTCTGCACAGACGCGAAGTAGGTGCCTGCCGGCAGGAAGTCCAGCGCCAGCGGCTCCTGAAAATCGCCATGCTGCAACATCAGGTCCTAGGTATAGACCAGCTGTCCGGCTGCATTGACTACCGAGATGCGAATCGCGCCCGCAGCGGCGCCATTTTGTCCTTTCAGCACAATAGTCCCGCCGCTCGGGTTTGGCGAGATAGACAGGCTTAGAAGAGCGCTTGGTAAAGATGCCACGCCGGTGCTCTTGGTGCTGAAGGCCTTTGTTGTCCAGGCGCTGTAAGCCCTGGCGGAAGTGGATATGCCGCGCACATGAAAATAGTAAGACGTATTTGGGCTCAGTCCGGTATGCGTGTATGATGGCCCATTCACCGTAGCTGTGCCTGCGCCTCCGGGCGCAGCGGCAACCTGGTCCACGACAATTTCGTAGCTCGCCGCGCCGGTCGCATTCCATGTAAAGGCAGCGGAGCTGGATGTGGTGGCTCCTGTTGTCACTGTACAGGCCGCCGTCACAAGCCCGCTGGCGCTGACGGCCGTGCTGATGCCCGTAGCGGTAATGGCTATGCTTTCATTCACATAGCTGCCGTTTGCAAGGCCGCTCTTCAGGCGTACAAAAAGATTGGTAGGCGCCAGCGTATCGCCCGTATAAGGAATAGACACAGTGCTGCTGAACGTAGTATTGTTCAGCGACACCTCGTAATTAGTGGTGCCAGTAACCGTGACGGTACCGGTAGTGGTAGCCATAATCTTGCTTTCCAGCACCACTTTCTGCGCTGTGGCAGGGCCTGCGCCGGAGAGGTAGTAAAAGTTGTTGAGCGTAGCCGGCGTGATCTGGATGTTGGGCCCGGCAAGAGCAGTGAAGCCGCAGCAGACTGCCAGCAGTGATGTGAGTAATGCAGATTTCATAAGCGTGTTATTTTCAGGCAAGATAATCAGGGTGCTGTCCGGTTGTTATTTGCTGAGTCCGTACTTATCCACAAAAGGCTGGCCCGATATGCTGCCTTGCCGCAGTAAACCACCTCGCAGGATTGAAGGCGGCTGCACACCGCATCTACGGCGCCCCAGGCATAGTTGCAGCTGCCTATCTGCTTACCCTTGCTGTCGTAGATAGCGGAGCCCGCGTCGCAGGCATTCCGCACCGCGCAATAGACCGGCTTGCCATCCAGCATGCACTCCTCAATCTGGCCATCCTTATAGGTACGGTAGAGTGATTGCAGAGGGCCGCTGCTTTGCGTGTCACCGTCTTTTTTGCAGGAGGCCAGTGCAAAGAGCGCAATGATAGCGAGGGAGCGCGCGTGTTTCATACGATTGAGCATGGAAGCGGAAGGCTTTGCTGCTAAGACAAGGGAATGAGCAGGTCAGTTGGGTAAATGACTTCCTCCAAATAAAGCCCCCAGCCCTTCGGCGAGAAATCTGCCTCCCTGCAATCCTTTGACTCAATGATTTTGCGGAAGCCCGCCACATCATACTTCCCACGCCCCGCACGAAGCTGCGTGCCCACAAGTCCCCGCACCATACCGCGCAGAAAACGGTTGGCTTCTACCACATAGTGCAGCTCCTCGCCCTGCTGCTCCCAGAATGATTGGAGTATTGCGCATCTGTACGTTTTCACCTGAGCGCCGCGCTTGGAGAAGGCTTCAAAGTCCGTGTATTCCATCAGCACCGCCGCCGTTTCATCCAGCACGCTGCGCTCAATGCGGTAAGGATAGTGCAGCGCGCGATGAAAAAGAAACGGATTCTTCTTCCTGTAAATCCGGTAGCGGTAGCGGCGCGAAGTAGCCGCGAAGCGGGCATTGAAATCGGGCGCAACACTAAAAAGCCCGGTGACAGACACAGCGTTGGGCAGGATGGCGTTGAGCCGATAGACATCGTCGGTGCTCAATGCCGCGTCCATGTCAAAATGATACACGTTGCCCAGCGCATGTACGCCCTCATCTGTGCGGCTGGCGCCGAAGGTTTCTATAGGATGGCGGAGAAGCGTGGCGAGGGCGCAGTTCAGCGCAAGCTGCACGGTAGGCTGCGTGCCCTGTATCTGCGATCCGCTGAAGGCGGTACCGTCATACATCACTCTTAGCGCGTAACGGGGCATTAGGAATCAGTGTGTTGAATGCCGGCGAAGATAATCGCTGAGGGCCGTGCTACTTTTGGTGTGATATGAATATGCCGCGGCTCCGCATTTACCCCGGCACCCTGCGTGGCGAGGTGGCGGCGCCCCCCTCAAAAAGCATGATGCAACGGGTGCTGGCAGCGCTGCTGCTGCGGCCCGCATCCTTGAGCATTTACAATGCGGGGAGCTCAGCCGACGAGCGCGTGGTGATGCAGGTGCTGCGCGATGCGGGTTTCGGCCTGCGCAATGCGGGCAGCAGCGTCCTGCACATTGAAAAGCCCGCGCTGCGCCAACTGGTGCGGCACGTTGAGTTTGGCGAGTCTGGCCTCGCCGCGCGGATGCTTATTCCCATCCTGTCGCTGCAGGATACGGTGGTGCGTGTTGATGCGCTGCCGGGCCTTCGCGCAAGGCCTATCAGCCTCTTTAACGACGAGCTGCCCCGGCTGGGCGTGCGCACGGCGAGCAACCGTGGCTTTCTGCCGGGCAGCTTTCACGGCCCACTGAAGCCAGCCAATATCATGCTGCGTGCAGCAGATACATCTCAGGTGCTTACCGGGCTACTCATGGCTTTTTCCGGCGCGGGCGCGTCGGATGTAACAATCTCGGTGGCCGGTCTGGTCAGCAAGCCCTACATAGACCTCACGCTGCAGGTAATGAAGCTGGTTGGCCTGCCGCTGCCGCGCAATATGGATTACGAGGCGTTTTGCTTTCCGCATGAGCCGGGCTGGGGCCACGCGCCGCAAAGCATCACCATTGAGGGAGACTGGAGCGGCGCCGCTTTCCTGCTGGCGGCAGGTGCTATAGCCGGCCCGGTGACCGTGAGCGGCCTGGACGCCTTCAGCACGCAGGGCGATAAGGCGGTGCTCGGTGCCTTGATGGATTGCGGGGCAAGCGTGTCTGTAGAAAGCGTGCAGGTGAGAGTCAGTCAGGCTCCGCTGAAGGCATTTCATTTTAACGCTACTGACTGCCCCGATCTCTTTCCGCCGCTGGCTGCGCTGGCCTGCTACGCAGAAGGCACGAGTGTGATAGAAGGCGTTGGCCGGCTGGCGCACAAGGAAAGCGACCGTTCCGCCAGCATTGTCGCAGAGCTTGGCAGGATGGGCGCAGACATTTCCGTGCAAGACGATCTGATGATTGTGCGCGGAGGCAGCCCGCTGCATGGCACTGTTGTATCTGCCCACAACGACCATAGAATTGCGATGATGTGCGCCGTGGCGGCCTTAGGGGCAACGGGCCCAACAACTATTGATGGAGCCGGCGCGGTAGATAAATCCTATCCCGCCTTTTGGGACGACCTGCAAAGCCTCGGCGCCGGGATAGAGGCCGCCGGATAACTTTACCGCGCAATGAATTCCTTTGGCAGCATATTCCGTGTTCATATCTGGGGCGAGAGCCACGGGCCCTGTGTTGGCGTCACGATGGACGGGACGCCGCCCGGCATTTCACCCTGAGCCCTGAAGACTTCGGCGAAGATCTGGCACGCCGGCAGGGCGGCACCCCGCGCCGGCACCACCCCCCGTAAGGAAACAGACGAGCCGCTTTTTCAATCCGGCCATTTTAACGGACATACTACCGGAGCGCCGCTGACCATCACTTTTCTAAACAGCAATACCCGCCCGCAGGACTATGAGGCGCAGCGGGCCATCCCGAGACCGGGCCATGCAGATTTTGTGGCGCACGAAAAGTTTGGCGGCTTTGCGGACTATCGCGGTGGCGGGCACTTTTCGGGCAGGCTTACGGTGTGTCTTATTGCTGCCGGCGTTGTTGCGAAGAAGCTGTTGCCAGGCATCAGCATGGAAGCGAAGCTTATTGAACTGGGTGGCAATACGGATATTGCATCAGGCCTGCAGGAGGCGGTTGCCGCAAATGATTCAGTCGGCGGGGTTATTGAATGCCGGGTGACGGGGCTGCCGGTGGGCCTTGGCGAACCGTTTTGGGATTCTGCGGAATCGCTGCTGGCGCATGCGGCGCTATCTATTCCCGCTGTGCGGGGCATAGAATTCGGGACAGGCTTTTCCGCTGCGCGGATGACGGGCAGCGCGCACAATGATGCGCTTGAAGCCGCCACCGGCAAAACGCGGACAAACCATGCGGGCGGCATCACCGGCGGACTCACGAATGGAAATGAGCTCGTGTTTCGCATTGCGGTTAAGCCTGCTTCTTCTACGCCGCAGGAACAGATTTCTTTGAATATGCAGACTGGGGCGCAGGAAACCTTCTCAGTAAAAGGTCGCCACGACCTCGCTATTGCGCTGCGTGTGCCACCGGTGCTGGAAGCCATTACCGCCATTGTGCTTGCCGATCTTACCCTGCTTCAGACGGCCGCTGCCCGGTAGCATCTTCTTAATTCTTCCCCCGAAATTTCCCCTGCAAAGCCACAATGCCGGCTTGTACCTTCGCGCCCATGAAAAAAATCATATTGGCGCTGATGGCGGCGCTTTCGTTCATTACAGCCCGCGCGGATGAGGGGATGTGGATTCCGAGCCTGATCGGTAAGAATTATGATGAGATGGTTCGACTGGGCCTGAAGCTCACGAAAGACGACCTGTGGAGCATCAACCATTCTTCCATGAAAGATGCGATCATGCAGTTTGGCGGCGGATGCACGGCTGAAATGGTGTCCGGCAATGGCTTGCTCATTACCAATCACCACTGCGGCTATGGCTCCATCGCTGGGCTGAGCACCGTAGAGCACAACTATCTGGATAATGGCTTCTGGGCACACAATCTTGCTGAAGAGCTGCCGGCGCCCGGCCTGAGCGTGATTTTCCTGCAGCGGATTGATGACGTAACTGCTGAAGTGACAAAAGCAATCGGCAAAAGCAGGGGCGACGACCTGAACAAAAAGCTGGAAGCAGTAAAAAAGAAGATTGAAGACCGCGAGGGCGCGGGCGGTAAGTATGTAGCCAACGTAAAGGAATACTTCAACGGCAATCAATATCTCCTGCTTGTTTACAAGAAATTCAGCGACGTGCGTTTGGTAGGCACGCCGCCAGTGAGCCTCGGCAAGTTTGGCGGTGATACGGACAATTGGATGTGGCCGCGCCATACTGCCGACTTTTCCATGTTCCGCGTGTATGCGGATAGCGTCAATGAGCCTGCGGGCTACAAGGCGACGAACCAGCCATACCATCCCAAAAAGTATCTGCCCGTTTCTGCCAGGGGCGTTCAGGAAGGCGACTTCGCCATGATTTTTGGATATCCGGGCCGTACGAACCGCTACGAAGTTTCGGGCGGAGTTGACCTGGCTATAACGGAAACAAATCCGGACGTGGTGCGTATCCGCGAAGAGCGGCTGGCTATTATGAAGCGCCACATGAATGCTGACAAGGCTGTGTACCTGAAGCTAACTACGCGCTATGCGAGCACAGCCAACTACTGGAAATATTTCATCGGTCAGACGGAGCAGCTGAAGCGCCTGAATGTAGTAGAGCAGAAGAAAGCCGAGGAGGCTTCCTTCACGAAGTGGGCCGGCAAGAGCAAGGAATATGCGCCCCTGTTGAATCAGTACAACGCCATTTTCGCTACTTACCGTCCGTATGCCCGCAGCGTCATGTACTATGGCGAAGGCTTTAAGGCTTCTGCACTTGCAAAGATTGCCGCTGACCTGGAGCCCATTGCTACGGCCTACGAAAAAGGCAACATCGCTGCTGACACCCTGAAAAAACTCACTGACGCTCTCGCCGCTACCCGTAAGACATTGATGAAGGAATTTGACCTGGCCACCGAGCAGGAGCTGCTTGCCTTCTCTGCCAGAGCTTATTATCAGAATGTGCCCAAGAGCCAGCTGCCGGATATCTACGACCGCATCATCTTCAAGAACTTTGGCAGCGACAACCTGGAGCGCACCTTTAAGGACTACTCCGCTTACGTTTTCAACAATACCTTCCTGCTGGACTCTAACCGCTTCAATGCCTTTGTAAAATCCCCCTCGCTGCAGCAGATCCGGGATGATGCCGCCGCGCAGTATGCCCTGAGCTTCGTGCGCAACTACAAGAAGTTTATTGAGCCGCGCTACGACCGTTACACCAATGCCAAAAAAGAATACAGCAAGCGCTACCTGCGTGGCCTGATGGAGATGAACGCCGCACTCCCTGCCAGCGAGCGCAAGCTGATGTATCCGGACGCCAACAGCACCATGCGCATCACTTACGGACAGGTAAAGGCTTACTCACCTCAAGATGCCGTCCAGTTCAGCTATTACACCACCTCCGAAGGCCTCCTGGCAAAGTATAAAGCCGGCGACCCGGAGTTTGACCTGCCAAAAGAAGTAGTTGATATGGCTAAGCGCCGCGACTTTGGCCGCTGGGCCAAGGGCGACTCGGTGCTCCACACCGGTTTCATCACTACCAATGACATCACCGGCGGCAACTCCGGCTCTCCCGTTATCAATGCAGCCGGCGAGTGGATCGGCGCCGCTTTTGACGGCAACTGGGAAGCCATGAGCGGCGACATTGCTTTTGACAAGAAGTACAAGCGCACCATTGTAGTAGATGCCCGCTATGTGCTCTGGCTCATAGACAAGCTTGGCCATGCTGAAAATCTGATTGAGGAGATGGACATCCGCTATTAATACCCCCCATTATCCAACAAAAGCGGCGGCCCTCAGGCCGCCGCTTTTGTTTTCGGTACATTTATTAGCATGAACTGGCGCCTCCTCCTCATCCTGCTTGCCCTCGCAGCGCCATGCGACGCTGCCGACAGTCTGCGCCTCCGCACCATACGCCCCATGAGCGCCCGGCGCATCACCACCGACGAGCTGGGCAATGTTTACGCCATCCATACCGACAATACCCTTGCCCGCTACAATGAGCGCGGCGACTCCACCGGCTTTTACCGCGCAGCGCTCAATGGCCTCATCGGGTCTATAGACGCCACCAATCCCCTCCGGCTGCTGCTCTACTACCCCTCTTTCAATAAAGTGCAGCTCCTGGACCGCCAGCTTGCCCTTAAGGCCGAGATAGACCTCCGCGCCCTCCGCATCCTCTCGCAAACCGCAGTGGCTACCGCCTCCGATGGCAACCTCTGGGTCTATGATCCCCTCAATGCAAAGCTGCTGAAGCTCGACGAAAGCGGCGCACAGATCTCCGAAGGCATTGACCTCCGCCAGCAGCTATCCTTCGTGCCCCGCGCCGCCTGCCTGCTTGAGCGCGACCGCCGCCTCTACCTCTGCGACACCGCCCACGGCGTCCTCGTCTTTGACCAGTTTGCCACCTACATCACCACCCTCCCCTTTCGCGGCATCACGGCCCTCCAGGCCTTTGACCAACAGCTCGTCTTTGCCCGCGGCGACACCCTGCACAGCTACGATATGCTAAGCTTCAGCGAGCAAAGCCTCGCTATTCCCGGCGCCCTCCGTGGCATTGTGGACGTAAGCCTCACGCAGCGACTCCTCGCCGTGCTTTATGAAAAAAGCCTCTTGATTTTAGCATGGCCACCTGTAAAAACGGGGACCGGCAGGTGATGCTCCTCTCACAAGCCTGCATCCAGACATTTTGTACCGATGATTTCAATTTCTGGCCCCGGAATTTGTTTTTCTGCGTAGAAAAAGCGCCTTTTTGGGTTTAAAATATGGAACTTGCTATCCATAATTCCGAATTCTGGGCCCAAAATTTAATTTTTCGGACAGAAAATTTCAGATTTTGGGGCCAAAAATCTTAGTCACAATATTGAAAAACGGGTTCCCGGTCTGGAAACCCGTTCATAGCAACGAGGAACTAATTCAGGAAAGAACGCCCTCCAGCTCGGAGAACATGTCGGCAGCAGAGCGGCCCTCCCACAGCACCTCGTAGATGCGGGTGGCGATGGGGATCTTGAGGCCGTAGCCCTCGGCGATCTTCTGCATACCGCGTGCGGCATTGTAGCCCTCGGCCACCATATTCATCTCCAGGGTAGCGGCTTTTACCGTGTAGCCTTTGCCTATCATGGCGCCAAAGGTGCGGTTGCGGCTGTGCAGGGAGTAGCAGGTTACGAGGAGGTCGCCGAGGTAGGCGGAGGTGTGGAAGTCGGGCTTGTCGTCCGAAGGGTGAATTTTCTTAAAATGCTTCTTGAGGAAGCGCCACATCTCGCGGTAGCAAGCGGTGATGTAAACGGAGAGGAAGTTGTCGCCATAGTCAAGCGCATGGGCCATGCCGGCACCTATGGCGTAGATATTCTTAAGCACGGCGGCGTATTGCGCGCCCCAGATATCGTGGTTGTGAGTGGTGTGGATGTAGGCGTTGGCGAAGGTTTTGGAAACGGCCTCGGCGAGGCCCTCGTCCAGGCCGGAGAAGGTGAGGTAAGACAGGCGCTCGGCGGCTACCTCCTCGGCATGGCAGGGGCCGGTGATGGCGACGTAGTTTTCGGGGGGGAAGCTGTAGGTGGTTTCCAGAAAGTCGGAGAGCAGCTGCTGGGTTTCGGGCAGGATGCCCTTGATGGCGGAGACGAAGACCTTGCCCTTGCACATGCCGGCGGAAAGGCCGGAGAGGACGTTGGCAGCAAAGGCGGATGGGACGGCGAAGACGAGGGTGTCGCAGGCATCAACAACGGCCTTCAGGTCGCTGGTTGGCAGAATGCTGTCGGGCGCAAAGGCGACGGAGGTGAGGTAGTGGGGATTGTGGTGGCGTGTAGAAAGGTGGGCCACAGCAGCCTCATTGCGCAGCCACCAGTGGATGCGGTGGCCATTGTCGGTCAGTATTTTGGCTATAGCCGTGCCGAAGGAGCCATTGCCGATAATGCCGATGTTCTGAATTGGATGGTTCAAGATTGCGGGGTTTGACTACTGGTCTTTCTTTTCATCAAAGAGTGCTTCCTTCTTCACCACATTCACGGCGCTCTTGTCTTTGAGGGTGCGGGGTAATGGCGCCGTAGGGAGCAATCACTACCTGCTCCCCGCTCTTCAGGCCCTCAGTTACCTGGATGTATTGATTGTCCTGGATGCCGGTTTTTACATCGCGCAGGGTCACTTGCTTCGTCTTGGGGTTATAGACAAATGCGACCTGCCTTATTTCTTCGCTGCCGCCCTCGCTGCTTTCCTTGTGGAGCTTCTTGAGGCTATCGGGCCAGTCGCGGGTAGTCACGGCATTTACGGGGACGGAAAGGATATTGCGCTCGCGGCGTGTCTGTATCTCTACGGAGGCGCTCATGCCGGGCTTAAAGACGAATTTTCCCTTCGGGAGATTGACCGCCAGATCGGCGTAAGAAGCGGGCAGAATGTATATGCGGACGGTGTAGTTGGTGACCTGGTCGGTGCTGGTCTGCTGGGCCACGCCCGCGCTGCCGCTGCTCACATCCACCCGCGACACAACGCCTTTAAACTTGCGGTTGCGGTAGGCATCCGCTTCAATGACCGTGGTATCGCCGATTTTGACCTTGGCAATGTCTGTTTCGCTTACATCTACGCGCACTTCCAAGCGGCTCATGTCTGCGATGGTGAGCATATCGGTGCCGGCCATCTGCGCGGTGCCCACCACACGCTCCCCGAGCTTCACATTAAGCTGTGAGATGACGCCGGAAGCAGGAGCAACAATGGTGGTCTTGCGGAGGTTTTCCCGCGCCTGAGACAAGCCCGCCTGCGCGCCTTCTACGCTAAACCTGCCACCGGAGGAGGATGCTTTGGCAGCTTCATACTGCGCTTTGGCGCCTTCGTACTGCGCTTTGGCCTGCTCAAACTCAAGGGCGGAGATTACCTTATCCTGGTAAAGCTTCTGGTTGCGGTTGTAAGTAGCCTGCACAAGCTCAAACTGGCTGCGTGCCTGCCCGACGAGCTCAGAGGTATTTACAGAGCTTGCCCGGGATTGGGAAACCGTAGCAGAGGCCTGATTGACAATAGAGCTGTAGATGGTGGGGTTGATGCGCACCATCATCTGGCCTTTCCTAACGCTGTCGCCCTCCTGCACATTCAGGGCAATGATCTCGCCACTCACTTCGGGGGCAATTTTCACTTGCGTCTCCGGGTAAATCTTTCCGCTGCCGCTCACTGTTTCGGTGATGGTGTGCGGAGCCGCAGCTTCTACGGCCACTTTGGTTCCTTCCTCGCCCTTGCCACGACCTATGAGAATGAGCAGGAGTAAAAAGGCGACGCCGCCGCCAATAATCCACCACAGGGTTTTCTTCTTCATGAAAGGTGATTCGGAGGCCAAATGTAGAGCGGGATTCTGTTGTACGCTTACGGGCCTGTTATAAAAAAGCAATCCCGGCGCTGAGGCCGGGATTGTTTCAGAAGAAAGCTCCTGTTAGCGGATAAGCTGAACGCTGCCCTTATACATTTCTGTAGTCTGGTCGGCATAGCCTACGCGGATGATATACTCGTAGGTACCTATGTCCTGGGTTACACCCTTCCACTTGCCGTCCCATCCCTTCGTGATGTCGGTAGTAGAGAATACTTCCTGGCCCCAGCGGTTGAATACGCGGAACTCCATTAGGCGCTGAACGAGCGGATTCACGATCTTGAACTCATCATTGCGTCCATCACCGTTTGGCGTGAAGCCTGATGGAATAAGGATGTTTGTGTGGTAGTTCACGCTCACCTTCACGGAATCAGTGTATGCGCAGCTATTCATGTCGTAGCCGGTAGCTACATACGTGGTTGTAGTGGTAGGCCGAGCAATAGTGCGCGGTGCGTTCGGGTCAGAAAGCGAGCCCGGAAGGAGACCAGCTGAAGTGCTGCGCCCCCCTTACATAAAGCTCCACGCTCTGACCAATGGTAATGGTAGTATCATGGTTCACGATGCCTACATCCGGCAGCGTCCATACGTTTACTGTTGTGAACAGCGTATCAGGGCATCCGGTTGCGGCGTTGGCGTTTATCGGATTGCTCATGTTCTGATTATTCTGGAACACTACAGCGTAAGTAGTTGCGGTCTTTGGCTTGGCAACCGGTGTGGCGCAGTCTGTGCAGTTCAGGGAGCCGGAAGCGCTCGTAAACACGCCTTCATTCACCTCAAACCATCCGTAGGCGTCGCCGCCGCTCGCATAGAGGAAGGCAGGCTGCCCCTGGCAGATAAACGTATCCTGCGGGCCTACATTCAGCACATGGTTTGGAACAAAGATGTTCAGCTCATCGCGGATCTTACAGCCATTGCGACCAACGCTGTTTACTGTGTACTTGATAGAGCGCGGCACAAACGCCAGCGGGTTCTGGGCAGTTGAATCCTTCAGGTTATCACCCGGTAGCCAGGTGTAAGCAAATGGCAGCTGCGGCGTTTCGCAGTAGTTGAATTGTACGGCAGGGCGCTGGTAGTATTGATTCACAACCGGCACATTGCCGCCGCAGACGTTGATAAAGTCGTTTGACTTCTGGATGGCCGTGCCTTCCACCATCGCTACCGGATCAGTTCCCTTCACATCAGGCACATTGATAGGGCCTACGCAAAGCTCCACAAGCAGGTTTTTAGACGTGTCCCAGCTGTATGGCGCGTCAAACTTGATGTTATTCCAGGCGTTGCCTGTGATTGTATAGCTGCCAAGTGAGGCCACCTGATTCAGCACGGTGCCCTGATAGAAGCTGGAATTGGTAATAGGCTTAGGGAATGTATCAACAGGTATGCAACCCAGAGAAACCGTCACAAACTCTAATGGTACAGTGCTGGCCACAGTCGCGTTCAGCGTCTTGAATGACATAGAATTGAGGGTGCCGCTATAGATACCGTAGTACAGCATGTCGCTCTTCTTGATGATGAACTGGTATTTGTGGTACCGGTTCGCAGTGAGGAAAGGCGTATTGAATGCTTTCTTAGGAGGTATCGTTGTGGAGCTGGCGACTATTGCCGTATTCTCAACTGCACACGTGATGGGATTGGTAGTGCCGCATGGCAGATTTGCAAGCGGCTGAGGGGCCATATGCCTGAGATTGCAGCTGCTGGTAGGAAGGGCGGCAGACAAGGAGCAGGTCCTGAGGAGCAACGATGTAGTTGCTTGTATCGGGATATACGACAATGTCGTCTGTTACAGGGCAACCTTCATAAGACACTGTGTATGTATGTACATCGGGTGGTGCAGCCTGCGGATCGCGGCAATCGGTGCATGTCAGATATTGACCCGGTGTGGACGGTGCCTCCCTCATACCAGTGATAGATGCCGTTATCAGGCCCGCTTACATGAAGTTGTGCGGGACGCTCGCCCAATGGACAGACCTTTAGATCTGGACCAGCATTGGGTGCTTCATAAACGTGAACTGTGTCTTTTCGGAAACAACCTACCTTATCTGTTACAGTGACTACATAACTGGTTGTATCAACTGGCGACGCAATAGGATTGTTACAGTTTGTACATGATAGTTCAGGGTTATTATTCCACTGATAATTGTACGTACCCCCAGGAATGCCACCGACGACTGTGGTTTTAAGCTGTATTGGATTACCAAATTGAACACACGGAGTATTCGGTACAGTGTTCAGCCTAAAATCAGAAACCGTATCGGTAAATATGGTGTCTATACAACCTGGTGTAGCTGAAGGCAGCACACCATAAAAATAGCTTGGAGTACTGGGTACTTTTACGTCAATGAAAGCGCCGGTACCCAAAAATGTTCCGCTCTTGTCATACCAGTTGTATGGTGTACCGAGGTTAGTTCCAACAAACCGTATATAACCTGAATCAAGATTACAATAGGATACGGCAGCTTTATACTTACCGCAAGCAATAACGTCAAAATATCCGTAACCCCAGTGCGCAGTCTGATCGCATGAATAAGCGCTAACTTCAATAGCGATGGTCTTTCCGCCCCTGATTGATAATCGGCAGTGCTGCTCCTGTCCAAGGCAGATAGAATACATAAGGACTTTTAGGAGACGTTTTAAAACCGTAAACTGCAGTTAAGCGTGGGTCGCCAGCTACGTAGTTCTGAAATGCGCAAGGAAGCGGTGATTTGGTCGCATCTGCAGAATCATAAGCAATGATCCGAAATGCAGGCTGTTCCTCTGGTGGGTGAGTTCCATCATATAATACTGATGCGAACCGGAACGTAAAGCTGTAATCGTTAAAACCGACTGGGACATGCACGTAATATGTCATGCGCTCTGCAGACGTAATTGCCGAATCATCGCCAACCTGTATCGCATACTGTCCACCACCGGAAGGATTAATTCTAAATCCTCCGTAATAATCTGTGTCGTTTGGAGAAACCAAAGCACTGGTAGTATCAAAGCGACTCCATTTGCCATTTGCATAAGGTGCCGGTCCGGTAGGATTTGGCGTGCCAGATGCCCATGGAGGCAAATTAGGATTACTAGTAGGAGGAGTGATTGGAATACCCAAGCCATTGCCAGGAGTTAAGAAGGGAGGGATCACATTGCCAAATGTCACACCGTTCGATGCGGTGCCGTAACACGAATAACCAACCTCGTATTTCCAATTAGCATAGCTCGCCTTTTCGAAGTCAAGATTTGGCGGGCAGGCTACGCTACCCGAGCCCTGTGTAAAACCGGGAGTTATAAAACATAAGGATAGCAAGAAAGCCAAGGCTCCTTTTGCTAATACGTTAGTGATACCCGGCAAATTTGTAACTCTTTTCATAGTTATCTGGTTCTTATTCCGTAGTTGTTGTAAGATTTCCGACGATTGTTTGCGCTAAACGTATTTTCATGCCGCTTGATGTAGAAGACTGCCTTACCCCGTCAAAAGTTGGGTTATGTAGCGAATAATTTTATTCGCGAATATAGCCAAATCCCCGGGCAAAAGAAGCATATCTAGCGTAACCATTAAGCGATATGGGCATAAAGTAGCCCCGGCACATTTATCAACCGCCCATCTCGCTCGCCGTCCGACAAGTTTGTCAAAAAATAATTACACAAGCCAACCAAATAAACGCAACATCGGTCTTCTGAATTGACGGCATTCAACATCCTATTCTTAAAAACGCTTACTTTTAGGCCTAAAGCGATTCATAATCATGAAACATCTCATTGTTATCCTCTTATTTGTAGTCACTGCAGTCACATCAGCATTTGCAGGCGGTCGTCCTTCCAAAGAAGAGCTTGACGCTGCTATGAAGGCAGGTCGGCAGGATTTTGCTACCAAACAAGCCGTTTTGGCAAAAGAATTAAGAATTCCTGGCACTCAGGCTGCAAAGACAGCTGCAGATCAAGTCTATAACCTTATGCTTGTCGGCATACGGCAAACTGGAAGGGAAATTTTCTTTTACACTGGCGAAGAGCATGTAAAAGCAAATAAGCATCTCAATGAGTTGGAAGCAGTAGCCAATAAGTACCATCAGCTATCCTCAAACATTTCCGCAAATAGCCAGCAGCTTATACAACAGGCAGAGGCCTTTGCCAAGACTTACTAAACCTGAAGAAACTCATAAAAAGCACCGCCATCCGGCGGTGCTTTTTTATTTCCCACTCATCACCTTTTCCCACAGCACCGGGATCCGCCGCATCCAGCCCAGCTCTTTCATCTTTTCCCGCGCCTCCATCACCGGCGAGCCGAAGTACACTTTTCCGCCTTCTACAGAGGCCGGCACGCCGCTCTGAGCATACACCACAGCGCCCTTGCCTATCGTCAGGTCCTTGTTCACACCCACCTGCCCCCACAGTATCACCTCGTCCTCAATGTGGGCCTTGCCGGCAATGCCCACCTGTGCCGCTATCAGGCAGTTCCTGCCAATAACGGTGCCGTGGCCTACATGTATGTGATTGTCCAGCCTGGTACCGCGGCCTATAATGGTGTCTCCGCTTACGCCTTTGTCTATCGTGCAGCAGGCGCCTATTTCCACATCGTCTTCTATTAATACGCGTCCGCAGCTTTCCAGCTTGTCGTATTGTACCTCCCGCTCTTTGCGCCGCTTAAAATAAAACGCATCCGCACCCAGCACCGTACCCGCATGAATAGTCACGTTGTTGCCGATCTCGCAATGGTCGTAGATCGTCACATTCGGGTGAATAAGGCAGCCGCTGCCAATCTTCACGTTATTTCCTACAAAGGCGCCGGGCTGTATCTGCGTGCCTTCGCCAATTGTTGCGCTGTCCGAGATCATTTTCACAGCCGGCTCAAAGGGCCTGAAATGCTTTACCAGCGACACATAGGCGGCAAATGGGTCAGCGCATACCAGTACCGTTTTGCCTTCCGGCGCCGCTACTTCTTTATTGATGATGATGACGGTGGCCGGCGAATGAAGACACTTGTCGTAGTACTTCTCAAAGTCCACAAACGAGATGTCGCCGGGCCGCACCTTGTGAATCTCGTTGATGCCGGTAGCCATCTGCGCTGCATTGCCAATGAGCTTTGCATTGATAAACTCAGCTATCCATTGTACACTTACAGGCGCTTTAAGATCCATAAACAATAAGTTTGCGCGAAAGTAGGATGCCCGCTTTATCCGCGCTTCCCCAAGGCTTTGTCCGCATTCATTAATCTCAACGGGAAGATCATTCCCAACAGCTCGGCCGGCGTTCCTGCCGATGCCCGCGCCTTCCGCTATGGCTACGGGCTTTTTGAGACGATGCTGGTGCGGGATGGCAGCATCAGACTGGAGGCGTTGCACTGGGCGCGGCTGAAGGCCGGCATGGAGACACTGGGTATTCACGGGCATCCCCATTTTTTTAAAGAGCTAAGCGTGGCTACGCAGAAAATTATCTCGCGCAACCGCCATGAGGCACTGGGCCGCATCCGCGTTCAGGTATGGCCTTCATCGGGCGGGCTCTACGATGGCGATGCCTTTAGCGCGCAGTACTGTATAGAAACCTTCCCACTGGATGCCGATATGCTTCTTCTCAACGAAAACGGGCTCACCATCGGCATTGCGGCCGGCATTGTGAAGCCGGCGGACGCGTTCAGCCATATAAAATCCTGCAATGCCCTGCCCTATGCGCTGGCGGCGCGGCAGGCAAAAGCGGCCCGCTGGAACGACGCCCTCCTCCTGAACCAGCACGGACGCATTGCCGACAGCAGCATTGCCAATGTGTTCTGGTTAAGCAACGGCGTGGTCTGCACGCCGCCGCTTTCAGAGGGTTGCGTAGCCGGCGTTATGCGTCAGCATCTTTTGAGCCTTTTGCCTGCCTGGGGCTACGCCGTCGGCGAGCTTGCCGCAACGACGCAGACTTTGATTGAGGCAGAATGCATAATGCTTACCAATGCAGTGCGCGGCATCCGCTGGGTTTCAGCCTATTGCGGACAGGAAAAGGCTGCCGGGCCAGCCGCGGAGCTGCACGACAAACTGTTAAGATCTCTTTAAGCCACAGGCCTTCCTGCGTGCAGCAGGCAATGGCTGGCCCAATTTTTACTGCCCCATTCTGTATTCACCAAAACGACTAAGACATGAAGAAAATGATGTTCCTCGCTGCCTGTGTAAGCTTTGCTACTGCAGCCAATGCTCAAATCAGTATTGCGCCAGAAGCTGGCATCAATCTGGCCAATATGCACTTTAAGTACAAGGATATTGTAACCGGCAACGATGTGAAGCCGACCAATGACCTTAAGATAGGCGTAAAAGTCGGCGCAAACGTAAACATCCCAATCGGTGAAAGAATTGTCGTTCAGCCCGGCCTGTTTTATTCCATCAAAGGAACGAAGCAGGAAAGTACCGACAATCTCGGTACCATTACTGAAACCACTAAGGACAATATCACACTCCACTATATTGACGTCCCTGTCAATATCCAGTACATGTTCAATGATCCGAGCGAAGGCCGCTTTTTTGTAGGTATTGGTCCATACTTAGGTGTAGCGTTTGCAGGCCACGACCTGAAAAGCAGGACTTTCTCCGGCACTGGAGCGCCCGCCAATAATGAGATTGATACGGCTCTCCACTTTGGCAACGACTATAATACCAACAATTTCAGTCGCTTTGACTTTGGCGGTCAAGTAAATGCTGGCTACCTGCTGCGTTCCGGTATCTTTTTCCGCGGTATGTATCAGCAAGGCATCATAAATCTGATACCCCAAGGGAATCAGAATGCGCTTGTTGCAGCCACTGATCAGCGTATGCGCAATAGTAACATTACAATTTCCGTTGGCTACATGATTGGCGGCGCTCCTAAATCTAAAGGTGCACGCAAGCAGGGATCCAACGAAATGTAAACAGTCTGGCTGCCTATTTTAAAAACGCCACTTCCCGTAAGAAGTGGCGTTTTTTTGCCGATAAAACAAGGCAATGTGATCTATTTACGGCGTCTCTCCTCTAAAGTCAGATCTTTACCTTCGCGCCCATGTCAAATGTCCGGGTTCGCTTTGCACCTTCCCCTACTGGCGGCCTTCACATCGGCGGTGTCCGCACCGTCCTTTACAACTATCTTTTTGCCAGAAAGCACGGCGGCGCCTTCATCCTGCGCATAGAAGACACCGACCAGAACCGCTACGTGCCCGGCGCCGAGGAATACATCTTCCAATGCCTCCGCTGGGCCGGCCTGGAGCCGGATGAGAGTGTGGAAAAGCCCGGCAATTACGGCCCCTACCGCCAAAGCGAGCGCAAGGCATCCTACCGGCAATACGCGGAGCAATTAGTAGCAAGCGGACACGCCTACTACGCCTTTGACACGCCCGAAGAGCTGGCGCAAATGCGCGAAGACTTTAAGACGCAGGACAATCCCTCGCCGCAATATGGCGCGCAAACGCGTATGAGGATGAAAAACTCGCTGACAATGGACAGCGCATCCGTGCAGGAAGCGCTGAAAGGTCCGCACGTAATCCGCATTAAAATGCCCGAAGGCGAGCGCGTGTCCTTTACGGATATGATACGCGGCGAAGTAAGCTTCGAGACGACGCTGGTGGACGACAAAGTGCTGCTGAAAGCAGATGGAATGCCCACCTACCACCTCGCCGTAGTTGTGGATGACTGGAGCATGAAAATCACGCACGCCTTTCGCGGTGAGGAATGGCTGCCCTCTGCGCCGGTGCACCTGCTGCTCTGGAAATACCTTGGCTGGGAGGCCGATATGCCGCAATGGGCGCACCTGCCGCTCATTCTCGGGCCCGACGGCGCCAAGCTTTCCAAGCGGCACGGCAGCAAGTATGGCTTCCCCATCTTCGCCATGAACTGGACCGATCCGAAGACAGGCGATTTCACCGAAGGCTTTGCAGAGCGCGGCTTTCTGCCTGCGGCAATGCTGAATATGCTGGCCATGCTGGGCTGGAACGACGGCAGCGGCCAGGAGCTCTTCACGCTTGAAGAGCTGATCCGGCGATTTGACATCAGCCGCATAAACCACAGCGGAGCCGTTTTTGATTTTGAAAAGGCGCGCTGGTTCAATCATCAATACATCCAGCAGATGCCAGAGGCGCAGCTCTTGCCGCTTGTGCAGGCCTATCTGCCGGAGGCCGGCGGCGAAAAGCTAAGCGCCGTTATAGCCTTGGTCAAGGAACGCTGCACCCTTCTGCCCGACTTTGCGGAGCAGGCCGGGTTTTTCTTTAAAGCCCCGGAAACCATTGATAAGGCAGGTATGCTGGCCAAATGGAAGCCTGAGCATGGAGCATTCTTTGAGAAGCTCGCAGCGCAGCTTGAGGGCATGGAGCCCGCGCTGGAAGCTGCCGCCTACGAAGCTGCGTTTACCGGCCTGGCGCAGGAAGCAAACCTCAAGAAAGGAGAACTGATGCTGCCGCTGCGCATAATGCTGGTAGGCGGCAAGTTTGGCCCGGGCGTGTTTGATATTGTCCGCGTAATCGGCCCTGCGGAGGCTGCTGCCCGCGTAAGGGCCGGCCTCGCCGGGCTTTAAGAAGCCGGGCGCCTTATTAAACGAATGATCTGGACGCTGCGCGGGTCTGGCAGTAGTTGGATCTGCATGTGCGCCGCTCCTGGTAGCGCCTGTAGCTGCAAAGGCCGCTCAGTGAGCACATCCACAGTGTCGTATAAAGAGATACTCTGGGCTAAGGACAACTTTTTAGCTGCCGCACGGTTCCAGCCGGCCATGCTCAGATATTTCAGCAGCTCTTCGTCCATGCGGCAGGCTTCTACCAGCGGTATTGACGGTCTCGCGAATTGGCCGAGATATTGGGCGGCGTCCCTCCTTGGGTGATAAAAGTGAAGGTTATACTGAAAGTAAAGGTCTCCCGAACGCTCGCCCCGCATGATGTCGCGCAGGGCTGCAGCATCTGTCTTTCGCAGCTGCAGCAGGCAGGTGCAGAGACAGTAAAATGCCAGACCAAGGAAGGCCGCGCGCCGCCACCCAACCGCGCGAATGCGCGACAGCACCCGTGCAGACGCCATGCCAATGGCAGCGCATAAAACGGGCAGGCCGGTAATAAAAACGCGGTATGGCGTAGAGCTTCCACGCAGGTCTGCCAGTGCGAATGGCAGCACAAAAACCAAAGCTATCACGGCTATCCACTGCTTCCATTCCTTGCGGTGTGCTATGAGGTATACAAGAGGCATTAATAGCAATAGATAACGCCAGGAGAGGAAATGATAAGCAACTACGGGGAGCCGCTCGCGCAGTGCTTCCAGCGGGCGCAGCGCGGAGCCGGCGGAAAAAATCGGAAGCCGCCGCATGTCCATCCAAAGGGGCACGTAGAGCAGGCTGGCCACCGCGATACCGGCGGTCATGGCAATGAGCTTAGATGCTTGTTCCCGGAGCAGAAGCTTGTCGCGCCGCACATAGATGGCATAGCTGATGATTATGGCCATCATTGCCAAAATGTAATAGATGTTTGACGGCAGCGTGTAAAGCAGCATGGCCGTAAGGAGCGCCACCAGGCCGGCAGTGCGTAAGCTTCCGGGAGTTCCATAGCCAAGTAGCGCATTTCCCAGGGCTGCATATAGGCACATGCTTAGCCCGTAGCCGCGCATCTGGGATGCATAATTATAAAACGGGATGCTGGTGATAAGAATAATCCCTGCAAGCAGCGCGGCGGACCAGCCGGCCAGGCGGCTTGCAAGTCTTTGGGTAAGAAGTATTGTGATGCAGGAAATGGTGAAGGGCAGCAGCCGCAGCGCTAAAGGGTGAACAATAGCCTGCAGGGTGCCGTTGATGCCGAGCAGATTTGCCCAAGCCTGCCCCAGCAGACTGAACAGTACATGATTGTTAGTGGAATGGTAGTCGTGTGATGCGGCCCATGCCGGCTTAAGCACAAAATGTTCCAGCGTGTACAACTCGTCATTCCAAAAGTCAAGCTGCAGATGCTGCCATTGGAAAGCGCCATGGATCAGCAAGAGGGCACTGACAATCCAGTATCTATTGACGCCGCTCATAGGGCGCTGGTTTCCGCCTTGCCGGGATGCCGCCGGGGCACCGCCTTATCGCCGGCGGAATGCCTGCGATACAGCAGAAAGAGCAGCCATACAATTGCGATTGCAAACAGGACAGCTATGAACCGCGGCTCAAAAATCAGCGTGTCATAGTTGGCAAGCCTCAGCCATTGCAGCACCCGCTCAAGGCTTAAAAAATAAGCGATGGAGAAGAGTATGTATAGTCCGTAGCGGTTATTGCAAAAGGCGTACGCAGTCAGAAAAATAAATGCCGGGTGGCAATAGCGCTCGTGCATCTGTGTATTAAAGTAATAAAACACCAGGGCAATAAGCGCTGCGCTAAACCAGAGCTTTTCCTTTGGAAACAAGGCGCTGGTGCGACCGGCCAGCGTGAGGATGGTATGGCGCAATAGCGGCCAGAGCGTAATGAATGAGGCGGCATAAAAGGACAGCAAGCCGATCTGCATGTAGGTAAGACCAATCACCGTATGAACATCGTCGCGCGTTTCGCGGCTCAGGTCCGGAACGATCCAGTACCAGACATTGGAAGCATTGCAGGTCAGGTACGGGAAAATGCCCACTGATCCGGACACGACTCTCCAGACTGCCGCTACGCCGCCTTTTCCGAAGGCAAAGGGAGTTAAAATAAGCGCCTGGAGCAGCAGCATTGTCGGCACTATGTACAATACGGCTTTCCATCGGCGGCTACGGTGCAGCTCCGTGATCATCAGTAAGCCCCATAGAGGAACGAATATGACAGCCTGCAGCTTTGAATTGATTGCGAGCACCATTACCAGCGCACTCCAAAAAGGCTTGCCTCTGTGCAGCAGATAAAGCGAGGTGATGATTAGGGCAGTAAAAATACCATCTACCTGGCCCCATATGACCGTGTTATATGAGAAGCCAATGTTGAGCATGCCGCAAAGGAGCAGAAATACGTAGTCCACTCGCCTGTCAATCCAGCGATACACGATCCATAAGGCAAAGTAATCTGCGGCAAGCGGAAGCATCCGGAAATAGCAGATGGTGCGATTGATATCGTCCACGCTGCCGGCCAGCTTTACAAACGCCGCGAGCATGTACTGAAACAGTGGCAGGTAGTCTGTGCCGGAACTGTAGGTATTGCAAAGGCCTTTTTCGTGTATGTTGACCGCCCAGTTCCGGAGTAGGCCTAAATCCCAGATAAAGCCAGTCAGCCCAGGCGAAAGGGAGATTGTAAAAACGAAAAAGAGGCAGGATAAGACAATCTGTTGCCGCTGAGATAACTGGTGCATCAGCCTTATTTATTTTGATTGTAACGGCGATTTGATTCGGCCGTCGCGCTAATGTAAACCGCAGCTGCGTTGGCCGATCTTCAGATTCTCATAACCGGCCGACGCAGCGGCTATAAAAAAAGCCTGAATTGCTTCAGGCTTTTGCTTGTAAATCGTTGTATTAATGTGCCTCTTCACCTTCGCGCAACGGTATATGCTGCGGTATATAATCATTTCCTGCGCCGTCATCCTTATAATCATACGCCCAGCGGTGTACGGTCGGGATTTCACCGGGCCAGTTGCCGTGGCCGGGGTGGATGGGGGTCGTCCATTCCAGCGTGTTTGCCTGCCACGGGTTTTGCGTGGTCATCTTCCTGCCCTTCCAGATGGAAGCAAAGAAGTTTACAACAAACAGGAGCTGCGCGAAGAATACGATGATGGCGCAGACAGAAATGAAGCTATTGAGCGATACAAACTGCCTGAAGCTTTCCCAGGCGCTGTAATCGTAGTAACGGCGCGGCATACCAGCGATGCCTTCGTAGTGCATAGGCCAGAAAATCATGTAAGCGCCGATGAACGTAACCCAGAAGTGGATGTAGCCGAGCGTATTGTTCATGAAGCGGCTGTACATCTTCGGAAACCAGTGGTAAACGCCTGCGAACATGCCGAAGAAGGCCGATACGCCCATTACGATATGGAAGTGCGCGACTACGAAATAGGTATCGTGCAGGTGGATGTCAATGGCGGAATTGCCGAGGAATAAGCCTGTAAGACCGCCGGAGATGAACAGCGACACGAAGCCGAGCGCGAATAACATTGCCGGCGTAAAGCGGATATTGCCGCGCCAGATGGTAGTTATCCAGTTGAAGACCTTTACTGCCGAAGGAACGGCAATTAGGAGTGTGAGGAGTACGAAGATGGAGCCGAGGAACGGACTCATACCTGTTACGAACATGTGGTGCGCCCATACGAGGAAGGCCAACACCGTGATGCCGATGAGCGAAATAATCATTGCGAAATAGCCGAAGATGGGCTTACGCGAATTGACAGAGAGAATCTCTGACGCCATACCCATGCCCGGCAGCATGATGATATACACCTCAGGATGGCCGAGGAACCAGAACAGGTGCTGATAAAGGATAGCGGACCCGCCAACGTGCGGCAGCGCGTGGCCGTTTACAAACAGCTCAGAAAGGTAGAAGGACGTACCGAAGTTGCGGTCAAAGATGAGCAGCACGAAGCCGGAGAACAGTACGGGGAACGACAGGATACCCAAAACGGCCGTGAAGAACAACGCCCAAATCGTCAGCGGCAGGCGCGTCATGCTCATGCCTTTTGTACGCATGTTCAATACTGTGCTCACATAGTTCAGGCCGCCTAACAACGAGGACACAACAAACAGCGCCATCCCCGCGAGCCACAAGTCCATCCCCAAACCTGAACCTAAGCTTGCCTCTTTCAAAGCAGATAGCGGCGGGTAAGTTGTCCAGCCTCCGGAAGCCGGGCCAGTCTGAACAAACAAGGATATGAACATCATTACGCTGGCTGCGAAGAAGAACCAGTAGGACAGCATATTCATGAACGGCGAAGCCATGTCGCGCGCGCCGACTTGCAGCGGAATAAGCAGATTGGCAAAGGTCCCGGAAAGACCTGCCGTCAGTACGAAGAACACGAGGATGGTTCCGTGCATCGTTACGAGCGCATAGTAAAATTCCGGAGAGAGCTTACCGCCGCGCGCCCAGTCGCCGAGGAAGGTTTCCAGAATCGGAAAGGTCTTATCCGGCCAGCCAAGCTGCAGGCGGAAGAACACGGACATCAGCGCGCCGATAATGGCCCAGATAATGCCTGTTACCAGAAATTGCTTTCCGATATACTTGTGATCCTGACTGAAGATGTACTTGAAAATAAAGTGCGGCTCATGATGCGCATGGCCGTCGTGCGCGCCATGATTATCATGGTCGTTTACATTGTGATGCCCGTTCCCCTCTGAATGCGAGGTATGCGCCACGTTTGGCCCGTCAACTACAATATTTGGATTAAGAGTGCTCATTGTTCTGCTTTTTTATTAGAGAAGCGGGTGCCTCTCTCCTTATCTCATCGCTGTCTTTTTCGTTGTATCTGTTACTGCTGCGCCATTGCCTGTGCTGTCTTTAGCCGCACCTGCCTTGGGCCCAAAGTTCGTTACATAATCGGGAGTTTGTCCTTTCATCCACGCATCAAACTCGGCCTGCGTCTCATGCACGATTACTATGCCGCGCATGGAATAGTGCCCTTTGCCGCAAATCTGATCGCAAGATATTTCATAGACAAAATTCGGGTTGTTCGTCCGCTTCTTCATTTCTTCTGTGGAAATGCTTGGCGTGAACCATATAGTCGTTGTAATGCCCGGCACCGCATCCATCTTGTAACGGAAATGCGGCAAGCCGACATCGTGAATCACATCGCGGGAGCCAATGATAAGTTTGACGTCCTTGCCTTTTACAATGTGCAGCTCGCCGCTTTGGTTGACTACATCGTCCAGGTTGTGCTTGTCATTTTTGTAATCCAGGCCCAGCACATTATTAGCGTCGTTAATCAGCCGGAAGTTGCGCTTGCCTATTTCACCATCAGCGCCAGGGTAACGGACGAGCCAGTTGAATTGCTTGCCGACCACTTCTACCACCTGTGCATTCGCGGGAGCCGCTGAGGTAATCAGAAACCAGTTACGCAGGCCGATTGCTACCAGAATAGCCATTACAATAGCGGGAATCGTTGTCCAGATTAATTCCAGCTTATTGTTGTGCGGATAATAGAAAGCCGTACGCTTCTCTGTGCTTTGATAGCGGAAAGAGAACCAGAACAGCAATGCCTGAGTCGCAAAGAATACTATGCCCGTCGTAATGAGCGTGACCTTAAACATGAAGTCATATTCACGGCCCTGAACAGATGCAGACTCGGGAAGCATCCGGCCAATGAGCGCTTCATGGCAGCGCCAAATGGCATAGCAGCCGAGAAAGAAAAACGCCAGCAGCAGCCAGGCCATCAGGCGGTTTGTTGCAGAGCGCGATTCTACTTCGCCGCGCAGCGTGGTGGCGTATTCGGACGCCCTCGCTATCTGGTAGATGATAACGAAGAACAGGGTAACTAAGGCAAATATGGTGAACGACATTGTCTCTTTAATTCAAAATTCTTAATGCAAAATGCAGACTCACTTTTCCTTCCTTTAGCTTACGTGCAGCATAGATTCCTTCAGCAGCGGGTGATTGCTCGGCACCAGCGAGTGCTTGGCAAGGGAAGTCGCCGTGCTCAACATGAAGGTCCCGATAAAGCCGCAGACGATTCCTACCTCATACCAGCTCAGCGTCCAATGCGCGCCCATTGTGCCGGGATACATCATCTGGTAAAAGTCCAGCCAGTGGCCGAAGAAGATGACCATCGCCATAAACGTCACCGTGAAGAAGTTACGCTTGCTCGGACGGCTCATAAGGATGAGAATCGGCATCACAAAGCAGATAATCAGCACCGCGAACCAAATTACACTATACGGGCCTTGCATCCGCATCTTAAAGTAAGTCGTTTCTTCAGGAATGTTGCCGTACCAGATAAGCATGAACTGCGCAAACCATACATACGTCCAGAAGATAGAGAAGGCGAACATGAGCTTGCCGAGGTCGTGTACGTGCTCTTTATGCACCAGGCCGAGGTAGCCTTGATTCTTCAGGTAAACAACCCACATCAGGATAAGTCCCATGCCCGTCACGAATGAAGAAGCGAAGGAATACCAGGAGAACATCGTTGAGTACCAGTGCGTGTCAATAGACATCACCCACATCCAGGGCGTGGTACTCATTTGCGTCAGCGCATACACCAATAAGAACAGACCGGCGAAGGTGATTGTTCGCCAGTAAATCTTGGTAGAGTTGCGCGGCGCGCCATCCTGCTGCACAGAAAGCTGGCGAAATTTCAGCCCGAAAAAAGACCACAATCCGATAGCGCAAATCGTGAAAATGCCAAACATCTTTCCGTTCAGGAAGTTTCCTTTGCCGGCAATAATCTCATCTACCTTACCCGTGTGCGTATCAATAGGCGTCATCCACTTGTAGATCGGGTTGTAGTCGCCGTGCGGCCCGTGAATTTTGAAAGTGAATGCGATTAGGAACATGACGACTGTCGCAATAGCGCCAAAGAGCCAAACGTTGGAGCCGATGGCTTCCGGCACGCGGCGGTAAGCCACAATCCAACCACCCTGCGCCAGCGCGGCCGCCGCCATAATAAATATAGAAGCCGCGGAAATGACGAGGAAGAAAACAGAATTGTGGAGCAGGCCGTCCCAGAAACGGATTTTATTCATGTTCTCCGAAGAGCCGAGCAGCGTAATCGCACCGATTATAAGCGTCAGCAAGCCCACGCCGATTAGCGCGAAGGCTGTCATCCGCAACCGGGCCGGTATTACAAAACGTTCGTTCATTTTAGTAGAAAGTCTTTAGTAGAAAGTTTACACTAAGCGTAGCGTAGAAAGCTTGTCCTGTGGGCTGTTTCTATTTAGTACCAGTGTTATCTTATTGATGCGCGCCTGTAGAGCCGCCTTTGGTTGTTTGAGTTGTGTCCGTTGAGTTGGCTGCTGCCATTGCGCCTCCGGTCGGAGCGCCTTCGCCCATTGTGAAGGCGTCGCCGCCGTTGCCAGCCTGCTGCTTCTTAATATAGGCGATCACCATCCAGCGCTGATGCATATCAATCTGCGAAGCGTAGGATCCCATAGCATTCTTGCCGTATTTGATCGCCGCGTAAATCTGGCCAACCGGCATCTTCACATAATTCGGACCCATCAGGTTAGCGGGCATAGCTGCAAATTTGCCGCTGGCATAAAGCGGACCGTTGCCGTCCAGCGCGGTGCCGTGGCAGATGGCGCAATAGATATTAAACAGGCGCTTGCCTTCACCCAATTCTGCTTCTGAGAACTTGGCTGAAGTCGTGAAGGTCTTGTAGCCATTTGTATCGCCTTCCACCATGTGGTCAGGCAGTGCATGGCCGCGCGCGACTGTGCCCATTACCGGCAGGCGGGCCGTGAGGCTGTCAGAAAAATTCGGATTCTGATTGTAGTAATCGTAAGCGCGGGAATGCGTCATGTCCATTGCATACGCCTTGCCTGGATTACGGCGCATATTGCCGCTGTTGCAAGCGGCGAGGCCAACGGCGGCGGCAACGGCTACGATTAATATTGTTTTGAATTGCTTCATTGCTTTTTGTTTCACGCAACGGCCGCAACAGATTCGCAACGGGCGCAACGTCATATCAACTTATCCTGCTAATTCGTAAGCTTCTTTTCTATCCCAGCGGCCATACCACCATTCGCTTTCTGCATATTCTACTTTCGTTTCTACCGCGCCTGTCGTCTTCAGGTAATCCAGCATTTCTATGTCCGTAACATTCCCGGTCATTTCTATAACGACCAGGAACAGGTCGTCGCTTTGGCGCGGATGGAAAACGTGCTTCTTGACGCCGGGCATTATCTGATTCAGATAGCAGAACGTTAACACCATGCCTACCGCGGCGAAGAGCACTGTCAGCTCAAACACGATTGGAATGAACGCCGGCAGCGCAAAGTGCGGCTTGCCGCCGAAATTAATCGGCCAATCACTGGTAAAAATCCAGCTCATGAAGCCAAGGGCTGTTGCTGTACCGGTGAGGCCATAGATGAAGCCGGCTACGTGAAGGTCTGTTTCCTTCAGACCCATTGCCTGGTCAAGGCCATGCACGGGAAAGGGCGTATAGACGTCGTGCATCTTATAGCCGCTGTTACGCACAGCTTTCACTGCCGGGAAGAGCACTTCCTCATCATCGTAGGCTGCGACTGCAAACTTTTTGATTGCCATTTTCTAATTCAAAATGCAAAATGCAAAATGCAAAATGCGGGTTGAAATTTCTTGTTTTTCTACTTTTTCAGAATGCAGATTTCAGATTGCAAGCATGCTCACCTTTTGAATTTTGCATTTTGCATTAATGATGCGCTTGTTCGTGAGCGAATTCCTCGTTACTCTTCTCTTCAATCTGCGCCATCTGCTTCTTATAAGACTCGCCGGAGGTTTTCAGGATAAACTTGATTTCCGCTACCGCAATCGTCGGGAAGTATTTCGCAAAGAGGAAGAAGCAGGTAAAGAACAGGCCAAAGGTGCCGAGGTAAAAACCGATTTCCGGCCATGTTGGAGAATAGTACGTCCAGGCGGCAGGGCGCGCATCGCGGTACAGCGAAGTCACGATGATTACGAAGCGCTCAAACCACATCCCGATATTTACTACAATGGACATGATAAAGGTGAACGCCACGTTCCGGCGCAGCTTCTTCAGCCAGAAAAACTGCGGGGAGATTACGTTACACGTCATCATCGCCCAGTAGCTCCACCAGTAAGGGCCCATGATGCGCCATTTGAATGCATCCTGCTCACCCGGCACTTGAGAATACCACGCCATAAACAGCTCGGTCAGGTAAGCCACGCCCACGATAGAACCCGTGAGCACGATTACCTTATTCATTGCCTCAAGGTGGCCGATGGTGATGTAATCTTCCAGATGCAGAATTTTACGCACCAGAATCAGCAGTGTCTGCACCATGGCGAAGCCGGAGAAGATGGCGCCCGCAACAAAGTAAGGCGGGAAGATGGTGGTATGCCAACCAGGAATTACTGAGGTAGCAAAGTCAAAGGATACGATGGTGTGTACGGAAAGCACGAGCGGTGTAGAAAGGCCCGCAAGTACAAGACTCAATGCCTCATGGCGCTGCCAGTTCTTTGCGCTGCCTGTCCAGCCGAAAGATGCAAGGCCGTAATTGAAGCGGCGGAGCTTTGTCTTAGCGCGGTCGCGGATAGTGGCAAAGTCAGGAATAAGGCCGGAGTACCAGAAGAGCAGCGATACGGTGAAGTAAGTAGAGATGGCGAATACGTCCCATAGCAGGGCCGAGTTAAAGTTCGGCCAGAGCGGGCCGCGGCCGTTCGGATAAGGCAGCACGAAGAAGCCGTCCCATACGCGGCCCATGTGGAAAATCGGGAACTGGCCCGCGCACATTACCGCGAAAATCGTCATCGCTTCCGCGGCGCGGTTTACGCCCGTCCGCCAGCCTTGGCGGAAGAGCAAGAGGATGGCCGAAATCAGCGTACCGGCGTGACCGATACCTACCCACCATACGAAGTTGGTGATGTCCCAGCCCCAGCCCACTGTCCGGTTGATGCCCCACGTGCCGAGACCGTAATACACGAACCAAAACACCGAGAAAGCACCGAAGCCGAGCAGCGCCAGTGAGAAGAAGAAGCCCACATACCACATACGCCCCGGCTTGCGCTCAATGGGCGAAATGATGTCCTCTGTAATCTGCGCGTAAGTCTTGTGCCCGTTTACGAGCGGCTCCCGCAGGGTTGCTTCATATTTTAAATGCATCTGCTACTGTTCTTTTATTCTAAGATGGAACGCCGATTCTTATGATTGTTATGATAAACTATGATTTGGCTTGTAGCCGTTCGTAAAGACTTTTCTTTTAAAACTCGGCTTCACTCCGAAATTCAATAGCATTCCTACTTCCTTATCTGTTGCTCGTAAATAGTTTACTAACTGTGCCTCGTGCTCTTCAACTAATCCTGCTGCTGCCTTCATTTCCACTATTACTTCTCCTTCTACCACCATATCCGCAAAATAATTTCCTACTTCCTCGCCTTCATAATAAACAGTAAGCGGCATTTGACACACTACCTGCATTCCCATTCTTCTCAATTCCACTGCCAACGACCGCTCGTACACCTTTTCCAGAAACCCATATCCAAGCATGTTATAAACCTTATAGAAAGCCCGGATAATTTTGTCCGTTATCTCTGAATGTTTATAATTATCAGTATTCATCCTAATCCGCGTAAATCATAAGAATCATAATAATCCGCGTTCTATCATTCTATACGTGCGTCTTCATCAAAATATCTGTCGCCTCATTCGCGCCCACAATCTTATCTGTATTCCGCACCTTGCTGAGGTAGTTTACGTTCGGCAGGGTGTGGATTTCTTCGAGCACATAGTACGTCCGTTCCATCTGCTCCTGATGGCGCAGCTTGTAGATGGCGCTGGTTTTATCAGCCACGTTGCCAAACAGAATGGCATCCGTAGGGCAGGCAGTCTGACAAGCGGTGCGGGCCTCGCCATCCTTCAGCGGACGACCTTCCTTCTTCGCCACCAGCTTCGCGTCCTGCAGGCGCTGCACGCAGAAAGAGCACTTCTCCATCACACCACGTGAGCGAACCGTTACGTCCGGGTTCAGCACCATGCGCGTGAGGTCGTCGTTCATATCATCGCGGCGGCCGTCTTCGTACAGGTTATCATCAAAGCAATCGGCACCGTTCCAGTCCAGCCAGTTGAAGTGGCGCACCTTATACGGACAGTTGTTGGCGCAATACTTCGTTCCGATGCAACGGTTGTAAGCCATTTGGTTCAGGCCTTCCGAGCTGTGATTGGTTGCAGACACCGGGCAAACGTTCTCGCAAGGCGCGTTGTCGCAATGCTGGCACATCATCGGCTGGAATACCGTCTGGATAGAGTCTGAATCATCGGGATTGCCCGCGAAGTAGCGGTCAATCGTAATCCAGTGCATTTCCTGGCTTTTCAATACCTCCTTCTTACCTACAACGGAAATGTTGTTCTCACTCTGGCAGCCAATGACACAAGCGCCGCAGCCGATGCAGGAGTTCAGGTCAATAGACATCCCCCAGTGCAAGCCTGGAGAAACGTATGTCGGATAAAGGGTGCCATTTTCCTTGAAGCCTTCTTCAAAGTTCTCGGCATTTACTTCTTCAGTTGCGTGCTGCGTACCAGTGCCTTCATTGTGCTCATCGTGACCAACCCAAGGCAGGGAGGCATAGTGGCCCACTTCCTCAAAGCGCTCTTCCATCAGGTGGCGCGGATTCTTTACAAAATCCTCCAGCGCATACTCATGGATGATGGCGCGGCCCTCATAGCTGTGGTGTGTCTGCGTGATGGCAACCGGATAAGTGGTGGCCGTCTTTTCTACAGAGGCATTTGGTGAAGCACACTCAAACGTCGTCCCGTTCCACATCATGAACGGATAAGCGTTTTTGCCGGTATCGGCAGCGGCCATGCCAACGCTTTTCGCGCGGCCATAACCAACGGCGATGGCTATAACGTCATTGTGCATACCCGGTACTACGACCGCCGGCAGCTCAATGCTTTTACCATTCACAGAAACTTTCAGTACACGCTTATTATTGACAACCTCATTCTGCGTTGTCAGCTCCATCTCCTGATTGCCGCCATCTAATTTTTTAGCCATGGCAGGCGAGATACACGCATAGTTGTCCCAGGTTGCCTTCGTAATCGGGTCGGGCATTTCCAGCAGCCATGGATTATTGCTCCAGCAGCCACCGCGACCAATGCCGACCTTTTCATAAATAATCAATTCAGTGCCGGTGCCGGGCTTCATGCCTGCGATTGCAGCGGATGCACCGCTCACATTACCGCCGAAGGAAGCGCCGCTCATCGCCATTCCAGAACCGGTTGAAACGCTTGCTGCATTCAACATAGCATTCACCGGTGTCTTTAGTGCCCGTAGCCTCGTTGATTGCGACGAGCGTCTTAGCAACGCCGCCCGGCTCCACCACCCCATCCTGCAATGCCTGGTCAAAGGCGCTTTGCGAGCCCAGCTTCTGCATCCACCACTGCTTCCACATATCACCGTAAGTGGTGGTAGCACCTGCCCATGTCAAGAGCGAATCCGCGAAGCCGCGCGTCTTGAACAGCGGAGCAATCGTCGGCTGCATGAGGCTGTAATAGCCGGTTTTCGGCTCAGCATCGCCCCAGCTTTCTAAGAAATGGTGGTCGGGAACGATGTACTTACATACCGCAGCAGTTTCATCCATGCGGTCGCAGGTAGAAATACTTACCGGAATGCTCTTCAGCGCCTGCGCGAAGCCTGCGCCGTCCATATAATCATATACGGGATTCACACCGTGCATAATGAGAGTACCTACCTGTCCGGCCTTCATCGCCGCAACCAGGTTCACCATATCGGCATCAATGCCTTGCTTGTAATTGGAAGTAACCGCCCAGTTTACCGTCGTGCCGTTCGCGCCGATTGCGCCGTTGATGGCGTTTACTATCGTCTGAACCGCAACGTTATTGGAGCCGGAAACCACGAGGCCGCCACCTTTCTTAAGGTCGGCAGCAGCCTTTACGATAGAATCGTTGAGTTTTTTGGAAGCAAACGACGGCGCAGCGCCCGGTAGCAACAGCGTTATACAACGCAACAGTAACCGCCCCATACTCAGACGGACGACAGGTAGCGCGCACGTCTGCATTGGCGCCGGTCATGGAGTGCATGCCTTCAAACTGGTAATGCTTGCTCATCACCATGTTCTTCGCGTTCATCT
>CBDFFJ010000003.1:0-525840 GCA_965246765.1 Chitinophagaceae bacterium
CATCGGCGCTAACGACGCTATCCTTTCTGCTAACGCTACTGTAGCTGGCTACGATGCCGCTAAGTATGTAGTAACCGGCGCTAACGGCCACCTTGTAAAGGAAGCCATGACTGCCGCTTTCGTTTTCCCGGTTGGTCAGGCAGTTAACGACTACACGCCTGCTACCGTTGCTCCAACTGCTGCCAACACCATCGCTGTATCTGTTGCTACTTACGCCAATAGCGCATCAGTAGAAGCTGGCGCAAACGGCATGGACCGCACCTGGAACATCTTCGGCAGCAACAACAGTGGCGCTACCATTACCCTCCAGCACAACAGCAACACCAACCAGGCTGGCTTTTCTGCCGCTTCAAACTTCGTAACACGCTACGGCGCTGCTCAAAACGCTACCGGCGACGCTGCTTCTCAGAGCGCATGGCAGAGCAACACGCCCGGCGCAAGCATCGTAGCTGCCGGCACTGAAGTTCGCAGCCGCGCTTATGCTACACTGGCTACCGCTGCTACTGCCAACGAGGCTAACTTCTCTAAGTCAAGCAACGCAACTAACCCACTGCCTATCACACTTGTAGCCTTCAACGGCCGCATGACGGACTGCAACAATGCGGAGATCGTTTGGAACACGGCTTCTGAAAACAACGCCGCTTCTTTTGAAGTAGAGCAAAGCGCTGACGGCCGCAGCTTCCGGACTGTAGCTACAGTAGCTGCTAACGGTGTTGCTTCTGACTACCGTGCTGCTGCCCGCCAGGAGCGCGGCACCTTCCAGTATCGCCTGAAGATGGTAGCTCAGAACGGCGCTGTTACTTACAGCAAGACCATCTCCCTCAGCAGCAACTGCGGCACAAGCGAAAGCTTCGTAGTAGCGCCAAACCCGCTGACCGGCGCTATCGTAAGCCTCCAGTTTACAACGGCTAACAGCGGTGCAGCTACAGCAGTAGTACTTGACGCTCAGGGCCGCCTCTTCGCACAGCAGTCAGTAACTGTAGCTGCCGGCGCCAATGCCTTCGCGGTTAATCTCTCCGACGCTCCGGCCGGTATGTACTTCGTACGCATCATCGGCGGCAACTGGGCTACCCAAAGCGTAAAGCTGATAGTAGCTCACTAATAAAGAATGTTTTTTTGGTTTTGATGTGTAGCCCGCCGGTTTCTACCGGCGGGCTTTTGGTTTTTGGGATTCCCGCTGTTGCTGGTCATAAGACCGACAGCGGCAAAAATTGATTGTAGATTTGAGTAGAATATTATACTCCACGTATGGCTACTCCTTTCAATCCCTCTTCAGAAGTTATGAGTATAAATACAGAAGCCATTCAGTGCCCGAAGTGCAAGGGCGGGATGGTGCAGGGCTTCATTATTGACTGGCAGGGGTCAAAGTTTAGCCGCGTCAGCACCTGGGTGGAGGGCGCACCGGGTAAGCCCGGCTGGTTTGGCACCTGTGTTCCGGCTCCGGAGGAAAAGTGCATTCCCGTGGGCACCTTCCGGTGTTTGGTGTGCGGCTTTCTGGAGTCTTATGCGCGCCCGGAATTTGCTGCGAGGTGAGCAGGCTTATGGGCACATGTTTCCGGATTCGCTGTTAGGTATAAAGCAGCAGCGGCGAAAAAATACAAAAGGCGACATGATTTTAGATAGAGGCGACATGATTATGGCTGATAATCAATGGCAAGTATGTCGCCTTTGCTGGTGGCTATGACGGCAATTAAAATGTTAGCGGCAATATAAAATGGAAACTGACAAGACAAATATTACATCTGACCTTTTAGACAATTTAGAAAAACTAATTGAGTTGACAGACTTGTCCACTAACGAAGACTTTTTGAACGTACTTAAACTTGACAGAGCAATTATTTACATGCTTGTTGACTGGTCTGGACCGGAAAGAGTGTCACGTCTTAATGTGTATAAGGCTTTTAAGGAACTTAACAATAAAGAAATGTCGCTATTCAAAATAAATTGTTCCGACCAGACAAAGGATTACGTTATAGACAGGCTTATTAAACAAAGAGAGAATCAACAAGATTTATATTATGGAGGTTGGGGAGAAACTTTGCTTATTAACAAAGGCAATATTGTTGACTTTATTAAAAATCCAGGACAATTAGGACAACAACAGACAAAACTAAAACTCTTAGAATGGGGACAATACTGCCGCTAACATTGGGCTTTATGCAAGTTGGGCTTGACTTTGTAACTTATGCTAATTTCAAATCTCAGCTTCAGTTCCAGCCGACGAATTACTATCATCTTTTGTACATAACTTCATCAACATATTTTAAATCAGCAGCGGTTATGGGCAGACGGAATACTATTTCCCAACCTGCATAAATCCCTGCCCGTTACGCGCAGCATCTGCCACGCACCTCCCGTAGCCACCTGCTACTTCTTCCCCATCCTCTCGTCTCCCGCCCCGGCGCGTGTCCCCACGCGACGGCGGAACGCAGCGCCAAAAGCGGTCCGTGGGGACACGTACCGCGGCAGCGTCAGCCTTTTTTCATCCTCTCGTCCATCCAGGCCAGCTTCAGTTTTAGCTCCGCGTTTTCCGCGGCCAGCTTGTTTTGCGCAGCGCTTCCATAATCCTCCGGCAGCTGCGCGGCCAGGTCGGCGAAGAAGTTGTGCTTCAGCGCATGGCACATCTCCCACATAATGGCCGACTGCATGGAGTGCCGCTTCAGCAGGGCATGCACCGTCGTGGTATTCCGGTCGGTGCGGCGGCCAATGTCGGCGTGGTTCACGCCAATTCCTTTCATATAGCTCCTGATCATGATGCCGGTGTGCGGCGCAGCTATGTCTTTATGCTGATTCAGGTATTTAATGGTAGTTGCTCGCATGGCGGGGAGATTTTTGTCCCGCAAATATAGACGCCTTACCGGCTGGATGTGTTATGAACGTATATAGATACGTTCCTGACGCATCCCCATACGTTATAAACGCATCTTGATATGTTATTGACGCATCGCGATATGTTATTGACGCATCATGATACGTCCATAACATATCCACATACGTCCTGAACGCATCAAGATGCGTTATGAACGTATCCGGATACGTTCATAACGCAGATAGCGGCTGCCTGAGCCCATTGGCAATAAAAAGCCCGCACCGGAAGGCTGCGGGCGACGATGGTAAGAGGTGAAAGGACGACTCAGGAGCCGGGAAATTGCGCCGGCGGCGCCGCATCGTCGTGTTCAAAAAACTCCTTCAGGTCATTATACTTCGCCTCAAATCCCGGCGCCTCGCCGCCATCATCCTCCGCATTAAACTTGGTAAAGCGGTAATCCTGCCGCGCCATGCCGTAGAGGGTGTAGTCCACCAGGGTGCGCGGGTCGTTGCACAGCTCGGTGATCTCGTCGGCCAGGTCCACGATCTTCTCATAATTGCTCGGCGTAGTGCTGTGCTGCACATAGCGCACCCAGTCCACCTTGGGCGACGACAGCTCGGGCTGATTGTCGTTAAAATCCTTTACCCTGTTTACCAGCAGCTTGTTTTGCTGGTTGATGGAGCCGTATATGCGGCGGTCGTCGGGGGTCAGGTTAATGAATTTTTGCTGCAGGATGGCTTTGATAGACTCAAAGTGGCTGCGGATGGTGGTGGTTTCCGCATCGGTAAGGCTGGGGAGTACGAGATTCAGTTGTGCCATAACTCATTTGGTTTTTAAAGGGGGGGTAGAAAGATGGCTACAATATTGAAAAAGTTTCCGATTTTTCCAAAAAGCGCGGCGCAAAGCTTGCCAATCAATTTTTTTTAACGCAGCATGGAATTATCAGTCAGACCGGCAGGAGTTGAAGACTATGAATCCATCAATCAGCTTTCAAATCAGTTTGGCTACCAGGGCGGGGCTGAAAAGACAAGGGAACGGCTGTCAAAAATTATAGCAAGTAATGAAAACTGCGCATTTGTTGCTATTGGGAATGGCTTGATAATCGGGTGGATTCATGCGTTTTACGCCTTACGCATAGCGTCAGAACCCTTTGTGGAAATAGGCGGATTAGTGATTCATGAAGCCTACAGACGAAGGGGCGTCGGTAGCATATTAGTTCAGAGAGTGGCGGAATGGACGGCGCTTAAAAACGTTGGCGCAATCAGGGTCAGGTGCAATGCCATCCGCAGAGAGTCGCACGCGTTTTACATGTGTACCGGCTTTAAAGAAGTAAAGGATCAAAAAGTCTTTACCCGTCCGGTCTGAAATCAACCCGGCTCAGCACCTCATTTTTTATGACTGTAGAAGAACAGATTGAAAGCTACATCGCCGGCCAGCCCGCGCCAAAAGCGGCCGACCTGCAGGCCCTTCACCGCGCCATCCTGAACATAATGCCGACATGCAGGCTATGGTTTCTGGACGGTACAAACGGCGAGGGCAAAATTGTCTCCAACCCAAACATCGGCTACGGGCTTCAGACCATGAAATACGCGGATAGAACAACGCGGGACTTTTACCGGATCGGCCTCAGCGCAAACAAAAGCGGGATTTCCGTTTATATCCTCGGCATTGCTGATAAAGCTTATTTGGCCAAAACATATGGAGAGAAGCTCGGCAAGGCCAGCATTACAGGCTATTGCATAAAGTTCAAAGCGCTGAAAGACATAGACCCCGATGTGCTCCAGGAGGCAATAAAGTATGGGGCAGAACAGGAGCGGATTAAAAGCAGGGGCGGGGGGACAAGGTGAGTCCCGAAGGGACGACCGAAATAATAGCCAGGGATTTCAATCCCTGGAAAGGAAAGAAACAATCCCCGGAGCCTAATTAAAATTCGGCGAGACGGACCAGTAGTAATTGGTGCCATCATAAATAAAGAAGAGCATGTCCGCCGCATTGGCCGAGGTGGTGAGGTAAGGCACGCCGCCCGTGCCGCCCGCCGTTTTGGAGCCTGCCGGCAATGCGGTAATGGTACGGCCGCCGGTAGCGTCCTGCTTTACAATCAGGTAGCCCATCATGCCGGGGCGCGCGTTGCTCATGCTGAGCGTGCGGCCCGCGCCGTGGAGGGTTACAGAGGCATGGGCGCCCTTGGTAACATCCCACACAATGGTAGCGGCATCGGTAAGCACCTGAAAGGAAATGTTGATGTTAGCGGCGTTCAGTCCGCCATCCACCCCAAATACGGGCGCGGAGGAGCCGGTATTGGCGGGTACGGTAAAGGAAGGCGAGGTAGTGCCTATGCCCACGCTGCCATTGGCCAGCACCGTAATGCCGGAGGATGCAGTGCTGTTGGCCTGAATCCTTGCCACCATGCCGGTGGTGGATGCGGCAGTATTGGCCACATAGAGAATGCCCCGGGTGCTGCTTGCGCTGATGGCAGCACTGGCATCCACCAGAGAGCCGGAAGTGAGGGTGCCCGCGCCGGTAAGCTTCAGGAGGTCGCCGGTGGTAAGGGCATTGCCCGTGAGGGTAAGGGGCGTCTGCGTGGAGGCGGTGCTCCAGTTCCAGGTCTGGGCGTTGGTCAGGTTATCAATAGTATTGGCACCGGTTGCCGCGCTGATGGCAGAGAGCGCCGTGCCGGTGGTGGTGGAGCCATCCAGGCGCGTCCAGGCGCTGCCGGTCCACATAGCGGTAATGCCCTGTGATGCGGGAACGGAGGCGCCGAGCATGGTAAAGGCTGCGGTTCCGGTATTGTTGATATATGCAATCCTGCCCGCAGTAGTAACGGTGGGGGAAGGCAGGGTAAGCGTTTGTCCTGCTGTAGTCTGCGTAATATTGAAATTGGTGCCGGAATCTATCGTAGCAGTAGCCGTGCCGATCACGCCGCCGGTAGCCAGGTTGCCGATTGCGGTAATGGTAAATGCGGTAGCGCCGTCATTGGTAAGGCCGGCAAAAGGGGTGGTGGTGCCGATACCTACATTGCCATTGGCCAATACCGTGAGGCCGGAAAGGGTATTGCTGTTTGCCTGAATCCGCGCGACCATGCCGCTATTGGCGGAGGCGCTGTTTATAACAGTCAATAGTCCTGCAGCCGTAGCGGCGGTAGTCTGGCCCATTATATCCAGCAGGGAGCCGCTGGTGAGGGCGCTGCTGCCTGTGAGCGACAAGAGCGAGCCGGTGGTGAGGGCGTTGCCGCTGAGCGTCAGCGCGTTTTGGGTATTGGCGCTGCTCCAGCCCCAGGTCTGGGCATTGTTCAGGTTATCAATAGTATTGGAGGCGCCGGCTGCAAGGATGCCGGAAAGCGAAGTCTTGATGCTGCCCGCGCTGATGCGCCGCACGGAGCTATCCGCATTATTCCAGGTAAGGAGGCTATCCGTCGTAGCGCCGCTGAAGGGGTATTTAAGCTTTAATGCCTGTAAGGAAGTGCTGCCGCTGTTGTCTATCACGAGCTTAGCCGCAGGCGAGGTGTTGCCGATACCCACATTTCCGGCCAGCTTAAAGTAAGCGCTGGTTCCGTTCATCTTCCACTTGGAGCTATCAATAGTTATCTTATCACCCTTGGGCGATATCGCTATCTGCCCCATCGCGGAGGCGGACAGCAGGATAGCTATAAATATTCCAACAATGCTTTTCATCTTCTGGCTTTATAAACCCCGGCAGACGTAGCTGCCGGGGTTCTGATATTTGCTGCGCAATATTATTAAGCGTTGCGCTCGCTATTTAACCCATTGCACTTCAATAACATCGTTGACAGCGACGAGGGCCGCCATGGCGGTAGTCAGCGTCATAACGCCTGCGGCAGTGTTGAAGTCGGTGGCAGCCACCAGCTTTGCGCCATTGCGATATACCCACACCTTGGATGCAGTGGCAGGCATATTGGCTACGCTGTAGTTAGACTGGCCGGCGGCGGCGGTAAACGTCTGCTCGCCGCTCTGGAGGAGGGAGTTCACACTCACCTGCCGCAGAACGCCTGTTGCGCCATTTACCACGAGCATGCTGTCCGTTGTGGTAGAGCCGCCCTGAAGGCCCGGCAATGCCAGCGTATTGGTAGCCGAGGTGGTGATGGTGGTTGGCTTGGTAAGCGTACCGCCCAGCTGGATGCTGTCTCCTGACTTCGTAAGGCCATTGTTGGCAAAAAGGCCGCCAAACAGCTTGGATTTGGAGATATATCTCAGTGAGTTAGTTGCCGGATCCACCACCATGATGCTGTCCGATCCGCTGCCGGATTGCAGGCCTGCAATCTTCAGGGTGTTCGTAGCAGAGGTCGTGATGGTAGTCGTTTCTGTAAGCGCGCCGCCCAGCTTGATGCTGTCGCCTTGCTTATACATACCGTTTTTGGCGGTCAGGTTTCCGAGGAGACGGCTGGAAGAGATGCGCTTCAGCTCGCCGGTCGTCGGGTCAGCTACTACCAGAGAGTCCGTGCCGAGGCCGGAAATCAGGTTGGAGATTTGCAGCTTCTGTCCGTTTACATCTAAAGTGGTGACCTGCACCAGCTTGCCGCCAAGGACGACCGAGTGGCCGTTAGGCATGGAAAGGCCGTTGTAACCCGTATCGACAAACTGGGTAGAAGAATCAAGCACCCATTTAATGGTACCCTTGTTGTCAATCACCTTAGTGGTGCTTTTCTGTGCGTTGGCCATCCCGGCAACGCCCAGCATAATGGCAAGCAGCAGAAGCAGCTTCGCCTTTTGGTTGTGTGTAGATCTCATGTCTGTTTTTGTGTTTGGAGATTGTGTGTGTTGTTTGGTTTTTAAATGGATGTTTGCGTTGTTGGTTGGTTTGGTTGTTGAATTATGATTTAGTAATACTGAATAATCCTGATTTCATCATTCGCATCGCACACCACTCCTGCTTCCAGCTGTATCGTGCTGCTGCTTACCTGCTGCACATCTACCCGCACGCCATTACGGTACACATTTACTTTGTTTATGTCGGTGACGGGTTGCGGGGCCGCAAACTGGGTCTGTCCCCCGCTTGCCGTAATTCTGGATTTGGCCACGTTAGATGATCCGCCCGTCCCCGGCGCAATCTTCTTCAGAATGCCCGTCCCGGCCTCGGACACCAGTATGCTGTCGGAAAGCGCACCCGGCTGCAGGCCGGTGAATGAAAGGGAGTTAAGGGCGGATGTGTGGACGATTGTCGGCCGGTTGAGGGCACCGCCCAGCTCAGCGATCCGGCCGTTTTTCGTAAGACCATTGCCGGCGCCATGCAGATAGCCGGCCAGCATAAAGGCGGTGTCGCTCAGGTTAAGCTTACCATCCAGCCCATACTGCATTCCATAAGGCGTTACGAAGACGGTATTACTATCGCTATACGACACGTAGCTGCCTGCTACCGATGACGAAGCGCTACCGGACACGTATGGCATTCCCACCCACCGGGTGCCATCATTATAATAAATACCCGGCGACACGCTGTAAATACCTGTTCCTGCGGTTGCCGTATTATAAATGAGCATTCCCGCCACATGGGCGCTGAGCGGAGCGGCGGTATTGGTGGCCGTCAGCGCAATGCGCGGCATGAGGAAACCCTTGGTAGCTCCCGTTGAATCGCCAAGCTGCAGATACGCCGACGGGTTGGCTGCCCCGGGTACGCCGCCAATCTTCATCTGCGCCCGGCTTATGAAAGCGGACGACAGCATAAATGCGGCAATGAGTAGCGTTTTGTAAAATCCGGGCATACCTGTTCTCCTGAATGACGGCGGCTGGCCGGAAGCATTCAGAAGGGCAAAATTAGCCGGGAAAGAATATTATGCTAATTTTTGGAACCCATAATATGGTCTTTAACTGTGGGTTTGAATAGGTTAATGAGAAAATATAATAAAATTTACATCGTACATTAACATCTCATTTGTGGTAAAGCATGCTTCCGGCAATCTGCTCAGCCACTATGAAGGTTTGCCAGGCCAATATTGCAAAAGCCGTAATTCAATTGTTAGACGAAGCTGTCAATATTATTACCGAACGGTTTGCGCAAGTGCTTGATAAGTATAAGGGCGACACACCTTGTGCGTTTCAATATCTTTCTTGCGTGATGGTTTGTTACGGGCTGGCAAAAGCCTAACCTCTTTTGCGCAGTTTCGGCACACGCATTATTGAAATATTCGTATTGAGCCCATTCTTGCTACGCAGGGTCGCATTGCGCATCACTGTATAGGGTGTCGCTTAGCTCTGTTTCCAGAGTGCTGTGCTGAATGTTGAGATGCTCCAGTGCATGACGGAGCTCGGCCTTGATCGTGAAAGCCGTGCTCAGATCCGAGACCACGAGATGAGCGGTAAGCGAATTGCGCGAGGTACCAAGGGCCCAGGCATGCACATGATGTATGTCTTTTACGCCCGGTATTGCAAGCGCGGCACGCCGTACCTCCGCCAGATCCACATCGGGCGGCACGCCGTCAAGGCTTAATCTGAGCGTTTGCCGGAGCAGCCTCCAGGTGCTGATAAAAATGACAATGGCTATCAGGAAGCTTAGTAAAGTATCTATCCAATACCATGCTGTGTATATGATAATGAGGCCGCTAACCACTACGCCAAGCGATACGGCGGCATCGGCGGCCAGATGGAGGTAAGCGGCCCTGACGTTTAGCTCTTTGTCGCCCTGCCGGAAAAACAGGTAAGCGGTAAGCGAGTTTATGACGATGCCGGCAAATGCAACAAGCGCAATAGTACCGCCCTGCATGGGTTCCGGGTGGCTTATCCGCCGGCAAGCCTCCCAGACAATGCCGCCAATAGCTACCAGCAGAATGACCGCATTGAACAGCGCTGCAAGAATGGTAGTCTTTTGATAGCCAAAAGTATAAGTGTCTGTCCGCTTCAGTCCCGACAGACGGAATGCGAGCAGCGACATCGCGAGCCCCGCCACATCGCTCAGATTGTGGCCTGCATCTGTAAGTAGCGCCAGCGAATGCGTGGTAAAGCCAAGCACAGCCTCTGTGACAACAAACAAGGCATTCAGTAAAATGCCAATTACAAAAGCGCTGCTTACGCCCGTCAGCCTGGCTGCATGGCTATGGCCGTGTTTGTGATGTCCATGCGCCATGATGCTCAGAGCTTAAGTTTAATGCCACCATTTACTACGAATCCCTCCGTATGTGTCCATATCTCGTCAAAAGAAGGAGCGGTATGCGGGCCGCTGACCACGCCTTTGTACCTGCTCTGGCGCACATCGGTAAAGTTCTCCGCGTTTACAAAGACGGAAACCTTGCAAAAGGTTTTTTCAATCATGGCGCCCGCCTCCCAGAAAGCCGTAGTGCGGCTGCCGTCACTCAGATATTGATTACCGGTAAAATAAGCTTCAAGCCCGGCTTTCAGAAATCCTTCTTTTTCATAGACCAGCGCAAGGTTAAGCTTGCTTTGCGGCAGCAGCGGCAAGGTCTGATTGCCTGCCAGGTATTCCGCCTTCGCGTCTGTAAAGGTGTAGCCGGCGAAGAGCTTAAAGTCACGCCTGTAAATGAGCTTGAGGTTCGTCTCAAACCCTTTACTCAAAACCGGCTTATCGCTGTTGGCGAAGTAGAAGCTGCCCGCCCCGTCTGATTGCAGTACGCTCGGATTGCTGATGCTTGTGATAAAGAACATGTGGTTGAGCGAAAAGCTCAGGTCTCCGGTAATGGCTGTGCGGTAGTTTACATCCGCAGTACCGCCGATGCTGCGGTCGCTCCTTACGCCGTTCAGCGGCAGCACATTTTGGTATTGGAAGCTTTCCGTCTGCTCGGTGAAAAGCGTTGGCGTTTTGTAGCCGAAGCCGCCGCCGATGCGCGAGCTCAGCTTGCTGTTCCAGAGATAAAGCACGGATATGCGCGGCAATAGCACGAACTCGGTCTTGCTGTACAATCCGTTGAAGTAGTAAACGCCGTCCAGCCGCAAGCCGCTTTCCAGCTTAAAGCGGGCGGTTGCATCCCAGGTATGCTGTGCGAAGAGGCCGCCGGTATTTGTCTGAAAGTCGCGGACTAAGGGCGATGTATGCCGCTGCTCCCGGAAATCATCCACAATAAAATTGCCGCCGATAATGAACGTCTTGCGTTCGCGGTCGCGCGTATAAGCCGCTTCGGTGTAGCTGTTCTGCGCTGTCCCTTCAAACAGATAGCCGGGCACTTCTATACTCCGGTTGAAGTAGCTGTAGCTGCTTTTTAGCGAGAACCCATCTTCGCCCTTGAGCTTACGGCTCAGTTCAAATGTGGTCACATTGCGCAGCGTGCTGTTCTGCTCAAAATAGGTGTGGGCGGAGCTGGCGCCGTTTTCAATTACGTCCAAATCGCCGCCCGTTCGGCTGCCCTTCGTAAAGCCGTTGCCGATAGAAAGGCTCGTCCGCTCATTCGGGTAGAAGAAGAGCTTGGGATGAAAGGTAAAATCCCTTGACTTCGGCAGCTCGGTAAAACCATCCTTATCTACATCGTAAGGAAGCTGATTGTTGCCGAGCGCAAGCAAGGTGTAACCCCACTGCTTCCCCCGCTGCGCTGCAAAGCCGCCAATGTTGGTCTGCCCGACGTGCGACTGGTTGATAATGGCATTGAAGGAAGGCTTAGCAGAAGGCGTCCGGCTGATAAAATTGACCACGCCCGCAATAGCGCCCGCCCCATATAGCGTTGAGGCCGGCCCTTTGATAATTTCCACCTGCTTCAGGTCAAGCGGCGGAATTTCCAGGATGCTCAGGCCGCCGGAGAAGTTGCCGAAGTTCGGGTAGCCGTCTTTCAGCAACTGCGTATAGCGCCCGTCTAAGCCCTGAATGCGGATGGAGGCATTGCCGCTTGTAGCGGAGGTTTGCTGCACCTGCATGCCTGTGCTTTCATGCAGGAGCATGGATACATTGGCGGGCCGCATATTGTTCTTCTCGTCCACTTCCTCGCCGCCTATTACCTCTACCCGCGTGGGCAGATTGGCGATTGTACGGGTAGTACGGGTTGTGGATATGATTACGACCTCGTCAAGCTCCTGCTCCTCAATACCGCTGGTGTCTTTATGCGATGTAGAATCTGCGACTGTCGTTGGAATTTGTGATTGCGCGCCTGCGCCTGCTGCAAACAGCAGCAGGGCAAGAACAAGGATAATCCTGTTCATTAAGTAAAAAGCTTTTTGACGATTGAAAGAATCGGCGCGCTGCCCATTGGGAACAATGACAGGCTCGCCGGTGGCGAATAAGGCGTCAGGCGGCTTTAGGAGGCTGCCATACAGGCAAAGCGCGGCCCGTTACCGCTTGCGGCACGTATATGGCAAGCGGCCTTTCGGGAAGGCAGAGGAGAAGAGGTGAGGCAAGTATAACGCTGGCAGGGAGCGTAATCCCCATACAGCAGGCACAGGCGCAAAACGGAGAGCAAAGGTCTTCCGAATGCCGCGGAGCATGATTGTTATGGGCCCGACCTGCCATCTGCTCCGCGCGCTGCTTTGCGCAAACGCCGGCTTCCGCCTCATCGCATGGCAGGACGGACAGAACAAGCACCAGGATGGCCATTATAAAAGAGATCAGGCGATGCACAGCTGCGAAGCTAAACGGTTTACCAGTGCATTCCTTCTATGCCTGTCGCTTATGGCAAAACCGATTTAGAGCTCATGGAGGGCAGCAAGTCCGCTATAAGCGGCGGGCCATCTGTCGGGGGAGTCAAACTGCTTTATTTACCCGGAAAAAAGAAACCCGCACGGGGTGGGTTTCATGGTTTGTGGAATCGGGCGGCGAAGTGTCGGACTTTTTCGTTGATGATCTACGACTTTTAGAAGCGCTTTGCCACAAGTAACAATGATATTCTTTAGCCAGCTCGTAGAACCCATTATGCCAAAATTCTGTTGAAGAGCTTTGAAGTAATTCATCATCAGCTATGCTTTCACAAGCTGTACTTCTCGTACAATTCTTCCCAGCTTTTGAGGCCTTCAGATGCGCAGCTGCTCTTAGAATCTCTCTACAATAAAGGTTAGCGTAGTTTCTCCACCGCTGCCGCCTGTAGTGCGCATAATTGCCCGGCATCGCATGTGCGGCTTTGCCGTGCTGGTCACCCAGTATTCTTCGGTGCTGCCAGCACCTTTATTGCCGCTGTACCGGCTTTGCTTTTCTGCCATCGCATAATGCACATTGTAGAGGAGTGTGCCGGCCGCGAACTTTGCATCTGCCTTGCTTTCATAAGTGCCCATGTCAAATGTCACTGCTGTATTCCCCGACCGTTCGGTCGCTCCCTGTTGGTCGCGTAGCTTTCGCGCAGGCGCAGACCCGCTGCCGGCCAGCTCTTCCTTCATCACCGCCTGGATCGTTTCTATGTTGTTCCAGTCTATCGGGTAAGTGTCGGTGCCCAGGCCGTATGGCTTGTAATCCTTGTCCTGAACCGCATCTTCCGTGTAAGCACTGCTTTGCGGTGCGGCGCGTACCGGAGTCTGCTCCCCCACTTTTCCGCCTTCCAGCGGGCACCCTCTATTGGACGCCGGGCCGGGACGTGCCGGGCACAGGTCTTCAGCATTTGGAACGCCATCGCCATCATCATCCTTGCCGGTAACCGGGATGTCGGTTTTGGGCCTGACATCGTTGCGTTCAGCGGGGCGCGATTGCGCGAAAAGGGCCGGGCCGGTAATCGCTATTGCTGCGACGACCATGAGGAGCCGTGTTTTGTAGTGCATGATGTAAATGATTGCTGCAAAGGAACGGCAGGCTTGGCGGATGTGCGATACCCGGTTCACGGTATTTTGTCTTCGTTATGGAGCACTATCAGTACCCGGTGCAGTAGCGCCGGGCATGCAAGGCTTTCGCTAAGTCAACCAAAGCAAAATACCCGCTCTATGGTATTTTATGAGGCTGGTAATACGTCTATTTTTGAATCCAGATTCACGAGTATCTCTTCCGCACAGCAAAGCACGATCGCACATCACCATCCACATGAAGAGACCCATCCAGGTACCGGAACGATATGCGAGGCTGATAATGCGCATCATGGTCGGCGGCTTTATTGTAATCGGCGTTTGCTTTATCTCCTTCATGCTGACAATCTGGTACAAAGGCAACAAGGCAAAGGTGCGCGACCTGGAAGTATATGGCGCGGTGAAAAGCCTCTATCAGTCAGATAAGCGCGATACCAAATGGTGGGTGGCGAGGATTACGGATGGCAAAAGCACGGTGCTGGAAGATGCTATGCTTGGCAGGCTGCAGGTCGGCGATTCACTTTTTAAGAAGAAAGGCGACCCATACTTTACGATGGTCAAGGCGCGTACCGGCGAGCGGACGCGCATCCGTATCATTCAACCTTAATTAGACCAAATCATCCTCAAAATGAAGCTATTCTTAACCGCAGCATTAGTACTGCTATCCATCCCGGCGATGGCCCAGCCGAACCGTGCCACAAAAATCTACAACGAAAACGCGGCTGCCGACGAACGCCGCCTTCAAAAGCTGAAAGACGAGGGCCGTACGCCCAATGCACCCGGACGAGGCACCGGCTCCTCAGTAACAAAAGACGACGCGGAGGCGGTTGGAGAAATTTTGACGGGAGGCAAGGCTACGCGGAAGGCGTATGAGGAGCATGAGGCGGAGCGGAAAGCTCAGCAGGCTGTCCGCGACCGCGAGGCAGAAGCGCGCCAGAAGGCAAGGGATGCCGAGCATGGTGCGGCGGTGCGCGAGCAGGCCGGGTTAGAGCGGCAGGCAGTTGCTGCTAAAGCGCAGTTCATAGCAGATGGTATGGCGAAAACCCCGCTTGATGGCATGCTCCCCGAGGAAGTAAAGGAAGGGCTGAACATGGAATGGCTCCAGAAAAAGTACGCGTGGATGAAGCGTGATTTTATGGCGGGCAGGGCAGAGGCAAAGGCCAGAATCAAGAGGTTTGACGAGCTGCAGGAAACGGCCTCTTATGATACGCTGCTCGCGCTGCTGAAGCGTTCCAGCATATTCCCGGGCTCCACAGGGAGGCGTCTGGGCCTGCTGAGAACGCGCTACCCCGAGCGCCTAGCAGAGACAGAAAGGGTAACGCTGGCCAATGTTCCTTACTATTTCGGCGCAAAGTGGCCTTACCTGACGGAGTACAATGCGCCCGGTGGCGATTACCCTGAATCAATATTTGAGATGGCCACGCCGGAGTACCGCGGGATGATCCTGGCGCGCTTCCTGGAGCTGTGGAAAAAATACCCGGAAGAAACCCGTGTGGCGGCCGGCACCTGCCGCCCGCACCTGATACCATTCAATATCTGTGCAACGAGCTGGTGCAAGGACGATTCCTGCCGGGCAGAGATGTACATGGGTACACTCCGGATGAAGATGCCCGACCAGCGTGCGCTTGATGATCTCCAGTGGGGCGATGCCGGTTTTCGTTATTCCGATGAGCATTTTGTATGCTTCAATGCGCAACGGCTGGGCGCCGCAGCTCAATGGCTCATGGCGAACAGGCTCTCGGAGCTGCAGGCCCTCAGTAAGGAAGACTGGCTGCAGATTGCGGCAGAGAAGAACCTGTCTGTGAAGGATTTTGTCTGGTCGTTCCGCGATCCTAAGTCTGATCCTTTCGATTATGATCACCGATTATATTACAAGCAGCGGTACAAGCATCTGAAAGCCCTGGCCAAAGCAGCAGAATTAAAGTAGTGGGCAGGTAAGAACGGAATATCCGGATGGCGCGGGTGCAGCAAGTGCGCGGCCAAGCCCGACAAAGCCTGCCGTGGTTACGCGATGCTACCCAGTCACCATATGAGGCTATTATCGCTCCCAGTTCGGCGTAGGCTGAGGCGTAGCAGTCTGCGGTAGCCGCTTACGTCCTGTTATGCTATAGGGTTCTGATCAAGAAGATGCAACCGATGCACGTTCGTAAAAACACTAAAACCCGCGCCAGGCGCGGGTTTTAGTGTTTCGTGGAGCTGGCGGACAAAAAGTTGAACTCTTTGCTTGAGCTATTTCGGAAAGTCAATGATTTGCAACAGGTTTTCAAAAGAGGGAAACCTTAGAAAAAGTTAACGACACACCTTGTGTAGTTTTTGAACCCGCGTGCGGCCACCTATAAGTGAGTAGTTAATTTCAAAACTTCATCCCTTGGATTCGCATCGCATTGAGCACCGCCGCAGCGCTACCCCACATCCGCGCCTTAAGCGTTGAATAAGCGAAAGCTTTGCTTATTGTTTTACCAGTCTGACTACCGCACCGCCCGGCAGCGTCAGGCGGTATATGCCAGCCGCCCATGCATGCACGTCTACGTGCATCACATGGCTCAAAGCAAAGCGATACACTTCCCGGCCCAGCATATCGGTAATAACAGCCGTGCTGCCCATCAAAGAAGTATCATCATTGGTAATAGTAATGCTATTTGTAGCAGGTACAGGCGATACGATTATGCCGCCTTCGCCTGCTGCACCATTGCTTACAACTGCTATATTGCTAAAGCTGCCTCTTCCATCTGCTTCAATCATTCTTAAGCGATAGTAGTTGATGCGCCTTAGCGGTTGTTCATCATAATAGCTGTAAGATGAATTGCTGCCCTTGCTTTCAATACTATTTCCCAAAGCACCGAAATCTACCCCGTCTGCGCTGCGCGTTACTTCGAAAGTAGCGCCTGCTGTTTCTGTAGCTGTGCTCCAATCCAGGCGATTTGCCCTGCCTGTTTTCTGTGCACTGAAGGAAAGCAGCCGGATAGGAAGGGGAGTGTTGGCACCGGTGTTTACAAAGAAGCCGCTAAAGCCGGTAACGGGGAAGGCGACTGCCCACCAGCTATTGTCTGCATCCCAGGTGACGCTTGTTGGCGTAATAAGCACGTGTGCAGGGCCAGTGCCGCCCCATGTAGCAGGATAGTTACCGGGGCCATTGCCGCCGGTAGGCACGCCGTGGAATTGGGTTACGCGCAGATTGGCTTTGTTGTTAGCCGCATCGGCTGCGTTTATCGGGAGTGCAGGCAGTGTGCCTCTTGCGGCATTAAAAGCCGTAAACTCAGCTTGTGTATAATATAAGGTGACCGTAGCGGTAGCGGTATTTGGAGTTGTAGCCGGCTCTATATCATAATGGCGTTGCACATAAGGCTGGCCGCTGTAAGTCTGCACACTTGCATCTATGAATACCTTGCTTGTGGCAGTACCAGTCAATGCATTGGTAGTGCCATTTGGCGTAACCGAAGCGACGAGGGCGCAATTAAGCTGGAAGTCTGTGCGGTTACCTGTGCCTGAAAGGGGGCGACCGCTGTAGGTGGTCGCTACTGTTGCAGGTGTGGCGGATGCACATACTGAATTGCTGCAATTGAAGGCACTGTTGTCTGTTGTAGTGCCATCGCCAAGCTGGCCAGAGCCGTTTCTGCCAGCGAGGCATACATTGCTGCGGCTAGCTTTGATAATGGCAGAATGAAAAGCATATCCGCCCTTGCCAATGCTTATTGCATCGGCTACGCCGGTGGCTTGTGTCATAACCGTTCTACTGGTAGTAGATCCGTCGCCAAGCTGGCCCTCAAGGTTATAGCCGCAGGCCCAGAGGGTGCCATTGCTGCGGGTAGCAAGCGTGTGCACCGAACCACAAGCTGCGCTAATCCAAGTGATGCCAGGTATCTGAACCGGGCTATTCCGTTGGGTAGTAGAACCGTCGCCAACTTCACCATAGGCATTCTGGCCCCATGCCCACAGGGTGCCGTTGCATTTTAAGGCAACAGAGTACGATTGCCCAGCAGCCGCGCTTATCCATGTGGTATCTGTACCCACACGCACGGGCGAGGTTCTTTGGGTCGTAGTGCCATCGCCCAATTGCCCAAAGGAATTATAGCCCCACGCCCAGAGCGTGCCGTCACTCTTCACAGCGAGGCTGTGCTGGCCGCCAGCGGATACACTTACCCAAGTGGTGCCTGTTATTTGTACGGGCGAGGCGCTGTTGGTTGTAGTGCCGTCGCCAAGCTCGCCATCGGCGTTATAGCCCCATGCCCAAAGGGTGCCGTTACTTTTCAATGCGAGGGTGTGGGCACCCCCGCCTGACAGGCTCACCCAGTCGCTGCCGGCGAGCTGTACGGGATTTGCTCTCTGGATTGTAGTGCCATCGCCAAGGCGCCCGTAACCGTTTACACCCCATGCCCACAGGGTACCGTCGCACTTCAGCCCGAAGGCATGATATGCACCACAAGCTACGCTTACCCACTTGTTGCTGCTGCCTATTTGTTCGGCTATTGCTTTATTAGTGGTGGTGCCGTCGCCTAATTCATTTTGGTTATTATACCCCCAGGCCCATAGCGTTCCGTCCCCTCTTATGGCTGTAGTATAGTCGGCGCCACTCGCACTAGTCAGCCACATCTTCAGCGCGCGCTGAGCTTGGGTGGGGCTGGTCTTATCAACAGTAGTACCGTCGCCAAGCGATCCAAAGCCATTAAAACCCCACGACCAGAGGGTGCCATCGCTTTTAAGCGCAAGGGTCAGGTCGCCGCCCGCTCCAATGCTCACCCAATCGGTAGCGCTGCCTATATGGGTGGGTGCGTGCTTATCGACGGTTGTACCATCGCCCAGTTCGCCGTACGGATTATAACCCCAGGCCCAGAGGCTACCATCGCTTTTTAAAGCAATGCTGTGAAGGAATCCCCCCGCAATGCTCGCCCAGTTATTACCGACGCCAATCTTGGTCGGGGCATGCCTGTCGGTTGTGGTGCCATCGCCAAGAGCGCCAAAACTATTGCCTCCCCAAGCCCAGAGTGTGCCGTCACTTTTAAGCGCCAGACAATGCCCATCGCCTGCCGATATACTGGACCAATCCACATCAGTACCTATGTGGGTGGGAATACTTCTATTCGTCGTAGTGCCATCGCCAACCTCCCCCTCGCCATTGTAGCCCCATGCCCAAAGGGTGCCGTTACTTTTCAATGCGACGGTGTGGGCACCAGCCGTAATGCTTACCCATGTAGTATCAGTGCCAATCTGTGTGGGTATCAACCTATTGGTGGTAGTGCCATCGCCGAGCTGACCATTGTTGTTAGAGCCCCAGGCCCAAAGCGTACCATCTGATTTTATACCCAAACTATGATAATCTCCTGCCGCAATGGATACCCATTTGGTATCGGTGCCTATCTGGATGGGCGCGTGCCTATCAGTAGTAGTATTATCGCCAAGCTGGCCGTTACTATTTTCGCCCCAACCCCACAGCGTTCCATCGCTCTTAAGCGCAATGCTGAAGTTTGCCCCTCCGGCCAGATTCAGCCACTTGGTGTCCGTACCTATTTGCGTAGGTGTCGTTCTATTGACGGTTGTACCGTCGCCTAACTGACCATTGTTGTTGTAGCCGTAAGCCCAAAGGGCGCCATTCCTTATTTCAAGCGTGTGATACGCGGAGCGTCCCGTAGCCATCCGCTGATACTGCCCGCGATGCGGGTTGGAGCTTTTGTTGTTGCTGCGTGATACCTGCCCGCTGCTGATGCCTACGGTGCTAAGGGCTAATAGAATGAGGGCAAGAATCTTTGCCGGCATGTTGAATAAGCATTTGCTCATAAAGCTCGTTTTTTATTAATTGGCCACATGAGGCGACAGTTGAAATGGCACTGCACCGGTTATTAAGATTCTTCGCTAGCGAAAATGCACTGCAAATAGGCAGGCATTGTTATTATATATTGTAAATGTAAGAGTTGGCTTTCGAAACGAGAATAAAGTGCATCTCAAATGGTTAGATATTTCTTGGCAGCTTGTTTTTGAAAAAAAATTAATATAAATACCTATCCAGGACGCACTCTTTTAGTTGATAGCTTTATCCGGCAAGGTTCTAATCGCAAATAAAAGAAAATGACCAGCAATATTGTTGGCCATTCCTATCGGGTAGAAAAGGCAAGTTGCCGAACTTTTGGGAAGAATTTATTCTCTTTTTTGCGAATGTTGTAAAATAAGGAAGCAATGGGAAAGTCCCGCCTTGGCGGGACTTTCCGAGAAGACGTGGAGCCGGCAGAAAAATTGTTGAACCCCTTGATGGAATTGTTCTTAAGATTACTCCCGCTAAAGAAAGGATTAACTGCTTGAGGTGCAATAGCTTGCTGCCAGTAAGGTCATTAATGTTGGAAATTTCACTTGGCAAAATCAGGCACTTTTTGGGTAGGGAACGCGGACTTTTGCACCAAGATTATGAAGGCAGCACTTTACGCGCACACCTTGGAGCACCGGAGCAATATGGAATTGATCTCCAAGTTTATAATCAAAAAAGCACTCAACACAAGTAAAGTAATCTGAACATGCAAATAGGAATAATTGGTTCCGGTAATATCGGTAGCACGCTCGCCGGATATTTGACAACGATCGGCCATCAGGTATCCATCGCAAATTCACGCGGACCAGAATCATTGGCAGAAGTCGCCGCAAAAACCGGTGCTGCTCCAGTTACAGTAGATGAAGCTGCGGGTGCCAAAAACCTTGTCATTATAGCGATTCCCGTTAAGGCGATCACTAGTCTGCCGATCGCAATTCTTTCTGCTTCGGTGGCTAATATAGTAGATGCTGGCAATTATTATCCATCTCGTGACGGGAAAATTCCGGATATCGTAGGCGGGTTGACGGATAGCGAATGGGTAGCCAAAATGATCGGTCACCCGGTAATTAAAGCTTTCAACAATATTGTTGCGCCAAGTTTGGCGTCAAAGGCGGTTCCCGCTGGAAGTCCTGATAGAATTGCATTATCAGTAGCCGGTAATGACAAGGAACAAAAACGGGTAGTGATGAAAATCATTGATGAAATCGGCTTCGATGCTATCGATGGCGGTGTGCTTTCTGAATCGTGGCGACAGCAGCCGGGCGAGCCTGCCTATTGCCAGGACTTGAGCAAAGACGCACTGAAGGCCGCATTAGAACAGGCTGATATCAGCAAACGAGCCGAAAACTTTGCTCAGGCTGATGAAATGGCACGGTCGTATTTATAGAACTGTCAGCGTGGAATCCATAGAATAGAAATGCAGACTGGTGTATCGAACCGAAACAGCAGATCGAGCCAGGTAGCGAACTCAGGATTCGTGATTTGGAACCTAAGAGCAATGATCGAACCCATGAAACGCAAAGCTGGCTTAAGTTTCAGCAATATTCGAGAAAGAAGAGCCTATTACCAAAAACGCTGAAACCCGCTACTGGAGCGGGTTTCAGCCTAATCTGTGGAGCCGGGGGGAGTCGAACCCCCGTCCAAACAGGCGCATTGCAAGCTTTCTACATGCTTATTCGCGGCATTAGATTTCGGAAAAGTGCCGGAGCCGGACAAACCAACTCTTTCCCTACATCACGATTTGATTTGTTCGTGCTATCCTGCGTGATTACAGAATAACCTTATCCACGATTGTTTTGAGTCGGCGGCGGCTGCAGCTCGTGGCTGGCTGCGTGCGGCGGCCCTAATGACTGCTAAATCACTGATTAGGCAGCCATGGCATACTGAGTATTGCCATTTATGGTTTGAACTTTCAGATTTACGTGCTAATGGTCCAACGCACGGCATGCTTACACCTGCCTTACTCACTGCTGTCAAAACCAGGCGGCCCCGTTGTAATGCAAAATTCAAAATGAAAAATGCAAAATCGTTTTGTGCAATAGAAGGAAGATTTCCTTCAAAGAACTTCTTACAAATTTACGAATCCGCTTCCGAAGTAATAAAGCTATTCACCGCCCGCCGCGCGACTTTTGCATTTTTCATTTTGAATTATCCGCCTCCGCCCGCCCGCATAGCCTATGCGCCAGGCTTCGCCCTGCCGCTGCCGGAGGGGCACCGCTTCCCGATGCTGAAGTATGAGCTGATACCGGAGGCCCTGATCTACGAAGGCATTGTCACCGAAGCAGATTTCTGGTGCCCGGAGGAGCTGGACGCAGAAGTCATCCTGCTCACACATACTGAAGAATACTGGCATAAGATGAAAACGCTGACGCTCAGCGAGCGGGAGATGCGGGCAATCGGCTTTCCGCTGTCGGCTAAGCTGATTGAGCGTACCCGGCGCATTGCACGCGGTACAATCGGCTGCGCACTCTGGGCTTTGAAACACAACAGTGTTGCCCTGAATACCGCCGGCGGGACACATCATGCCTTTGCCGACCATGGCGAAGGCTTCTGCATCCTGAACGACTTTGCAGTTGCTGCCAACTATCTGCTGGCTATCGGGAAGGTGCGGCAGGTGCTGATCGTGGACTTAGACGTGCATCAGGGCAATGGAACTGCGAAGCTGTTTAAGGGGGAGCCGCGCGTCTTTACCTTTTCTATGCATGGCCAGCACAATTATCCTTTCCGGAAAGAGCACAGTGATTTAGACATCGGGCTTGCGGACGGCACAAGCGGCGCTGCGTATCTGCGCATTTTAAAGGAAACACTTCCGCGACTCCTGGAAGATGTGAAGCCGGACATTGTGCTTTACCTCGCCGGCGTGGATGTGCTGGCTACGGATAAGTTTGGGAAGCTGGGCCTGAGCTTAGAAGATTGCGCGGCGCGGGACGCTTTTGTCTTTGATGAATGCCGGAAGCGCGGGCTACCGGTATCTGTAAGTATGGGCGGGGGCTATAGCCCGCAGGTAAGGCATATTGTAGCTGCGCATGTCAATACATTCAGAGCTGCTATCTGAACCGGAATTTCAAAATAGCCGGAATTCTGGTAATCCAATAATTCTGAAAATTCCGGTTCGGACTACTTCTTAAACCAGGCCCGGAATACATCCAGCCCATTCGCATAGAGCATCAGGCCAAGCAGCAGTACCAGCCCCACCGTTGTGGCGCGCTCCATCACCTTCTCGCTCACCTTACGGCCGCTCACCAGCTCATAGAGGAGGAATATCACGTAGCCGCCGTCCAGACCGGGAATCGGCAGGAGGTTCATGAAGGCAAGTACGATGGAGATGAATGCGACCAGCATCAGGAAATCATGCCATACAAACTCCGTCGGGAAGATTTTGGCGAACGTGCCGATGCCGCCAAGGCTTTCGGACGCTTTCACTTCCTTGGACGTAAAAATCATCTTGAACTGCGCGAAGTAATTCACAAACTGCCGCCAGGTAAACGAAAAGCCTTTGCCCACCGCCTCAATGGGATTGTAGGTGATATGCTTCATCTCCAGGAAGCGCTGCTCGCCATAAGGGAAGAAGCCGAGCTTTCCGTTCTTATCTATGGCGCCGTCCAATACCGCTAATTGGGCGCCGCGCATTACAGACAATCTTATGGCCTGTCCCTTCATAGAACGAAGGCGCTCGCGAAACTCGTCATAGAAAAAAACTGGCTGGCCATTCAGCGCAATGACGCTGTCGTCCTTCTGCAGCTTCATCTTGCTCGCTTCCGAATTTGGCGCAACCTCGGCTATAACCGTCGGCACGCGCGGCCCGATCAGTTCCTTATCCCCTTTGAGAATCTTGCGAATCGTGCCCGCGGGAATGGTGATGTCCAGGGGCTTGCCATCGCGCATTACCTGCATCGTTTTCGCTTCATTGAGGATGATGTCGGTCATGATGTGGTTGAAGCGCTCCACGGGCTTACCGCCTACACTCACTATCTGGTCGCCGGAGCGGAGGCCGAGGCTCTGTCCCAGGCTGTCGGTCATGATGCCGTATCTGGCATTCGCCACGGGCAGGTATTCTTCGCCCCATACGCCGAACACCACCATATAGACAAGAATTGCCGTAATAACATTGACAATGATGCCGCCCAGCATAATAAACAGGCGCTGCCAGGCCGGCTTGCTGCGGTATTCCCATGGCTCCGGCGGCTTGGCGAGGGCTTCCTTGTCCATGCTCTCGTCCACCATGCCGGCAATCTTCACGTAGCCGCCCAGGGGAAACCAGCCGAGGCCGTATTGCGTGCCGTTCTTTACCCATTTAAAGAGCGAGAAATTCAGCAGTCCGGAAAAGGGAAAGAGGAAATCAAAGAAGAGGTAGAACTTCTCTACGCGCGTTTTAAAGAGCTTGGCGAAGAAGTAATGGCCGAACTCGTGCAGTAAAATCAGGGCGGAGAGCGCGAAGAAAAGCTGGGCCCATTGGGCGCCGGCGAGAAGCAGAAGAGGATGCAAGGAAGTTAAAGCGTTGAGTCGTTGAAGAGTTGAGACGTTGAAGCGTCTGAATGCGGTGCAATTTCTGAATTATAGTTCGGAACGTCTCAACGCTTTAATGATTTAACGACTCAACGAATAATTAATAGGCTGAGAGCTGGCTCTTCTTCAAAAGCTCGGCGGCGTATTCCCGCGCTTCCGCATCGCTGCGGATGAGTGCATCCATATCCGGCTGCTCTACGGGCGATACCTGCGAAAGCACCTGCTCTATGATCTCGCTCATTTCCAGAAAGCCTACTTTATTCTGAAGGAAGGCATGCACTACCACCTCATTGGCAGCGTTCAGCACGCAGGGCGCATTGCCGCCGCGAATCATCGCATCCTTAGCCAGCTGCAGGTTGCGGAAGGTTTTTACATCGGGCTCGTCAAAGTTCAGGTTGGAAAAATCTTTGAAGCGGAAGCGCTTGAAGCTATTGGGCAGGCGCCGCGGCCAGCCAAGTGCGTACTGGATGGGAAGCTTCATATCCGGCAGGCCGAGCTGCGCCTTCAGTGAGCCGTCCACAAACTGCACGAGGCTATGCACAATGCTCTGCGGGTGCACCACTACCTCAATCTGATCGTTTTCAAGCCCGAAGAGCCATTTTGCCTCTATCATTTCAAGCCCCTTATTCATCAGCGTGGCGGAGTCAATGCTGATTTTGGCGCCCATAGTCCAGTTGGGGTGCTGCAGGGCGTGTGTTGCCTTTACATTAACCAGGAAGTTGGGTTTGCGGCCTATAAACGGTCCGCCGCTGGCAGTAAGGATGATTTTTTCAACCGATTCCAGCGCCTCGCCTACAATACACTGATAGATAGCGCTGTGCTCGGAGTCCACGGGAATGATGCGCGCCTTCTTTTCAAAAGCCCGCTGCATCACCAGCTCCCCGGCTACCACAAGGCTTTCCTTATTGGCAAGCGCGATCGTCTTGCCCGCATCTATGGCTGCGAGGGTAGAGGAGAGTCCGGCGAAGCCTACAATAGCGCCCAGCACCACATCCACACTGTCCCAGCTCACCACTTCGCGCAGTGCGCTATGGCCGGCAAAAACCTTTACAGGCAAGCTGGCAAGGGCGTCTTTTACGGTCTCGTACTTTGCTTCATCTGTAACTATTACCGCATTAGGCAGGTACTGCTGCGCCTGCCGGATGAGGAGGGCCGTGTTTCCGTGTGCCGAAAGCGCCTCTATCTCAAAAACACCGGGATGAGCGCTCACTACCTCCAGCGCCTGCGTACCGATGGAACCGGTAGAACCCAGAATGGCGAGTCTTCTTACTTGTTGCTGCACGGCGTAAAGGTAACCTGTTGCTGCTTGGCGTGCCTGAGGTAATAGGACACAAGCGTAACAATATTGCATTCAGATCGCCTGCTACTCCTGCCTGACTCCCCAAATGTTTTGTCCGTATTGGGACGATAAAGAAAAGGGTCGCCATTGCCGGCAGCCCTTTGAACATCTGTGATTGTCTTTACGCCGCCATCGTCTTCAGCAGCTCATCCAGATTAGTATGCGCGGCGGCAAAGCCTTGCTCAAAGCCGGTCTCAATAATCTGCTCCATATCTGCCACGCTTTCAAAGCTCAGGGTCACGGTCGCCGTTGTGCCATCGCCCTCCGGCGCAAAGTCTGCCTGCCACATGCCCTGCGGCATATTGGTATTTCTGTTGCCCTGCTCGTCGCAGAAGTAGTCCCTGCTTTCATAGCTCGTGCCAGTGCTGATGCGCGTATAGTCCATGCCCGCCCAATGGCGCTCACCGCCCGGGCCTGCCATGCTGTAAAGCCAGGAGCCACCCTCGCGGAAGTCCATGCTTTTAGTCTCCGCGCGCCATGGCTTCGGGCCCCACCATTGGTCAAGCAATTCTGCCTCCGTCCAGGCGCGCCATACGGTTTCGGGCGGGGCGTCAAAGCTGCGGGTGACAATTATCCGCTTGTTGGCGGTGTCTTTCCGGTAATTGGTTTTGTCGCTCATTTGTTCTCTATTGAAGCGTGATTAAGCAGTTGATCAGAAAATTGAAAGTAGTACAGTCGGTTGGTTGTACAAATAGGGCAATAAGCTTTGCGGCCCGCTGATTGTCCACCTTTGGCCTTTCAACCCAATACCTACATTCAAAATGGAATCCACCAACAAGATAGCCCTCGTAACCGGCGGCAGCCGCGGACTCGGAAAAGACATGGCGCTTCGCCTCGCTGAACGCGGCCACGATGTATTGATTTCCTACAACACCAAGGCTGATGAAGCTGCGGCAGTAGTGGAAGCTATCCGCGCCATGGGCCGGAAGGGTGCTGCGCTGCAATTAGATGCCGGTGCTATCAGCTCTTTCGACGCCTTTTTCGCTTCTGTGAAAGAGGAGCTGCAAAAGACTTTTGGCGTGGCGCAGTTTCACGCCCTCATCAACAATGCCGGCTTCGGGCTCTACGCACCTTTTGCCGAAACTACGGAGGAGCAGTTTGATAGCGTGATGAACATACACTTCAAAGGCATATTTTTCCTGACCCAAAAGGCCCTGCCGCTCATCGCTGATGGTGGGCGCATCGTCAATATCGGCAGCGGGCTGGACCGCTTCTGCTACGCCGGGTCAGCTGCCTATGGCTCTATGAAGGCCGGTATTGAAACGCTGAGCCGCTACATGGCCCTGGAGCTGGGCCCGCGCCGCATCAATGTGAATGTGGTGGCCCCGGGCGCTATTGAGACGGACTTTGGCGGCGGCCATGTGCGTGATAATGCGGAACTGAACAAGATGATTGCGGAGCGAACCGCCCTCGGCCGCGTGGGCAAGGCGGATGATATAGGCGGCATAGTGGCCTTCCTGTGCAGCGAGGATGCGAAGTGGGTGAACGGGCAGCGGGTGGAGGTTAGTGGTGGGATACACCTGTAAGACGAAGCCAATATTTAGCGCCGGGACCCTGCAGATGCAGAGCCCGGCGTTTGTTTAGGCAGGCTAAGCAGCCCCTGTTAGAAATAATCCACTTCCGCCTGCATGCTTGTCTCTGGCTGGCTCTGGTACAGGTGCTGCCACATGGCCGCAATGGTGCTTTTGGGTGCGGCAAGATGGGGAAAGTGCCCCACGGCATCAATCTTAACAAGCGTACAGTCGCGCATAGACCGGCTCATGTACTCTCCCACACTGACCGGCGCGATTACATCGTGCGCCACCTGCAGCACGAGGGTCTGGATGCTGTGGTTTTGCAAGGCCTGACGGTTGTCCGTCAGTAAGGTGGCTTTGGCAAAGCCCTGCGCTACCTCCGGCGACATGCTGCAAAACAGTGAGGTAATCTCGTTGGTCAACTCCGGGTACTCCGGACTGCCCAATGCGGCCGTAGCAAGCTGGCGTGCCCATTCCGTACCTACGCCTATAGTGGCGACCAGCTTTTCCAGCTCTTCCCGCTCAAAACCGCCTTCATAGCCCGGCTCATTGACGTAGCAGGCAGAAGGGCCAAGCATAATCATGTTGCGAAACAGCTCCGGTCGCTGTTTGGCGGCGAGCATCCCAATCATGCTGCTCACCGAATGTCCCACGAAAATCACATCTTCCAAGTGCAGGGCGTCGCAAATCTCCAGCACATCCAGCGCGTAGCCGTCCAGCGTTGCGTAACGCTTCATGTCGTAAGCGCACTTTTGCGAGCCGCCGCAGCCTACATAGTCAAACAGGATAATGCGGTGCGTATCCTCAAAAGCCGGCGTGATGTAGCGCCACACGCCTTGGTCACAGCCGAAACCGTGCGCGAATATCATTGGCCTGCTGCCACTGCCAAAGGTGACTACGTTGTTGCGAGTTAGGACGCTCATTGCGTTGACGTGTATGGTGTTACAGCGCCAAGGTAGCGGCCGTATTAATAAATTAATGCGCGCCGAGGCTGTTTAACGATAAAACTGCAAAAGCGCTGGGCGTCAATTCTCTGACAGAAGGTTGCTATCTAAAGAAAGGTTAGTCAACGCCTTTTCTGCGGCAGAAAGTGAACTACTTGCACCTGAATCCTGTACGTACGGGGATAGTGGCAGAGCGGCAACATTATCTGCATAGCTCAGCTATAGATTATGCTGAATTTATTTTAGAAAACTTGCCCTGAAAATCTCATCAATCTTTCCAACCATCCCTTCGTCACCACTCCTCACAATAATCCAATCCCGATACCCCCAATACAACCGCACAATCTCCCCCACCGCCCCTGCATCCAACCGCTCCAAATCCAGCATCATCGCCCCATTCAAATCATTCGGCTCAAACTTTTCCAAGCCGTTGCCGTACTCGCGCCGGTTGTCGGCAAAGATTTCCCGCGCTACGTCGGTAAGCAGGTAGGCCATCACCAAATCAATCCTGTCCTGCCAGAACAGGTTGAGATACACGCAGTGAAAGGTGGTCAGGTTAAGCGTTTGCGTGTCGTTGCGCACAAAGCGCAGGCCGCCGCGGTTAAAGACCGTTACCCAAATCGGCGCGGGTGGCCGCCGCTCAGGCCGGTGCCAAGGCTTGCGGCTGGCCGGCAGATGCTTTGCAGGTATGCCCTGCCGTTCCCCTTCTGCCAGATAAAGGTTGGCCGCCGCATCAGGGGCTGCGCCCGTATCTAACAGATACACAGGCCGGTCGGCAGCGACAAGGCGGCTAAAATCGGCATCGGTAAAAAAGGAGCCGGGAACATCCGTAGCCCGCGAGATGCAGGGCTTCAGACTGGCGGCAATGTCCAAACCCCATTGCCGGGCTTTGGAGCGCGTAAAAACGAAGTAGTCGTTTGCGCCGGTAGCTATGCCGCGGCTTACTTTACCCACCGTCGCAAAAGGCACAAGCGGGCCGTATTGCGCGGCTGCCGAGGACGCCATATCCTCCGCATAGTGCCGCCGCCACTTTTGCGCGGGATTCAGGGCGCTGAGCGGAAGCGGCTGCGGAGCGGCGTCCGGCGTCCACGCTTCCAGGGCGTCAATAGTAGTCAGGTTACTGAACGTCACGCCATTAGATGCGCCATTGGCCGGGCCGAAGAGCAATATGCAGGCGGTGGTCAGCGCATCGGCAAAGACGGCTTCCTCAAAATGCACGACGACCACATGCCGCAGCATGCCGCTGTCTAAGAGGTACTTTTTTACAGCCACGCCGTAATCCGAGTTCAGGAACTCAGAAGGCACAATAAAGGCCGCCCGTCCTTCAGGGCGTAATTGATGGAGCGCCTTGATAATGAAGAGGGCATACAGATTGGTGAAACCGGTAAGCTTTACGCCCGCCCGCTCTTCTACGTGCCGGATAAGCGGGAGATTATCGTAGTCGTGAAACTTCAGGTAAGGCGGATTAGCAATGATGCCGTCGTAGCGCTCTTCCCAATCGTGCGTAAGAAAGTCGGCGCAGCGCAAGTCAGTGTTGCTATGCTCTTTACGTGCCCAACCGAGAATACGGGAATCAATATCGTATCCGGTGAAGTTGCTATTGGGACAGTAATCTTTAATTGCGCGCAGCAAAGCACCGGTACCGGCAGCGGGGTCTAAGACTTTATTCGGGCCTGGATGTTCTGCTACCCAGCGGGCCAGAAGGTGGGCAACCGGTTCCGGCGTGAAGAACTGCCCGAAGCGCTTGCGGTGCTCTAATGGAGTGGTCGCCGTGTAATCGGCTTCCAGAGAGGTTTTTAGGGCAATGGTCACGATTACAGCGGTTTATAGGTTTTCGGGAGCTACGCCAAGAATGTGGGCTAAGCTGGCCAAGTCTAAATAGGCGGCCCCATCGGAGAAAGCCACGTAATAAAGCAGGCGTCCGCGGTCAAGCTCTTTGCGGCGGCTTTCGTGGCGCGGCTCATCCACTTTGCCGGCCAGTACGCTGCCTTCCGCCGGGTTTATCTTAATCGTGGTTTTGTTTTGGTTCTTCACATCTGATTCAGTGAAGAACAGGACATCCTCATTATCAGGATTGGCAATAATGATTAGGATGCTTTCAAAGGAGATAGCATAAGCGCGGTCAAAGAAAACCTGCACGTAGTAATGCGGCACGCCATAATGCTGTGTCCATGCATAGACCACTTTGAGGTCTTCTACTTTAGGCGTGATGCTTAGAAAGTTGCGCTTCTTTAGCTCTTTCAAAGCCTCTTTCATCTCGCCAAATAAGGCAGCGGCTTCTGCCAACTCAGGCGACCCTTTCCAGGACGGCTTCTTAAAATCAATGATGCCGACCGTTTCCGGCGTAATCCCGTCCAGCACCGCAACATATTGGCTACGGGTAGGATGCGACAGGAGTAATTCCCTGTAACGCTGGTTGATTTCTTCTTTTATGCGCAGTACCGTCTGTGTACAGCGCCGTATCCGTCCAGCTATTGCCGCATCATACTTCTGGGAGAGAAACGCACTGGAACGCACTTCCAAGCCTGCCACTGCTCTACCAACGACAGCATCCAATTCAGTATGAGGCCGACGGCTAATGTCCAATTGCCAACCTTCCGGGAAATCTTCTTTCTTGAAAATCAGCAGGTCGGGCCGCTTGCCAATTAAATCAAGCTCATCCTGAAACTCCTGATAGAACTGGGCAAAGCCGTCTTCTCCGGCTACCCGGTCTTCAGACTTCCCGTAACGGACGGCTATATAGTTTGGCGCAGCCCCATTAATTGCAGTCTGCAGAATTTTTTCCGCCCAATCGCCTTGTTCTCTGTTGGTTGTAAACTCAGAAGAGGCCTGACTTGGGATACGGGCGGGTTCTCGCGGAACGGACAAATCAACAAGCGTCACAGGCACTTGCTGCATCAGTTGCTGAATGCGTTCGCGATAAGGCATACACAAACTTACAGACAGTATCAGGCTAAGCAGCAGAGCAGTTTTCCACGCATGTGCGTACTAAAAAATCTCTTGATATCACTTTCAAAACAAACAAATCCCCTTATCTTCGCGCCTCGTTTTCCAAGAGTGCTCTTTTTATAAGTCTGCATTTGGGAGAGTGCCCGGTCTAAACCGCCGGGAATAACATTCGTTAACACCAAAAACTTTTTAACCGTATGGCCAAAGAAATCACTGGCTACGTTAAGCTGCAATGCAAGGGTGGTCAAGCCAACCCTGCACCGCCAATCGGCCCTGCTCTGGGCTCTAAAGGCGTCAACATCATGGAGTTCTGCAAGCAATTCAATGCGCGCACGCAGGACAAGCAAGGCAAAGTCCTTCCCGTACTTCTTACCGTATATGCTGACAAGTCATTTGACTTCGTCATCAAAACCCCTCCTGCCGCTGTGCAACTCCTGGAAGCTGCCAAGCTGAAGAGCGGCTCCAAGGAAAGCAACCGCCAGAAAGTTGGCAAGGTGAGCTGGGAGCAGGTAGAAGAAATCGCTAAGGACAAGATGGCCGACCTCAACTGCTTCACCGTGGAAAGCGCGATGAAGATGGTGGCCGGCACTGCCCGCAGCATGGGTCTCACTGTAGAAGGTCAAGCCCCATTCGCTACCGCTTAATTCCATTCACAGCTTCTGTCTCCTCCCCTTCGGGGAGGCCGGGAGGGGCCCAAACAACGCAGCAATGGCAATCACTAAAAAAAGAAAAGCCGCAGAGGCTAAAGTAGATAGCACCAAGCAGTACACCCTTACCGAGGCTTCAGCCCTGGTAAAGGATATTAACTGCACCAAGTTTGACGCGAGCGTGGATGTACACATCCGCCTCGGCATTGACCCGAAGAAGGCCGACCAGGCGCTTCGCGGTACCGTAAGCCTGCCGCACGGCACAGGTAAAACAAAGCGCGTACTCGTGCTTTGCACGCCTGACAAAGAAGCCGAAGCAAAGGCAGCCGGCGCTGACTTCGTGGGTCTTGATGAATTCGTTAGCAAGATTGAAGGTGGCTGGACAGATATTGACGTTATCGTAGCTACACCTTCGGTGATGCCGAAGATTGGCCGCCTCGGTAAGGTGCTCGGTCCGCGTAACCTGATGCCGAACCCTAAGACGGGTACCGTAACAAACGATGTAGCCGCAGCGGTTACAGACGTAAAGGGCGGTAAGATTGCCTTTAAGGTGGACAAGACAGGTATCATTCACGCATCAGTAGGCCGTGTGTCGTTTACACCGGAGAAGATTGCAGCCAACGCGCAGGAGCTGATTAATACGCTCGTACGCATGAAGCCTGCAACTGCCAAGGGCATTTATCTGAAGGGCATTTCCCTTGCCTCTACGATGAGCCCGGGTATCATGATTGACACCAAATCTGTAGGCTAAACCCATTCAATCATCAAAGGACTGCGTTAGCGGCTTTAATCCGAAATCCGCATTCCGAAATCCGAATTTATCATGACTCCTGCTGAAAAATCCGCAGCCGTTGAAGTGCTTAAAGAGAAATTCTCTCAGTACGAAAACTTCTACGTTACCAATACCGAAAGCCTGACGGTTGCTCAGGTTAACACACTTCGCCGCACCTGCTTTGAAAAAGGCGTTGAGCTGAAGGTGGCTAAGAATACGCTTATCAAGAAGGCGCTTGAAGGCATCAACAACGATAAGTACAGCGGTCTTTATGACTCACTGTCCGGCGTTACTGCCCTCATGTTCTCTAACAATCCTAAAGACCCGGCGGTCATCCTTTCCGACTTCCGCGGTGCGAAGGGCGAAGTGCCAGGTCTGAAGGCTGCCATCATCGGTACGGACATCTTTACCGGCGACAACCAACTTCAGGCGCTGAAGAACATCAAGACGAAGAACGAGCTTATCGGCGAGGTTATTGGCCTCCTTATGAGCCCAATCAGCCGCGTACTTTCTGCCCTTACTCAGCGTGCTGAGAAGAGCGGCGAAGGCGCAGAAGCTGAGGCTCCTGCCGAAGCAGCATAAGCAACGAATCCAGCGGATAGGCGCCGGCGTGCTTCCAACGCAAAAGCGCTTCCCGCCATTCATAGTAACCACTAACATTTACCAACAAACATTCTAAAACCGATACCACATGGCAGACGTTAAGAACCTCGCAGAACAACTGGTGAACCTGACCGTAAAGGAAGTTCAGGAGCTCGCTGATTTCATGAAATCCGAATATGGCATTGAACCGGCTGCTGTAGCTGCCGCTGGCCCTGCTGCCGGCCCTGCCGCTGCTGCCGTAGAAGAGAAGACAGCCTTTGACGTAATCCTGAAGAGCGCCGGCGCTTCCAAGCTCGGTGTTGTGAAGCTCGTTAAGGACCTTACCGGCCTCGGCCTGAAGGAAGCCAAGGAGCTCGTTGACGGCGCGCCTAAACCCGTCAAGACTGGTGTTTCCAAGGCAGAAGCTGAAGACATCCGCACCAAGCTTACAGAAGCCGGTGCTGACGTTGAAGTTGCTTAATTGCTCCTTTCAACTAAAAAGAAAAACCGCGGTGCTGATGCGCCGCGGTTTTTTTATTTTTGATCTGTTTGAGAATTATTTGGTTACGTTGAAGTATCCTTCTGTAAAGACATGTGACTTGCCATTACTTCCGTTGGCTGTACCGGAGAAGCGGCCTTTCACGTGCGTAGCATCGTTTTCCGCAATCTGAATCTGACCGCTACCGCCAAAAATATTGCTTCCATAGCCATTATTCTGGCCGTTTTCCACAATCGAATAATTAAAGGCGGTGCCTGTTGTATTGCTGCCATAGGTTCCCGGCGCTGCATTTACCGGGAAGCCTACAATTATAGTTCCTCCGTTCAACGATGCGGTGATTGCGTCAAATTGAATAGACCCGACAGAAGATGATGAGAAGGTGGCGCTGCTTCCTGTATAGGCTGTGCCGTCAATTTTTGCGCTAATAGGGTCAGTGCCGCTCCAGTTGAATGAGCCACCACCACCACCACTCCCACCACCGCTTCCGCCGCTGCCCCCACCCGTAGGATTGAGGGGATTCGTGCTGCCATTATTTGATGTGGGCGTGGCATCGTAGTCGCCGTTCATACAGGAGGAAAGGCCCATCGCCGCACAAGCTGCGAACAGCGAAGAGAATAAAAGCTTCTTCATAGAAAAAATTGCGTGTATTAGCTGCCTTAAAGATAAAGATGCCTACTAAACCGCCGCTAAAATTTTTTCATTGTTGCGGAAGCCTCGGCAGCACACGCCCTTAAATAATTTTGTCCGCTATCTTGTGTGTAGAATTCCTGCCCGCCATGTGTCGCTTCCTGATTATTGCATTCGCCTTGCTTCATGCAGGCAATCTGGCGGCGCAGCGCATCACCCTACATCATCTCATGGGCTTTCATAGTCTTGACGACAGCGCAATCAGCGCGCAGTTGCGGGAAGATGGCTGGCGCTATCATGGCATACAGCAAACCCTGCCGCGGAAGCCGCGGATGTATGCCAGCAGAGGCAACACCTGCACGGAAGCCCGGATTTTCATCTACCAATATCAGAAAAAGCCGCTTTCCAAGGTTGAGCTGGTATGCAGCGATGTGGCGGCTTTCAACACAACAATCCGCGACAGCATGGGCGCTTACGGATTCGTGCCGGATGTAGAGCGGCATGCTCCCGACGAGGAAAATCTGAAGATCAGCAGCGCTGCCAACTTTGTCAATATGGATGCCGCGCTACCGGTGCATGCCCTCATTCTCTATTATGAGGAGCGGCGCAGACCCAGAGTATCGCTCACTATTTATGCAGATGAATAGCGGCCTATATCAAAACTCATTGCGCGGCTCTAAGCAAGAATTGTATTTTTGAGGCAGATCACTCCTCTTCTCATATCAACTATCTATGGACAGAAGGCTCATTATTCTAATCGCTGTGTTTATCCTTGGCTCGGCCAGCGTGTTTGCCTACCGGAAGGTTTTCTATAAACCGGAAGGTATCCGCTACACGATAAAACCGCTCAATGCCATCAAGTCCGGCGACAGCATCTCCTATAGTGATCAGACATCCGGCGCCAGCCGCTGGAAGTGGGATTTCGGAGATGGCGAGTTCAGCGCAGACCAGACCGGCAATCATACTTACCTCAATGCGGGAAACTTTCCGGTTACGCTGACGGTATATGGCCCCTTCGGCGTGCAGCGCAAAACGAACAATGTTACCGTTTTGGCAAGCAACGTAAGCGCCTTAGCTGCAGGTCCTTCTATCTTAGGTCCTGCGGATGCCAAAGCCGGCGTGCCCGCAACCTGGGGCAGCAGCGCAACTGCGGCAAGCTATGAGTGGAAAGTAGAAGGCGAGCCCTCTCTTGCCGCGCAAAAAAGCACTACTGCGACTTATGCTTTCAAGAACGCCGGCCAGCATACGCTGGTACTTACAACTCATAATCCGGACAACGTTATCCGGCGCAGCATTAATGTGATGGCGCCCGAGGCGCCAGCCGCCAAACCGGTTGCTTCCGCTGCGCCCATGCAGGCGCCTCCGCAGCAGCGACCCGCTCCTATGGCAAAGCCAAAGCCTGCGCATCACGAGGGACAAAAGCAGCACGGCAACTCGCTGGAAGATCTTGGTGATGGTGAAGTGATTAAGAAGTAGGCTTAAAGCGGGGGGAATCATCCTGAAAGCCCGAAGGCGCATTTAGCCAACTGCCTATAAAAAAGAGGCTGACTCCGTGTATGGAGACAGCCTCTTTTTAGTTCCGGTCAATGGCCTCTTAACCTTTAACCGCAATGCTTGCTACATCGCTCCATTGCCCGGCCTGCTCATCATTTTTACGGTAAATGGCCTTGTAATACCAGATAGCGCTCTGGCCCGCTGCCGGCATGGCTGAGGTATCTATGTAATCAGGCTTGGTGTCAATAGCGAGGAAGCTCCATACCTGGCCGTCGCTGCTTTTGTGAATCTCCAGCGCATCCATACTGCCTTTTTTCCAGTCTATGTGCACACGTCCGCCATCGCCCGGTTTTACGGTGATAGCTGCGGTAGCCTCGGCAGGCATCTGCTGCATCTCAGCGCCCTCCAGGCCCATATCCTGACCATCGCTGAGCGTATAGTCTTTGTGGCCTTTTATGTGCAGGGCCACGGCCGTGGCCCTGCCGATTACATCGGGGCTTACGGCAGTAGGGGCCACCCCGGGCGCCGGGAATGCCGGCTGCGTATTTGCCTGGGCCCCGGCTGCCACCCCATGCATCAGCTCTGCCCGGAAGCCGGTGGTTTTACGGGCAAACTGATCTATGATGTGCTCATACTTCAGCCAGTAATCTACTGCAGCTGCGCCGGCGGCCACATCGGCCATCTCGGCAGGCGTTACGCTGTACTTGGCCGCGTAAGTGGGCAGCTTGTTTGAAAAATTCTGGAACCAGCTATTCTGGCCGCCAATGGTGCGGGGAACGAATGATTGTTTTGCCATGTGTGTTGATTAAGAAATGGAAAAATAGCGATTTACTTTTAGCCGCTGCACTGCTGCAAAGTGGGATTGCGGCAATGCAGAATGATTTTGCATCAATACAATCCCGGTTTGCGGCAGTGCAACATCAATGGGTGGCCGCGCAATATGGAATTGCGGCAGTGCAAAGTAAAATTGCACTGCAGGAAGTAGATTCTGCGGCAGTGCAATATGGAATTGCGGCAGTGCAATCCCGGATTGCGGCAGTGCAGACCGAGATTGCAATGTGCTTGAAACGGATTAAAGCCTTGATTTTCAATGCTGCAACGCTTACGGCCTACTCCCTGCGGATGAATAGCTGGCTGTGGCTGCTGCCGTCTTTTAGCTGGAGGCGTAGCAGATAGCCGCCCGCGGGGAGGGCTTTGAGGGAAAGGCGGGCGGGGTTGGCGCTTACGGGAGCCTGCTGAGCCAGGCGGCCCTGCATATCATATATAGAAGCAGCGGTAACGGCGTGGAGGATGTCGTCTATCACCAGGGCGTCGGTAGCGGGGTTGGGGTAGATGCGGAAGCGGTCGCGGATGGTGAAAGGAGGATTGTCGCGCACGTCAAGCATCCCGAGGCTGTCTATGTGGAACAGGAAGTTGCCTTTGCGGCTGGTGTCGTTTGGGGCGGTCTGGTCAAGATAGGAGCCGGTGACGCTTACGCCGCTGCCTGTTGATGGTGCAAAGACATAATGGGCGTGAGCACACGTATTGGCTAAAGGAGTCAGGAATTTCTGCCAACTATGTTGAAGATTAGTATCGGTAGATACTATCTGAATGAAGTTTTGAGGCTTATAGCAGTCTAAGGTCGCTTGAGAAGTGGACTGATTGGCACTGGCTGAATAAAGCCTGTTATCAACAGCATTGTAAGCAAGACAGTGAAGGCTTGGGACGGAAGTAAAAATATCCGGAGAGTCAGTGCCGTGGAACAAGACCGCGGTATCAAACGAATATCTGGACAGCTCCTTCAACTTTGCCATGCAAGCAAACTTATTATTATAGGCAGACGGAGAATTTTTAATCCTGAAATCGCCCGCCATAATGATGGAGCCGGTAGGTAGCACCACACAGCTTGTATAGGGAGGTTCAAAATAGCCGTCGCGACCACCAGCTTTATAAAACAGAGTAGGTTTTGCTGCAAAAGTGTCCAGTATGCGCAGATTACTATCGGTTTTTAGAAAGCCGGACGCGCCAAGTCCACCGTCAATTAACCCTTGACCGCTAGCGATGAGGGAGCCATTCTTACCAGGCAAGAGTTCGTAGAGGCGATGATAGATATTACCTCTGAGGGTTGGCTTATACCCGATTACTGTGTCTTTAATAATATGCCCCTGCAGATCAACGATTAGGCATGCTGAGCGAGTATCACTATACACAGCCTCACCTTGTGTATATGCTATGAAAAGTCTCTGGCCTTGTAAACACAGGCTTTCAAGATTGCATAAAAAGAAGTTTGAATCCTGCGTGACTGGTACATATTTGACTCGCGTGGGTGGAAGGATAACATTCAATGTAGTATCAACGCCAACTAGCAGGAGCGCGCTACCAACCAGCTTACCAGTTGTTTTATCTAGATAGCTGCGATTGAAGGCATAAAAGATTTTGTCACCTATTGAATTGACTGCAGTCTCACCCCACCCGAAAATCACACTATCAGCTTGAACTGTGTCGCCAGCAAGGGCTACAGATTGTGTAATCTTCTTAGTGAATTGATTGTATTTCCCGACAAAATATTGGCTGGGGAGGTACGAATTGGAAGAGAGCTTTGTGCCGTAATTAATTGATAAAAGGTAGTAGCTACCATTTATATCGTTTGCCGCCCGTGTTTGTGAGTTACCTGATATTCCGAAAACAGGCCACTGATTTTGCTGAGCGAAGGCACAGCAGCTAAATATTAGCGCAATTAAAAATAATATGCAACGTCTCATAGGAACTACAACATTCTCAGGTTAAAATAAACAGGCCATGCATTGACAAATGCATGGCCTGCTTTAAGGAATCAAAGATAGGGGAGGCCAATGTGGTCGCAGCCTGTACCTACAAAGTCACCATATGCCACATAATACTGAAGATATTCGAAGGTCGTGCAGTCAGATGGAAAGGCTGGATTCGACTGCGGTGGGCAGGAACAGGCGGCAAGCTGCACATTAAAGTCGTAGTATGATTTGCCTGCAGGCACTTTGGTACCAATTAAACCAGGGATTCTAGTCAAGTAGAAGTCCATCATTGGCGTATTTACCCAATTCTTGTAATCAATGTAAGGATCGGATAGGCTTACCGGAGCGCAGTTATAAAACGTGTATGCTGTCCACGTAGCATCGTTCATGACGCCCGTAGCGCCTAAGCTTACAAAATCATTTGACGGAGATGGCACGTTAGCGCCTCTAAATGGCATCGTCGTTACTACATTTATATAGTATCCGCAACCGCGCGTAGTTTGACAGCCAATAAAGTTTGAGTGGCCATAGGCTTTGAGGCATGTGGCGGCATCGGGTAAAGTCGTGTTATTTATAGACGCAGGATCTATGCCATTAGGAAACGTGTAAAACTGGCCTTGCCCTTTACCATACCATGACCCGGATACGTAATTTGTTGCAGCCCCCGTCGCCCAAGCATGATTGGCAGTATAAAAATCTCCAAAAGCGACAGGACAATAGCCGCCTTTCCCTACAGTACCGGCCGAAATAGATCCTTTTACAGCGAAGGTTACTTTTGTCCCCGTTACTGAATAACTGAGATCAAAAAAAACGAGCTGCTTACCTGCAAAGCTGATGTCGTTCCATAACACCATCAAGCTATCCTGTATCTGATAGAATGCGTCGTCAACATCCGTAACGTCAATCTCACCAGCCGAATTGAGGTTTTCAATTACAGAGAAGGTGCGCGATGATGTGAATGCGCTATCATTGAACTCTACTGCATATAGGTTATATGCAGCCTCCATATAGAAGGCGGCGCTATCTGGCGTCCATGAGCTAGCCGATGCAGATTTGTTATGCGCTCCCTTTACATTCTTGTTCGCCTTGACTAAAGTGTAAAAGCTTTCTACCCTTTTTGTCAAAGCTTCCGCATCAGCTCCAGTGATCTGCGGCGTTATTCCGGCGTTGCCAATCGTTAGACTTTTCGTCGGCTCTTTGCTGCAAGACGTCACAATAAGTGACGCAATGATTAGAAAGCCGGCTGCGCTTGCTGCAATCAGAGCCAGTGTCTTTTTCTGTTTGTGCGGGGGGGGGGGTGAGATTTTTTCTCATGACGGATGGTTTTTGTTTCACAAACGTATGAATTTATAAAGCCTTTTTATACCGTTTTTAAACGGTGTTTTATTATTAAAACATTACGTCCTGTGTCAGCTTGTTCGTCGCTCCCTGCCTTACTTCATGTCCATACGAATCACCGTATTCCGTCGCGTGTGGACATTTGTTCCCCTAGATGTTACTCAAAGTAAAGAGTTCCGCCGTTGTTGGTCTTATGACCAACAACGAACCCGGCTGCTGTGCCCGTATGTTGCCGGTGATAACACCTGCAACGGCGGAAAAAGAAGTTTCATTTTGCCACAAGTGCCCGGAATAAAAAAGGCCGCCCAAATCGGGCGGCCTCTTAAACTGCGCTGAATGCTACAACGGCAACAGTAGCTTCATTTCAATCCGCCGGTTTCTGGCCTTTCCTTCCGGCGTGTTGTTGGGCACTGCCGGGCGGTCCATACCGTATGATCCGATGATGATGCGCTTCTCGGCAATTCCCTTCTTCACGAAGTAATTCTTGGCGCTCTTCGCACGTTGGTAAGAAAGGAAGAGATTGCTCATTTCATTGCCGATATCGTCGGTAAATCCGCTGATGTAGATCACCACCTTTTCTTCCTTGTTCAGCACCCGCAGGGCATAATCAAGCACCTTGGCAATAGAATCCTGGATGTCGGAGCGGCCGTAAGGGAAGTAAAGCACATCCGTTTCAAGCACGATATGCGGCGGCAGGAAGTTGCCGTTCTCCACCTGTGTGCTGCGGCTCGTATCCATCTGGGCGTACTTGGCAGCTTCGCGCACCGGGCAGCCGTCGCGCAACTCTCCAAACTCGTAAGGGCATTTATCTACCTTATTCGGCACGCCATCGCGGTCTTCATCCGGGCAGCCATTGGTTTCTTCGCCGCCCGGCTCGTCCGGACAGGCGTCTTCTGCGTCTGCAATGCCGTCATGGTCGCGGTCGGGGCAGCCATTGAACCGTGCCTCGCCGTATTCCAGTTTGCAGCGGTCTTTCGCATCCGGGATTCCGTCGCCGTCCACATCGCGCTTCTCACCAAAGAAGATGCGGAAGCCGGCATTGACGCCGTAGCTGGAATAGTCGGACTTTTTAGTGCCGCTGGTCAGCGGCCGGTAGCTGGCGTAAGCCGCGCCGGCTTCGTCCACTACCAGGTCTGTAGGACGGTAGCTTTCCGAGCCGCTGTTGGTATAGCTCTGATACATGAAGTAGCCGTTTACGAGAAACGTAACATGATAGCTGAGCTGATAAGACAGCCCGAGTTGCGCCATTGCGCCAAATGAGATGTCGTTGTAGTTGGCCGTCTGCGTACGCTGCGACGGGGCGATAGATTTGTTTAAGCCCACGTTGAATCCTTCATTTTGCCGGTGCAGATCATCCAGCCATCTGGCTGCGCCGCCGTCATTGTTGTGGCTGGCATTGTAAGCCTGCTCCGTCATCACGAACGATGTTGTGGTGCTTGGCGGAATGCCGGCGTCAAAGCCGGAAACAGCACCGCCGGTGGGCGATAGCTTGTAAACAGCCTCATAGCTATACCGTCCTGAAGCCGTGGCCTCCGTCTGATTATAAAGGCCGAATACCGGGCCGGCGTCAATCGTTATCCCGAAATTGGACGGCTTCTCCGGACGGCCGAACTGGTGCTTGAAGCGCAGCAGCACGGGCACATTCAGGTTGTTGATTTTTACGTCTTCCGTGATCGGCCCGTTGGTGCGGATGATCTGACGATATGTGCGGCCCTTATTGTCTGTGCTCTGGAAGTCAGAGTACATCGTATCCATCGTGGTAGTGCCCACATAGTGCATGTACTGCACGCCGATGCCAACGCCCAGCGTACGCTTCCTGTTGAAGAAATAGCTGAGCTGCACATCGCCGCCATTGCCCGTGCCGCTGGCAAAGGTGGGCTGCACGTATTTGGAGGAACTGAGGTTATTCGGGCCGTAGGCGCCCTTCAGGTCTATCGTCTCCATCGTCTGGTCAAGCCAGCCGAAGCGGTAACTAAGGTCTATAGACCAGCGTGGCAACACCTGGTCGTTGGTTTTGAGCTTGTGCACTACGCTGGTAGTCATAACCGCCGTGCCGGCGCCTGCCGCAGCAGATGCGGATGCAGAATCGCTTCCTTGCGCCTGCGCAGCCAAAGCCGGTACAGTCAAAGCAAGAATGGTAAGTAGCTTTTTCATGTTGTTCAGAGAGGGCTTTGGTGATGTTTAGTTTTTAATAAAGCGGCTGGCGGCTACACGAACGCCGGCTTGTGAGCAGATGACGGTATAGTAGCCCGGAGCATATGCGCCTAAAGGTATCCTCGTTTTAGCGGCATTGCTCAGCACCTGCGCAAGGCGGCGGCCCGCCAGGTCATACACCTCATACACCAGGTCTTTGGTATTCGCCTGCATTATTTCCAGCGTCAGCACATCTTGAACAGGGTTTGGATAAGCCTTCATTTCAACTGCTTCCTGAGCAGGCGTCTCAACACCAAGCACAGCACTGTTATAGTAAGCCTTCTGAACGCAGTCGTCCGGGAAGGTCACCATCACCCAGTAGGCGTTTGCATCCTTGTCAAAGCCACGGCGCGTGTCGTAGCTCTGCGTAGTCTCACCGGGAATAAGCGTTGAGTCAAGGTCTGACTTACGGTCAAAACCCCATTGGTAAGCCTTGGCACCGGTCACCTGAGCCACCAGATTGCTTGCGAAGAGCACTACGTTGATGTTCTGCGCGCCCGAAGCACTGGCCACATTCATTTGCTTATTGGTCTTCTTACCAATACAGCCAAAGCCGCGGGAAATGGCCTCAATCGTTACGGTCGCCGTGCCTGCATTCGGGAAGCCGATCAGCGCATTCTGGCTGAAGGCCGAATCGGCGCGCTGGAATGGCGTTCCTGCATTGGCAGTGCTCCAGCGGAAGAACTCGCGCCCGTCAGGTACACGGCTCGTGCCGAAGTTCATTGCGATAGCGCCGGAACAAAGCCTGGTGCGTGGGAAAATAGAAATGCCCGGCGTATCAGGCGTCGGATTGACCGTTACACGAAGGTGCTGATTGGCCAGTGAGCAGCCCGCTGCGCTTGTAAGGGTGAAGTTGTAATCAACGACAGCCGGCGAGAGAATGTAGTTGCTGGAAAGCGAATCCAGAATATTGGTCGTTGTCTTCTGGAATTGATTGGCGATCGTCGGAATATTGGACGTACGGTCGTAAGTGAAGACGCTTGTGCCAGCTGTAACCGATGATGTAGGCTGATAGCTCAGCGTGCTGTTGCTGCAGATGCTGCGCGCGGTATCGCTCGTCAGCTTCGGAGAAGGATTGACCTTTACGGTTACGGTTTTTGAAGCGCCCGTGCAATTAGGGAATGAAGCGGAGGTCGGCGTTACAATGTATTCCACGAAGCCTGCTGTTGTGAACGATGGATTGCCCAGCTGCTGATTGATCTGCGTAGCCGCGGTGCCCGTTGCATTGGCCTGCTGGCCGGTAATGCTTCCGGTATTGATGCCCAGCGTCCAGGTAAAGGTGCTCGGGATCGTAGCTGTCAGCGGCGTAGTGGTCGTAGCCCCGCTACACACGCTGTCCGTAATAGTAGATGTGATAGCCGGCTTCGGATTAACCCGCACAACTACGGTGCTCGCTTTGCCTGTGCAGGTAGGAGCGCCGGAGGTGGTCACAGGCACCACGCTGTAAGCGATAGAGTCGGCCACCGAATTGCTGTTGTTTATCAGCGTCTGATTGATCGTAGCGCCTGAGCCATTGCTTTGTCCGGTCACGAGCGCCAGTGAGGTGATCGTTGTCTGGGTGAATGTGAAGGATGAGGCAATGTTTGCGGAAAGAGGTATGGATGTAGGCTGTCCGCTGCAGATTGTTTTGGAAGTGCCGGTAGTAAATACAACCACGGGCAGCGGGTTTACGGTAACAAGCGCCGTGGCGACATTGCCCATGCAACCCGCAAGCGATGTCGGCGTAATGGAATAGGTCGCGGTGCCCGACGAAGGCACGCCCGGCGGCAGGGTCACATCGGTATTATTAAGCGTCTGGCTTATCAGGTTGCCGCTGCCCGGCGCCGCATTAGTGATTTTTGACGGCGCTGAAACGGTCCATGTAAATGTGCTTGGCGCAGAAGCCCCGAGGCTGATATTGACGCTTGCCTCGCTGCAAATAGTAGTTGGCGCAATCGCCGTAAGCACCGGCTTCGGGTTCACCCGCACCTTAATGCTGTCCGGGATAATGCTTGGGCAAGCCGCCGGCGACGTGACAGTCACCACATAGTAGATGGAATCCGGGTTGGCCGAACTGGTGTTGGTAAGCGCCTGGTTGATAGCGCTGGTGCTTCCGACGGATTGCCCGCTAAGCCCAAGACCGCCGAGCAGCGTCCACGCAAAGGAAGAGCCCGCGCCTGTTGTGGCAACTAAGGGTATAGAAGTATTATCACCGCTGCAAATGACTTTGCTTAAGGGCGTAGGCGCGGTCACCCGCGGCGCTACATTTACGGTTACCGTGTGCCGGGCCGTATCCGTCACCACAGCGCCAAAGGTGCTGACCGCGGAGATAGTTGCCGTTCCAAAGAATGAGGAGTCGTAGCTCACAACACCGGTAGTCGCATTAATTGTTGTCGCAGGTGCGGCCGGGCTCGTAGTCAGGTAATAGGTAACAGCTCCGGCATTTGAGGTGGCTGTGTAGGTCACATTCGTCTTGTTCTGGCAGCGGCTGCTGCTGGCGCCAAGCGCAAATACAGGCGTCCTAACCGTTGTTACATTGAATGTGGCGGTCGGAGAAGCATTGCAGCCTGCTGCGGTTGCCGTGACGGTAGAGTTGCCGGAGAAGGTAGAGCTATAAGTAACCGCTCCGGTAGATGAGTTGATCGCATTCCCGGCCAGGAGGCTCGCTGCATCCAGCGAATAAGTAATGCTCGTGCTATTGGCGGCAGTGGCGCCATACACAACCGTGCTTGCAGCCTGCTTACGCGCTACCGGATTACCGGGCGTAAAGATGGGCGAGCTAACAGTTGGCGTAACGTTTACGGAAAACGTATTGGTGGAATTGCCGTTACAGCCAGTAGCCGTAGCCGTAATGACAGCCGTGCCGGTAAAGGAGCTGCTGTAAGTAAGCTGGCCGGTATTCGTATTGAAAAGGGTAGCGGCCGCGCCCGGCGAAAGGCTATACGTCAGGCTGCTGGCGTTGCTTGCGGTGGCCGTGTAGGTAACTGTAGTCGGATTTACCGCCTGGCAGATGGTGCCCAGAGGCCCGCTCGCAAACTGCGGCTGCGTCACTACCGGCTGGATAACCACATTGATTGGCGTGCTCTGTATGGGGCCGCAACCGTAAGACTTAGCCGTAACGGTAGCCGTGCCTACGAAAGACGGATTAAAAACGGCAGCTCCGGTGGTGGCATTGATCGTAGCGCCATTTGCCGGATTCGTGGTGATAGAATAGCGCACGCTGTCCGCATCAGTCGCGTTGGCGGTATAAGTAACCATGGAATTCTGGCAAGGCGTAAGCGCAGGCAGATTGAAGACCGGGGCGCCTACATTAGGCCTGATCATAACCGTATGCACGCTGCTCAGTGGCGAGGCGCAGCCGCTTGCCGTGGCCGTGATCGTCACATTGCTGTTGACCGCCGGGTCATAGATAATCTGACCTGTCGTGGTATTGGTGATGCTGCCGCCGGTACCGGTAAAAGAGTACACAAGACCGGTATTGTTGGTAGCGGTGGCCGTATAAGTAATGTTGGCAAATCCGGGGCAGCGGCTGCTGTTTGCGCCAAGGGCAAATACCGGAATGCCGACCGTAGCCACCACGACCGTTGCCGTCTTTGGCCCGTTGCAGCCCGGCGCGCTGGCCGTGATGGTAGATGTGCCGCTGTAGCCCGCGAGGTAATTGACGGCTCCGGTCGCAGTATTAATTGAATTGCCTGCGGTGAGGCTGGCTGCATCCAGAGAATAAGTTATTGCTCCGCTCGTATTAGTAGCCGTCGCGCCATAGGTAATGGTTGCCACGCTCTGGCAGCGCGAAGGAGTTGGCCCGGCTGTGAATACCGGCGTGCCGACTGTTGGCGTTACCGTCAGATTAAAATTCGCCGTCTTAGGCCCGTTGCAGCCGGCTGCAGAAGCTGTGATGGTAACCGCACCGGAAAATCCTGCATTGTAAGTAACGAGTCCGGTTCCACTATTGATAGTGCCTGCGCCGGCCGGGCTGATGGAATAAGTGATTCCGGTCGTGTTGCTCGCAGTTGCAGTATAAGTGATGTTTGGCGAAGCCTGACAAATGGTAGTAAGTGGGCCGGCGCTGAAAACCGGGGTCGTAACGCTTGGCGTCACCGTCACATTAAAGTTGGCCGTCTTAGGCCCGTTGCAGCCTGCCGCGCTTGCAGTGATGGTAACCGCACCGGAAAAGCCGGCATTGTAAGTTACCTCTCCGGTAGCGCTATTGATAGTACCTGCGCCGGCCGGGCTTACGGAATAGGTAATGCCTGTGTTATTAGTGGCGGTTGCGCCGTAGATAACATTCGGCGAAGCCTGGCAGATGGTAGCCAGCGGGCCGACAGCAAATACTGGCGTGCCCACGGTCGGCGTCACCGTCACATTAAAGTTTGTAGTCAGCGGGCCCCCGCAACCTGCGGCAGAAGCGGTGATGGTCGCAGCACCGGAAAAGCCGGCATTATAAGTCACCTCGCCGGTAGTAGCGTTGATCGTTCCTGCACCGGCCGGGCTTATAGAATAGGTGATTCCGGTCGTGTTGCTCGCGGTAGCCGTATAAGTGATGTTTGGCGAGGCCTGGCAGATCGTATTCATCGGGCCGGCGGCGAAAACGGGCGCAGTAACAGTGCCGGTCACATTCACTGCAAAATTGGCCGTCTTGGGGCCGCCGCAGCCTGCGGCTGATGCTGTGATTGTAGCCGCTCCGGTGAAGCCTGCATTATAGGTCACTTCGCCTGTGGAAGAATTGATAGTGCCTGCACCGGCGGGGCTGATGGAATAAGTGATTCCGGTCGTATTGCTCGCGGTAGCCGTATAAGTGATGTTTGGCGAGGCCTGGCAAATAGTATTCAATGGCCCTGCATTGAATACAGGCGTGCCTACTGTCGGCGTTACGGTAACTACAAAATTGCTTGTGATCGGAAGGGAGCAGCCTGCAGCCGTGGCGGTGATGGTGGCTGCGCCGGTATAAAGCGGGTCATATGTCACCTCGCCCGTGGAAGAATTAATGACGCCTGCCGCTGCGGGGCTCAGGCTATATACAATGCCCGTGGCATTTACCGCCGTTGCGCCATAGGTTATAGGCACAGAGCCCTGGCATATCGTAGCCGCCGGCCCCGCACTGAAAACAGGCAGGCTAACTGCGGGATTAATGGTAAATGCCGCCGTCGTATTCGTAGAGACCGTAGCGGACGGCGCCGCCACTATGCGCAGCAGATAACCCACCCCGGGGAGCGCCACTGTAGGCATCGTGACCGTGATATTCAGGTTGGTGCCGCCCACGCTATTGAGCGTGCCCACCACCTGCGGCAAAGCTGGAAACGTTCCCAGCGCGTCGCTTATTTCCACATCAAAATTCTGCGCAGCTGCGAAGGCCGCCGAAGTAGAAAAATTCAGCGTAGCCGTCTCGGCAGAGCAATAGGGCCCGGCAGGCGTCAATGAGTTGATAGTAATTGTCTGCGCATAGGCCGCTGAGGTGAGCAGCATCGCAAAGAGCGGTAAGAGTAACAGCACGTAGATTTTTCTCATAGCATGTCGGTTTTTCAAGGGGGTTTGGAGGTGTGTTAAAAATCTTTCAATTTTGAGGACGAAGATAGTTGCCGTGATGCCGAAATTCAAATTGCTTTCGCATCAATGGCTTTTACCATCTTAGCTACCACCCGATGAAGTCTTTGATAAAGAAATATCTCGCAACAGTAGCTTTTTCGCTTATGGCGGCCTGGCCCGGCCCGGCATCCGCTCACGAAATTTACTTCTGCAACGAAGCCATCCCCACCAGCCGCGACTTCGTAGCCAACCGGCTCATGAACGTGATTAAGAATCAGATGCCGGTAGTCACGCTCACCTACCTGCGCTACCAGGCGCAGCGCTACTTTCCCGCCATCTCCGCATGGCTGAAATACTATGGCCTGCCGGATGACTTCAAGTATGTGCCGATCGTGGAATGCGGCTTCCGGAATCTGTCGTCCGGAGTTGGCGCGCGCGGCTTCTGGCAGCTTATGCCCGACGTAGCCAGAGAGCTTGGCCTCGTAATGACGCCTGCCTATGATGAGCGCGACGACCCGGGCAAGGCCACTATTGCCGCCTGCAAGCTTATCCGCTCCCACTTCTTCATCCTGAAGAACAATCTGAAAGTATCCTCATGGGTGCTGACGGCGGCGGCCTACAACTTCGGGCCGGGCAACATCATTAAGAATGTAAAGAATCAAGGCTCCGACTACTTCAACATGAAGCTCAATGCCGAGACCGCCGAATATGTCTATCGCCTCATTGCCGTCAAGGAGCTTTTTGAGCACCCCGAGATTTATATGAATGGCTTTGGCGCCAATATATTCAGCACCGCCAACATGCCTAAAGCGGGCGCGCCAACGGACATCAACAAGCTGGAGCGCGGCCCGGCCGCAGGCGCATCGGGCAGCGAGGAAGATTTTTCCACCATTGATCTGAAAGCCGGTAAGGACGGCGACAAAGTGCCGGAGCGCAAGACGCACAACTTCCTTATTCCCGCCAAAATAATCTCGGACGGCAAGCCGTTCCGCGACGGCAGCCTGATTTCCTTTGAGCTGCAGAATGACCTGCGCCTCGCTAACCAGTTTAAGAAGAAAGGCAGCATCATCAAGGGCCAGGGCTGGCTCATTGACGAGCGGGTGATGGTGGATATGGGCTTCGGCACCGAGATAGAGGTGCAGGACAAAAGCCTGCAGAAAGGCCTGACGCCAGAAGATGCTGTGAACGATGAGGAATATGTGGTACTGAAAACGGAGGTGGATGATTAATTCAGGAACAATAGTTGGTGTGTCGACCTTTCTTTGTTTGCGCTGCGTGAGGTTTTGAATTGCTTTGGATTACTACCTTACGCGCTTTATTCAAACCAAATGAAAAAAACACTTACACACTCACTGACAGCTCTCTTACTTATTCTGTTATCCACCGTACTAGCTGCCGCGCAGGATTGTAGCAACGTAAAAGAAAGCACAGACGAATTCAAAAATGAAGTAGTCAAAAAAGCCCAAATCGGCGTTGGGCCGGTTACGTGGAATTGGCAGCTAATGCTTGAACAGCACGGCGACAAATACACGCTCGGTTTACGTGTCATGAACTCGGGCGACATTCGCTATATCATCAAAAAAGATGAAATAATTCAGATCAAGCTTGAAGATGGGAATGTAATTGAATTGGTTGCGAACAATGACTACTTACCTGTAGCGTCCATTTATGGTGGCGCCCAGGTAGTTACTATTTGGCTTCCTGCGGGATATATCAGCGTAGAAACATTGAAGAAACTTGCAGCGTCTCCTATTACAGCTATCCGTTTAACTATTCAGGGAACGGAAGCAACGGTTACAAAATTTAAGGACAAGCAAACCCGGCGGGTTATGGAAGCAGCGGGTTGTATTGGCGGAGTAAAAAGTTAGTATTGTTTGCTAAGAGAGGCGGCAGTGGGACGATATAAGGTCATGCGGCTAGTAGAAGAGGTTTGTCTCAAACGATGGAGGCAGCCTTTTTCTTTTATACCGGCACGTTCCCGCCTGCAACATACTTTCCCGTCCCTGATCTGTTTTTCTTTTCTGCCAACTACATTTGTCCGCCAAGCCCCCGCCGGCTTAACCCGTTTATGATGAAAAAGCTATTCGCCCTGCTAAGCTGTTTGCTCTTTATTGCCGCCACGCAGGCCCAGGACTTAAATATCAAGGACGACACGATCAAGGTCTCGTCTTCCGCTTATCCCATGCTGAGCTTCATGGGCGAGATCCGCGATTACAATACGCTGTGCTCCGACTATAAGCTCGCGGCCAGCACCACCACGCTCACCATCCGGCCTTCCTCCTCCAAGCCGGTAAAGGTGTGCCGCCTCATCGTGTCGGAAGGCTCCAAGAATTCGCCCCGTCAGCACCAGTTCATTCTTGTATTTGATAAAGAGGCCGATCCGTCGGAGCAGATCCATGATTATTCCACCAAAGACCTGATGCAGCAGCGCATCGCTTACCTCGCCAAGGCAAAGGAAGGCGCGGGCGGCGGCAACGACGAGGAAGACGACAAGCCGAAGAAGGGCAAGAAGAAAAAGCATAAAGACGAGGAAGAAGAGCAGCCTAAACAGAAAGAAAAGGAAGTAGCGAAGGAAGAAGAGCCACCGGCAAAGCCGGTTAAGACGACAAAGCCCGCGAAGAGCGACGAAGAAACCGCCGATGCGCAAAGCGGCGGCTCCGCAGAGGAAATTCAGATCAAGGACATTCCGCAGGAGCAGCTCAGCGGCCGCGTAAAGCAGAAGGTCAATGCCTTCTACCGTGCCTGCGAAAACCTGTGCGCCAAGATAGACGTGGACGGCACCGTGAAGTACGGCATGAAGCTCTTCAACAACGACGAAGACGTGATCGTGGCAACGACCAATGCAAAGACAAACGCCAGCCGCCCGCAAAAGATCCGCCAGTACTTCAACCACCTCTCGCAGCTGAGCTACAAGAAGGTAGAGATGACGGCGTCCGAGATCAAGTTCGTATCCAACTTCCATAAGGGTCCCGACGGCAACTGGCACGCGTCGGCGGTCATTATCCAGGATTTTAAGGGCTACAAGGATTACAACATCCTCGCCTACAAAGACCAGACTTCCAAGACCATTGACATCATCATCAAGATGACGGAAGAAGTGAAGGACGGCAAGACCGTGCAGAAGTTTGACATCTTCCTTGGCAACATCTCCGTCACCAACGTTCCGGCTTAAGCCCCTCCAAAAATCATCCAACGCATCGTCTCTTTATGAAAAGGCTGTTTTTGGCAATATTGCTGCTTGCGCCCTGCGCGCCCACGCTTATTCATGCGCAAGGCATGAGAGCCGGCGCCGCTCGGGAAGCCAACTTTCTGTACGAAGTCAAGGTGATTGACGAATTCATAGAGCGCTTTAATGATGACCGCACCTCTTTTCTGCGGCAGGAATACCTGCGCCTGAATAAGCCCATCAACTTTACGCGCCGTCAGCTTGTTGAGTATCTTTTTGAAAAACCGGTCACGCCTACCGACAATCTCGTTATCAAGTTTGTAGCGCAGGTCACGGATTCGGCGCAGCCGCAAAAGCTCCGCTTTAATGACAGCAACTGGTTTGCCGAAGTGATGTGCGCCTTCAATATGAACGGTCGCCACATAGAGGTGCCCCTGGTGATGCAGGTAGCTCTGGACACAGATCGCAGCGAGCGCTGGCTGATTACCGGAATCGGCGATTCCCCGGTATTTCAGGAAGGAGGCAGCGCGGCAAGCCCTATTACAGTGAAGGACGGAAAGAAGTTTATCCCGCCATCTGACTACGCCACCAACTTTTTGAAGTTTCACGACATTTTTAAGGCAGGCTTTGAGGGCGTCAATTATCTGACGCCGCAGCTTCTGGCAAGTGAGCGGGGCAAAAAGTTTGCACAGCTCGTGCAAAGCGGCAAGCTGAAGTTTGAGGCGCCCGGCTACATGCGTTTTTACTTCTTCCAGATACCGAACTACACCTTTATCGTGGACCGGTATGTAAGGCAAACGACGCACAGCGGCTGGCTCATCAGCGACCTTACGGCGACTACCGACGACGAGAAGCGTGCGCGAAAAGAGAAACTTTTGCAGCGGGCACTGTAAGCCTGTCACTGCGCGATTCGTCTCTCAGGTTATCACCGTTCGCTTCTGTCCACAATGAATACCTTCCCTAAACGACTCTTGTGCCTGATGCTCATTCTCGCCGGATGCGGCAGCAGCCTTTTTGCACAAAGGGTTCCTAAGTCTATCACAAAGCGCGACGAGAAAAACATCCGCTCGGCGGCAGAGCAGACCATTACTAACTTTATCAACCTGCTCAATACCTGCGCCGATCCGGACAATACGGCTTCCGATCTGGACGACGCTATCTCCAACGCGTTTACATCCGACAGCAGAGTCCGGATTTTCTTTCAGAATGATTTTGAGGCCGACGACGATCTCGACCCCAGTATTCCTGCCGGGGAAGCGTTGACAAAAGACATTAAGGCTTACCTGCGGCAATTCCGGAATTTTTACACGCAGAATAAGGCCCTGTCTGTGCGCTCCTCCATCACGGAGATTTCGGAGATACACGTAGGCGAGTCTAATCTGTACCTCAAGGTCTTTTTCAATCAGCTGATGAATGGGAAAGACAGGAAAGGCGCCCAGTTTCCGTCCAAGATGCCAAAGGTGGCCGAGATGCAGATCGTGTCTATCGGCGGACAATGGCAGACGCTGATCAGCCACCTGGATCGTCAGAGCAAAACGGACCGCAACACAAATACGCCCGTCGTTGCTATCTCCGACGCCGGCGACAACAGCGGCGAAGATGCCGGCGGCCCGCAGCGAAGTGAGTCATATTACCGCAGCCAGCTTCAGAACGGCATGCGTCTCCTGAGCGAGAATAATTACAGCGATGCTTATTATTCACTTAAAGAGGCAAAGCGATTCCAGGCTACAGAAGGCGACGCGGATGCGCGCATCAAAGACCTGATGAGCAAGATGCGCGCGCAAAACCTGGAGCCGACCGAATATCTGAACGACGCCCTGAGCTCTAAAGGCCTTTCGCTGCAGGACAAGTATCGCTATGATCTTGCGCGGAACTATTACAGCTATGCAAAAGAAGTAAGGCCCGCTGCGGCAAAAAACGCAGCTGCTGCAATGCTCGCCATATCGCAGCTGCAGGCAAAGGAGCAGCTGCTTTACGATCTGCTGGCGAAAGGATCATACAGTGAGGCGGCCAAAGGTTTTTCTTCCGCGCTTCAGAAAACGCCCGACAATCCGTCTCTGCAGGTAGGCCTTGCCCGCGCCAATGCCGCGCTCGGCAATAATGCGGAAGCCGAGGAAGCTTTTGCGGCAGCCGTGCGCACAGACGCCGGCTACCCTGAAACTTATAAATGGCGGGGCTATTACTACAAGAGCAGAAAAGACTATCGCCAGGCCTACGATGCATTTGCCGCCTATCAGACACGCGCGGAGGATACCGGAGACGTTAACATCCTCTCCGAGATGGCCTTTAGCCGCGGGATGATTGCCAGGCTGCAGGGCAATGCCGCGATGGCTATGGATGCGTTCAGCGCCGCGCTTCAGTACAATCCCAATAATGTAGATGTGCTCATTGCCCAGGCCGACCTCCTGCGCATGCAGGGCGACAAAGGCGTGAAAGGCGCGAAAAAGCTTATTGACGACGCGCTTCGGAAGGACGATAAGAACCCGGAAGCCTATGCTGTAAAGGCGCACATATTTGAGACCGAAGCCAATAAAGCGGGCGCGGCAGACGCGTATCAGGCGGCTATAAAGTTTGATAAGGACAATCCGCAGTGGTACTTTGAGCTGGGCAAGCTGCAGATGGAGCTGAATGACGTGACTAATGGCTCGGCAATTCTGACCTTTACTTCTTGTCTTAATATCCGCCCGGCCACGCGCGAAGATGGGCTGAAGCAGATTCAGGCGCTGTGGAAGCGCGGCAAGTGCTACTACCTGCAAAACCGCCTTGATGAAGCGGAGGCCGATTACAACAATTTCGTAAAGCAGGCCAAGATGCTGACCAACGGCTTTCAGGTGGATTATGCCAATCTGCTCATTAAGCGCGCCAAGTACGACGAGGCGCTTATTGCGCTGAGAAAAGCCGGCGAGCGGCCTGAAGCCTTGCTTAGCATGGGCATCCTTAACTATACGCGTGCGCCGGGAAACGAAGGCGGCTATGAAGATTATTTTACCCGCGCATTCCGCGACGGCGTAAGCGCGGAAGCGGTCAAATCCGCGCCCAATATGCGGTCAGTCTATGACAATAGCGCGATCGTCAAATCTTTAATGAAGAAGTTTAAGTACAATACCGACTTTTAGCACATCAGCGGCGGCCCACCCACGCACCTCAGACCGACAACGCTTTATCATGTCTGCTTCCAATCTTGACCACATCAGCAAAGCAGAGCTTATAGCCGAGCTGCGGGATTCCGGGCACGACTACCGTGCGAGCGTAGTGGCGGCAGAGCTGGCCGACCATGGCATTCCGTTGGACGTATTCTTCTTCCGTAATCAGAGTACATTCAAGCGCGCTGTTTCCAACGACATAGAAGATATATTCTGGAATAGCGGGGATGATCAGGGCGACGGCGCGGACTATCTTGTATTTGACCTCAACCGCGAAGGCATCTATGACATGCTGCCGGAGGCGATTGCCCACCAGCAGGCCCGCAAGCGCCGTCCTGATGAGGGCAATTATAAGCTTGGCCTGGAGCTGCGTAGGCAGGAGCGCGACGCGCGTAAATTTTTCTCTCCTCTGGAGAATGAGTTTCACTATCGCAGCCTGAAGCTGGACATGGTGGAGCGCGAGCTGCTCAAGAACAACAGCGTGCGCCGCAACCGCGAGTTCTTCAACTATTTTTTTGAAGACAGCCGGGCCCTCAGCGACCAGCAGCTGCTCGTATTGCTCCACATCCTGCCGCTTAGCCATAAGATACGCGGAGATATTGAACTCATCTCCCTGACTATCTCCCGCATACTTGGCTATAAGGTGACCGTTACGCAGATCTGGCTGCTAAAAACCTATTTCCTGCCGCCTCACACGGCGCCGGCGCTGGGGGAGGGCAGTCTCGGAACCGACACCGTGCTCAACGATCTTTTCAGCATTCCTTCACGGCGCTTTGACGTATGCATCGCCGATGTGCCGGCCGAAGCCCACAAAGACTTTAGCGGAAAGGGCAGCTACCTGAATGTCCTCAATTTTATCCTGCCCTATTTTTTTGCGGCGAATGCCGAATACCGCATTGTGCTCAGCCCGGTAAAGGCCGATGCGCCCTTTCGTCTTGAAAGCGCCGACACGTATAGCTTTTTAGGTTTTAACTCGTACATTTAGCCCACACCTCACACACCCGTATGGTACCCGCTATTATAGCTTTTGTCGTCCTTACAATCGTCGGCTTTGTTGGTTTTTATATCAACATGAACAAGCAGAAGGCTGCCGGCAATCTGATGAACAACAAGAAGTTTATTTTCTTCTACCTGCTCTTCGGAATTCTAATAGCCGGAGGCGGCGCTATCGGTTACTCGCCTACAGCATCGCGCTCTATGAGCATCTTTATAGCGATGCAGGCCGCTTATGCGGGACTGGGCTTTCTGGCCGCATGGCTTTATAAAAAAAATGCGCCCGCCGAAATTCGCGAAGGCCGCTTCGCCGGCGTATTCTTCGTGATGGCGAATGTCTTTCTCGGCATGATCGGTTTTGCCGCGCTTTATCATTGGCTGAATCCGAATGGCCTGGGGCCCTGGTTTGCGCTTTGCGCCATTCCTTTTGTGCTGCCGCAATTTCTTTCTACTGCGTTTGCCGCTTACCGCACTATTCCGCAGGAGATTCATAAGGTTTGGTACTTCCCGCTGCATGCCGATCCGGTTGATTACGACAATATTGACACGAGCACGATATGGATGCTGGAGCTGGAGTACTCCAAGTCTGTCAACGACCCGCGCATCACCAATACTAAGCTCCGGGCGCCGGTGGCTATGAACTTCGGCGACTGGTTCCGCTCCTTCATTGAGAATTACAACTACAAGTATGAAACGGATCCGATTCAATATACCAACTACGACGAGACGCCGCTTGGCTGGATGTTCTTCACAAAGGCAGGCGCTCTTGGCAAGTCAAAATTCATAGACCCGGATCTGACTATATCGGAGAATAAAATCACGGAAAAGGATATCATACAGGCGAAGCGCGTAGGAATGGTAGAGGAAGAAACGGAGGCAGCCTACTAAGCTGTCGCAGCAAGCGCAGAACGTTTTTATTATAGCAGGCAGACCCCTTTAGACCAATCATGCTACCAAAGCTGCAATTCCACCTTACGAACTGGGTGGACGGGATGAAAATCAATCGTCAGCATTTTGTTGACAGTGAGAATGCGCTTATAGATTCGCTCCGCGATGCGCAGGCCACGACGCTCAACGGATTTAATTACGGCCTGCTTCAGCCGCTGCCGGGGGAGAAAAGCTCGCTGGATTGCAATACCTCCTCCAATGGCGGCCGCACCTTCCGTGTTGTTGTCAATTATTGCCGCGCTATTACGGCGGGCGGCGCACGTATAGAAATCATTCCCGGCGTTCATCCGGAGCTGAGCGCTGAGATGGATGGCACGCAGGACGGCACAGGCAGCTTTTACGCCGTTTTGGGTGTAGATGCTTTCAACCGTCAGCCATTCGGTCCCGCCGGCGCCGAAGAATACCCGCCCCGGAACGCATCCGCTATTTCTACTTACCGGCTTGCGCTTGTGGCGGAAGATCAGCTTCATACAGGCTCTATCGGCTCTTTCCATGTGCCGGTGGCTAAGTTTATAGTGAAGGGCGGCGAACTTACCCGCGACCCGGAATACATTCCGCCATGCGCTCTTATAGGTGCGCACCCCGGCGCAAAGCAGCTTTATAACGTAGTGGCTGAGCGCCTGAATGCCATTCAGGAAAGCAGCTCCGAGGTGGTGCGTAAGGTAGTGGAAGGTGGCACCCAGCAACAGACCGCTTTGGCTCAGAATGTAAAAGCCATCTGTGAGCAGGTCATCTGGCACATTGCCCGCGAGTTCTTTTTCTTCCGTACGATGTACCGGCAGCAGAGCCCCGTGTATATGAGCAACACGGTGGTGCAGCTTGCCAGCATTATAAACGTAAGCCTGAATCTCATTCCGGTCAAGGACAAGGAAGAGCTGCTTCAATACTTCGCTTACTGGAATGAGGTGCAGCCCGGCAAGTTTGAGGAGCTGCTTTCAACGGTAATGAATGCGGACTATGATCACGAGGATATTTACGCTTTTTTCCAGCCGCTGCTTAGCTTCCTGAAGCTCTGGAGCGACCTGCTCGATAAGCTGAAAGACCTCAAGCTCATCGGTCAGCGTAATGAGAAATTTGACTTCGGCGGCCGCACCATGGATGCGCCTAAGGAAAAGCCTAAAGGCAAATTCAGCATCTTTGATTAAGACAAAACATTTAAGAACAGACACCAGGAGATATCAGTCTCAAAGACTCACTACTCACAATCCACCACTCAACGCATGAAACCTATCAACAGCAAAGAGCGTAGTAAGCAGCTCTGGCAATTCGTCTTTATTTTTCTGGGCCTCGCGCTTGTCCCGGTAGCGCTTATCTTCTTCTCCTACTATCATGTGCCGGAAGAGATTAGTGAGACGGAAGAGCGCAAGCTGGTGTCCTACTCCAACTTTGAGCATACGCAGAAGATGATTCTTCAAAAGATGTCGGAAGTGGATTCTAACATTAACCTCTATGCCTCTGCCAAGACTGAAAACCCAGTACTTCTGGATAAAAAAATCGCGGACGGCCTTGCCGATCTTGCCCGCATGGATACCTCTATCAAAATGGTGCAGCTGGTAAGCAACGGATATGCTAATCACTATACTCATGTGCGCCAGCTGGTAGAAGCCCAGACTAAGCTCAATGACGCGGCGACAAAGCTGCAGGCGGCAGAGGCAGCAGCCAAGTCGGCGCAGAGCATGGGAGGCATGGGCATGGGCTCGCCGATGCCTATGCCGCCCGCGCAATAGTATGCATACAGGAATAAGCGCACATCGCAGCGTGCCTGTTTAGTCATCAAAGCACTTCGTGGGAGGGGACAGGAGGTGAGTGTGAAGCAGGAAAGCAGGCACAGGCATCAATCAAAAAATATCAACCGCTATAAACATCAATCATGACAACGCTTTCCTTTTCCGAATCCCTGAAAACGGCAATCCAGATCGCCATCAACTTCGCCCGCGAATACAAGAACGAGCAGTTTGGCCTGCCGCATCTGCTTCGTGGCCTGCTTCACAAAGAGACCGGCCTGCATCCCTTCCTCCAGTCGCTGGACAAGGACGTTGCCTATATGACGGAATGGGCCGAAATCCGCATTGACGAAATGCCTAAAAGCGGCAAAACTGTAGAAAACGTAACTGCTGACACCCAGGCCGCCAATGTATTGGAAGAGGCAGATAATATCCGCCTCAAGCTCGGGCTGAACGACGTTTCGCCCGTGTGCGCCCTTGCCGCACTCGTGAAGCCAAACGTCGGTTTTACTGCAGAGCAGTTGAAATCTTTTCCGCTGCGCGAAAAAGAAATCCTGGACCTCTATCTCAACGACAAGTCGCTCAGCAATACAATTGGCAGCGGCAATCTTCCGGAAGGCGGCGGCGACTTCCAGCCGAAATCTGCCGGCAATACTGCGCTGCTGAAATACTGCGTAGATAAGATCGCACTTGCGAAAGAAGGTAAGATTGATCCTATCATTGGCCGCGACAAGGAGACGCGCATGATGCTGGAAGTGCTCGGTCGACGCACCAAGCCAAACGTAATTATCACGGGGGATCCGGGCGTTGGTAAGACTGCGCTCGTTGACGGTTTTGCGCTTAGCATCGTTGCCGACAAGGTGCCCGACAATCTGAAAGGCGCTTTCCTGTTTGAGCTGGACCTGGGCGCACTGTTTGCCGGAGCATCGTACAAAGGCGAGGTAGAAGAGCGCCTTAAAAGCATCATCAAAGAAATCAAGCAGTTTGATAAAGCCATCCTGTTCATAGACGAAATACACACGCTGCTGGATCCGAAGGGAAGCGCCGGAGGAGCTGCAAATCTGCTGAAGCCCGAGCTTGCCCGTGGCGAAATCACCGTAATAGGCGCTACCACGCTTGATGAATACCGCAAGCTGATTGAGCCGGAGCAGGCATTCAGCCGCCGCTTTGAGGTGATCCGGGTAGAAGAGCCCGATACGGCTACCGCAGCTAAAATGCTGCACAAGCTGGCGGCGGCTTTTGAAGAGCATCACAACCTGAAAATTGAAAAAAGCGTACTCACAGAGTGCGCGCGCCTGGCCAAGCGCTATGTAAAGGACCGCCGCCTGCCAGACTCTGCGGTTGATCTGCTGGATCGTACCATGGCTGCGCTTAAGATGATGAACGAAACATCTATCCCGGAGCTTGAATCGCTTACCACACAGTTTGAAGCGCTGGTGCAGGATGCTGATCTGGAAGATGCCGAACGCATCGCAGAATACAAATGGTTCTACAACTCCCTGAAAAACAGTCTGAGCCCGGTACTGTTCGGGCGGCTCACCGACCCTACAGACGTAAGCAAGCTGGAAAGCGCGACCGAGATGGAGACGGCCCTCGGCCATACGCTCACCGCATTGAAGGGGTATGCGGCGGAGATCAAAGACACGGTAACCAACCAGGAGCTCGCGGCCGTTGTAGCTTTCAAGACCGGCATCCCGATGGGCAAAATCCAGGCAAAGGAGCAGCAGAAGCTTCAGGAGATGGAAGGGATCATCAAGCGTCGCGTTGTTGGTCAGGATCATGCTGTAAAGGCGCTTGCAGATTCAATCGTTGAATCGCGCAGCGGCCTGAACAAGCCCGGCCAGCCGATTGGCTCCTTCTTCCTGCTCGGCCCTACGGGTACCGGTAAGACGGAAGTGACCAAAGCGATTGCCGACTTCCTCTTCAATGATGAGAAGGCGATGATCCGCTTTGATATGAGCGAATTTAAGGAAGAGCATTCCGCAGCCTTGTTGTATGGAGCGCCTCCGGGCTATGTGGGCTATGAGGAAGGCGGCGTTCTTGTCAATAAAATCCGTCAGCAGCCTTATTCCGTAGTGCTTTTTGACGAAATTGAAAAAGCTCACCCATCGGTATTCGACATCTTCCTGCAGATTCTTGACGAAGGCAAGATGAGTGATCGTCTGGGTAAGGAAGGCGACTTTTCTAACTCGCTGATCATCTTTACGTCCAATATTGGCAGCGAGTGGATTGTAGAGCAATTCGGTCAGAACCTGATGCCTAAGTCTTCGCAGCTTATGGAGATCATGACAAAGTATTTCCGGCCAGAGTTTCTGGCCCGCCTTACGGAGATCATTCCGTTCGCGCCAATCTCTGAAGCCAATGTGGTGAAGATTCTGGAAATTCAGATGAAGAGCCTGTTGGAAAGCCTTGACAAGCAGGGCATCTCGCTTGAGATAACGGATGAAGCCAAAAGTAAGATCGCCCTCACCGGATTTACGCCGAAGTACGGCGCCCGGCAGATTTCAGGGGTTATTCGCACGGCGCTGCGCAGGCCTATATCAAAATTCATTGTGTCTGGTAAGGTGACAAAAGGCGACACGATACAAGTGCATCTGAATGATGAGCAGGAGGTGGACTACACCGTAAAGAAATAATTTTCAGAATGGCTCAAAAATAATCTTTGATTTATCAAAAGATTTTTACCTTGGTGCTTCGAAGGTTAACCAACGCTTTTAAAAGACAGGACTACCCATAAGGGGTATAATCAAAACCATACCAGCAATCACTTTAAAAACCAATACCCCATGTTTGACTATCAGGTAGGCGGTAATGCCGTCAAAATGGACGCGTCGGAAGGGATGGCAGACATCTCGATGAATCGTTCCCTCTTTGTGCAGAAGCTTACAGCCGACGATCCGGTTCGTCCGGAGGCTGTGTATGACCTTAAGACTGTGGAGGAAGTGTTTGAGCACTTTAAGCCATCCGTAGAAGTTGAGTTTGAGACCGCTGATGGCAGCACAAAGGGCGAGGAACTTAAGTTTCGCAACGTTGGCGACTTTAAGGCATCCAATATGGTGCAGCAAAGTTCTTTCCTGCAGGGGCTGAATGCGGAAAAGGAAGAGTATGCAAAGCTGATGAAGCAGCTGAAAACCAATAAGCTTGTAAAGAACGCCATTGAGAACCCTGAGACTAAGGAAGCCTTTATGTCTGCTTTGCAAAATCTGATTCAGGAACTGGATAAGAACGCGTGAGCAATTCCTGAAAGACACATACAATAACGAATCAAACAGAACATTCCTATGGCAGAAACCTCAATGCAGCAGCAGACCGAATCGCAAGACGTCGCGTATAAAGCCCCGGAGGCTGGCGCGGCGCCCTCGCAGACCCTTGACCAGGCCCTTAACAAAATGGCCAAGCTGGGCGGTTTTGATTTCCTTGAGTCCGCAATTGATGGCGTACAGGGCCTTAATCCTGAGCGCAAAGCGCGTAAGCAGATATTCCTGACTGATGCAGCAAAGAAGCGTGAGCGCGCCGAGCTGAAGAAAAAGCTGGAATTGTGGCTAAACCTGATGCAGTCTTCCTCCGATATCAGCCAAATGGCGGAGACATGCCAGACACGCTCTACAGAAGCCGCCGCAACGCTTAAGATAAATCTTAAGAAGGCAGCAGAAGCAAGCCACGATCTGGAAGTTTCTTACCGCTCGCTGAATCTTTTCTACAAGAATACCGAGTCTGATAAGCTGAAGAATGTAACTATCATCAACGCCGGTCCGGATCAGCTGAAGGATCTGGATAACCCGAAGTTCATAGACTACGTATCCGGTGAGCTGAAGCAGAATTACGATCGTCTTGATCTGCGCAACAACTACTCTATACTTTGCGTACCGGGTTATCTGGGGTCTAATGCGGTTGTAGAAAAGTGGGCAAAGCTTGCACATGAGACCAAGACTATGCTGGTAACGGACTTTATGGACATTGACAATCCGGATGATACGCTGGATATGTTTACAGAAGCGAATCTCACCGGCGGCGAGATCCACCGTTCTAACGTAATGATGGCCTGCAACTACATCGTTGGCCGCCAGAAGAATGCAGAAATTGACGAAGAAGATGATGTGCGCATACCGCCATCGGCAGCGCTTGCCGGCAAGCTGTATTACACGCTCATGAGCCAGGTAACAGCCGGTAAAAAGCACGGCGGCATGAACGAAGTGGAAGGCATCCGCTTTGACCTGAAAAAGAGTGAAATTTCCGCAATGGACAAGGCTGGCCTTATTCCGATGGTGAATGAGTATGGTAAAGTGATGGCCTTCTCCTCCAAGACATTGTTTAACGGCGATAACATCGGCCTGCAGACCTATTCTGTGGTGCGCGTGTTTGACTATATCAACAAGGTGCTGATTGACTTCCTCAATCGCCGTGCCTTTGAAAACTGGACTTCACTGACCGAAAACGACCTCCGCTCCCAAATCGTGAAATTCCTGGATTCCGTTCGTGGCCCGGACAAGCTCATTGAAAAGTTCCGCGTTATCCGCTTTGAGCGCGACGACAACCAGAAGGACCGCATCCATCTTGACATCAACATTACCCCGTACTTCCCCGCCAAGAGCTTCATGCTGAAGCTGGATGGTCATAAGGGAGACGACGGTACCAACTGGGATACTGCTACAGAGCAACAGTAAGCCCTACCTATTCACTCCGTTATCTCTTAACCAAACCAATAACCAAACCAAAAACCAAACATCATGGCTTACAAAGCAGAACTGTCCCTCGGCGGCAAAAAGTATGACGTACTCAGCTCGTCTTTCTCCTTCAACCGCTCCGTTGACCCGAAGGGCCGCCCGTCTTCAGGCGTGTACGGCGGTGAAATCCACCTGTCTGTAGAGTCTTATGCAGACACTACGCTCGTTGAGCTTATGCTCAACAAGCAGCACACTGCTCAAAGCGGCGAGATCTCCTTTGATCAGGGTACTTCCGACGGCAAGATGAAGACTATCAAGTTCACAGATGGCTTTATCACTAACTACACTGAATCAGCCACCGCTCACGGCGCTGATGCTATGAACATCCAGTTCACCATCTCTGCGCGTGAAATCCAGGTTGGCGACACTGCGAAGCTCAGCAACACATGGCCTGAGAACAAGGCGTAATTTCCTGCGGTGTTTCACCCGCTATTCTGATTCACCACCGCAAGACCCGCTTCAGGGTCTTGCGGTCTTTATACCTAAATTGAACCCTCCCAAAACCCTATAAGCTATGGCACAACAGATAAATGTGGAAATCACCGTAAACGGTAAGAAGATTGAGCCGTTTTCTCATTTATCCCTCCGGCAGGCATTCAATGAGCATCACTACTTTGAATTCCGGTTCAACTACGATGTGCTGGAGGCGCGGGGGGCAATGAATATTGAAAAGACTAAAGATTATCTTGGAAAACCTGTAACAATCTCGCTTAACGACATCTACAGCCCCGGCGCGGCTAATACCTTCAAAGGAATCGTGACAGACGTCCGGTTCTTCAATACGCTGGATGCGCCTCGGGACATCGTGTTCAGCGGATATAGCCCTACTATTCTCTTAGATGCCGGCGAGACAAACAGCTCGCACATGAAGCGTACCCTCACACAGATGGTGAAGGACGTAAGCGTGGATGTGGCATCTAACCAGCTGAATGTCAAGACGCAGCCAGTTAAAACATCGGCCATACCTTATACCGTCCAGTATCGCGAAAGCAACTTTGAGTTTATCAGGCGGCTGGCGGCAGAATACGGCGAGCACTTCTTCTATGATGGCGCCGCCCTCAACTTTGGAAAACCTGCGGGGGGGGCGCTTGTAAGCCTTACCTATCCCAATCATATATCAGACATGAATCTCCGGGTGAAGGTAGCCCCGGTAAGCTCAGACGAAATTGCCTACCTCTCCAAGACCGATAAAAAGGAAAAAGCAGCCGGCGGTAATGTGGCCGTTGCAGGGCTGGACACCTTCGGGAAGTTTGCTCTGAAGGAGTCAGAAAATATATTCAAGAGTAAATCTACAACGCTTAGCCCGAGAAAGCTGCTGGAAAAAAGCGAACTGGATGAATCCGTGAAGATTGCCAAATCCAGACAGGCAGCGGCTCTCGTGCAGTTATCTGCAAAAAGTGACTGGCCTTTTGTGAAGATAGGCGGTACTGTTCAGGTGAAGACCCACGGCGTGGACGGAGACGCAAGTGCAGATTACGGCAAGTATATGGTCACGTCTATCATGCACAAGACAGACGGGTTAGGCAATTACGAAAATGAGTTTGAAGCCATTCCGGAGACGGTTGCTGTAGCGCCAAACCCTTATGGTAAAAAGCCGATGGCTGAGCCGCAAATTGGCATTGTGACCGATCTGAAAGATCCTGACAATATGGGCAAGGTTAAGGTAAAGCTTATGTGGCAGGAAGGCGAAGCGACGACGCCTTATTTACGGGTACTTACGCCCAATGCCGGCGTATATGGAGACGGATCCAAGAAAACCCGCGGTCACTTCTTCACGCCAGAGGTCAATGATTACGTGGTTGTGGGCTTCACCCAAAATGACCCCGACCGCCCGTTTGTGATGGGAGCGCTGCCGCATGGCAAGGCAATCTCTTCGTCCGAATCAACGGAAAAGAATAATGTCAAATCCATTTCTACCAGGAACGGCAATATTATTTCGTTTACTGATAAAGACAAGGAGAACATCATCAAGATTCAAACGGACGATACCAATTACATATCCATTCACCTGAAGGATAAGGACGGCACGGTGCAGATTTTCTCCTCAAAAGTTATTGAGGTAAACTCCAAGGAGTCCATCATCGTCAAGTCAGGCGACAAGATAGAGGTGCAGGGAGACAAGACGATTAGCGTCAAGTCTGAGAAAATCACAATAGAAGCAACCGATACCATTACGCTCAAGGCAAACAAGAAAGTAGAGATTAAAGCCGCGGATGTGACCATTGAAGGCACTAAGGGCTTTGAGGCAAAGGGCGGTGCCACCGCGAAGGTGGAAGGGGCCCAGCTTGAGCTCAAGGGCTCCGCAACCGCAAAGGTGAACGGCGGCGCGCAACTGGAGCTTCAGGGCGGCGCAATGGCTTCGCTGAAAGGCGGCATTGTACAAATCAACTAAGCAGATATGCAAGCGAAGCTATATCAGATGCCATTCAACTTCGGGCAGCTTATGCAGCGTAATGTGGAGCTGCCGTCCTGCAATCTCGGTACGTCCATTGCGCAGAACATCTTTCTTATTATATCTTCTAAGTATAATGAGCACCGCTTTGATTCCGAATACGGCTGTGAAATATGGGAGCGCGACTTTGAAACGATAACCAACCCAATAAAATGGCAGGAGGACGTAAACAAGTCAATAATCAAGAGCCTCAGAAGCTATGAGCAACGGCTGGAGCGCATTGATGTTGACACTGTTATCACAGAGGCGCCTTATGTGCATCCCATAACACGGGTGCAGAGCATTAAGAAGAAAATTGTTGTCAATGTAAAAGGCACCATCAAAACCACTGGTGAGCCCTTTGCGTATTCGCCACAGCTATTTATCAGCCCTATATCCCTGGATTAAAAATAAACGATTCTCGGTCAACGACCATTGTATAAGGATGTTCAGCATTGACGATACGAAACTGACAAAGGAAGCCATTGCAAGCCGCATGTTTCGCAATGCGGCCCGCTTTTGGGGGCTCAACGACACCAACATGGATAATTTTGATCCATTGGTGCGCCTTCTTATAGAAGCCTGTGCCGTAGAGGTGTACAGAGTGGATAACGAGATGGCTTCGCTGCAGAAGACAATGACAGAGCGGCTGGCAGGTTTGCTCATTCCGGAAGTGCATGTGCAGCCGCGGCCGGCGCATGCTATAATACACGCTACATCAACAGATGAATACCAGTACGTAGCGCTTGAGTCTCAGTTTTTGCATCAGAAGCGCGTGGCGTCCGTTGCCAACGGTCCGCTGGATACGCTGATGGACGTTTTTTTTACGCCTTCCGGGCGATTTAAAGCCATAGACGGGGATGTAAAGATTGTTGCTACCGGCCCCAATGTTTACAACCTCAGCGAGCTGCAGCAAAAAGAGACTTTCCTGCGTACCGCTCCCAACAAACCCTTCGGGCCCGGCGAGGCCTGGATAGGCATCCAGGTACAGCCGGGCATTGACCTGACAGACATTTCCATCTTTGTAGATCTTAAAAACACGCCGGACCGGTCGCGCTACCTTTCCATGCTGCGGCACGTGCAATGCGAGTGCAATGGCAGACCGGTAGCACTTCTGCGCGGCCTTTCGCAGACCTCTTTTGAAGATCACCAGCTGCATTTTGAGGATGCGCTGGAGGAGCTGTATATCAACCGTCGGCTGGAAAAGCAGATCAACCGTATTTACTGTGATAACTTTCTGACCATTGCCGCCGAGGGAAATGACTTCCTAAAGGCGCCGGAGAGAGCACTCTTCAGCCGTTATCCAAAGGAATTTGAAGGAGCGCTTGCTACCAATGATCTGGCGCAAATGGAAGGCGAGCTGCTTTGGCTCAGACTGTATTTTCCACCTGAGTACACTACGCAGATTATGGACGATCTAACGATTGCCATCAACTGCTTCCCTATAGTCAACCGGCATGTAAATGAGCTCAGCTACCGGCTGAACAACTACTTCAATATCATCCCCCTGATGAGCACGGAGCAGTTCTTCGCCGTCAAAACTGTAGAAGGCACCATCACCGGGGCAAACGGGCGCAGCGACTATGTTTACTATCCGTTTGACCAGTACAACGATAAAGACAAAGGCATTTACACCGTCCGGGTGGGAGATCTTGAGCGCTTTGATTCTCGTAATGCAGCTGAGTATTTGAATTACCTGATAGAGTTGTTGCGCGACGAAAGCCGTGCCTTCGCAGCCTTTGGTCAGGATTTTATGGCGACCGCTATAAAAGACCTGAATCAGAACATCGGGCTGATAGATCAGAAGATCAGGCAAAATCTGCACCTGCTACAGACATCTCCCACTTATCTGCTGATCAACCCTGTAGAAGAGAACGATACCATTTTCGTGCAATACTGGACCTGCAACGGTGTAGCCGGCAACGGCATTCGCAGCGGCACAGCAATGGATCTATATGAAGGCTCTGCCTTCAAGAAGGCCGGTCTTGTGCTGATGACACAGACAAGCGGCGGAATGGATAAGCTGGAGAATACGGAGATTTTGAAAGCGTTTAAATCTGTACTTTTATCCAGAGGCCGGATTGTGACGGCTACGGATGTTAAGAATTTCTGTGCTGCTTATTTGCAAGGCACAGCTTCCGACATTCATGTGGAGAAAGGTATTGGCCTTAGCCCGATGCCCAACCAGGGCCTGATGCCGGTGGTACAGGTCAAGATCAAGCCTGGCCCTGCGGCATCTGCTGAGACCGACTGGGAGCGGGTGAAGATGGATCTGGTTGCGGAACTGGAGCATGGCAGCGCGGCGGGTGTGAGCTATGCAATACATGTAAACTAAAAAATCAACGATTCGTGCCACAACCAGCAGCAAGAGTAGGCGACTTTCATATGTGCCCCATGGTTACGCCCGGGGTGCCGCCTATCCCGCATGTAGGCGGACCGGTGATGCCGCCCGGCGTTCCCACCGTCCTGATTGGTGGCATGCCGGCTGCCACAATGAGCAGCATGTGCGTTTGCACAGGCCCGCCCGATACCATTATGAAGGGCTCAGCAGGCGTAATGATTGGCGGAAAGCCCGCCGCTCGTATGGGAGACACTTGCGCGCACGGGGGCGCTATAATGGTAGGCTGCTTTACTGTGCTGATAGGTGAAGCAGGCGGCGGCGGTGGCGGCGGAGGCTCCGTAGCACCGGTAAACGTAATGATGGAAATGATGCAGTCGGCCCAAACACAGCCGATGCAGGTACAGCAGCAAATGCAGGAAGCGCAACAGCAAATGGCGCAGATGGCGACACTTCAGCAGGCGGCTGAAGCAGGGAAACCTTTTTGCGAAACCTGTCCTTAATCGGCTTAGGCGTTACACGCGCTTAATATAGTTAGTTGACCGCTCTAAATTTCATTGAAGTCTGGTTGACTATTTTTCCGCTGGAATCATCAATCTCAATAGTATCTATACTTGTGTAGCCTATCATACGGCTTACAAACCAAGTATGGCGTCCGTCTTTTATGTTTCTGGTAATCTTGTCGTTAGGATTCTCTAAGGAAAAATGGATCTGCTTTGCCTTCAATATATCAATAACGCCGAACACATCTAACTTATATCCGTTGTCGTAGTTTTTCTTGTCAGTTACTCTACCTTCCTCGTCACATTCAATCCATTCCCCCACTTTGAAGTCGCCCTTAATAAAATTGCGGCCTTTTGTCTGGAGGACACCGTTTGCGTAAAATTCTTTGTACGTGTAAAACCAACCCTTTTGTGGTGTTTCCTTCTCACCGTAGCCTTCGCCTATACGAAATTGCTCAACCAGTGAACCATCGCTTAGCCTGTGAGAATATTCACCTTTCTGCTGTTGCTCTTTAAATAAAGCAATATTAAAACGTTCCATTTGATCAGGATGGGTTTGAGAAGTACAAGACTTCGTATAGAGAGATAATAGTATGGACAGCAGTAGTGTGAGTCTCATGACCATGCCTTTTTGATAAGAGTGTCCTTCAGGATAGGCCACTGCCAGCTCCACACTTGAAATCCGTCCATAGGCGGGACAAGGAAGTGAGGGTAGTCCATGATATTATCCGTACCGCACTGCGGCTCACCCGGAGCACCTTGATTGCGGAAGGTAATAGGAGAAGAGCTGCCAAACGGGTGATGCAAGCCCCAACAGTGAAACAGCTCGTGACAAACAGCGAAGTTGATCCCGGTACCAAACACAACTACACAATCTCCTGGAATGGCATCAGTTTCACCGCCAAGGCCAACGATATCATCCGGCTGCCCGGGCCCCGGGGGTTCGTCAATAGCAACACCGATTTCGTTAAACATAAATACCGGAAAGTGGTCTTTATATTTAGGGAACTCAGCTTTAAACATTCTGTTGAGCACCTCATGTACTTTTTTCCGCTTCGGCGGCAAACCTGCGGTGAGCTTATAAGTATTGGAAAGTATAGTGCGCGTTTTGCTGCCGCCTGGCAGTTCATAAGTCCAGTCTTTGTTGAAAGCCTCTTTCTCTGTCAGCTTTATTGATGAGAAGAGCTTTTTGCCAAACAGTTTGGTTTTTGTGCCGAGACTTGCTGTCAGGTTAAAATTCTCCTTGGCAATGGTTAGGTGCAACACTGCCTGACCGCAATATTTTTGCAGGAGCGTGTCCATATTGTTCACGAAGCTTTCCGGCACTACTTTCCGCCCACCGTTTATATTCGTTTCTACTGAAACAAATACAACCTTGACGCTCGGGCGGTTAGCAAGATCATTCTTTGGAATGATCAGCTTGCCCGCAATTATTTCCTGATCTTTCCCTTTCTTGTCGTTGGTGAAGTTGACTATATTCAAAACAATATCTTCGGCACACCCCACTTTCGACTTTACGGTTATGTTGTGCTCACCATTCGTTTTGGGAAGGACTTCATCAATTTCAATGAAATTCTTGTAGTCGGCCTTAGGGCTTACTACCTTCAGCGCCGCAGGCAGACCACCTCGCTGATCCAATTTCATCTTAATACTTGTCGTATGCTTTTTATCAGGGCATTCGTGCTCAGGATATAAATTCAGGTAAGCAACTGTGTTTTTAGGAGTTGAGTCGTCGTCCTTCGCCTCCGTAACATCAAACTGGCCATATGCCTTATACAGCTTTGTAAGCTCTGCCCCATCTGCCATATGGTCTTCATACCGGATGTCGCCGCGTGCCCCCGTATCTCCCTCCCGCATCCAGTCAAAACCGTAGTTCCCATCCCAGGCAGAGTCGGGCCTGAACTTGACGATGCATTTGGCGGGCTTAAGCACATCTATCTGCGGCAGCTTTAGCTTTAACTGATGCGTGCCATTGGAGGCGAAGCTGAGCGGCGGCTCTGATAGTTTTGGGATGAAGAGTTTTCCGGGCTTGTCGCTGCTTTCAAACTTAAACGAGCCATTGTCGTTCAGCTTGCTGCAATGCAGCCGGCCCCAGTAAAACTTTTTAATTTCTGCATCGTCTTCAGTCCCGAAATTAAACAGTTTCAGTTGCCGTACAGTTATACCCTTATCTGCAACGATCGTCTCAAAGGTGTCTCCGTCTTTGAGGGTATATTCTTCAGTTTTGAAAATCTTGTAGTCGGCCATTATAGTTGGAAATAGCGGGAGCGTTAGCGTGTTGCGGCAATTATTACATCAGGACAATATCAGGGCGTCATACACAGTCACGTCTGAATGCCATTTGAGCTCAATCTTACAGTTTCCGGGCTCAATGTTCGGAATGGTGGCAATAGTCCCGTCGCTCATTATGTCCTTTGTATTACCGTCTGGCAACTCTACCTGAAAAGCCACCCGTTTTATTGGCTTGCCATCCTCCCCCACTACATTAAACTTTACGAAGTGTTTTGCCGGGTTCTGCTGCGTTGCCTTCTTGATAAGGCAAGGGATACATGGATCAGCCACTCCTTGGGCAGTGGTCGTGTTATGAAGACTTGAATTGTCTGTTGCAAGCTTTTTTAATTCGACCCTAATCTCATCAACACGGGCCTTGGCAGCCACAACATCTTTTTTAGGAGTGCCAGGCTTATTAATGATTGCAATCAGTACCTCGCCTTCCTCAAAAATCTTCTTCTCCTGTTCGCAAACAGCCTTTTGCTCCTCCACCTCTTTTTTCAGATCCAGCAGATATTTAGGCGCATCCTTGTAACCCTCTGCCTTTTTAATTTCAATATCCTTATCTATCTGGGCCGACAGTGTCTCCAGCTTTTTAATTCGCTCTTGCAGCAGGGGGATTTTACTCATCGCAGGCCCGATTATTGGTTTACAAGCTATAGAGAAGATCAAAAAGTTTCTCCATCTTTCGCGTTCCGGCAAGTGTACGGTGCCGGAGTATTTCTATAGCGCCTTTATGTTCCGGCATATTTTCAAAGTACTCTCCGAATCTTAGGTCTATCATTAGAAATTTAAATATGTCTCCATCAGTGGCAATTCCGTACTTAATCGCGCGGTCTATACGACGGGCCACGCCAGCTTTCCATTCTTGTTCGGGTATGCCGTAGCGTTCTTCCGGAAACTTGCTACCCAGTGCTGCAGACAGTCTGGTAACAGAGGCCGCTTTCACACCCTCGCTAAGTTGATTGTACTGCCCGGATTTGATTATCATGTTACCGTAGTCTCCTCACAATATTACAATACTTTTGAGCGAAACAAGTCATTTAGAAAACGCAAGTTGAGGCTCTGTTTTTTGATACCCGCGCCAGTGGGATGCTCTGTCCTACAAAGCGGAAATGTTATCTATACAAAACCCGGTTAAGCCCTGACAAAGCTGCTGCGGCAAACTAATTATCCAACCTATGTTTTCCCACCTGACTTATGTTTTGCTTGACGCCGCGCGTATGGGCACGCAGATAGAGATAGCCCAGGTCCGCAATAAGGCGTACGAAACGCTCTACCGCGGTACAAGCAGTGAAAAGCTGGCTGCTGTAGCGCCCTATCTGTTTCAATTTGCCTACAGCACACCCTTTGCAAACTGGTACCTGCGTAATGGCTGGGGTGAATCCTGGGGCGTGATGCTTAAATCCGGCTGGCCCTTGCAGGAACTGCAAAAGCACTTCCGCAAGTTTCTGAAGGTAGAAACCGAGGCGGGACAGAGCCTCTATTTCCGGTTTTATGACCCACGCGTGCTGCGCATTTTCCTGCCCACCTGCGATACTGCCCAACTGCGCGAGTTCTTTGGTCCCATTGATTACTTCATTATGGAAGATGAAGATCCCGCAGTGGGCATCCGTTACTGGCAAGAAAACGGTTTCCTGAAAACAGACCGCCAGCCGGTTGCTGCATTGATAGCCGGGCTGCAGGAGCCAGCGCCTCTACCCGCGGCGGCGCAGGAGCAATTACCGCCGGAAACCCTTGCCATAATTGAAGAATTGCGTAAGCAGTATCCGGACGTAGCCTTCCCCGGAGACGCCAGGGAGCCGGAGGCACAAAAAGCCCCAATCGTAAAGGAGCATGAGCAGCAGGCTCCGGCAAAGCCGGCGCAAAAACCAGGCGCCGGATTCTGGACTCTGGATACCGAAGGTGCGCAGCCCGGCGAAAGTGATGCGGCTCCGACACCGAAGACAAAGTGGAACATGTTTGATTGAAAAGCCGCTTGGCTCACGGGCGCAGGCCAGACTTAGCCAATTCTTGCAAAGAGATAGTGTCGCCCCAATTGAAAATCGGCAGCATTTAAATTTCTGAGATTGTTTTCGGAAGATAGCGGCCACGCCTTTGTCTTTTAAAAACACACTGCCCGGGCATTTGGGGTTTGTCCAAATCCAATCCGTTTGCTGTGAGATTGATTGCGCCGCCCCCGCTGCTGGAAATGCATTCCTATACAGCACCGCAGACACTTTGGTTTATTAAGCTGCCCCTCCCCTTTGCCGGCCAATGCTGCGCGGGTATAAGCCTGCGCCCGCCCCGTTAACGGCTCGCTACGGCGGGCCGTATTTGCAAAGCGCATACATACGCCTAACTGCATTATAACCCCTTGACACATACAGCAAGCATGGGTCGCTTCTACCTTTGAACCCATCAAACCATACACACAAAAAACACTCACAACCACAAAAACGGTAAGCTTATGAAACGTTACTTTTTACCTATTCTAACTGCAGGCATTCTGATGAGCTCCGGCATTCTGCGCGCACAGACCTGCACCAGTCTCGTCACAAATCCGGACGGCAGCGGAGGCGCTACAGGTTGGTCGTTTTACAATGGCGGCGACGACGGCATTGCAACCCTTACGGATAACGGCACCGACTGCTTCGTTTACTCTTATGCCTGGGACAGCCAAACGCAGCTTATTGACCTGGAAAATACCTACACTGCCGCCCAGCTTGCTACACGTCCCAACATTACCTTCAGCGAGCAGCTCAAGACCTGGTCAGGCGCGCCGTGCAGCAACTCCGGCTACACCATAACAGTAATGCTTTCGGATTCGTCTAATAATGTGCTCGAGACGTGGACTACCGGCAGCCAGACTACAACTTCAAATACTGTCTGGGAAACAATCGCCCACAGTTTTGTAGCTTATGGCGGCACACCACGCTACGTGACCATCGTAAACGAAGGCGGCGACTGCAGCGTTTGGGCAGGTAACTACGGTGTTGCATTTACAGCCATCTCGCTCACAGCGCTCATGCCTTCTGCTACTGCCGGCACTGCAACCGCTACCCAGAATCCGAACAGCGTTATCTCTTACGATGATCCCTCTTCCTGCCTTCAGACCGGCGTAGTGCTTGCCACTGCCACCTCCGGCCTCGGCACCACTACAGTGAAGAGCTTTGAAGACACGGCAGTAAGTACCTACAACGGCCAGCCTTATCTGCAGCGCCACTTTGAGATCAGCCCCGGCGCGCAGAATACTGCTTCTGTAACGCTCTATGTAGATCAGGCCGATTTTACCGCTTACAACCTGGTGCGCGGCGCTTACCCGGCGCTGCCAGCTTCCGGCGATACCACAGATCAGGACCTCAGCAACCTGATTATTACAGCCTTTCACGGCACGCCTACAGGCGGCTATGATCCGGGCAACTATCCGGTTGCAGCGCGTGAGCTTATCCCGAATAGCGCTATCACCAAGGTCTGGAATGCCGATGCGGATCGCTGGGAGTTCACCTTTCCTATTTCCAACTTCTCCGGCTTCTTCTTTTCTTCAGGCGGCGCCACTCCGCTTGATATCCACATGGGCGAGCTTGCGCTTGCTACCCGCAATGGTCACCACTCCCTCAGCTGGACTACTTACAACGAAGCCGCAGCAGATTATTTCATAATTGAGCGTAGCACCGACGGTAAATCATTCGCTGCTATCTCTAAGATTCAGTGCACAGGCAAGCCGGGCGCATATGCATTCAACGACGCGGCTACCCCCGCAGGGCTTAGCCACTATCGTCTTAAGCTAATCAGCGGTAAAAGCGGAGCAGCTACTTACAGCAATGTGGTGACCGGACGCGTATCTGCCGCCGCTATAGACATCGTGTCTGCTTTTCCTATGCCTGCCAGTGGTGTGCTGAATGTGCGCCTCAACGGCAGCCAGGATGGAACTGCTACCCTTAGCCTCAACGACGCAGCAGGCAAGGAGCTGAAGCGCATCCAGGCAAGCGGCTCCGTTACACAAATGGACATCAGCGGCGTCCCTGCCGGTATCTATTTCCTGTCCTGCCGTCTGGAGGCTGGTGCCAGCCAGACGATCAAGGTGGTAGTTGAGTAAAAGGAACATTTTCCAAAACAAAAAATCCCGGCCTCGCAGCCGGGATTTTTCGTTTAATGCAGTCCTCAGGCGTTTTTACCCATAAGCCGGCTGAGCATTTCAGGAAAGCGGATTACAGCCGTGATGAACAGCACGCATTCTATGATAACCGGCATCATAACAGGCTGCGCATGCTCCAAGTGCGTTGCGATAGCGCCGCCTATGTAAGCGGACATCAGCATCGCTCCAAGCACACCGGTGCGCGGAATGATAAACAGGGCGATAGAAATCAGTTCTACAACGCCTATCATTTTAACTACGTCAAGGGTCAGACCCATGCCGGCCATCATCTTCTCCATGTCGGGGCCGGCGGTGAATTTGCCATAGGCGCTCCACAGAAACAGCGCTGAGAGCAGCCCGGTTAATACCCATCCGATAATGTTGCGTGTCTTTGAATTCATGGTTGTGTTGGTTTGATTAGTGTGTGAATATAAACACTGGTTTTATCCTCCACATTACCGTGCCTTATAGTATTTGCATATCACCTTGATTAAAAATTCCTTTCTGTCCGCAATGCATTGATTGTCAGGATTAGTTCTGTACGGAGATAAGGCATCTTTCTGTGATCTTGCAGAAGGGCGCAAAAGAAAGAGACGCAACCAAGGTTGCGTCTCTTAATCCGGAGATAAAAATGGTTACTCGCTGGCATTAATGGTCAGCGTCTTCATATCAGAGCCTGAGCTGTTGTAGAGCACAATATTATTTGCACGCAGGGTGTACTTGCCATTGGCAACGATCAGGGTAGCGGTCTTAGTGGTATCAGAACCGTAGTCGCTGGAATAGCTGACAGAACTGTTGTTGGCGTCAAAGTCCAGACCGATGGCATTTGCTGCGCTGCCGCCTACGTGATAAGTATATGTGCCGTCGGCAGTAGGCAGAGCCGCGCTGATATTGCCTTGCAGGTAAGCGCCGCCGTTGTCAAAAGAAGAAATCAGGATCGTGGAGAATACATAAGGCGGAAAACTGTTGGTACTATGCATCAGGCTGCTGCGTGTGTAAGTAGTTCCGCTCACAACAAATCCGTTCAGGACCGGGATGGTAAGGTTCAGGTCGTAAGTCTTTGCGTAGGAAGATGAGGTGCCTGTGATGTGGATCGGGTAGGTGCCCGCCGTAGTGAGGCCTGTCTGGCTAAACGTGATGGCAGACGCAAATGAAGGCGTGCCGCTTGCAGGCTGAATATCTGCCGACACGCCCGTTGGCAGGCCGGTCACGGTGATAGTAACCGGCTGCTGCGTGCCCGACGACTGGGCTACCGCCACAGACAGCACATTGCTGCCGGCAGTACCGAAGCTTACATCATGAACACCGTTTATGATGAACTCATTGCCCGGCGAGTCGGAGCCTTTGTTGCAGGCGGCAAAGAAGAGTGGCGCAACGAGGAGCGCATAAAGTGATTTTCTCAAGAGATTGTTTTTGAATGGTTTTATGAAGGGCGCAAAGATAAATAGACATTCTTCAGACCTGTGCCCAATGTTCTATTGGCCTTCATAGACGCTCAAGGGTACAAAATTGTTAGTCCCTAAACGCAAAATCGTATCCTGATGAAGAAACTCACATTGCTGCTCATCCTGCTGCTAACGCTCGGCGCCATTCCTCAAGATGCTGCAGCCCGCCACAGGCGCCACCGTCATCATCACCACCCGCATCTGCCGCCGCGCCCGCCAAGGCCGCCGCGTCCGGGGCATCTGCCTCATCCGCCGCGTCCGCCGCTGCCGCACCGTTAGCCGGCAATAGCTTGCTGAACGCAGGTATCAAATAAAAATCCCGGCGCTCAGGCCGGGATTTTTCTGTCTGTAAACCAGAAGTCTTATTCGCTGATGTCAATCGTCAGGCTTTTAGTCTCCGGGCCATTACTCACCGTTATATCGGTTGCCTTAACGGAGAGCTTACCGCCGGTGATGATTACGGTGATGTTTTTTCCTGAATTGTTCTGGTCAGAATAGGAGGAGCCTGTGCCTACCTGCATGGTAAATGCCATGCCGCTCACGCCGCCTACCGGGTACGTATAGGTACCGTCGGCTGTTGGCCACGCACCAAAGAAATAGCCGGCAAGGCTTGCGTTATCGGTAGTCACTGTGAAGTAAGCGGTGCCGCTGGTAGTGCCGTGCTGCACGCCGGTAGATCTGTAGAACGTGCCGCCCAGGTATATGCCTTTAGCTACCGTTACAACCAGATTCAGGTCGTACGACTTGGTATAACTCGCCGAGGTACCCACAATCTTTATCGGGTAAGTGCCTGCAACGGCTGCAGCGGTCTGGCCGAATGTAATGGTGCTGGTAAAGCCAGGCGTGCCCGATGCCGGGTCTATGGCAGCAGAGATGCCAGGCCGGCAAGCCTGTTACAGTCAGCGCAACGCGCTCCTGACTTCCCATGGTCTGGCTGATCGCTAACGGCAGGATGTTTCCGCCAACAGAGCCCATGTTTACGTCGTGAATGCCGTTAATGATAAATTCATTGGGCGTGCCGTTATCGGATTTACTGCAGGAAAGCAGCATAAGGAACGGTGCAAGCAGGAGCACGAGAATCGTATGCCTTAGTGTTGTGTATGGTGTTAAGCATCGTTAAAAGTAGCAAGTACGCACAGCGGGGCAAAAATTTTTTCTTCTGAAGTGCGTCTTCTTCCTAAAACAAATCTTTCAGAAAATCCTTCAGGCTATCCACATATTCATCAGTCTGGTAATGAAAGACAAGCCGCACAACCGTGCTTACGGTATGCACCAATCCGATAAATATCACAATCTTAAATGGCGCAACCAACCGCTTGATCAGGAGTAATATGCGCAAGCTGCCCAGAAAGAGGAGCACCACTGCCGCCATATACAGGCTATTGTGATTTACTTTCTCATACAGGCCATGCGGTATGAGGGGCACAAAATTCCGGTAGCTCACGTAAAACAGGCCCAGCCAAAGCAGCACAAAAGCTGCATTGCTCACACGTTGTACAAATCGCTCGTAGCCATCCAGCCCTTCCTCTGTCTCCGCAAAAAGCGCTATCACCGCGTTAAACTGGTCGTCAAGAATATTGGCCATGGCACTGCGGTTTAAAGCAAATATATCTCTGCTTCCTTATACTTGCAGCGTCATCTTAACGGTTCCGACAAGGCTCCTGGCGGTTTAGCGGCTGTATGGCGCTTTGGAATTAGAGCGGCAGGGAAACGGCCATTATTTTAAAGAATTGGTATTGTTCAGTAACCGAAGATTGTAGCGATTAGCTGGAAATGCAATGGATAGAGCAATTTATACAAGCCTGAGTGGGAGCAGTATATGAAGTGTGCGCGCAATGCCGCACACCCATTATTGGCTGGATCGACTCCCACCCGTGTGGTGCGACGATGCAGAATGGACTTGGATGACAGCGCTGTTTATCACATTCTAATGCATACAAAAAAGCCCGCATCCAAAAGATGCAGGCTTTCTAATGATTGCACAGAAATATCTTAGCCCTTCACTTGAGCTACCAGCGCCTTAAACGCTTCAGGCTCATTCATGGCGAGGTCGGCCAACACCTTGCGGTTCAGGTCAATACCTGCGCCTTGCAGCTTATTGATAAATACGGAATAACTCATGCCTTCTTCACGCACGGCAGCGTTAATACGCACGATCCACATGCTGCGGTAGTCGCGCTTCTTGAGCTTGCGGCCTACGTATTTGTAGCCGAGTCCCTTTTCAAGTACGTTTTTCGCTACGGTATATACGTTCTTCCGCTTGCCATAAAAACCTTTGGCCTGCTTCAGTATCTTTTTCCTCCGGGCGCGGGATGCAACCGCATTGACGGAACGTGGCATTGTATCTTAATTTTATTTTTTAGTAGAAAGTATTGAGTAGAAAGTAGAAAGCTGACATACATGAGCTGTTTCTTAACAGCTTTTGTCTTTCTACTTTAGACTTTTATCTTAAAACGAGCATGCGCTTTACAAGGTTCAGGTTGCTCGGATGCACAAATGCAGCCTGACGCAGGTGACGCTTACGGGTCTTGCTCTTCTTGGTCAGAAGGTGGCTCTTAAAAGCCTGATAACGACGGATTTTGCCCGTGCCGGTTACTTTAAAGGTCTTCTTCGCACGGCTGTGCGTCTTCATCTTGGGCATGTGGCTCTCGATTTTTTTAAGGACGGCGAAGGTAAGCAGTTGTATGCAAAATGCAAAATGTAAAATGGAAAACAGACAGAGGGTCATTGATAGACACGAAGCTAATGCTGACGGGGCCCGTAGCCATGGAGCGCTACCTTCGTCCCGCTTTTGCATTTTGCATCCTGAAACAAGTTCAGGACAAGTTTTTAAATTTTGAATTAGTGATAAGCCCGAAAACTCCGAAGGACACGCACAACATAATGAGCGAACTGGTGCTGCCCAACGATACGAACACGCTTGGCAACCTTATGGGCGGCCGCCTGATGCACTGGATGGACATTGCCGCCGCAATCTCCGCTATGAAGCACTGTAACTGCCCGGTGGTGACGGCATCGGTTGATAATGTGTCGTTTAGCGCGCCCATCCGCCTCGGCAATCTGCTGACCATTGAAAGCAAGGTGACGCGGGCTTTTAATACCAGTATGGAGGTTTATCTGCGCGTATATGGAGAAGACATGCAGGCGCAGTATCGCTATTTTACGAATGAAGCTTACCTGACCTTTGTAGCCCTTGACCCAAACGGCCATCCGCGGGCTGTGCCGGAAAGCAAGCCGGAGACAGAAGAAGAGCAAAAGATGTGGGAAGGCGCTCTGCGGCGGCGGCAAATTCGTCTGATACTGGGCGGCAAGATGAAGCCGGAGGAAGCAGGCGAGCTCAAAGCGTTGTTTGTCAAGGATTAGCCGCTCTGACCGGCCCGCGGGAGGGCTGCCCGGCGTCACGAGCTGATGCTCACGCGTTACCACCTTTGCGAAACCTTAGCGCATCCGCGCGCTGCATCGCATAATACATGGCTTAATTTTACCGTTATTGCTTCGTCTATGCTTCGCCCTCTATTTGCCATTGCCTTTTTGCTCTTTGCCGCCGGTGGCGCGTCTGCGCAGCTGTTTTTCACCGGTACGGAATACGGCATTACGCTTGGCGGCTCACAGTACTTCGGCGATTTGAATGATAAATACGGCTTCAAAACGGTTCATCCGGTTGGCGGCGTGTTTCTGCGCTATCATGTAAGCCCTTATATCTCGGTGCGGGGCAGCTTTTCCTACACTAAGATTGGTTATTCCGACAACCTTTCAGACAATGCCTTCTATAAAGCCCGTAACCTTTCTTTCCAGAGTGACATCTTTGAATTTGCCGTGCAAAGCGAATTCAATTTCGTGCGCTTTGCTACAGGCGAAGATGGCCGGCGCTTTACGCCGTATCTGACCGGCGGCGTGGGGGTTTTCTATTACAATCCTTATACGGAATTAGAAGGCAAGCGCTACAATCTGCGTAAAATGGGCACGGAAGGCCAGAATGTTTCGGGCTATGAGAATCGCAAATACAGCTCTTTCTCAGCCTGCTTCCCAATTGGTGTAGGTGTCAAATACTGGATAAAGCCTGGTTTCAACATCGGCTTTGAAATCGCCGACCGCCTGACTCTAACTGACTATTTAGATGATGTGAGCCGCAGCTATGTGGGCACCAATCAGTTCCCGGATGCTAATCCTGATTTTCCAAATCCCGCCACGCGGCTGCAAGACCGCTCAGTGGATAATCCGGTTAATAATCCCAATGCGCTGGGTCGTCCCGGAAAGCAGCGCGGCAACAGCCAGACAAGCGACCAGTATCTGTATGGCATCATTAATCTGTCGTTTCAGCTGCGGACTTACCGCTGCCCGAATTATAAGGAGGCGGAGATATTGGAATAAGGCCTGTGGGGTATTTTTGGCCTAAAGCAAGCATTATTATGGGAGCCGTTGCGTTGCAACAGATGACCGAGGAAGAATATCTGCTTTTTGAAGTAGAGGCCTTGGAGCGCCATGAATATTATCATGGTGAAGTCTTTGCCATGTCTGGCGGACGTGTTGCGCATGCCAGAATTATGATGAATGCTTCGCGAGAAGTGAGTCAAAGGCTGAAAGGGAAACGCTGTGAAGCCTTTGGTGAAGCGCTTCGTATCCATATAGAAGCTGCCGGTTTATATACTTACCCTGACCTTTCTATTGTTTGCGGCGAACTCACGCGATATAAAAACCGCAAAGACACTATAACCAATCCGGTTGTGCTGATAGAAGTGCTTTCACCTGATACGGAGCGTTATGACCGCGGCGAAAAATTTGACTTCTATCGTCAGATTCCTTCTTTGGAGGAATATATCATGATTGCGCTTCTACAAGAATGAAGGTAGAGCACTTCCGCCGCCAGCCTACAGGTCAATGGCTGCTTACTGTTTACGATAAGCCGGAAGAGGAACTGCTGATTGAAAGCATTAGTGAAAGCATTCCTCTTTCAGAATTGTACGATAGAGTCGGTGTCTTTCAGTCTTTCGTAGGAGCGCGCTGCGGCGCGTTGTGTGCAGGCATTACACATCTACCGCCACATTCACCCATTCCTTATCAAAGGCCACGCCATAGCGTTCGTAAAATTTCATCGCCGGCTCGTTCCATTCCAGCACCTGCCAGCTGATGCCGTGCAGTTTTTCAACCTTGGCCTCGCCAAAGAGCGCATCCATCAATGCGGTTCCCACGCCTTTTCCACGCCAGGCTTCCGTAACGATGATGTCCTCCAGATACATACACTGGCCTTTCCAGGTAGAGTAGCGTATGTAATAGAGCGCAAAGGCAATTACCTTTCCAAACGTTTTTGCTTCCTGCATTTGCGCCATCGCTTCCATAATCTGCTCGGGAAAGCTGGGGGGCACAATTTCTTCCAATTGGATACCCGGTTCGGTTAAAGCGCTATCGCTCGGTTGCTGCATGGTAGGCTGCGCCTCGCCCTCCGCAGGCAGCGGTACCTCGGGCATCAGGGAGACAAGCAGCGGGTCCTGAATGATCACAGTCGGCTGTTGTGCCGACAGCGTGTCTTCCGCAACGGCCTGGCCCTGCGCGTTTTCGCAGGCAACGAAGGCCCGCCAGACCGGCTTTTCGCCGAAGCCGCTTTCCTCAAAATGCTCTAAAGAAACCGTCACCGCATCCGGCACACGTTCAAAGGCGGCCAGCTCACATACCAAGTCTAGCATCTCTGCACAATCTTCCCGCTTGGCGCGGCGAATGGTAAAATCCATGCTGTTAAAGCTACGGGCGCGAAGCAACACATCCGCCAAGCAGGCGTTAAATGGTCGCACGATGGCCTTGCGGCGCGGCATAGTTTTCTAATCTTTACCGGAATAGCTGGAATGTTTTCTTAAACACTCCAACATTCAAACACCCCAACTTAATGACCACCCCCGAAATCCTCTGGATTGACGACGAGATAGACTCGCTGAAACCCCAAATCATCTTCCTCAAAGGCAAAGGCTACAACGTGACGCCCCTCTCCAACGGCCACGATGCGTTGGAGCACCTTAAAGACAATCCGATAGATGTTGTGCTGCTGGATGAGAGCATGCCTGGCCTCACCGGACTGGAAACGCTCTCCCGCATCAAGGACATGCAGCCAGCGCTGCCAGTAGTGATGGTGACGAAGAACGAAGCCGAGAACATCATGGAGGAAGCCATTGGCGCGCAGATTTCCGACTATCTCATCAAGCCGGTCAATCCGAATCAGGTGCTGCTTTCGCTGAAAAAAATCATGGACGGAAAGCGCCTCGTGAGCGAAGCAACTACGACCGCATATCAGCAGGATTTCCGGAACCTTTTTATGGCGCTGTCTTCTAATCCTTCGCATGAAGAATGGAAAGACCTTTACCGTCGCCTCGTGCATTGGGAGCTGGAAATGACGCGCTCCGATTCGCCGGAAATGATGGAGGTGCTGCAAAGCCAGAAGAAGGAGGCGAACACGGAATTTGTGAAGTATGTGTCCAAGCATTACAGCAATTGGATTCTCGGAAAAGACAGCGATGCGCCACTTTTCTCGCACGAGCTTTTGGCGCGGAAGGTAATGCCGCATATTGAGCCCGGCACACCGACTTTCCTCCTGATAATAGACAACCTCCGCCTTGACCAGTGGAAGGCGATTCAGCCAATCATTACAGAGTCGTTTCGTGTCGTGGAAGAAGACCTTTTCTACTCTATTCTGCCAACAGCTACGCAGTACGCGCGCAATGCCCTCTTCGCAGGAATGCTGCCGATTGACATTGCGAAGCAGCACCCAAATGAATGGAAGAATGACGAGGACGAAGGCGGCAAGAATCTCTTTGAAGATGTGCTGCTCGCGTCGCAACTGAAGCGCCTGAAAAAGGACAGCCTCAAATGGCAGTACACGAAAATCACGAATAACGAAGACGGCAAAACCTTTGAGGACAACGTTCACAATTACCTCAAAAACGACCTTTCCGTTATCGTGTACAACTTCGTGGACATGCTCAGCCACGCCCGCACGGAAATGGAAGTGCTGAAGGAATTAGCCAGCGATGAAGTAAGCTATCGCTCACTCACTGTAAGCTGGTTTGAGCATTCCCCGCTCTACCGCGGTCTGAAAAAAATCGCCGACAAGGGTATCCAGCTCATCATCACCACCGACCACGGCACGGTGCGCGTGCAGAAGCCGTCCAAGTGCGTCGGCGACCGTCACACCACGACTAATCTCCGCTACAAACACGGCCGCAACCTTCAGTACGAGGAGAAGGATGTGCTCGCCTTCCGCGACCCGAAGCTCGCTGGTTTGCCTACGCCGGGCGTAAGCTCCACGTTCATCTTCGCGAAGGAAGACTCCTTCCTTTGCTACCCGAATAACTACAATCACTACGTGCAGTATTACAAGAATACGTTTCAGCACGGCGGCATCTCGCTGGAGGAGATGATTGTGCCGGTAATACGGCTGGTGAGCAAGTGATAATGACTTAAATTTGATTATGACGTACCAGATAACTGTGGACGATGATAAGGCTCCGGCTTTCGTCAACTTTTTAAAGGAGTTGGAATTTGTGACGATTTCAGAGGGGGAACAAGCGCCTTACAAAGAAAAAAAATTGCTCAACCCGGACGAGCCGTTGCCTTATTTCGGCGCATTCCCGGATTGGGATTTAGAGGCAGATAATCGCAGGAAAAACGACACTGAGAAAAGGCTGAACGGATGGTTATAGCCGATACGGACATCATAATCGCTTCCATTCGTGGCAATGTAATCGCGCATCAGCTCCTGCGTAAATACGCACCGCACGTATCCCTATCTATTATTACTGTGATGGAGCTTTTCGTGGGTGCGAATAACCCTACCAAAAAAGAAATAGTATTCAAAGTACTGAATACACATGCTGTAATTCCGCTCTCAAAGCAAATCGGCTTAGAGGCTTTGCGACTGATAAAAGAATACAACACCATCACCAGAAGTCTTCATTTACCCGATGCACTTATCGCGGCAACGTGCGTTTCGGAGGGGGTATCCCTTATCACCTTTAACACGCAGGATTATAGTTTTATTAAAGGTCTGCAATTAGCCGGATAAGCGCTGGCATCAAATAGGTAATAGTGGCCGCATGCTCACCTTCATAGGCTGCTCCGGCTATTATTACCGCGAATGGAAAGGCCAGTTCTATCCCGCCGACATTCCATCTACGAAGTGGCTGCAATTCTACGCGCAGCATTTCAATACCATTGAAATCAACGCCACCTTCTACCGCATGCCCACGCTCAAAAGCCTCGGCAAATGGTATAACGAGACGCCGGAAGACTTCGCCTTCACCGTGAAAGCGCCGAAGCTGTTCACGCACCTGAAGAAGATGAAGGGCATTCTGGAAGAGCAGACCGCCTTCTACGAGACGTGCTTCAGCGCCCTGCAGGACAAGCTGCGCTGCGTGCTTTATCAATTTCCTGCAAGCTTTAAGTATTCGCCTGAAATGCTGGAGGTACTCATGACGCTTGCCGAAACGCCCGTACTGCACGCCATAGAGTTTCGCGACGCAAGCTGGTGGCAGCCGGATGTGTATGCTGCTTTGAGCGCAGCGGGAAATGTCTTTGTCAACGTTTCCTTCCCCGGGCTTGAAGATGTGTTTGTGCCGCAAGACAGCACAAATTATCTGCGCTTTCACGGCAAGCCCGTGCTGTATAAAAGCGGCTATGGCGCGGAAGGATTGCAGTCCTGGGCGGAGCAAGTAAAGACACAGCCGCCGGGCCAGCTTTTCGCTTACTTCAACAACACTTGGTACGGTGAAGCCATCAATGATGCAAGGCTTTTCGGTTCTATGATTTCCGGGTAAATATTCCACAATAGAAAACCGCCATCCCAAAAAGGATGGCGGTTTTCTATTGTATCAAGGCAGGATTAATGCGCCACCACAAACCGGCTGCGCAGCAAGTGCCCGGCATCATCGCTAAGCTGCAGGATGTAATTGCCCGCCGGCCATTCGCCAATGCCGCTCAGCTGCACCGTATTCCCTCCTTTCGCGGCAGCAAGGGTTTGCGACAACACCGGCTGCCCAAACGCATTGAACACCTGCAATCTCGTCTCGCTACCGTCGCTCAGCCACGCCACACTCGCGCTGCTTGTAGCCGGGTTCGGAACAATGCTTAGCTCGCCTGCCGACTGTTGCAGCCGCACGGTAGCAATCGGGCTATAGCTGACCGAGCCGGTTATATCGTTCATGCGCAGGCGGTAATAAAGCATGTGCGCATTCAGCGACAGAGTGGCATCGTCATACGTGTAGCGCGCGTCCTGCTTATTGCCCGCGGCTACGATGCCGATGGGTGCGAATATGTTGCCGTCCTCGCTGCGCTCAATAGCATAGGAAGACAACCCGGACTCGGTAGCCATCCGCCATTGTACAGATACTGTCGCTTCGCTTTGCAGCACCGCGCCAAAGCTGATAAGCCTTGCCGGCAGCGGCGTAGCGATACTGGCCTGGCTGGCTACGCATATGCACTGGCTGGCGCTGGAGGCCGTTTTTGTGCGCAGCTTGGAGGTAATGATTTCTCCCTGGCCGGCGATGGCAGGAATGGTGACGCTGAACGTATCCGACGCGCTCGCGCTGATAGCGACGGCCTTGCTCATGGTGCGCGTTGCAAACGGTCCTGTGGCGTCGCCGCTCCGGAAAAATTCTGCTACATAAACATTCGCGCCTGCTGCCTGATTACCGTTATTCTGATAGTCAAACTTCATCCCCACTGTCTGGCCCGGCAGGTACGTGCCGCTGGTTTGCGACAGGCTGGTAGCCACCAATGCCGGCTTGACCCGTGTGATGGTTGCCGATGCGGTAGAGCCTACTACCCTGGTGCTGGCAGTACATTGTGTAGCGCCGCAAAAGACGCCGGGGTACGTACGCACTGCCGTCACGTCAATGGTTGCAGCTCCGCAGCCGCCGCCTGCGCCGAGGAGATCAAAGCTGTACTTAATGCGCGTATTCGCAGCAAGCGCGTCCGGGATTTTCACCTTTACATCGGTGGTGCCGGTGGTGAGGCCGGGCGCGGTGGTCACGGTGCAGCCGGTGCAGTTGGAGTCAGGGGTAAAATTTCCACCGTATTCAATGCCGGACGGGAGTGTATAAATGATGCTGTCTGCGCTTTGCGTAGGCCCGCCCAGCGGAATGCTAACGAGCGAGAGCGTGGCCGTGCCGCCGCAGGCAATGGTCGTTGTAGCCAGGCTGAGCGCCATGTTGAGGCTGCCGCCGCCGGTGGGGATGCCGGTGATGTTGAGCGGCAGGGATTTCACACTGGTGCCGTCGCCGATGGCGGTGGTGCCGCAGGTAGTATTGGCGTAGCCGTAAAGAGACACGTTGGAGCCTGAGCGATAGCCGCAGCCGGTATTGAATGCCACTTTCACCTTTGCCTGCCGCCCTGCTGCTGCCGGATTGAGGCCAGTACCTTTCAGGCCTTGTGTGCCGATGCCGGCGTGGTTGGACAAGTCCAATTCGAAACCGCCGTCAATCACGGTCGGCGTAATATTCTGCCAGGTGCCGCTGCCCAATGGATATTCTACCGGGAAAGGCGTAATCACCGACATTCCCGAAGAGACAATCACCTGCACGCGCGGGGAAACGATATTGGCCGGCTGTGCGCTGTTCACAATGAAGGTGGTGCTGTCGGTATTGCACATGCTTACCGAGCTGCCGTTCCCCGGCTGCCGCGAAACCGAAAGCTGAATTTCGCTGGCCTTGGAGGTGACTTTCAGGTATTGAACCGCTGTAACCGTTGTTCCGCAGGTTGGCGACTGCGGAGACGTAGGATAGCCATTACAATCAAATCCGGCGTAAGCCTTCACACTATCCGCGCCGCAGTTGGAATAGCGGAAGTAAACCCGCAGCTTCTGATTGCTGCTGGCATTGATGCTTGCGTTGGTTTGATACCACTTATTACCAGCGCTGGTAAACGCCGCAGGCGCCGATGCCATGCTTGCAATGCCGGTTGTAGCCGTGCCGCCGCTATTCAGGAATGCTACGCTGTCCACTGTCACCGTGCCGCTGCCCTTCTCCAGCGCAAGCCAGATATTGGAGGCCGCCTGGGTGTTTGTGGCAATCTGTACATCCCAGTAATTATTCGGCGTGTTGGCACTGATTGTGCCGGTCGTATTTGTAAGCGTGAGTGCCGGGCGCGTACCATACTTCAAGGTATTGGCAGCGGTATGCGTAATAGTGTAGGTATTCAGACTGGTGCCGAAAGGATTGATAAGGTGTCCATATTCTATAACCGTATCGCGGGAATTATCCGGGGTAGCGCAGGAGGCCGGGCGCACAGAATAGTTGGTGGTATAAACCACACCTTCGCCGCCGGCAAATGGAATTGTGCTGTTCTGGAATGCCGTGTAGTAGTCAAACAGCAAACGCTTGCCACCGTAGGCTGTTGTAGTCGCGGTCGGTGCAATGGTAAAGGTTTGTGTCGCCGAGCCGCCGCGCTTTGTGGTATAGACCATTGTTGAGGCTACGGGCCCGGCATATTCCCAGGAAGCCGGCATGTTGACGATGAACGAATCGGGCACGGCAATGGGACGATACTCGCCGAGACAATACTGTCCGCCGAAGGTTACGTTCTGTGTATAAGTATTGCTCGTGAAGTTCTTCGTGGCAACTGCACAGCCATTAACAGTCACGGCATTGGTGATAACGGTATGCTTCCAGCCTGTCAGATAAGTGTTATACAGTCCGGAATCGCATGCATAGCCTGCCGTCGCGCCGGTACCGCCAATGTTACCACCTGTTGGCGGCGTAGCGGTGTTGGACGCATAAAGCAGATGAATGACGCGGCATGTAACATCCTTGGAAAAGTCGTATGTGCTGCTGTTTCTGGCGCCTACTTCATACACCGGCGTATTGGCATAATAGTTCACATCATTCAGGCGGAAAAGCGCTGTCACAGAAACGCTGTCGCCGCTGCGGTAAGTTCTGAAATTGCTTTTCCAGTCCGTGCGGTATTTACTGCCTGCGGTAATGGTGGAAATGGCGACGCTGAACGTACTATCACTCATTCCGCTGCGGCGAATGGTAATGCTTGCGTTGCCGGCAGGCAGCCAGCTGCCCAACGGGAAATGCCACTCGCCATAGACGTAGGCAAAAGTGTCAATAGGCGCCGCGCCGCGCGGAATGATGCTGCCCGCGCTCACAGTGCGCATCGTATCGCCAATCATGTAGTGGTCGGCATCCACCTTCGTAAAATCCAGCGAGCCTGATACGTCCGGGCGGCCGTCACCGTCATTATCCGGCAGACCATAGTTATAGCGCTTGATGGAAAGCGACGGGCCGCTGACGCCGGTACAGCCCGTACCGCTGGGGCAGCGGTATTTGGTGGTGGCCGTGTAGCACATGCCCGCCATATTCATACTGCCGGTGCAGGCACTGTCCAGCATTATCTGCTCCTGCGAAACGATAGATTGGTAGCCGCAGGCAGAGTCATTGCGGAGGGTAAAATTGAGGACGTTGCTCTTTGTGTTGTAGTTCGGCATGAAGCGATAAGTCAACACATTCCCCGAAACAGAAACTGACACGCCGCTGCTCGTATCCAGTCCTTCACCCACCGATTGCAGGCTGACGCCCGTTGGCAATGTAAGTGTAACTATGCCCAGGCGGCGTGTGAGCACCGAGGTAGGCGTAGAGGGCATAGAATAGGAAACCGGCACCCTCAGATTGAAGGAAGAACCGCTGCCCACAACCGCCGGCAGTTGCAGCAAGTAAGCATTCACCTTCATCGTGTAGCCGAATGCTACGCCGGTAGAGCCTTTGGTAGCAATAGTCGGGTCGCAGACAGGGTGATAGCTGTGTGTAGTAGTACAAGTAGCCGGTACATAATTCGCGTTGCAAATCGTGGTATCGCGGCAGCCCGTATTCATCGTATAAGTAATAGCCAGCTTGCCGCCCACAGGCATAATAAACTCCGTAGGAAAGGTGTAAGACACGTCCTTAGGTTTACCGCGGATGCAGCTCAGCGCGTTCTTATTCGTATCCGTAACGGTGAACCCATTCGCCGGGTGATAAGGCGCTACGCCGGTATAGGCGACGAGAATAGAAGCTGTATCAATATATCCGTTGGAAGGGTTGACATTTCCCGTAAGGGTAAACTTGGAGTAATAAGCGCTTGCCGTCCCGCTGTTAATCAGCGAATCGGTCACCACATAGCTATTGGTCAGGCAGCCGGAAACCGCCGGCGTGCTGGATACTTTGGTGGTAAAAGTGGCCGCCGTATTGACGGTCGTCATCACAGAAGAGCCCGTTACCGTCTGGCAGTATGAGCTGCTGCGGCCCCAGCGCGCGCCATAATAGGTGGTGTAAGAGCCGCAGGCATTAATCACCACGCTCTCCACGATGTTCAGCACCTCGCCGTTGCACCATTTATTGTCGGTGCCAAAGGCATTCGCGCCCCAGATTTTATAAAAAAGGGTATCGCCGGAAGTGCGCACAGGCGTGAATGCCTGCGCAGGCAGTGCACCGCCCAGGAGATTCACATTAATGGTATGAGTAGGCGAATCGCTCATGCGCAGCTTGCCGGTAGGTACCACCACATAATAGAATGTGGTGTCCAGGCAGCCATTGCCGCCATTGGTCACCGAAGTGGTGCGGCTATACGTATTGCCAACGCTCGCAGTTGTAACGCTGGTAGGTGCGGCAAGGGAAAGCGAAGGCGCATAGATCGTATAGGCGTTTGTGTTTACATCGCTTTCCGTGGTACTGCCACAGCTTCCTGTTACGCTCACCACATCCTTGCCTGCGCCCGTCACTCCGCACGCAGCCGTTCGCGCAAGCGAAAATGTGATATCGCCTGCAGCGCTGATTCCGGTAATGGAAAACTGCGGCGCGGAAGATGTGCCCCCACTGTAAGTAATTGCCGAGCCAGCCAGCCCCGCCGTCTTTGTAATCGTTCCCGGCACATAGACAACGCCGGATGGCAGCGTGACGGTAGCCGTGACGCCTGTGCAAGCCGCGCCGAATGTCACCTGAACGGTTAGCAAAGTGGTATCAATACTTCCGCGTGTAAGGTTGCCTGCAGCCGCAGGATATGGCGTTACAATGCTGATTTGCGCACCCCCTTTTTGTGGATTCCCCAGAATTAAAAAAGCTGTTAAGGCAAAGCACAGCAAGCGTAAGGATGATTTCATAAGCGTCTTTTTTGCAGGACTGAATAATGCGGAACTGCCGTAGTATCAGCCGGTTTTATGCAGAGACAAAAGAAACCTTAAAGCGCCCTGATTTTTAGTAACGGCTTGTGAACCAGGCTACTGACCGCGCCTTTGCGCATCTGCTTAACATGTTAGGCTAATCCACTCATTGGCATTGAGCGGCTATGATGCAAAGTGCGCTTGCGTTGCGGCCCTAAAGTCAAAGCCTTAAGCAAGACGTTTTTCTCCGTGAGGAGCTGCCGCCACATACCTGCCAATCAAAAATAAAGTCGGCGCTTAACCAAAGGGTACGTTATCAGATGTGTAGGTACAATGGTTGCGGGGATGAGCAAATAGTCAAATCGGACGAGGTAGCGCAGCATACCGGTTGCTGAGGGTACCGGAAGCGCCCTTTCATTTAACGAACAAAGCAGGCGACGAGTGCTTTGGCTATGCTAAGCGGCCGGGCTATTTTAAAAGCCTAATGGGTAGCACGAGCGCGCTATACTCAAGGCTTTGGTGCATGCTCGCGCGAGTGGGGTAAACAGGAACTCTTACGAATGCTGCCAACAACGCCCACTGCAATTTGTAGTTATCCTTTTACAACGGGAGCCAGATTGTGTTGTTGCCGAGCACTGCACAGAAGGACACAATGTCCCATTGTTACCCGTGCCAATTCCAGTGCTCGTAGAAGTAGAGTAAACTCCCGAATTTTCAATTATCATGTAGATATAACGTGTGCCGTATACCGCTCCGACCGAATTACCAGCATCGCTTAAATCAAGTGATAATTGCGTCTGGCTATTTGATGAAAGCGAAGCGCTAACAACGCCGTATTCTCCAACACTAATATCCTTTTGAAAAATTGTACCTGTAAAGGAACAATCTCTAAAACAGCAGATAAGGAATCATTTTTAGTTGCAGTTAGTGTAAAGAACCTCGTATTATCAGCTTTCTTACATCCAAAAAATGAGAGTAAAATCAGAAAGGCAAATAGTACCCTTTTCATAGAGGTGAATTTTGGCTTTGCTTGCAAAATGTTCCTATCAACGAAGATACAATTCAATAGCAAAGCCAGCAGACTGATGAATATTTCATCGTGCGACACAAAGGCGGCGCAATAGCGAAGCAAAACCCGACCCAATAAAAATTCCGATTGCGGTACTTTTGCCGCTCATGCACTTGCCACATTATCCCATTGCATTTGCGCCGAGCGGCTTTGCCTATGAGTTTGTAAGTATCGGCCCAAAAGGGGGCATCCCGAAGCTGGTGCTTTTTACAGAGATTGAACAGAACATTTACAATCTTGCCTTCGGCGATAAGACAGGCGATACATCGCTGGACGACCTTGTTAAGTCCGCCAATGGCGACACTGATTTACTGCTTTCAACAGTCGCGAGCATAGCGCATGCATTTTTAGACGCCCATCCCAATGCTATTATATATGCCAAAGGCAGCACCGACGGCAGAACGCGCCTTTACCAGACGGGCATCAACCGGGCAAGGATTTGGATGGATGAAGAAATAGCTATCTATGGAAACTATGAAGGGCGGTGGGAACCCTTTGCGCCTGGCAGGAATTACGAGGCATTCTTTGCAACAAAACAGACTAACTTTAAGCTATGAAGCCGACCGAAACGCATACAAAGCCTTCGCTGAATATGAAGGTTAACCCGGAATTGGACAAATTGCCGTTCCCTGAATGGGCAAAGGAAAAGGCAGAAAAGGCAGCAGAGTTTCTGAAGAAGCACCCGATTCCTGTCAAGCCGGGGAATGCATAAGGCAGCCAGCCTGATTCGCCTCAAAAGCCTTTTCACAAAAGCTTTTACCCACCCCACGCTGCAAAGCAGCAATTTTTCCCGTACTTCATTCCATTAATTATACTGATGGAATCTCAAACCCTGAGTACCCCGGTGTCCGTGGACGCCACAGAAACCATTGCTCGCCTTGTAACCGCTATGGAGCGCGTCATCCGCGGTAAGCGCCCGCAGATAGAGCTGGTGATTACGAGCCTGCTGGCGGGCGGCCATATCCTGATGGAGGACAATCCCGGCACAGGCAAGACGGTGCTGGCGCGTACGCTGGCGCAGTGCATTGCCGGCGCGCGCGGCGAAGAGCACGTGGTCTTCAAGCGCATCCAGTTCACGCCCGACCTGCTGCCGATGGACTTAATCGGCTCCCACATTTTTGACGACCGCACGAAGGAGTTTGTCTTCAAGAAAGGCCCGCTCTTCTGCAACGTGCTGCTGGCGGATGAAATCAACCGCGCCTCGCCGAAGGTGCAGAGCGCGCTGCTGGAGGCGATGGCCGAAAACCAGATTACGAGCGGCGACGCGACGCTGCAGCTGGAGCGGATGTTCTTCACCATTGCCACGCAGAACCCGATTGAGATGGAGGGCACGTATCCGCTCCCCGCCGCACAACTTGACCGCTTCTACATGAAGATTTTCTTCGGCTATGTGGATGAGGAAACGGAGCTGAACATCTACCGCGAATACTTAGACATTGCGCGCAACCTGACGACGGGCGAGCAGGTGCTTTCGCTTAAGGATGTGCTGGAATTGCAGGGCCAGGCGGGCCAGGTGCATGTGCACGACGAAATTGTGCGCGGTGTGAGCAACATCGTGCGCGCCACGCGGAATCATCCGGATATTTCGCTGGGTGCTTCCACGCGTTCGGGTATTGCCTTCCTCAAATGCCTGCGGGCTTATGCGCTGGTGAAGGGTCGCACCTTTGTGATTGAGGATGATGTGAAGGATATTTCCCGCGCCGTGCTGGAGCACCGCCTTATTTATAGGAATAAAGAAGGCCGGGCGAATGCGCTGGCGGGCATTATCAATAAAGAAACCGAGCGGCTAGCAAAGCTGAGATTGTATTGATGCAATTGCCGCGAACTATGAAGTTTCCAAAAGGCCTGATTGTTGCGCTGATGCTCCTGTGTGGCATGGATACCCATGCGCAGGATAATGGTCAGGGCCAACAGCAACAGCAGCCTGTCCAAATCACCATGCCGAAGCCGCGCCGCGTAGGCAATCCAGCGCTGCGCTACGAGGTGGACGCTAAGCGCACGGGCACTAACATGAACTCCGACGACGCCCTGCCGCGCTCGCGCGAGTTTCTGCGGATTGACTCTACCTACTATGTGGGCTCGCTCTATGAAGGCGCGTATAAGTACAACCACGCGGCGGATTTTGTCGGCTACAAGAATGCTACCGTGCCGCTGGAGCGCGCCCTACGGCAGATAGAGCGGGATTACAAGCCCGAGCTGGGCAACCGCACGCACAATGTGCTAGAGTATATTCAGATTTACCCGAAGCAGATTGACTACGCCCTCATTGTCAACTACCTCAATCAATGCTACCTCAACACCGAGCAGCCGGATAAGGTGTATGCCCTGCTGCGTCGCTACATTAAGTGGAATTTTCAGCGCGAGTTTTTTGACGCCTACAACTACATGATGTGGGTGACGCACCGCAACCGTTTTTACACGAAGGAGAAGTATGCGTTTCTCGGAAATTCCATAGACGAAAACGAAGCGTTGGCAAACCGCTATTTAGACACCGGCCTGCGTCGGCTGGCGCGCAATGCAGCGTTCAATGTGGGCGTGTATAATCCCGGCTACGACAAGCAGGATTACCTCGGCATCTATCATTACAAGAGTCTCATCAACGCCTATGCGCTGAAGATTGATTCGGCGGAACGATACTTCAGCCTGCTGCGCAACTCGCCCATTTTTCCGCACAATAATTACGCGACGTTTAAAAGCATCATCGGCAATTTCCGCGATGCGGAAGCAGAGTATAAGCTGGCGCAAACCCAAGACCCTAATGATAAGCGCCTACAAGAGTGGGCCTATTATTCTTCCATTCTGGAAATCTACAAAGGCTACCCGAAGCTGGGCGAGCTGCAGATGAAGGAAATGATTCAGGCGGCTGGCTCTACGCCGGGCTTTGGCTGGTACAATATTGCGCTGGCGCGATGCCTGTTTTACGACGGTCAGGTGGCGGAAAGCAAGCGCCACGCCGACCGCGCTGCGGAGTTTAAGGAACTGCACATCGGCACGACGCTCGGGCAGAGCCACTACGATTTCTCCATCCAGCTCCTGAAGCTGATGAACATGGAATATGAGTACGAGATGCAGCGCTTTGAGCACAAGGGCTGGTGGTACTCGCCAGGCACGATTGGCGCGATGGCGGGCAAGATGGGCGAGCGCTACCTGCAGGAATTTCTCATCATCAATTCCTTTGCGCAAAACCCCGAGCGCGACCAGGTGATTTACCGGCTCTTCTCCACAGAAAGCACGGTGAGCTGGGATGAGGTGTTTCAGCTTGTCAAGAATTTTTCCACGCGCTTCTTTATTCGCCGCTTTAGCGTGGCTGCGAAGGAAGACCCGCGTCCGCTCATCCGCAAATACTTTAAGCTGATGATTGCGCGGCTGCATGTGAAGGAAGGTGAGTTCAACGAAGCCGAGCCAATCCTGCAGGAACTGCTTAAGGACAACACGATTGACCTGACCTACGAAAAGCTCTTCCTCGCCCGCACCTATCAGGCGCTGGCGGAGTGCGCGGATGGTCAGGATAAAGCAGCGGAACGTGATAACTGGCTGTACAAACTGTACCAGATATATCCGCAACTCATTCCATTCTCCGGGATGAAGATGCCGATGCAGCTGCAGGTTTCGGGCACACCGGATGCACTGGTGATGAAGCGCTTGCAGGACTGCAACATCCGCTTCAACGAAGCCGGCGCAACGGCCCGCGCACAACTGACCTTCCGCACGCAGGGCAAGATGAAGCTAGTGGATTACTCCGTGATTGACGGCACCGGAAATTACATCGTGCCGCGCCAGACGTACAGCTACACGGATGTGAATGTGGCGGCGGTGTCGCTGGCGTATCGGTTGTTTGGGGTGGGTGGAGCCGCGCCGCGGGCTGAGGAGGCGGATGAGGATGTGTAGTAAATTGCATGCAACACTCACAATAGAACCTCCCCAATGGACATAAGTGATAATCCGAACTATTACTTTGGCAGGCGTCCCTATAAGCCAAAACTTATCTGTTGTATTTGTCGGAAGGTATTTAAACGCAGATTAGCAACCGACCTCAATATTGATGCTGAGCAAGAGCGTGAATTGGTTTGTCCTAATTGCGGAAAAGAAGCAGAATATATCGGCCCGAAATTCCAGGCACCCAAATCAGACAATATAAAGGCACGGAAATCCATTGAGGTTTTAAACTCGCTTAGCGTTCTTCGCTTCATGGGATTTGCATCTGACAAAATAGAAATTCCCGAAAGCCGAAAGGGGCTTACAGATTTGCTAAGTAAAATGAAAGCTGAGAATAAAAATGCTATTGAACGATGGATAAGGTTTGAGTTTAATGAAGAAAACAAGATGCAGATAAAGGCCTTTTCAGAAATTAATAAGCGAATAGACCAACATCTGAACAAGTAACTGCTTTCCATTGCACACCCTCTCCCTCTACAACCTCAAAGGCGGCGTAGGCAAAACAGCCTCGGCGGTCAACTTCGCCTACATGGCTGCGAAGGATGGCTTCCGCACGCTGCTCTGGGATTTAGACCCGCAGGGCGCGGCGAGCTACTACTTCAAAGCTGAGCCTAAGAAAGGCCTTTCCAAAAAGCTCTTCACCGGCGACCTGCATCTGGATGACGCCATCATGGACACCGATTATGATGGCCTGGACATTATTCCTGCTGACCTGTCTGCCCGCAAACTGGACTTGATTATAGAAGGCGAAGGCGGCTCCAAGAAAGACCTGCGCAAGATGCTGCGCGATGTAGCCTATGCCTACGATTTCGTGTTCATGGACTGCGCGCCCGGTTTCTCGCTCCTTGCTGATAATATCTTCACCGCTTCCGATGCAGTGCTGATGCCGGTCATTCCCACCACGCTTTCTGTTCGCACTTACGGCATGGTAAAGGATTATCTGAAAGACCGCGACATGATGAATAAACTCGCCTGCTTTTTCACGATGGCGGATATGCGGAAGAAGATGCACGAGCGCGTAATCGGCGACCTGCTGGAAGACCGCCTCTTCTTTGAACACTATATCCCATACCTAAGCGATGTTGAAAAAATGGGCGATAAGTGCGCGCCTGTTGAAGCCTTTGCGCCGAAGTCTTACGCCGCAATTTGCTACAGAGCCCTTTGGGAGGAACTTAAAGAAGGCTTGCTTGGATAACACCAAAACAAAAGCCGACGCTTTCGCATCGGCTTTTGCATTTTGAATTTTGCATTAAACTACCACTCCTGCTCCGCCATTGCCGGCTGACCATTCGCCAGCACAGGCTGCGGCTTCTTGAGCTGAATCACTTTCATCCAGTTCAGCAGCTTAATCACGCCGTACATCGGGTCCAGCTCATGCCACTTCTTCCCGAAGTTGGCGGACGATGCAAACTTGTGGTGGTTGTTGTGATAGCTCTCGCCCCACATCAGGATGTCAATAGAGAAAAGATTCTGCGAAGTGTTGCGCAACTTGTAGTTAGTATAGCCATACTTGTGCGCGTACCAGTTGATAATCGCGCCATGCACTGCACCGCTGGCAATCTGAATAGGCAGTAACGCCCACCACCAGATGGACGGTGCGAAGGCGGCATAAAATGCTACGTATAAACCTACCCACAGAATGCGGGAGATTGGATTGTTACCCCACTTATCCAGCCATTCCCAGTCTGGGAGATTCTTTTTGAACTTGTCTTCCAAGACCGTCTTGCCCTTCCAGATGTTTAGGTAGATAGTCCGCGTGCGCCACATCATGTCAAAGACGTTCTTGGAGTAAGAGGGCGAGTGCGGGTCAAGCTCCGTGTCGGTATAAGCGTGGTGCATCCGGTGCATCAGCGCATAGACTTTCGGACTGAGATAAGATGAGCCCATCGTAAGCCAGGAAAGGAAAAAGAAGAATTTCTCAGCCCCTCTGCTCATCGTAAATGCCCCGTGCGCCGCATAGCGGTGGTGGAAGAACGACTGAGAGAAAAGGGAGAGATACCAGTGGGCAATGAAGAAGATAAGAATCGGCAAGGGAAAGTGATGGTAGGTTAGGTTGCGAAGTTAAGCTGACACATGTGAAGAATAACACAATGAACCTCGGTTTGTGTAAGGCAGATGTTACTGGCGTGCTTCAACTTTATTGCCCGCCTTCCACATCCGCCACATCTGCACCGCGCGAATCATCGTGTAGCTGTATGCCTCGCCAAGCGTCGCCTTTGCGGCGGAACTGCTGCCGTCGCCACTGACTTTATCTAATGTCCGATTAATAGCTTCAAGCTGCTCCTTCGTTACAAACACACTTACATCCACCTCTCCCGTCTGGATAAACCGCGTTAGGTGCGTCTCAATGGTTCCAACTGTCACACAGCGCTCTGCTGCAATGTCTGCAACGCTCTTCCCTTCCTTGAACATAGCCAGCGTTGTAGCGTAGGTATCGCCCTTCTTTTGCTTCGGTGCCGCTTTCTCTGCATCAGCTGCCAGCCGCGAGCCTTCCAGCGGAACATCAAATTGTATCTCTGTGTACGAAGTGCCGCCTGCAAGCCCGTGCGTCAGCTGCTGCGCTTGTTGCCAGCCTTTCTTTAGCTGCAATGCGGTTATCTCCAAATCGCGCAGGTCGCCGAGGTATTGACGGCTGCGCGGCTTTACGCTCCATGCTTTGAAATGTTCCTGCAATGGCTTCAATACCTCTCGCTCCAGCGCATCGCCAAACCACTTTTGGGCAGCTTCAACACGCGTGCCTACCGCAACGTAATCCGTCTTCTTGCCCAGCATGCCTTCCAACTGATTCCTGAACTTCTTCGCCGTCTCTTCCAACGCATCCATTCCCTTCAGCACGCCATCGCTCCATGCTGCCGCCGACTCCACCGACGGTATTCCGCGGTGCGCATAGCCTTCATGGAAGACGCTCCAGCCACCGTAGAGCTTGTCAAACGAAAACCACTTTACCAGCTGTTCCTGCGCAAAGGCTTGCTCTTCATCCAGCACCAGCGCGCCGAGCAAATCCTCGTCCATCTCGCGGCGGCAGAAGGCCATTACCTCCTCCGGCATCTCAATGCCTTTTTCAGGAATGCGCGAATGCAATACCAAGCCCCCCAGCGATGTAAGTCGGCTCAAGGCTACGTACACCTGTCCTGCCGCAAAGGATTGCCCGGCATCTACAATCGCCTTTTCAAACGTAAGTCCCTGGCTTTTGTGAATCGTAATGGCCCACGCGAGGCGCACGGGGTATTGCTTGTAAGAGCCCAGCTCTTCTTCATTCAGCTTATCCTTCTCGCGGTCGTATTTGTAGCGGATGGCCTTCCAGACATGATGCTCCAGTTTTAGCTCCTCGCCGCTGCCGGCGAGCTTTACCCAAATGTCGTTCTCGCTGCCGATGTGATAAACCGTCGCCAATTTGCCGTTGTAATACCGCCGCACCGCGCCCGAATCATTCTTGATGAACATGATTTGCGCGCCAATCTTCAGTTCCAATCTGCGCTCGGCGGGAAGGGCTCTATCGCTGAACTCACCCTTTAGCTCGCCTTCAAACGGATAGGTCTTTCCCGGCAGCGCGGCGAGGCGCTCGCGGTTGATGCTGTCGGCTTTCGCGTTGTGGGTGGTGAGCACAATCATTTCGTCCTCCGGCTGCTGCCAGGGCATGTAGCGGCGGTGCAGCACTTCCAATTCATCTTCCGTCGCGCGGTTGGCCCGGATGGCGTTGAGCACGTGGATGAATTCCTCATCACTCTGACGGTAGATGTGCTTCAGCTCTATCACCAGCGGCGGCTCTTCGTCCATCACCTTCGCGCTGAAGAAAAAAGGGCTGCGGTAATTCTCCGAAAACAGCACCATCTCCTCATTCTTCAAAACCGGCGGCAACTGAAACAGGTCGCCGATGTAGAGCACCTGTACGCCCCCAAAGGGCACGCGTGGCCTTCCGCGAAAGGAGCGGAGCACCGCATCTATCGCATCCAGCGCATCGGCGCGCAGCATGCTCACCTCATCAATTATCAGCAGTTCCATTTCGCGCAGCAGCTCGCGCTTCTCCGCATTGAAGCGGATATTCTTCAGCAGCGTCCGCTTATTCACCACCTGGCTGCCGCCATATTCCTCGCCCGCATAATCGCTTGCGTCGGAGAGGTACATGCCAAAGGGCAGCTGGAAAAACGAGTGCATCGTTACCCCGCCCGCATTAATGGCTGCTACCCCTGTGGGGGCCACCACCACTGTCTTTTTGGGTGTAGTGCGCTGGATGTGGCGCAGGAAAGTAGTCTTACCCGTACCCGCTCGGCCTGTGAGGAAGAGGTGCTTGCCGGTATGGTTGATGACGCGCGTGGCGAGGGAAAACAGGGGATTCGGCTGGGACATAATCGTCCCTCAAATTTCGCTACAATTCGCTGGACAATCCGGTCGGTACGGCGGAGCCGGGCTGACCTATGCGGAAGATTCTTTTGTTAGCCGGCCGTAGCGCGCTATTGGGCTTCCCGTTGCGTCACACGTTTCATCGTTCGTCAGTCTATTGGGCATTTCGCGATTGTATTGGTTAGCGCAAACAATTCTTAGAAACTATCCCAAACTAAACCACGCGTTATATTGGGTTGGTTTGCTCACTCCTTTTCTTTTATTCCTCCTGGCTATGCTCTTAGGGGGATGGTTATTTGATTTTTGAAGTCCTTCCGCTCACTCGCGCGAGGAAGCATGCAGTACAGCCCGGCGCGCCGCTATCCATAATGAGCTTTTTGCCTCCACCTAATACCTTTTTGGGGAGCTAATAGAACCTTTAAGGTACCAGGCCGGGGCTTTTGCCAATAACTGGAAGTTTTTTGCTGCAAGCTCAGAGGTATTTATCTAAAAGAAAGCCCGGCATGATTGCGCTTGGCCTCCATTGAAGGTCTGATAAGAAAATTCCTGAATCAGATTGATGCTGTGCGTTGCCATCAGGATGAGGTATGTCCTGTACTCCATAACAACATAAATAAGGCACAGACTACAGACCCGCGCCAGCCACACGGAACTATTTTCCCATGGCGGCCGTGGGGCAAGCAATCTGTGGATTATTCCGCCTCAAATAGTCTCCGTTTTCTTTCGGTAATAAAGCGTGCTGCAATTGTCCGGGCGCAGCACTGCGGTGGCGGTGCCGCGGAGCATGTCGGCGGTTACAGCATTGTAGCGCTCCAGCTCCTCATTGATGAGGGCCGCATTGCCCAATAGCTCATAGAAGGCGAGGTTGTTGGCGCGGCTGAGGAGGCTCATGTCCTCAAACTCCACCATTGCGGTGATCTTGTTTTTCGCTTTTTGCAGTTCTTCTGCCGTTACGCCTTCGGCTACCAGCTTCGCGATTTCGCGGGTCACGGCGGCATCGGCGTCCTCAATGCTGCGGCCTTCGCTTACCTTGCCTTCTATCACCAGCAGCCCGGGGTCAAGGGAGCCGGTGTGGTAGCAGGAGATGCCGCTGAAAAGCTGCTCTTCCTTCACCAGCCGCTGATAGAGGCGGGAGGAGAAGCCGTTGCCCATGATCTCTGTTATGAGGTCGCAGGCGTAATAAGGCTGCATGAGGCGACCGGGCATGTGCCAGACTTTGTAGAGCGCATCCAGCGGCACATCTGCCATCACGGTCTGCATGCGCGGGCCTTGCTGCGCAGGCTCCTGGGGCACTGTGCGCAAATAACGCCCGCCGGCTGGTATGCAGCCGAACCATTTTTCCGCCAGCGGCTTTACATCGGTAACGGTTACGTTTCCTGCTACGCAGAGCACCGCATTGGCGGGATTGTAATGCTTCTGGAAGAAGGCCTTCACATCGCTCAGCTGCGCTTCCTCAATCTGCTGCAGATTCTTGCCAATCGTCATCCACTGGTAGGGATGCACGCGGTATGCGAGGGCGCGCAGGTGCATCCAGGCATCGCCGTAAGGCTTGTTCAGGTAATGTTCCTTGAACTCTTCGCTCACCACCTTGCGCTGCGTTTCCAGGCTTTTTTCAGAAAAAGCCAGGCTCAGCATCCGGTCGCTTTCCAGCCAAAAGGCCGTCTCCATATTCTGCACCGGCAGCTGGACGTAGTAATTGGTAATGTCGTTGGTCGTGTAGGCGTTATTCTCACCGCCGGCCATCTGCAACGGTTCGTCGTATTCCGGGATATTCACCGAGCCGCCGAACATGAGGTGCTCAAACAGGTGGGCAAAGCCGGTACGGTTCGGTTCCTCATCGCGCGCGCCTACATCGTAAAGGACGTTCACGCACACCATTGGTGTGGTGGTATCGGTATGCACTATGAGGCGGAGGCCATTACTGAGGGTCGTCTTATCAAACTGGAGTTTCATCTGGGGCCAAAATTAGCCTACGCCGCTTCCTGCCGGTAAATAAATCCCGCATCCGTCGTCCCAATGATATTTCCATCCCGAATCCTCCCTGCAACCGCCTCATTGCCGAGGTGGCGCAGGTATTCCCGCGTATAAACGCCGAAGCCATTGTCCAGAAAGCGCAGTGAATTAAAACGGCCCCGCGTTTTGGAATAAGGCAGGTTCACATGAATGCCGCCCGCCGAATCGGCAGACTTTTTCCGCGACTTAAAGCGGCGGTAGGCCCAGGAGCGCGGCGTGTCAATAAAGACGTGGATGTTATAAACCACCCCGTTAATCCTTAGCTGAAAGTCAACGCCCGTACGATCCTGATCCATACTGCGGCGCACATTTTCTTCGCCGAAGAAGTCTTTGCAGAGGTGGTAGGCGTGGTATTCCGTCAGCAGGCCGAATTGAGTGCGGTAAAGCCGGGCCTTCAGGCCCGGCAGAAAATCTTCGTAAGAATTAAAGCCGTACCGGCACCTTACTTCTTCTTTGTGCAAATCAGTATAATAGCCAAAGAAATCCTCAAAGCCCAGCCAGCGGCCTTCCTTAAAGAATAATCGGTCTAAAATGGCCGCCGGATTCAGGATGTCATACAGATCCTGCTCAAAGTTGCGTGTGCGGAACAGCTCCGGCTGCAGCTTCAAGCTGCCCAGAAAAGCTTCGTACTGCTGAAGGGCAGTGGCCGTCAGTTCCATAGGGAAACCTAAAAGTAGCTTTTTACTATAAGCATATGACTGGCAGAAGCCGCCCGCCTCCGCCCGCGGGCCTACCTTTGCGCCAATGAGTGACGCCATCCGCCACGAATGCGGCCTCGCCTACATCCGGCTGCGCAAGCCCTTTTCCCATTATCACCAGAAATACGGTACTGCCTTCTGGGGCCTTAACAAGCTGTACCTCCTCATGGAGAAGCAGCACAACCGCGGCCAGGACGGCGCCGGCATTGCCGCCGTGAAGCTGGACATTACACCCGGCCATCAGTTCATGTACCGGCAGCGGCAGAGCGGGGCAGGGGCCATCGCGGCCATCTTCCAGAACCTGAGCGGCGAGGTGGGCGAACTGGAAAAGATGTACCCGGACATCCGCAATCATCCGGGGCTGCTGAAGGGTTATATGCGCTTTATGGGCGAAACCCTCCTCGGCCACCTTCGCTATGGTACGCAGGGGCGCAATAATGTAGAGTTCTGCCACCCCTTTTTCAAGCCCAATATTGTTCCGGCGCGCAACCTGACGATGGCCGGGAATTTCAATCTCGTCAACACCGACGAGCTCTTTCGCATCTTAGACGAGCACCCGACTACCACCATGCGCGAGAGCGACCTCGGCGCGATGATAGAGATGGTGCATTACTACCTCTGCCTTGCCGATGAGACTAATCCTGCGCAGCTCAACGTAGAAGGCGCCCTTAAGCAGGCCGCTACGCATTTTGACGGCGGCTTCGTGTGCAGCGGCCTTATCGGCAATGGCGACTCCTTTGTGCTGCGCGATGCCAACGGCATCCGCCCGGCTTTCTGGTACGAGGATGATGAGGTGATTGTAGCCGCATCGGAGCGGCCCGCGATTATGACGGCTTTTAATGTTCCGATTGAAAAGGTGGTGGAATTGACACCCGGCCACGCCATCATTGTCAACGCGAAAGGCGAATGCAGCACGCCACAGATTCTTCCTAAGAAAGAGCAGACCTCCTGCTCCTTTGAGCGCATATATTTCTCCCGTGGCTCTGATGCGGACATCTACAAAGAGCGCAAGCAGCTTGGGCGAAACCTCGCTCCTGCCGTCCTCAAAGCGGTCAATTACGACCTGAAGAACACCATCGTTTCCTTCATTCCCAATACGGCTGAGACGGCTTTCTACGGTCTCATCAAAGGCATGGAAGCCTGGCTGAACGACATCAAGCTGGAGCGCCTCAAGGCGAAGCGCGACCAGATGACGGACGAAGATGTGCTGGAACTAATAGGCCGCCGCGTGCGCATTGAAAAGATTGCCATCAAGGACGTCAAGATGCGCACCTTCATCACCGAAGACGCCTCCCGCGCCGAGATGGTGCAGCACGTTTATGATATTACCTACGGCACCGTCCGCCGCGATATCGACTCGCTGGTGGTGATTGATGATTCCATCGTGCGCGGCACTACGCTGCGTGAAAGCATTATCAAGATGCTGGACCGCCTCGGTCCGCGCAAAATCGTCGTCGTTTCCTCGGCGCCGCAAATCCGCTATCCCGATTGCTACGGCATTGACATGAGCCGCATGGGCGACTTCATCGCCTTCCAGGCGGCCGTTGCGCTGCTGCGCGAAAGCGGGCAGGGCAGCATCATCAAGCAGGTCTATTACGATTGCAAGAACGCCTCCGACAGCGGCGGGCTGGATAAGAAAAACTTCGTGCAGCGCATCTACGAGCCGTTCTCCGCGCAGCAAATCAGCGACAAAATCGCGCAGCTCCTGCGCCCCGACGATGTGAGCGCGGAGGTGGAAATCATCTACCAGGACCTCGCCGGCCTCCACGAAGCCATTCCCGGCCACACCGGCGACTGGTACTTCACGGGCAATTATCCCACCCCCGGCGGCGCCCGCGTGGCCAACCGCGCCTTTATGAACTGGGTGGAGCAGAAGGAAGGCCGCGGATATTGACACCTGCCTCGTTGGCAGAAGCGGTAGCATCTCCACCACCATATCCCTATTTTTGCCGCGAACGAAACGCAACACTCCTTCTTATGGCCACTGTAGATCTGGTAATGCCCAAGATGGGCGAGAGTATCATGGAAGCAACTGTGCTCAAATGGCACAAGAAGCCGGGCGACAGCGTGAAGATGGATGAAACTGTTTTGGAAATCGCCACGGATAAGGTGGACAGTGAGGTGCCTTCAACGGCTGCCGGCACTATTACGGAGATTCTCTTTAAAGAAAATGACGTGGTGCCCGTAGGTACGGTAATAGCGCGGGTGGATACGGTGGGCGCGGGCGCATCTTCGCCTGCTCCGGAAGTAAGTGCGCCCGCCGTGGTGGTCTCTGCAGCTCCTGTACAGCAGGCTTCTGCGCCGCCGCAGGCGCCAACGATGGCGCAGCCGGCCTCGTCCGATAGCTCCGGTGGCGGCAATAAATTTTACTCACCGCTTGTGCTCAATATTGCCGGCAAGGAAGGTATTGGTATGGCAGAATTAGAACGCATTCCCGGTACGGGCGGCGAAGGGCGTGTGACGAAAAAAGACATTCTGAATTATGTAGCGAGCCGCGGCGCAAGCCAGGGACAGAACGGCGCACCGGAAGCGCCGCCAATGGTGCAGCCGACTTCTGTACAGCAGCAGCCGGCACAGCAGCCTGCCGCTCCGGTAGCTCAGCCGGCCAGCGCTCCGGCACAGCATCAGGGCAACGTGGAGATTATTGAGATGGACCGGATGCGCAAGCTGATTGCCGACCATATGGTGCGCTCCAAGGCCACCTCGCCGCACGTGACTTCCTTTACGGAATGCGATGTGACAAACCTGGTGCGCTGGCGCGATAAGAACAAGGGGGCCTTTGAGAAGAAGTACAGCGAGAAGATCACGTTCACGCCCATCTTTATTGAAGCGCTTGTAGCCTGCATCAAGCGCTACCCGATGATAAACGCGAGTGTGGATGGCAGCACCATCATCGTAAAGAAGGACATCAATATAGGCATGGCGACGGCACTGCCGAGCGGCAACCTGATTGTACCGGTACTGAAGAACACGGATACGAAAAACCTGCTGGGCCTGACGAAGGATGTAAATGCCCTCGCCAACGCAGCCCGCAATGGCAAATTGAAAGCGGATGATACGCAAGGAGGCACTTTCACGCTGACGAATGTGGGCACCTTCGGCTCGCTGATGGGTACGCCAATTATCAATCAGCCGCAGGTAGCCATCCTCGCCGTAGGTGCAATTAAGAAGCGCCCGATGGTAATGGAAACCGCCGACGGCGATGTGATTGCCATCCGCCAGATGATGTACCTCTCGCTGTCTTATGACCACCGGATTGTGGATGGGTCGCTCGGTGCGAGCTTCCTGACTGCTGTGGCGAATGAATTGGAGGCTTTTGATGGGAGCCGGGCGGTATAAAATGAAAGAACGAAGTATAAAGACCGGCTATTCTAGCCGGTCTTTTGATTTGCCAACCTACCAGCTTTACTTATTAGATGCCGTATTTCATGCACTAATAACCTTTTATCAAAAAATGGAACTGAAAATTAGTCTTCCAAAAAAGGAAGAAATTTGCTACAGGGAAAAGCTGTAGCAGTTGCACCATTTGGTATGGAATGGAGTAAAGTACAACTTGGTGAATATGCGGACCTAAGCGGTGTTTATGTGCATCACACAAAAAGAGAAATACTTTACGTAGGTAACACTACAAAAGGCAAATGGGGTAAATTATGCGAGCGGCTTAGACGAGAGTTTCAGGAAAAATCTTCTGGTAATAGTGCTTTGTTTCAACTATTACTTGGCCAAGGAATTCCTATATACTTTGTGTTTTTTGACTTCAAGACAATTGACAATCTTGTTCAATCGGAATGGATCGATATTTCACTGGCAAGGAAATCTTTGATTTTTGAGCAGGTTTTGATTGCTACTCTTTCTCCTATTGCAAATATTAAGTGAGTTCATGAAATTTCCAAGCTACCTTTTTCGCAGCCAAGCCGCAAACTTCCCAACCGTCAGGCCCTGCACCACAATAGAAAACACCACCACGCAATACGTCACAGTTACCAACTCATCCCGGTGCAGCGCAGCGGGTAAAGACAGCGCCATAGCCAGCGAAAGTCCGCCGCGCAGGCCGGCCCAGGTGAGCAGCGGCACCACGCCTTTTTCCAGTGGCACCCGCAGCCAGCGCATCACGCGTACCGGCACCGCTACCGAAACGAGCCGCGCCAGCAACACCATGACAACGCCGCAACAACCCGCCAGTAGCACCGGCATGTGAACGCTTAGCAGCAGCATCTGAAAGCCTACCAGGAGAAACAAAAGCGCATTGAGCGCCTCGTCTATGAGGTGCCAGAATTTATCTAAATAATCGCGTGTGATATCGCTCGCCGCTGCCCTGCCTTTGCTGCCGATGATGATTCCCGCCACAACCATCGCTAAAGGCCCGGAGACGTGCAGCGCACTCGCCGCCGTATAGCCGCCCGTCACGAGCGCAATGGTGATGAGCACCTCGGTGCTGTAATCGTCAATGGAGCGCAGCAGCCATGCGCCGGTCCAGCCGAGCGTCGCGCCAAAGAGCAGTCCGCCGACGGCTTCGCGTGTAAAGAGCAGGGCAATCTCCCCGCCGCTCATGCTGTCCAATCCCGTTGAGGCGACTTGCAGCAAGGTCACGAATATGACAACCGCTACACCGTCGTTGAACAGCGACTCGCCGGCAATCTTCATCTCTAATGCCGGCCCTACACGCGCGCGGCGCAACATGCCGAGCACCGCTATCGGGTCGGTAGGCGATATGATGGCGCCGAACAGGGCGCAGACAAGCGGAGGTATGGCGATGCCGCACAGCTTGAAGACCCAGTACATACCAACCGCCACCAGCGCGGTGGAGAGGAGCGTGCCGACGCTCGCCAGCAGCGCCACAGGCAGCAGCCTTTTTTTTAGCTCTCGCACATTGATGTGAATAGCACCCGCAAAAAGCAGCGGCGGCAGCAGCACATTCAGCAAGAGCTCACCGAAGTTAACGGCGGAGACGAGGGTGAAAATGCTTTGCGCAAAGGAAGGAAAAAGACTGCCTGCCAGTAACACAAGCGCCGAAATGCCGAGCGAAAGCAGCATAATCCCAATGGTAGGCGGCAGTCGCAGCCACCGATGATTAATGTAAGAGCAGGCCGCACAAACAGCAAGTAAAACAGCAAGCGCGGAGTAGAGCGGCATGGAAGCGAAAGTAGCGATGAAGCAGCGGGCACATGCTACGGGCACATCGGGCGGGATATCCTCCGCTTGCGGAGGTGCCCCCGAACAAAGTGAGTGGGGCGGAGCTGGGTAGAATAGCAGAAGCAGATAGCACAAAGAGCAAACAATAATTCCTATGGAAATATGCCTTGCGCGCGGGTATGACGCGCGGTTATACCTTTCGCAGGCAACCTGCATTGAGCTATGTCGCCGACTTCATGTGTCAGCCGCTCAAGCTTATTATAGAAGTAGATGGCAGCATTCATAACAGCGTAGAAGCCGCAGCGGCTGACCTGGGGCGTCAGAATGATTTGAAGGCGGCTGGCTTTACGGTGCTGCGCTTTAATATTGAGGTATTGCAGCAAATGGAGCTGGTGAGGCTGAAGATTGATGGCTGGATTGAGGCGTATGAGGCAAAGCATGGAACAGGTGGACGGACTGAGCCAAAGGAACCTTATGTGAAGCTGTTTTGATGATACCCACCTCCGGCATCGTCGCTTCGCTCCTCAGCCACCTCCGCCAGCGGAGGATATCACTTAGCATGTGCCCGGAAAATTCGTAGTTGGAATGTATTTCAGCGCATAACTTTATTTTTCCGACTATTCCTATGCGCCTTCGAGTAAAATTTCTGGTTCTGCCACTGCTGCTTTTCGCAGCCTGCGTTCCGAAGCCGCTGTACGTCACGGAGTACAAACAGCAGCAATACATCATCGCCAAAACCGAAGCTGCAGATTCCTCCATAGGCACCTTTCTCGCGCCTTACAAGCGCGGCGTGGACACACAGATGCAGGTGATAATTGGCCGCACCGATATCCCGCTTTCTAAAGCGCAACCCGAAAGCACGCTAGGCAACTTCGTGGCAGATGCAACGCTAGCCGCTGCGCAGAAGCTGGATAGAAAGGTGGTGGCTGCGGTGAGCAATTACGGCGGCATACGTATCCCTTATATTGCGCCCGGCCCTATCACGCGGGGAAAGATGTATGAGCTGATGCCTTTTGACAACATGCTCACCATCGTGGAAATTCCCGGCAGGACAATCAAAGAGTTTTGCGATGCCATGGCGGTACGCAAAGGCTGGCCCGTGAGCGGGATTACCTTTTCTATAAAAGACAAGAAAGCTCTTGACGTAAAGCTGGCCGGGAAGGATGTAGTGGATGCCCTCGTCTATAAAATCGCCGTCTCCGATTACGTAGCGCGCGGCGGCGATAATTGCGACTTTCTCCAGCGCCTTTCTAAGCGCAATACGACCGTTTTTATCCGCGATGCGATGATTGAATATCTGGCTGCCTTAGAGAAAGACGGGAAACCGCTTCACCCGACATTAGACAAACGCATTTCCTATGCTGAATAGAAGGGAATTTCTGATAAAAGGCGCGATTGGCGGCGGCCTTCTAATGGCAGGTGGGTTTCCATACGAAGCCCTTGCTGGCCCGCGCAAGCCGGCGAAGCTGACGGTGCTGCACACGAATGATGTGCATAGTCGGCTGGAGCCTTTTGAGGAAGATGGCGGCAAGTGGGCAGGCCAAGGCGGAGTGTCGGCTCGTGCTGCCTTAATCGCTGCTATTCGCAAAGAAGAAGAGCACGTGTTGCTGTTAGACGCAGGCGATATTTTTCAAGGCACGCCTTACTTCAACCTCTACAAAGGCGAGCCGGAGATGAAGGCGATGACGATGATGGGCTATGAGGCTGTCACGATGGGCAACCATGATTTTGACGCAGGGGTGGAAGGCTTTGCGCGGCAATTGCCGCACGCAAATTTTCCTGTCCTCACGGCGAACTATGACTTTACTGGCACAGCGCTGGAAGGAAAGACGCAGCCTTATACCATCATTAAGAAAGGCGGCATCAAGGTCGGCATCTTCGGCCTCGGGATTCAGCTACGCGGGCTGGTGCCGGATGATGCTTATGGAACAACACAGTATTTAGAGCCAATACAGATTGCGCAAAGCACCGTTGACAAATTGCGAAAGAAGGAGCATTGTGACCTGGTGATTTGCCTCTCGCACCTCGGCTATGATTACGAGTATCGCAAGGTGAGCGACAAGGTGCTGGCAAAGGAAACTTCCGGCATAGACCTCATCATCGGCGGGCACACGCATACCTTTCTGGAGAAGCCGACGGTGATGAAAAACAAGAAAGGCGAGGATGTTTTAATCAATCAGGTAGGCTGGGCCGGTTTGCGGCTGGGCCGGATAGATTTCGCGCTGGATAGCAAAAGAAGTGCCATTGCCCTGAACGCCCACACTGTGGTTGTTACGAAACAAACAATAGGTTGAGGATTTTTTTTTTCAACACCGTGGGGGCAACTTCGTCTATACCCCCTGAAGGAAATTTTTCTTCCCCGCAGGGAGCAAAAAAGGAGCGACAAGAAGGGATTGATTTTGGGGTAGCTAGCGCAGCCAATAGACAGACTGGAAGTTTTTGAGATGGCCCGGTTTTTTCTTAAAAGGGAATCCGGCCTTGCGGAATCGTCGCCTCTTTTGGAACGGAATAGAAGGAACAAGGCCCCGGCCTTTCAATATATAAACGCCCATGAGTGAGAGCTACAGAACCCCCGAAGAACCGCGCCAGGACTGGGATGCAGCTTGGGAACGCTGTTTAGATATCATCAAAGACAATGTAGCCTACCGTACTTATCAGACGTGGTTTGAGCCGATTAAGGCAGTGGCGCTGGTGGGCGGCGCGCTTACGCTTCAGGTGCCTTCGCAGTTCTTTTATGAATGGCTGGAAGAGCACTATGTGGAGCTGCTGGGCAAGACGATTAAGCGGGTGCTGGGCAAGGACGGTCGCTTAGAGTACCGCATCATGATGGAGGGCCGCGGGCACAACAATCCGGCGAGCATGAAGATGCCGGCGAGCACACAGCCGAAGCTTGGGAACGACAACAATCTGATAGACCTGCCGCAGCATGTAAAAGACCCTTTTCAGATAAAGAATCCCTACTCTATTCCGGGCCTCAAGCGCGTGTCCATTGACCCGCAACTGAACCCCTCTTATACGTTTGAGAATTTCATAGAAGGAGACAGCAATCGCGTGGCGCGCAGTGCCGGATTGCATGTGGCGCAGAAGCCGGGCACGACTGCTTTTAATCCACTGGTGATTTTTGGCAGCGTTGGCTGCGGCAAGACGCACCTCGCGCAAGCCATCGGCAACGAAGTGCGCCAGCACCATCCCGGCAAGAGCGTGCTGTATGTGAGCGCGGAGAAGTTCATCAACCAGTTTATTGACCACTCGCGCAATGGCGAAGTGAATGATTTCATTCACTTCTACCAGCTCATTGACGTGCTGATTGTGGATGACGTGCAGTTTATGGTTCCGGCTGTGAAGACGCAGGACGTATTCTTTGCCATCTTCAACCACCTGCATCAGAGCGGCAAGCAAATCATCCTGACTTCGGATACCGCGCCGAAGGATTTGCAGGGAATGCAGGAGCGTTTGCTCAGCCGTTTTCGGTGGGGATTGAATGCCGATATTCAGATACCCGAGTTTGAGACGCGCCAATCCATCCTGCGCCTGAAAATGGCGCACGAAGGGCTGGAAATGCCGGACGATGTGGTGGAATACATCGCATACAACGTGCAGACGAACGTGCGGGAGCTGGAAGGCGCACTCATCGCCATCCTTGCACAAAGCACACTTAATAAGAAGGAGATTGACATAGAGCTGGCGCGCCGCGTGATGAAAAATTTCGTGAAGACCTCCGCGCGTGAGGTGACGATTGAAAACATCCAGAAGCTAGTAGCAGAATACTTCTCCATGCCGTACGACCGCCTGCTGGCGAAGACGCGCCGCCGCGAAGTCGTGCAGGCACGGCAGATAACGATGTATCTAGCGAAAAAGTTTACCAAGTCCTCGCTAAAGAACATTGGACAGCACTTCGGCGGCTTTGACCATACTACGGTTATCCACTCCTGCCAGACTGTGGAGAATCTGATGGATACTGATACAAGCTACAAGGAGCAGGTGCAGGAAATCCAGCACAAGCTGCAGTTGGAGAGCCTGTAACAATTCGGTCGGTACGGCGCAGCCGGGCTGACCAGATTTAACTGCGCGCCTATGCTTAGGCTGCACGCTCAAACTTTGTCATTCCCACAGAGAATCTCACAGATGCTTTAGCTCACAATGCTGCGAGCAGAGATCTCCTGCGGGAATGACAAAGTCGCTGAATTATAAGTAGTGTGTTTGGGCGCTTCAGCAATGCTTTAGCGTACTTTGTTGTCTTTAGAAAACCCATGCTCCATCGCTATCGGCTCTTGGTTTTTGCGCTCCTGCTTTGCTTTGCGAAAGAAGCGACTGCGCAGGAAATCCAAAATGGCTGGAGCTACCGCAATATCGCCGCGCAGAAATACTTCCGCCTCAACTACGAAAACGACTTCGCCTTCGGCACGGATTACTACTTCACCCAAGGTGTACATTTTGAATTGGTAAGCCCCGGCATCAGCAAGCTGCCTACGCGACACATACTACTGCACCGTAAAAGAGACAGCACGCGTTTCGGGCTTGGTTTGGAAAGCGCCGGCTACACGCCTACTTCCATTTTTGCCGACAACATCCTTTATGGTGACCGGCCTTTTGCCGGGATGGCTTACCTAAAAGCATTCTCCGTTTCCATCAATGAAGCGAAGCGGGAGCGCATCATTTCCACGCTGACACTTGGGTTAATGGGGCCTGCCGCTGGTGGTTATGAGATTCAGGCATACATCCACCGCCAAACCGGTAATGCCGACCCGAAGGGCTGGAAGCATCAGGTGGGCAATGCGCTTGTTCTGAATTATGAGGTAGATTATGAACGCGCATTGTTTGGCCGAAGGCGCTTTCTACTTACCGCAACCGGTATGGCGCGGGCGGGTTCTTACAGTATTAAAGCAGGCATCGGCGGCGTGCTGATGGCGGGGCTGTTTGACAATCCGTTCCGGCAAAGCGGTCGAGCGGAAAGGCCGCATGCTTGTCTGTACGTTCATCCGCAGTTTGAGTTTATCGGATATGATGCTACGCTGCAAGGCGGTTTGTTTACGGATAACAGCCCTTACGTCATCAGCAGTAAGGAGATGCTGCGGACTATATTTCGCTTTGATGGCGGCGTGCGGTTCGCGTATCACGGCGTATGGCTGAGCGGGTATGCGCGGTATGTTACAAAGGAGTTTGGGACTGGCCTGAATCATGCTGCCGGCGGGGTAGAATTGGCCTTTCGGCTTTAAACTGCAAATTGCCGATTGCAAATTGTCCACTCAAATGCTTCGTTCCCGCATAGCGCCCACACCCAGCGGCTACCTGCACATCGGGAATGCTTACAACTTCCTGCTCACGGAGGCGATTTTACGAAAAGGAGGCGGTTTACTTCGCTTGCGCATTGATGATTTGGACAGCCCGCGCGTGCGGCCGGAGTATGTGCAGGACATATTTGAAAGCCTGGTCTGGCTCGGCATTGAGCCGGATGAAGGGCCTAAACATGCCGCTGAACAGCAAAAACATTTTTCGCAACACAACCGACTTTCACAATACAATGAAGTACTGCGGCGGCTGGCAGAAGCCGGCCTTGTCTTCGCCTGCGAATGCTCCCGCAAGGACTTACAGCAGAACAATGAAGATGGTCAATACACCGGCGCGTGTTTGCAAAAAAACCTTCCCTTAGACACGCCCGATGTGGCCTGGCGCATATACACGCCGCGCGAAAGCAGCGTCCATTTTCAGGACGGCATTATGGGCCGCCAAACAATGGAGCTTTGGGACGCGCAGCGCCACTTCATCATCCGCCGCCGCGATGGCTTGCCGGCTTATCATGTGGCCTCGCTTTGCGATGATGTGGCATACGGCATCAATGCGATTGTGCGGGGTGAAGATTTGCTGACGAGCACCGGCGCGCAGCTTTATCTCGCGGAAATCTCCGGTCTGAACGCTTTCCGCGAAGCAATGTTTTATCATCACCCTTTACTGACGGACAATAGTGGCGCGAAGCTTTCTAAAAGTGCCGGCAGCAGCTCGCTGATGGCGCTACGCCGGAGTGGCGTTAATGGCATCCGCATACGCGATCTGGCGGCGGAGTGGTGCGCGGGCTTTCTCTAAGTCTGCATAGTCGCAGGGCCTGTTACAAAGTACATATCGATCTCCCCTTTGTTTTTGGCCGCGACCTTGCCCCGGTATTCGCAGGCGTAGCGGTCTTTCACCAGCTCAAAGGTGCTTCGCGAGATGTTGATGCGGCCGGACAGGCCATTCTGTTCCATGCGCGCGGCTGTGTTTACCGTGTCGCCCCATATGTCGTAGGCAAATTTCTTTACGCCCACGATTCCCGCAATTGCGGGTCCGCTGCTGATGCCGATACGTATCTCAAAGGCTTTACCCTCGCTTCTGCGCGCGCTGATGAAATCGCGGATGCCGAATGCGGCTTCTATAGCTTTCGCCGCATGTTGTTCATCATTTATCGGCAGCCCGCACACGGCCATGTATGCATCTCCGATGGTCTTTATTTTTTCCAGGCCGGCCTTTTCTATAATGGTGTCAAAGGCTGTAAAGCAGACGTTTAGTTCCGACACCAGTTCCTGCGGCGTCAGGCGTTCGGAAGTGCCGGTAAAGTTTACGAAATCGGTGAACAGCACACTTACCTCGCTGTAATTACGGGCGGCTGACGCGCCGCTTTCTTTCAGCTCCTCGGCTACCTCGGCCGGCAGGATGTTTAGTAGCAGGGCGTCACTGCGCGACTTTTCAGTTGAGAGCAGGCTGTTGGAACGCTGCTGCCGCTGGTAGCCTCTGGCAATGACGCCTACAATGCCCAGCAGCAGCACAATGCCTGCGATATAAAACCAGCGTTCATTGCGCTTTTTTGCAACGGCAAGCTGCGCTATCTGAATGTCTTTATCCTTTAGCTCCACGGCGCGCGCCGTCTCCAGGTTGGCAATTTTCTCACTGCTTTCCATATTGTGAATGGAGTCTTTGAGTGCCGTGTATTGCTCGTGCGCCTGAAGTGCGCCTTTGTAGTCGCCTTGCAGCGACCGGGCTTCGGCAAGGCCAGCCAGCAGCTCAATAAGGCCTTCATTGTTGCGCACCAGCCGGCAATGCTCTATGCTGCGAAGCATATATGCCAATGCCCGGGAAAGATTTGCCTTACTTCCCGCAGGCACCAGGCTATCCGGGTCGGGCGGGGTCGCGTCTTTAGCGATGTCCAGGTAGGTAAAGCCGATATTGCCCTCATTGGCGGCAGTTATCTGCATATCCCCAATGCCCTCGGCGATCCGCAGCGCTTTAAATGAATAGCGAAGCGCGGTACTATTGTCTTTCAGATCCGCGTATATATTGGCTATGTTGCTCAGCTGGTTAATGATACCGCGCTTATTATCCAGCTCCTCCGCCAGGCGGAGCGAACGCTCCATGTACCTGAGCGCCTCGGTGTACTGCTCCAGGCTGTAATATACCATCCCGATATTGCCGGCGGCTAGCTGCTGATCTGATTTGTCTCCGACAATATCAGCCGCCTTCGCGCTTTTGAAATAGTACTCCAGCGCCCTGGGATACGCCTTGCGGAAGTAATAGACCGTACCGATGTTGGCGGATACCATGCCGGCTGCCTGAATAGCCCCGGCTTCTTCATCGATGCGCAGCGCTTTAAAAAAATAATCCAGGGCTTCCGGATAGGCGCTTTTACCTCTGTAGTTGTTGCCCAGCTCATTGAAGGCGAGCGCCTCGCCCGGCCGCCAGTGTATCGTTTTGGCAATAGCTAGCGCGTGGGCCGCATGTTTTAAGCCCTCATCGGGATTGGTGTTACAGTAGGCGTATGAGAGGTTGACGAGAAGCTTTACCCCATTGGTGTCTTCCCTTACCGAGGCTGCTTCTGCCAGCAGGGAATCCAGCCGCGCCTGTCCCTGCTTTTTTTGCGCGCTGCCGCAGATCGGGAGCACAAGTAGCAGTAAAATAAGGAGGCGCGTCATGGCAGCAAAGCGTAAATGTAAACTTCACAGCGCCTGTAGTAGCGGCTCTATCGCCTCGTGCGCGAAGCCTCGTCGTGAAAAATGCCCGGATGAGGCTCCGGTACGCTGCTTGGCCCGCTTTCGTTGGCACTGGCTATGTGAAGGTTAACCGTATTTGCCAGCGAGCCGCCATCCAGCTTAATAATAAAGCTGTTGCGGGGAATCTGCTGCTGCTCAGACATATACACAATCACTGCATCTATGTGCTCCCACGCAAGCTGCTCATCGTATTTGGTGCCGCCGGCACTACCCGCAATCACGATCCGGTCGGACGGGTGCATCTTGATCTCGTTTGCGATCTCCGTAAGATTTTTGGCAGTGGCGTCGGTAAAGCTGCGGCTGTTGGCCTGAAACGAGACCACCGGGAAGGCTGCTTTATAAGCATCCGTATCTGCCGTCTGGCAAAAAGCGGTAAAAGGGATAAGCAGCAATATCAGCGAAAAGTATTTTTTCAATAACATGATGCGCGAAATTTTTGTATTTGAGTGATGGCAACCTGATAAAAGTAGCATTATGTACTCAATTATTCTTTTCAGAATGATAATTGTTCTTGCGCGTATTAGTTGCCTCTCGGCACTGTAGGCCCGGAGCTCTCAACGCGGGATAGCAGCGCCGCTTTCGGTATTTTGCAGAGCTTATCCGCTTACAGATGCTCTCACTCACTGATATTCAACTCAAAGGCCTCGCAACGCACTACGTAGGCAATAGCGCTGCGGGTGATGCGCTGCAGCTTTCCGGCCAGGAGATAAGCGTGGAAAGTGAAGAGCTCCGGCAGATGTTGCTGCAATACTTTCTGTCGCCGTTCAGAGAAGCGGCATCTTATAATCTCTGGCATCCGGTTGATTTGAAGCTTAACGAGGTGTCGCAGTTTGTGGCGGCTATTTTTGAGGAGCCCGGCAGCCTGCTGCGGCAGTCGGCTAACCTTGCCCGTCATCTATACGACATTACCACATTGCCGCAGATAAAAAGCGGGGAGCTGCACGTAGCTTTTTTCGGAGGATGCCCCGTGAATGGCCGGATGGCGGACGCGGTGGGCATTTATAAGACCGAGACTAAAAGCCGGTTTCTGAAGCTGGAAGAGGCGGGCGGCGCCTACCATTTCCAGCCGGATGAGGGCATTAATCCTGATAAAATGGATAAGGGCTGCATCATTTTCAACATAGCGGCGGAAGAGGGCTACGTTGTTCACGTAATTGACCGGACCGCTAAAGGCGGCGAGGCGCAGTTCTGGAAAGACACCTTCTTAAAAGTGCGCGCTGCGGCCGACGATTACCATGCTACCGAAGACTATATCCGGATGTCTAAGGAATTTATTGTGCAGCAGATACCGGCTGAATATGAGGTGGAGCGGGTACAGCAGATTGATATGCTGAATAAGTCGGCCGGCTACTTCAGGAAGAAAGAGCAGTTTCAGAAACATGAGTTTGAGCAGCAGGTTTTTGGCGACGGGGAGCTTATTAATTCCTTCCGCCGGTACGAGGAGCGCTATACCGATGAGCGTGACCTTAAGTTTGAGTCAGACTTTGAAATCTCCGGCGCGGCGGTAAAGAAGAACGCCCGGATTATGAAGAGCGTGCTAAAGTTGGATAAAAACTTTCATGTGTACGTTCACGGTGCCCGCGAGCGCATTGAGCGCGGCTATGACGCGGATACCGGCCTTAACTACTACAAGATTTATTTTGAAGAAGAAAGCTAAGCTATACAGGCAGGGTAGGGCACCCGGACTTTCGTGATAGTGCCGCGGGGCAGATACCTTTCAATAGAATATTCGCCGTTCACAAGTGCCGTCCGCTCTTTCATGCTCACCAGGCCAAACGTTCTCTTCTCTTTAGCCAGGCCGGCATCAATACCGACACCGTTGTCAATGATGGTGAGTGAAATAATGCCTTCCCGTAGCCGCATATCAACGGATATCTGTGTGGCGCCGGCATGACGGATTATATTAGTAAACGTCTCCTGCAATATGCGAAAAAGGGTCATGGATATTTTCTTATCCGCTACTTCATGCGGCATATCCATATTCATACTTACGGGGATACTGTGGAGCTTCTCAAACCCGGAAGCATACCATTTGAGCGCAGCCGTAAGTCCCTCATAGTCCAGTATAATAGGCCGTAGATTGGATGAAATGCGCCGCACGGATTTGATGGCCTCATCTATCTCGCCAAGCAGCCTGCCGGTAATCTCATCATCAAGCCCCCGCTCCTGCAGCCGGGCAGATGCGCGGTACACGCCCATCTTTACAGTAGAAAGCTGCTGGCCAAGCTCATCATGAATTTCCCGGGCTATTGCCGTGCGTTCTTCTTCGCGAAATGTGCTGAGCTGGTCCATAATCCGACGCAGCTCAAAGGCATTCTGGATCAGCTTCTCTTTGGCTGCTTTCTGCTCTGTGATATCCTGTACGGTAATGCTGGTGCGTTTCTCGCCATCGGCGTCCGTATATACCACAGAAGTGATAAGCCCCGCAAACCGGCTGCCGTCTTTGCGGATAAATTCCAGCTCGCCATGTGCCTTGCCGAGGCGGCGACGCTCATCAAGTAAACGGGTAAAGTCAGGGTTAGATGTATCCAGCAGCGAATGTGGCGGCACCATGCATATTTCTTCCTCGGTCATGCCAAAAAGCGCGCACGCGGCGGGGTTAGCCTCTAATATCGGCCCCTCATACTTCGTAATTACCAGCGCATTCAGACTGTTTTTAAAGAAAGACTGGTACTTGGCCCTTGCTCCTCTGATTGTTTCTTCCGCCCTTTTTCGCTCAGTTATATCTTCCATGGATATAGCCATGCCCATCACCCTGTTCTTGTCAAGGCACACGGGAAATAAGTTGATCTGGCACCACCATTCCGGCTTTACATCTCCTCCGAACTTATGCTCGTAGCTGTGTTTTTTGCCATGTACGACCGCGGTGTAAAGCTCTTTTACCTCCGCACGGCGCGCGGGCTCTGTAAAACTGAGCACATTTTGCCCCTCAGAAAGCGTTACCCCGAGCAGCGCAGAGCCATTGATGAGCGCAGCTTTATTGAAGCCTGCGACATTCAGATTTTCGTCCAGCAGGATGTAGGCGAGTGGGGTATTGTCAAAAATACTTTTCAGGCTGGCCTCATAATTTTCAGCCTTTGCCTGGCTGCTTATATCCTGAACGGTGCCGGTAAGCTGCACCCAGCGGCCGGCGCCGGGCAGATCCAGATACTTGGCCTCTCCACGCTCCCGCACCAGAAGCCGCAATCCGTCTTTCCGGATCAAATGGTGCTCAATGTCATAGGGAGCGCAATTGGTGACGGAGTTCAGAATTGAGCGCTCCACAATAGGTATTTCCTCGGGAGGCAGGTGGCTGAAAAACAGCTCATTGGATGCAAGTACCTCACCAGGCTCGTAACCAAGCATGCGAAAGGTCTCAGCCGACCAGCGGTGGGATCCGGGCGCTGTGTCCAAATCTTTCATAACGACCTGCCAGCTGCCCACGCGAGCGATGCGCTGTGAGGCGTCCAGGTGCCATCTTGTGTCCGCTAACTCTTCCTCCAACTGCCTGATAATGGCGTCATTTCCCAACGGTGCCTCCTTGGTTTAGTATGGTCTTTCTAAAAGTATGTATTTCGGCGGCTTTTGTAAGCTGCACCAAGCAGTTGAGCTAGCTTTTTCTCCGGTTTTCACCTTAGCCCGCTTTAGAAGCCGAGCCGCCCTGCCACGCGAAAATAGAATGCTGATTCTGAAGCAAATGTTATCATGTAGTGTTACTATGTATTATTTATTTTGTTTAAAATTCGGGCGTGATTTTTTGAAAATAATAGTTAGCGATATTGCTTGTGCGGAATTAAATTGCGTTATGTAATATGAGTTGCCGGCATTGAAATGCCAATTGGAAAGCTCAGGAACCGGGCATGAATTGCGTGAATTCGTCTTGCAGATCTCAGGGCGATTTAGGAGGCCAGATAGTTCCGTGCGGCCTAAGGAGCCAATTATGCGGCAAAAGGAGCGCTCGCATCAGCAGCAATGACATATAAGTGTTGAAGCCAAAGCTTAGCTTTGCGAAGCACACAAAAAACGGGGATATGAGGGCCCGCTTAACGCAAGTTGGCTTTTGGCTGTCTTATCACCGTTCACATTTTCGTCCGGCGCCATGCCTTGTATAGTCCGGGCGTCTTTAGTCGTTATTGTCTATGAAGCACACGCTACGCAACTGTTTACGCTTTATTGTCCTGCTTATCCTGCCCCTGCTCCTTAGCCACAGGGCGGAGGCTACGCACATATACGGAGCGGATTTTAACTACACCTGGGTCAGCGCCAATACCTATACTATCCGGCTAACGGTTTATGGAGACTGCGCCGGCAGCTCGTTTCCTTACCTGAACGGCGCTACTCCTGAAGTACAGCTTTATAAGAATAATGTGCTTCAGAGCACGCAATACCTGAGCCAGATTGGTGGCGGGTTTGAAGTAACGCCTGTCTGTCCCTCGCAAGCCTCCAACACTGTCTGCAGCAATCCGTTGTCCACTATTCCCGGCGTAAAGCGGTATATATACGAGGGCACCTACAATCTGGGCAGCACCTCTACGGCCTGGCGTTTCCGGTTTACGGGCAATATGCCGAACACGCCTACTTCAAGCAGCGCGGGCAGAAGCAACAGTATCGGCAATATCAACAGCGGCTCCGTCATGGCCCTTGAGGCGCAACTGAATAACGCCACCGCGCCAAACTCTTCTGTTAACTACACGACCATACCAACCCCGTTTTTTTGCGTCAATAAAGCCGCGAACTATAACCCCGGCGCCGTTGATCCCAATAGCGACTCTTTGTCCTTTGCCATGGTGGCCGGCCTTACCGCGCCTTCCGGAACGGTAACCTACACCACGGGGTACTCGGCTGCGGCACCGCTTGCCGCAAGTCCTTTCTCGTTTACCCCTTCCAACGGCCAGATTTCCTTTACGCCTACAAGCGCGCAGCAGTCGCTGGTGGTAGGCCAGGTGAATGAGTATAAAAACGGTGTGCTTGTCGGTACATCTATGCGGGAGATGACCTTTGTGGTGCTCAGCACCTGCAGCAACAACCCGCCAACAGGGTCTATTTCAAACACCAGCACAAACATCGGATCTTCAGGAAGCACCTTTATCTCAGCGTGTAAGTCGGCAGGCATTATTTCCTTTAATGTAAACCCCACAGATGCGGACGGCGACCACATCAATATTCAGGTAGCGGGCCTGCCTGCAGGGGCAACGTTTAATATCTCCGGCAACAATGGTTACACCCCCACAGGCACCTTTACCTGGAATCTGGCAGGCGCTACGCCGGGCGTATATAATTTCTTCATCACCTTCACCGACGACGGCTGCTCGCTTTCTTCCAAGCAGACTGTAGCCTATACCCTTACCGTCTATGGCAACCCGCAGCCGGGTTATGCGCTCACCAGCCCAGCTACCTGCATAGCCCTGGGTAAATACAGCTTGACGCCTTTCGCGGGCAATGCGCCTTACGCCATTACAGTATCCAACATAACAACGTCTCATCTTTTTCCGGCTGTCACAGGAACGCAAACGGATAGCCTGGCTCCCGGAACTTACCTTATTCATACCGTAAGCGGTATCGGCTGCGCGTATGACACAACCGTCACCATTGCAAACCCCGGGAATCTGGCAGGCACCTTCGTCTATACCCCGCCAACCTGCTTTGGCGGCGTCAATGGCAGTATTGCCGCTACCGGCACCGGAGGAGTTTCGCCATACCGTTATGCCATCGGCAGCGGCGCTTTTTCAAGCGCCAACACCTTCACCGGGCTCAGCGCCGGGCCTTACACGGTTCACATTAAGGATACCAACAGCTGCGTACTGGACACGAATCTGACCTTGGCTAATCCGGCCCAGACGTATGCAACCGTCGGGCTGTCAAAGCCGCCTTGCAATCATTTTGCCAACGGTTCTGTCAGCATTACAGGCTACAATACCGTGGCGCCTTATACATACGCAATCGGATCCGGTAGCTACAATACTACGGGCGTGTTTAACGGGCTTTATTCTGGTCCATACACGATACATATAAAGAACGGCCTTGGCTGTATCAAAGATACTCTGGTCATTCTGCCGGACTCGATCAGGATTCAGGCGACTGTGCCGGTTACCAATGCGCTTTGCTTTGGCAATGCGAACGGCGCCATTACGATCAATGCGAACGGCGCATACCCGCCCTACAGCTATGCGATCGGCAGCGGCAGCTTCGGGCCGTCCAACACCTTTACCGGCCTCACGCAGGGCACTTATGTGGTGCATGTACTTGACACGGCACAGTGTTTCTTTGACACCACCATCACTATTACGCAGCCCACGCCGGTTATAAATGTTCCGACTATAACGGCCAGCGTTTCCTGTAACGGAGGCGCTAACGGCGTGATCAGTGTGGCCGCTTCCGGCGGCACACCCGGCTATACATATGCCATCGGCTCCGGCGCTTACTCGGGCGTCGCTACATTCAGCGGCCTTGCAGCCGGTGCCTACACACTGCATGTAAAGGATGCGAACGGCTGTGTTAAAGACAGCAGCGTCACCATCACACAGCCAACGCCCATCGTTATCGGCTGGACCTTCGTGAGCCCGAATTGCTCCAACACGGCCGACGGTTCCGTAACCCTAAGCGGCAGCGGCGGCACCCCGGGCTACACCTATTCTGTTGACGGCATTGCTTACCAGGCTTCGGGAACGATCAACGGCCTGGCGGCCGGTGCGCATGTGCTGCATGTGAAGGATGTGGCCGGCTGTATCAAGGACAGCAGCATCAATCTGATTGCTCCTGCCCGCCTTGCGCCTTCTGCGGCTATCCGCAAAAGCACCTGTGTAACGCTCGGCGATGGTAAGGTGACGCTCGGCGCCACAGGCGGCACAGCAGGCTACACCTTTGCCCAGGGAAGCGGCAGCTATGGCGCTTCGGGGGTATTCACTCCGCTGGCGGCTGGCAGCTATACATTTCATGTAAAAGACGGCCATGGATGTATCACCGATACGACCCTTACTATAACTGACTCACTTACTATCTCCGGAAACGTAACGCTGACCAATGTTGTCTGCTTCGGGCAGAATAACGGCAGCATCACGGTAACAGGCGCCGGTGGCCAGTCTGCTTATACTTATGCGCTTGGCAGCGGCGCTTACGGCAGCAGTGGTTCATTCACCCCTCTGGCAAATGCCGCTTATGTGCTGCACATCAGGGACGTCAACGGCTGTATTAAGGACACGAACCTTACAATAACGCAGCCTACCCTTCTGGTGCCGTCGGCCAGCGTAACAAATGTGCTTTGCAATGGCGCGGCCACCGGCGCTGTAACAATCGGAGCGACGGGCGGCACGCCCGGCTACACTTTTGCGAATGGCAGCGGCAGCTATGGAGCATCAGGCGCATTTACCGGCCTTACAGCCGGCACCTATACATTCCACGTAAAGGATCTTAATAACTGCATCTCAGATACTACGGTCACAATTACACAGCCTACGCCCCTGGCGTTCACAGTTGTAAAGACAAATGTGCTTTGTAATGGCGGCAGCACTGGTACGGTAACTATTACTGCCAGCGGCGGCACACCCGGCTATACATACGGATACGACGCCAATGCCTACACAAGCTCTAATCTGCTTACCGGCATGAACGCGGGCATCCATACTGTACACCTGAAAGATGCCAACGGATGTATTAAAGACACCAACATCAACATCACGGAGCCCACGAAGCTCCTGATTGGGTACACCTCTGTTCAGCCGCTTTGCAACGGTGATTTTAATGGTTCTATCACCATAAGCGGCAGCGGCGGCACGCCTGCCTATCTCTATTCGCTCAATTCAAGTGCGTTTTCCGCTACGACCGTTTACAATGGTCTGTCCGCAGGCACTTACAACCTGCACATTAAGGATGCCAACGGCTGTACTAAAGACAGCACTATCGTACTTGGTGAACCGGCGGCCCTATCGTTCAGCCTGGCTATCTCTAATGTGCTTTGTAACGGTGGCAGCAGCGGCTCTATAACTGTTGCTGCCGGCGGCGGCACGCCCGCCTATCAGTACGCGATAGATGCAAATGCATTCAGCGCCGGCAATGTGCTGAGCGGCCTGACTGCGGGCCTGCACACCGTGCACCTGAAAGATGCGAACGGATGTATCAAAGATTCTACAGTCAGCGTGACCCAGCCGGCCAAGCTGAATATGACCTACAGCACCACCTTGCCACTTTGCAACGGCAATGCCAACGGCCTGATCACCATTGTCGGCATAGGCGGCACCACCCCTTACCAGTATGCCCTGAACGGCGGAGCGTTTGGCGGCACCGCGACCTTTACCGGCCTGGGCGCCGGGATGGATACCCTGCACATTAAGGACGCTAACGGCTGTTCCAAAGACAGCATCGTGACACTTATCCAGCCCGCAGCCCTGACGCTTACAGCCACAGCTACCAACGTATTATGCTTTGGCGGCAGCACCGGCACTGTTACCGTTATAGGCGCGGGCGGCGTACCGGCTTACAGCTATGCCTACGATGGCAATGCCTTTGGAAGCAGCAATATCCTCACCGGCCTTAATGCCGGCCTGCACGTCATTCACCTGAAGGACGTGAACGGCTGCATCAAAGACACCAACATCACGATTACCCAGCCCACGAAGCTGCTGATGGGCTACACCTCCGTACAGCCACTGTGCAACGGCGACGCCAATGGCTCCATCGCCATCAGCGCCAGCGGCGGCACTCCTGCTTACCTGTACTCATTAAATTCCAGCGCCTTTAGCGCCACAACAAACTATACCGGCCTGTCGGCAGGCGCTTATGTGCTGCACATTAAGGATGCCAATGGCTGTACGGTTGACAGCAACATCACCCTCGGCCAGCCTGGTGCGCTCGCCTTTACACTGGCCATCTCCAATGTGCTCTGCAACGGCGGCAATACAGGCAGCGTGAGCATGACCGCTTCCGGCGGCACTCCTGCCTATCAGTATGCGATAGACGCGAACGCATTTGGCGGCGCCACCTCATTTACCGGCCTTAACGCCGGCCTGCACATCGTACACCTGAAGGACGCGAACGGATGTCTGAAAGATTCAACGATCAGCATCACGCAGCCGGCCAAGCTGAACCTTAGCTTCACAACCACGCAGCCGCTTTGCAGCGGCGGCAGTAATGGCAGCATTACGATTGTGGGCATTGGCGGCACTACCGCTTACCAGTTTGCGCTGAATGGCGGCGCATTCGGTAGCTCGGGCACATTTAACGGCCTCAGCGCCGGCGCGGACACTCTGCACATCAAGGACGCCAATGGTTGCAGCAAGGATAGCATCATCACCCTTGGACAGCCGGTAGCGCTCACGCTTACCGCCAGCAAGACCGACGTGCTCTGCAATGGCGGCAGCAGCGGCTCCGTAACGATAATTGGCGCAGGCGGTGTAACCCCTTACACCTATGGCTATGACGGCAATCCTTACGGAAGCTCCAACCTGTTGTCCGGCCTTAATGCCGGCCTGCACGTCATTCACCTGAAAGACGCAAACGGCTGTATCAAAGACACCAACATCACAATCACCGAGCCCACGAAACTGCTGATTGGCTATACTTCTCTCCAGCCACTTTGTAACGGCGATGCCAACGGCTCTATCACTATCACAGCAAGCGGCGGCTCCGGCTCTTACCAGTTTTCACTTAACTCCTCTTCATTCAGCACATCGCCGGCTTACACAGGGCTTGTCGCAGGCACCTATGTGCTTCACCTGAAAGACGGCAACGGCTGCACGAAGGACAGCACCATTACGCTCGGTCAGCCTGCCATTCTTGGCGTAACGCTGGCGGTGACCAATGTCTTGTGCAACGGCAACACTACCGGGTCGGTTATCATTACGGCCAGCGGCGGCACTACGCCATATCAGTACGCGCTGGGAACAGGAGCGTTCAGCAGCACCAATACCTATAGCGGCCTCACGGCAGGCAGCTACGTAGCACACATCAAAGATGCCAACGGTTGTCTGAAGGATACTGCGTTCAACATTAGCCAGCCCACCAAGCTCAACCTAAGCTTCACCGCAACCCAGCCGCTTTGCAATGGCGGGGCCAACGGCAGTATTACTATTGCAGGCATCGGCGGCACCACTGCGTATCAGTTTGCATTGAATAGTGGCGCATTTGGTAGCTCGGGCACATTCGGCGGTCTGAGTGCCGGAGCAGATACCCTGCATGTGAAGGACGCCAATGGCTGTACCAGGGATAGCATCATCACGCTTGGCCAGCCTACGCCGGTTACCCTTTCTGTAGTTGTGGTAAATGTGAAGTGCAACGGCGGCACCACAGGCTCTGTGACCGTGACTGCCGGCGGAGGCATTGCGCCATACACCTATGCGGTGAATGCAGGCCTCTATTCTTCCTCCAACATTCTGAGCGGCCTGGCTGCCGGCACCCACACCGTGCATGTGAAGGACGCCAATGGCTGCATCAAAGACTCTGTCCTGACCATTACCCAGCCAACACTGCTCTCGCTCAACTATACCATTACCACCCCGCTTTGCAACAATGATCCGAACGGCGCGATCAGTGTAACGGGCACCGGCGGTGTTGCTCCTTACACCTACTCGCTTAATACCAGTCCCTATACTGCTTCCGGCGTCTTCGGCAGCCTGCAGGCCGGGGCTTACACGCTCCACGTAAAAGATGCGAACGGTTGCCAGAAAGACAGCAACATCATCATCACGCAGCCTGCTCCGCTGGGCCTGACGCTTGCCATCACGCCGATCCTTTGCAATGGTGACACGGCCAGGGTGACGGTGACTGCGACCGGAGGCACCACGCCATACACCTATGCTTACGATGCCAGAGCCTTTGGCAGCAGCAATGTGCTGACAGGTCTCTATGCAGGCTCCCACGTCATTCACCTGAAGGACAGCAACAGCTGCGTGAAAGACACCGCGATCATCATTACGGAGCCTACGAAGCTGACATTGACCTACACCTTCGTCGCGCCGCTTTGTAATGGCGACACCAATGGATCTCTGGTCATTACCGGCTCCGGCGGCGTTGGGCCATATACCTATGCGCTGAACGGCGGCAGCTACACCAGCAGCGGCAGCTACACAAACCTCGGCGGCCGCATAGATACGCTTCACGTGCGCGACGCTAACGGTTGCCAGAAGGACAGCATCATCAACTTCACGCAGCCTGCCAAGCTTGCCTTTACACTTGCTGTGCAGAATGTGCTTTGTAATGGCGGCAATACCGGCCAGGTCACCATTACCGCTACCGGCGGCACCGCTCCTTACCAGTATGGCTACGGCAGCAATCCGTTTGGCTCGTCCAATGTGCTGACCGGCTTCGCCATCGGCACCTACATCATTCACCTGAAGGACGCGAATGGCTGTACAAAGGATACAATCATCACCATCACCCAGCCCGCGGTGCTTGCGATGGGCTATACATCCACACAACCGCTTTGTAACCTCGGTACCGATGGCAAGATCATCATCACCGGCACAGGCGGCACGCTGCCTTACTCGTTCGCCATTAATACCGGCGCTTTCGGGCCTTCAGGCACCTTCCTGAATCTGACTGCCGGCAGCTATGCCCTTCACCTTAAAGATGCAAACGGCTGCACCGTGGATAGCAACATCACCCTGTCGGAGCCTAATGCCATCATCAGCAATGCTGCGGTGAAGCGGCCCCGCTGCACGCCGCTTGTCAATGGCGCAGTGACCATCTACTCCAGCGGCGGTACGCCGGGCTACACCTATGCTGTGAACACCGGCGCTTACGGCGCGTCCAACGTATTCAACAATCTCGCTTCCGGCATCTACATCTTCCATACCAAGGACGCCAACGGCTGCATCCACGATACCACCATCGGCGTGCAGGACTCTGTATTTGTCCATGCCAACTATACCGTCACCAACGTCACCTGCTATGGCGGCACCAATGGTGCTGTCAGCGTCACACCTTTCGGCGGCGACCCGACCTACACCTTTGCCATCAATGCCGCGGCCTACGCCACCACCAACCCCATCAACAACCTCCCTGCCGGCAACCATACCCTGCATGTAAAGGACGCCAACGGCTGTATCCTCGATACCGCGCTCGCCATCACGCAGCCGCCGGTCATTGTGCCGCAGGCCACCGTTACCCAGCCTAAGTGCTTTGGGGGCAAAGACGGAAGCATCCAGATGGCAGGGCTCGGCGGCACCCCCAACTATACCTACGCGCAAGGCGCCGGCGCTTACAACACCACCGGCACCTTCTCCAACCTTGGCATCGGCAACTACACCATCCATACCAAGGACGCTAACGGCTGCATTCATGATACCATCGTCACCGTCACGCAGCCGCCGGCCATCGTCATTGACTCCATCTTCAAGACTGATCTGCTTTGCTACGGCGACAACTCCGGCACCACCCGCGTCTATGCGTCCGGCGGCACGCCTCCCTATCAATATGCCTTTGACGGCACGCCTTATACCAGCCTCATCCCCGTTACCGGCATCAACGCCGGCAACCATACCATCCACATCCAGGATGCCAACGGCTGTGTGAAAGACACCATCCTCCGCTTCAACCAGCCGCCGCAGCTGCACTTCACCGTTCCCGGCATTGCGCAGCCTACCTGCGAGGGCATGAAGGACGGATCCATCACGATAGCGGCATTCGGCGGCACGCCGCAATACGTCTTCGCTATGGACAGCGATCCCTTTAAGACCGTCAACATCTACGGCGGGCTGGGCGAGGGCATCTATGTCTTCCACGTCCGCGACAGCAACAGCTGCCTTTACGACACCACCATCACCCTCACCGGTTACCCGCACATTGCCCTCGGCACCCCCGAGGTGACGCCGCCTACCTGCTACGGTTTCAACAACGGTATCATAGACCTCAACGCCACCGGCGGCGTCACCCCGCTCACCTACCACATCATCAAGCCAAGCCTGACCAACAACACCGGCGTGTTTGACACCCTGCGCAAGGGCATCTATACCTTCCAGATCACTGACGCAAAGGGATGCCGCAAGGACACCACCATCAACATGAGCGAGCCCGACCCGCTCATCGTGCAGGCAAGCGCCACCCCTAACGACTGCGAAGGCCCGGACAACAACGGCTCCGCCGGCGTATTCGTCAAAGGCGGCACCATGCCTTATGCCTACATGTGGAGCACGGGCCAGAACACCGACATCATCAACGGCGTAGGCAACGGCGCTTATTGGGTGAATGTGGTGGATGCTAACCTCTGCGCCGACTCTGCCTTAGCGGTAGTAGGCTACGACAACTGCTGCAAGCCATTCCTGCCAGATGCCTTCACGCCGAACGGCGACGGCAAAAACGACATCTACCGCCTCCGCTGGAAGGGTGATGTACACAACCTCAACTTCTCCATCTACAACCGCTACGGCGAGCGCGTATTCGTAAGTTACCAGGCCGACGTGGGCTGGGACGGCACCTACCACGGCAAGCCCGCCGACATGGATGTGTACTTCTACGATGTAAAGTTTGACTGCGGCAATAAAGACGGTAACCGCGTAGAGTATAAGGGCGACGTGACCTTGATACGGTAACGCAGACAAACGCAAAAGAGCAACGGCTGCCGGAAGGCAGCCGTTTTTTGTTCACCCCGCCCCCGTCCCCCCGAACTCGTTTCGGGGCCTATTGTGCACGTAAGCGCTGCCCCATAGCTGCCGAAACAAGTTCGGCATGACGGGAGCGGGAACGGGAACCAGATCGGGTACTTTTATGGTACCAGCGTTCCGTTCGCTTCCAATCGTCCCTTGCGTCGCACGTTTCATCGGCTGTCAGTCTATCGGGCTTTTCAGGTGCCCCACTCGCGCGAGCATGCAGCACAGCCCGGCGCGCGGCGTGCTCGTGCGCAGCTCATAGGCACGAGCACCCTTCTGCACAAATGCTGCGCGGCATGCTCGCTCCAGTGCGGCGAATTCTGTGCTGCTGTTTATTCTTTCAATGCGGCTAACTAACTTGTCAGTATGACGCTGTACGACTTCACAATCCAATTTGAATATTATTGGATTCCTATTGGCTTTATGGTAGTTCTGCCTATTGCTGTTTTGTTGATAATAAGAGACATTACACGTCAAAATTCCGGGAACTAACCGTAGTCCCTATGCACGCAAACCGTCAATTAGGCAGGCACATACATGCTGCCCCCACTCGCGCGAGCATGCAGCACAGCCCGGCGCGCGGCGTGCTCGTGCGTAGCTCATAGGCACGAGCACCCTTCTGCACAAATGCCGCGCGGCATGCTCGCGCCAGTGCGGGATAAATGGCTAACATTGTGCAGGCAGTTTCATTTTTACAAATTCTACACAGGCCCATGAAATATATCATCTGCCTACTCTCTTTTTTAAGCATTTATGCCGCTAAAGCACAGCAAAACGAGTGGCCTTTAATTAATCTTAAAGAGGCCTACACAACTACCACGAATGACATCAATGGTCACTACTATCTTTTCTGCGCGACAAAGGGTAGCCGCTCGCCTCTAAGCGGGCACGTACCTCGTTCATACTATGTCAGTAAATACAACTACGCTACAAAGAGTATCGTCAAAACGGTTGCATTAGGCGGTGATACAACACAAACGGACAGCGTTCTTATCGGCAGCGGACTATGTGCAACTTCTCCGGCCGGGGATAAGATTTACTATGCGCTGAACAGGTTTTATTTAAATCCGACAACCGGCAGTTTGTCGCGTATGGGCTTAGTCGTAATGGCAGTTGACACGAATCTGAACCTCATTCTACCACCCCGCCTTGTAAAGCTTGCTCCATATTTTGGCCCAGACACGACTTATGGCACTTGCAGCCTTCAAAGTTTCTGTCTGCAAGGAAATCGCTTGTTTATCGGCTATACCGAAGGCGACAGTGTTAATAAAAGATAGCGTGCAAGCTGTGTTGTAACAGATCTGCAAGGCGTGACTCTTCAAGACAAAGCCATCGGGCTCACCAGCTATATTTTTCCGGGTACGTCGTCGTCGCTCTATGAATTACAGCCTGCAACCAATAATAGAGTCCTTGCCTCGGGGAACGGGATAATCTACTCAGGAAACGGCGGTAATGGATTCGTGTTGCTGGATTCCAATGCAAACAGTTTAGACACCTTTCAATTCAAGCCAACCTTATTTTTTAGCGCCGGTGGGAGGCAGGGCAGCTTCCAGCCGCGTTTCCCAAATTTTCTTGTTTTGCCCACTGGCTCTGTCATAGCAGGCGGCGAATTCAGGTTTCAAGGGTTTGTTTATGTTAGGGGCAATCAGTTCACATCTCTGGCGAAACTATCGGCAGCGTCACGATATGCCGTAGATACCGCGATTCTTTATCTCGGCCCGGACTCGGCAGATGCCTTTACAGCATCTCCAAGCTTGCATGCGCTGTCTTACAACTACAACGACCATCGGCTCTACTACGCCAACGCAAATAAAGCCGGACCCACGGGTGCTTTGATCCGCAGAATTACGTCAGCATAGTCTCCGCAGATACCAATCTTCAACACCCTTGGCAAAAATTCCTGACTCCGCTCAGCAACACCTGTGCTTCACTGCATTATGTTACCGCGTCCCTGACACGCAATGGTGCGGTTGTTACAGGCGCATATTATGATGTCGCTGCACCCAACGATACCAGCCGCAAAGGCAACTTCCTGTTTCACATAGACAGCCTCGGGATGCTGGATGTGCATGAGGCCGCGCCCTTCGCTATCCGCGACCGCTTCCGCATCTACCCCAACCCCGCCACCGACGCGCTGATGATAGACGACATCCTCCACGCCGTCACCGCCGCATCTGTATATGATATGCAGGGCCGCCTGGCGCAGCAAGCTCCCGTAAGCGCCAATCCCGCCCGCCTTTCGCTCAAAGCCCTCCCCGCAGGCACATACATGCTGCGCCTTCAGCTCAAAGACGGCAGCAGCCACAGCCAGCTATTCATCCGCAGGGAGTAGAAATGGAAGCAATATCAGGTGTTTATTCCCCTAAACGACCGGTAAAGGCACAGTAGATTGGTCAAAATACCGGTCGTCTTTCTCCGACCGCATTAAACAACGCTGCTCAGACCATTCCCCATTCTCCGACTGCATTAAACAAGCTTGTTTTACCCATTCTCCTTTTGTCGCCCGTATTAAACAAGCCTGCTCAAGCCATTCACCCTTTCGTCGAACGGGTAAAACAAGATTGTTTTACCCGTTCTCCTTTCGTCGACTGCACAGAGCAAGCTTGTTCAACCCCTTCAACGTTCGTCTACCGGTCTCAGCAAGAAAAACGCAGGCCTACGCTACTCCGGTGCCTCGTTAATCAACACTATAGACCTACATCTTATCCCGCCACCTACTATATTTAGCCTCAAATCATCTTTTAATCACAATTAAAACACACAATGATGGCAAGCAGACCATGGCATTACTTAGAAGTCACATTTGAAGTAGCTACAAGAAAAAGCTACAAAAAAGCCAACACCGTAGGCAAATTCACTGCCCAGGCCCTCACCGGCGTGCCCACCGGCAATGCCGCCCTCGTAGCGCTCCGCGATCACTACATTCCCATCTACAGCGCCTACGAGACGGCCTACAACGACTGGAAGGCGATGGGCGGGCAGGAAGAAGGCGCCACCCTCAGCCTGGTGCAGCTTGAAGAACTCATTAATACCGATGTAAACAACTGGGAATACACCGTGCAGGGCGTGTACCGCAAAGGCACCCCCGGCTACAAGACCATCTTCCCAAACGGCATCACCGACCTCAAGCGCGGCAGCCGCGATGAGCGCATATCCGCCCTTAACGCATTCAGCGCCAACCTGCCCAACCCTGCCCTCGCCGGCCTCAAGGTGACGGTAGATGCCCGCATTGCGCAGCTGGTAGCCGCCGATACGGGCCAGGATGTAAAGCAAACTGCACAGAAGCTGGACAGCACCGCCGTGGAGGCCGCCCGAATCACCCTTTGCACCGGCCTCTACTACGTGCTCGGCGGCCTGATGATGCAGTATGCCGCCACACCCGATTCGGTAGCCGCCTACTTTGACCTGGAGACCCTGCGCGACCTGCCGCAGACCACTTTCAGCGGCGACATAGCCGGCGATGCCATCAAATTCATCGTGCAGCGCACGCTGGCTGCGGAGACGGAGGTGAAGCTTGACAATGACGGCGACTCGCCCCCTCCTGTTCTACTTCGGCGATTCTAAAACGGCCGCCCCCAGTCCCGAGCAGCCCCTGCAGCAGGTAGACCCGGGCGAACAGACAACGGTGACGGCACAAAACCTCGGCGCATCCGCCACCCATAAGTACCTGATGGTGCAGAATAAGACAGCCGCGCCGGGGCACTGGCAGGTAGAGATCTAGGCAGGGCTTTAGGGGCAGTGCTATCCCCTTAAGCCCCTTACATTTGCCCTCCTTCTAAAACAAACCATGCAGTACAGAGAAATCGTAGCAGTGACCGGCCTCGGCGGCCTCTTCCACCTCATGTCTTCCAAGAGCGACGGCGCTATTGTGCGTGCGCTGGCAGACAACTCCACCAGGTTCATCTCCAGCCGCCAGCACAACGTCACCCCCTTAGAAAGCATAGAGATTTATACCACCGGCCAGAACGTGCGGCTCCATGAGGTGCTGCAAAAGATGCAGGAAAGCAGCACCGCCCGCCCCGATACCAAGGCAGGCCCCGATGCCATCCGCGCCTACTTCCGCGAGGTGTACCCCGATATGGACGAAGACCGCGTCTATACCTCCGACATGAAGAAGATGCTCAAATGGTTTGACATCCTCCAGGGCGCCAGCCTGCTTGACTTCTCCGCCATGGCCGAAGCCGCGCCGGCAGAGGAAGCATCAGCCCCATCGGCCGAAGGCGAGGCCCAAATCGCGGAGCATACCAAGGCAGGCGATGCAGCAGTGCCGCTGGTAGAAGAAGGCGAGGAAAATCCTGCGGGCGAAGCCGAAGCGCCTGCTAAGAAGTCCCGCGCGAAGAAGACGGCTACTGAGGAAGGCGGCGAGGAGAAGCCTGCAAAGAAGACGGCGGCAAAGAAGAAGCCGGAAGAGAGTGGGGAAGGCGAGGACGCGCCAAAGAAGACGGCGAAGAAGAAAAAGGACGAAGGATAACCGGTTTTAGTGAGTCCCGAAGGGACGACCGAAATAATAGCCGGGGATTTCAATCCCTGGAAATGTGGAAATCAGAAAACACCGGCCCTACGGCCGGTGTTATTCTTTGAGGCCCGGTAATTTCGCGCTTTCTGCCCATGCGTCGCTTTGTCCTTATCCTCATCCTTTCTGCAATGTGTGGCCGCTGCGCCGCCCAGCCACCCAAGCGCGAGTTCCGCGCGGCATGGATAGCCACAGTAGGCAATATAGACTGGCCGCTGAAGCAGGGCCTGCCGGCAGAGGAGCAGCGCCAGAGCTTCATCCGCCGCCTAGACGAGATGAAGCGCATGGGGATGAATGCGGTGATTGTGCAGATACGCCCGGCGGCAGATGCCTTTTACCCCTCCGCCATAGAGCCCTGGAGCCATTACCTGACGGGAAAGCAGGGCGCGCCGCCTGTGCCGATGTACGACCCGCTGCAGTTTATGGTAGAGGAGGCGCACAAGCGGGCCATGGAGTTTCATGCGTGGTTCAACCCCTTCCGTGCGCTGGTGGACAGCAGGAAGAACCCGAACCCGCCCGGCCACGTCACCCGCCTGCACCCCGACTGGATCATCTCCTACGGCGGCAAGAGCTATCTCAACCCCGGCATTCCCGAGGCCCGCGAGTATGTGACTGATGTGATTATAGACGTAGTGAAGCGCTACGACATAGACGCCGTTCATTTAGACGACTACTTTTATCCCTACCGCATAGCCGGCGTGGCCTTTAACGACGCCGCCTCTTTTGCGAAGCATAATCCCGGCAACATAGCTTCTAAGGAAGACTGGCGGCGCAATAACGTCAACGTATTCATCCAAAATCTCGGCAGCCGCATCAAAGTGCAGAAGGGCTGGGTGAAGCTCGGCATCTCGCCCTTCGGCGTATGGCGAAACGCCAGCATGGATACCGCCGGCTCGCCCACACGCGGCGGCCAGACAAACTACGACGACCTCTACGCCGACGTCCGCCTCTGGATGCAGAGGGGCTGGATAGATTACCTGCTGCCGCAGCTGTACTGGGAGCATCGGCACAGGCTGGTGGCCTTTGAAACCCTCATGGCCTGGTGGCGCGACCATGCTGCCTATGGCCGGCAGGTGTATTTTGGCCTTGGCCTGTACCGGATGCTGAGCAAGCCTGCGGGCGCATACGCCGGCACGCGCGAGATTCTTTCGCAAATAGAGGACACCCGCCAGCTGGCGCCCGGCACCGGCTGGGTGCTCTACAGCCTTTCCAATCTGGATAAAATCATTGCCCCGATCAGGGACAGCCTGGAGGCCTACGGCAAGACGATTGCGCTGGTGCCGCCGATGAGGTGGATAGATTCTGTGGCGCCTCAGCCGCCGGTGCTGAAAGGCAGCCTCACCGCGCAAGGCTACTTCCTGCAATGGACGCAGCAGAACCCGGCGGGTGAGCCGCTGCGTTACGTCGTTTACCGCTTCAGCGGAAGCGAACGGCCGGATCTTGAAAATGCAGCCCGTATCCTCGCCATCACCGGCGATGCGCATTATATAGATGCAGCCAGTCCCGGCAATTCCGTTTACATAATAACGGCGCTGGACCGGCTATGGAATGAAAGCAAAAAGAGCAATGCGGTGGGAAGCAATTAAGCGACCTTTCTCGGCGCACCAGATCCGCCAAAACGGCCTGTATAATTACGGCATTCCGCAATGTGGTTTCCGGGCCGAAAATTGTTGTTGAAAAGCTGTGCATTCTTTGACTTCGCCTTAACCTAGCTGGCACACTCTTGCTTTATCTTTATAGAACACAAACACTTCGGTCATGTACAACGACGATGACTTCCTGGACGATGAGTACGATGCCATGGATGATTTGCTGGCCCGCTATGAGCAGGTAAAGCGCGGAGAGGCAAGCGGAATGATGGCGGAGGAAGATTTTGAGCGAATCATAGAATACTATTTTCAGAACAGCAATGAGGAACAGGCGCTTCTGGCCTGCGATATCGCCAGAACTTACTACCCATTCTCCAGCGCGGTGCTCCTGCTGCGTGCTGAGATACTGACGCAGGCGCAGAAATACGGGCAGGCGCTCAAAGCGCTGGACGAGCTGGATCAGTACGACCAGCACAACCTGGACGCCGTACTGCTGCGCTCAGACATTCTGCTGGCGCAAATGAAGTATGACCAGGCGGCAGAATTTCTGGAAGCCGAGGCGCCGCATTTTGAAAGTAAAGACCAGGCTGAAGTGCTCCTGGAGCTTGCCGACGTCTATGACGAGTGTGAGGAATTTGAGGCCGTTTTTGACACGCTGAAGCGTGTGATAAAGATTGACCGCCGCAATGAAGAGGCCCTGCAGAAAATCTGCTTCTGGGCAGAGTTCAACGACCGGAATGAGGAAAGCGTAGCGCTGCACACCGCTCTCACAGACGAGGACCCGTATAATGCGCTCGCGTGGTTTAATCTTGGCTCGGCCTATCAGGGACTGAAGCTTTATGAGAAAGCGATTGACGCCTACGAGTTCTGCGTGGCTATTGATGAAAACTTTGAGTTTGCTTACCGCAATATGGCTGATGCTTATATGCGGCTGAAATGGTACGAGAAAGCGCTTGAAGTGCTGGAAAAGCACCTGGAAATTGCCAAGCCGGAAGACGTAATCTTTGAGGCGATGGGCTATTGCTGGGAAAAGCAGAAAGACTTCCGCAAGGCGCGCCATTATTATCGGCAGGCTTCACAGCTTTCGCCGCAGGACGACGGCATCTTCTTTAAGATAGGAGAGACCTACGCGCGGGAAAAGCAATGGGAGAAAGCCGTGAAGTCGTACAGCGTAGCGCTGCACCTGAATAAAGAGAACGCATCTTACTGCATGGCGATTGGCAACTGCCTGATGGAGCTGGACGTGAAGAATGAAGCCCTGGTATGCTATCTGAATGCAGTGCGCCTGAAGCCGGGCAATAAAACGACCTGGGTTGCGCTCATCCGCGGCCTGTTTATAGCAGGCTACTATGAAGACGCCATGACGCAGATAGCCATAGCCCGCGACCACTGCGGCGATAAGCCCGACTTTGACTATTACGCCGCCGCCGTATTGATAGAAATGGGTAAGATTAAAGAGGCGATGATAACGCTGGAGACGGGCCTCCGGGCAGCGCCCACCCGCGTAAAGATTTTTACGGAGCTGAACCCCGAGTATCTGCGGCGCGCTTCTGTATCAGAGCTGATCGGGAAGTATAAGAAGAAGTAAGACGGTGATAAACGAAAAGCCCTTGCGATAGTCTTGCAAGGGCTTTTTCTATTTACTCAAAACGTTCATCGCTTCATCAGCGCAATATCCATCACCTCATCCATCTCGCTCACGTAGTGAAACTTCATCCCTTTAATGTAGGCGGCATTAATCTCTTCCACGTCCTTTTCATTCTGCGCGCAGAGAATCACCTCCTTCACGCCGGCGCGCTTGGAGGCCAGAATCTTCTCCTTAATGCCGCCGACCGGCAGCACCTGTCCGCGCAGCGTTATCTCGCCGGTCATAGCCAGGTAAGGCCTTACCCGCCGCCCGGTAAACGCGGAGGTCAGCGCGGTGAGCATGGTTATGCCGGCGCTCGGACCGTCCTTTGGCGTCGCGCCTTCCGGCACGTGGATGTGGATATTCATCTCCTCAAACTGCTCATGGCGGATGCTCCACTTTTTGCCGTGCGCCTTTAGATAGGAGAGCGCCGTGCTGGCGCTTTCCTTCATTACCTCGCCAAGATTGCCGGTTAGCGTCAGGCCGCCCTTGCCTTTGTGCAGGCTGGCTTCTATAAAGAGAATATCGCCGCCGACGGACGTCCATGCAAGGCCTACTGCTACACCCGGCGGATGCCCTTTGGTATATACATCGTTGCTGAATTTTGGCTTGCCGAGCACTCGGATTACCTGTTCGGTACTCACCTGTGGGGCCACCGGTTCTTCCAGCGCAACTTGTTTAGCCACATTGCGCATCACGGACGCCAGCAGCCGATCTAACTCCCGCACGCCGCTTTCGCGTGTGTAGTTCTGGATCAGGTATTGCAGCACTTTGTCCGGAAAGCCCAGCTTTACCTTGTCTAAACCGTGCAGCTCTTTTTGCTTTGGAATGAGGTGACGCTTCGCAATCTCTACTTTCTCCTCAATGGAGTAACCGGAGAGCTGTATAATCTCCAGGCGGTCGCGCAGGGCGGGCTGAATGTCGGAGAGGCTGTTGGCAGTGGCAATGAACAGCACCTTGGAAAGGTCAAATTCCAGCTCCAGATAGTTATCGTAAAACGTGCTGTTCTGCTCCGGGTCCAGAATTTCCAGCAATGCCGACGACGGATCGCCACGGAAGTCCTTGCCGATTTTATCTATCTCATCCAGAATGAACACCGGATTGGCACTTTTCACTTTACGCAGCTGCTGCACAATACGGCCCGGCATAGCGCCGATGTAAGTCTTACGGTGGCCGCGCAGCTCGCTTTCGTCGTGCAGACCGCCCAGCGAAAGGCGCACGTACTTGCGCTCAATGGCATTGGCAATGCTGCGGCCCAGCGACGTTTTCCCGATTCCCGGAGGCCCGACGAAGCAGAGAATCGGGCTCTTAAGGTCGCCTTTCAACTTCAGTACCGCGAGGTATTCCAGGATGCGATCCTTAATCTGATCCATGCCGAAGTGATCGTGATCCAGGATTTTTTCAGCGCGCTTCAGGTCGTAGCTGTCGGTTGTATAAGTGCCCCAGGGCAGGTCCAGCATCAGGTCTAAGTGGTTATAGACGATGCTGTAATCGGGCGTGCTGGGATGCATGCGCTCCAGCTTCTCAATATTCTTCTGAAAAAGCTCTTTGGCCGCCTCGCTCCACTTCACTTCTTCCGCACGCTTCTGCAGGTCGCGGATCTCGCGCTCATTAGGCTCGCCGCCAAGCTCCTCGCGAATGCTCTTCAGCTGCTGCTGCAGGAAGTACTCGCGCTGCTGCTTATCCATTTCGCCGCGCGCCTTGTTGGTGATCTCGGCTTTCAGTTCCACCAGCTGCAGCTCGCTTTGCAGGAGCTGCAGAAGCCGCTCGGCGCGGGCCTTTACATTATTTTCTTCCAGCAGGGCCTGTTTTTCCGCCGTCTTCGCGCTGATATTGGAGGCGATGAAGTGAACAAGAAACGAATGCTGCTCAATATTGCGCAGCACGATGCCCGCCTCGTTCGGCATATTGGGCGAATGCTGAACGATCTGCTCCGAATGGTCTTTGATAGAAGAGACGAGCGCATCAAACTCAGGGTCGTTCTTCGGGAAGTCGTCGTCCAGGAAGCGGATGCGCGCGGTGTAAAACGGATCAACCTGCCCGAAATATTCTATGCGAAACCGCATCCGGCCCATGATGAAGACTGTCGTATTGCCGTCCGGCATCTTGATCTGCTTAACGATCTTGGCCAGCGTGCCGGTGCTGTACATGTCTTCCGGCGCAGGGTCTTCGTTGTTGCCGTCTTTCTGCGCTACTACTGCGATCCACTTATTTGCCTTCTGGGCGTCCTGAATGGCCTTTACACTCTTTTCGCGCGCAACGGTAATCGGCAGCACTACATTCGGGAAAAGCACCGTATTGCGCAGGGCAATAAGCGGCACATCTTCCGGAAGGGCCTCTTTCTCCTCATCATTCAGTTCCTCCTCACCCAGCGGTACTATAGGCATGAACTCCATTTCCTGGAGGTCGTTCATAAGGCGCTGGCTATTGGTAAATTGTGTCATTTGGCTAATCGCGGTCGTAATGGCAGCCCGGATCGTGCAAAAAACCGATCGGGCAAGAGCGCAAATTTATTGGCAATCGTTATGCCGATTGGCGCGGCGTGGCTAATATTACGCCACTGTTTCCTCTTTTACTACTTTTAACGCCACATCTACCGCTATACATCACATGCATCCACTTAAGACACTGACACTCCTGCTGTGCGGCTCGCTGCTTGCCACGGCTTCTTTCGCGCAAACCGAGGGCGACGATGCCGACACCGCAGCCTCAGGCAAAGGCGGCAGGCATCATATGAAGATGGGAATGAACATGGGTGAAGAAAAGGGGCCTTCGCCCACCGGCCGCTGGTACCTCAGCAATGCTTTTGACGGCGCCATCTTCTCATCCGCCGTTTTTGAAAAGCCCGGCAGGGCGCGCGTGCTGCTGCCGACCGTGCGCTTCTCACTTATCAATATCGGCTACAACTTCAACTACGATTTTGATGAGCACTTTGGCGTTTTCACGGGCCTCGGCATCAAAAATCTCGGCTTTATAGAAAAGGAAGGCGATTCTACCATCAAGCGCCGCGTTTATACTATTGGCGCGCCACTCGGCTTTAAGCTCGGCAACCTGCAGAAGCGGCATTACGGCTTCATAGGCGGCGGTATAGATATACCGTTCAATTACCGCGAAAAGGGCTTCACCAAGCGTTCCGACAAGGCGAAGTTCAACGAGTGGTTTTCCGACCGCACGCCCGAGTTCATGCCTTACTTGTTTGCGGGCGTTTCCTACGCGCATGGCAGCACCCTCAAGTTGCAGTACTATCCCGGCAACTTCTTCAATCCTGAATTTCAGGAAGAAAATAATGGTGTGATCAGCCATCCATACCGTGGTTACTCTGCACATCTTATCTGCATTACGCTGGGTCTTGACCTGCATTCAAAGCCGCACTCCTCAAAGAAAAAGGACTCAGACGAAGAAGCTCCAGCGCCTGCCGAGATGTAGGCCAATCAGCTTTCAGTATTTTCAAAAATGCCCTGCCTTGTTCCCGGCAGGGCATTTTATTTGAAGCCGTTGCAGCCTGCCGGCATCCGGTTACCTTTGCGCCCATTCCCTCAAAACACATCTCATGAAGCAGACGCCCTTTACCGACAAGCATATTGCCCTTGGGGCTAAAATGGCTGAGTTTGCCGGCTACAACATGCCCATTTCCTACTCTTCTATCAATGAAGAGCACAATACAGTGCGCAACAATGCGGGGATATTTGACGTGAGCCACATGGGCGAGTTTATGCTGAAAGGCGAGGGCGCGCTTGACCTGATTCAACGTGTAACGAGCAACGATGCGTCCAAACTGACTGACGGCAAGGCGCAGTATTCCTGCCTGCCCAATGAAACAGGCGGCATAGTGGACGACCTGCTGGTGTACTGCATTGAAACCGGTAAAACCTACATGCTGGTAGTCAACGCCTCTAATATAGAAAAGGACTGGGCCTGGATTTCCGCCCGCAATACCGGCGGCGTAGAGATGCAGGATATTTCGGAGCGTACCGCGCTGCTGGCCGTGCAGGGGCCAAATGCAGTCAGGATTCTTCAGGAATTGACGGAGATGGACATTACAAACCTCAAGTATTACACATTCGCAAGAGGGAAATTTGCGGGTGTAGATAATGTAATCGTCAGCGCCACCGGCTATACCGGCTCGGGCGGCGTTGAAATCTATTTTGAAGACAAAGGCGACAACGCGGAGAAGGTCTGGAGTGAGATTTTTCGCGTCGGCACGCCGCAAGGGCTCAAGGCAATCGGCCTGGCTGCCCGCGACACGCTGCGCCTGGAAAAAGGCTTTGCCCTTTATGGCAATGACATTGACGATACCACTTCTCCGCTGGAAGCGGGGTTGGGCTGGATTACCAAATTCACCAAACAGTTCACCGCGCGGGAAATTATAGAGAAGCAAAAGACAGAAGGAATTAGCCGAAAGCTGGTAGGCATTGAAATGATAGACAAAGGCATTCCGCGCCACAACTATCGTATCCAGAATGCCGCGGGAGAAGACATAGGCTATGTAACATCCGGCACGCAATCACCGAGCCTGGCCAAGGCCATCGGGATGGCGTATGTGCGGAAGGATTTTTCGCAGGAGGGGAACGACTTATTCGTAGTTGTGCGCGACAAGGCACTAAAAGCACAGGTCGTGAAAATGCCATTCCTGGCCTAAAACCCTTCAACTCCTCAACCCCTCAACTTCCCCAACGTGCTCCCCAAATACACCCGCGTCCTCCTCAAGCTCTCCGGCGAATCTCTGATGGGCGACCGCTCCTTTGGCATATCGCCTGCCATGCTGGAGGCTTATGCTACCGATATCAAGCTCATCACCGACATTGGCGTACAGGTAGCCGTTGTGATAGGCGGAGGAAACATCTATCGCGGCATGAATGAGGCCGAGACCGGCATTGAGCGCGCCCAGGGCGATTATATGGGAATGCTTGCGACGGTAATAAACGGCATGGCCCTCCAGGCCGCGCTGGAAAAAGCGGGCGTCAATACGCGCCTGCAGAGCGCTATCAAAATGGAGCAGATAGCCGAGCCCTACATCCGCCGTCGCGCCATGCGCCACCTGGAAAAGGGCAGGGTAGTCATCTTCGGGGCAGGCACGGGCAATCCATATTTCACGACGGACACCGCGGGCTCGCTACGCGCTATTGAAATCAAGGCCGATGTCATCCTGAAAGGAACACGAGTGGACGGCATCTATACAGCCGATCCGGAGAAAGACCCGACCGCCACGCGCTTTGAAACCCTGTCTTTCTCCGATGTTATTTCCCGCGGCCTGAAGGTGATGGACATGACGGCCTTCACACTGTGCCAGGAAAATAATCTACCTATCATCGTCTTTGACATGCACAAGCCCGGCAATCTGCTGGACGTAGTGACGGGCAAGCAGGTAGGTACGCTGGTGAATTAATTTCCGATAAAGACTTTCCCGGAAACCTTGCCGTCGGCGGTCGTCAGACTTACCATATAGACGCCGCTTGCCGCGCTCAGCTTCACTTCGTGGAAGCCCTTGCCGTTCAGCGCGGCAGTTGCTACTGTCTGCCCCATGGCATTTACCACGCGCGCATCGCCACGCGCAGCGGGCACATAGACGAAGATGCTGCCGCCGGAGCTGTAGGCTTTGAGGGCATCGGCCACACCGGGAATATGTACTTCTGCGGAGCGGCTGAAGATGACGGAAAACCGGTCTTCCGTTGCGCCCTTGTCAATGCGTGCGCGATAAGTGGCATCCATCTTAAGCTCGGTTAGAATGCCCTCTTGCGCATCGGCGAGCCAGGCATTCAGGCCGGGAGGCATCTGCTCTATCAGCACAGGCTTCACAACGATCCAGCCACTTTTTTCCACCGCGATTCCCAGGGGAACAACAGCATCCTCATCTGCAGGCTCCGGCACACCGCTGATGGAAAGCCTGACGGCGTCCGAAGAAAGCGCATAGATGTTCGGCAGGCGCTCGTCAGTGTTGTTCAGCTTCAGCGCGTCAACGCCTACTTCATAGGTCGCCGCTGCTTCGGGGGTTAAGTAAAGCGCAGTATAGTCGGCGTGTGCATCATCGCCTTCAAAGGCTGCCGACAGACGAATCATGGGATGCTCACCGCTGCCCGCCTGCTTGTGAAACACCGGGTTTGTGGCAGTCGTCCGCACGGCATTCGTTGCTGAAAGTGACCCGCTCACCGGATAAGAACCATTGGATACGTGAATGAAAAACGCCTGCATCGACGGGATAATGTTGGACGCAATGCCGTCTGAAGAAACGCCATTGATGTATGTGCTGTACGCGCCGGTATATTGGTTGGTAGAGGAAGCGTTGAAGTAATAGAGCGCGTTGTCAATATTCGTCTTCGTCCAGCCGCTTGATGCATTCCAGTCTATCGGTGAAGGATAAGGATTGCCCGCCAGGTTGAAGCCCAGCGTGTAAGTGCGGTTGTGGTTGTAAAGCGTGCCGGAGCTGACCGTGCCGTTGTTCACCACGCCGCTCATATCAATCGTTTTGACAGAAGATGAAGAGCCGCAATTGACTGCATAGCCCTGCATTGGATTAAGTGCGTTTGTAGCAGTATTGTAATTCACCCAGCCTGCCGAAGTCAGATTCTCGTCGTAGCGGTAGATAGGCGAGAAAGAAGCAGCGAGATTGACATCGTTAGAAAGCTCAGCAACAGTAGCCGACTGAAACGGCGAAGACAGGTAGCGATACCCATAGCCGGAAGGCAGATAGCGCTGCATCGTAACGTTTCCGGTCACTGCGCCCGCTCCGCTGCCATCTATGAGGCCGGTGCCGGTTGACGTAGAGAGCAGGATAAGCTTCCCATTTGCAGTAAGTGTGCCTTGTGTAGCCAGCAGAATGCCGGACACTTTTATCGTGTCAGAAATGCCGACGCCTGCGGCGTTGTTTATCGTAAGATTCTTAACCGTCTTGCCGGAGAAGCGCAGTCCCGGAATGGTCTGGGCAGTGATGCCGTCCAGCTCAATCGTGCCGCTCGTTGCCACGATGCTTCCGGTGCCGGTGATGACGCCTTCAATCTGCAAGGTTGCCGAGCTGATGGTAATCGTTGCCCCGGTTTGCAGGGTAAGGTCGCCGATGTCCACCGTGCCGCTGCTGATGACCGGGTAACGGGAAAGTGACGACGGAATCGCAATGTCTGTTCCGGGGTCAGGCACCGCGCCGCAAAGCCAGTTGCCCGCATTGCTCCATGCCGTGCTCACTGCGCCGCTCCAAAGGCCCGCCTGCCGCACAATCACCGTCAGTGTATCAGGCGCGTCTGTAGGAAAAGTGCCGGTGCAATAAGCATCGCTGAGACTGGTGACGTAATAGGAAGTGGTGGAAGCCGGTATCAGATTGAGGCTAAGCGTTGAAGCCGTGCCGCTGAAGTTGTCGCCGCTGCTCAGCGAGCCGGAAATAGTGCCCGAGCCGGTCACGGCGATGCTCAAAGCAGCCGTGCTGCCATCACATACAGAGCCCGGGCCGGTGATAGAAGCGGTTGGCCGCGTGCGTACCGTAACGGTAGTACTGTCGGAGCCGGTGCAGCCCGCAAAATCCGTGACCGTCACCTTGAACTTTCCGGCGGCAGCAAGGACTGTTGGATTTTGTGACGTAGCTACAACTACCGATGATGGATTGGTCCAGCTGTATGTCGGACTCATCGCGTTGCCGGGATCGGAGCTGAGCGAAACGTTACTGCCCGCGCAAACCGGTGAGTTGTTGGATGCTGCGACGGTGAACTGCGTATAGCTGAATTCATAAGCGCCCATATCCGGCGTGGTGGCATTACGCGAAGCGCCGGTAATATCCGCGCTGATGGCAATAGGCGAGGTGATAGGCGTCGCGGAGCCATCAAGGCCGCAATTAGTAATTCCGTCCGGCTCAAGATCGTAAGTAGAGGTAATGAAGCTCACGGCGCGGCTTACCGAATGCGAGCCACTGCCCGACGAGGTCTGCCATTGCGCTAAGGTCTGATTTGTGCCCGCGCCCCATTCCGCAATAGTGCCTGATGTAGCGCTGTAAAGGTTGTTGTAGTCAGACGCGCTGCCCGACCAATTTGTAGAAGCCGGGGAAGTGATATTGGAGATGGCATACTTGCTGCCAGTACCTGTGCGGGTATTCACCAGCACATTATTGCGCAGCACCAGCGTAGTTGCAGCCGTGCGGATGAAAGCCGCCGAGCGCGCAGCAGTGCCGGTCGCGCTGCCGCCAAGGCTGACGGTATTGTAATAATAGTTGCAGTTGCTTGCAGAAGCGTGATTGATGCCGTAAATCTTCAGGCCGTTTGCATTGAACGAATTGTCCAGCGACACGACATTGTTATACACACTGAAAGCCCCGCCGCCCATTGTGATGCCGCCCATACCCGGAAGCGGCGCTGCGCCCGTCGCCGTGTTGGTATAAACAGACATCCGGTTATTGTACGCCTCGCCGGAACCGGCCTCAATGCCGATGCCGGTGATGGCTGTAGCCGTACTGCCGGTGGTAGTGCAGATGAAGTGATTCAGATTGCTGCCGGTAATCACAATGCCGGCGGACGATGCCGTGCTCAGGATGCCAACGATGTTGTACGCAGAGGGCAAACCCGACTCAATATCGGCCGTCTTTGTAGAAGCAGATGTAAGGTTAGAAACAGTATTGCCGGAAAGCGTAAACGCATTGTTGCCGGAGATAGAAATGCCCCGGATTTGCGCAGCTGCGCCGGTAGTATTCACAGTGAAATTATCAACCGTATTGTAGGTAATGATGGATGGCGAGGCTGCATCAATGCCTGTAAAAATGGTGGAGTTGATGTTGGCGTTGGTGCCGGTAGCAAAGTTTTTCACCGAGTTGCCGGTGATGGTCAGTGAGGCAGAAGAAGCAGCGCCGTTGGCAATACCCGTGAATGTGCCGGAAGACGTTGAGCTGTTACTGGTCACATTCTGAATTGTGTTGCTGTCCAGCAATACTGTTGATGCAATCGTGCCGCCCAGAGCGATGCCATAGAGCACATTATTAGTAGCCAGCGATGCCGTGCGCACGCGGATGCTATTACTCGCCGCGCCGACTCCGGTACTACCAATGATGTTGCTCCGCACCGGCGTGGGCGCGGTAAGCGCATTTACATAAAGCCCGTAGAAAGTGGTCGCGGCAGGGGTTGCTCCGTTATTGATAATGTCCACGCCGGCCACCTGATTCGCTGTGATGCTGCCGCCGGTGCTGCCGCAGTTGATGCCGTAAATAAGCGAGGTGTTGGCGCTGGATGAAGTGGTTGTTGTGACTGCGATAGAGCCGTTGACCGTGTTGGAGCCAATGACGTTTCCATCGCCGGAATTGCTGCCGCCGATTGTGATGCCGGAGCCGCTTGTTTCAATTCCCGTAAAGGCAAGCGATGCCGCCGCCGAAGGCACCGACAAGACGGTAATCTTCGCAATCCTGTTTCCTTTAATGGCTGACGCCGGACTTGCACTGGTGGTTGTAAGTACAATGCCCTGATAAGACACGTTTCCGAGTGTAGAAGCATAGGATGCGTTGGTGCCGGTGGCAAGCGCGGCACTGCCGCCGATGTAATTGTTCAACATGCTGTAGCCGGAGCCACCGAGAATGCGAATGCCATGCAGTGCCGTTGATGCCGCATAGTTGACGCTGCCCGTCACGCTGCCATTATAAAAAGAGTTGCCTGATACTTTCCAGCCTGTGGAGCCGGTAGCCGTAATGTCCAGACCGCGATCGCGGTAGTTGTAGATATTGCTGTTAGAAATTGTGTTGCTGCTGTTCTCGTATCCCGCAGTCGCGGTGCCTGCGGAGTAAATACCCGCGCTGCCTGTATTACTGCTCACCGTCACGGCGATGTTACAGTTGTCAATCACATCGCTGCTGTTGCCGCCGGTAGCGGTGGATGTGCTGAACAGTATCACACCATCCGTCGCATCCGCATAAGCTTCCATATTGCAGTAGCGAATAGAATCTGCCGTGGCGCCGTTGATAAAAGTGAAAGCGGTGCCGGTTGTGCCCAGGGTATTCGTGTTACGGAAGGTCAGGTACTGGCCGCTGCCGCCGTTAGAGCCGTCAATCGTAACGCGGTCCGCGCCGTCTAAACGTATCAGCCCTGCTGCTACATCGCCGGAAATGATGCGGGTGGTTGCCGCGTCCGGCATAATCGTTAGCCGGTAGTTGCTGCCTCCGGTTTCCGTCCATTGGTTCAGCGCGTAGAATCCGTCTTCAGAAATATCAGAGGTGATGTTGATGGTCGTATTGCCCATCAGGCCCACGCGGTTGATAGAGCCAAAAAGGCCATCAGTCTTTGTAAGCGAGGTAAACACTTCATTGACGCCGACATTGTAGGTACCGGAATAGGGAATGTCAAAGCTATTGATGGTGCCGGTAATCGGGAAAGCAGCTGAGGTAAGCGCAACGGAAGCCGGCGTTACCGTAAAGGCCCCGGAGTTAATGCCCACATTCGCTATCGTCGCAACGTCCTGCGCTACGATGAAGTATTGAATCTGGCCTACGGTCACGTTCGCGCCGCCATACATCAGCGAGTAATCAATGGTGAAGGAAAATGGCGAGGAACTGTTCGTTGCTTCGGTGTACTTCCATCCGTTTGTAGAGGAGGTATTGTCCACATAGGTGTTCGCATCGCGGAAGCGCTTGTAATAAATGCGCGGCTTGGTACCGGCAGTTGTATTCACGCCGCTGCCGTCTGTGATGGTTACGCTGCTCAGCGTGCGGTTAGAGATAGACGTAGTATTGGTCAGCGCCGTATAAGTAATGGTTGGCGGAATGGCCTCAATACCGAATACCTCATCCGCGCCAATGTCCGGTGCATAGCCGGAGCCTGTGTAGCCCGTATTGCCCTGGCGTATCTGTCCGTCGTAGTCGTCGGTGATGCCGGAGATATTCACGGCCCCGCTTTCCACAAGGCTGGAGACGGTTGAGTTCATGTGGAGATACACGGAAGAAGAACCCGTTGTGCTCAGATATTTTGTGCTCAGGTCTTCCGTCACAGATGCTGTCTCCCGCGTTGACACGCGCGTTTTGTATGCGGCAAGCGTCTGGTCGCTGTTGGTGCCGTCATTGTAAATGAGCCTGCCGGTGCCCGGTGTGCCCGCATAAAACAGATTGTTGTTAGACGCTGCCGCGAAGTTATTCAGCGCCGTGGCGGAGCGCCGCAGCACCACCGTCACGCCTGTTCCCTTTGCTGTGGAGGTATTGGTGATGCTGTTGTTGCGCAGGGTAAGCGTGCCTATAGTAGCAGTTGCGCTGGCCGCATGATAAATACCGCTTGTAGCAAACGTGGCTCCGGTGGAAGTAGCATTCAGGTAAATGGTGTTGAAATAGACGTTTGCTGCAGAAGAAGCAGTAGTATGAAGGATGCTGATGCCGCGGATAATGTCAAAGCCGGCTGTGCCGGCCGGCGTACGCAGGTCGCCGATGATATTGTTGTAGATATTGGCGGTAGCAAGGGTAGTACCGCTCGTCACAATGCCGTTCACCGTACCGCCGCTGTTGGAGGCAGAGAGGTCGTAGATTTTATTGCGGTAAATGTTCTGCGTCGTTCCGCCCGTGATTGTAATGCCGTTTACCACCGCGGCCCCGCTGGAAGCGAGTGTATAAATCGTATTGGCGTAGATGTTTGTGCTGCCGGAGGCAGAAGTAATCCCTGTAATGGTGCCGCTCCCGCTGATGGAGCTGATGGTATTGGCCGTCACCGCATTTGTGCTGTTGCTCAAGCTCACAGACATTGCCGTAATGGCGCTTGTGCCGCAGCTCCAGGAGCTGAAGGTGTTTCCTGAAATTGTTTTCGTGGCCCCGCCCGCATCGGTGTTTATCCAGCCTGTTATCGCCGTGCCTGCTGTAACGGTGACGTTGGAAAAGTTGTTGTTGTTGTTGTTCACAATGCCGCCCGCCACCGAGTTGGTGCTGCTGGTAAAAAAGGTAACGGTACCGCCCGCCTTTTTCGTGAAGGCAGTAACGATGGAATTATTGTTGACGTTTTGCGTGCCGGTAGCGCCTACAGCACCCGTGGTGGAGATAAAGATGATAGAGCCGGCCGTATTCACGTTCAGGTTAGTAAACGTGTTTCCGTTGATGGCCTGCGATAGCGTCGCGGCAGTATTTGAGATATAGGTATTAGCCCCGGTAGCAGTAGTGCCGCTGTAAACAATGTTCTGAAAGTTGTTGTTGCTGATGCTTAGCGCAGCCGTAGCAGCGCCTGCTACATTGCTGATGAACGTCTCACCTGCGGTAACGTTGACACTGGTCGTTAGCGCAGGATTGGTGCTCGTGCCTATGTAGTTGCCGTTAATGCTGATGGTGCCGGTCACCGCGCCGGAGTTGATAATGGCACTGTACGCGCCGGTAACGTTTCCAAAGGAAGATCCCGCTATTGTATTACCCGTAATAGTTAGCGTGGTTGCCGCGCCGGTATTGCTGATGCCGTAAAGCGGGCCGGTAGAGTTGGTGGCTACGTAGTTGCCTGAAATCGTATTATTGGTAATGGAAATTACGGCTGTGGTGATAGCTGCGCTGATGATGCAGGTGAGCGTACCGGTAGTGTTAGAGGTGCTCAGATGGCTCATGTTCTGAATGATATTACCATCCACCTGCAGGGTGCTTGTAGTGGTAGAGCCGATGTTGATGGCGTACAGGTTCGTGGACACGCAGGTTGATGCAGCTACCACGCGGATGCTATTGCTGGCGGCTCCGGTTCCTGTGCTGCCGATTACGTTGCTGTTGATTTGCGAGGGCGGTGTGACATTCGTAACGCAGATGCCGGAAAAAGTAGTCGGCCCGGCGGCAGCGCCGATATTCTTAATGTCAATGCCGCCGATTTTATTGCCAATAATCTGGCCGCCGGTAGAGACACAGTTAATAGCGCGCGCGGTTGTCTTGTAGGTAGAAAGAGCTGTCGTCGTTGTTAGCTGTATAGAGCCATTGACGGTGTTGGAGCCAATGATATTTCCCTCGCCTGCCCCGCTGCCACCTATGTTTATGCCAGAGCCGTTTGTCTCAATGCCCAGAAACAGGTTGCCGGAAGTAGCGGTAGGCACAGCATTGATGAGGATGTTTGCCAGCGTATTGCCCTTGATGTTGGAAGCCGGCGTTGCGCTGGAAGTGGTAAGCAGAATGCCCCAATAAGTAATGAGGCCCGTCGTGGAGCCGTAGGTGACTGCCGTTCCGCCCGCGCTGGCCGCGCTGCCGCCGATGTAGTTATTGGAAATCGTGTACCCGGCGCCGCCCAGCACGCGAATACCGTAAAGCGAAATCGCGGCGAAGTTCACTGCGCTTACCGCGCTTCCATTATAAAGGCTGTTGCCGGTAATAGTCCAGCCGGTTGTGCCGGTAGAAGTAATGTCTATGCCTTTCTCCCGGAAGTCGTAGATGTTGTTTCCGGAGATGGTGTTGGACGAATTTTCATTACCCACTGTTCCCGCTGAGTAAATGCCGAGTAAGCCGGTGTTGCCGCTTACCGTCGCATTGATATTGCAGTTGCTGATTGTGTTGCTGCTGTTGCCACCCGGAATACCTACCGAAGTGCTGAACAGCACGACAGCATTTGTAGAAGTGCCGGCAGATTCCAGCCCGCAATATTGAATCGTATTGTTCGTTGCACCGTTGATAAACGTCAGGGCCGTAGCCGTCGCAGTGCCGGTAGCGGTGTTGCGAAATGTGAGGTATTTGCCCGCACCACCGAAACGCCCGTCTATGGTCACACGGTCAGCGCCATTGAAGTTTATAAGCGGACCTGCCACGCTTCCCGAAATCAGCCGGGTCGTTGTGCTGTTTGGCTGAATGGTTAGGCTGTAATTACCTACGCCCGTTTCTTCCCACGCATTGAGCGCATTCACGCCGTTTTCCGTCAGGTCTGAAATAATCTGAACCGTTACGTCGCCGGAAAGACCAAGACTATTGATGTCGGAAAAGAGGCCGCCGTTCTGCGTCAGCGAGGTATAAGTGCCGCCCGTGCCCACCGTAATTGTTCCCGACAGGGGCAGCGCTCTGATGCCGTTCATCTCATCTGCGCCTATATCGGGCGCCGAGCCGGAGCCGCTGTAGCCGCCATTACCCTGGCGCGTCTGGCCGTCATAGTCTGTCGTAAAAGTGCTGATGTTAGCCCCTCCGCTTTCTGCCTGCGTGGCTATAGTCGGGTCCAGGTGCAGGAAGTTAGCCGATGCGCCGGAAGTGCTCAGGAAGTTGGCACTCAAATCCTCGGCTACTGATTGCGCATCAATCGGCGTTACCCGAGCGCGGTAAGCCACAATCGTTTGGTCCAGGTTGGTGCCATTGGAAAACAGCACCCGCGTGGTGGAAGGCGCGCCGGCGTACAGCAGGTTGTTGTTAGAAGCGGAAGAATAGTTGCCCAGCGAAGTGCCGGAGCGACGGTAAGCCGCAATAATCCCGGAGCCATTTGGCGTAGAGAAGTTGACAATGATATTGTTGCGCATCGTCAACTTCTCAGTGGTGGATGTTGCGCTTACCAGGTGATAAATCCCGGTTGTGCCGAAGTTGAGGCCGGACGATGCGGCATTGATGTAGATAGTGTTGTAGTAAACATTGATGTTGGAGCTTACACGGGAAGAGGAGAGGTTGATTCCTCTGATCGCATCCGTTGAATTGGTAGTTGTCGCCCGGAGATCGCCGATATAGTTGTTGTAAATATTCAGATTGACAGCGGCGGAGGTAGTTCCCGTTACGGATATTCCATACACAGTTCCGCCGTTGCTGGCCAGCAGGTCATAAATCTTATTGGCATAGACATTCTTCACCGTGCCGGAGCTGATTGCGATGCCTGCTACGTTCAAAGCGCCTGTAGTGGTAAGCGTATTAATGGTATTGCCATAGATGTTATCGTTGCCCGCAGCCGTGGCTATGCCCTGCAGCGTACACGCGCAGGACATGTTGTTGATGAGGTTGCCTGTGACGGCATTAGTTGTGCCGGTCAGATTAATGTTCATGCCGTTGATGGCGCCGGTGCCGCCCGTCCAGTTGCTGAAGATGTTGTTTTGAATCGTCTTGGCAGAAGCGCCAGCATCTGTATTTACCCAGCCTGCAATTACTGTAGCGCCGGAGACGGTGATGTTGGAAAAGTTGTTGTTGTTGTTGTTGATGACGGCCCCCGAAACGGAACTGGCGATGGACGTAAAAAGGGTGAGTGTGCCGCCGGCTCCGCTTTTTACAAAAGTGCCGCCGATGCTGTTGCTGTTTACGTTCTGCGTACCTGTTGCCGGTACTACAACACTGTTGGATATAAACGTGATGCTTCCCGCAGTATTGACACTCAGATTGGTAAAGACATTGCCGTTAATCGTCTGCGAAAGCGTAGCCCCGCCATTGGAAATAAAGGTAACGGCCCCGCTTCCCGCCACTGAATAGCTCAGGTTGCGGAATGTGTTGCCGGTAATGCTAAGAGTGGCTGTAGCCGCGCCGGCAGTGTTATTAATCAGAATCTGCGTACCGGAATTCGCCACGCTGTAAGTAGCAGACGTGCCTCCGCCGGCGGTGCCAAGCAGATTGGAGTCAAGCCTGATGCTGCCGGTCACTATGCCGGTATTGTAAACCGCGTAAAAGGCACTCGTAGCTGCAATGACCGTGTTGTTGGAAAATGTGTTGCCCTTTATGCTCAGCACCGGCACCGCGGCTGAATTAAATATCCCTGCAAGAAGCCCGGTGCCGGGCGTCCCCGAATTGCCGGAGAAAGTGTTGCCGTCCATAGCAACTGCCTGCGCTACGCCGGAATTATAAATGCCGTAAAAGACGCCCGTTGTAGTCGCGCCGGACGAATTACCCGAGACAGTGTTTCCCGTAATATTGAGTGTGGCAGGTGTGCCGGAGTTATTAATGCCGTAAAGCGCGCCCGTTGTCGCGGTTGTATAGGTGGAATTGGTGACGGTATTATTGCTAATGGTAATGGTATTGCCCGCCGCCGTAGAGCCTGCGGCATTTTCAATAGCAGAGACATTCTGTGTAGTGCCGGCGCATGCTACTGTGACTGTATTATTAGAGATAATGGCCGTTGCGCTCGTGGCTGTATTGATATAAATGCCCCGAATCACATTTGGGTGTGCCGCCCCGGAGCCATTGTTGCTGTTGAGGGTATTATAAACTACCGACAGCCCGTATTGCGCCAGCGTGCGAATACCAACCGCCGCATTTGCCGCGCCAGACGCGCCGCCGAAGTTGAGGATGCTATTGCCTGTGCTCAGCGTCGCACTGCCTACCTCATTATTAGCATCCGCCAGCGTGAAAGGTGATGCTGCGGCGTAACCTATCAGCGCAATGCCAGTGTTACAATTCTGAATGGTATTGCCGTAAAACTTATTGTAGGAATTGGTGCCTGTAGATGTTGGCGTAAGACCCGCGTTTGCTGCCGTGGCGATGGCATTCATCATGATAATGCCGGAAGATCCATCGCACATCGGTGCGCTGCCGAGGTCATTATTAATCCGGTTCAGCGTCACGCTGCAATTCTTTATCGTCACATACTGGCAGCCGTTTGAGGTACTTGCCTTGTACAGCGCATAACCGTACTCCATCGTGGACGGATTCGTCGTGTTAGAAGGATTGTCCCTTAAGTCAATCCCGTCAATCGTCACATAGTCGGATCCGGACATGCGGAAGATGCCATCCTGCGTAGCGCTGGCAGGCGTAGCCGTGCCGCCCGTATAAGCCGTAATCAACGGATTGGCGCCCGCGCCGGATTTCTGAAAGACGATGGGATTGGCCGACGTGCCGGTAGCCGTCAGTGAAATAGTAGCGCCGAGTGTCTCCGTAAAGCCCGCAGCCACGTTGAATGTGACGCCCCCGCTGCCTACGCCGGAGGTGTTCAGCGCCGTCACGGCTGCCGTCACTGTGGCGTAATCGCCCGGTATCGTTTTAATGCCTGTCAGCTGCGCCGCGGCCGTCACAGCGCAGCAAATCAGCATCAGCAATAAAGCACTCGCCTTGTGTAGCTTTCTAATCATGAGGTGGCAATAAGCCCCGCCCCATGCCGCCCAACCTCCTCAACTCCTCCTTCACATCACTGCATAAAAAACGGGGGATGACGAAAGTAATTTCCATCATACCCCCGATTATGTTTATCGCTTGTAAAGCCCTTAAAAGCCCGTCAACGCACGTTACGCCCAGCACAATTCGCCGCCGCAATAACAAGCCGTTGGCCTACCAGCCGTCCCCATCCAGCATATTCCCAAGCCCGCCCAGGATGCTCCCTTCCTCCTTTCGCTTAAAAGTGGCATACTGAAGGATACGGCTTGCCAGCCTGCTGACCGGCAATGTCTGAATCCAAACTGTGCCCGGCCCGCGCAACGTGGCAAAGAACACGCCCTCACCGCCAAAGAAAATATTCTTCACCCCGCCGATAAACTGGATGTCGTAATCCACCCCGCCCGTGAAGCCCACAATGCAGCCCGTATCCACCTTCACCAGCTCTCCCGCCTGCAGCTGCCGCTCCAGCACATGCCCGCCCGCGTGGAGAAAGGCCATGCCATCCCCCTCCAGCTTCTCCATAATAAAGCCCTCGCCGCCAAAGAGGCCCGTGCCGAGGCGCTTTGAAAATTCAATGCCCACACTTACTCCTTTGGCCGCGCAGAGGAAAGCATCCTTCTGGCACACGACGCGCCCGCCGAGCGCCTGCAAATCAAGCGGAACAATCTTGCCCGGATAGGGCGATGCAAAGGAAACACGCTTCTTGCCCTGCACGGTATTGGTATATGCGGTCATAAAGAGGCTCTCGCCCACCAGCAGGCGCTTTCCGGCAGAAAAGAGCTTGTCCATCAGCCCGCCGCCGCCACTTTGCCGGCTGCCATCGCCGAAGATGGTCTGCATCTGAATGCCGTCGTCCATCATCATAAAGGCACCGGCTTCCGCGATGGCTGTCTCCTGAGGGTCCAGTTCCACCTCTACATATTGCATCTCCTCGCCAAAGATTTTGTAGTCTATCTCGTGATTGCTGCGCATGGCTGCAAGTTAATAACGCGGCGGGTGGAAGAGCCGTAAAGGCGGGAAACGCAGCTAAGAAGCAGCCACTGCAGCGCGGACGGACTTTTACATTCAAAAGGAGCGGACATTTAGCCAAACCTGAAATACCCAGTGCATCTTTTGGCACCTTGGAGCGGGACCCCGAATTATACAAGTGTGCCTTAGCCGAGCAGCTTTTCCCACTCGCCGGCACCCTCGCGTATGAGGCTTGGAGTGGATGAGGTACAGTCAATCACCGTGCTCGGCTCAGTCCCACCCATTCCGCCGTCAATAACAATATCTACTACATCGCCGAAGCGTTCATAGATGGCCTCCGGATCGGTGAAGTGCGCTACATCTTCGTCCCGCATAGGCAGGGAAACGCTCATGATCGGGTGGCCGAGCGCTTTGACCAGCTCGTGCGCAATCTTATGCTCCGGCACACGGATGCCAATCGTGTCCTTCTTGTTTTTGAGCGCTTTCGGGACGGCCTTGCTGGCTTCCAGGATAAACGTATAGGGGCCGGGCAGGGCGGCTTTAAGCAGGCGGAAGGTGGGCGTATCCACGCTGCGCGCATAGTCGGAAAGATGGCTGAGGTCGCAGCAGATAAAGGAGAATTGCGCAGCCTTGGGCTGTATGCCTTTGATGCGGCAGATGCGCTCAATAGCGGCGGCGTTATAAATATCGCAGCCAAGGCCATAGATGGTATCAGTAGGATAAATGATAACCGCCTCCGCCTTGCAGAATGCGCACGGCTTGCTGTAGCGCGCGGGGCTGGGGATTGTCGGGATGGATGGGGAGTAGCATTATTGGGCAGCGTGTTATTGTCCGAGCTTTTCAATCGCCTCTAATGGTCAGCGCCAGTCGAGCCGCTCCGATTCCGTGCCACGGATGTCTGCCCATGGGACGCCGCTCTGCTGGACAATGTCGCGGTATTGGTTGTAGAAAGTAGCGCCGGTCCTTTTCTTTGGGATGCTCGCGGAGCGGGTCGGGCGTCCAGGGCGTATCTATGTTGGTGAGCAGATAGAGGTCGATATGGCCGTGTGGCGATAGCTTCCAGAATCCTGCGGTGGCAGTGGCCGAAGCTGGCCTCGCTCCAGACTTTCAGGACGTAAAGGTCGGTATCACAGACGAGGTAGCGGCTTGCCTGCCGGCAGTAGTGCATCTTCGGCAGCAAGCTGGCCTTTAGCAATTTCCGGCAGGTCGTGCTCGCCGTAAGGCCGGCCTAATCCTTCCAGGTACTCACGCGCGTACTCCGGCACCCAACGCGTCTCCAGCCGGACTGCCAATGCCGCGCTCAGCGTGCTTTTGCCGGTGCTTTCAGGCCAATGTCACTACAATTTTCCGGCATTCGCTTAGGCACAGGACTTATGGTAAAAGGCAAAGCGTCTCAGAAAAATGCTTTGGCGTGAAAGGGATCAGCGATTATCTTTGCCCTCCCTTCAATGGTGCGGTAGCTCAGTCGGTAGAGCAATGGACTGAAAATCCATGTGTCGCCGGTTCGATCCCGGCCCACACCACCAAGTATGAAACCCGCTTCTGTAGCGGGTTTCGTCGTTTTTGAACGAGCCCGGAAATTCATCGTGACTTAACCCTGCCGACAACAATCCGACAACTTTTTCCCTTCGGTTGATTCTTACGGTAATTGGAATATTCCACAACGAAGATCGCTCGAAAGCAGCTACGGCACAGGAAACGGGATAATCTTCGGCGTCGAAGGAGAAAAACTTTCGCCTTCCGTCAGCGAATAGAATCCGCTCCGGCAAAGAATAAGATGATCTAAAACACGAATGTCCATCAATTGAGCTGCGGCAGTGAGCTTCTCAGTTAAAAGGCGGTCGGCGTGACTTGGATTGAGATTGTCCGATGGGTGGTTATGAGCAACGATGATCTGGTTGGCATTAGCCTTCAAAGCGGCCACTAAAATGTGCCGTATATCCATGACTGTGCCCGTTATGCCGCCAGAGCATACGTCGTAAAGACCGATGACGCGGTTTGCCTGATTTAACAGCAACACTTTCCCCTCCTCCACCATATCCATCTTGCTGTCGTCCCATGCCTCACGGAAAATCTCGTGCGCATCTTCCATGCTGGTAATGCAAGGCCGCTCAGAGGCGCGGAAATTCGTTTTGAAGGAAAGTTTGATTTCCGGGACGTTGTAATAGTTAGGCAGGATTTCCCTCATGTATCAGTACTCCGTTTGTGCGCTACAGTTTAGAAGATAACAGCAGCATTTGCGTCTAACGGATAAATAAGATCATCTCCGCGCCCGCTCTGTCAACGAACCCAGACGCCAGCGGACGGAAGATTTAATATTGCCGCCACCGTCGTAGGCAAGACCACCGGTGGAGGGGTCGCCTGCGCCTTCAAACAGTCTTGCCCAGCGCATCGTTCCGTCGCAGCTATAGCTCGTCAGAATCATCGAGCGCATGGACGGATAATTTCCTTGGTGGACGGGGAAGGTATCAAAGGTAAAATTTGCGTGTAGATGCCCGACAGCGTATAGATATTCCTGTTGCTATCAGCGCACATGGCAGCAACCTGTTCGCCTTCGCTCAGATACTGCGATGATTAGATAATGCCCCCGCCCTTAATAATTGAACTGTCTGCGCTGACATTGGCGCGGGGAAAAGTATAGTGCTACGACAAAGAATATACCGTGCAAAAGGCTGGCTGTGCCCCCAACTAAATAGCCTCTTCTATGGAATTGACTATCATTGCATCATGTTTCGCAGCCTTAAAGGGACAGCTTTTGCAGCTATGCTCGGCATTTGCTGTGCAGGCTGCATTCCCGATCCAGGTACGATTCCATTAGACCCAAACCTCGGGGAACTAAAGTTTCAATTTGACGTATCCCGGCAGGACAAAGTATTGCATATCGGAGATACGCTGGTTATCAGTTCCTATCACAACAACATTACAAGCACCGGCCTCACCATAACCGGCGGAACTGCCTTTATCGACGCGCAATTAGATTATTCACCCGATACTGTTTTTACGAACAACAGCGCTGCCACACCGAGAGCGGTAATCGGCAGGGAATATGACCTGATAAAAAGTAAGGGTGACGTAGTAATACCATCCAACTTTCCGAATGAGTTTAAGGAGTTCTCTGCCGGGCTTTCTAATAACGGGTTTGCGTATGAATACCGGTTTGTCTTTAAGAAAAAGGGGCTGTTTATCTTTTTGATAAGGCCGCTCTATTTGGAGTCAGCACCCGAAGGCAGGATGGCAACTGATGCTCATTTTAATGTGACCGATGGCCATTACAGCCTGCTCCAAATATCCGGGCAGGATTCGCTCCAGCCTTCTAATCCTGATTATTATACGAATTACAACGTAAGCATCAGGTAGAGTTCATGGTGTTGTAAATTGCCGTGGCGCGCTCGCGCAAAGTATTGTTCACCCACGAGATATGGGCGGTTTTGGGAATCTTAATGTGCCACGAGTTGCCAGGCACATGCAGCGTATTCCATGAAAAATCTTAGCAAAATCCGGGGTGCTATTTGTTCATTAGCATACGAACGTATGCGTATGAACAAAGGCTGTCTGAGTTTGCATTTCCCTTCTGTTTTTTGCTCTGCTTAGTCGTTGCGTATTCAGCACTTTTCAGTTAATGATGTTCGCTACCGAGTAGTCTTTCATACCCCGCTTTGTTCAAAGGTATACGTTGGTTTACCCCTTAACGGCGATCCCTCGTGCCCGAAGGGCGATGCCTGTTGAGAAACGGAGAACGAAACTGAAAAATGCTGTCGCCTACTACCGGGTTTCCACCGAGCGGCAAGGCAGAAGCGGCCTCGGCCTTGAAGCCCAGCAAGCCGCAGTCACTGCATTTGCCCTTGCCAATGGCTACTCCGTTACAACCCAGTTTACCGAAATAGAATCCGGTAAGAAAAATAACCGGCCTGTTCTCCTAAAGGCCCTTGAAACCTGCAAGGCCGAAAAAGCCATTCTGCTTATTGCCAAGCTGGACCGGCTCGGCCGCAACGTTGCCTTTATCTCGCAACTGATAGAATCTAACGTCGACTTCAAAGCGGTGGACAACCCGTTTGCGTGTAAGCTAATGGTTCACATTATGGTGGCCGTCGCCGAACATGAAAGAGACCTCACCAGCGAACGTACTATCGCGGCGCTAAAGGCAGCTAAGGAGCGAGGTATAGAGCTGGGCAAATTCGGTCGCTACATTCAGTCTGCCGTCAATAAGCGCCGCGCTGAAGCCTTTGCGGATGACATGCATATCGTTATTCGCAACCTGCGGACCAAAGGATTCTGCACCCTTCGTGCGCTTACCGATGAATTAAACCGTTTGCAGGTTCCCACATATCGCAACGATGGCAGCAAATGGCATCCCTCCTCCCTTCATAAACTGATCAAGCGCGCCGGGCGCCAGCAAATCTCAACCATTACCTCAACAACTCCATCCAAACCATGAAAACGAACCTGACACTTTTTCTATCGCTTTGCGCGGCCGTCGCAAGTGCTCCATTCAATCCCGCTACGGCACAGACTAACTGCAAGTACGTCACAACCCAGACAGACCCTTTTACCCATGAGACGTCCAACATTACCCGTCACCCCATAGGGCCGCTGATGGGCGGCTGGACAATCGTGCTGCGGCAGCTCGGCAGCAAGTGGTTTGTCGGTGTCGGCATGCAGAACGGCAAGAACACCACGGACAAGCTGCCCAAAGGAAGCAGTATCCAGTTCATGTTTGAGAACGGGGAAAGCACCGAAATTCTTACGACTAAAGAATACGAATCCACCCCTCTGCCGCTCAACGGCCAGCAATACACGCAATGGATGGCCCTGGAAGAGGTGCCCAAAGCCACTTTTGTCAGGTTCGGCCAGTCGCCGATAACGGCCCTCAAAACCACCTTCCAGTTCAAGGGCAACAAGCAGGAGTTCCTGCTCAACGGCATCAAGCCCAAGCAAAGCGAACGGACAATGGAAACCGCTGCCTGCATGGTCGGCAGCAATTAGTCTTATTCCGCGACGCAATCTTCTCTTCTTCCAGATACAGTCAACATCATTACGCTAACAACATCTGCTTATGCTCATTCTACTTATCATTCTATTGCTCGTAGCCTTCGGCTTATACAAGCTGGTGTCCGGCAGCAGCCGTTTCCATGCCGACGAAAACAGCTTCCGGCAAGGCAAAGTCACTGTCGACTTTGCGACGAAGAAAATCACTATAGGCAGTCAAAGCTATCCGGTGACGGATGTGCAAAGCCTTGAATCCAAAACGGTGTCCTCGCTAACAACCGATGTGTTTATCAAGGTGGATGACTTTAAAAAGCCAATCCATACCGTCAAGATAATCGGTTTCGGCAATGCAGGCGAAAAATTCATGCAACGGTTAAGCACCGCCCTGCGCAAAGCCGGCGGGCCATCCTTCTATTAAATGCGCATGGCAACTGAACCATCTTCTAAAAAAACTAACAATCCACCGAATCTCACTCCTAAAAACTAAAACCAGAAAACAGAAATCCTATGAACTACTCCTTACGCACCCTGCTGGCTGCCGCCTGTGCCTCGATGCTGCTTGCCTCCTGCAAAAAAGATGATGGAGGCAATACCCAAAACAATGACCTCAACGCCAAAGAGAAATTGATTGTCGGAGATTGGCGGGTGGTGAGCAAGAAGCTTGTTTACTACAATGCCAACGGCAGCACCGACACGATTGAACACTTCAAAAGTTGCGAGACCGACGATACCTACAGTTTCAAGGCAGATAAGGGCTACATTGTAACCAACGGCTCTGACATCTGCCCGAGCTCTGGCAAAAATTACGACAACCTGTTTGCGTGGAAAGTGGTGTATGATTCCTCCCTAGACTATGCTCACGGCCCTGGGCTGCAATTCATTCCGACGATTACCCAACTGGACGCTACAACTCTGACCGTAAAAGCGTCAGTGCCTCCGAACGGCACGGAATACTTCGTCTATAAACGCAGGTAAGAGCGCTGTTCCTATACGGTTAACCTTATACGTAATCAGCGAAAAGGGCTGGCTCAGTTGGGAGCCGGCCTTTCTGTTTTTTAGCGCAATAAGTCCTCTGGTATCACCATAGTTGGGGCGACGCGTCCTACCGGCTTTACACTTTACGAAAGCAAATTGATTGCAGTTCAGACGACCTAAATTTTTCTTTTCATGGCCCTCTTCTTCCCTAAGCATGACAGCCAATAAAACAGCCGCATTTGTGTCAAGCTATCTAATTTCAAAAGGCTATGGAAGTCATTTGCCTGGAAGAACCAGCATTCTTTTCGCTGATAGAACAAGTGGTAGCTCGTCTAAAGCCGTCCGATAGGCAAGAGGATGAATGGATGGCTCCCAGTGAAGCCATGCGCCTCCTAAATATCAAAAGCAAAACGACGCTGCAAACCCTGCGGGATACCGGCCAAATACGGTTCAGTCAGCCGCAGAAAAAAATCATTCTCTACGCCCGCAGCTCTATCAAAGCCTACCTGGAGAAACACGCTCAAAATACATTCTAAGATGAAAATGGAAAAAGATTTTGACAAGGATCATGATCCCGACCCTGATTTCGTAAAGGGCTTCAATGAAGGGTATGTGCTGGCGCAATATGCGCCGGAAATCGGCGGCGTATTTGGTGCTTACGCACCAGAATCGGAACGCGGTAAAGGCTTTCGGGACGGGAAGTCGCAGTTTGCGCTTGAGCCTCGTAAAGAAAGAACTCACGAACTACGCAAAGACGCCTCCGACAATAAGCGTGATATCAGGGAGGGCAAGGAATGGTACCGGGACAGTGTATTCGAGGAATTCAACGACAACCGGTTTAGCGCAGGGATCGCGAATGCCGATAAGCATATAGGCTGGCTGGAGGATTTAGATGAAAGCAAATCCGACATGGATATTCATGATCGCGAAGATCGAGAACGAAGTGACGTCGAGCCGGATATTGAATAATTGCTCCAGGCGCTTAAAGCCGTGTCTTCATGAAGACAAGAAGGCTATCTTTCTCAACGATCTCGTTTGCGACCTCGATATAGTTTTGAGAAGGATTTCTAAAGAATTCCCGGATATGCGGCTGAAGCGAACTGCTGTCTGAAGGGAACCGGTTGATATCGCCCCGGTTAATTGGGCCATCCGCTTTCTCCATCAACACCGCACCTGCGTACATCTTTCTCCCGGCATTGTTGAACGTCCCGATAGCAAGGTCTATGTCGCCGTTGCCGATATAAAACATCATTTGCAGTCGTTTTTCCCCGGTTTTTGACATGCGCATATCGATGACAAGGTGCTTGATATCATTACTGGGAATCTCATAGCCGCCTACAAACTCGTCATTTAGCTCCGACACGCTCTCGCCAATTCGTCCTGACCGGGCTCCCTGTCCGAGCGCGATAGCTTCCTTACCGCCATGTACTGTTTTCATGTCTCGGTAACCACCAGAGTAATCCTGCTTCACATCCCGATGAAAGTTGAAAGCAAGCATTTCAACCTTCCCAAATTTCTGGAAGTGCAAAATCTGACGGATGATGTAATGGCGGCGCTCGACCGCATCTGTGTCAGGATTGAACACGTCCTGCGGCTCATAAGCATAGAGATACCACCAGGAATCCTGAAACTCAGTAAACAGTTTGTCCGGCCCGGTTGCTGCATACACCACTCTGGGAGTCGGCGGCAAGTATTTATTCTCTTCCTTTTCTATGTCCGCATTCAAATGCTCAATGAGTGCATCGTACTGTTTCTTTTCTATGTGAAAAGGCAATTCCTGCTTTAAGGTCAAGGCGAATTTATAAATCAAAGAAGCGGACTTGGTAAACGTTTCGCCAGATGCCTTTTTGAACTGCACATCATAGATTTTCCCGGCCAGTTCTGTCGCGTAAACCTTTTTCTCTAAAGTGGCGCGACGCAGCAAATCCCAAATTTTTGTCGGGTTACTGAACGTTGCTATTGTGAGCGCGGGGTCATGCTTGATTGCGAGCCGTACAAACAGCTCAAGGCCTTCCCAGCGTTCCAGTAAATATTTGACTGCTTCGTTTTGCGGTTGAGCATAGGGAGTTGCCATAACGTCAAAAATATTTAGAAGTTCTCAGGCCCTTGTTTGGAGCCGAATAAAATTTGCGATGTCGGAAATAAGACAGACGCAAAATGCGCAAAACCTTCCAAACGCTCAAGACCACGAACATAGGTGCAATTACCTGGCGGATTCTCAACCCGGTTCGGGATGATCCGCTGCATAGTCGACAAACCGTCTTCGCTCTTTACAAAACTCGGTTAGTTCCCTTTTGACTTCTTTAAATGATGTAAGCGTCTGCAAGCGCTCTTCCAGATACTGAATAATACTGACCGTCGCATGCAGATATTCCCAGGATTCCGGCGGCGATCTGTATTCTTCCCAAGTTTCGATTGTGATCAAAGGTGGTGTTCCAAAGCCTTCAACTGGTTCTGCCACTTGTATACTCCTTAAAAAATGGTGCTTTAAACATAATAAAGCGTAACCCAGCCATGTCAACAAAAAACGTAACGATTGAGTATGATTGCGACGCTGCTACGCGTAACGGGTTGCTTTCCGCAGGCACCAACAACTTGTGTGACTCGCCCGAACGTATCGCGAAAGCGATGATTGACCTCGGATACGATCCTCATGGCCCTGCCGTAGGACACTTCGTTAGCAGGATTAACGTCGGAACGTCAGCGAAATCTACCATCCAAATCTTCATTAATTCCTGATAACGATGAAACAATTATTCAATCTGGACACACCTATCCTTGAGTTTTCAGGTGAGAACGCTCAAACCGCATTTACCATCCGTAACGCGTGCGAATCCATTATGATATTCGGCAATACCGGAGCTGGAAAATCAAGTGGCTCTGGTGCCATGATTTCCAGGAAGTACCTACAGCACGGATTCGGCTTTTTAGTCCTGACCGTCAAAACCGATGAGGTAGATGTATGGCGTCAATACTGTAAAGAAACCGGAAGGGAAAAAGACCTTATCGTCGTTGAGCCGGGCGGCGGACAGTACTTCAATTTCCTGGAATACGAATCAACCGTAAAATCGGAAACCTCTTATGCCCATAACCTCCTTCAACTTTTAAAAACAGTCATAGAGGCCAGCGAGGAACGGTCAAGTGGTTCCAGTCAAGATAGCTTCTGGGAAAACGCACTTGAATTGTATATATTAAATATAATAAATCTCTGCTTGCTTGCCTACGATAAAGTCACGGTGCCGCTACTTTATGAAATAGCACAGTCCGCACCAAAACAGCGGGATCAAGAACAAGTTACTTCAGGCCCTCAAGAACAGGAAGAAAAGAAAACAGAGACCGCCTATAGCAGAGCCATGGAACGCTCCAAAAGACGGCTGCGTGAAATGGTGACTATCTGGAAAAGCAAGCAGTCCCCCGAGTTCATTGCCAGCCTGACCAATGAGGCTTACGAAGCATTGCTGGCAGACCAGATGCCCGAGTTCAGGACGCTTAAAATGACGCATCAGTTCTTCAGCGAGGGTCTATACCGTATTAGTGACAAGACAAGGGCAATCATTGACTTCTGCTTTGCCAGTTTTCTGAACCGGCTTTTAAGCGATCCTATCTACACGCTGTTTTGCAGCAAGCCATCCACATTCACACCTGAAAGCTGTCTGGAGGGAAAGATTGTCGTCATCAATCTGCCGGTCAAGATTTATGACAAAGTCGGCCAGGATGCACAGACACTCGTAAAGTATGTGTTCCAGCGGGCCTGGGAGCGGCGCAATCTGTCGGACAATGAAAGACCGCTCTGCCTGTGGTCGGATGAGGCGCATTTCTTCCTGACACCCTTTGATACCATCTTTCAGACAACGGCGAGAGGGTCCCGGATCGCCGTCGTTTACCTGTCCCAGAATTTGCCCGGCTTCTACGCCAATATGGGCGGTGACAGCCGAAAGTCAGAATATAAGGTCAAGAATTTCATGGGTACGTTAACCACTAAGATTTTCCACGCTAATAACTGTGTCGACACTAACCAATGGGCAGCAGAGCTAATTGGTTCTTCATATAGTGAAGATGTCAGCCGCAACGTCAATATGGGCAATGAGTTTAGTGTGAGTAAAGGCACCGCCTACTCCCTGGAGCAAATGGTACGCCCAGAACTCTTCAGCCGGTTAAAGACTGGTGGCCCCTTGAATAAAAACACAGTAGAAGCATTCATTCATTGCCAAGGGAAAACCTTTCGCAATGGCTACAACTACAAGCGCATCCGGTTCACCCAAAAAAACACATAAAACAAACGAAGAGACACAAACCCGCCAAACAAACCAACAATCAAAAACCAACAAAACCAACAACCAAAAACCATGAAAAAGAATCTCTATTACCAAGCCTATTTCGAGCGCCGGAACCGTCTGGCCGACTTCTTCCTGAACACCATTTTCTCCGTCTGCTCGCTGCCGCGACTGGTGCTGGAAGTCTTCCTGCGGCCCAATATGGGTGAGCGCTACTTCACGCTCTACTCGGCAGTCGTTGTCCTGCTGATGCTCACTTTCCTCCCCTATGTCCATCCGATGGCGCGTGAATTTTCTCTGTGGGAGCTAATCACGCGCAAGCCGCTCTGGTATGCCTTTGTGGCAGCCTACAGCTTTTTCGCTTTCCAGCGCTATCAGGAAATCCGTCGCAAGCCATCGGTTTTTGACTTCGCCCGCTTCAGCGCCTCGGCCGGCGACATTCGCCCATTCTTTCGTGACATCATGCCCTTCGGCAAAGCCCCCGATGTGCGGACAATAGAAATCTTTCTGGAGCCGCTTCTTTGCGGGATTGCCGGACTGCTTCTGTATCAAATGGACAATACACTCGGCATCCTGGTTATTTTCTGTTCGCTCATTTACTCCCTAAGCTATGCCGCGGCCTACCGAAGCGGAGACAACTTCATGATGGAGCAGATTGACAAGATTATCTGTAATGAGGACCTGGCCGAGGTATTTGTTGAAGGTGCGACCTCCCGGCGCGGCTTCCGGTGGTACGGCAGTAAGCCCAATTCACGCGATAAGCGGGCGGAACATTTTGAAGATATCTGCTACGAAGTCGTGGACGATACAGTCGACGACGTCCGGTAATCCCTCCTTAGCAGTGCTAAGGGAAGATGTCTGATGAAAAACAATTTCCAGAATATTCCACCTCGTCAGCACTGCTAAGACAGTAAGGTCATTCAATCACTAAAAACAGTTCGTGTCAGGAAGGCCAAACGCCCCACTGCGCGGACTGTTTCATTTATACTCCTTTCCATGATACGCATGATACAGAGCATGTCGGCGGGTCACGCCAAAACCTACTTTGCCGACGCGCTGCTCAAATCCGATTACTACCTCAACGACCAGGAATTGAACGGCGCCTATCAGGGCAGGCTGGCCGCCCGGCTCGGCATCGCCGGCCACCGGGCGGATAAGGCCAGCTTCTTTGCCCTGTGCGAAAACCGCGACCCGGTTACCGGCCAGCCCCTTACCCCGCGCACACGGGAGGAACGGACAACCGGATATGACATAAATTTTCATGTTCCAAAAAGTGTATCCGTGGTGCATGTGCTGTCAAAGGACAACCATATCATGGAAGCGTTTCAAAGTTGTGTCTCCGAAACGATGACTGACATAGAGGCAGACAGCAAGGCGCGGGTGCGCAAGGGCGGTAGGTATGCTGACCGCGAAACGGGCGAGCTGGTCTGGGTGGAGTTCACACACCAGACCGCAAGACCGGTAGACGGATCGCAGCCCGACCCGCACCTGCACGCCCATTGCTATGTCTTCAATGCCACCTGGGATGAAAAGGAACAAACCGCCAAGGCGGGACAGTTCCGCGACATCAAACGGAACATGCCGTATTACGAGGCGCTGTTCAACAAGCGCCTTTCGGACAAGCTGATGAATTTAGGCTACGAGGTGTTGCAGAAAGGCAAATCCTTTGAAGTCGCCGGGGTGCCGCAGCGAGTGATTGACCTGTTCTCCAAGCGAACCGATGAAATCGGGCGCATAGCAAAAGAGAAAGGCATCACCGACGCTAAAGCGCTTGATGCGCTCGGCGCGAAAACACGCTCGCAAAAGCAGAAAGGGTTCACGATGGACGAGCTCAGGACGCAGTGGCGGGCGCAGATTGCCGCGCTCGGCCCGCCCGACAAAGGCAAAGACGAAGGCAGCCAGGCAGTGCGCTTTGGTGTGGAGAAAGCGCGTGAAAACCTCAGCGCCGAAAAATGCGTGGACTATGCCCTAAGCCATGCTTTTGAACGCGCCTCCGTGATGCCGTACCGCCGCCTGCTTGAATCGGCGACCCGCAGGGCCATCGGCAACCGCAGCGTCTCCGCCGCAGCTATCGGCGGGCAGATGCAGGCGGACAAACGGCTGGTGCGCATCCCCGACGGCGGGCAACTGGTCTGCACTACCAAAGAGGTGCTGCAGGAAGAGCGGGAGATGGTAGCGCTGGCACGCGCAGGTCAGGGCAGGATGCAGCCGCTCTATGATTACGAGCCGAACGTCGCGCTGGAAGGCCAGCAGGCCGCGGCAGTAAAATACCTCCTCACCAATTCTGACCGGGTGACGATTATCCGGGGCGCAGCCGGAACGGGCAAGACAACGCTGATGCGCGAAGCGGTCAGCAGGATGGAGCAGAAAGGGCAGAAAGTGACCGTTATTGCACCGACCGCCAATGCCTCGCGCGGTGTGCTGCGCGAGGAAGGCTTTGCCGGGGCGGAAACGGTCGCCCTGTTTCTTCAAGACCGGCAAATGCAGCAGGACATCAAAGGCGGCGTGCTGTGGGTAGACGAAGCGGGGCTGCTCGGAACAAAAGACATGGCGGACCTGCTGGCGGTCGCCACCCAACAAAACGCGCGCCTCGTGCTCGGCGGCGACACACGCCAGCACGGTTCAGTTGTGCGCGGCGATGCCTTGCGCATTTTGAATACGGTGGGCGGCATTCAAACGGCGGAGGTCAATAAAATCTACCGGCAACGGGACGTAGGTTATCGCGATGCCGTGGCTGCGCTGTCAAAGGGCGATATCAAAGACGGCTTTGAGCGGCTGGACAGCATGGGCGTTATCAAGACGATTGACCCGCTGAAGCCAAGCGAGGCGCTGGTCGCCGATTACATTTCAGCCATTAAGGGGGGCAAAAGCGGCCTGGTGATTTCACCGACGCATAAGCAGAGCGACGAAGTAACCGCAGCAATCCGGCAGCAGTTGCGCAAGGAGGGCATGCTCGGCAAAAAGGAAATTGAGGCCAGCAGACTACGGAACCTTAATCTGACCATCGCGCAGAAGACTGACCGCCGCAATTACAAGGCTGGTCAGGTGGTGCAATTCAATCAAAATACGCCGGGCGCAAAAAGAGGCAGCCAATGGGTCATTATCGAGGCAACCGAAAAGCAGGTCCGGCTTGCCCAGGGCGATAAAGCTGTCACGCTACCGACGGCGCGGGCGGCAAGCTTTGATGTGTTTGAAAAAACAAGTCTTCCGCTTTCCAAAGGCGACAGGCTGCGCATCACCCGCAATGGCCTGGACGAAGAGAAAAAGCGGCTCCATAACGGGCAGGTCATGGAAGTGCTTTCCGTCAGCGCGAAAGGCGCTATCCGGCTGCGAAATCCGGGCAGCAAGCACATCTATGCGGTCGGGCAGGACTACGGCCACCTGGATCATGCGCATTGCATCACCTCCTATGCCGCGCAGGGCAAAACGGTGGACGAAGTGTTTATCGCACAACCTGCCGCCACATTTGCGGCAACCGACGCCAAGCAGTTCTATGTTTCAGTTTCGCGGGGCCGCGATGCCGTCCATATCTATACAGATGACAAGCCCGCATTGCTGGAACATGCGGCGGAGCTGGGCGACCGCAGGTCGGCGCTTGAACTGGTCGGCAACCGGAACAAGCATCTGGAGCATGTGCATCAGATGCAGCGGGAGGAATACAAATCGCCGGACAGGGCCTACACACCGGAAAGGGCAGCGCCTGATAAATCGTTCACCGTAAAGCCGGAACCAGATTATGAGCCAGGACTATAAATTCAAGTTTGACCGGATGCTGGAAAGCGACCCGACGCTTCCCGATAAGGAAACGGGCGAGCCAGCCAGCGACAGCAGGCGCTATCCTTCTGTCAGTCATACGCGCAATCTCGGCTTTGTCTGGCCGGACGGCAGAAGGATGTTCCTTAATTACAGCTATCTGGTTTCGGGCGAGTACAAGCCGGGGGACAATAGTATATGCCTCGCATTCACGACGCATCAGGTAGTGATGAAAGGCGTCCGGCTTGGCGGTCTGTTTGAGGAACTGATGGGCCAGCTGCCGCGTCTCGTTCATTGCACGGAAACCCGGTACAATGCCACGCTTAGTCAGGATGAATATGCCGTCAATCAAATGACCGTGGAAAAGCTGGGCTAAGCATAAGGAATGCTGCTACCCCAAACCGAACAATGGCCCCGATGACGGGGCCATTGTTTTGACTTAGTATTCGGCCGGCAGCAACAGGACGGAGTCGGTAAAATAGAATGTAATGTCCTCCAGCGGAAAATCCGTGTACTCAATTTGCTTAGAGTAAACGGAACCGCCATTGCCATCTTCGCAGGACAGTTGGGCGGTCGTATCGGGATTGACGACCAGCTTCCAGAACTGAAAATGCTCGGCCTTTACCTTCGGTTCAGCCTGTGCGAAAGCGATTTCGTCAATCAGCCAATAGGCACCGCCTTTTCGGGCAACATAGTGTACTCCTTCCGTATAATGGAAATTTTTGACCAGGCTATGGCGATACCAGATTTCAGTGCCGCAGAACTGATGCAAATCTGCTTTGGTAAGTGCTTTTTGAGTCATGACGACTGCTCCTTTTGTTGTGACCCCCAACATCGGGGGCAACGGTAAAAAGGCATAAGCGTCAGGGCTGCCGGTCAACCCCAACCCGGGAGCGCAGCGAATGGAGCGGGCAGCGGGATTGACGGGCAGACCGCTTCTGCCATAACCGTTTGCTTATCCCGGCATGAGGGTCACGGCTGAATTGGTGATGTCGTTGAATAAATAATGCGGGCACTGAACGAACAGCAGGTGTCTTATGGTTTTGTATCGCCGCGTTGCCCTGACGACGCCCGCCCAATTCGTCCCATTCTGAACTGTGCATGCAGTACAGGGCATGATCATAAATCCTAGGCTCGGAAATGAGGGGAAATCAAATGATAAAGTATTGCCTCGTTAACAAGCAGGCACGGTAACTTTAAAGAAACCAATTTCTATGAACCGTTTTTTACTCTTGAGTGCCGGACTTATTTTATCGGCCAGTGCTGTGCATGCCACGACATTTTATGTCAGCCCTTCGGGCGATGATTCCAACAATAATGGCAAAAGTTCCTTGACACCATTCAAGTCAATCGGCAAGGGAATAAGCGCCGCTGGAAGTGCAGACACGGTTATCGTATCGGGTGGCACCTATCAGATTTTCAGTCAGCTGATGATCAATAAGCCGTTGACACTTCTGGGCCAAGGCAGACCGGAGGTTGATGGAGGGGGCTGGGTGGGCGGCAGCAGCAAAAGGCTATTGCAAATCACCAGCAGCGATGTACTGGTCGACGGTTTCGTTTTCAAAAACCTGATCGGTGATTTCTCAATCGGAGTTCTTATCAATGGTTCTGGCCGCCGTATAACGGTACAGCATTGCTGGATCACCAATATTGGTTGGACCTCGGGCCCCAACAGCCTGTCCGCAACTCCGAGCGGCTCCAACAATGCCAATGGGATACTGATAGATGGCACGCTCGCTTCGCCACTTTCCCAGGTCAATATCCTGTATGACACCATCACAAACTGCGCCTTGGGGTTCAGCGAGGCATTGACGGCCATAGCTAACATCGACACCTTTAAAATCGCTCATAACTATGTTTTCGCAAACAGCAACATTGGCATAGACATCTCAGGATATAATACCAGCTTTCCGGTCGTCCCGCCGTCAGCGGTAAACTTCCCCCGGAATGGAAACATCTCTGATAATATTGTCTACCGGTGCATGTCACCTATTGCCTTTGCCGGCGGTATTTATTTGGATGGCGCGTACAACTGCGTTGTGGAGCGTAACGACGTTCACGACAATGGCGTAGGCTTCTCAATCGGCTGCGAGCATGTTCCCGGTGCTGGTGCAATGAAGTGCTCTCGCAATATCATCGCCAATAATTTCATTCACCAAAACGCCTTTGCAGGTGTTATCTGGGGCGACAGCTTTAAAAATAGCAACACCTATGTCGTCAACAACACGTTCGTCAATAATACACTGTTCAAAAACCGAACGGGCGCGGTTATTAACGGCATCATGTCTGTCGGCGGGCTATCCGCAGGAACAACAAGCAACACGGATTACGGTAATATTTTCGGCGGTGAGTTGCATATTCAGAATTCGGACAGCTCGGTCTTTCAGAATAATATCTTCTTTCCTTGGGGCGGGCGGCGAAGTGTTGAAGTCCTGAATCCCTATCACGCCACGGCAGCCTCCTTCCGCTATAATGACTTTTTCAAAGAGCTGCCGAATAACGACATCTTTGAGATTGTGATCGGGGCTTCACTAAACAGCTTGACCGGGCCGCACTATCCCAACATAAATTCGGTCGGAATTGATACTAATTCCATAGGCAACTATCCGCAATTTGCCGATACGCTAAACGGCAATTTCAGGCTGATGAACACATCACCGTGCGTAAATAACGGGAATCCCGGCATGACCTCAGCGACATCAGGGGCAACTGATTTTTACGGTCAACAAAGAATTATTGGGGGCCGTATTGACATCGGTGCCGCGGAGTCTTCCGTCATTCCGACTACCGGGATCGGTACTCCCATGAAAGGGGAGTTCACGGTAACCCTATCACCAAATCCGACGGTTGATATGGTCAGCATTGAAACGAAGGAGGAATTGGTTGCACTGTCTGTTTTTGACATGACGGGCCGTTTGGTTTATGCAACTGAAAATCCGTTAAAGCCCGTTCAACTCGGCAGCCAGCCCGCAGGCGTCTATGTCATACGGCTGCAGGAACGTGGCGGCATGACCGCTACAGTGAGGGTCGTAAAGCTGTAGCAGCCTGCGCTGCCGGATGTTTAAAACAACAGCGGCCCTGGCTGCCGGTCAACCCAGACACGGGAGCGCAGCGAATGGAGCGGCAGCGGGATTTACGGGCAGACCGTTTCTGCCATAACCGTTTACTGCCCCAACGTGGCGGTCACAGCTACGGAGCGTGAGGTAACGACAAAATAATATCAGCTGATCGCCGTACGCCAGCTGTTCTGCAATCAATTTATCGCTCCCGGTCTTTGTCCTTCCAGAAATAAGTAAATGAGAGTTCCAGGAAGGTAGGCTGGTAGGATAGGGCAAGTGTGTGCGGGTCGTGATTGATGTAGTAAGTGGCCGTCAGACCATCTTCAAAGTGGTTGCGAAGCAGCTGGCGGATTTTGCAGCCTACCTGGCATCTGCTGTTAGGCTGATAGACCAGGCCGGCCGATACAAACGGAATCAGAGCGTTGCTCCCGGTTTCAAGGAGGGTTCCAAAGCTGTCCACATCGGAATAGAAATTACCGGATGAGGCAGTGCCGGAACGTGAAATGGCACCCGTGAAGAAGGTGTAATAAGCGCCGATGCTGACAGACAGTTGGAGCTTGTCATTTCTGGTGGGCAGCAATACTTCCGGTTCAAGCAGGAAGCGGTAAAGCTCGGCCTCAATATAGTCGCCGCTCTGGACCTTATAGGATATCCGGTCGTACATACCGCCCAGATGCTGCTGCCAGCTAAACGCGCCCTCGTCCGCGCCGTTGATTCTGGCGGTGGCATACGTGCCGATATTGTAAAGCGGCGAGTACTTGCTTGCCGGGTGCTCCGTAAAGCCGTGCTTAAGCCCTGAGAGAACCGTAACACCGTATTGAAAGCGGTCTCTGTCCTGAGCACTGACAACAGCGGGAAGGAGCAATAAACCGATAATCAGAAAAGGGGCAATCCGCTTTAGCATGCTGCATTAACTGCCATGTGTAGGAATTAGTATGCCGCTTCATAGCCAATCAGGAAAGATGAGCCAGGAGCAGTGAGCGTGGATACAGCCGCATATAATTTTAGGTGCCGCACAATAAAATTGTTGTGCGCCATCTATAAGATTGGCGATGTGCATTCGTTTAAGTGGCTTCGCGCCGTAAAACATCACTCGCTTATCACCCGCCTTCATGAAAAAAATTCTTCTGTTCGCCACGCTGCTTTTGATAACCGGAACTGGGCTTCGGGCACAAATCACCCTCAAGGCCCCGGACTATTTCCGCAGCCTCCCGGGTACTGTCGATTCGCTGCGCGACGCAATGCCTTCCAGCCTGGCGCTACCTGTCCAAAGCGGCCCGAATGTGAGCTGGAATTTTACCGGACTTTTCTACCTGCCCGGATGGGACAGCATCCGCTATTACAGCCCGACGCTTGCCCTTCCGGCCGTTCAATACGCGGATGACCAGCTTGATTCCCTCAGCTACAGCTATCATTTTAATGCCCGGCTGCAGCAGGGCATTGCCGGTAATGGCATCATGACCTACGGCATGCGGGTTGACTCCACCAGCTACAGCATGGGTGCCAACACCAGCAACAATAACGACACCATTACGCTGTATGGGCAGGATGTGGTTTTCATCGCAGCGCAAAATGAACTTGCACTGCCGGCGTCCTATCCCCTGAACTGGCAGAGCACTGCACGGGGGCTTATTAAAGGGGAAGTGACCTGCAATACGTTGCACTACAACAAAGCACCCTATACGCTGGTGACGAGGCGCTTTATGCAGGATACGGTGACCGGATGGGGTAAGCTGCAACTGAAAGACGAGAAAGGTGTTACCTCGGCAGCGATGGACGTGCTGCAAGTGCGGAGCTATGTGACACGGGTGGACAGCGGCTTTATCAACGGCAAGTCCATAGACCATTTTGAAGGGCTTTATATGGACGTGCCCCAGCTCATTATCAGCAGCCTCTGCCAGGAAAAATATTATAGGATAGGCGAGGTCACGCCACTGGTTACCATTACCTATACCAATACACTGCGCAACCAGATTAAGGAGGTGCGGGTACATCAGCGCCGACTCAACAAGCTGGGCGTGGACGGGCTGCCGATGCAGTCAAAGCTATCCATCAGCCCGAACCCGGCAGCAAGCAGCATCGTTTCTGTCAATGGAATAGAAGATTTGCAGTCGCGAGCATACGCTTACCGCATTATGGATCTGGGCGGCCAGGTTGCCGCTTCGGGGCAGCTAACCACCAAGACCCTCAGCTTGCCTGCAGAGATGAATTCCGGCAACTACTACGTGCAAATCACTCGGGATAATGAAATTGTTGCCGTGAAGCCGCTGAGTGTCACGCGATAACCGGCGCGGCCGGTTGCAGACCCTGCAAAAAATCTGCGGCCTTTGTCGCCTCACTGGCAGCAGTCAGGATAGCCTTCTTGTCTTCTTTCAACACCGTCAGCCAGGAGGAAAGATAGGCGGCGTGATCCGGGCGCGGCACATTGGTAATTTCCAGCTCGGCGCAGAGGAAGGCAGCACCTAATTCTGCAATCAATTCCTCACAGGCATAGGCATTGCTGCCAAACCGCCCTTTCAGATCACGGTTGCAGCGGGCCGGGTGACCCGACCAATGGGCCAACTCGTGGAGCTCCGTGCTGTAAAAATTCTCGGTGGCGGTGCTCGTGCCGCTGTCCATGAAGGAGGTTTCTGGCGGCATATAAATTTTGTCGCGCAGGGGCAGGTAACAGGCCCCTTCGCCCTCCCGGTACTCAACGACGGCTTTGGTATTGGCGATAAAGCCGTCCACTGCCGCAATCCGCTCCACCAAAGGTCTTTGCTCCGGCACTTCGACTGTTTCAAGGCTGTAAGAGATCAGCTGGCAGCGATTAAAGACGTAGGAGCTTTTGATAAAAGGTACCCGTTTGACATCGCCGTTTTCCTGCTCCCTTTCAAAGGTGTCGTAGTAGATAATCATGGTGCCCTTTTCACCTTTTGCGACGCATTCTTTCTGCGCCTGCCATTGCTTGAAGCTGGCCCATTCGTGGGTAGCGTAACCGTTTGCTTCATTGGCAATCCACAGCAAGGGGATATTGATGCCGCGATATTTCTTGCCGGTGGTGCAATTCTTCGGGATGGTAAAGGGCAGGCTGTTCTCGCCTGTCCATGGCTTTTGCCAGGGGACAGTGCCTTTTTCCAGTTGCTCAATGATGGTGGCGGTGACTTTTTCATGCAGGTCGGACATGGCCGGTTTCCTTTCTTGACGTGTGCGCTGACGGCTGGGTGGAAATAGGAGCTTCCGGAGAAGCTCCTATTCTGCTGTCTATTGCTGTTTGGCCTGGGCGGCTTTGAAGCTTTCCAACTGGCAGCGGTTGAAAAGAAACACCCGCCTGGCCTGCGGCCCGGCATCGCCTTCGGCCTGCTCGTAAAAGAGTACGAGGGTACCTTTCTCGCCTTTGGCGATGGTCTGCTTGGCGGTGTTCCATTGTTTCATGGTTGCCCATTCGCGGGAGCCATAGCCCCGGTAAAGGCCTTCCTCCTGCAGCCGCTTTGCTTTGTCGCCGAAGTAAGACTTGCCGGTCACGGCATTGACGGGCGTGTTGCTTTCGGATGTTGCTGCCGGAGTGTTGGCAGTCCGGGCTGTTGTGATGATTGTTTTAGACATGGTAGGCTTCCTTTCTGTGGGTTGATGGTTGCAGCGAGATGACCAACCGGGGCACCAGCGACGGTGTCAATAAAGCATTTTGGATGGGCGGGTGAATGCGCGGGCACCGCGCAGAGGAAAATGCGGCATTGACGCCGGAAGCGACCCGGTTAATCTCAATGCAAAACCATCAATTCAGCTACAGAAAGGATGATTCCCGTTATGTCGAACCGGGCAATCAATCCCTGCACAGAACAGTCCCCTGCATGCCGCATCTGTCAGAACCCATGTCCCCTCAGCGCTGCGCCGCTTGATGGTCGGCGGTTTGTAAGTCAGCAGGTCAATGCTTACGGCGGCGATGGTTTGGGCGGCTTTGTCACCTTGGTGCCGCCATAGGCTTGTGCCTTTGCCAAAAGGATCGGGTCATCGGTGATTTTACCGGCGAGTGCCGCAGCTTTGGCGTAGACGCTGATCGGGTGTTGCCCCTTGAACTGCGTGTCCGGCTCAATAAGCAGCCCTGTTGCATTCTGCAGGAACAAGAGCCAATCAATAGACACGTAGCCGTATTCCGGCTTGCCGTAACTGTAATCGAGCAGGCCGAAGGCATATTCAGGGCTGTCGGGGTCAATTTCGGCCAGCAGAAAACTGTCCGTTAAGTCCCCAAGAAGTTTGACGACCGGGTAATGGTCTTTGCCCGCATTATCCGGCGCGCCGTTTTGAATGAGTTGCCATTCCTGTGCGGCAGTCAGTAAGCCAGCCATCGTTTCCTCCTTTACGGCTGCGGCGGACGGGGCATCTGACCAGGCTGCGGCGACTGGTCAAGCTGCGCAATCTCCAGTAGCCTGGCGTCCTCGGTAATCTCCTGCGCAAGAGACGCAGCCCTCGCATATACGCTGATGGGGTACCTGGCTTTAAAGTACTGGTCACGCTCTACCGGCAGGCCGAGCTTGCCGCCGATGGAAGCCAGTTCGCTCATCAGCACATAGCCGAGTTCGGGGAAGCCCAGTCCCAGATCGCAAAGCCCGAAAGCCATGTCCGGCTCGTCGGGGTCAAGCTCTGTCAGCAGCCACCGTGCTCCGGCATCGACCATAAAGAACTTCACAACCGGGTAATGGTCTTTGCCGCGATTGTCCGGATGGCCGTTGCGCAGAAGCTGGCTGCGCTGTTCGGCGGTCATCATGCGCATCTCGGGGCGGAAGGATTCCAGCGTTTGCGCATCGCCGGCGGCAGCGGCTCTCAGAATTTCGTCGTCCTCGGTAAAACCGCCAAAGGCTTTTGCCGCCGTGGCATAAACGCTGAGCGGATAGCGGGCGGTAAAACCCCGGTCAATCCGGGTGGCCAGGTCCGGCAGGTGGTCAAACTGGGCGAGCTCCTGTTGGGTGACATAGCCCAAAGATGGTTTGCCATCGTCTAAATCGCATAGGCCGAAAGCGGCAGAGCTATGGTCAATGTAAGACAGGAGCCAGACGGAGTTTGTGGCGGGGCTGTAAAAATTTACAACCGGAAAATGGTCTTTGTCCCGGTTCTCATCCGCACCGTTGTCCATCAACTGCCGGCGCTGCTCATTCGTCATCTGATCCATTTATTTTCCTTTCGTGGCTTGTGGGGTGTCCTTGCGTGGTAAGCCGCGCTGTTATGGCGCGATGATAATCCGGGTGAATCTCGGCGCTGATAAAGTTGCGGCCCAGCTCACGGCAAAGCCGCAGCTCATTGCCGCTGCCGCCAAACAGAATAAGGCAGTCGTCATTTTCCTTCGTACAGGACTTAATCAGCGTTTCCACGAGCGGCAGCGGAATCTGGCAGGGATGAGCCGTTTTATCCTTACTGGTGTTTTTGACGATGTCGTGATAGAGCCAGCTATAGGGCATCCGGCCTTTATGGCCCCCTGCAATCCGCTTCTGAATACGCCGGTCGTTCAGGTTCTGATAAGGTTCTGCAATCTGCTCCTTATAGAAGCGATTGCCTTTACACTTAGTGGCGTGAAGGATGGAGCGGTGCGCCGTCGTCAGAAAGCGCGGGCTATGGCCGGTATTGGTGTTGTACACCCAGACATATTCGCGCACCGCATGGGCCATCCCGTCCAGGTAATACACCCGCAGGTAAGCGTTCTGCGCCGGATAATTCATCAGGAACAGGTTGCCGTCCGGTTTAAGGACGCGCATACATTCATCGGCCAGGCGCATATACCATTCCAGGTAATCGTCCCAGGGACGCGTGTAGCTCTTCCCGGCGTAATTGATGCCGATATTATAGTCGGGGTCTCCATAGACCATATCGAGGCTGTTACCGGGAATGCGTTTCAGCACATCGAAGATGTCTTCGTTAAACACCTTGTTGCGCAATGGGGCAAGCGCATCCGCGCCGGCATCAGGATGCGGGGGTGTGAGGGCAATGGTCAAAGTGAGCCAGTCCTTTCTGTGTATTGAGTGATGGTTGTCGCGGGGCGTCCCGTAAGCGGAGGCTGCTAAGCAATATGCGGGCGAAGCCCCTTGCGGGTGGGGTTTGCGGGTGTCGCACCCTCACCGGTATCGTATCCCGCCGCTGCCTGCTGCTGCTCGGTGACCTTTCTGGCTGCCGGGTCCTTTGCCCAGTAATCGGAGAGGTCTTTGTAGCCCGCGTACAGGCTTTGCATGGACCGGACGGTCAGGCCCGCCTCACCAAGGGTTTCGCTCATAAAATGCGTGGCCTTCGTGCCGGCATCGTCATTATCCAGAAAGAGGATAACGGTTTCTATCTGCTCTTTGGCCGCAATGATATTTGCAACAATCTCCCCGCAGAAACACAGCGAGTTCAGCACGACAATGTTGTGCTCCGGCCCTGGCGTGTCCTGCATCTCCAGCCAGGACAGGAAGTCCCACATGCCTTCAAAGACAAACACCTTACTGCTTACCAGCGCCCGGAAGGTCGTCGGCGCCTTGGGCCGGATGCTGGTCTTGAAGGTGATGCCCTTTTTCGGATTAGGGATGCTGATTTCATAGCCGGAATTACTGCCCGCGCTCCGGTCGTTGCGAAAGGCAAAGCCATTCTGCTTTTTATCCGGGTAAACGCTATCCTGCAGCCAGACCTGCTTCAGGTAGCGAGAGGCAAGGGTCTCGCTGATGCGGCGCTTTTGCAGCTCCGCCGTAAGGCCGGGATAAAAAATGCGCTCGTGATGCCTGATGATTTTATACCGCCCTGTCCCGGTGCTCTTTTCGCCACCGGCAAGGCGCGTCAGGGGCCGTTTGTAGGCTTGCGGTAGCTCCTGCTGCACATCCTGCCCGGCAAAGGGCGCCAGCGCGGCCAAGGCTTCTTTAATGGCGCTTCTGCGGTCTTTGCCGTGGTAGTCGCACCAGAGGTCAATGATGTCGCCGCCCGACCCGTTACCGGTGGTAGTATGCGCGGCATGGCCGAAGTCATACCACTTGTTCAGGGCCTCATTGATTTTGAAGGAGGCGGTTTTCTCATTCGGACGGAATGGCGAAAAGTACCAGACCTGCTTGTCGCGGTCGGTATGGGCGTACTTGCCGCCCAGGTGCTGCACCAGCACGTAAAGCGGAATGGCGCGGGCTGCGGTAATGTTCATAGGCTGCTGCCTCCGGAAAGATGCGGGGAGAGTGAAAAGGGCCAAGAAAAGGAAAAGGCGCGGGGTTAGACTTTTTCCTGCCGTTGCCGGATGTCTGCGATGCAGCGGCGGATATCGTCCACATGCCAGCCGGTGATGCGCTCGCTGAGCTTGACGCCGCGCGGGTATTTGCCTTTGGAAATGCCAAGCCACCAGGTAGACTTGCTGACGGGAATGACCCGCAGGACTTCCGGCAGGCGCAGATAGCCGCTTTCCGGCAGGGAGGGGGTAGAAAACGAACGGTCAAAGAGGCGTGGTAAAGTCATGGGCTTTCCTTTCCGGGGTGAAGCGGACAATAAAAAAAGAGCAGACTTGAAAAGCTGCTCTTGCAAGATGCGAGTAGGAGGCGGATCACGGTTGCAGATGCAGTGCCTTCGTGAAAGGCCGTGTGACAGGTTGTACCGGGCTGAGGTAGTCTAAGGCTTCCTGCAAGCAATCGTAATCATCCGTCAATCCGCCGTTGAGCCGGGCAGCGGTTTGATATACGGACATGCAGAAGCGTGGGACAAATTCTTTGTCGCGCTGGACATGATGCATTTGCAGCGGGTCGCTCATCAGTTCCAGCAAGGTCAGGTCAATAAACCCTGCTTCAATGTCGCCACGGCCATAGTCAGACAGGCCGTAGCCATAGAGCCGATAGTTATTGACGACAATCTCACTGACCAGCCAGGTGCAACCGGTTCCGGCCAAAAACAGTCTGGCGACGGGTGCCCAATCCCGCCCATGATTAGACGGCTTGCCTTGTTCCAGCAACGTTTCAAATTGTTCCTGCGTAAATAGACGCATCTCTATCTCCTTTCAAAGCGTTGGGACCTAGGATGATGTTCCTAAATACCGGGGTGTATTTTAGGACTATATTCCCTTTAAAATGAAATGTCAACCATATCGGACCCGATTATTTTCAGACCAGTTATAGCTGCGATGTCAGATGGATACGGGGTAATTACAGACCAATCAGTTGCAGTCACAGGTGCAGTCAATTTTTGTAGCGAAGAACACGAATCCTGATGCCAAGCTAAAAAGCAGATGGAGGTGTAATATCTGTCAGCCAAATGTGTGGTTAGCGTCGCTTGGGTCATTCCTGACAGTGTCAAAAGCGGTATCTCCTCAATGGAAATGCGCCAACGAAAAGTGGCGACGACGATTCAAAAGTCTGTCGTCGTCCCCGGCATGAAGCGCCTTCCCATGCTGGCTCAATGAAAGCCGCGATATATAGATAGGCAAATCGTTCCTTTAGGTTTGGAGAAATACATTAGCAGCTGGCGCAGTGTAAGCGCAATAAACAGGTCGGTCCTACCGATTATAAGGCACCTGCAACACGCGAGTGTGGTACCGCTAAAGGGGTCAAAAACTTAAAGTAAAGGATGATGTCGAAAGTTCCTGGGAGGGAAATGTTATATCATTGACGAGGCTACCAGATGTCAACCGAAGTTCATCCAGATCATTTCTTCAGGGCTGCTTGCGCGATTTGAAAAATTACTTCGGGAATGTTTTCCTTTTCCACCGTGACGGGTATAACTCCGATTTTCAATAAGCGCTCAGCCTGCTCATTGCTTGTGCCTGGTGTCAAAAAAGCAATGCCGATAGGCCACATTCTTTGAATGCTTTCTCGCGCATACCAAAGGTTTAGATAGTCGATGTACGGGCGAACATCATTTTCTAAGGTCGCAGCGGAAACGCCGACCGAGAGAAAAATATTGCGCCTAAGAAACTCAATAAGGTACCCTCTCCAATAATCGCGGTCGTCTATCAAACGAAGCTGAAATTCTTCCTGCGAGAAAATGAGAAAGTCAGAGTCAATCCCATATTCCTCGCTATGGGGTAAGTAGCCGTGAACATGAGCAATAGTAATATCAGAAGTTCGCTCCAGTAATTGGTTTTTTGAGAGCGTATTTATGTCGAGACCGAGTAGGCCTAAATACCATTCCAATATGCTATCAAAATTGTACGAAACAATGTTTCTAATCGTTCCACGCTTTTTCCCCACGATCATCGCGGACAGAGCAATCAGTAAGTCTTTATTCGCAGTACTAAAGTCAAATTTTACACCATGATAGAGATGCTTCTTAACTGTCAGGAAATAACGTTCGTCATCACCATCAAAGCTGTCTTTAATAGAACTGATGATGCCTTTGAGTTCGGTCGTGTTGTACGCGCGTCCTCTGTCATGCGTAGTGGATTGCACCTCGTCAGCAATATTCAATACGAGGTCTTTCCATAAAGGAAGGCCCAGGTTTAAGGAAACGCCAGCGCCTAACAGCAAACTGAGTGTTCCTGTATTCAGGTAGCCCGCCAATAAGTGAATGGAGGAGGGAATATTATCCCTTGCATCTTTTAGCAGAAAACCATAATTAGCTGTCATTTTCTAAAAGCGATACCTGTGTGATAAAATTGCTTTGCTCCAAGGTCCCCTTATCTTTAAAGAACTGAAACACGGTGCTAAGCAGTGAGAGAGCTTCATCTTGTCCGTCACGCTTTATCCAAATCCGATAATTACCAAGCCTATCGAAAGCAAGGTCTAAAATGCCCCTTTCCTTTCGGTAACACTGCAATCTAAGGGAAGCGGTTTCCAACTGTACCGTAGACATCGTGTCAATAATTCTGAATACTTCGGATTCCAAGGGATTATCGCCTTGTATATTGATTTTAGTGGCGGCTTTTTGTTCCTTAACCTGTGCCGAATATTTCGTGACGGACACAGAGGCTGCATTTTCAAGAAACTGGATAATACCTTTTGCGTCTTTCATCAATTCAAAGACCGGAGTGAGCTTTGGTTTGAAAAACGTCGTTAATGAAGGCAGGTAATCGAAATATTTTTCAAAGAGTTTACCCATTTGGACATACGGATACGCAATAAACGTGAAAAATTCCCCGCCGTGCTCAAAGTTGGCGGCGTATACATCATACCAGTAAGACGGTTTGTTGTCGGCACCAGCGGACGGACTCAGCGACATCATAGATGGCGCCCCGTATGCCCTTTGGAGTTCTATCTGGAAGTGTATGTAGTATAACGAATGCGCCTTATCCACTACCACCTTCTTCTCTCTTTTAGGAACGCCGAACAACTGAAATAATTTGGCTTCTTTTAGCCTCATTTCATTCCTAAAAAAAATCACGTAATAGTGATGTGCTGAAGCAATCAGCGAGCTATTAATGTCCATGGTGAGAGCTTAGTGAAAGTAGCAACCATGCTGCATTGCGCTCAATCTCATCTTCTCTGCGCTGATTACTGAATCTAGAAATTTCCCGCTCCAACTGGTCTAACAAAAATCGAACTTTGCTTAAAATCGGCTTACCGGCGAACGAATTTGTAGCTATCTGATAAGAAATCCTGTTGCCCTGCTCATCGGTACTGTCTTCATCCATGCGATTCTCATCTTTGCCATCCAGGATATCTTCAATCTTACCGATGAAGTAATTGTTGACCATGTCGCCGACAATACTACAGTTATAGTACCGAAACTGCAAATCCTGGAAATCGGTTGCGCTATCTAGAATAGATTCTATTTCAATCCCGATAGTCTCGTGCATGCCCCTATCTCTGATTACATGAAGGACCTTTCTAAAGCGGGCTACGCTATTCCCAAACCTGTCTTTAAGATCCCCGGTTTCGGAAAGACCTATTACGATAAGTGTCCGTAAAATGTACTGCTTCAAATCGTTGGTTACCGCTGGGATGGTTGACCATGAAAGCCAGATGGACAGTAGGTATGTATCTACATTCCTTTTATAGATGTAAGCAAAATCGGCTATATGTACAAAGATTTCAGTTATATCTTTATACAGATTTTGAACAAGTTCCTTCAGAATTGCTGCGGATGGCATAAAAAGCTTTCTCCTTTTCTCTGCGTCAGCACGCAATGAGTTGATTTCTTCATCATCGCTGATACGGGTCAAAGAACCATAGTACGTTGAATTCACTGCAAACTTCAGTAAAATCAGGGTGAAATAGTCTTTGTAACTAATACCCCTGATATCTTTGCCATTCATCGCCCCATTGAAAGCGTCTTTTATAAATCCACGAAATTTTTCAAGCCAATCTTCATACGACTGACCTCGCCGCGAAAGTGGTGGCGTGATGAGCTGATCGAGGATAAGACGAACATGATGATGGATTATCTCATGAGAATAGTTTATTACGTTCCAGTTTAAAGAATGACCTTCCACCAGTACTTGGATTGCGGCCGTCGCATTGAATTCGTACTCCCGAAAGCCCAGTCTGCCGCTAAAAAACGATAGCCTATGGAAAAAGTCCTCCGGTAGAACCGGCTCTGCAACTACACCCATGTTGATAACTTCGTCCCGAACTTCATCATGCAACCAACAATCAATTTCAAAAAGTGAAGGCTCTAAAAACGAGACATACCATTTCGGATTGCTGCATATCGCTGTTTTATAAATAGTTGAGTCTAACTCCTCAAATGGAAGAGTAAAAATCGCTGTTTCTATTTGGATAATCAGTTCAAAAAGGGAAGCGACCGCTGTTCCAATGCCCAGTAGTGAATAGCGGCGGATCAATCCATGATGCGAGAGCACGGGAAAGACTCCTGCATATGCTTGGCTGTAAATATAGGAGAGTGAAGAATTGAACTGTACAATCATTCCATGGCGATCGTTTATCAACTCCTCTCTTTTTCTGCGAGCTTCGGGCCTTTGCAAAATTGCCTTGGCCTCATCAACACTCTTTGCATTCAAAGTGCCTAACAGCGCGTTGGTGGGTATAAAACTTTCGTCGCCAAACAGAAAGGCCAAGTCATAAATAAAGTCTTTGCTATTCTCAATAGTCGCTTTGTGCTTTTCAAAATATTGAGGCGTGAATTTGCTTGACGCTGTCAGGAATTTATCAACAGATATGATGTATTCCGATAGGGAAAACTTTAAATAAAGCGGCAGACCGTCTGAGATAGCAATGTTACAAGAATGTACCTTGCTGGCCTCATGCAGAATTGTAAAACCGACCCGTGAGTGGGTGTCAATAGTACCGTTTTGAATTACCCATTGCTCAACACCTAATACATTCTTACCGGATTTCAATTCCTCAATTACATTGTCGCTCAAATCGTCTTCGGGTTCTTCTATAATGACAAAGTTGGCGACGCCCAAAGAAAACCAAAATTGGTTTTTTGACTTAAACTTCTTCAGTATATCTAAAAATACCGGATATACTGTGGGTACTATAGCAAACGTAATCTTAGAGCCATTGCTTAAAAAAGGCAATTCGGCAACGCCCTCTTCGTCGAAAGCAAAGAGCGGACTGCTGACAAAAAGGTTGGGAATATGGCAGGACGCCGGATCGCTTAGCGATAAGCTAACGCTTGCAAATTCGCTATCTGGATAACGATTATTCTGCCCTTCAACTACTAAGAAGGCCCTATGATGGTGACTCAATTAGCTTGGATTTACTGCTACAACTTTAAGGTCGTCATGTACCTTGTCATAAGCCAGTTCACCAAGGTAGTCCCCTTCGCCTTTTTTTAGCGACTTTGGGGGTATAATAGGTTTATCAACGTCTTTGTCGGTAGTAAAGCCGTTTATGGCAGAAGCTTCGTAGTTCTGCTTCGGCTGACCAGACCCGCCGAACATCTCGAGCTGGGCCTCCCAGATTAGGTGCAGTTGTCTACGTGTGGGCATAACTTTCTCCAACAAAAATTGGGGTGGCAAAGGTAGAGTAAAAATTGTGCAGCGAATAATTATCCACAATTGTGGGTAATTATTTTTATCCACATTAACCCTAATACTCGCAATACAATGCAGTCAACAGTTAAATAACAGGTAATGGCGATGATTTACTAGCTAGAGGATGCGGCTGCCTGAAGGCATAATGCGCTATATAAAGCTGAATGCCCGCGCCATTGCCTAAAATGACTTTATCAATTCCGCCCTGACAGTCAAGTATTATGCCAGAATTGGGCAAGACGATTAAGAACACCTCTATTTAAAGCTGTATTTCATTGTTTGAAAGAGATGGGGCTTTGCCGTGATTAACAGTTAATGATCATGCTATTCACCATGATGAAAGCGAATTTCCGATGGTAGCAGTTTTTCGTTACGCAACTTTGTTACTCAATAGGATTCATGCTAAAAGGTGTAAGAACATTGCATGGAATCTGAAAATACTGGCGCGTGGTCAGAGCATCATGCAATAGGTGTGCTATCGGCACTAACAGTGTTATCAGGAAGCAGTCAGCGGATCCCTACCCTTCATCATAATATCGCCCCTGATTCTTACTGGCCGCTCGACCTCTTGCAGGAGCTTATTCCACTTATTCCCGTCTCAGCGCCGTCAGAGGCAAGGACGAAATCTAATCGCGCGTCGGCGCAGCCTTCCCTCGTTGACAAGGCAGAAATCGACAGAGATTGGATATGAATGGCGCCCCGAAACCGACAAACCAAGGAATAATAGAAATTGAAAGCCTGTAAGTACTGCGCTCAAAGCCGTCCTGTTCTCAATTTCACCCAATACAATCGATTTATTGCGGATCTAGCGAGGCAGCAGCCGATTTCTGGAAATGACAGAAGATTTCCGGCTCCCTAAAACTGATAAAAAAAGAAGGCTGGAGGCATGTTTTTATATTATGCTACAGCCTAAATAGTCGGATCATGAGTGATACAACTCCGAATCTCGTTACGTGGGCGCTAACCACATTTGGTCTTGTTGCTTTAGCAGTAATGATCACTTTCACCATTGCGCGAAAGCGGCTGCACTAAGGAAAAGAAAAGCCGCTTCAAAAAGGAAGCGGCCTGACCTTGCAAATTCAATCTATGAAACGGGCCGCAAATTTAGTCGGCCCTCTCTATTTCATAACGCATTAACGTAAGCTTATGCTCAGGTGCGTCGCGGGTTAATGATGCTCTCCGAAGGGAGAAACAAGCCAGGCGCGCCTTAAACCCTACATTAGTCATGCAGTATACCCTGTGACGTACAATAGGGCAGCCATAGACTTTACCCTGTTTTCCGGCAAGGACAATCAACTCAAAAACTACTAATGGTCGCCGTAGTAGCGGATTATAAACGAATTTTTGGCAAGCCCCGGCCCGCGGCTTACCGCGACCTGATCAAGGGCATTCCTTCGCGCTTCATTATTGCGCTGCTGGCAACAGTCAATGATGCATTGCGCCTGAAAGGCAATGGCAGGCATACGCAACATTTTTTGCTGCATGTGCTGTCTGTAAATTTTCCGGAGGATCTGAAAAAGAAGCTGCATCACCGGGGCATATTTTCCGGCCTGCTCTCCGGGAAATTCGCCCTGTTCGCCTATCCGTACACTGTTGAATTTATCTTCAGGGAGATCATGGATTTTCGGGAAGATGACGGCCTCTCCTTTGATGCACGGGAAGCCGAGTTGCTGTTCTTCAAAGCCTATCTGTCTCTGGTCGATGAAATGCTGGAGCGGGAGACGGAATTATATCTGCCTGCGATAGAAGATGCAAAGCGCGGCGGGCACAACATCATCAAATTGCTGTGGTCGCACCTGATCGGGCAGTTTGAATTCATGAACCATAAGGCAGCGCTTTCCGATGCGGTTTATGAGCGCTTCAGGGGGCGTGCATTCACGAGCTACCTGGAGCGGCATGCGCTGTTTGGGCCATTTGCCAGCGCATTCTTCAGGTCGCTGGGTTGCGAAACCGGGGAAGAGGTCACAGCGAAGCTGGACAGCTTTATGATGGACAACCTGCAGCGCCGGAATACAGACGCACCTGAAGACAACATCTACATCATCCGCACCGGGCAGGAAGAGCCGTTCCTGGAAGCCCTTTGCCTGGACCCGGAAGAGATCAGGCATGACCCTAAGAAACAGATTGACTATCTCGGCCTGAAGGAAAAACCGGTATTCAGGCTGAAGCACAATGAATACATGGTGCCGCATTGGGAATACTATTACAATGCGCAGGGCACGGGGATTATTTTTTCGTTTTACAACCGCTCTGGAATTGACAAAAAGCTGCGCAGCTTTGGTGATTTTAAATCCAGGATCAGTACAGAATTCGCGGAAGGAATTCTGTTCAGAAGAACGCTTGAAAAAGCGTTCGGACGCAAGCACGATGTGCTTCGCTTTTTTGGCTGCAGCGATACATTTAACCCGGACTGTTACTACCGGCACGGCAATAAGCTATTCATCGTCGAGTTTAAAGATTACCTGCTCGCTTCGGAAGTGATCCAGTCCTCGTCCTACGACAGAATCACTGAGGAAATCGAAAAAAAATTTGTCGGCTACGATACTCCCGATGGCCGCCGAAAAGGGAAAGGCGTGTCGCAGATTGCCGCGAACCTCGGACTCCTGCGATCCGGTGACACCTTCTATGAAACTGACCGGCAGGCCGGTCAGCAGAATTTAAGGCTTAGAAACCTTATTGTGTATCCGGTCATTATTCACACAAACAAATACTTTGAGCTGCCCTACCTGAATCAGTATCTGGACAAAAGATTTCAGGAGGTGCTGCCAGAGGAAAGCAAGGACGCCTTCCGGTCCATAAAACCGCTGACAGTCATTAATCTTCAGTATTTCTTTGACCGGCTGCTCCTGTTCGCTGATTCAAAGCTTGAATGGCACGCGGAAATTGACCACTACCACGATACGATAAAAGCGCGCGTCAAACGCGCTGAAAGGACACGCGATATCAATGACTGGTTCAGGTCTTTAATGCCCTTTGAAGAGATAGACTCCGCGCAGTATCTCAGCATGTCCCAATACAGGCGCGGCGATACGCTTGATGCATGGATGCAATGCTGGCAGATTAAACCGCCGCAGTGAGCTTTCCGCTCCAACCGGTCTTGCCTATGAAGCGTGTCGCCGGAAGTCGGCATTGTGTCCGTGTCATTCGCGGGTACCGTGGCATTTGCGAACAAGGCCGGCCCGGGCCAATAACCGTCAACTTATAATTTACCCAGAATCACTGCGCTGATCAGCAGGCCGGTGTCCTATTTTCGGCTCCGCCGCACCGCCTCAGGGAAGTGCTGCGGATGACGCCTCTGCACCTGCGGCATTTGACCAATGTAATCAGGGGTTTATTTTATAAAAAAAAGTGGTTGACACGCAGTTTATATTATGTCATTATGGTCTTCTTTCATTAATCAGCAAATGTGGAGTGACTATGACCATCTTAAAAACCATTACAGATAACATTGGCGATATGCTCGGCACCTCGAAGCTCGCAAAACTGAACAACCGCGTGTTCCGGAGCATTCTTGGAACGGACATCAAAAGAGCGGAGTACGATATGTGCGACGGGGCGAGCGGCATGCTTGTCCCCAGCCGGAAGGCTGCTGCCATCATCCGCAACCAAAATCCGGATGAGCGGCAGAGAATGGCAGATCATATTTTAAACGGCATGGTGGCGAACGGAACTGTTTTCACCGATAACCGCATCGCGGTACTCGCGAGCGGTCAACAGACGCGGCCGGGCGTAACGAATCTATCTTACAAGGTACGCAACCAGATGAGCAGCTCAGGCAGCCTGAACTTAAACCGGGCCCTGCGCCACCAGGACAGGCTGGCCCAGATTCCGCAGCTCCTGCCCCGCTAGACGTTAAATGAAGCGCTGTTTCTGCTCCCACCGGGGCGAGAAGCAGCGCCTATCCGATAACCATTGCCCCGCACGCCGGCCTAAAGGGTAACCAGCTTGTGCTTAATAGCTGCGATGACCAGCCCGACGCGGTTCCTGACATTCATTTTTCTGAAAACAGCCTCTCGGTAACCTTCAATTGTTTTCGGGCTGAGATACATCCTGCCGGCAATTTCTTCATAAGTCATTTCAGTGCAGGCATGGTTAATAAACTCTCTTTCCCGCTCATTCAGTTTATGCCAGACCTCCGGTTTAAATACCGGGCGGTCTCCCGCTTGCTCTCCATGCCCGGCCGTTTGCAGCGAGCTGATAAGCCTCCCTGTTATAAAGTCCGTATAGTAATAGCCTTTCTGGGTCAGTGTTCTTAATGCGGCCGCCAGATCTTCCGTTTCAATATCTTTTGACAGGTATCCTTTCACGCCAAGCTTCAGCATCCTGATGATCGCATCCTCGCTGTCTATCATGCTCACGACCAGAATCAGTATGTCCGGGTAATTATTCCGCAGCCAGTGAACCGCTTCAAAGCCGCCCATCCCGCGCATCTCAATGTCCATGATTACAATGTCCGGTAACGCCTTTCGGTCTATCTGCGCGATCATCTCGGCGCCGTCCTTTGCCTCAAAAAGGATAAAATACCTTTTATCGCCAATCGCATTGATCAGCTTAACCAGCCCTTTCCGGAACAGGTTATGATCATCAACAATGGCGATTTTTACTTGCTGGCTGCTTATCATGAGGGGATGGTTGGAATGGTTACGATAACAGAGGTGCCGCTTCCCCTGGCACTGCTGATAAGCACACCGCCGTTTATTTGCCTGCAGCGGCTGTGAATATTACTCAATCCGGTACTCCCGTTGTTTCCGGCCCCGTTCTCCGCCTGCTCTTTGCTGAAGCCCACCCCGTTATCCGCAATTTTGATGATAAGGCGGGAAGCCTCATAATGCAGCTCAATGTTTATTTTTTCGGCCATGGCATGCCGGATGATATTGTTGATAATTTCCTGGCAGAGGCGGAAGAGGATGATTTCCCTCTCGGGTGCTAATCTGTACTCCTGGCCGAGCACTAAAAACTGAATTTCATAAAGCCCGGTTTTTGTAAGGCGCTCCAGTTCGTTTCGCAGCATCCGCTGAAAACCGGCCTTGCCGATATGCTCCGTATTCAGAGCCACGCTCAGGCCTTTTATTTCCGCCATCAGCTGTTTTACCAGCAATTTGGTTTCATGAATATTCTCATCCGGCCCGTCACCGTACTGCTGCAGATGCGCGGACAGATTTATATTAATGACGGAAACAAGATGGCTGATATTGGCGTGCAGTTCCTTGGCAATATGGTCAAGGGTTTGCTCCTGAATCTCCAGCTTCGAAAGAAGCAGGGTTTTATTGAAATCTTCTTTCAGGATTAAAAGCTCCTGTTCATGATTATGGCTCTTTTTCTGATACGCGAACAGGAATGAAATAATAATCCCGCCGAGCATGACCAGCAGTATCGTACAGATAATGATGGTCAGGATGGTGGCGTCGGAAATTTTCGCGTGCATAAAAAAGCTGTAGAATAAAAAATATACATCACGCAGTTAAGCATGACGATAATCCTAAAGAGTGAAGTTGCAAGGACGGAGTCTTCAATGGAAATGTATTTATAGAGCATAAAGCACGGCAGGCTGCCTAAGTGGAAAATGAACGCGCCGGCAGCAATCCAGAACATGGGTTGCCGCGACAGCTTTATCACCGTATTCGCCCGCATCAGCTGTATGAAGTAGATCATAGTAAATGCTATTACAATAAGGTTTGCTGTGATGATCGTATTGCCGTCTACAACAAATAATTTCCGGTAATAGAATAGATTTTGAACTGCCACGAATACATAAATCGCAGAAAGGACGAGTGCAGCCTTTCTGATCCAAGGCATCCTGATGGTTCCTGAGAAAAAATAGAAGTAGAATAAATATTGTGGTATCAGGTACAGGTTATATAGCCAGATATTATTCGAAGAGTAGGTCCACCAGGCACTATGATGAAACTGACGGCTCCATAAAAATGCGATGACTTCCACCGTAAACGTTGTTGCAAGAAAAACCGCAAAAAGCCTGAATGTTTTCGGCCAGGCGAGCCGGAGGGTGGTCAGGCCGGCAATGGCGCTTGTAGCGAGCGGCAGCAGATAAATGTAGTACAAGAGCATGTGGGGTCAGCTGCATGGGAGGACGGGGTATTTTGCTTCCTGAAGCGCCGGACAAATAGTCGGGCAGGGCGCGCCGTAGTTAAATGCTTTTGCTGTTTCCTCATCGGTAAACAGCTCGTTGCCCGGCCTTTCCGTGAAGTCAGCATCCTCTTCCAGAATCACATCCTCATGCCCCATCGTATCGCCGTTCAGCCTGGTGGGTACCATGATCAGGCAGAGTTGTCCCGCAAAATCCGCATGGCCGGCCTCGTACGCGCCCATATAGACCCGGATGCCGTCCGCATTCAGATAAACGAGTTCTTTGTAGAGGCTTTCGATATGCGAGAAGGAATACCAGACCGACTTGGTATCTGTTTTTCCCAAAGCATTCGACAACAGCGTGTGCTTAGAGGTGAGGAAATTGCAAATGCGCGTGCTGGCGGTCATCATGCTCAGGAAGAAATTAGGAACCCGTTTGCCGAATCGTTCTGTTGCCATATAGTAGATTGTTTGGTGAGGAATGCCCGGAAAGTATAATACCCGATAGGCGGTTTCCAACTTTATTACCGGAAAAAGAACGGGTACCTGCAATCTATAAGCTGGCCGCCGACTGTATTCAGGGATTTCCCCCTGCCACGGGCGGAAATTTCCGGGGGACTGCGCCGGAAATTTCCCCTATATAAAACCGGTATTCCGCCCTATGACAGAGAAAAATGTCTCCCGATGTTTGCATTGCAGCATTCAGCACGCTGACGGCATATGGCTATTGGGTTATCAATTCATATCGGAGTAAACAGCGTTGACGCGGAGCACTACGGCTCCCGGCACTCGCTTCCTTTCTGCGTCAACGATGCGCTGGCAATGCAGTGTATCGCCGAGCATAATCATTTTGAGAGTTGTATCCTGCTCAATGAGGAAGCAACCAGCCATAAGCTGTTTTATGCCCTCAGCGAGGCCGCGTACCGGCTAAGGGAGGATGATATTTTTCTTGTCAGCTTTTCCGGGCACGGAAGCTTCTTTCAGGATTTAAACGGCGATGAACCGGATGGTAACGATGAAGCTTTGGTTCTGTACGACAGGATGGTTGTGGATGACGAACTATATGCGGCATGGAGCCGGTTCAGGCCCGGTGTGCGCGTACTTTTTATTTGCGATTCCTGCCACAGCGGATCCAGCACAAAGGGGTTGGTCGCTAAGGTGCTTCAGGATTGGTTCGGCGACAGGAAAACCATCTGTAATGAATTCACGGAAGGGGTCTATTCTAATAATAAGCATTTATATGACCGCCTGCTCAAAGACATCCCCGCGCAGCCTCATAGCGCAGTGGAATCATCAGTACTGCTGTTATCTGCATGTCAGGACGATGAAACGGCAAGTGCGGGAAAGGGTTCCGAGATGCATCTGAGTCTGTTCACAGAGGCCCTGGTACGGGCGTGGGCAGGTGGAGCATTTACTGGTTCCTACAAAGACTTCTTCCAGGAGATCCGCAGAGAGCTGAAAGGACTAAGAGGCGCACAAAAGCCTAATTATTATTTTATAGGCCGCCAGCACCCGTTTTTTGAACAACAAATTCCTTTTAGCATATGAGGTGGAGTAATATAGTCAACAAGGCGAAGGACGCTCTTTTAACCGAACCGCTACCCCCAGCAGCGGCCCCGGAAGGACAGGGGTTTAAAATATTGTTTAAAGAGGAGAGTCCCATTCCGGAGGAAGCGAAAAAAGAGGGGATAAAGCTGCTCCGGCAAAGGGGCTTTCAGATTGCGAGCCTCAATGAATTTATCGCAAACGGGCTGCTATACACAGAAATCCATTCGCTGGAGCGTAGCGCATCGGTAACAACAGGAGACTGGCTCGCATACTATAACGGAATACTTGCACGCCTTTCCGAAAAAAGGAGTGCTCTGGAAGCAGAAATCAAGGAAGTTCATGACCGTGCACAGGGCTACGAAGACAGAATAAAGGAGAACGAGGCGCGGAAGGCACAGATTAAAAAGGACATTGAGGCGCTCAAAGACCAGCTGATGAAGATCAGGAATGAAATCGCCGAAGCTAAGAAGACAATCGGGGGAAGGCTGGTCGCAGACGCCGAAACAGAATTGGAGCGGGTCATCCAACTGCAGAAAAAGGTTTATGCCGAGGTTCATGGCATTAATGAGGCGCGCTTTAAAAATGCAAAACCGGCGACTGATGAACTGGTAAGAAAGTGGAAGGATTTGCGCGTCGTTTACGACCAGCGGTTCCGGACATTGACAGAAAAGCTTAAGGTGCTGAATGAATATGGCCTGAGTTCGGGAACCGCCTACACCTTGATTGCCCTGGGTTCGGCGATGGCAGGAGTAGCCGGGTACTTTTTTGCGATATTTTCCTCCAGTACCGGGTATTCAAGCACAGATGTGTTTTATTATTTGCTAAAGAATATCATTGACGTCACTGCGCACCAGGACATATCAATCTACAGGAAGTTCGCTTACCTGCTCGGTGCGTTACTGATTGTGACAGGGATAAGCTGGTCGGCCGACAGGCTGATACTAAGGGCAAATTATTTCAGGAAGGAGGAGGATAAAAACCTGCGGCCCTACAGCTTCAACACTGCATTCACCCTGAATGATATGAGCTATTCACACGCCGCAAAAGAAAAAAGCTGGCTGCTGCTCTGGCTCAAAGTAGCCCCTTTTCTGTTCGTCATGGGCGCCATACTGCTGCTGGTCTCCAACGGCGCCGACATAAAAGAGCAAACCACCAAACTGAGTAATGCGACAGAGGGCCTCTTAATCGGCTCCGCCATTGCAATGGGGTTTGCCGCCTGTGTGTACCTGTATATTATAAAGGTCATTGAGCCCAGAGCATTCGCAACCGATTTTCGGGGCCACATAAAGCGCAACTCGGAGCTGGCCGCCGTTCTGGTGGCTTTTATTATTTCCATAGGAGTATTCGCCTTCTATAGAAAATATAGTTATGCAGCGACCTACTCTATTGTAGGGTTCGTGGGCTCCTGCCTTATTACGGCATTTGCCTTTTCCTACGGCCTGCGCTTTTTAGGCTTGATGACGCTGGCAGAGGAGGCAGAGACACAACTTACGCGCATTGATAACTCAATTGCCTTTTATTCCGCGCCCGATCAGCCCGATCTGGACCTGAACCTGGGTAAATACTTTAATGAGCTTGGCGATGGATTGCTGAATCATCTGAAAAAGAAAAACGAGGCCATCCTTCACTCCGATGAACTGCAGCATGTAAAGGTTGCTGCGGATCATCCCGAAGACAGCACAAAGAAGATCTGGAAAGATTTATTCATCTGGAAGGAAAAAGAAAAAGATCTGGAAGATTCCAATCTGTTTGAGATAATGGAGTGGGAGCAGCGATATTTTCCTGAACTGGCGGATCAGCTTAAAACGCTGGCCGGCTGCTACAAGGATAAATTAAGGGAACTGGCAGAAGCGGAGACCGAGTTAAGAAGCAGCATCGCGGATAAGGAAACAAAGAAGGCATTGAATCTGAAAGCAATCCATGAACTCCAGGATAAAGTAGATGGGGTTATTATCCTCAGCGCACAGGTTAAGGAAAGCTGCCTTAATAAAAAGGCTGGTCTTGAAAAAGAACTTTCACATCAGATTATTTATTTAAGAGACGGTTTTGAGTTAGGAGAATGGTATATACAAAACAATATGGGTCCGAGGCGGCAACAACTTTTATTAAATGAAAAATCCGGGATAGATGCAAAGTAAAAACCGCTTTAAAGAAGCAACGCAAAAGGTCGGATCCAGGGCGCAGGATTTTTACAATAAAGCCAGGTCTTATGTGGGCGGAGTGTTTAAACCGGGAACCGCCGGCACGCCGTCCCGTATAAAACGCGACCGCCTCAAAGAGCTGCTTGAGCAGATGGACGGCTCCAGGAGGCACCTGGATCCAGTACTCGTGCCTCAAGAGTTGCAGGATGACTTTCACAGCGTCGCCCGGATGATAACCGTTCAGGGCTTTCATGATGGCGTCGTCCGACAGCCCTCCGCCGGTGCGCGGCACCTTGCCGAGGCCAGGTCGGCAGATTTACATCTGCGTTGCATCGGGATGCTAGCAGCCAGGGAAGAGGAATTATCTACTGAGGCACAATCGCAGAAAGAGGTGCTGGAAGATAAACGCCGTCAGGTAAGCCTTCATCATGACTATCAGAACTACCTGCAGCACCATAATAAGTTTAACGAGCGCGGCAATACGATAGGCGAATTCGTTCTTTACCTCATCTGCAGTTTCCTCATTTTTGTGGCGGATATACCGCTGGCTTCCGAGATGCTGAAATGGCTGCTGACTGTCCCGACCGCAGCCGATCAGCCCTTTTCCTTGTTCAACATTCACCGGGCAGACCTGAACACATTTATAACGGCAATCGGCATCGGGCTCAGCACCATCTACGTAAAGGTCTGGTACGACAAGTTTGTCGCCAGAAAGTATGGCCATTCGATTATAGCAAAGAAAAAGTTTGAGGAACTATTTGACAAGGCGCCATTCGCTTTCGGCGGCAAGAGCGAAAGCGCCGCTGTTGATAATACGGTGCCGGGAACGGCACAGGCCGCGCCTTCTGCGGAAACGCTCACGCCAGCGGACAAGGAAGCTATCAAAAGGAACGAGCGCATTATCCGGATCATAGAGGTTGCCCTGCTCGTGTTCACGCTGATTACGATCGCTATGCTTGGCATCTTCCGCAGCTATGCCTGGCGGGCGATTAAGGAAGATGAGTACCAGGTACCGATGGCAGTTTCTGCCGCGACCCTGATTCTTGTTACCCTGTTATTTTCAGTCGTCAGCGGCGTTTGCCTCTCCATATCCCTCAGTTCCCTGACTACCTACCGGCGGTTGAAAAACTGCAGGAACGAGGGTATCGCTTTGGAAAATTCCTTTATTGACAAATCAAAAAACATTGCCGTTCTGGAAGGGAAAGGCGCTTATATAAAAAAAGTGAGCGCAGCAGTATCGGACGAGAGTCGCTGGAAACACATGGTGTGCTGCCTGCTTATGGCATACTATGAATCCGGGTACAAGGAAGGGACTGCGGACCCGGGCTACTTCATGCAGGGACTGGATTTCTTTGACCGGCTCCTGCGCTGGCGCGAAGAAGCTATTGCCGGTAAAATAAACACGCAACTTAACTGATGTATAAAATCATGCTACACGCCCCGGCTTCCTGTATTTCAATTACCCTATCCGCCTTATTGTTTCTGTCTGCATGCGGCGCGGATGACGATTTTAAACGTCAGGATGCATTGGGTTGTAGTGCGGTGATGAAGAAGATCAGATATGCTGAGAATAAATCGGCGAAAAAGCCAACCTACATCGTGTTATGCGATTTCAGCGCCAGTATGGACACCAACAGTGTGAAGTATGTCCGGGCGAGCGCACTGGCTATTTTCAGGGCCTATTATGAATCTGCCGTCATCAAATTTTATCCCATCACCCAGGCAAGCATAAAGCCGGTATTTGAATCCGAAACCATTTCGGTATATGACTCAGTTGCTGCAAAGCCGGACTATTCAAGTTTCAGGCGCTGTTTGGAGACGCTGGCAGCAGCGGATGAGACAGCGCTGGATCAGGTGCTGAAGCGGGAATCCGGTGTACAGCCCCGGGAGACTTATATTATACAGTCTTTGGAAAATGCAATCGCCGTTATAAATACGCTTGACCCGCGGCGGGAAAATAAAAACAAGATTTTTATCCTGTCCGATATGCTTGAATACGGTACCTCCGGATTTGGCAGGATAAATCTGGAGGATGGGAGCTGCAGTGAGGATGAAAGCACACTGAACCGGGCCCGCCCCTCGCCGCCTGTCCGTATTGATGCGAATATAGAGATTAAGGTTGCTTATTACACAAGCGGAAAACATGCGGGTTTTGAATGCATTGCGGACTTCTGGAAGCTTGCTTTTCGTAAACTCGGCTATTCAAAAGAGGTCACCTTCAGCAGCGAGCTTGCACTTAAGGTCGATTGAGTAGAGCAGCCGTTGGTGTTGCAGCCGGATCGCTCTGTAAACCATTCCGGCAAGCTCAAGGATTGCCTGTTTACAGCGTGCATAGTAGTCATATGCGTAGGGTCTGTCTGTCCGGGATGGCATATCGGATGAGCTGGTACTGCGCCGCAAGCCTACCGGAAGGTTTTGCGGGAGGATACAAAGTCCTGCCATCAAAGAACGAGTATTACCCAGCATCAATAACTGCACAGATTTCAAAATTACCTTCAGAATATATTTTTCGTCCAGCCGCTACAACGCCAATAAAACTTAACCCGCCGTTAATAAAAAAAAGCGCTCTTACAATTGCTTCTTTTGCCGCAACTATTTAGGTTTTGAAGCACTCCCTTTGCTTCCGCTTCGCTTTTTAGCCTGTTTTGGAAGCTTCAAATTCAGGTATCTGGCCATCTGCGCGTGATTGAAATTTTTATGTTTTTCGCAGTATTCAAAGAGCGATATGCACTCGTGGTGATGCTCGTCGTTGCTTTTGAAATACACATCGATCTGAGGTGACTTTTTGCTATCAACTTCAATTGTTGGCATCAGGGTCAAGAAGCGTATTTCATCTGAGGCAATCCTTCTTTTAACCACTACAAACGGTATATGTCGCACGGCCCTGAACTGAGGAAGCTTATCAACTACACAGAATGATATTCGATCAGTCTGGCTCTTCTGATGAAATTTATTGAGGATCGCAATTAGCTCGTCCCGATAATATTTTGTGTTCAGCATGTGCTCTTCCAGCAACATAATGCGCCTTATTTCTACTCCTTTAGCCAGTGCATCACTATTGGAATTGATAAACTCCTCCACGCCATATGTCCCTTGCCGCCAAAACTCAATATTGGTTACCGTATAATACTCATCTCCTTTTTTGAGCGTACCTAAAATCTGCATAAACACGTACCGGACATAGGAGTATGTCTCATCGGCTAACGCAGTCCAATGACCGTTGTCAATATTTCGAAACTTGGCATGCTCTCTGTCAAATCTCCATTTCATGATCGGCACTTCAAATTCCAGCCCCTTCTTCCTGATCATGGCATAGAGCAGCTTCTGGGTAGCGAAATAAGAGTCCTTCAGATTACGAATGTCCTCCGTATTCTTATCATTCGCAATCACTTCAAGTATCTGCTTACAAGTCACATCCAGCCTTTCATCAAATTCCTGCCTGTGCTCCTTATTGAGCTGCGTACGGTCGTAGATCGGGATACGACTGCCGCTGTCTTGAAATAGCCTGAGAGAAACATAATTCAAACCGTCTGTATCAGAAAGCTTCTTTGTTGGTCTCGCGTCCGTCTCACACAAAATCACGAAGACCTTTGCCATCCCAAGTACACTCATGAACAGCCCCGCCTCAAAGACGATATTATCCCGAACTGAATTGTACTCACGACCTCGAAAAGTTGTTACATCGTCCGGGGTAAACAACATTACAGCATAGTCAAACTCAGGAATTTTTCGAATAAGTACGGACAGAGAAACCCGGTTCTTTTCAAAAAAGCCATTATTCCAAGGCTGCACGGCGGAAGTTGACGAGATAGCATCAGCAATCAGGTTCATCAAAGGCACTGCCTCTTTCGTACTGCCGATAAACACTTTGGGCTTATACGTATTGGTCATCGGCGAGCGTTTGACTTCGTAAGCAAATGGGACTTTCTGATAGTTACGGTATAGACCGGGGCAAAAGGTAGCATCTTAGACGGAAGGTGATAGCAAAAGCAGCCACAGCGCAGGATCACTCTGCAAACCATTCCGGCAATCTCAAGGGTTGCCTGCTTGCAGCTTGCACAGGAGTGATATGCGGCGTATTTTTCTTTCCGGAATCTGGATAAGGTGGCACTGCGCCGCAAGACTGCCGGATGATTTGGTAGAAAGGTGCAAAATTCCGGTAACCAGAGCACGTATACAGCTTCGCATAAGGGAGGCTATTTCTCTGAATCGATGCAGCGCCTGATGCTCCGGCTAATAGTGATGAAATCCAATCAGCCCCTGCTACCCTCGGCTGAGTTCAAAGCCGCACGCAGAAAGACTGAGTTATCCGGCCGCATGCATTTGCGGCTGTATAGCGTTAAAAGGGGATGACCTTTGCGATCTGCAATGCGGAACTAAGCAGTTGCTGGTCTTCTGTTTGCTTCGCCACATCGAAAAAGCTTTTAATCAGGTTGCCGCCGCTTTGCTTCACTTCCTGATTCGCCGCATTGACAACGTCTTTCGCGATGTCCTCTAAAATACTTCCGGTCTTTATTAACCGCTCATAGCTGCTGTGGCTCTTATCGTCAATTATTGAGGTAAGGTTGAAAGCCTTGTCTTTCAATATGCCGTCACTATTGTTCACAAGGTTGTTCGCATCGACCCCGATACGGGCGATAAATGCGTCGGCTGCATGTTGCAGATAAGTGTTACTCTGATTATAGGTGTCCAGGAAAGCCCCGAATTTCGAACCGATACCTGATGGCATAATGTAAGTGTGTTTTAAGTAAGGTTCAGAAGAAACCGCAATACACGAAGTTAGCCTTATAACCTGCTTGCAGCCGCATCCAACACCGTAAGGGTTGCCGTTGTCTGGTTTTTGTAGATGCTTATCAGTTCTTCCACACATTCCTTTAATAAGGCGAATCCGGAATAGCGCTCCAGAATAGTGCCAAGCAGTATTTTCTTCACATCCTCGGTTGTCTGGGTGTCGGCAACCATTTTAGCGACTTCAGCCGCCATTGCTTTCTGCTCATCGTCGCTCAGCACCTGCATTGATGTGAGCACCAGCAAAGGCAGGTCTTTGGAGGCGCTGACGATTTTCAGGTCGGCATTGTTCATCAGCGGCGCCAAGCGGGTCATGCAGTTACTGGCAATGCACTGGTCGAAGTTGCGTTCGGCGGCACGCAGGTAGATCGTGAGCAGGGCCGCGGGGCCTATCTCGAGTACCTTTCCTGCGGCATCTTTGTAGTTGAAAAACGAGCTGCGCAGAAATGCCATCGCGCCCAGCCCGCATGTAAGTACCAGCCCTATGCCCCGTTCTGTCAGCGGTCCGAAATGAAGGTCGTAACGCACAACGATCCAGTAAAACAAGACCGCCGCAAGCGCGTTGATGAACATATAGGTAAGGCTGTATAAATTCCGGAGGATCGGCAGATTGTAGCTTTTATAGCGGTTCAGCATTTCTGAAAAACCGACGCTGCCGCCTACCAGTGCGGTAAACAGGAGTATCAGCCAGTTCAGCCGTCTCTGTGACGGCTTTCCGGCTGCAGCGTCGCTTACAGCTTGCTTGCTGGCCGTGTCCGTTAGTGCAGGCTTCGGGCTGTTTGTCCCTCCACCTTGTCCCCCGGCGATTGCTTTTTTCAAAGCCGCGGCTGTATCGCTTCCGCGCCCGGGGCGTGCGATTATTTTCCCTGCAGTGCCCGGCAGATCGGCAACACTGTCGATAAGCGTTGTCTTACCTGCAGAGTCCAGCTCAAAGATGTATGTCCAGTGCCTGGCCGGGTGCGTGTTGCCGGCTGCAGGGGTGTTTGGAGGTGGCTGCCCCTGCGCCGCTGCGCCGATACTCAGGAAGCTGGCGAGAATAACCAATAACCGGATACAGCCTGTATTTTTCATGAGGGTTGGAAATAGGGTTTAATTTTGAGAGGCTTTTCTCCGTTACCATCCTTCGGATGCGGACAAGGTTTTTTTTGGCCTCGGGGTATCAGCCTCTCTCTGTAAGTTCTTTTTACTGATGGTAACGGCCGGCTTCCAAAGCATAAGCGCGGTCTGCTTAGTTGCTTCCAAGTAGTCCTTTGAGCGCATCGAAATTGGCCGAGACATTGAGGACGCCAAGAAAGTTCTGGTGCTCCGGGTCGTATTTCACAATCAGCGGAATCCATATCTGATCTGTAATTCTGAGGCGCAAGTCCATATTGAAGGAAAAATAATTTTCTTGTTCCGGATACTGTTTACTGAGGATGCTGCGGAATTCAAGGTTGGGCTTTACCTCGAAGAGCGACTTGTGTGTCCGCCTGCTCTGAAAAACAATAATGTTCGCCCCTGCAAGGGCGCTGGCCTGATAGCGATAACCGTTGTCCGGGGTAAGGGTATCCTTACCATGGAGTCTTACGCGGACATCGGCTTCCACCCGGCGTTTCCCGCTCAGCCCTTTGAGATATATAAGCTCCAGGCTGCCTTCATTAAATCTGCTCGTATTGCTGTCTGTCCGGGCCGTCAGGCTTAAGGTAAGAAGGCCGCGGGCAGCGATATTTTCCATCAGTGAATCATAGGCATCGTTGGCCGCTTTCCGTAGTTCCGGCAGCTTATTCCTTGCATACGCTTTTTGCAGGGCATCGGGCGCATCAGCCGACCCGTTGGTTATTTTGTTGAAAGCAGCCCGCATGCTGACCAGTTCCCTTTTGACGGCATGGAGGGAATCCAGGTCTTCAAGCAGTGCGTTTCTGGCAGCTTCATCCTGCGCGGCTTTCAGTCTGGCGCTGTCAGCGTCAATTGCAGGCAGCACTATATTGTTCAGGCTGTCCCGCAGCAGCTGCCGGTAGCCGCCTTCCGCATTTCTTTTCGCCGCCTGAAGGGCGTCAAGCGCTTTTTCAAAATCCGTATTTCGGAAATCTGCCCGCTTCTTATCGCGGTTATTAACCAGCGCGTAGGTCACCCCGCCGCCAATGCCGACAGGCTTGAAGTTGTCGTTGGTATGAAGGGCAACTTCAAACTGAAGATTGCGGGAAGCCCGCTGTCGCCTGAATTCCGTATCTACCAGCAATGTACTGTCCGCACGGGCCTTCATACCAAAGAGTGTGCTCTTAAAGGCAAAGCTTTTATCCCTGCCCCCGAGGTCTTGTAACGCGAGCTGGAAAAAGCTGGTGAGTACATCCAGCGTATTGCCTGTCTTAAGATTGTTCACGGTGCGCGTCATACCCGCCTGACTCGTATCTGCGAGGCCGTAGGCAGTTTGAGCATGGATGCACCATGGCCTTGTGAGTAAAACGGTAAGCAGCAAAGCGTGGCGGATCTTCATCTTTTGCAGGTCGTTTATGCGATGATAAAGGAGAAGTCGACCGAGTATTCCTTGGTATCTCGCGTCTCTTTTACAGACGGACTCGGATCGCCGTCAAAATTTCCGCTGAGCGCGATTTCAGTTGTTCCTTCAAATGGATTGCTGCCGGAGATGTTCATGTCATACGCGCCGCGCTGCAGATTTTCAGGCTTGGAGAAGGATTCAGGTCTTGTATAGAACTGGTGGTATGCCGGACCGTCCAGGGTGACCTTAATATCAGTAGGCGGCCGCTCGCCGTTTTTGACAGTGACAGACAAGGTAAAGTTGGACGCGCCGGACAGTACATCCGGATTGCTTGCCTTCCCTTCTGCAAACGGCTGAAAGAATTCCTCCGGGGCGTGGGCAACCGCCGCTACCATCTGCACGTCAATTTCCTGTTCCGGATTGTCAATCATCTGCACGGCAAGATTGCCGATCCAGTAAGGCGCCGTATGTTCATTGCCCGCGACGCTGTTGCCATTGTGCGGGTAGTTCTCCGTATCGTCGTCCGCATCTGCCGCATGTACGGCTTCATGGATAAATGTGCCGGCAATGCTGCCGGGGCTGCGGTTGAGTTTGCCGCCGGCGACATTGATGTAGATTGAGGTGGGGTCGGTAGCGACCTCATAACCCAGCTCCCTGGTGAAGAGTTTTTTGAATGTCTTTACCGTGAGCTCCACATTGCATTTATGGAGTGAGTGCGCCACCTCCCGACCGGTAGCCTGGGAATAATCAAAGCGCTCCTTCTGACTGATTGCCTGGTAAAAGTTCTCGTCACAGAGCAGCTTATTGGCCGCTATTACCGCATTGATGATGACATCAATAGAGCCGTTGTACTTAATCGTGATCATAGGGTGAAAGGGTAAAAGATGACGTAGTGATTTGGGCCTGTGTTTTTCCTGAATGCTTGGGTAGCGTTGCCGGGCCTGATACGTGTCTGTCGCAGCGCTCACAACATATGCTCGCCCGAATAGCGATGCTCCATCTCGGCCTGTATTTCTGCGATGAGCGGATTTTTCTGCACGTTTTTGCCGGGGCAGTCATGCGTCGTCTTAGGGTCCTCCTTATGCAGCCTTAGCGTACTTGGGGCCAGCCCCAGCAGGCTGTGCAGTGTGGCCAGCGCCTTTACCGCATTCTGATGCACCGCCTGTCCGCGTTCGCTACTGAATGATTCCGTGGCGTAATCGCCCAGCATCTCCACACCCCAGGAAATGCTGTTCCAGGAAGGCGAATGCACCCCCTTACTGGTTAAAGGGGTGAAGGCCCATATCTGGTGGTCGTCAATGAACAGGTGGGGCCCGGCACTCCAGTGCTGCGTATCCCGGTAGTATGCCTCAAGATTGCGGATATGCTCCTGGCTCAGGCCGTGTGGGCGGTCCGCAAGCGAAGGCTTGGCGGTGTTGTGAAGAACGATGAAGGAAGGCCGCCAGATGCCGAACTGGAGTGTGTGGCAGTAGTCCGTAAAATCCTTGGGCGAGAAACTTTTTCCGACAATGGGAGTCCACATATCGTTATTGGTTTTAGACTGACCAGGGAGCGACCCTGCTATGAAATAGTTATGCGCTCCCTGTCATTATAGTTCCGCATTCTTGTCCACCAGGATATCGTATTCATACTTTACCCCCGCTTCGCCGCGACCGGACAGTTTTTTCCTTCCGATCCAGACGAACGGCCTGCCGTCATACCAGCGCGTGCGCTGGAATGCGGAGCTTACCACATGCCCGGACTTACTCAACTCTTCCTGATTAATAAAGTACGGGGCAGGACTATTCGATGAATTGGGAACCCGTTCTTTTGGTATTACGAAATTCCAGCCCGGCGACATGGAAGTCGGCGATTCGTCCAGCCCTACCCTTAGCAGGTTTGTGCGCGGCGTAATAGGCGCCTGGAGATACTGCTCGTTGATATACCGGAGGAACCTTGCGCGCTGGACTTGTCTTGTGCGGTAATTAGGAGGATTATTAGCGGTATTAGCCACAGCGACAAACGGGATCCAGTTTTCAGGAACCGTATTCTGCAGTTTATAACGCAGGACTGCATTATTCGGGTTAGTAGAGGAGGTAACCGGCGGGTAAGTGAGCTCAAGAAAATCCATCAGGCCGCCGGCCGCTTCTTTTCCGCTTTGCCCGCCAAACAAATCATTCGGCACGATCTCTTCAACGCCCCATATCATGTTCGCCATCTCGTCCCGCATGAACATTACCTTCTCAATAGGTTCGCTTTCAACCTTATTGATTAGTGATGGCATCAGTAACAGCTTATCCAGGCCGTTCTGATAGGCTTGCTGCCCTTTCTGACTCACCTGGTACATATCCCACTTCTGCCAGCCGTTACCGGAAGCAGCGCCCGCCCGCTTAATCATAAAGCGCTGGTTGAATACGTCCGTTATCATCAGGTTCTTTACTTCTGTGATCGTCCCTACATCCAGCTTGTGGGGAATCAAGAACCAGTCATTGCTGTAGATCAGACCAAACTCCATCAGGATGAGCTTGGAAATATCCTGCTTCTGAGCAAGCATCTTTGAAATATCAATGTTCTTGTCTTCAAACTCCCACCAGCGGCCTTTCGGCATCCCCTTCCAGGTGATGTGCTGCGGGAGGTAGGACAGGAATTGCGATGCGCCGATGGCGCTGCTGTTCGATATACTGACGGTTGAAGGGTCCGTCAGTTTTGCGTTGCTGTTTGCGTTCCGGTCAACAGAATACCAGTCAAGGTCACCCAGCGTGTAATGATCCGCATCAAGCAAGGTCTGATTGGCTGTTGAAGATGTTCCTAGCGGAGCTGAGACGCTGAACCTGTATTCGAGATGCTCAGGCGACCAGGAATCATCCGCAAAAGATGTGGGCAGATAGTAAGTATTGGTCAACCATGTTTTAAAGGTAGCTTCCGCCGCGTCAATTGCTGTAAAGTCACTCGGATTAAGCCCTGAAACGTCTCTGGCTTTATGGTTATCATACAAGTGCTTCATAAATGCAGCGCCGTTCATAATTCTTTTCCATGCCATTTTGCGCATATTCATGGAATTATGGTTGCTCTGGATATCCAGTGAAGCCGTGCCGGTTGGGACAACAATCTGAAATTGGCTCACAAAAAAACCGTAGCTCCCAGCCAGCGAATTTGTCTTGAGGATTTTATACCACTGCATACCGATTTCCAGTTGCATGCCGAAGTCCAGTATTAGTGGCTGACGCTCTACACGCGCCTCTAAGGGCACATTGGGATCAAATGGCTCAACCGAACCCTTTAAACCCTTAAACCTGTTTATTTTCGTTGTTTGCGTCTCAATCTTTGCCTTTACGATCGTTCCGGCATCCTCCCCTGCGAACTCGCCCACGCGCCACTGCTGCGCCATCATCCATAAGGCGTCATGGACATTGGCGCTGACCGTGGTTACCAGATCCTGATCCTCTACAAGTGGCTCTATCCTGAAGCAAACTGCGATAGCAGGATCGTTGACGCTGAAAACAGTATTGGGATTGACGTTGATTGGAGGCATGGGAAACGAAGTAATTTAAGGATAAGAGGATACGGCTATGGTGGCATTCGTACTTGAAAAAGGCATTACCAACGTAGGGCCGAACTGGGCTACTGCGGTGCCTGACAGGCTATCGTAGCCGACCGCTCTGTTTTTAGCGAGATCGAAGGTCTCGTTGATCATGTCAACGATGTCGTTCCAATGCCAACTGCCCGTGATAGCCGGCGTCAGTCCGAGCAGGAGACACTGCGGGGGCTTTTGATTGGGCTGGTTTGCGTGGAACGCAATTCCGGTCGTTTCGGCGCTGTTTGGGATCACATCCACCCACTCATCTATCATCAAGCCTACCTCATAGTCGGACACGGCATAGGCTGTACTGCCGCCGGGGACAGAGATGCCGAAAGAAACCCGTCCTTCCTGAATGAGCGCCGGACTGCTGACCCTGGTACCCAGCCATTCATCGCCGCTCGTGGTTCCGCCGTACGGGATCTGTGCGGGGCGGAGCTTGCGCTTATCAATAAATGCATCTAAATCTATCCCAGATGCCAGCATACTGAGGAACTCGTAGTTCGCCGTATTCTTTCTCACTTTAGCGACGCCCGCAACCCACTCGTCCATCACGTATGGATTGCCGGTATGATTGGAAAGCAGGGTCGTACTCAATGTTGCTCCCAGTTGCGTATTCAGCAAATTCTTATCCGCTGTCCTGAGCTTGAACTGAGGCAAGGCAATAAATTCACGTCCTAACAGCGCTTTGTATCCTTTGAGCGATCTTTCAATGAACTCGTCAGAACCCGCACCTGCAGCCGGTACAACCACAGCCGGCGTCAGCGGAAATATCTTATAGTAATTATCCAGTCGCGCATTGGCTTCCGCTAAGACGGATTGGGCCTGCGCGTCGACGGCGGCTACGTCTTCCGTCGTGGTATCGAATACAAACTCGTACACGGTCTGGCCCAGCCCGTAAAAACTCAGATTGAACAGCGCCGTTTTAATGCCCGGCAACGACGTTGCAGTCGCAGGCAATGCTGAGCTCAACGCTGTTACAGCGGTATTGAAATCGCTCAATACTGCCGTAAGTCTGGTCGTATAAAACTCAGGATTATCATAGTTGTTTGTCACCCCGGCAGCTTCTGTTGGTGGGATATAATCCGTTGTTCTCAGGCTTCGGCTCGATGTAATGAGGTCACGAATGCTTTTAAGAAGAGCAATCAATTCCAAGAAGGAAATAATTGATACAGGCTTAGAATTCACATCGAGCTTAAAATTAATGTCTATTATCTCTGCTCGTCCGATGTGTTGCCCTGTGAGAGCACCGACTGTGTAAATCTTGCTCCTGGCATAATGGCGTACCCGAAGAGCAAGTTCCGAGGCGTCATTGCCAATTTGGTCTCCAAGCATAAAGACCAAATCAATCGGTTGTAGACCTAAGTCGGCCACCGTAACTACTGTATCAACGGGGACTGTGCTTGTAGTTTTAAACGTACACTGTATGTTTGTCGGACTACCAAGTAATTGCCCGATCCAACGATTTAAGTATGGCTCTGCTTTTGCCCTGGGCGTCAGCGGCACAGAAGAGTAAGACCATCCTGCACTTGTAGTAGTATTGTTCTCAATGTGGAGTGTAAAACGTTGCCCGATAGCTGTGCCTGTACGAGGAGTTGCGGTAACATCAATTTCTGGAATGTTGCTTCCTTTGGCGATTGCTTCGGCAATAGCGCCCGATTTCGCCTGATTGCCCTGCACGAGTTGAAATACGCCTTCCGCCGTTGACTGATCGCTCACAGCATCAATGAGGTTCATCATCCAGTCAATGCCTTTACCTATGCCGGTGAGCACGTCACCGGTACCGGCCGGCAGTATGATGCCGTTATTGCTCAACGCGGTTGCCACGTTGTTGCCGGCGGTTTTATAGGCGTCTATCAGCTTTTGCCCGTCAAGAACATTCTCTGCCTGGGAGGGCGTGCTGGGAGTAGGAGCAGTATAAGGAATCGTATTGGTCGGAGCTGGGAATGCAACCCGCAAATCATCAATGAACGAATCAATGATACGGCCAGGGTTGTAACTGACGCTCTCGTACATGAACCGCTCAAAATGGTATCCGAGCAGTAAGGACAGGCCTTGTCCGTTCTTCATTCCCTCAAGTATGTCCATGGCATAGCGTACCCGCTCAGATGCTATGTTTACCGCGAGCGTGCCGCCTCCGGTCGTATTGCCACGGGTTGCATAGCCGCTTCTCAAAACGGCCGCTGCAGCGGCCTGGTTGATGGAAGGCGCATGCAAATACCCTTCGTTGGGACTGTCATAAAGCAGCGGAAGCGCAAAATGCGAATTCGGTGCCTGGGTGATGGCCGTTTTATCACGTTTCGTCACGTTTTCCACCCAGCCGTATGCCCCAAGGTAAATGCCCTGCTGGCGGCTGGAACTTCCCTCCGTGATGCCGCGCAGCACATTGAGGCGTTGGTTGACCAAGGCCAGCTGCCAGGCGTCAAGGCGAAAGCTGACGCAGTCGATCATTTCAGAAGACAGGAGCTCGAGGTCGCCGATGGACAGGTCGGCTAAATCGCCCAATCCTTGTTTGACCGTAAACAGATTGATTGGCTCGGCGGATTCCTCAACAATCGCACGGCCGCGTGCATCAATGTAATCCGTTACGGTTCGGAAACCCCCATACGGCGTGGAAAGCACTGCCCACCGATTGGCACCCGCCGACAATCTCATGGTCGGGCCCGGCGGCTGCTGTCCTCCCTCCTGAATCGACATATTGATGAGCTCCGGATCCTTACGTTCGCTTTCGGGCAAACCCATAAGCTTGCAGGCGGCATCATGATATTCCAGCAGGAGTGTCTGACGCGCAAACCGGTACAGCATGGTATCGATTTGCTCGCCGTCCGGAACATTGAACCGCTCATAATCCTCGTGAGCCAGCTCATAAAAATTAGCCTGCGACAGGATGTTTAAATAGTTGAGCCCGTCGCCGCCGGTCTGGGGCAAGCCGGCCTTGCGATTCAGTTCTTTAGCCGCGACCATCGGGCGGCTGAGATTGGTATGTTCGGGAAGAAAATTTATCCCATTAATACGTGCATCCCGCGAGATGTTTAAGCCTGTCTGCGCCTGAAACTGCTGAATGCGCTGAGACTGCTGCTGATACCATTGCATCGGCGCTTCTGAGCCCGGAGGCTCACTATAGACCAGATAGTTCCAGATCAGGCCAGCGCCAAAACCCATCCGCTGAACGTAATTCAGCGACACGGCATTTCTTGCGAGGGAATTGAGTGCAATCTGACTGTTATTCCCGGTACCCGGGTAAGGAGCTATGTCGGCTACGGCTGTTGCCCAGTTAGCGCTTAAACTGACCGCAGAGTCACATATGAATTGATAAAGGTCGGCATCAGGATCATTGCCCCAAACCATTCGGGAGTATACGCTGGCCGGCAAAATCCCGTAAGGCTGGATACCTGAGCGGATGCTGGGCAGGGCGCCGCGGCTGCGTACAAAGCCCTGAAAAAAATCCCTTGCCCGGTCGGCATCGGACGTATCCACATCGGCCATGCTGACGAGGTAATAGCCCATGGCGCAAAGCCAGAAGCTGTTATTGAAATTCATGGCATCGCGAATGTCAAAACCGTCCGCGTGATAGATGTGGTATAAGGGGTCGTAATCAATCCCCAGCGCTTCACAAAGCACCTGCCCGTCCGTTTTGCTATAGGCGTATGGCGACGGGGTGAACAGGTTGGATGCCCCGCGCTCCGTTGCATATGTTGTCTCGTTCCCGAAATCAACCCTGCCATAGCCTGAGTACTCCTTATCAGTATTGTTCGTGCTGGTGCCCTGCTTGAGCAGGCTGAATCCATCTGTATAATGGTGGCTGTCGATCAGATTCTGAAGGCGTGTCTGGCTGGCTTCTTTGGTCAGGGTAACCTTCACGCCGACAGCAATGATGCGCCGGAAACCGCCTTGGTAAGACTCATCGTTAATCGGAATCTTAACCCCCAGGCCCTTCGCAATGGCCGCATCAAAATCAACCATCCAGTCGACCTTGTCTGTGGGATCGGTGGCGATATCATCCCCTGACCGGTAGAACGTAGCATCGTTTCCGGTATTACTGGGATTAAATCCTAACCGGACTTCATCCGGTATCGGGTTGGTCTGTGCCGAAAAGGAGGGTATAGAATAGTAGTCCGTCGCGTAGCAGTTGATGACAAAGGCATCGGGTAAAATCCTGGTGACGGGCTGCAGCGTCCAGGAATCTGATTTCGGGCTAAGCGTAGGAAAGACAAGACCCGCCGCGGTAGTCCCGGAGGTAGGTTTGGTTTGGAGCGCGACCCAGGCGGCCCGCTGTGCCCCGTAGCTTCGGCTCAATAAATCCCAGGCCTGGTTTTTCTCAACCTGTGTCGCAGACCCGTTAACCCCTACCGTGCTTTTCCAGTACGCCTGGCCCTGATCAATTTCGTCCTGTGTCAGCAGGGCCTCATGGGTCTCAACAGCAATATCGTCGGGGAAAATCCGGACCCACAGCTCATATCCGCTACCGGTGTCCTTGAAGGTGGTTTCAAGGCGCACCGGAAAAAACAGAATCGGGATTTGATCATTTAAATTACTGACCTGATAAGCCTGTGTATCGTAGATAGAGAAAAACTGGGTCAGTAAGGTCGCCTCATTCTCGGCTGAAAGCGTCAATGTATCCTGCAGGTCGGCAAAGGCTGTCTGAAAGCCGTTGTAGGCTTCTGTAAGCGTATTGATTTCAAGGCCCTTTTCCAGCGCGCCGTCAATCGCATATTGGGTGACTTTCACGCCTTCCCTGGCAACCACCAGATCTGAAAAAGTTTCCGCCAGTTGCAGGCGGGCCTGGGTGATATTACCAACGAGCGAATTAAATTCTTGGTTCGGCATGAAAACTAATTTTTTTGGAATTGGATGACTTCCTGAGTGTGCGCTGTTCTTACCTGAATAAAGTAATTCCCGGATGCCAGACCGGAGGTGTTGATGTTCACGTCCTGGCCGTTTACTTCAAGCGTTTGAATAGCTCTGCCCATTGCGTCCGTCAATGAAACAGACTGCATGTTCACAGAAACAGTCCGCGATCGGATATGAAGCCTGTCAGCGGCAGGGTTAGGATAGGCATAGAAGTCTTTGGTTGCGTTTATGATAATATCACCTACGCGTGTCTTAATCGGCACACCGTTGAGGTTGATCAGGTAGATAGCGCCATAGCCGTAGCCGCGCCCGTTGGTATCGGCCGTCATATCGCCGATAGCGCCAACGCCTATATCCGGGATACCGTCCTTGTTATAATCGCCTAGCGGGAAGGGCGCGAAACCGAAGTTGTCGCCTTTCCGGATTGCAGATAACTGGGGCGTATGGCCTTTGTCTATGACCTGGGTTCCTTTGATGCTCCCATCGCGGTTCATCAGCCAGATCCATAGCCGGCCTGCCCCCTGCAGACCGCCGTCATTGTATCCTATGTGGCCGATTGCTACGTCCACGACTGAATCGCCGTCCAGATCGCCCACCCGCGAAAGGTTGAAAGCAAAGTAAGTATTGACTTGTACCGTATCCGGAAATTCGGCGCTGCCCGGCTGATAATATTTATAGCCCTTCACGGTGCCATCCCGATTTAAAAACAGCGTCCATACGGCACCACGCTGAGTGCTGCCGCTTGACCCCCCGGCCATTAAATCAGGAACCCCGTCCCCGTCCAGGTCGCCGATACATGTCAGTGCATGGGCGAAAACGGTATTCTTTGGTAACGTCATAAAGTTGGCGGTACCGCTACCGATTGTTTTCCAGCTTTTCACGCGGCCATCCTTTCGCAGGAATAATATCCACACCCGGCCACGGCTGGTATCAAAGCCTGGCTGCCCTACCGCCAGCTCAGGTACGCCGTCGCCGTCCAGATCACCGATACTGGTCGGGCTGGTTCCGAAATAGCCGCCATCCTGCAGGGTTGTGCTTAATCCGTACCCGTATTCCTGAATCTGGGCGACGCTGTCGAAGCCACCGGCAGCATTCAGATAGTAGATATAGACCTCCCCGCGGTTACCGCCTGCGCCTTGCGGATTGCCGACGGCAATATCGTCAACCCCATCATTGTTTATATCGCCCATATTACAGATGGAGCCTGCACCGAAGTTGTAAAACTGGCTCGGCCTGAAGTAAGGAGACGATGGATAGTTGCGCATATCCCAGTACCGGAACCCGCGCTTCGGCTGTCCGTTCGCATCCAGGCGTAACTGGTGGATGATGCCGTTATACGGAAACCCATCAACCATAGAGGCTACCATCAGCTCCGGATTACCGTCGCCATCGACATCGCGGACAAGGCAATTGCCGATGCCTAATTGTTGCCACAGGTACGGAGAGTCGGCTAAGGTGCTGCCGGGCCGGAGGTCTATTTTTTTAAAAGACTTCAGGGTACCGGGCTGTTGACCGGCTGCGCTGAAAGCCAAAAACAAGAGGAAGAAGAAAACAACGGGTTTCATTGGTAGGGCGATAAGCTTTTTAAGCGATAAGTTCCTTGGCATGTACATAGAGCTTGACAGGCAGCTGGAGCAGTGTAAATGCCATGCTGGCCGAGTTCCTGCCCCATTTAACACTCTCCGGATAGACCGGTGCTGAGCCCCCTAAATCTATATTAGAGGTTGGGTCTATAAATTGCTTATAGTTAGACCCTGCAGCTGCCTTGATGTGACCCCAGTTCAGATTATTCCAGTCTCCGGTATTAGGTGTTGCGCTGGCAGGGTCGGGAGCGATTAGAATCGGGGCAGTATAGGTCACTCCGGGATTTTCATCGGCCCCGAACTTTACCTCGCCTGCCTGCTCCTGAAAGACGAAGAAGTATCCCGGCTTCGTATCGTCCGTTATATGGCCTTTGATGGTTGCGGCATCGACCGGGAAGCCGAGAAAATAGACATCCGGGGAGATTTCGGCAGAAAATACCGGATAGATTTCATTGGCTGAACCGGTAACCGGCTGACGCGGACGATTCAGATAAGGCGTCGGTGGTGTGGTAGAGGAATCATAGGTCCATTCTGCTTTGTGCAGGAAGACCCGTGCCCCTGGATACCTCCGGAATAGTTCTCCTCTTATAGTTAGGATGAGCATGGTTACATTGCTTCCTAAGCTATTCAGCCGCGGGCTGTTCTGGCCGAGCATCGTCAGTTGAAAGCCGCCCCCTGAAGGTGTTTTCCAGTCGTGGATATCATAAATATCCCGATAGTTGTTCAGCGAAGTGCCGGTCGTTGGAACCGTGCTCAGGGAACTGCTGTATCCCCAGAAAAAGGAGAAGTAAGTGCCGCGCTGATCGGTCGGGTATCCCCGCCACGCCAGCTCACGCGCCATCTCATAATTGGCGCCCAGCATGAACGCCTCAATATGATCCTGATTCATTTCCAGGAGGCTTATAGAGTTATCCGGTATCGTGTTAAGCCCCGGCATGAGCCAATCGGTAGAAATATCAACAAGCTCCCTGTACATCGGCAGGGTAATTTTCGGCGCTGCCTGAACGGGTTCGAGCTTGGTGATCTGGGTTGGTGTCAGCGTAATAGGATCAATGAAACGCACCTGTTTTTGCGCAAGCTCAAATACGGTGCTTTTGGGTTCCAGCTTCAGCTTGATGTTGGACGATGTATTTGAAAGCGTCAGGCTGGTTCCTGATGGGAATGAATATGCCGGTACCGCGCTGACAGTGGCAAAAGTCGGGGTGAGCGACCCCGTAAATGCAGTCGCGCTGCTGCTGGGCGCTCCATAGACAGCGGTAGCATACATGGAGCCGGGCGCTGATAGGCTGAAGCTTGAGACAGGAGTTAAAGTTGCTACAGCAGCCGCCGTGATGGCAGCAGCGGGCATTGCTGTAAGCGTTGCCATGCCGGACGGCGCGGTATAGGCAAATGCTGTGGCAGCGTTCCCCACATTCACATCCGCAATGATGCTCGCCGTATTGACAGCCACACCATTAGAGGCGAGCCCTCTTACCAGCGGGCTGCCGGGATTGGTCATCCTGCGAAAGGCACCCGAGAACATCGCATTCGGCATATTACTGTCAGCTACCTCTTTATATACTGTTTTAGCCGTCGTCTCCAATATCCTGGCGTGGACGGGCCCGGAGATATTTACTACCAGCTCACTACCTAATGTTTTGATGTGCTTGTCGTGCAGCACCTGGCTTGCCTGCATGGCCAGCTGCATCTGCCGAAGTTTCCGGTTGGCTTCCATCACCTCACCGATCTGCTCCCACGCGATAGCCATGTACTTGTCCTGATTCTTACGGACCACTTCAGCGCCGATGCCTGCGAATATCCGGTAGCGGGGATCCTGGTTCACTGTATTAATCCAATCACTTGTTGTTGGAGTGCCATTAATCGTATTTAATTGTACATGCCAGTGACCATAAATAGGCGGTCCGATGATCGGGTCGGGACTGCCGCTCTGCGCAGCAGCCGGGCTATTTACAATTGTCTTAAGTGCTGCGGAAAAGGGACTTCCGTTACTCCAGGCATCCGGCGCCTGACCAACGGGCTTTAGCACGCCTTGCAGTCCTACCGTATCAGGGGTGCCGTTATTCACTGTAAGCGTCTCCAGCAAGGGGTTACCCGGCAACTGCAGATCTACAGCGCGCTTACCGACATCATTGCCGACAATCCTTGGCTTCAGCAACCTGACCAGAGATTCAAAATCTCCGCCTGCACCGGTCTTAAAGAACCAGCGATAATAAACCGGAAAGCTTTTCTGTACTGTCGTGCCTATCCAAGACGGCTCCATCCGGTCCGCATTAGCAGCAACCGCTTGTCCTAATCCGGCTTTTCTGCCTATTTCAAAAGTCGGGATCAGGAAGGCGTGGTATCCGGTATTCGGTTCCAGCTCTCTGGGACACATGATACGTGATACGGCAATGTCAGGGTTCGCTTTGAGCTTATTAATCAGGCTGCCGGAAGCCGATGAAGAGGTAATATTGCTAGTCACAGAGCTAGGATCAATATTACTGCTGGGATTGCTCGGGTTTAGAGGTGCATATCCAGTCCCAAGGCCTTCATTGACATGAACATGCGCCCATGCCCAGGTTTGCGCTTCACTGTGAAATGCGCCATTGCCTGAGGCGTTTACTGAAATAGAAGCCAGCGGGCCTTTAAATGTTTCATCGGTAAATTCCGTTTCTTTCAGTACAACCAGCGAGAGCCAGGGACGGAGACGAAACGCGTTCTCATTGATAGTCGTATCGAGTACTGATTTGGACGGTGTGTATCGCCACGGAAAATCCTCATCGTAGAATTCTATATAAGGCAGGTAATTGGGCTCAAAATTGGTTGTCCAATCCTTCGGAAATACTTTGACAATCTGGCTGCTGTTAATCCCAATAATATCTCCAGGGCCTTTAAGTTTCACCGGCTGCGAAATCGTCGCGGGTGTGGTTGTTCCTGATATACTGGTTTCCTGAACCGTAACATTGATAGGCAGACTCACCCGGTCCTGTGTCGTAGCGGTCTGGGTGTTGTATATATCGTCCGGCTCCGTGATTTCTCCGGCAAGGCCCTGGCGTATATACGGGAGGAAGGAATAATAGGCAGACATAAAAATTATATTTCAGATGATTGAACGACCATATAATCGTCGTAGCTCGGTGTACCGACAAGGCTGGCCATATATGTATCGGCTTCCGTCCTGCTGCCGAAGCTTTGGCTGCCGAATGCAGCCGATAACGTGTTCTTATCGGCGATCACATAGTCATGCTGCTGCACATCTACCTTCTTGGGACCGCCAAGCGGCGTTTTTTTCCTGATGTCCGATATGGAAGACACGGCTATATAGTTGTCCATCGTGTGGAGCGACATTTCAAGGGCCGAGAGATCATAGATTCTGAATTTCCTTCGCTGCCGGCTGTCCAGGATAATTTCATCGTACGCGATTTTCTTACGGACGAAATAGTCGGCTTTTATTTCGCTGGTGGTGCCAATGGCGATGCCGCTATTGTACCGCTCATAGCTGTCTTTAGAAAGTTTTTGATCGTCTGTGAGATAAAAGAAGGAGTTTGGCGCGAAATAATCCTTAACAGGGCTGAATGGTAAGGGCACCGTATTCCCTGTCGGGCCGGCAGTTACTCCGGTAATATTGAATTGATTGATATCGCTGATCGCGGTGGTACCGAATTTGACCAGCTTGATGGAAAGCGGTGCTATCTTCTGACTGAAGGTGAGCGCCCCGAACGGATCAACTACCAGGTCGCCGATTGTTGTGGCTGTCACATCCCTGAATGCGACGACCTGATGGCTTCGTTCAGGCCCGATAACCTGCCAGTTATCCTTATTCAAAATGGCATCATGCATCAACTGCTGGATAGATGCAGGCGCAATGGTCTCGGTCTTCGCTTCTCCGAACGTCTTATCAAATGATACATTGACCCGGACGAATAGAATCTTGAAGCTGCCCTCGCCTTGAACACGCCATGGGTGCGGACCTTCCAGCGTAACGTCGATGTAAAGGGAGAGCAGGCAGCTGCCACCCTTTCTGACCTCGAACATGACGCCCATATCCGCGATGAAATGGAATGGCGAGAACTGAAAGAGCACATCAAACCAAAGGGCACCAATTGCCTCAATCTTCCATGCCTTCGCTTTAGCCGAAACCCGCGCGCCAAACTGTGCGGTGTTTGAGGTAACAGCGAAATAGGTCTCAACACGGATGTTGAGATTGCTCGAATTAGCAAGTTGAATGGCGAGCCGCTGCAGTTGCGGCAGATTCATTGGCGGCGGCGTAAACTTCGGGTGAAAGCCACCGACTGACATCAGGAAATTTGGCTTATCGCCCCAATAGAGGCGGAGCGCCATATCCCCGGTCAAAGGAAAAGTCAGAATAGAGGAATCATAGAGCGAAGCGTCAAAGGAGAGGTATTTTTTATCAAAGTCGATGATGCCGACAAAATTGATTTGAAGCTTAAGTACCGGGCTGGACTCATTTGGTAATATAGCTCTGAGGACTCCGACGATTGCTAATACAACCGGGCTGGGAACTTCTATAATTACCCCCAGGTCAATCGTTAATAGTGTTGGGGTTCCCCAGCCAATCTTTGCCATTGGCCCGATCAGGAATCTGTCTTTTTTGACAGGGAATACCTGGTTTATGTTGCTGATGATTGCATTGGCATTCTTTACTATGTTTTTTGGAAACAGGATAGAGTCAAGCGTCTTGTCCTTTACACCCGACCTCAATCTTTCCGTGTTCATTGTCCGATGCAATCCCAACAATCCTCCCACACCGTTCAGTGTGAAGCCCATTCCTAATTGGATTGGGGTAAACTCGGCAGTTATAATGATGAGCAGTGAATACCCATTGCTTCCATCTGGCATCTTAGTAGTAAGAATGCCAATTGCTTTCAAGGCAATCTTAGTAAATTTTAGTTCTAGGCCACCCGTATAGGTTGCAGTGGCTTCGTCAAAGTTGAGAAAGCCACTGCCTTTGACCTGTTCGGCGTTGATAGAGAGGCCAATTCCAGTTGGATTTTTAAATTTGACCGCTAGATTGCCAACGCCAAGGTTCCCACCAGTAGCTGGGAAGGTCAAATCGGCCTTCAATCCAATATTTGTCACCGTCGCTATCAGTGAACCTACGCTTAATGAAATATCGCCTCCCGCCCGCAAACTCAGTGAAGCATTTTGAACATATAGTCCGAGAGTAACGCCCTGAAAATCAATTGGTCCCACTTTTTGGTGAAGTGGAAATTTAAATTCCAATCCACCTCCCGCATTGATGTGAAACCCGGCGGTACTATTCCACCCGATCTGTAAGTCAAATTTACCTTCCGCACCATTGGGAATAATTTTGTTAATAAATCCATCTCCTTCTCCACCGATAGCAAACGTGACTTTGCGGAAAAACAAATCAAAACCATAGGAGACCTTATTCATTTCATAGCCTACACCAGCAATGGCTGCGATCTCACCAATGTTGAACCGGGTGCCGGTTGTACTACCAGCCAGCGCATTGTCTTCGCTCAGCCGCAGGAGTTGAATAACAACATCAAATGCGATGACATTTGTTGATGTCGGAAATTGAATTCCATTGTCATTGATTGCAAAAACATCAATAGAGCCTGAAGCTTGCATAATCAGCAGCCAGTCCGCGATTTCTCTGTTATAGGTCCAGTCGCCAAATAGACCTATTACAATGCCATGTCCTCCTTCATTGGTAGGTGAAACAGAGAACGTAGCTCCATAATCAAGGAAATCTGATGCGTGATGTACCGCCGTCATTGTTCGCTTCATCACAGAAGCCGCATTGGCAGGATACTGCGACGCGGTTGCGTTATCGATGCCATAATACGTATCAAACCCTAGTGATTGCAGCAGCAACGCTAGGCGCGGGAAGAATTTATCGGAGAATTCCTGGGCGTCTGCCGCAGTCGTTAAGGTTCCCGAAGCAGGATAATACTGATTTTTAAAATAAGCGCCTGGGTTAGATATCAGCGATACAAAATTCTGTAGGTGAATCGTTGACTTGTAATGTGGCAGCCTGACCCAAGGCTCATTTACATTGGATTGCGGAAGTGTAAGTCCTGTGACTTGATATGGGGTGATAATGCCGAGAACGGAAAGAACTGCATAGACTTTAAAATGGCGTGCTTCAAGGTATCCGCAGACCAAGTGATTAATGATGTCAGTGCCAAGCTTTGTAAATTCATTTTTAAAAGCAGTGGTGACGCCAGCTGCGGAAACGCTGTTTATAAATGTGGTTATGGCAGCAATACTATCGAACAAGTTCTTAAAAACATCAAGTACTGCAACGAAGTCTGCTAAACTTTGAGGTGGATTGTTAATCAGATTCCTGACGGTCAGGAGTGATGTATAGACGTTGTTTAACGCGCTGACTAGAGATGTTGTTGGAAAGCCATCAATGCGCTGAAAGTCCCAGCCTAACGATTTAAAGAAGAGATACGTATTTGTATCGCTTTGCAGCGCGATTTCTATAGGGCTGACAAGGTCATCAATCGCCTGAATGAACTGCTTTTGCGCATTTATTGTTGCCATAAATCATTTTTTTGCTTGCTTTTTTTGAAAGAAAAGGCAACTAGAAACAAAAAAAAATCCTAATAACGTGATTACATCAAATATAATCAATCCGTAATCACCCTGTTGAATTTTGTCTATTACGAGGACTCTCTGTTTAGTATACTCACTATAAAACCATACTTTATATAAAATCAAAACTGAATATAATATTAACGCCAGAGTAAATAAAAATTTCGCTGTGTTTCCAAAGTTCAAACCCTTAAATAATAATATGAATATTAATATTAAATATGCATATGCGTTAGCAATAATCAATAGAAGGCCGAGCCAAATAGCATCTTCAAGTTGTTTACTTTCCCACGGATCTGCTTGTGCCGAAGTGGCTATAATAATAAATATCAGCGTTATAATAATTGCCTTCATCAAAATCTATAGATTGGGTGCACTCATGTCTGGTTCGTTATAAAGTCCGACATCGATCTTATGAATCGTATAAGGATTACCAATGTCTGGGAATTGTGATGTCTGGTTATATGTCTGGCGGTCTTGTGCACATGCCCACCAAATCTGATGGTAAACGTACGCCGCCCCCTGTGTTCCGGGCTCAATCATTACGTCACCCATATTGTTAAATCCAACTATATACTTTCCGCCTTCCCCTGCCTTTTGGTAAGCCTCACGGTGTGCTTTAGTATAGCTGGCATAGCTATCCATGGTGTATCCATTTGCAAGTGATGGGATATACCCGGGGTTAATACGTTTCATTGGGAACGTACGGTAATGCCAATCGTGGGCTGGTGTGCTGGTAATATTCCCATACTCGTATTCTTCAAGCTCCCTGTTTCTATCGAACGTTGCAGGTGACATTCCTTCAAAATGCACCTTGTGGGGTACACGGGAATAGAACGAACTAGTCCCAGGTATAGTAATGTCAAAATTGGAAAGCGATAGATTTTGCCAACCATATATTGTGGATTTATCTTTCGCGTCTTCCAATATGTCGTCGTGAAGAGCGACTGAATAACCATCCACAAGCCTTTTTCCAGGGGCGGCATTGGCTTTCGTTACTTCATTTTTAAAACTACTGGCACACAGGCTGGCAATGGCAAGTCTTTTAGTCCCCGCCGATTCCTTGTAAGGTTGTCCAGCCCAATACAACATTTGAGAGCTGTATGCATAGTGAACATCACCTCCAAGCAAAACTACCTGCAGGAACTGTGCAGTGGGATTTCGTGCAAATAAAATGGAGAAGAAATGTTCGTACGACGGTTTGTCGTACGACCAAATCTCAAGATCTAATTCTTCCTTGCTAGTCAGCATTTGGCCAAACTTAGTAGTTGCTGCCCACACTTTCTTGTCTTCTAAATAATTGACGCCTATTACAGGCGTAGGGGAAATCACGAATATCAGCGACTTTGTCTTGGAGGTGCCTGGAAGGGCAATCTGATCGTTTAAGCCGTTTTCACTCAAAAGTCCTGCAATGGCATCCACACTTCCATTAAATACGCGTAAGCTGCGGGTGTTAAGCACCAAAAACTCATACACATTCGATACCTCATAGTAATAGTTCCAGTTCATGCCTCCAGACGGACGAATGAGCTGGGCAGGAAGCGGCGAGTTCTGTAGCTGAGGCAAAACCAAAAGGGCCAAATCGTTCCATAAACTGCTACTGCCGGTGGGATTAGCGGCGATACCTAGCACCTTAGAAAGGAGTGTACTGCCTGGAGTAGAAACACTATAATCCTCTGGTTTGTTACCCCAATCCTGAAATAGAGCGTAGGCCGTCATAGCGTTCGTACAAATACGTGTTCCTAATGAATTGCCGAGGGCATTATTGAACCATTTTCCATTGAACAAGAAGTCATCTGTCACTTCATGATCATCAAATATCATATATGATGGAATATTCGCTAGGATGGTACGAAAGTTTTTATTTAAAGACTGAAAAAATAAATTTATAAAATCACATTCTTTTTCATACTTTACGTACAGATCAGTCTTAATCTGACTAACGCTGAATGACCCCATGCCGTCCATGGACGGAAAAGTATTCGTTACCAATTTTGTCGGGCTCGCAGTGGGATAGACATCTGCAAAGGCGGGTAATACTACTTTTCCTGATGTATCCCAATTCCACAGTGTGTTTGACCAAGCCAAACAATACATAACGACGAACTCCCGAAATTTCATAAGGTGAGAACCAGCATCCTCCTTCTCCACGCTAAATTTAGCAGTGTTGACGATTGCATTCCCGCGCTTTCCAGGAAGTAACTCAGCTGACGTACAACCGAGCGATGTGAAATCCTCATCCCAGCCTACAAGCAGTTGAGCGTACTGATCTATCATGTATAAAATCGTGTCCGATACATCGTCTGCATATATCTGATCGCCCGTCAGAAATAGCATCTGAGGCCGTCGTAGTGTAGGGTCACTGACATTATTAGAATTATTTGCAGTATTGTATATTATTTTGTAAGCTTGCTCCATAGCGTCCGGCCCCTCACCATGTGGTTTTCTACATGAGCCATGAAGAATTCTAATTTTCGAAATACTCAGAGATGGCATAACGAACGTCGGAAGTGCATAACTATTACCATTGAGTAAAAACGAAAAATGACTCATCCCAATACGCATGATATTTGTAATACTGTCATAATTACTAATAGTTCCGAAATGATAATCCGCAGTGCCAATAGTAAATGTTATATTATAACCATACGTTATCCCCTCTACTAGTGGTGAGTTTGTTTGTACAGTTATAACCCGTATAAACATGTTTGTTCCAATTTGTTTTACCGGGACAGCGTTTGGGCTTTCAGCAACCAATGTCGGCGCTACCGCATTTCCATTATGCTGATAGACTCGCAGTTTCATATCGCAGTTCTCTTTCGTGACCACGAATACACTTACTTTATCGGGGGTCACTTTTCGGAGAATTGGCCCGACTAAGATGAAGGGCAGCTCTGATAATGTTTTTGGTAGCCATGCCATGATACATTGTTTAAATATTATTTAGAGTTTGCCCGTGGCAATTGAGTGAGCTGCATAAACAAGCCTTATTTCATCCTCTGATTATTCTGATAATTTGAAGCACAAAAGGTTTTTTTTTGCAAAACTTAAAAAAGGACTATTCAAATATTGAAGAACTGACTGAATCAAGTCGGCTAAATCTACTCTCAATAGAAGGGCATATATTTCAGAGTTAGATTGAGCTGTAAATCGTCCACTCCAGTATATAATGACCCTTAAATATCTGTGGCATATCTATTCCTTTATAAATTTTTTAAAACCAATCGATATAATCCGGGTTTATAATCTCCGAATTTCGAGGAGCAAATATTTTCAATTCTATCAAGAATACGAAGTTTGGCCCTGTTTTATTATCATTGGACAAGATTATACTTGTTAGAAACAGGAAAAATCCTGTTTATGAAATGGCTGAAAATTCATATTGTAATGCCGATTGTAGCAATAAGTGTTTGTTGTTACGGTCGGGCATTACTTAATTACCCAAGTCAGGGGGTATGAATAGGTTATTTAAAGACAAAGGGGATGACGAATGGCACTGTTTTAGGTTAAAGGGCCGCATCTGTTACGATCTATGTGCTTCTGGGCATTTTCGCCTTGATACAGGAGGAGGATGTCTCTATTAACATCATTGTCGGCTGCATCCAGTAGTCAGTAGATTGTGAGTCTTTACACTTGCTGTTGCTTCTCCGCCCAAGCAACAACTATGCGCCTACTTTCTACAGTATAAGCTTTCCAATCCTATAATCGGCGTGAGTTTGTTAGGCCGTATGTAGCTTTTAGGAGCCACAGTCAGCGACAGCTTAGTCAGAGCATCCGCAACGCTTTGAGCGACAGGTATCAGACAAAGCTCCACTGGCATGCCTTCTCGGGTATTGGCTAAGTCGCGGAGATACAGAAACAAATCAAGCGTCAAAAGGCTGGTGCTAAAGCTGAAAGGGCGGAAATAGAGGCAATTTATAATGATAGCCGGGAGTCATTTTTGCGGGAGTGCTGCTAAAGGGTAAGCAACTAACCGAAAAGCAGTTCACTAAAAAGATAGAAGAAGTAATCAAGCCAAGGTTCTTGGAACTAAGATGCCCTCCGTAACCAGGGATTTAAATACAGGAAACTCAGCCCGCGTACTGTTGGTTCTTGCGATATAAAGGAGCTCATTGAAAACATCCTCTGATATCGGCACAAGCCGCAAGGTGCGCTTGTGCAAAATGTAGTACATAGCATCGGCTAAGAGTCCGATGCCGTAGTACCTGTGATTAAAAATGGTTTTGGAAGCTTTTAGTATGTTGTCAGTAATGGCCGGGGCGTCTTGCTCAAAGTCTATAAAATTGTGGTAGTAGAACCACCCTTCCCAGCGTCCGGGATGGGCGCGGATCTGCTCTTCAAGGTTCTGAAATATGGCTGTTGCACATTCCGTAACCTCCTGTTCATTCTTGCGGTCCTTGGGAAAATCAATATGCTCGCGTATATTAAATGTGACCGTATCGGAGAGGATATCCCGCTGAATTGTAACGGTTGTAATCGGAATCTGCAACAGGCTGGCAAGCGTGGGTATGCCCTTTCTTACATAAATGGAAGACTGTAGGAAAGGTATCTTCAGCATATTGTTCTTTTCCTTTGTCATTCCCCCGACCCCTGAATTGCCGTCGGCATAGAACACGAGCGAATATCCCTGCTTGATTGCTTCCATGCATTTCAGGATCACGGTCCGGTCTTCCGCATTGATAATCTCGAAATCATGGCTTTGGGCATTGAGTTCACGGGCAATGCTGTGATAGGCCGCAACGGAAGCCTCGCCCTGGTTCTGGATATAGTTATTGTCAGCGACCAGCTTAAACGGAACCGACCAGGCGATCAGCAATGCGCTGAACAGCCGGTAGGAGGAATAATGAAACGTAACGATGATTCTTTTTGAAAAATCAATATCAGGTTTAGTTACCTGTTTGATCAGCGCATAATCTTTCTCATCCCGGACAGAAAGAATCTGACAGAAAGCACTTTCCTTCGCAATTGCTTCATGCTCCTCAAATGCCAGGTCAGGCATCAGGTTGCCGATCGTTGCAGAAATGAAATTAAAGTCGTGCAGGTGCTCATTGGAACCGTATATATCAAACTGCTTCAGCGCCTGATAGAGCAGGACATTTTCGTTAAGGCTTGTCATAAAATATATCAATTACCGTTATGAGAAAGTTTAAAAAATTATGTATATCTATCACGTTGTTATCTTGCAGCGCCGCTTCCACGATATCGATGGCGATAATATTTGCTTCCTTTTTTAATCTTGACAGGCAGCTTGTTAGGGTTTCAAAGCTTATCCCGTTCGGGAGCGGGTCAGTCACACTGCTAAAGAGCTTCGGGTCAATTACGTCTATATCGATGGTGAGATAAATCTGCTTGCCGGAAAGCTGCGGGATAAGCCGATCAACACATTCCAGAAACTGCCGCTCGGAATGGCTGAAGTGACAGGAATACTGGCCGGATGCGGCCACAGCCAGGGAGTCGATGTTGACAAAGTCCCTTATCCCTAAACTATGAACTTCAAAACCCTCCAGCAGAAGCTTTCCGATTACTGAGCTGTGACTGGGCGCCAAGTCATTAAAGTGGCACTCCGTGAGCAAGAAAAGATCATTGTGGGCATCTATCTGTAAACACACCAAATCGCCAACACATCTCTGTACCCCTTTAAATAATGGGTAAGTAACAGCGTGGTCCCCGCCAATGGCGATAAAAGTGTTCTTTTTATGAACTAATTCATATGCAGTATCTGCTATCTTTTGTATGGTAGCAGAAATGTCTTCCCTTTGATTAATATACAAATCGCCTAAATCAAAAATATTGTCCTCCTGAATAGAGCTGTATGTTTTGCCTGTAATCACACCTGAAGACAAAAAGCACTCTTTCTGAATGTTATACTTATGAGCGTAATTTCTGGCTATGGTATTATTCCGGGGGACAGACTCCAATGATGGATTACCAAATGAGTAAGGTACCCCAAAAACCGCAAAGCTGTTTACCAGTTCATGAATGTTTCCAAGCGGCAGCCCGAGATAGGGATGTTGGGGACGGACAAAAAAACTGGCTATTTCTTTATAGGCCGTGCTGCCATCCAGAACAACTTTTTCATGGAGGAGAAAATCAAAAACACCATTGCTCTTTAAATCAAGAAGCGCTTCTTCGCTTAAACCCATAAGCCTGTTCAGCGGGTGGTAAAAATGAGCCTGTATTTCAATGGGTAGAAGCAGAATCTGCTTTGTGTATTTATGCTCTGCATAGCAGGTGCTGAAAGTCCGTTTGAAGTCGTAAAACGGAGAGATGAAGTATTGGTTCATAGCAGTAAGAAAAAAAGGTTCCCGACTATTAAGAAGAGAACCTTTTTGCCGGATGAAGCTTACTTACGGCATGCTTACCTTCATCAGGGGAACGTCCACCTTCACATCATTGCCGTTGCAACGGTTGTTGCAGCGGGTTGTGTGTCTGGCGACTGCTTGTCCGTCAAGCCAGTCGATGCTTTGCAGGATGGTCTGCATTTCCGCGACAGGGAGCCCACCCGGGAAGGTTGGTTGCGCGTAGTTGATCTGCACTTCTGTGATCCTCATGTTGGTTGGTTTTTTGAGGTTAAAAAAAAAGGAACTATTTTTTATTTGTTAGACTCAGCGCGTAGGTGAGCGCGTCTGTTTCTTCTTTTAGGGACACTTCGGGTTCAACTCCCTTCTGGTCAAGCCGCTCTTTGGCCGTCGTCACATAATCAGCGTTCGGAACGAAAAGAACAAACCCGTCCATGAGCGGCACCTCCTTTGCACTGAGCATCTTGCCGGCAGTTTTTTGCCCGATTATCGTAATATTCGGCTCCTGCTTAAGCGCATACACGATTGGCTCACACGTGCTTGCCGTAGCGTTATCAATAAGGATATAAACCGGCTTTTTAAAAGTGCGCTGATTAGGAAATATTTTTACTTCTATGCAGCTGTTCTTACTGATTTCCTCCATGAACTGATCGAACGTGCCTGAGGAAAAGACATGACATGCGCTCATATCCCCTTTTCCGGACGCGTAATAGGCCCTTGACAGGAAAAAACCGCCGCTGGTAGGACCCTGGACGAGATACTGGCCCAACTCTATTGCCGGGCCGATATTTCCGCCGGGGTTGTTTCTTAAATCGATGATCAGATTTTCGGGATTGTCACTGAATATCTGAGTGAATTTGTCTTTGATAGCGCCTTCTTCTGTTGTAAACGACGGGATAGTAAGAATACCGGTAGTTCCCTTTTTTATGTATTCCAGTTTGTCTGTACCCGTATCCTCCTTTTCAACGCCTGCTCTCCGCCACAATCCGATATGGGAATAAGGTAATTCACGGGCATAATAAAATGCGGAGAAGGCATAATGGAGATCGTCTATAGAGTTACTCGAATAATCAAGGAGCTTGCCTTTAAACGTTTTGTATTTAGACGATTTAAAAAAGGCAGGATCAAAGAAGTTGGCTTCAAAAGACCGGCCAAAAGAGTCGGACAATCGCCTGTAATCTAAAAGAGGCGCGGGCTTGCCCTTCTTATATAAGGCACCATACAATTTTCCTCTGGACGAGCTGTCAGGCGAAAAAAATTCGCCTTCAAGCTGCCCGTTGGTAATCCTCCCATTCAGATAATAGTTGCTGATCGGGGAATAGAAAGCAGTCCGGAACCTGATGACGTTATTACTGTCCCTGTAGTAACCTTTTACCGAAACAAGCCTTTTGTTTTTTATCCCCGCAAACCAGTTGATTTTTGTCCGGTCCGCAAAGCCGAAATTATCTGCGTAGGCATTCTGCAATGAACCGCCGCTAATCTGCCCCCCGGCCATTTCCAGTTCCAGATAGAAACGGACATCGCCAATATCTTTCGACGCAAAAGTTACCAGATACAGTTCTGCATTTGCACTTTTTGATTGCGCACAGGATGACAGGCTTAGTATCAAAATAAAGGAAACTATTAAACTGCACTTCATCGGGCGGAGGTATCTTACCGGGCTTGATTTAGGGGCTGCGATTTGCTCCTACAAACCTATGCTGGCTCACATAAGTTTTTTCCGGTACTTTCCCGATATTCTACAGGAATTTTCCGGGTCTGTTTTTAGGGCGTATGTGTATGCCCGTTCTTTTGAAGGGATAAATTTGTCCTTCAAACCGAAAAGGCTTATGAACGCGCTTACCGACCTTAAATCAAGGTATATCCAAAGACTGAAGGACGAACTATCGGCGATTGAAAAGGCAACGGCCTCTTTTGGAATATCCCTTGGCGGGGTAAGTCTTCATACCAATGCTGATACCGTCAAAAATAATGTGGAAGCCATTGCAGCAGCGGTCAACAAAGGATTCGTGGAAGAAATTAACGGGGCCGCTTATGCAGCGGACTTTCCGGATGACATGAAGATTCAATGTTATGAGGCGTTTCGCGGCGAATGCAGCAAAATACTCTCCGACTATACAAAAGTTTCCCTATCGGCCGGTCAGAACTCCACCTCTGGGGGCCCTGCATAGCGGTGAGCGCTCCGGTATCCTATGCCATTCGACAGGCCGTGGTAGTTTCTTGCAAGAACCCGCTTCCTTACAATGCTACCATGAGCCGGAGAAGTATTCCTTCCAAGCTATTGCTTGATCAGGAAACAGTAATTACCCAGGAACCCCGGCGGGTACAACTTTCCAAGCTATTCCGGCTAAGGGCATTGCTCACCCCGCCTCTCTGCAGTTCATGACCGGTTTCTTCAGTCAGGCTGCTAATGTTTCAGATGGCAACGGCAAGCCGTATTGCGCAGCCCCTGCGCGGTTCCGTATCTATTTGCAGCTTGCTGTTTAACAGGTCTGCCCGCTGCTGCATATTCCGGATGCCGAGTCCGGTTATGTTCTCCTGCCGGGTTCTATCAAAGCCAATCCCGTTATCAGCGATTTCAAGGGATAGACATTGCTCCTCGTACCTCAGTTCAATCCTGATAGCCGACGCCTGAGCATACTTGACCGCATTATGGAGTGCCTCCTGAGCAATCCGGAAAATGAGTAATTCTTTCTCGGCGGACAATGATTTGTAGACGCCTTCAATATGCAGCCTGCAAGGGATGTGCTTGCTTGACTCAATATAGGAGAGCTCTTTTGCCATCACTTCCCCAAGGCCTATCTTCTTAATATAGTCGCTGTTCAGCGAGTAGCTGATGTTGCGCAAGTCGTTTGCAACCTGCTCCGATATCGTACGGATATTGCTGACAAATTTGCTGTTATCATCATCAGGCCGGCTTTCATCCAGCGCTTTGACATTCATCTGGATAAAGTCTATTTTCTGAGAGACATTATCGTGCACCTCTTTTGAAATCTGCGCCATTGCCCGCTCCTGCTCTTCCAGCCGTGCATGAAGGATGTTTTTCTGGTGGTCAAAGATCATTTTGGCCGTCTCCAATTTATTGCGATGCACCCTCCGCGTATAAATTATGATGTAGCTCAGCATAAAGAACAGGAAGACCAGAAAGAGTATCGTCCCGGCTATGAGCAATGGTATAAAGTATTGCTGGTTCACCTTTCGTGCCGCATTTTTGGATAAGTAAAAAGTACAATGCTGATGCCTCCGTAAGTTACCATATTCACCAGCAGGATAATCAGATTTACAACCCAGGTACTTTGCGGATGCCTTACAATCATGAATTCATAAAGGCCCCAGCTAAGAAACGTAGCGGTCCAGAAAAACGTCAGGCCCGCAGACAGCCAGAAATGCGGATTGTAATATAACGGCACACCGTCCTCCTGCTCCTGTTGGAGCAGCATAAGCCTGGTAAAAGAAATCAGCGATAGTGAAATGGTGATGATGCCTTCAAAAAACAGAAAGTAATTATTCAGATGCTGCAGCGGCTGCAGGGTAACAATATTGACCAGGCCCGCCGCAATGCTGCCTAGCCCCACATAGATGCCTGCGTTATTGCCCTTAAAGATATCAATGCTGAAATTAAAATACAGGCACACCAGGAACAACTGAATCAGATTGAAGATAGCGTATACCGGCATATTGTTGCGGTAGCGGATTGCGCAGTAATAGGCCAGGCATTCCGCAATAAACGTAAGCCCGAGCAGTAGTGAGAAGATGCGCAATCCGCCATCCCGTCTTTTGAACCGGACCAGGCTTATAATCCAAGCGGTAAATAGGATTACAAGATAAATCCGATAAAGGACATGAAGAAAATTGACTTTCAAGGAAAGAGTTCAATCAATGTGGAAGCAGGTCATCCTTAGCGGTGCCGACAACCGGGCAGAATGAAGGACACGGCATGCCGTTGTCTTCAACACCGTTGTGATAGTAGATGTAATTACCCGCGTCGTTATATCCGGCAAGAATTAAAGTTAGGGCGCCGCTGCGGTATCCGCAGCGTCTATCCTTTCCTCCCTTGTTTATGTAATCCAGCGTATGGGCGAACATAATTTTCATCTGCGAAACGTCTTGACCCTCCGGGCTGTTGAGAAAGCTGCGCAGCGCATCCGCGTCAATAATGACGGATCTCAATTCTGAATCTTCGGATGAAGCGTTGATGCTGTTGAGATAGCTGCCGAGCATTTTGTTGGCCGTATCAATAGAGATATATGCCTTCGCTGAGTCGGCAGTGCCGGCTGTTCTCATGGCGGAACGAGGTGTATCGTTGCTTGGGTGTTGCGTGTCGGAGTTACTGCCGGATTGGTTACAGGCCGCAAGCATGATGCAGGCGGTGGCAGCGAAGAGGAGGGTAATTTTCTGCATGGGTGGTGGATTGAAAAGGGGTAAAAAATGATTACTGTTCTTCGGAGATTATATGGCTTGTTGAATCAACCTGCAGCGGGACCAGTCCGAATTGAATGGCGCACATGACAAGGCCGGAGCGGCTGCCCACCTGTAGCTTTTTAAACAGGCATTCGCGGTGCCAGTCCACGCTTTTTGGCGTGATGCTCATCTTCTCCGCGATCTGCACATAGCTTAAATCGCTGCAGCAGAGCTTGAGTAGCTCGGCTTCCCGGTCACTGAACTGCGGCAGCTTGACTTTGTTCTTAATCACCGAACGAAAGAACTTAGAGGACATGATCTCGGAGTGGTAGATGCCGTGCTCGTGAATGGCAATAAGCGCAGTTTCCAGTTCCCGCGGACTGCAGTTCTTAAGAAGATAACCGTTCGCGCCGGCCATAATTGCCTTTATCAAAAAGTAATCCGTGTTATGGCCGGTGAAAATCAGCACACGCATCTGCGGCCAGTGCTTTAGCAGGGCTATAAGCGTGTCGAACCCGTTAAGAACCGGCATGAATATATCCAGTATACAGATGTCGATATTGGTTTGGGATACTTTCAGCTTTTCAAGCAGTTCCTGGCCGTTATCCGCCTCAATATCTACATGGCAGCTACCCAATGAGTTCAGCAACTCACAGATACCTTTCCTTATGACGATATGATCGTCAGCGTAGGCAATATGTATCAGGCCTGCCGGTTGCATGTATTTCTAATCAATTCTTGTACAGAGGCGTAGTGCGTAAAAATAGACCGGGGGGCGATGCAGACCTACCGGATTTTTCCGGGTTTGCCTGGCGGCGCTTAATAAATTATCATGGAACGCGTAACAGGAATAATCCCGTGAGCAACCAGTTTTTTACCAGAAGGCTGCCTTTATCTGCAGCCTATCATTGCAGCAAATTCATTACTATGGCCAAATGGGCAGATTACCTGATTTCAGGGGTCTGGTTTATCAAGACAGCGGACTCCAGACGCATCTCGCACGTCATGCTTCATGAAGACAATGATGCCACGATCAGCATCGGGAAAAAGACCATTGAGGCAGAGGTGCTGAAACTGCTGAAAGCACAGAAATCCGTACTGACCATAGTGTGGGATTATGCTTCGGGCACATGGACTAAAGGTGAGCAGGTTGGTTACGAAACGCTGAGCAACAGGCAGGAAATACTGAGAACCCATAGGAACGGCGTGGTAAGCGATAACCTTGATAACCTGATTAACATGGGTTTTTTCTATTCAAATCTTCAAGCATAGCTGACAACCATTAATACACCTTCTTTATGTCCCAGCACCAGATTTCCTGCATTAATAAATCCGACATGCAAAACGCGCATGAACGCATCTCTCATGCAGGTGGCTATAGCAACAACGGCACGCGCTGGAAGATCACCGAAGCAGAAGCTATCCGCAGCATTGAAGCCAACAGCTATGAATTTTATGTTTCGCAGGGCGGACGACTTCTACATTTCTTTCATGCTTTGTGAGCTGGTATAAAATTTTCAATTGTTTCTATGGAAGTCCAAAATGCTTTCGAATCGGGCAAAGAATCTAATCTGGAGTTGGTTGCACTTCCTTGCGTGATTCGGTCTATTGTAGCTGACCTCTACATTCCTAAGAAGTTTACGGGCCAAATCATCCCGATGATTGCAGAATCCGATGCAAAAAAGGCTCACTTATCTAACGAAGTCCTTGACTAACGATTATGATGTACAACGCGGAGGAAAGTAAACGTGTCTTTGAGGAGAAAGATCTTTATGACGCAAAAAATTCCTTGGATAGGGAAGAATTCGGAACGGACTACAGGCGTGACTTGTCGAGAATTATCCATTCACACAGTTTTCGCCGATTGGTTGGAAAAACACAACTATTCCCTTGTGGCGAATCCGACTTTTTTAGAAATAGACTTACACACTCTTTGGAAGTCGCGCAAATTGCTCAAACGATTGCCCTTAAGCTCAATCATCAAATCTCAAAACGCTATGCTTCTGACTACTTAATTAATTTGGATTTGGTTGAAATCGCTGGACTTGCTCACGATATTGGGCATCCTCCGTTTGGTCACCAAGGCGAAGCAACTTTAGCAGAGTGCATGAGGAACCATGGCGGATTTGAAGGAAACGCTCAATCGCTTAGATTGCTAGCCAGACTGGAAAAGAAAATTCATAACGGCGAGCTGCAGCTAGGTGGCTTCGATGTAAACCATGCTGATACACGCCATGGCCTTAATTTAAGTTACAGGTCACTAGCGTCAATTCTCAAGTATGATAATGAAATTCCGACTGAACAAGCGGGATCCCACTTGATAGAAAAAGGTTATTATCATACTGAAAGGGAATTAGTATCACAAATAAAGCAGGCGGTTACAGGTGGCCGGGACTATTCAGGAAAATTCAAAACGGTTGAATGTCAGATAATGGATATCGCCGATGATATCGCTTATTCAACGTACGATTTGGAAGATGCTTTTAAAGCAAACTTCATATCGCCTATAGAAATGCTGACTCAATCGAAGGAATTCTACAGAAGCATTAGTTCTGAAATTTCTAAAAATAAATCCAATGATTTTGAGATAGACTGGGTAGACGTAATAGACGTAGTTTCTGACCTGTTCGCCTTCATCTTCAACTTGCCACCAGAAAAGTTGCATGGTATTGACACCTTGCAATTTGATAATTCGGATGACAGTAAAAAGGAAGAGGCTTATCTGTTTTTAGCTCAGCAATTTTCAAGCAAATACAATGAGCTTTTGATGAAGAATGGCTATGTCCGAACAAATTTTTCCTCCCAATTGATACAGGCATCTTTGAAGGGAGTGGATTTTCATTTGAACGAACCCTTGCCGGCCTTGTCTGTAGTCACGCTTGATAGGCCCACCCGAAAACGTATTGAAATCTTAAAGAAGATTGCCTTTAAAACTCAGGTGTTATCACCGAAATTGAAGTCAATAGAGCACAGGGGAAGTAGGATCATTCGTACGATTTTTGAATCATTGCTGCCTAACGGCGTTCCACCAAATGCCCCGCCAGAATTACTACCGAACGATTATAAAATAATCTACGAGCAGAGTGGTACGGCTGAACATCGGTACAGAACGGTTTGCGACTACATTGCTGGCATGACCGACAATTATGCACTTGAATTTTACAGTCGACTCACCTCGGAGAGAGCTCCAAGCATCTTCCGCAGTATGTAGACTTAAGGGCTTAGAAGGGATATTTCAGAAAATCATTGGCACTTGTCAGATGTTCCGCGGGTAATAAATGGGGTAAGATAAAAATGCAAGGAGAGAATGCGATTTAGATTCAACAGCTTGCGTACACCAATTCAAATCCGGCTCGGGCCACCATCTATCAATATTTTCCTATCCAGCGAAGTCCAAAAACCCTTGTATTCACGAGGGTTTTTTGTTATGATGGCCTTATGCGCTCCTATGGAACTTAGGGATGTATGCCTAATGGGCGGGTAAGAAAGTGGGTAACATTTTTTTCCCATAATATCTTACCCACTCATTTAGGAGGTGCCAATGGCATTATCGGACCTGGAATGTCGCCATGCAAAACCGCAAAGCAGCCCTTATAAATTGCGCGACAGTAATGGCCTTTATTTGGAGGTGCGGTCAAGCGGAACAAAAATCTGGAGACAGCGCTATAAAATTTGCGGCAAAGAAAAGCTGCTGACGCATGGAAACTATCCCGCGGTAAGCTTGGTGCAGGCGAGAGAAAAGCGTGATGCAGCAAGAGCGGATATTGCTGGCGGAATCAATCCCAATCAGATAAAGCGAGAACAAAAAATCCTTGCAAAATATGCATCGGCGCAAACGTTTGAGTTAGTGGCTAGGGAATGGCTGCAAGAGTTCAAAGCGCGTTGGGCTGATAGAACTCACGATAATACTTTGAGCCGGCTAGAAAAGAACGTCTTTCCGGCCATCGGCAACATGCCAATTTCAGAAGTGACACCGCCGATGATTTATGCCTGTGTCCGCAAAATAGAAGTGCGCAAAACGAATGAGCTTGCGCGCCGCGTTCTCCGTGCGATAGGACAGGTATTTCGGTATGCTGTTGTTACCGGTCGTGCCCAAAGTGATCAAACGCGAGATTTGCGTGGCGCGTTGTTTCCACATAGGGCAGGGCACTTTGCATCAATCACTATAGAGGAGTTGCCAGAGCTACTTCAAAAGCTCAAATTAAATACGGGACGGCTCCAACGGCCCACGATGATCGCCATGTGGCTGATGATATTGACATTTGTCCGTACCTCGGAATTGTTAGAAGCCACGTGGGAAGAAGTAAATCTGGAGAAAGCGGAATGGCGCATTCCCGCGTAGCGAATGAAAATGAAATTGCCGCATACTGTACCTCTCTCAAAACAAGCTATCGGGCTTCTGTGTGAACTGGAAGTACTTACGAAACGTTCTGAGCATTCTAATGAAGTCCAGCAAAACTTTTTGTTTCCAAGCGTAACAAGGCGTAACCGACCGTTAAGCAATACAACGCTACTCATGGCGCTACGGCGAATGAAATACTATCGCCGAATGACAGGACACGGTTTTAGAGCATTAGCGATGAGCACCATCAAACAAAAGCTCGGCTACCGTCACGAGGTTGTGGATAGGCAACTCGCACACTTGCCAAAGGGGAAAATCAATCAAGCTTACGACAGAGCAGATTTTTTAGGCGAGCGAAAAGTGATGATGCAACAATGGGCGGACTACATTGATGAGGTGCAAAGAGAAAAGCCAACTGTCGAAGTCAATAACGCCCGCTCTAATTCTGCAAAATCTGGTTTAGCCTTACCTGGTTGATCAGCGGTAGCACGTCAGTAACCGGCGGCGGGTTAATGCTGCCTAAGTGCAGGAAAAGATAGAGCGCGTCTTGCGGGTTGAACTTGTCACCGGTGTAACTACTCATGTCCGGCCTTATGCCCCGAATAAGATAGAACAGCTCGGCGGCGAGCGCCTTGCCGCGCTCATAATTCGGCAGGCGGAAATAAAAGGTGCGGCCCTGACCATAACGATTCAGGTAATTGAGCTCCGTTTCTTCAAGGTCGGTAGTGATGGAAATCCGCATATCAAACATGCAGCCGGTAACAAACGCCTCAATCGCGCCCTTTGGATCTACATCGCTGTAGCAGCGCAGGTCCTGAGCGATATGATGCAAGATATCGTCTATCGTTACCATTATGTAGCGCGGGTTTGATTAAACAAAATCGCGTGCTAAAGATAATCATCGCTTTCAATTCGTGTTAATTATTGAATTGTTATTGCGGTGCCTCTGCTCCACAAAAGAAACGCCTCGCAGGTGCGAGGCGTCAATTACAGTAGCTGGTTACAGCTACTTCAAATGCTTATCAATATCCTCCCGGATAGGCCCGTATTTCTTGATTGCGTCCACAACTTCCTGATGGGTATTGTCCGGGTGTTGGCGGTGCAGGTATTCCACCTCGCTTGGGTCGTTTGAATCAACGCGGATCGCATCCTTCCTCCCTGTACTGTTTTTGTCGTCTGCCATTGAGCTTGGTTTTAGAATTGTGAAGAAATCAGGCTCTCGGCTCTAATTATTATGCCAGAGGGGGTAAACAAAGGAGCTTCGCGTTTTTATGGATGAAATGCTGTTGCCTGTCTGCTTCAAAGGCGAAGAGCTGGAGTTCCCTGTCAGGCTGGTTGTGCTTGGGTATACGCATCGCTTTGTTGTTCTGATTGAGGGGATAGAAATGACCTTTGAGCGGGATGACCAAGGGGAGTTTCGCGCTTTGATCGCCGCTGAAGATGTGGAAGGCAAGAAAGCACCCGATACCAGGTTACTTAAGGCGATCAGCGAAGTGCTTGCGGGCCTGTAGCCCGCTAATAATGAACAAGCCTGTAATTCGCCGCATCGCCGGACGCATTCGATATCCGCAGGAAATACAGACCAGGGGAAAGGTCAGGCTCAACATGAATGCGATTGTCAGGCAAGGTTATTATCCCGCTTTGGAGCAACTTGCCATCAATGGAAAGCAGTTGATAAGTCAAGGTGGCCGGGCCTATCTCTGGGGTTGCGAGCAGGTTTATGATGCTGGCAAAAGGATTTACCACAGCTAAGGAAAGTTGCAAGTTTTCGGTTCCTCCCGCAATGCCAGCCGGTGAAATAAGATGCAAAGGCGTAAATGCAAAATCGGCAAAGACAGGCAGGTGGTCGGAACATTCATAAAGTGCCTGCGCAATGGACGCCGAAACCATGCTGTTTGCAGGCATGTCCGTCAATGCCCTGCCGTAATGCTGCCCGTCATTGCCCAATGCCTTATAGCTACCGGGCAGGTATTTAATACCCTTAGCCCCGCCGAGCACCGCGTCCGACACCAGGACAAAGTCAAAGCGCGAGTCAAGCCCGCCGCTGGCACCTCCGTCCGGCAGGGCAGCAAGGCGCGGCGACTGGGTGTGAATATCCCCGAAGCTGGCATTATTGTCCCAACTGCCCGGCCGGTTTAACGGGTCGTTGAGGCGCGCGTTCGGATTGGTTGGATTGGTCAGGTTCTGATAGGCGGTTTCGGAGCTTGTGTAGAGATTAAAGTCGCCCAGCATGATATAATTCGCCGCCTTGTTTAGAGACGCGAGATAGGCCGATACTTTCGCTGTTTCGCCTGCGCGGTCGGCTTTGTCAGCAGATGCATTGGAAGATTTTAAGTGCGCGGTTATTACCGTAAGCTTTACAGTATCAAGGTAAGTCGCCAAGTCGGAATAATCATAGTACAGGTCGTAAGCGACAATATCCCGGACATCGCTGCAAATGATGCTGTCATGCAGCATCCGAAACTTGCCAAGCCGCCAGAACAAACCATCAAGCTGCGTCGTACTGACCGTGTTGTGAACGCGGCCGTGCGCAGACGGAAAAGGCATTTGCCGAATTAGCGTATCCAGCATTCCGGGCTGCGCGGTTGACACTTCATTGAAGCAGGTAAGGGAGGCCTTTATCTCCTGCAGGATGGGGCTAAGCCGGGTATTTTTGTACGGGTAGGTGTTGGCTGAGTTGCCGTAATTCAAAAGATTGTACGTGCAGATGCGAAGCGTATCACTTTGGGCTGATGTCCGCTCAGCGAACAGTAAAATGGCTCCGAAGAGGAAATGTCTAAGGCTTAGGCTCATTGTTGATAACGCTGTTTAAAACTGTATCAAGCGCATTATCGGCATCCTCATGGTTGAAGTTAGATTGGTAACCGATTGTTGTCGCGATATCAGAATGGCGATACAGTTCTTGCAGTCGCCGGATGTCAATTTTATTCCCTGCGAGTTGCGCAAAGGTGTGTCGGGAAATGTGCATGGTCAATGTCTTATCTATGCCTGCCGCCGGTGCAACATCGTTTTTTAATACTTTGTCCAAGGCACTAGTTTTAAATCCGATCGTCCGTTCAGTTACAAACCTATCTTCCAAGTCAACGCCTCGCAATTCAGGAAAAACCAAGTCGTCGGCATTTTCCCGGAGCGCCTTATATTTTTCCAAAATAGCCAGCGCTTTATCAGGGACTTTCAAAGAGCCTCCCTTTTTATTCTTGCCCATAGTATAATAAAGGCGTTGGTTCTGAAAATCCGGCCAATGTAACCGCAATACGTCGCTAATCCGCATTCCTGCGAAGTAGTAGGAAAACAGCCAGACATTTCGCGCATGGTCGGCCTTGCCTTCTAATTCCACCAATTCCAGCTTTATAATGTCTTCGGCAACCAGACCTATTTTGCTTGAATCCGGAAACTTAATAGAGATCTTTCCTTTGCCAAAGGGGTAATGCCGTTCATCAATAACCTTCGCAGCGGTTGCCTGGCTGAACACAGAGCGGATGACGACAAGGTGGTTAAGCGCTGAACGCTCCGATTGCTTCTTTGGCAAGCCATACATCACGTAGCTTTTGAACCGTTCAAGAAGCTGCACGGTAATATCCTGAAAGGCGTAATCGTGTTTTAGGAATTGCTTGAAGCGCTCAAGGCGGGATTTGTCAGGAGTCCACCGGTTGTATTTCCCGGCATCCTTCAAAATTTTTAAATACAGGTCGGCTTGGGGGAAAAACGTGTTGCCGACTTTCGGCTTCACCTTTTCCTTGACTGCTGCGGCGCTGACATGCTCTTTATCACTTTCCAGTTCCAGCGAATGCTCATTTACCTCAGCAAGTTTTTTTACGAGGTAATGATTAAGTCTTGTACTGTTTGGATGGGATTTTTTGACGCGCTGGCCGGGCGCATCCCAGTCGCTTTCTTGGATGCTGTGCTCAAGATAAATGTAAGTGGATTTTCGGTTTTTGGTCACCCTGATCGTCAGCGGGTATGTGCCATCCTGCCGCTTGTCCTTTTTGAGCACAATTTTATTCACGGCCATCCCTAAAATTATTTAAATCTGCCGACAACAGCCGACAACAGCCGACAACAATCCGACAACATTTACCGGTTTGGTATGATTTCTTGCGAAATGACCTGAACTCTAAAACGTTGATTGGCGCGGGTTTCGGGCCGTATTAGACCAAATGAAACCGATAACTTGAGGACTGAAAATCCATGTGTCGCCGGTTCGATCCCGGCCCACACCACAGAAGAAAGCCCCTGCAAACGTAGGGGCTTTTTCATTCTATCCACCCCCGCTGCCCCGGCTGTTGGACGGTCCAAGACGTTGCCGCTCCCGCCACATATATACCGTCTGCTTTACGTATGAGAAGAGATCGTACTCAGGCATCGTGCGCAGCATCTCGTAAGATGGCCTGAACCGGCGCATGTAGGCAACGGCGCTGTCGCCCTTCAGGCCGGTAAGCTGCGCAATAAGGCGCTCGCTGAAGGTGTAATCCACATACTTCTGCTGCTCCAGCCATGCATATTCTTTCTGGAAGTGAATCATCTGCTGGTTCGTTTTGCCTAAAGCCGAAAAAGGGCTCTGAAAGGCGCGCCAGCCTGTCACAACCGGATATTCCAGCTGCTTTTTAAAGTACTCGTGTGAGCGAATGCTGTCGTGCCGGAAATCCTGAAAGTGATTGCGGACTTCTATCTCCTGCAGCTCCTGAACGCCTGCTTCCAGAATGACCTTGTAAAACGGCGGCAGAGCGCCCGCGCCAATCCGGATCCTTGCTGTGCGGAAGCCGATCTTGTGGATTTCTAACAGCTGGCCTGTCCGGACATTAATAGCAAAGCGTCCATCCGCGCCGGTGACCATGCCTTCGTCTGAATGGATGTTGTGAATGCCGGCCTCAGAGATGGGGACGCCGTTCACATCCACCACGATGCCGTTAATACGTTGCGCGCGCAGCAATGCCGGAAACCAGAGCAACAGGAAGAGCAGTGAGAAGAAACGCATGTGGCTTGCGGATAAAATTAGGCGTGGGGCGCCCGGCCCTTCAATCAGCCGCCGTAAAAAATGGTTAAAAGCCGTGCCGCGTATCTTTGTCCGCCCATGTACCGGCTTCTTCGTTCCCTTCTTTTTCTTCAACAACCCGAGGCGATCCATTACCGTGCAATGCGGGCTTTGCAGCGCGCTTATAAGGTGTCACCGCTGCGCGCAATGATGAAAAGCAGGTTTGGCGTTAAAGACAAAAAACTGGAGCGGACACTCTGGGGCATCACCTTTCCAAACCCCGTGGGGCTCGGCGCCGGCTTTGACAAAGACGCCCGCTGGGTAGATGAGCTGGCCTGCCTCGGCTTTGGATTCGTGGAGATCGGTACGCTTACGCCGCGTTCGCAGCTTGGCAATCCTGCGCCGCGTCTCTTTCGCCTGCCGGCGGACAGCGCGTTGATTAACCGCATGGGCTTTAATAATGGCGGAGCGGAAATAGCTGCTGCGCGATTGAAGCATAGAAAGGAATGCATCATAATCGGCGGGAACATCGGCAAGAATAAAGACACGCCCAATGAAGATGCGATAGGGGATTACGAAGCCGCATTTCGTGCGCTGCACGATGTGGTGGATTACTTTGTCGTGAACGTCTCATCGCCCAACACGCCTGGCCTCAGGGCGCTGCAGGATAAGGCACCCCTGACCGCATTATTGCAGCGCCTAAAAGACATTAATGCCGGCTACGCCAGGCCCAAACCCATCCTGCTGAAAATAGCGCCTGATCTTTCTGACGCGCAGTTGGACGATATTATTGACATTATACACCACACCGCGCTTGACGGTATTGTGGCTACAAATACCACCATTGACCGAAGCGGATTGAACACGGAGGCCTCAGAAGTGGACGCTCTTGGAGCAGGCGGCCTGAGCGGCAAGCCCCTGCGCCAGCGCGCTACGGAGGTCGTACAATACATCAGCCGGAAGAGCGGCGGAGCGATCCCTGTCATCGCAGTTGGCGGGATTTTTACGGCAGAAGATGCTATTGAAAAACTGGATGCCGGCGCCAGCCTCGTCCAGGTCTATACCGGCTTTATCTATGAAGGCCCCGGCATCGCCAAGGCGATTTGCAAGGGCATCCTGCAGAAGGGATAAATCAAACCTCACGCCATCCACCCATTAAATGAATCCTGAACTCTTCTCCGGCTCAGCCCTTGTCTCCCTGCTCACGCTTGCCGCGCTGGAAATTATCCTGGGCATTGACAACGTCATCTTCGTCTCCATCATCATGGGGCGGATGCCTAAGGATCAGCGCAAGCGCGCACGGACGCTCTGGATGGTCTTTGGCATCATCACACGGTCATTGCTGCTTGTTGCGCTCGGCTGGCTATTGAAACAGAAAGGCAAAGCGCTGTTCGGCTTCCACATATTTGACATTGATAAGGCCTTTGACCTTTCAAGCATCGTAATGATAGCCGGCGGCCTCTTCCTCATCTTCAAAACCGTCACCGAAATACACCACAAGCTGGAAGGCGAGGAAGAAGGCCCGAAAGCCGGTAGCAAAGGGGCTTCATTCGCCAAAGCCATCTTCCAGATTGTGCTCGTGGATATGGTCTTCTCCTTTGACTCCGTCATCACCGCATCGGGCATAGGGCAGAATCTCCCGGTAATGATTATAGCCGTTGTAATGGCCATGATCGTGATGTTCTTCTTCTCCGAGCGCATCGCCACATTCATCCATAAGCATCCGACGCTTACCATGCTGGCGCTTTCCTTTCTCGTGATGGTGGGCCTCGTGCTGGTGATTGACGGCTGGCGTGAAGCCACCGTGCGCCCGGCAGGCTATGTGCATGAAGACCTGAATCTGAAGAACTACGTTTACTTCGCCATGGCCTTCTCCTTTGCTGTAGAGCTGCTCAACATGCGCATGCGCAAACAGGCTCTGCCGGTGGAGCTGCGGGAGCCGCGGGTGGGCGATATTGATGCGGGGGAGAAAGGGTAAATTTGTAGAAAGCCGACAATCATGAAAATGCTGACTACCAATGAGCTTCGTACCGCGGCACACCAGAAAGTTGACAAAGCGGATGATGCCATGCTTATATCCATTCTTGAAGCATCGCCGGAGGACGACGCTATCCTGCCGCGGTTAAGCGACGCAGAGTTGAGGAGAATCCATGACGCGCGTCAGCGGAGAATTGAGGGCGAGAAAGGCTACACGCTTGACGAGATCATTGCCGACTATAAATCCAGGCGGGCAAATGCCAGACTATAAATTAGTCTATCAGCCTACTGCGAAAGAAGATATTCAGGCTACGCTTGGATATTATGATGACAACGGGCTTACCGCATGGCGCGACTGGTTCCTTGACCTACTCGCAGCAACGGAGGGGCATATTTTAGCGGCTCCGCAGCACTTCAGCTTTTACGGCAAGGAACCACTACTGCGATTTGCCAGGATTGGAAAGCTTCCCTTTAATATCTTTTTTGAAATTGTTGACGACACCATTTTCATCTACGCGGTTCGTCACACCTCACGCGACTCATTTATCTGACTTTCACATGGCCCGAAGACCGCTTATTTTTCTCTTAGCCGCCGTGCTGCTCGCAGCCTGCAGCCACCACCCCACTCCCGCCTCCACCAACCCCATGCTCGCCTCCCCAAACATAGCCCCGCTCACGCAGGCTATACAGGCAGACACCACCAAAGCCGACGCATGGTACCGCCGCGGCCTCGCCCTTCACAAGATGGGCCAGGACTCCCTCGCCCTCAACGACTGGTACGTAGCCACCCGCCTCGACTCCAGCAAAGCCGAATACGCATCCGCCATCGGCGACCTCCTCTTTGAGCACAAAGACGTCAACACCGCCACCGTCTGGCTGCTCCGCGCACTCCGCCACAACCCCCAAGACCCCAAAGCACACCTCAAAATCGCCAAGCTCGCCCTCTTCACCAAAGAATACGGCAAAGCATTCAACGAGATCAACACCGTCCTCCGCCAGGATGCCTTCTCCCCCGAAGGCTACTTCCTCAAAGGCCTCGTCTATAAAGACATGAAAGACACCCCCAAAGCCATCTCCTCCTTCCAGACCGTGCTCAACGTAGCCCCCGACTACCGCGAAGCCGCCATACAGCTCGGCCTCCTCTACACCCTCCAAAGCAACGACCTCGGCCTCCAATACTACGAAAACGCCTTCCGCCTGGACACCACCGACGTATTCCCCATCTACGCCCGCGGCATGTACTACCAGGCCAAAGGCGACTACCCCGCCGCCAAAGCCGAATACACCCGCGCCATCCTCCACAACACCCAATACACCGACGCCTACTTCGCCACCGGCTACATCCTCATCCAGCAAGACTCCTTTGAGAAAGCCCGCCGCCAGTTCGACCACGTCACCCGCATGCAGCCCACCGACCCACGCGCCTGGTACAACCGCGGCCTCTGCTCCGAGCTCGCCGGCGACAAGCAATCCGCCGCCGCCGACTACAAACAGGCCCTTACTTTTGACAAGAATTACACAACAGCCGCCGAAGGCCTCCGCCGCATCGGCGGATAAGAAGTTCTTTATTTAGTCGGCTTTCAGTTCGCTCCCAATCGTTCCTTGCGACGCTCCGTTCATCGTTCGTCAGTCTATTGAGCTTTCCGCATACATTGCTGCAAACGCTACACGTAGGCCCATATCAGCCATTTTGACTTGTTTTATGGAAGTATAAGCGTTCGGACTGTCATTTTGAATGATTTTGCTTCCCGTTTACTCCTTCGGCAGGTGCCGAAGAGGTAAACGGGGGCTGCCGAAGTAATAAACGGGACTGCCCAGGGAGCTGACGGGGCCGCCGAAGTACTTAACGGGGTCGCCGAAGCGGCAGACGGAATTGCCGGGTCATCAGGCAGGGCCGCCGAAAGCTCTAACAGGCCCGCCGTAGCTGCTAACGGTAACGGCATTGTTTACCCGCAGCGCTGGATTTGCAATCCCGCGCCACATGGGCGCGGGTTTGCTATCCGCGTAAGCCAGGTGCAAAGCCCGGTCAGCACCCCGAACCCCGAGGAGTGCGACGCAACAGACGATGAATAGCGAACCGAAAGCCGACTAACAAAAAATCAACGGCACACACATTCCCGCATCACCGCATCACCGCATTATCACATTAACCAAAATGGCCATCATAGCACCCTCCCTCCTCTCCGCCAACTTCCTGCACCTGGAGCGCGACATCAACATGATCAACGCGAGCGACGCCGGCTGGCTGCACTGCGATGTGATGGACGGCCGCTTTGTGCCCAACATCTCCTTCGGCTTCCCCCTGCTGGCGGCGGCGAAGAAGGCAAGCAGGAAGCCGCTGGATGTGCACCTGATGATCCTGGAGCCGGAGAAATACTTTGAGCAGTTTGCCGCAGCCGGCGCCGACTACCTGAGCATTCATATAGAGGCCAGCCCGCACCTGCACCGGAGCCTGCAGGCTATTAAGAGCTTTGGGATGAAGGCGGGCGTGGCCCTGAACCCGCACACGCCGGTGAGCGCGCTGGAGGATGTGATTACGGATGTGGACCTGGTGTGCATGATGAGTGTGAACCCGGGCTTTGGCGGACAGAGCTTTATCATGCAGACGCTGAAGAAAGTGGCGGCCCTGAAGCAGATGATACTGGCCACGGGCGGGCCGACGCTGATTGAGGTGGATGGCGGTGTGACGCTGGAGAATGCGGGGACGATCATTGCGGCGGGCGCGGATGTGCTGGTGGCGGGGAATACGGTGTTTTCGTCAAGCGATCCGGCGGATACGATCCACAAGCTTCATAAGGCGGGGAAATAAAGCGGGCTGCTTATCCGTTCTTTGTGGCCTTATTATGATGCGTTTCGCTTACCTGAGCCTGTCTTTTCTCCTTATTACGATTACGGCAAGCGGGCAGACGGCCACCGTCACCGGCACCGTGCGCGACGCGGGCGGCAGAAGCATAGAGCTGGCCAGCATCACGCTGAGCGGCGAGCCCTCGGGCACCAACAGCGACCCGAAGGGCCATTACAAGATAGAAGTGCCGGCGGGGAAGCGCATCACGCTGATCTACTCCTTTGTGAGCGCCGAGCCGGTGAAGCAATACCTCAACCTCAGCCCCGGCGAGACGCGGGTGATAGATGTGACGCTCAAAGGACGCAGCACGGAGCTGGGCGGGGTGCAGAAGACGACCACCCGCGTACCCAACGAAGCAGGCAGCGCCTACCTGCTGGATCCATCCAAAAGCAATGAGCTGGTGAGCACCACAGACGGCATCACCGCGCAGATCAAGAGCCTTGTAGGCACGCGCAATGAGCTGACGAGCCAGTACACGGTGCGCGGCGGCAACTACGATGAGAATCTGGTGTACGTGAATGATTTTGAGATCAGCCGGCCATTCCTGGTGCGCTCGGGTCAGCAGGAAGGCTTGTCCTTCGTGAACTCCGATCTGGTAAATAGCGTGGCATTCTCGCTCGGCGGCTTCCAGGCCAAGTACGGCGACAAGCTCTCGTCGGTGCTGGATGTGACGTACAAGCGGCCCCGGAAGTTCGCGGGCAGCGTCATGGGCTCGCTGCTCGGGGGCAGTCTCTCGCTGGAAGGCGCTTCGCGGAACGAGAAGTTCACCTACCTGATTGGCGCGCGGCAGAAGAGCAATCAGTACCTGCTGCAGGCGCAGCCAACGAAAGGGGTGTATAACCCGAGCTTTACAGACATACAGGCGTTGGTGAACTACCGGTTCAATCCGCGCTGGGAGCTTGAGGCGATTGGCAACTATGCGCGCAATCGCTTCTCGCTACTGCCGGAGGAAAGCTCTACGACCTTTGGCGTCATAGACCAGGCCTTTCAGCTGCGGGTATTCTACAATGGCAGCGAGATAGATCAGTTTGATTCCCGCTTCGCGGGATTGTCGGTCACCCACCGGCCTACGGAAAAGCTGCGGCTGAAGCTGCTTGCGTCCGACTTTCAGACGCACGAGGTGGAGACGTACGACATATCGGGCGAGTACCTGCTCGGCGCGCTGGAGACGGACCTTGGAAAGTCCAACTTCGGGCAGATTAAATACGCCATCGGCACGGGCATCATCCAGAACTATGCGCGCAACTATCTTGATGTGAACGTGGGCACCGTGGCGCATCGCGGCTCTTACGATGCCGGCAAGCATACCATTCTCTGGGGCGCAGATGCGCAGATAACGGGCATCACCGACAAGCTGCACGAATGGGAGCGCCGGGATTCCGCAGGCTTTAACCAGCCATTTGACCCGAATGCCACGATCACGATGCGGCGCTATCTGGATTCAAAAGCAGAGTTCAATTATGTGCGTTATTCAGGCTTTCTGCAGGATAACTTCCGCATCGGCTCTGATTCCAATCACGTCAATATCTCTGCCGGCGTCCGCGTGCTTTATAACGATCTGAACGGAGAGCTGGACTTTAGCCCGCGGGTGCAAGCAACGTATAAGCCGCTGTGGACGCGGAATGTGCTGTTTAAGGCCGCGGCAGGCATCTACGTTCAGCCGCCATTTTACCGCGAGATGCGCGCTTATGACGGCAGCATCAATAAGGACCTTCAGTCGCAGAAGAGCCTGCATGTCGTTGCGGGTACGGAGCATAATTTCCTTTGGGGCCGGCGTCCCATCAAGCTGACGACAGAGGCCTACTATAAGCAGCTTACCGACCTGGTGCCCTACGTGTACGAGGATGTGCGCATCCGCTACTCCGGCAAAAACAATTCAAACGGTTATGCCTATGGCGCGGAAGTGCGTGTGTACGGCGAGCTGGTGAAGGACGCAACATCGTGGGTGAGCATTGGCGTGATGAATACGCAGGAAGACCTGACCGACGACAAGGTCGTTTATAAGGATATGAACGGTGCAGACAGCGCCACGCTGTATCCGGGCTTTTCGCCGCGCCCAACTGACCAGCGCTTTATGTTCGGCATGTTCCTACAGGATTATCTGCCGCACAACAAGAATTTCCGCGTCAACCTGAATCTGATGTACGCGACAGGCCTGCCATTTTACCAGCCCGACGCGCCGCGCTACGGCACTTTACTGCGCCTGCCGGATTATAAGCGGGTTGATATTGGGTTCTCCACACTGCTCCTGGATGGAGCCCGCAAGCAGCGTCCGCGCTATTCCATGTTTAGCCAGCTGGAAAGCATCTGGGCAGGTCTGGAAGTGTTTAATCTCCTTGGCATTCAGAACACGCTTTCCTATTCTTACATTCAGGATCAAACAAGCGGCAAAACCTTTGCAGTGCCCAACAGGCTTACTTCCCGCCTACTGAATGTGAAGCTGATCGTGCGATTTTAGCGTTTTTTATCTGTTCAGGACAAAAGGCAGGTTTGCCGTCTTGCCGCTTTGCGGTGCTGAAAGACGGAGAATATAGCTGCCGGAAGCTGCGGCAGCCGGCATGTTTACATCATAGTGCCATTGCTTTCCCTGAGCGGAAGCGCCCGGCGCTACCTCTGAGTGATACACGCTTTGACCAACCACATTCAGCACGTCCACCGTCACCCGCTCGCCGGCGTTGTGCAGTCCTTCCCAGGAAGCGGCAACGGTAAAGCGTCCTTCGGTAACCGGATTAGGATAGAGCGCAACCGATCCGCCCCATCCGTTCAGGCCGGCAATGCCCGTTGCGCCCTCAACAATGACTTCCGGCGCTACGACCACGCCAGGATCGGCGCATGGATCGTAGCTCTGCATGCGCACAGTGATGTGATCGCCGCCAACGAGCGAGGATGCCGTATAAGTGCTGCCCGTAGCCCCGGATATGTCAACCCCGTTTTTGATCCACTGATACTGAGGTGTGGGGCCACCGCCGCTTTGGGTAGCTGTGAACGTAACCGGACCGCTACCGGCGGTAACAGAAGCCGGGCTCACGGTAATAGTAGGGACTACGACATTATTGACCTTAATGCCAACTTTATTGGAAGGTACGCTGGTTATCGTAGCGCAAGGAGCATTGGTACCCAGCACCACCGTAATAGTATCACCGTTGACCAGCGCTGCGGTGTTATAAGTAGGGCCTGTGCCGCCCGTGCCAACTGCAAGGCCGTTGCGCATCCATTGATAGGTAGGGGTGGTGCCGCCGCCGGTAATGGTGGAGGTAAAATTGATAGCAGTTCCGGCGCAGATTGTCACCACCGGAGTGGTATTAATAGATATGCCCGGAGTGACAGAAGGGGTCAGGTTAGCGGTAATAGAATTAGAGCGGATGGTATCTGCAGAGCGGCAGGTAGCGTTAGAGGTAAGGACAACGGCGATCACATCGCCGTTTACCAGCGTCGCATCTGTATAGGTAGCACCAATGCTAAACACATTCGCCCCGTTCTTTTTCCATTGGTAAGCAGGCGCCGCGCCGCCATTGGTTGGCGAGGCTGTGAATGTGATAGGCACGCCCTGGCAAAGCGCCCCGGTGGTAGAAATGAGCACAGAAGGATTCACCGTCGTCGTCACATTCGTGTTGAGGCTGGCCGTGGGCGATATAGCGCACGATACATATGCAGTCACCTTTATCTGCCCGCTTGATGTGCCGGCAAAAGCCTGCGCAGTTGTACCCGAAGAGCTGCCGGTCCATCCGGTTGGCAATATCCACTGGTAAGAGGTAGCGCCCGACATAGGGTTTATGGAAAAGTTGTAAAGCATTCCGGTGCAGTACACACCGCCTACTGCCGAAGAGGTGATAGGCGCCGGCGTCCCCAGCGAGTTTATAATGTTTATGGCCAATGTAGCGTCTGTTGATGTACCGCAGCCGTTGCCGGCCTTTACCATCAGCGTGCCAGACGTGGCATCGGTCGTCAACGTAATGGAAGGCCCGGTTGAGGTACCCGTCCATCCGCTGGGCAGCGTCCATGTGTAGAACACCGCTCCCACTACCGGTGCTACGCTATAGGTCTGGGTTGAATAAGCGCACACGGCATTGGAACCGTTGATAACAGCCGGAGTAGCAGGAGCTGAGCCGGCCACTACAGATTTCGTCCGAGGCACGGAAGGACCGCCGCAGGACGATGTTGCCGTTACGGAGACTGTCCCTCCGGAAGTTCCCATTGTCACCAGGATATTGTTAGTGGTTGAAGTGCCGGTCCAGGTAGGCGGCAGCGTCCAGGTATATATAGTGCCTGGTACGTTTGGCACATTGTAGTTAGCAGTATCGCCGGGACAGAAGGTGGGGCGACCGGAAATAGCGCCGGGCTGTGGCGCGCCTACGAGTACCTGGTAAGCAGTAGAGTACGTGGTTATTGCAGAATTGGTGCATGTAGCGCCCATGCGAAACCAAGTGGTGACAGGCAGGGAGCCGGTTGTATAGTTCAGTGTTGTAGCGCCGGTGCCGGAGGTGACATTGGTAAAGCCGGTAGTGGCAGAAGTCGTGGAGCTCTGCCATTGATAGGTAATGTTGGAGATAGGCGCATTAGGGTCGGTTGCAGTCAGCCCGTAGGTAGAGCCTGCACAGATCGGCGCGGACGCATTCATGGCCGGCGTTGTAATAACCGGCGCGAGCGGCGTGCCGCTGCAAGTAGCCGGAATCGCGTCAAAGCCGAAAGACAGTGGGCTGGCATCTGCGCCGGTAGAGCTGGCGCTTGTGGTGGTGCCGTACATACGTTTATTCACGCTTCCGCTGTAATACCATACACCCATCCCGGTGCCGGTATGGCTTGCCTGTGAAGCTTCCACAAGCAGGTTGCCTCCGGAATAGAAAAAGGGCGTTGCCAGCGGAAATGCATACCAGGTACCGGAGGTGAACGTGGAGCTCAGGCTGGACTGCGAAAGCACCGTGGTGAGTCCGCCATTCCAGGTACCGCTGGTCAACGAGGTCAGCGACGTGTTGCCCATCTGCAGCAGCAGATTCGTGTATGTGCTGCTGCCAGAAGTTGCCGCCTTAAAGTAAATAGTCGTAATCAGCACGCCTCCGGAAGGAAGCGTATTGAAATCCGCCGGAAAATAAAGGAACTGGCACATATTCCCGCTGGATGTCGTGCCGTTGAACGGGAAGTTATTGTAGCTACTCACGGCTGCCGTGTAAAACTGCGGCGTCTGAGCCTTTGCCGGCGCAGCGGACAGCAGCGCTATCACACTCGCTACAAATACAAACCGAAAGAGATTGGGTAGAAGTTTTTGGTTCATGGTCAACTATTGGGTAAGATGAGATTTGTTGCCTTAATGTGAAGATTCCTTCAAAGCTATCAATTATCCGCACAAAAAGTTATGCCTCAGCAAAACAGTATTGCATATTTATCCGATGAGCAGTTTCAAAAATAAAATATGATTATGCGGTGACAATATTCGCTGGCATTACCATACTGCAAGCAGCAAAAAAATCCCCGGACAAAGGCCGGGGATTTTTTTGCTTCACAATATAAAGTACTGATTACCGCGTCAATACAAACGGCAGCGCCGCCCGCATACCCGTTTCTGCGACGCTCAGACGCAACAGGTATTGGCCGGCCGGCAGGCCTTCCGGCAATTGCACATCGTAGTGCCATTGACCCTTTGCCGTATTTCCAGGTACCACTTCACTATGATATACATTCTGTCCCAGAACGCTCATCACATCCATGCGCACGCGCTCGCTCGCAGAGTGATTGCCATTCCAGGTAGCTGCAATCGTAAAGTGGCCGTTAGCGGTAGGGTTGGGGTAAAGCGAAACCGCGCCGTTCCAGGCGCTGACGCCGGCTACGCTCGTTGTGCCGCTTACAATGACCTCTGTTGCGGTAACAACGCCAGGCGTAGCGCATGGATCGTAGCTCTGCATCCGCACCGTAATGTGGTCGCCGCCTACGAGCGAAGACGCTGTATAAGTATCACCCGTAGCGCCCGGAATATCCACACCATTCTTGATCCACTGGTATTGCGGATTAGGGCCGCCACCGCTCTGCGCTGCAGTAAAGGTTACAGGGCCGCTGCCTGCGGATACAGAAGCGGGGCTGACTGTAATAGTCGGCGATACTACATCATTGACCTTAATGCCGACCTTATTGGAAAATATTTTTGATACTGTGGCGCAAGCTGCATTAGTAGTCAGCTGAACCGTAATGGTATCGCCATTTGTCAGAGAAGAGCTGCTGTAAGTAGCGCCGGTGCCACCTGTGCCGATCGGGTTATTGTTACGATACCATTGATAAGCAGGTGCCGTGCCTCCGCTGGCAATTGTAGTCGTAAAGTTCAGCGTAGTGCCGGCGCAGATTATCACTAATGGTGTAGTGTTGATAGAGATGCCAGGCGTAACCGTAGGCGTAATGCTCGTAACAATACTGTTGGAACGGATGGTATCAGTAGAGCGGCAGGTAGCGTTGGAGGTCATCACTACTGCAATGACGTCTCCGGTAACGAGCGATGCATCTGTATAGGAAGCGCCTACGCTGAATACGTTTGCACCATTCTTCTTCCACTGGTAAGTCGGCGCAGTGCCTCCGTTAGTCGGCGTAGCGGTAAAAGTTGCAGGAACGCCCTGGCACAGGGCGGCGGAGGCCGCGCTGACAAGCACCTGCGGATTCACGGTAGGTGTGACCGTAGCATTAAGCGTCGTTGTCGCAGAAGTGGCGCACGATACATAAGCAGTAACCTTTACAGGGCCGCTGGAAGTACCTGCAAAAGCCTGAATATTGCTGCCTGTTGTTGTTCCGGTCCAGCTGCCTGGCAATACCCATTGGTAAGAAGTAGCACCCGCAACCGGCGCCACGGAGAAATTATAAAGAACGCCGGTGCAATAAACGCCGCCGACAGCAGAAGAAGTGATGACAGGCGTAGGAAGTGAATTGATCACATTTACTGCCAGAGTGGTGATGGAGGAAAAGCCGCAGCCATTACCCGCCTTAACCGTTACAAGGCCCGATGTAGTGTCGGTAAATGCCGTGATAGACGGGCCGGTAGAAGTGCCGGTCCAGCCATTCGGAAGCGTCCATACATAGTAGGTAGCGCCAACCACCGAAGCAACGCTATAAGTCTGCGATGTACTGGAGCACACAGAATTTGCGCCGTTAATGACGGTAGGCGCGCCTGGCGCTGAGCCCTGAAAAACTGATTTGGTTCGTGCTACGGAAGGGCCGCCGCAGGCCGAAGTTGCAGTGACCGATATAGTACCGCCTGTGGCGCCCATCACTACATAGGCAATGTTCGTATTGACCGGAGTGCCGGTCATAAAGCTCCAACCAGAGGGCAAAGTCCAGGTATAGGTAGTGCCCGAAACCGCAGGTACGCTATAGTTGGCAGTATCGCCGGGGCAGCTTGTCGGGCGGCCGCTGATCACACCGGGCTGTGGAGCGCCGGTGAGTGCCGTAAACGGCGCACTGTACGATGTAAGCCCGCTGTTCACACAGGTTGCGCCTATGCGGAAATAGGTTGTCGCAGACAGCGCAGGCGTTGTATAACTAAGGGTCGTTGCGCCGCTGCCGCCAACCACATTTGCCCAGGGGCCGCTTGCGGATGATGAAGACTGCCACTGATACGTAATGCCGGTAACAGGCTGATTCGGATCAGTCGCCGTAATAGTTGTAGAGCCGCCGCATAGGGGCGCTGAAGGCAATATAGGGGCGCTCGTAACAACCGGAATAAGCGGCGTGCCGCCGCAAACCGGATTGTCAACAGACACATCGTCAATGAAGATATCATTTCCAAATAGCGATGTGCCCTTAAAAATGATATAGTTACTTGATGTAGTAAAAGTGGACGGCACTGTGAAGCTGTATAGATACCAGCCATTTGACGACACAGACGGCGAGAGGCCGATTGCACGATTCACTGTGCCAAGAAGCGTGCCTCCAGAAGATGACGCCGACGTATTCACATACACGTCAACCTTATCACCGGTAGTCGCGTAGCCGTTATCTCTGTACATCCAGAAAGAAACTGTTATGCCATTGCCGCCAACAAAGCTGATGGAGGGAGTGACCAGTTCGGCAGTGCCGCTGCTCACATAAAAAGAATTAAAGTTTGCCTCACCCGCGCCACTGTGGGGGCTTTGGCTAGGGAAAACACCGGCGGTAAGACGCGCCCAGGTAAGCGTTCCGGATGCCGTTCTTGTCCATCCCGTCGGAGGAAAAGTTGTGTTATCAAAGCTTTCCGTAAGCAGGCTAAGCCCTTTAGATAGAAAGGCGGTGAACAGGAACAGTGTAAGTAGAAGTGTTTTTTTCATAGACTACTATAAGATCGGAATAATTCCGATTGGGGATTAAATGTAAGACAAATTAAAAAACCGTCAAGTCCCATTCACTTAGTCATCGCAATACGCAGTAGTAACTGACTGATGTTTTTACAATAGAGATACATTCTGAACCGCTCTTTTCCAATTTCAACAGGGATTGGATAAAGTCGCACGCTTTACCCGGCATTTAAGGACTATGCTTAAAACCCGCAGCTAATCGTATTTTCGCAGAGACACACCAATTCTTCACCCGGCGGGTGAAGGCTGCAAACACATATCCTTCTCAGTCTTACATAAGAAAATGCTTCGTTCCAGACATTTTACTGATAAACTGACTTTTTCAGCGGGCATTAGCCCGTGCCGGTACTCCGCGCTGCCACCCGCCGTTCTAATAAACAATACTATTTATGGCTTGTGGCAATTGCGGCACCGGCGCTTCCGGCAAACCCTCGGGCTGCCGTAGCAACGGAGGCTGCTCCTCCGGCGGTTGCAACCGCATGAACGTTTTTGACTGGCTTGGCTCAATCCCTCTTTCAGACGCCGCAAAGCCTTATCCTATTATAGAAGTCTCTTTCAGGCGTGGAAGCCGTAAAGAGTTCTTCCGCAACGGCACCTCCACGCTTTTTGAAAAGGGCGATTGGGTAACCGTAGAAGGATCCGGCGGCTATGACGTAGGTCAGGTAAGCGTGCAGGGCGAGCTCGTAAAGCTCCAGATGAAGAAGCACAGCATCACTGACGGCCCGGATATAAAACGCATCCTGCACCCCGCAACCAAAGCAGAGCTGGAAGCGCACAACGAGCAGAAAGAGCGCGAGCAGGAAGTAATGGTGCGCAGCCGCGCCATGGCCCGCAGCATGAACCTGGACATGAAGATCGCCGAGGTAGAGCTGCAGGCAGACGGTAAGAAAGGCACCTTCTTCTACACCGCCGACCAGCGGGTAGATTTTCGCGAGCTCATCAAGCGCTACGCTTCCGACTTTCACATGAAGGTGGAAATGCGCCAGATCGGCGCGCGCCAGGAAAGCGGCAAAGTGGGCGGAATCGGCTCCTGCGGCCGCGAGTTATGCTGCTCCACCTGGCTGACCGACTTTAAGAGCGTTAACACGGCCGCCGCCCGCTATCAGAATCTCAGCATCAACCAGACAAAGCTCTCCGGCCAGTGCGGCCGCCTGAAGTGCTGCCTCAACTACGAGCTGGACACCTACATGGATGCGCTGCGCAAATTCCCGACCGACGCCGAGAGCATTGAGACAAGCCAGGGCAAGGCTACCCTACAGAAGCGGGACATTTTCCGCAGCCTCATGTGGTACAGTTATCCTGGCAGCAGCAAGCAATATCCGCTGAGCGTGGAGCGCGTGCTTGAAGTAAAGGCCTTGAATAAAGAAGGCATTAAGCCTGAAGAGCTCGGCGCCACCGAGGTGCTGGATCGTCGTCCCGGCAGCCGCGGCGCCGTGGAGGCCGATCAGGGCTTTGTAAATGACGTGGGCCAGATAAGCCTGCGCGCGTTGGAGCGAAACGCAAAATCCCGCAAGCGCAAATCGGGGCAACAAGAGCAGCGTAAAGCCAAAGGCGAAGCAGCAAGCGACACACCTTCGGATAACCTCAGCCGTCCGCACCGCCCGCAGAAAAACGGCGGCGGAGAGCAGCAGCCTAAGCCCGATGGCCAGGGCGCTCAGCGCAGGGAAGGCCAGAAGGGCCGGCAGCAGAGGCCGCAACAGCCTAAGGCAGAGGGCGGCGGTCAGCAGCAAAGACAGCAACAACCTAAGCCGGAAGACGGTGCAGGGCAGCAGCAGGCTAAGCCGCAGGGCGAGGCCGGACAGCCAAAGCGCCGCCGCCCGCCCCGCAACCGCGGAGGGGATAATAATTTGCCGAAGCCCGCAGACGGCGGCGGCAATAGTTAAACAAAAAGCGCCCCGGACTATCGGGAGCGCTTTTTGTTTTTGCTGGAAAGACTGTTTACAGCAGGCCTTTTATCAATGCTTCCTGCGTAATGCCTTCAGCCTCGGCTTTATAATTCCGCACCACCCGGTGGCGCAGTACTGGCAGGGCCACCTGCTGCACATCCTCAATATCCGGCGAATACTTCCCCGCGAGCAGCGTGCCGCACTTAGCGCCCAGAATGAGGTATTGCGAAGCGCGCGGGCCTGCTCCGTATGAAATATACTGGTTGGTAGCCTGTGGCGCTGCCGTACCCGGCCGGGTCTTCTGCACGAGCCCTACGGCGTATTCCAGCACATTATCCGGCACCGGCACACGGCGCACCAGCTCCTGAAATTCCAGGATGCCGGGCCCGTCCAGCACCTTGGGCAGCGTCACCACGCGCGCGCCGGTTGTATTGCGCACAATGTCCACTTCCTCGCGGAAGGAGGGGTAATCCAGATTGATCAGGAACATAAAGCGGTCAAGCTGCGCCTCCGGCAGCGGGTAGGTGCCCTCCTGCTCAATCGGATTTTGCGTGGCAAGCACGAAGAAAGGCGACGGCAGGTGAAAAAGAGTGCCGCCGGCGGTGATGTTGCGTTCCTGCATCGCTTCCAGCAGCGCGGCCTGCGTCTTCGGCGGCGTCCGGTTTATCTCATCCGCCAAAACGATATTGGCGAAGATGGGCCCTTTCAGAAATTGGAACTGCCGCTGCTCATTCAGGATTTCGGCGCCGGTAATGTCGCTGGGCATCAGGTCGGGCGTAAACTGGATGCGCTTGAACGAAAGATCAAGTACGTCTGCCAGCGTTTTTACAAGCAGGGTTTTAGCAAGGCCGGGTACACCTACCAGCAGGCTGTGGCCGTTGCAGAGGATGGATACAATCAGCTGATTAACCACCTCGTCCTGCCCAACAATGATCTGTGCTACCGCCTGGCGGATCGCATCCATCTTTTCGGTCAGGGCTTTGGTGGCGGCAATGTCGTTTTGATAAGGCACTAGGGAAGCTTTGAGAAGTTGAAGCGTTGAATAAGGGAATGGGCGTGTAAGCTACAAAGCGCCATGACGCCAAACGCAAAACATCAGTGCGCAGGGCTTTATTTTGTGAAAGGCTAACAAGATTTTGACCAATGGCAAAACAACTCACCTTCAACGATGCGCAACAGCAGGTGGATGAATGGATAAAGACGATCGGAGTCCGTTACTTCTCCGAGCTTACTAATCTCGGCATCCTGATGGAGGAGGTGGGCGAGCTGTCGCGCATTATGGTGCGGCAGTACGGCGAGCAATCATTGAAGGAAAGTGACAAGGGCCAGGAGCTCTCAGACGAGCTGGCCGATGTGCTGTGGGTGATCGTCTGCATCGCCAATCAGACCGGCGTGAATCTGACAGAAGCCTTTCACGAAAACATGACGAAGAAAACCGGACGCGATGCCGGCAGGCACCGGCAGAACGATAAGCTGCAATAAAAAAGCCGCCTGCGCAGGCGGCTTTTTTAAAAATACAGGTGACTTATTTAGCAACGCTGATCTGAGTGGCAATGGCATCGCCTTCGCTTGTCAGAACCATCATTACGTAATTGCCGGTAGCCAGGTCTGCTGTTGACATTTTAATGTCGTGCTGACCTGTTGCAAGGTTCTTGTACTGCTCCGTACGAATTGTCCGGCCAGCCATATCGCTCAGCTCAACTATTACAGAAACGCTGTTTTTAAGTGAGAAACGCAGTGTGGCCTGGGTAGTCGCAGGATTCGGGAATGCGCCCATAAGCGTCAGACCATTGCGTGTAAGGCCGCCTTCAACGCCCAGCTTGGCGCCGGTAAGCTGCACGATCGGAACCAGGGAAAGGTTGCGGATGTAGCCATACGTCCAGTAAATGTCGTTCCAGGTGCCGGCATTGTTCATAAATACGTTCTGATCAAGCAGCATCGTATCCAGAACAGTAGCGCTGCGCAGGTAAGCGCCTACGCCGATGCCTTCACCGCCACGGCTGCTGCGAATGCCAAACGTGTCGGCATTGAGCGTGGTGTAGGTGTAAGCAGCCATAGTGAAACCAGCAAAGAAATCGGAATCGGCTTTTGCAAGGCTGTAAGGAGTGCTCAGCCAGAAGTTCTTGAACGTATCTACGCCGGCGGCCCCGTTTGTCCCAAGCTGGTTGGCATTTGTAGCGATAGAGGCAAGCGTTGTAGTAGGCAAGCCGGTATTGTAGGTTTTAGGATTGGCACCTACATATGGGGTTTCGCCGCCCTTACGGAACAAGCCAAAAGTAATGGCCCGGCTTGAGCTGGAGACACGACCGGAGAAGAGTGTGCGCAGGCCCAGGATCTTCAGTGCCGTATCGGTCTTGTACCTGAAGTGAAACTGCTCGGCATAGCCGCGGTTCAGATTGCGGTTGATGCCGAAGATGTAGCCGGAGTCATTTGGCGTAACCTGATCCACACGGGAAGCAGTAGAAGTATCAAAAATTTGCAGGGTATAGCTATTTGCGAACCCCTTGCGCAGGAACACGTTGTATGTGAAGTAGCCCGTGTCGCTGGTTCCGGCAGCTTTCAATGCCGACTGTTCACTCATCACAGCAGCAGGCGTAGAGCCCAGCACTCGTTTGCCTTCTGTCATCTGAGCCTGAGCAGCGCCCAGGGTCATAAGCGCAACCGACAGGAGTAATAGTTTTTTCATGTCTTTTTGAAGATTTACGCGAATCTATTTGGATTATGTGATGGCGCCAAAACAATTAGGACTGGCCAAGGGCAACGTTCGTTAGGCCGGCGCGCATAATTAGTTCTGATTGTTTGCGGGCAACCTGTCTGAAGAGACTGCATTTCAGCGTTTTTTAGCAATAATTGACATCAATCGCCCAAGGCTTTTTTGTAAATTTACAGACTGTGGTTCCGGGCGTTTTCAGGGAAAAGTAACCTCCGGAATCCCCCTTTCTTTTTCTACATGATTTTCTCCTCAAAGCTCATTGAAGATGCTGTTTCCGCATTTTCAACCCTTCCCGGCATTGGCCGCAAGACTGCGTTGCGCATGGTGCTTCACCTGCTAAAGCAGGAGCCGGGCCAGGTGTCCGATTTTACAAGGGCTATATCCCACATGCGCCACGACATCCGGTTTTGCACCCAATGCCATAACGTGTCTGATGCGGAGGTATGCGCTATATGCAGCAACCCCGGCCGCAACCGCAGCCAGATATGTGTGGTAGAAAACCTGCGCGACGTAATAGCCATTGAAAGCACCCAGCAATACAGCGGCCTGTATCACGTGCTCGGGGGCATCCTTTCACCGCTTGACGGCGTGGGGCCGGAACAGCTGCATGTGGCCAGCCTTGTGACGCGCATCAAAGATGAGGAAATAGAAGAGCTGATTATGGCGCTCAGCCCGACCATAGAAGGCGATACTACCGCATACTTCATTGCCCGCCAGCTAAAAGATCTGCCTGTAAATATCACCACGATTGCGCGGGGCATTGCCTTTGGCGGCGAGCTGGAATATGCCGATGAAATGACGCTTGCGCGCTCCATAGCCAAGCGCCTGCCCATTGACAGCTACGTGAGCATCGCAAAAAGCTGAACGCCTTTACAGGCTTATATCACCGCTGAAAACAGCCTCCGCCGGGCCGCAAAGCACGACATCGCCCGCGCTGTCCGCGCTGTCCTTAATGAAGGAGACTTTAAGCGGGCCGCCAGGCGTCTGAATATCGTAGGCAAACTGACCCGTTTCGGTTCCGCTGGCCGCGATGGCCGCTGCCGTGACGCCGGTGCCGCAGCTGAGCGTCTCGTCTTCCACGCCGCGCTCATAGGTGCGCACACTGAGCGAGCCGTCTTCCAGCCGCGCTACAAAGTTGACATTGATGCCTTCCCGCCCGAAACGCGAAGCTTTACGGATGGCGCGGCCCTCCTCAAATACATTGGTGGCGGATGCGTCATTCACCCATTGCACATAGTGCGGCGAGCCCGTATCCAGAATTGCATAGCCATCGTGCCGCTCAATGCCGGCTACCGGTCTCATTTCCAGGCGCACCAGGCCATCGGCCTGAATATGGGCATCGTGCATGCCGTCTATGGCTGCGAAGCGACAGCTATCCCGAATAATGCCCAGAGCGCGGGCAAATGCGACGATGCAGCGCCCCCCATTGCCGCACATAGTGCTCTCACCGCCGTCTGAATTGTAATAAACCATCCGGAAGGCTGCGTCGGGATCATCTTCCAGCAGCATCAGACCATCCGCCCCGATGCCGAAGCGGCGGTGGCATAAGCGCGCCACCTGCTCCCGGCTAAGCCGGATATAGCCCTGCCGGTTGTCAAGCAGGATGAAATCATTGCCCGTGCCCTGGTACTTGTGAAATGTCAGACGCATTAGTTCCCGTTTATTTTCCAAAATACTCTTCCGCGCGTGCATTTATGTTGCCGCTGCTGCGCCCCGTGCTGTAGAGTACGTCGCGCCAGGCCGCGTTTTGCGTTTCTCCCACCACGGTGCTATGCAGCAGCCGGTAGCCGGAGGCCATGCTGCCAGGCGAGTAGAACAGGAACAGGCCCGGGCCGCGCATCCTGGAGTTGGCATTGTAGCGCCAGATCTCGTAGGGCAGGGCGCCTGCCTCATTCGGCACGCGCACCTCCTCATCCGGCTTGCCGTAACGCAGATAGATGATGCCGCGATCTGTTTCATAACCCATAGCGCCGCCCGCATTGAAGCGCCGGTTAACCTCCCTAACCACGTCTGAAAAGTCTTTCCAGGCCTTTGCCGGATCCTGATGATTGCGCGCCGCGAAGTGATTGTAGATGAAGTAGCGCATGTACAGCTCGTCGGGGCGTTGCAGGAAAGCGTGTATGGCGCTTTCATCCGCCGCGTCGGCGCCGGGCCGGATCATTTTGAGAATCGCGCGCATCTGCGCCATCGTGAACTTGCCGGCAAAGGTTTTTGCCAGGTCCAGCAGCTTGCCGTCCAGCATCATGCTTGCGGTGGCAGTATCTGCCAGGCTGCCTGCTGCCGGGGCTGCCGCCACCGGATGCTTATTGATTGTCTGAAAAAAGGTGGCTGCTACGGCCAGCTCCACGCCGGCCGCCGATCGCAGACTGGCATTGAGCCAGTAATTGCCCGAAGGCAGCGGCGCAGTGCTCAGGCTGTGCAAGAAGCCTATAAGCGGCGCGCCTGCCCGGATTGTATCTGTCGCAGACACCTCCAGTATGGCACGCTCGCCGCGGCGCGAAGAGATGTAAAAGACCTGCTGCAGCGGAAAGGCGGACGGCGGCAGTGCGGTGGCGCCGTAAAGCGCTGCATAGCAGCGCACCGTCTGCGCTCCTTCGTCGTAAAAATTCAGCGGCCTTGGCAGAAGCTGGTAGCCGTCTTTAAGAAATCGGCTGGGTATGGAGGACGCAAAAAATGTATCCAGAAGCTGCAGGCTGCTGTAGTGTAGCGCCCCGCCCGGCACCTGCAGGGTGTCGCGGTGATAAAACCGGCTTTCCTGCCGGTTGTCTTCAGAAAGGAACAACTCAACCGTGAGGCTGCCCTGTGGTATGGGAATGCGCTCCTGCTCCAGCACACGCGGCGCTTCTTCGCGGTCCGGCGAGAATGGTTTTGTCTGCAGGTAAAAAAGATCTTTATACACCACGCCGGTGTCTGCCGAGACACGAATCTGCGTGCGGACGCGCGCAGTCAGCCTGCCCAGCGAGTCTTTCTTGTAATGCAGGCTGCCCGGCGCAATTTGCCAGTACAGGTTGAGGTAAGCCTGGCCTTTCTCATCTCTGAAGACGGCCTGGGATGCCGCTGCTTCTATAGCAAATACGCCTTGGGGAATAAGGAATAAAAGGCCAATGGCCGCCAGCCGGAAAAGACGCATTCAGTTACCTTTCGCCAAAAGTAAATCCTCTTGTCCGCACCCTTTGAGCAGCCGGCGCAGTTTAGCATTCCGTGTGTGGCATTCCCGCCGCTTTGGTGGTGGGCGGAGGCGTTGAGCCGGCAGGGCAGTGTTATTCCGCTTTACAGCGGGACGTTGGGCAGTAATGTCGTTCCGAATCGCTACGCCATTGCCACGGCTAATGGCGTCCAGATGCTTTCCATACCGCTTGCGGGCGGCAGACGACAGCGCATTCCGCTCGCGGAAATCCGGATTGAATACCGGCACGACTGGCAGCGGCAGCATTGGGGCGCGCTCTATTCCGCGTATGGACGGGCGCCGTTTTTTGAGCACTATGCCGGCGGACTGCAGTTACTCATTCACACAAGGCATGAAAATCTTGAAAGTCTCTGCCGCAGCGCTATAGAATGGCTGTCGCATGAAATGCAGACGGGCCTGCGCTTTGAAATTTCTGATGCTGCATTTGCTTCTTCGGCTGCGTCCGCGCACAGGGAGCTGCCACATTATCATCAGGTGTTTGAGGAGCGCTGGGGCTTTCAACCCGGTCTTTCCGCAATAGACCTGTTGATGAATGAAGGGCCGGGGGCGGGCAGGTTTCTGCGTGCGGAACTATTTTAAAAAGCCGCGCATCTTCCATACGCCCTTCATCGCCTCGCTTACGATACCGGAGCTCATTTTGGAAGCGCCTGCTACGCGGTCGGTGAAGCGGATAGGCACTTCTTTCAGCTTGAAGCCCTTGCGCCAGGCACGGTACTTCATCTCAATCTGAAAAGCATAGCCTACGAAGCGCACGTCGTCAAGCGGCAGGGCGGCCAACACGCGCCGCGCATAGCAAACAAAGCCGGCTGTCGGGTCTTTCACGGGCATCCAGGTGATAAGCCGGGTGTAAAGCGCTCCGCCTTTGGAGATTAAAATCCTGTCCTTTGGCCAGTTATGCACCTTGCCGCCTTTTACATAGCGCGAGCCTACGGCCACATCCGCGCCACCGGTAGCGCAGGCTTCATAGAGCCGCAACAAATCTTTAGGATCATGGCTGAAATCAGCGTCCATCTCAAAGATGTACTGATAATCGCGGGCAAGCGCCCATTTAAAGCCGTGGATGTAAGCGGTGCCGAGGCCAAGCTTGCCGGTTCGTTGCTGCAGGTGCAGCGACTCAGGGTATTGCTGCTGCAGGCTTTTGACAATATCCGCGGTGCCGTCGGGCGAGCCATCATCTACGATAAGCAGGTGGAATGCGCCGGGCAAACCCATCACTGCCTGCGTCATGGAGGCTATATTTTCCTTCTCGTTGTAAGTAGGAATGATGACCAGCTTATCCACGGGGCTTTGACAGAATGGTGTGTGTACGTGTAGAGACGCGAATATAGGCCCGGGCGTTGGAAAGCGTTTGGTAAGCTTAACCAAAGGCGGAGCCGCAAGCGCCTCGGCCTTTGGCCGCGTTAAGCTTTCGTCCTGAGCTGCTCCAGCTTCATGCGGTTAAGTATCTCTGATATCTTTTGCTTCGTGTGGAGGCTGAAATCTGCCTTCATCATCCAGTCGTAATAGCTCGGGTCTTTGTGAAATATTTCTTCCACCCGCCGGCCTTTATACTTCCCGATGTTGAATACCACCTGGCCGCCTTTGGTAATCATTGTGCGGGCATAGTCCACAGGCGGCTCGTCATCGCACAGCAGCTCGTGCAGCGCGCTTACGTCTGAGCTTAGCTCCTGATAATGATCAATCTGGGCTTCCAGAATTTCAATGGTCGCATTTGTATCGGCCTCCGCGCTGTGGGCATTATCCAGGTTTTTGCCGCAATAAAAGCGAAACGCGGCGCTGAGCGTCCGCTGCTCCATCTTAAAAAAGATTTTCTGGACATCCACCATTTTGCAGGCGGAAAAGTCAACCACCACACCGGCGCGCAAAAACTCTTCTACAAGAAGCGGCAGGTCAAAGCGCGCGCAGTTGTAGCCGCCAAAGTCGCAGCCTTTCAGCCAGGCATGCAGCTCTTTCGCGATCTGGCGAAAGGTCTGCGCGTCCCGAACGTCCTCGTCGCATATCCCATGAATAGCGGTGCATTCCGCGGGGATAGGAATGCCGGGATTCAGGCGTTGTGCCCAGGTGTCCCGCCGTCCGCCGGGCAGCAGCTTCACCAGCGCAATCTCCACAATGCGGTCTTTCGCATGATTGACGCCAGTCGTTTCCAGGTCAAAGAATACAATGGGGTGGGTAAGGGAAAGCTGGGCCACGCGTTTAGATTAAAAGGTAAAAAAGGAAGGCACGTAAATCAATTCATCACTCGTCACTCGCTACAACTTCTTCCCAGTCAATGCCTTCAAAGGTACCGGAACTCATTAGTAGCAAACAAATAGGTTTATCCCCATTCGCCGCAATGCGTTCGCTCACGGCGCGACTTAAGGCATCTTTATTGTCAACCGCCACCAATCCTTTCTGGCAAAAATATCCGGCTACTTCCTCCGTCTTCAGCGCCGGAAGGCCTTTCAGCTCCAGCGCATGATGCGAGTAGAACACAAGCGCGTCATCGGCGGCAGCCATCGCGCCTTCGTATTGAGACAGGAATGCCTCATTGAGCGACGAGAACGTATGCAGCTCAAACACACCAATCACCCGGTGCCCCGGCAATGCCTCCTTCACCGCGCTGATGGTAGCCTTCAGCTTGCTCGGCGCATGCGCGAAGTCGCGGAAGGCAATAACGCCCCTTTTTTCAAACAAACGTTCCAGACGCCGCGCAGCACCTGTGAAATCAGGAATCGCCCCATGAAATTCCGCGTCAGAAATGCCCAGCTCGCCGCACACGGCACGCGCCGCCTCCAGGTTCAGCAGGTTGTGCCAGCCAAATACAGACACTTCCACCGCGCCCTGCGTTGTATCCAAGACTGCCTTCACGCCCTCATGATGAAATTTCGGCGTGCAGTATTCGGTTGCGGTTAAATGGCCTGCCGAGCTTTCCACCACCATCTTCACCTCACTGTCCTCGCCGTTGTAAAACAGCCTGCCGCCCGGCGCCAGCCCCTTCAGGTAAATGGCAAACTGGCTGATGTAGTTCTGAAACGTTGGGAATACATTGATGTGATCCCAGGCAATGCCGCTCAGAACGGATATGTGCGGATGGTAAAAGAAAATCTTCGGCCGCGGCTCCACCGGGCTCGCAGGATACTCATCCCCCTCCAGCACAATCAGGGGCGCATCGCTCAGCTTCACCGAAGCATCAAAGCCGGCCACTTTTGCACCCACGAGGTAGTCAAACTCCCGCCCGCAGGCCTTCAGCACGTGCATAATCATGCTCGTAATCGTCGTCTTGCCGTGCGAGCCGGCTACCACCACGCGCTGCTTATCCCTGCTCAGCTCATACACGTATTGCGGGAACGAGTACACGGGCACGCCCAGCTCCTCCGCCCGCAGCAGCTCCGGGTTATCCCGCCGGGCGTGCATGCCCAGCACCACCGCATCCAGCTCCTTTGTGATCTTTTCTGGATGCCAGCCAATGCTTTCGGGCAGCAGGCCGGCGGCAGCAAGATTATTCCTGGCCGGGTCGGCAATAGCGTCGTCCGAGCCGGTCACGGTATTGCCCTTTTGCTGCAAAGCAATGGCTAACTGATGCATGATGGCCCCGCCGATGGCAATGAAATGGATGCGTTGCATGTATTGAATTCCTATCTTCGTGCAAATCTAACCGTTCGCCCTCCAACCCGAAGCCGCCTTATGAAACCTGTAAGAATTATACGCCGCCTGCTTCCCGTTTTCGCAGCGCTGGCCCTTGCCCTGGCCGCTGCCTCCTGCACCCCGCAGAAGCAATACGGATGCCCGAATCACCTGGAAAGCGGGGCGACGGAGTAACAGGAATATCCAAAAAATTCAAAGCCTGCATCTATCGGTGCAGGCTTTTTTATTCCCTTAAGCATAGCCGCCTAATACTTTGAAATCTTCCCGCCCTGCTTCATTGTCTTGCCCACCATGATGCGGTACAGGTACATACCGGAAGGCAGGCTGCGCAGGTCCATTCGGCCAAGGCCTGTCTGCCCGCTAAGCAGGGACTGTGCTACAACCCTGCCGGTAATATCCGTCACGATAAAGCTTTCGCTCGCATCATCCGCCTTTTGATAGCTCACCAGCAACTGGTCTGTAACCGGATTAGGATAGACCTGATAGCTGCCCGCTGCAAGCCTAGGCTCCTCCGGCACACTTACCGCCCAGCATTGCGGGTCATTATTACTCATGCAGCCATTGCTGTCCACCTTCAGCAGCCACGCCCGCTGCCAGGGATAATTTGCAGCTGTGGCATTAAAGCGGTCATAAGCTATACCGGCTATTACGTAGCCTCCGTCTGCGGCCCGCTTCATGTCATAGAGCGTGTAGTCCATCATAGCACCTTGATAGGTGTACTTGCGCTTCCACTTAATCGTTCCGTCAGCGCGCAGTCGCAGCAGTATGCCGTAAGTATTGGTAAAAGCCGTGTCATGCTGCTCAAAGCCATTTACAATGCTGCCTGCAGCTATTATGTCGCCGTCTGGCAACTCAATCATTTTTGTGATGCTGTTGTAGTTGGCATTGGAGAAAAGGTATGAGATGGTATCAGCCCAAATTGTATTACCAAGGGAATCTATTTTCTCTACCCATGGAACATTGTATTCTTCTGCGCTGTTCCCGCCAACATTAGGAAACTCCTTACCTAATCCGCCGCAAAAAATGTATCCACCACTATTTGACTTAATAATATCCACAATACCTGTAAGCTTTGCCTTATCACTTTTCCAGTGCCATATCTGATTGCCGGAGGTATCAGTCTTAAAGATTTCCGCTTGATTTATAAAATTATTTTGGACGTGTCTTCCATTACCATAACTCCCCGCTAGCATGTAATGGTCTGGCTCTATATGCAACCTTGCGGGATAGCTATCATATTTATCATCGCCAAAGTCTTTGTACCAAATTACACTGAATGAGGAGTCTAACTTGGTAAGCAACATTTTGGTACTCTGCCCATTGATGCCGTTACAGTTGATCGTGGTTAGCATTAGCCAATTGCCAAAACCGTCGGGTTTGAAATCCCGTACGCTGATGTAAATGTCATTGGCTATTCCGGCGCACATCGGCTTATCGTACTCCTTTATCCAGAGCAGCTTAGCCGTACTGTCAAAGCAGGCTATAAACTGCTTCAAGTGCCCTTTGGTATCTCCACCGCCGGCTGTAACTAGAAATGTATGATCTGGTAACTCCATCGTAGCGTTGTTCTCTGCGATCATTCCGCCACTATCTGCACGTTGAGCTACTGTATCATGCAGAATATTACCTTGCTTGTCCCATACTGTAAACCTGATACCGGGTACACCGAGAAAGACTCCACCCCCTAAATGATTGATACTGTCAGCACAGTGGCCCGAGGTATAATATCTCTCGCCCGATTCAATGACTGAATGTAGGTACACGCCGAATGAATGTAGCGTCTCTCGTTTATTAAAATAAGTCTGAGCCTTTGCTGTATTAAACAGACAAATACTCAGACTTATTATGGCTATTACTTTCTTCATTCACTACTAAACTACGTTCTATTGTTTAGACAGCTTACCGCCTGCTTTCAGCAATCCGCGTTCTGTTATCCGGTATAGGTACATGCCAGGTAGCACGTGCCCCAAGTCAATACTCGTAAAACCTGAGTCATCAGCAAGATTTACCTCCATAATAACCCGTCCGGCTATATCAATCAGGACAAACTCAGCATCTGTGCCTGACTCCTTTTTGTAACTGATCTGCAATTGCTCAATCACGGGGTTAGGAGAAATCATATAGCGCGAAGTTGTCGGCTTCATTATTCGCTCCCCGCCGCTAAGTGTATCTTCCGCCTCATTGGGAAACAGCATCACCGTTTCTATATCGCGGTCGTCGTAGAGGTGCAGCCAATTCTTAGCCCTTCCGCGCCCACATCCGGGCGCTGTCGGCCACGCCTTCCGAGACAGAGCTCCAGCTCGCCACCTTAGAAAGCCTCGCCGCTACCCTCAGCAACCGCAACAGCGCCGTCACCTCCACCTACGCCCCCTACAGCACCAGCCGCATAGCCCGCGACAAACACTTCAACGACCCCGGCACCGGCCTCGTTGACATAGCCCAGGATTTCAAAACCTACCTCAAAACTGTCTTCGGAGCCACCTCCCCTGAATACAAAACCGCCTCCAGGCTCAAATTCGTCAACATAGACTGATCGGCTAAAGCAATCATTCTAAAAGAAAAAGCATCCACACCGGATGCTTATTGCATTCAAAGCCATAAAACAAGCCTCCCCCGCCATAGAATAAGCCTCCCCCAACATAATACAAGCCTCCCCATTAACAATACAGGCGTCCCCCACTTCAATACAGGCGCCCCCCTCCATAAAGTAAGCCTCCCCCTTAACAATATGAGCGTCCCACTTAACAAAATAAGCATCCCCCATCATAAAACAAGCGCCCCCATTAACAATATAACCGTCCCCTTCCACAAAACAAGCATCCCCATCCATCTTCACCCGCTACAAAACAAAAATGGCCGCCTCAACAGGCGGCCACTTCTTTATAAGTCCAGACTCAATCAATGCGACAGTGTCACCCGCACCACGCCGCTCTTGCCGCTCTCGTCCTGCAGCTGCACAAAGTAGATGCCGGAAGGGAGGCCGGAAAGGTCAAGCGTCTTGTGCATAGCCAGCGTAGCCATATCATGCATCACCGCCTTGCCCGCAGCGGTATAGACGGTAAGGCGCGTAGTAGCCGCGCTGCTCCAGGTAATGTTGAAGAGGCCCGTAGTCGGGTTAGGATACATCTTCACACCAGTCAGGTTATAGCTACCCACCACCAGCGGCGATACAGTAAGCACATTGCTCTTACCGGTACCGCATAGCGGGCCGATGATCACCGCATAGTAATCGCCCTGCACCGTAGGTGTAAAGGTGGCTCCGGTAGCGCCCGGCAGCAGGCCGGCAGGCCCCCACCATTGCACATTAGCGCTGTCGCTCACCAACTGGTGCCCGATAAAGGAGATCACAGGCAGCGAAGGCACCGCGCGGCGGTCAAGGGTAATAGTGTCGGAATAAGCCGTATCCTTCGTATAGCAGGAAGAGCCGGGATTGGCGGCTACAATGCGCACCCAGATCTTATCGCCGGTAACGCCGGTCGTATTGTTGTAAACGTTGGTAGTTGCAAAAGGAATAGCAACGCCATTCAGGAACCAGCGGTAGGCAGGGGTAGCACCGGCATTAGCGGTAGTTGCGGTAAGCTGCAGGAGGTCATTGATACAGCCCGGATTACTGCCCACAGTAATGGCCTTGGTAACGGAAGGCGTCACGGAAGGCACCACATTCACAATAGTATTAGGAGAGAAAGTAGAAGGCGTTGCTGCGCAGGAAGAGGACGAGGTCAGCTGCACCTTTACAGAGTCCAGATTGCTGAGCGTATTAGTGCTGAATGTAGCGCCCACAGCGCCGGCAACCGGAGCGCCGTTTACATACCACTGATAGCCAGGCGTAGCACCGCCATTGGTAGGCGTGGCCGCGAAAGTGACCGTGCGCCCGGAGCAGGTAGGGTTAGAGCCGCCGGTAATAGCGATGGTAACCGATATGGCCTGAGGCCCGCAGTTATAGGTAAGGGAGCTGGAAGAAGCCGTAGTAGTAGAAGCGCAGGGCGAGTTAGACGTAAGCTGCGCGAAGATGACATCGCCGCAGGCAGGCGTGAAGCTCAGGGTGTTGGTAGTAGCGCCAACCACCTGCACGCCGTTTACAAACCACTTGTAGGTTGGGGCAGTGCCGCCATTGGTAGGCGTAGCAGTAAGCGTCAGGCTCTGACCTGCGCAGCCGGGGTTATTACCGCCGGTAACGGCAATGCTCACCGAAGGCGCAACAATAGAGGTGCGGCTAACGGTAAAGTTGGCCGAGGTAATGCTGTCCGCGCCGCAGGAGCCTGTGAAGAACAGCTTCGCGGTAATGATGTCGCCATTATTAAGAGAAGAGGCACTGTAGGTATTTGTTGCAGATACCTGAGTGCCATTCACGTAAATCTTCACGCTCGGGCTGGTTGGCGTACCTGTGTAGTTCGCCGTAAAGCCGATGTTAGTGCCCACGCAGGAAGGATTGCTGCCGGTGGTCTGGCTCACAGTAATCACAGAGCCGGGAGCAGACTTGATCACAAGGCTGTAGTCTTCCGCCTGGCCGGCATCAAGGCCGCCGCAAGGCGTTGGCGCTACTGATGCGCTGGCAAGGTCGCTCACCACACGCATGCGGATAGGCACGCAGGTAGTGATGCCGCTTGCAGGAATGAGGACGCTGCCCGTATGTGTCTCGTAGCTGGCCGTGCCGGTATGCGAATACACCAGCTCTGACGGCGTTGCGGCAGCATTAAAAATGCCGTCATTGTTCCAGTCCATATACACGCGCACCTTCTCGGCATTAATGCCCGTCTTTACGCTGATGGTATAAGTCTGACCCGCAGTCAGGTTAGCCCGCTGCCAGCAGGCCCGGTCCAGGAACACGGAATTGCCGTCTGCATTATAGCCGCCTTCTGAAGTCCCGACCAGGTCATTAAGCAATACTTCGCGCGGCCCCGCGTCAAAAGCATTAAACGGATTGTTGGAGGTAGGAATGCACTGATAAGCAAAAGGCGCAGTGCCCAACGCAGTGGCGCCCAGGGATGAAAGCAGGGAGCCTCGGTACAGGTTCATTGCCGCCAGGAAGCGGGTACGCTGCCCGGGTGTAAAGCGGTCGCGGCAGGTAGAGTAGTCCATGAAGTTGAACTGCGTGCCGATCCAGTTGGTGCCGGTGCAGGTATTAATGGTACTGTTGCTCGGGCAGGCGCCTGAATTCCGCCTGTGCGGCTCCGTATCGCAAACACTGTCGCCGGTGATGGCACAGGTCGCAGCTACATTAGGCGGGCAGGTCGTGGCAGCGCCAGTATTTCCCGGATCGTCGCCTTCAAAAGTGTGCAGCAGGTTAAACGCGTGGCCTATTTCGTGTGGCAGTGTCTGATACCCTGCCAGTGCACGCTGGGCAAGCAGCACCATAGCGTCCAGCGTAGGAGAGGCCGGCGGCAGATAAGCGTAGCCAAGCACGCCGCCCAGAGTGCCGTCACTGCTGTCTATCTTATTTACGATGTAGATGTTGTAGTAATCCCTGCGGTTCCACTGAAGGTTTGCCTTCAGTGTAGCGTCCGAGATGCCCGTTGTCTTTTGATAATTGATCCCGGTATTCACATAGCCTGTTCCAAACACGGTAGCGCCGTTAATCCGCTCAATGCCGTTAGTGGCATTGCAGTTAGGGTCGCGCTTGGCAAGGGCGAACTGTACGGGAAACGCTGTACCGCCTGTGCCGACGCCGGGATAGCCTGAATATGTAGCCGAATAGGTCTGATTGAGATAAGCAATCAGCTGCTGAAGCTGAAGATCGGTAGGATTATAGGCGCTGCCCAGGATGCCACCTGTATGCACCACATGAATCACCACCGGAATCTCATAAATGGTACCAGACCCGTTGTTGAAAACGAGATTGTTCGCATTATTGCTGAGCACCTGAGCCAGCTCCGCGTTCATGGCATTCACGCGCGCGGCATAGGCAGGATCATTGGCAAGCATCTGATGATGCAGGAAGTCAAAGCCGCATTCCTGCGCAATTGACTTCAGGCCGCAGCAAACCACAAACGCCAGAAGGAGAGATAATTTTCGCATCATATAGCTGGAGTAGAAATTTTTCAGAAAAGGGGATAAGGTCGTAAAAATAATGCACGGAGCGGGAATGGCAGAGATGTCCGCTAAAAATTACATAAGACTGTCTTTGGAAAGGTTTCGTTAGGGCGGAATGCGTATAGCATCAAACATTATCTTTGCCCGCTCTAAAAAAACCCGCCTACCGGGATTTAATTACACACACTGACAGCTATGCAGTTAAAAGGCTTGGTAAAGATTTTTACCGTTGCACTGATTTTGATTTCTCTTTATCAGCTCTCCTTCACCTATTTCGTTCGCAATGTAGAAAAAGCATATCGCGCCAAGGCCGAAAAGCAGGTTCGCGCGGCTAATCCCGGCGCCGCCGGCGAGCAGCTTGCTGAGCTGACGGACAAGCGCTATGATCTGCTCACCGATAGCATTCAGGGTGAGAAGGTTGTATCAGGCATCTTCGGCAAGTCAACCTATCAGGCCGCCAAAGCTCAGGAGCTTAACCTGGGCCTTGATCTGCAGGGCGGCATGAACGTAACCCTGGACGTGAGCCTAGACGAGCTCGTCCGCTCGCTGTCCAATAATCCCGCAGATGCGGCGCTTAATGCCGCCATCACGGAGGCAAACCGCCAGAAAGCCAACAGTCAGGCAGACTTTGTAACTCTTTTTGGCCAAAATTATAAGGGGCCTAACCTCGCGTCGCTCTTTACAAAGCCAGGTGAAAAGGAAATCACCTTGAAGTCCTCTAATGAAGCAGTGCTGAAGCGCATCCGCGCGGAAGCAACTGATGCCATCGGAAGCACTTACAACGTACTCCAGAAGCGTATTGACAAGTTTGGCGTAAGCCAGCCGAATGTAACGCTTGACAAAAACCGCGGCATCATCACCGTAGAGCTGGCAGGCGTGCGTAACCCTGACCGCGTTCGCGACTTCCTGCAAAGCACTGCCAAGCTGCAGTTTTTTGAGATGTACGCAGAAGACGCTTCCGTGATTGAAGGTGTAAAGAAGGCAGACGAAATGCTAGCTTCTTCCATGGGCGGCAACACAGTGATTGATACAACCAAAGCAGCTTCTGATACAAGCGTGGCCGCCAGCGGCGATACCACTAAGAAGCTGAGCGATTTTACTACTACGACTGCCAAGACTGGCAACGATACCAGCTTCGCGGCTTATGAAAAACAGCACCCGCTGCTTTCACTTTTCGCAAATGCGCCGGTCCGGGCGCCGATGATCGGTTACATCCCTAAGAAGAACATTGCCAAGTTCCTGGGGCTGGCCAATTCTGAGATCGTGCGCAATGCACTGCCTATTGATGCAAAGCTTGCCCTCGGCGCTGATGATCCTGCTACGCGCTTCGACGCACGTGTGCCGGTTCCGGTATATGTGCTGCGCACGGTGCCTGGTTCCAGCGATGCAAAGCTGGAGGGAGAGCACATCGCCAATGCCCGCATGGACTATGACCAGACAAGCGGCGAGCCGGAAGTACTGATGGATATGGACCCGACCGGCTCCCAGCTGTGGGCTAAGATGACCCGCGAAAACGCCGGTAAGTATCTCGCAGTAGTGCTCGATGACCGCGTTTACAGCGCGCCTTACAACCGTGAAGAAATCTCCGGCGGCCGCACCTCTATCTCCGGTCATTTCAGCGCTCAGACGGCTACTGACCTCGCCAACATTCTTAAGATCGGTAAGCTGCCTGCGCCGGCGCACATTGTGCAGGAGCAGGTAGTAGGTCCTACGCTCGGCGCCGAAAACATCAAGAGCGGCATCGCCTCACTTGCCATCGCCTTCATCGTGATTTTTGCGCTGATGCTCGTGTATTATAATACCGGCGGCATCGTGGCCAACATCGCCCTGATCCTCAACATCCTGTTTACGGTCGGCATTCTTTCTGCACTGCACGCTACCCTCACCATGCCGGGCATTGCCGGTCTGGTGCTTACCATTGGCATGGCGGTGGATACGAACGTGATCATCTTTGAGCGGATTAAAGAAGAGCTTGCCCTCGGGAAAGGCTACCAGCAGGCCGTCAATGACGGGTATAAGCGATCCTATTCGCCGGTGCTGGATGGTCACATTACGCAGTTGCTGACAGCGGTTATCCTGTTCATCTTCGGCCTTGGGCCGGTTAAAGGCTTTGCTACTACACAGATCATCGGTCTGCTGCTTTCCCTGTTCTGCGGAATCCTGGTGAGCCGCCTGGTTACTGATATGTGGACGAAGCGCGAGCGCCACTTCCAATACTTTACCGGCCTCTCAAAGTCTATCTTTAAGAAGGCACACTTCAAGTTTATTGAAGCGCGTAAAATCACTTACTTCATCTCCGGCATCGTGCTGCTGCTGGGCATCGGCTCCTTCATCAACGGCTTCGACTTCGGCGTTGACTTTGCCGGCGGCCGCTCTTACGACATCCGCTTCGCGCAAAAGCACAACGTGACGGAAATCCGCGAGAAGATGAAGCCTTTCTTTGGCGAGTATCCTGTAGTGAAGACGATAGGCACTAACAATACCTACAACATCACCACCTCTTACCTCATCAAAGACCCGAGCAAGGGTGCTACCGAGCAGGTGCGCGGCAAGCTCTACGAAGGTCTGAAGGCCGGCGGCTTTATCCCCGCCGCTACTACTATGGACGACTTCCGTCTGCAGTTCCTCGGCGGCGCTGGTCAGGAGCGGACGGTGCTTCCTATTATCTCCGAAGACCTGAAGCGCGGCGCTGTAAAGGCTACCATCATCTCCCTGCTCGCCATCTTCTTCTACATCCTCATTCGCTTCCGTAAATGGCAGTACTCGCTCGGCACCATTATCTCTCTGCTGCACGATGCCTGCATTACGCTTGCGGTGTTCTCCTTCCTGCGCGGCCACGTGCCTTTTGCTCTTGAAATTGACCAGCACTTCATCGCGGCCCTCCTTACAGTGATCGGCTTCTCTATGAACGATACCGTGATCGTGTTTGACCGCGTGCGCGAGTACTTCCGCAAGTCGCCGGGCGAAAGCCGGGAGAGCGTCATCAACCGCGCTATCAACGACACGCTGAGCCGCACCATCATGACCTCCCTCACCGTGTTCCTGGTAATCCTGATCCTCTTCATCTTTGGCGGCGAGGTGACCCGCGGCTTTGCCTTTGCCATGCTTATCGGCGTAGTTACCGGTACTTATTCTTCCATCTTCGTAGCCGCGCCAATCCTGGTAGATATGGACAAGAGCGACTCCCTGAAGAATGAAGTGGATACCGAAGCGCGCATTGAAGAGCTGAAGAAGCTGGCTTAAAACTGGCAGCGCACTATAACTATTAATTAAAAGCCCGGCCCAGTGCCGGGCTTTTGCTATCCTGCCGCGGTTTCGCAGCGCAAAGCATCACACCTTCAGGGTACAGACAATGAAGTATGCTGATGAAAGATTTCATTCCGCAGGCGGAAGACCTTATTCCGTAACAGGAAGACATCATTCCGCAAAAGGAAAAGCGTATTCTAAGGAAGAACAAAGTCTTCCCGCAAAGGAACAATCGTGTTCCGCGCACGAAAGAAGGCATTCCGGACACGGACACATAATTTCCGCTCTGCGGAATACATTTCTTCTTCAGCGGAACGCCATCTTCATACTCCGGGAACGGGTCTTAATATTTCGGAAGATATTCTTCACATGCCGTGAAAGGTTCTTCGTAACAGAGAATAGATTCTTTGCTTCGCATATTGAGGTCTTCGCTTCACAGGAATACCTTTTCGCTTCGCAAAACAGGATAAGCCGTATTCAAATGACGTAATCGCGCAGGTATCTACAGCCAGAATGGGTCGGCATGGCATAGAAGTGGCAGCAAATTGAAAGGCTTGTTTTATAGCACGGCTACCATTCATCCGTATTAAGCCGCACTATATCCGGGGCGTGGATGTAGGTGGTGCGGTATCGGTAGCGGAGGTCGGAGGAGATGAGCAGCTTGAACGCGGCCTGGCCTACAACTGGGCGGGGGAAGAAGCCGGCTTTGATCTCAATAGTGCCGAATATCAGGTTTTCATTGCGCGTGCGCACACCGCCGCCGATGCCGGGATAGAAGGCGCTCTTAAAGATGCTTTCAGTGTTGGAATTGCGGAGGAGCGCACCGTCGGCATACAGGAAGGGCGCGAAGCGGAAGCCATTCCATTTGTTGCGGAAGAAGAAGATCGTCTCCGTCTGCGCCGAGATGCGCTCAAAGCCCTGCGCGCTGTCGGTGCTGAAGTCGCGGATGCCGTAGGGATTATTAAGTCGCAGCGGCTCGTAGGTAAGGGGGTTGAAGATGCGCGAGTAGGTAGCGCGGTAGTATTGGCGGATCTTGAAATCGGAGCCGGAGAAGAAGAGCTTTGAAAAGCGGCTGAGGCCAACGAGGAGCGTGGCGTCATTGAATTTCCCTTGCTCCTTCATAGTGCCGGCGCGGAGATAATACTGGCAGAAGGAGCCGTTGGGATGAGATACGTAGTAGTCGCCGGTGATGCCGATGTAGGGACGCTGGAGCCCGTTTTGCTTCCACCAACCGCCGGTCACGGATATGTTGTAGCCATAAGGAATGTCTTCTGTAATGCCGAAGCCGTAGATGTACTGCGTCTTGATAAACTCCTGCCGGAAGAAGGTGAGCTGTGCGAGGATGGCTTCCTTGTTGTTGTAGATCGGGTCAAAGCGGGTCTCAAAGTATTGGGGGCTGTTCACGAACTCCTGCCGGTAGTAGCGCAGCGACAGAAACTTCCGGTCGCGGATAGTAGAGTCGTGCTTCATGGTGTGATTAAGGGAAAGATTGTAGCCGCCCCAGGCATCGTAGATGTTGTAGGTGTAGGGATACCAGAGGCTATCGGGCGTGCGGTACATATTGAGGGCCTTGTTAGTGCTCAGCTCAAGGGCCCCGGCAAAGTGATCGTAAGGCGAAGGCAGTGGCCGGTAGATGCCCACCGAGGAAGACACCTCAGGCTCGTAGCCGAGGCTCCGCCCGATGTCAATATTGTTGTAGGCCAGATTCAGGTGCGCGAAGGAGCCGCAGACGTTGTTCTTGTTGTACTCAAACCCATAGCCGAAAGAGGGGTCGCGGTTTTGGGAGAACAGGAGCGTGCCCTGAATGCGCTGCCCCATCCCGAGGAAGTTGCTCTCGGAGATGCGGGTTTTCAGCGCATTGTAGCCGTCATTGTCAAGCACCACCTTAATGGAAAATACGTCGCGTGTAACAACGAGGAGATCCACCGAATCCCCGCTGCCCGGCACGGAGCGCACCAGGATGCGGGAGTCCTGTATGAAGTCTAAGGTGCGCAGATAACGCTCATTGTCGGCAAGAATGTAGGGGTCAACCTTCTGGCCTTCTTTCAGGAATAGGTTGTTGCGGACCACCCATTCCTTCGTATTCGCATGTAAGGTGCGGGCCAGGCGGGTGCCGAGGTTGCGCATGCGGGAGGAGGTATCGCTGAAATCGCGCTCAAAGCCCAGATTTACCACAACTACCTCGCGGATGGTCTTGCCGGCAAAAGGCCGGAACAGGTCTTCTGCACGGGCGTTCAGCACCGCGTCATCAGGCATGGCATTGCAGGTGTCGTCAGGGTTGCGCTGTATGGAATTCCAGGCCTGCTGAAAAATATTGTTGATCCAGCGCTTTCTTACGCTCTCCGGCGAGCAGGACACCGTATCCTTCAATACGACCCTATTTTGCGCAGCGGTACCGGCTCCCGATAAAAGCAGCAGGCACAATGGTATAAGGGAAGTAACAAGTAGGCGTTTCAATCTTGCTGCACGGATTCGCGATTCTATTAAGTTACTACAAAAACCGTACGCCCTTTGCGGCTGACTACTTACTATTCATTATTTTACCCTCGTGCTACTTCGCCACATTCCGTTTCTCAAGGCCGTTGCGCTGTATTCATTTACGGCCTTCGGCGGGCCGCAGGGGCATATCGGGATGATGATGAAGACCTTCGCGCAGCGCCGTCACGACGTTACCGAGGAAGAGCTGATAGACTACAATGCCTTTGCCAACATGCTGCCCGGCCCCAGCAGTACGCAGACTGTGATGCTGATAGCGCTGAAGCGGGGCGGCATTCCGCTGGCGCTCGTCACCCTCGGGCTGTGGATATTGCCCGCCTTCGTCATCATGAGCGCCTGCTCCTTCCTGCTGCTTTATTTTGACGCCAAAGCCATCCGCACCAACCTGTTCACCTATATCCAGCCCATGTCGGTGGGCTTCGTAGGCTTCGCCGCGCTGCGCCTGATGAAGACCAGCGTGCGGCACGCCGCAACCCTCGCGATTATGGTGGGCAGCCTCGCAGCGACGCTCATCCTTCGATCGCCCTGGGTATTCCCGGTAGTATTGATTGCCGCCGGCACCATTTCCAACTTTTCCAATAAACGCATCCCGGAGCGCACTGGCAAGCCAAAGCCCATCCGCTGGCTGAATCTCTGGCTCTTTGCCGCATTATTCCTTATCGCCGGCGTGCTGTCGGAGGCGGCGCGGGAGGGCGACTGGCAGCACCGGCGCGCCTTCAATCTTTTTGAGAACTTCTACCGCTTCGGCGCAATCGTGTTCGGCGGCGGCCAGGCGCTGCTGCCAATGATGCTCTACCAGTTTGTGACGCGGCCGATCGCGCTTAACCGCCCGGCCTGGCTGTCGGCGGAGGAGCTTTTAACGGGCTATGGCCTGGTGCAGGCCGTGCCGGGGCCGGTGTTCTCCGTATGCGCCTTTGCGGGAGGGCTGAGCCTGAGCGCTTATGGCTGGGGCTGGCAGATAGGCGGATGCTTCATAGCCACGATAGCCGTTTTTCTGCCCAGCACATTACTGCTCTTCTTCCTTTTTCCGATTTATCATAACCTGCGCCAGCATGTGGTCATCTTCCGCGCGCTGGAAGGCATCAATGCCGCTGTAGTGGGCATTATCTGGGCGTCGGGCATCGTATTGCTGCAGACGATCTCCGTTCCGCGTTTTGAATGGAGCAATCTGGTTGTGATAGCCATTACCTTTTGCCTGCTTCAGTTTACGCGCATCCCTGCGCCGCTGATCGTGGTCGGCTGGTTGTTGCTGGGCTGGACTATGCACATCTAAGGCTTGTCCGGGTCCGGCTCAGCCTCCGTAGCCGGCATGCGGACAAGAAAGGTGGTTCCGGCGCCCGGCGCAGTCTCATAGCTGATAGCGCCGCCCCAGGCTTCCAGCATCTGGCGCGTCATGGCAAGACCAAGGCCCGTGCCGGAGCTTTTGGTGGTGAAGTAGGGAGTGAATAGCTTTTCCTGCGCCTCCGGCGAAATGCCCGCGCCATTGTCCCTGATGCGGATGTGCGCATGGCCGGCTTCCGTCGTCAGCTGCACAGAGATAACGCCCGCCGCTCCCTCGGGGATAGCCTGCACGGCGTTTTGCAGCAGATTGGTGAAGATGCGCACCAGTCCGCTCCGGTCTGCCATTACATATACCGTCCCTTCCGGAGCCTCATAGCTGAGTTGCGCCTTGCCGTTAGCGGTAAAAGGTTCCGTGACATTGCGCAGCACAGCGCTAAGCTCCACCGCCTCTGGCCGGGCCGTACCAATGCGGGCAAAAGCGCCAAACTCGGTAGCAATGGCCGAGAGATTATTGATCTGCTCCAGCAGCGCCTCGCTTACGCGGCCCGCCAGTGCCACAACGTCCGGCTCGCCGGCCCTGATGGCGCGTTGCAGCCGCTGCACATACAGGTTCATAGGCGTCAGCGGGTTTTTTATCTCGTGCGCTACCTGGCGTGCCATTTCGCGAAACGCGCCCTCACGCTCATTTTGCGCCAGCAGGGCAGCGCTCTCTTCTACTTTACGCGCCATTTTGTTGTACTCGGCCACCAGCATGCCTACCTCATCGTCGTAAGGCCATTGCAGCAGGTCGTTCCGGTGCAGGCTCAGGCGCCCGAACTGCCGGATGATCACGTCAAAAGCCCGTGTAACCCAGCGCGTGGTGAAGTAGGCGAGCAGGCCCGACAGCAGTAGTGCTACGGCATAAAGGTTCACCAGTGTCACCATTACCGAGGAGATCTGCTCGTCCAGCTCGCGCTGCGCGTAAAACAGCGGCACGTTGACATACGCTGCTATCGCTCCGTCTTCAGCGCGAAGCGGCGCATAGCAGCTCTGGTACCGGAGCGCGCCGATGCTTTCTATCTGCGTGGTGAGCGATCTCGGCTGCGGGGCAAAGTACCGGAGCACCTCGTACCGCATCACAGGCGCGAGGAGCTTTTGGTCGTAGATGGCAGGCTGTGTGGTGCTGCTAAGGTGTCCGTCTGCGTCAAATAAGTTGATGTCAATTTTCTGCGAAGCAGCCAGGCCGGCCAGAAAATAGCGGAAGTCAGGGCTGCTGATCGCCTTCTGCCACTGGGCGGGGTCATTGTCGCTGTCTCGTTCCTTTATCCATTGCTGCAGCGCGCGCACCACTACCTGCATCATTGCCTGTCGGCGCGTTTTGCCGGAGCTGTCATATTGCTGGCGCAGAAAGAGGACTGTCGCAATGCCGATTGCGATGAATGATACGGCTACGATGCCCATGATGGAAAGCTGCAGCCGCCGGCGCAGCCCGATGCCGCGTAAGCTGCGGATAGCCTCATCCGGATGACTCAGCCAATGGCCGCTGTGCCGGTAGGCGGATCCTGCGGCAAGGAGGATCAGGCGGAGCAGCAGCAGGTAAGAAAAGAGCGTCAGCACTTCCGGCAGTGTCCCGAAGCGGCGCCATACGTACACGCTTCTGTAGGCATCCGGCGTGTAGATGAGTGTGGAGAAGTCATTACCCTTCCGCTCATGGTAGGTAGCACGTGCGGGGTCATGCGGCACATAAAACGGAAACGGATAATCGCTGGTCTGCGCCACGAGCCTGCCGCCGGCATATATAGCGTAGGCATAGCCTGCCGCCTTTTCTGCCTGGTTGATAGTGGCGGGCTGCAGCAGCTCCGGAAGCACCGTCTCCGACACGATCTTCTTTTGCTCCAGGTCTATGCCCATGGCGCCGAGCATATTGCCGGCGCTGTCTGCCAGGTCCATCAGGGCCAGATAGATGTGGTCGTCGGTTGCAGCCTCGCGGTAATACAGGTCTGTAGCAGTGCGTGAGGGTATGGACTCCCGGCTGATCTTCTGCAGCGCATCAAGCGAAGTAGTATCCCGGTTAAGCACCGGTTTGCCATCCGCATTGAACAGGTAAACCTGAGCCTGATAAGCTGCGAGCGTATTGTTGAAGTAAAGCGCAGCCAGCCTTTCCTCCAGCGCCTTGCGTAAAACGGGATTGGGGCGGCGCATGAATTGCTGCAGCGCCGTGTCGGTCCGGACAAGCGTGAGGCTCTGGCCGAAGTTGTATTCCATCGCATCGTCGTGGCGGGTGGCTATGTGCTCGGCAAAGGCCCGCCTTGTTTCCCCCTCGCGGACGCGGCCGTAATGCTGCAGCAGCATCGCGAGCAAGAGGCAGTGCCCGACGCTCCGGAAGATATTTCCCACGCGGAAAAGGCCGGCGCCCCCGCGCAGGCGCGTCACCTGCTGGCCAAGCACGTCAATGCTCAGCCAAAGGGCGGCGATGCCATAGAAGGCCAGGAGCAGATCTTGCCGGAAGAGCAGCCACAGCAGGAACGCACCAATCAAGAGTGCTCCTGCCTGCGATCCAAAGGAAGGAAGGACGTTTCTGAGCGCGTTGCGCAGGACGCCGGCAATAATGAGCAGGATGCTCAGCAGCAGTATGGCGATAAGCAGACCTGTCATAGAGCTCCCTGTAAGCGCGGAAAGGTGCGAGCTGTCAAAAGCAATCAGCGAGTCCAGCACAAGGCTGCGGATGACGCGGATGAACAATATGCCCGCGCCAAACAGGCTGCAGCCGCAAAGAACAGCGGCCAGCCAACGCATGGCGGGAGAAGCCTTTGTAGGCACAAGCTGAATGCGCGGCGCGATGAACAGAAGGCACCAGGCGACGCCCAAAACGTAAAGCAGCAGATCGCCCAGCGACGGCAGCCTGGAACTGGAAGCATATAACCGGGGCGAGAACAGCTCGGTCTCAGAAATGCGGAACGGAGGCCCGAAATGCAGCAGCAGCAGCCGTATCACAACCGCCGAGCAGACGACTAATGCCGCGCCCCGGCCCCAACGGCCGCGCCTTGCCAGCGCAGACGCCCAGCCCTGCAGCCAGGTAGCCAGTGCAACCAGCGACAGCAGCCAGCACCATACAATCCGGTTGGCGGGAGGCTCGGGCAGGTCGCCGACGGGCGGCGGCTGCACCCAGCCAATGCGCCGGCCATCGGGCGCTATGAGCGGCGCCGCGCCCGCGGTGGGCGCATCGGCTACCACCATGTGCGGGTCTATTGCTTCCGAAGCGGCGAAGCAGGGCTGCAGATACTCGTTGTAAAAAGGATATTGCTGCGCTATGGGGAACAGTATGGCTAGCGAGACGCCCCCAGGCAGCCAGCTGAAACGCCGGAGATAGCCGTAGTAAGTGCCGCTGTTAAGCTGGTAAATGCGCCCTGTCTCATTCATCTGCGCCGGCGGCAGGGCAGCAGCCGTGCTCCAGGCAATCAGGCTATCGCCGCGAAAGGCGAACAATTCATAAGGCTGCCGGGCAACCCAGGCGCTGTCGTCGCCGGCATCAGCAGCGCCCATCCATTGAAGTACGTCGGCGCTGTGACGGTCAAGCGCGGCGCTTTGCAGACTGCGCTCACTCAGGTCGGCCTGTATGCTGCGGGCGATTGCCTGCGGCATGCGCCCCTCGTCTTCCTTCCGTACGCCACGGGCAGCCAGAAGCCAGAGAGCTATGGCAGCGGCAAGTGTAGTCCAGTGAAGCAGGGTGCGCAGCATAGCCTATTGCTCCTCCTTTTTTATCTCGTTCCACATGGCGTCCATCTCTTCCAGGCTCATGCCCTGCAGCGATTTTCCCCGGGCCGATGCGAGGGCTTCTATTCCCTGGAAGCGGCGGATGAATTTCCGGTTTGTTTTTTCTAAAGCCGCCTCAGGATCCACGCCGGCGAAGCGCGCATAGTTGATCAGGGCAAACAGGATGTCGCCCATTTCATCCTCAATGGCTGCCGGGTTGCCGCCTTGAACGGCTTCATAAAGCTCCGCCAGCTCCTCATCTACTTTTTCCGCCACCTGGCCTATGTGGTTCCACTCAAAGCCCACGGTTTTGGTCTTTTCCTGCAGGCGCAGCGCTTTTACAATGGCCGGCAGGGCAGGCGGCACGCCCCCAAGAATGCTCTTCTTGCCTTCCTTCAGCTTTATCTGCTCCCAGTTGCGCTTCACGTCCTCATCGTCTTGCACGACGGTGCTGGCGTAGATGTGCGGATGCCGCTGAACGAGCTTATTACAGATGCCTTCCACTACGTCCTCAAACGTAAACTCGCCCTTTTCTTCGGCTATGAGCGCGTAGAAAATAAGGTGCAGTAGGATGTCGCCGCTTTCTTCCTTCAGGCCCTGCCAGTCGCCTTCGGTGATTGCTCCGGCCAGCTCATAAGTCTCTTCAATGGTCAGCTGGCGCAGGGTTTCAATGGTCTGTTTCTTATCCCAGGGGCAGCGCGTCCTTAGCTCGCCCATGATGCGACGGAGGCGCTCAACGCTGTTTTGGTATGACATGGAGTAAAAGTAGGCCGCCGCTTACACTTGAAGCTGCAAGCGCTATGCCACATGTCAGCCGCCCTCTGCAGCAGAAGGCCTGCCGCGATACAGTGTGACGCCAATGCTTATGATGCAGAAGCCGAACAGGGACGCGATAAAGCGCTCGTCAAAAAAGAGCGTGTCGTAGTTGGGTATCATCAGCCAGGTAACTACCCGCTCCATATTCAGGAAGAACGCGAGGCTGAAGAGCAGGTAAAGCCCGACCCGGCCTGTATAAAATGCGTAAGCCGTCAGGAAGATGAAGGCCGGGTGCGAATACCGCTCGTGCATCCGGGTGTTGAAGTAGAAAAACACCAGCACGCTCAGCGCCGCGCACAGCCAGATGGTCTCCCTTGGGAGCGGCGGCGTATCGCGGCGGCGGAGGGTCTGAAAGGTGTGCCGCATCACCGGAAAGAGCGCGATGGCCAGGCCAATGGCAAAGCTGACCAGCCCGATATGGTAATAAGTGCCAATGGGGGTGAGCACCGAATCCGGGTTGCCGGGGCCTGCCTGCCGGGTAATGAGGTACCACATATTGTGCGCCTGCATCGAAATGGACGGATAAGTATCCACCGCGCCCGTCACCGCCTGCCACACCGCCATTACGCCGCTCTTGCCCGTCGCAAAAGGAACCAGCAGCAGCGCCTGGGTTGCGAGCATTGCAGGAATAATGACGAGCACCTTCCGCCAGCCGTCGGCGCGGTGCAGCCAGCCCATCATTAGCAGTCCCCAGAGGGGAACAAATACGATGGCCTGCAGCTTCATATTCAGGGCCAGCACCAGCAGGACGGCACTCCACACCCAACGCCCGCGCCAGCCCTGGTACAGGCAGGCGGCGGCCAGCGCGGCCAGCAACCCGTCCACCTGCCCCCAGATCATAGTATCGTAGCTGTAAGCGACGTTGAGCAGCGAGCAGAGCAGGATGGTGGTGTAGGGCTGCCGCTTTCCCGTCCACAGGTACACCGTCCAGAGGCCCCAGTACTCCGCTGCCAGCGTGACGAGCCGCAGGTAGCCGCTGTAGCGCACAATGGCCTCCTCACCGCCCGCCATCCACCCAAAGAGCCAGAGCACATACTGATACAGCGGCGGATAATTGGTGCCGCTGCCATAGGCATTCCCCAAACCGTTTCTGTGGATATACACCGCCCAGCGCTCCCAGCAATCCATGTCAATGCGCACGCCCCGCAGGCCGGGGATCATGATGGCGGCGAAGAGAAAAGCCAGCACCGGCAGCAGCCAGCGCTCCGCCAGAGCGCCGGGACGGGCAGCGGCATGGTGCGGAGTAGCAGAAGGCATAGGCTGCCCGCAAATTATGCCTTATGCGCTGCAAGCCCCGCCGCAGGAAACACACGGCCCCAAAATATTAAGCGCACGCCCACGTTAGACCCTAACATTTTGCGCCCGCTGCCAGTCTTGCCGGCAGACGCATCTTGCGCAGCAATGCAGATCTTTCAAAAAGCCACCCACATGAGGCCAGTCATCTCCTTTACAATCCTCCTGCTGCTGTTCTGTACCGCCTCCTGCAACCACCAGGCCGCGCAGGCGCCGGTGGCCGATACCCTCAGCTTCATCATGGCCGGGCAAAGCAATATGGCCGGCCGGGGCATCGTAGCCCCCGAAGACACCGCCACCGACCCCCGCTTGCTGGAGATGGACGACGCCTTTCACTACATGCTCAAAAGCGAGCCCAACAAGCTCTACCAGGGCTGGCTGGCCGGGCTGGACTGCGGCCACTCCTTCGGCGGCGAGCTCCTGCGCCACCTGCCCGCGCAAACCGCCGTCGGCCTCATTCAGTGCTCCGTATCCAGCACCGCCATGAAGCACTGGCTCGGCGACTCCCTCGGCATCTACACCAACCTCGTAAGCCGCGCCCGCGCGGGGGCGGCCAGCGGCCCCGTAAAAGGCCTCCTCTGGATGCAGGGCGAGGGCGATGCCGACGACGCCGTGAGCGCTGCCGCCTACGGGCAGGCCCTCAGCACCTTCATCCGCCGGCTGCGCGCGATGCAGGCATGCCCGCCCTCCCCTTTTACATAGCCCTGCTGCCCCGCTGGTGCGCGAAGCCCTACAAAGACGGCGTGAACGCCGGCATCCGCCAGACAGCCGCCGCGCTCAGCGACATCCACCTCATCCCCACAGACGACCTGGGCATGCGGTTGGACAGCATCCATCTGGACGCCGCCGGGCAGCGGGCCCTGGGGAAACGCTTCGCGGAAGCGGTGGAGGAGCTTTAGGGTTATGGCTTGCAGGTGATGCGCAGCAGCTACAGGATGCACAAGGATCTGCAATGGCCGGAATCTGCGGGACTTAAGCTAATCGAATAGTGATGCATGGTCAATAACTCTGTGCGGCTGCTTGACTGCATTTTCGTCACCAATAATTGATATGTTCCTATACGGTCCTGATAGACACAGGGCGAAAAATTTCAATTTTCTTCATCAAGCACACAAATTCTGTTTTTATACACACAGTTTTAAGCTACTCCCTACGCAAAAACACCTTAAATGATGCCTGATCCACTGGCAGAAGCCTTCGCCATATAACAGTTCCGCCACGTTTATGCGGCAGCAGGTGTGCAGTATCTGAAGCGCTCAGGCAATTGGAGGCGAGAAGCAGCGAGCCAATTCCGGCTTTGACGACATCGTTCGCAGCCGTTTCGCCTGCATCTTTACAGCCGCCATGTTTCTACAACGCCTTCAGCGCATTGCAAACCGGCCGGTATTGCTCTGGCTGCTGCTCTGGATAACTGTTACGCTTCTTTACCTGCCGGCATGGAGGGGAGGGTATCAGCAGGATTTTGAGGGATGGCTTTACTATTATAATAAATTGCCTTTCTGGACCGTGATGAACCGGTCTTTTGCCGGGATACAGTCTCTGTATCAGGTTACGCAGTTTCAGCTTTACGTGCTCACCGCGCTTTTCGGTGTGCGTGTGATTCTTTGGTTTCTGCTCTTTACCGGCCTGCATGCGCTGAATGGCCTGCTCCTGTTTCGCTTTGCGAAGGCCCTTATGAGAGACTTCGGCCTGCGCCATGCGGGTATGATAGCGGCAGCGGGCACGGCGCTTGTGCTTTTCAACCCGGCCATGACTGAGGTGGTGATGTGGAAGGCGTGCTATCATTACCTGGCAGGGATGTCGGCTATTTTAGGCCTGCTGGCCTGGACCCGCAGCTACCTGATGGGCGGCGGCAGCCGTTACGTATGGCGTAGCCTGTTGCTTTTTGCGCCGCTCACATTTACGCTGGAGATATGGTACACCGTTCCGCTGCTGGTTTTGCTGCTCAGCATTGCCTACCTGCGCGCAGGTATCGCATCGCCGTTCATGACGCGCAGAACGCTGCTGCACCTTTTTGCGCCGCAAATGGCCATGCTTGGCGTCCATCTTATTGCCTATCGGGTGACTTACGGCCTTTGGATATCCCATAGCGCCTATACTTCGCCCGGCGACGATTCTCTGCTTACTGTGATGGGGCGGGTGTGGAGCTACGAGTTTCATCTGTTTTTTATGGGCCGCTTGTTCCCGGACGGGGTTCGTCATGTGGTATATGAGTACCTGGGCGGGAAGGCGGGCGGAGTAGTTGCGCTGGTTGCCATGGCAGGGCTGGCCGTTTACTCATACAGGCGCTACCCGCATTGGTCTGCCCGGTCCCGGGCTGCGGCCTTTTGGTTGGGTTGCTCGTTGATCTCGCTGGGCATCATCCTGCATTTTATACCGCCTACGCTGATGATTGTTGAGAATGACCGTTATCTGTACTTCACGGCCTTTTTCCAGTTCATGCTGGTGACGATAGGGCTGTCGTGGATCTGGGATCGCCGGCGCCGCGCGGGCTTCGTGCTGTACGGCGCCGTCCTGCTGACGATGCTGGCGCTGACGGGCTTTCTGGTGATGCAGTGGCGGCATTCAACTAAAGTATTCTGGGCGGTTCAGGATAAATTCATCTGGAACGACGCGCCTGTGGTGCTGTTGCTGAACCTGCCCGCGAATTACCGGGGCATCGGCATCGTGCAGTCGCAGTCGCCGTCTGAATTACCCGACCATATGGAGCTGATGCTCGGCAGACGGCCAAAGGGCGCAGTGTATGACGTGGCCGGCTACAATATGCAAAATATATGGGACGGCGCGCACGTAGTAGTGACCGACAGCCTGCACATGGCCGTAACGCTGAACCAATGGGGCACCTGGTGGTGGCGCGGCGGCTTCGGGGCGACCGACTACGAGCATGATCTCTTTTCAGTGCATTTTAAAGACCCGTCTCACTACTACGAGCTTACGCTGAAGCGGCCATTGCCGGCAGGCGCAGTCGTGCTCTACCAGCAGGGTTTGGAATGGCGGGTGGTGGACATGCGCAAGACCGGAGCGGAACAGTGGTAGGACACAGAGGAGCCTTAGCGCCAGGTTACCACACCTGCACCTCACGCTCCAGCGTTATCCCAAAACGGTTCGCAACGGATGCAAGCACTTGGGAGGACAGATCCCAGATGTCGCTGCCCTTGGCACTGCCGTAGTTGACGAGCACCAGCGCCTGGGCGGCATGAACGCCGGCGTCGCCGCTGCGATGTCCTTTCCAGCCGCATTGCTCAATCAGCCAGGCTGCGGGCACCTTGACCCATCCCGCACCGGCAGGGTAGGAGGGAATAGCTGGAAACTGGCCTTTGAGGGCATCAAACTGTTCTGCGGAGATTGTGGGATTCTTAAAGAAAGAGCCGGCATTGCCAATTATCGCCGGGTCCGGCAGCCTGGAGCGTCGGATGTTGATGACGGCCTGCGCGACGCTCTGCACCGAAGCCTCCGCGCTCATGTCGCGCAGCTCATCCCGGATAGCGCCGTAATCGGTTCGTAGCACGGGCTGCTTGCTAAGCTGAAAAGTGACGGCGGTTATTACAACCTGATCTTTCAGCACGTTTTTGAATATGCTGTCGCGGTACCCAAAGCCACAATCTGCGTTGGAAAATGTACGGAATGCCTTAGCGGACCAGTCCCAGGCTGATACTGCCGCAATCGTGTCCTTTACCTCCACGCCGTAAGCGCCGATATTCTGTATCGGCGAGGCGCCGACTGTGCCGGGAATGAGCGCAAGATTTTCTATTCCGCCCCAGCCGTTGCCGATGGCGTGCAGCACCAGGTCGTGCCATACTTCTCCCGCGCCGACGCGCAGCTGCACAGCTTCCGCATCTTCATGGATCAGGGATATTCCCCCGATGCGGTTCAGGATGATGGTGCCGGCTACGTCGCCGGTAAGGAGCACATTGCTGCCGCCGCCGAGCACATGAAAGGGTCGCGGAAGACGATCATCGATTGCAATGGAAGGCAGCTGCTCCGCGTCTGTCAGCCGGAGCAATGCCCCCGCCGATACGTCCATGCCGAAGGTATTGTGCCCACGCAGCGACACGTTGTGCCGGCACTCGTATTTGATATGGCTCAAGCTTTACCGGATTGAATGGGAAAGTTAATCATGCCGGGCGAGGTAGTACATGCTGCTGCCATCCCGGAAGCATAGCAATGCCTAAGCCTGGCTGGTGGCCGACGGAGATATAATAAGGCAGGCCGCCCTCCTCGCTCCATTGCAGACCGTCGGCATAGTCGCCGGCAAGGAGCAAGGGGCCATCGCAATCCAGAAAATCTGCCGCGGCAGAAAGATGAGCAAGCGCCGCTGTTCCGACGCTGCTTTCGTTCATAGAGCCGAGCATTACCTGCAAGCCCAGCTGCCGCGCCTCCCGTATCATGCGCAATGCAGGCGTGATGCCGCCGCATTTAGTGAGCTTGATATTGATGCCGTGAAAAGCAGCAGCGCACTTCGCGACGTCGTTTTCCAGCACGCAGGCCTCATCGGCAAACAGCGGTATAGGCGACTCTGATTTGAGGGCTGCCATTTCTTCCCATTGGTCTTTGGGCAATGGCTGCTCCAGCAATGTGACGCCAAGGCGGTGCAGCTCGGGCAGAAGCCGCACTGCATCATCGTAGCTCCATCCTTCATTGACATCTATGCGAAACGGAGCAGTTGTGGCTGCGCGCAAGGCCTGTACAAGATCTATATCATCCGGCCGCGCGAGCTTCAGCTTATAAGCCGCCGATGGATGCGCGCGGAGCTTTGCGGTCATCGCTTCGGCGCTATCAATGCCTACTGTATAATCACTCAGCTTCGGGGCGCTGCGGCTTAGTCCTAACGCGGTGTAAAGCGGTTGCCTGCGCAATTGCGCAAAAAGATCCCAGCCGGCGATATCCAAAGCTGCAATGAGAAAATTCTGGCCCGGAAGGAGGTGGTGCAAAAAGTGCCAGAAGCGCTGCGGGTCGGTGAGCGAATATCGCTCTATAACGCTCTTCACCTTAGTCAACGCCTCTGCCATGCCGTCCACAGTCACATCGTAGTAGCGGATTGCGGGTGCTTCTCCCCAACCCAAAAGCTTACCGAAGCCGAGGGAGACGAGCAGTGCCGGCTGCTCCGTTTTCGTACCCTTAGCGATCGTAAAGGGATATTGAAATGGCAGTGAGACTGCGTATGAATTGAGCTGGAGCAAGACGAAGCAATATAGAAATACAAGAGAGATCAGAGGCTGCAGGCTAAAAAAATTCCCCCCTGCCTGGGGCAGAGGGGAATTTTTATTTGATGATGTAAGCCGGATTACTTGCGGCGGCTGCCACCGTTCTTGCCAAAGTAATTGCCTGCTGACTCGCTGTTTTGGCCGTTTGGCGAACCGAGGCGGTCCATCACGCAGCGGAAGCCGAGTGTAGCGGAAGACTGGTTGGCCTGCATGAAGCGGCGTGTGCCGGGGCTCATGTAGTAAGCACGATCATTCCAGGAGCCGCCTTTAATCACCTTAGCGTCATTGCTGATGAGGGTAGTCTTGCCAAAGTCGTAAGACGCAGCATTGGTTACGGTGTCGCCATCGCGGAAGTCGCGCAGATCAGGAGTGCGCACAGGATTGTACGGATTCTGCACCAGCTCGGAGTCAGCTATCAAACGCTTAGGGATATTACCGAGGCTGTCCTTTTCCTCAAGAGAATTGTCTTCAGCAAGGCGGCGGTAGCCATCGTACACATTACCACGGAACGGCGCAAAGTCTTCCTGATCGCGGGTTACAGGGCGATACGTATCAAGCACCCACTCGCTCACATTGCCGGCCATGTTGTAAAGACCAAACGCATTCGGACGATAAGAGAAGATTGGCGCGGTACGGTCAGCATTATCATTCAGGCCGCCAGCTACACCCATTACATCGCCACGGCCACGCTTGAAGTTGCCCAGGAACTCACCCTGATAAGAATTACGTAAGCCATAACGGCTGCCTTCCTTCGGACCCCATGGATATATGTTACGGTCAGTGATAACTTCCTCACCACGGCGGCGCTTGTTCTCCGCTTCCGGATTGTTGCCGATCAGGCCCAGCGCAGCATATTCCCACTCAGCCTCTGTTGGCAGGCGGTAGTTAGGCAGCAGGAGGCCGTCAGAGTAGTTGTAGTTACGCGTCTTGGACCCGTTCGGATCAAGGTCGCGCTTCTTACCCGCGCCAGTGATGCCTTCGTACTGGCCATAGACGTAAGTCTCCGTGTTAAACACGTCCTCATTGGATTGATTCGGGTTTTTCTTTAGGGCGCCGCGCTTCATGAGGATGTACTCATTTACACGGTCAGAGCGCCACTTGGCATACTCATTGGCCTGATACCAGTTAACACCAACAACCGGATAGTAATTGTATGCGGCATGCTGAAAATAGTACTGCACCTGCGGCTCATTATACTGTAAAGCGCGGCGCCAAACAGTAGAGTCCGGCCGGGCGCGTGCCACAAGTCCCGGATAGTCAGAGCCGTAAGTCCGGCCCATCCAATACACGTACTCACGGTAATGAACGTTGGCTACTTCCGTCTCGTCCATATAGAATGATGACACGGAGACCGTGCGCGGAATATTGTTGCGCTCAATCACGAGATCTTCCTCGGTCTGACCCATGGTAAAGCGACCGCCCTCAACGAACGTAAGCCCCGGACCTGTCTGCTGACCCGGATATTTCGTTACGTCAAAGCCGCCGAGCTTAGAGTCATTATAGTCCCAGCCGGTTTTGTCGGAATTGGCCGTGGACTTATTTGGATTGGAGCAGGAGCTGAGCACGGAAGCCGCGCCGAGGCACAGCACGCTCAGGCCAACAATCGTTCTTTTCATCATCATCAAGAATGGAAAGTAGTTTGTGAAAAGCTGTTAAAAGCGTTACAATGATAGAGCACTTTTTCTGAAAAGTCAAGCTGGAAAAATTTTCTTGCGGTTAAAGGCTGGTTTTTTCACTTCGCCGGCCTTTCATAATAATGTCAGATGTGCTGCGTTTTATCGTTATCATTATATGGATGGCAAGCTTTAGGGCCTGCTCATGCGTATTTTTGTGATACCCGCACTATTCCCCTTTATCATTGCAATGAAGCATTTTTTCCGCAACCTTTTACTGTTATCAGCTGCCGCTGCGCCCGCCCTGGCCTCGGTGCGCACCTATCAGGTCTCTCCGGGTGCCATCTTTGGCGGCTATGTGGTGCAGCAGGTTGATCTGCCGGAAAGCGCGGCTGCAGACATTCACCTGCTTCAGCCCATTTTCGGCCCGGTCAGCGGATTGCCTAAGGATGTAGCTACCGATGTGCCGGAGCATTTCAGCCTCCGCCACGGGGTGGAGCGCAAAAAGCCGTTTCTGCTCCTTCGCATTCCTGCCTACAGCCTTCGCGCGGATGGCGGCTATCAGCTCCTTAAATCATTTTCTCTGGATGTTCCGGATGCGGCCGCAGCGGCTGGCGCGCAGGGCACCCGCCCTTTTGCCGTTTCAAAGACGGCCGTGAGTGCAAGCCCGCTCGCCTCCGGTACCTGGTATAAGATCGCGGTGCCTGCCAGAGGCGTTTATAAGATGGACTATGCCTTCGTGCAATCGCTTGGCGTTTCCGGAAGCGTCAATTCCGCTGATATCCGCCTGGTTGGCAATGGCGGCGCCATGCTCTCTGAAAACAATAAGGTGCAGCGCCCGCTGGACCTTACGGAAAACGCGCTTTGGGTATCTGACGGCGGCGATGGCACTTTGGGCAATGGCGATTTTATTGCTTTCTACGCGCCCGGCCCTATGCGCTGGGACAAGGACAGCGTCCGGCAGCGCTTCATTCACTACAAGCACCTATACGCAGATAGCAGCTACTACTTTATCTCCTTTGACGCCGGGGCCGGTTTACGGATAAACAACGCGCCCGCGGCTGGAAGTCCGACAGTGAGTGTGACCAGCTTCAACGATTATGCCGCTTACGAGACGGACAAATACAATCCCGGCAAACTCGGCAAGGAGTGGTGGGGAGAGCAGTTCGGCTACGGCTCTGAGGGGCAGCTTTCCCGCGACTTTAATTTCCCGCTCGGCGGCAATGCTGATTCTGTGAGCATACGTGTGCGTACCGCCGGCCGTACTACTTCCTCCGGCACGCAGATGGCCATTTCCCTTAATGGTGCTGCGCTGGGTGCATACGGCTATGGAGGCGTTACGCTCGGCGAGGACGATAATCCGGTGGACCCCTGGCTTCTGGAGGGCGTGCGTCCGCTGAATGCTTCCACTGCGAGTTTTCACCTGACTTATTCTCCATTGCAAAATGAAGACCTCGCCTACCTGGGCTTTATTGAGCTCAACTGGCGGAGAGCAATTTCTTTTTCGGGCGGCAATTTTACCTTTCGTGACTGGCGCAGTGTGGCGCCGGGTGCTGTGGCGGCTTATAGCGTAGCCGGGGCAAGCTCCGCTACTCAGGTCTGGGACATTACGAATCCCCTGCAGCCGCAACGCATGGCAGGCAGCCTGGCTGGTGGCAGTGTGTACAGTTTCACTCAAAGCGCTTCGGCACTGCACGAGTTTGTGGCCCTGGACGGAAGCAGCTTTGCCACGCCGGCAGTTATTGGCAAGGTGGAGGCTCAGAACCTGCACGCCGCCGATGCGCCCAGACTTGTGATCGTTACGCACCCTGATTTCCTGACCGCGGCCAATAAGCTGGCCGATTATCACCGGCAGCACGACGGTATGCGAGTGCTGGTAGCTACCACGCAGCAGGTATACAACGAATTTTCCTCGGGCGCGCAGGACATCGGCGGCATCCGCGACATGATGCGGTATTTCTACCTGAATGCCGGCACCGATACCGCCCGCATGCCTCACTACCTGCTGCTTTTCGGTGACGCCTCTTATGACTATAAGAACAGGCTCCCCAATAACACCAACTATGTGCCTACCTACGAATCCAATGAGAGCGTGGTAGCCGGCTACAGCTTTACGGTGGACGACTTTTTTGGCTTTCTGGATGATAATGAAAACATCGGCGACTACGATTCCATCAATACGCTCGACATCGGTGTAGGTCGCATACCAGTAGCTACTGCTACCGATGCAGAGGCTGCCGTTGCCAAGATCATTCATTACAAGAGTAATGCAACGCTCGGCCCCTGGCGCATTGCCAACACCTTCGTCGGCGACAATGAAGACGGCGCCGGAGATCATCTGGTGGACGCGGAAGATGCCGCGTCCATAACCGACTTCTCTACACCTTACTCCAGCGATTTCAAAATCTACTTAGACAATCTTCCTTTTGTTTCTACCCCTGGCGGCGAGCGCTGTCCCGACGCCAATAAAGCCATCAACGATCAGATCTACAAGGGCACATTCGTCATTAATTACACAGGGCACGGCAGCACCACCACGCTCGCGCATGAGCGCGTCCTGACCAAGGAAGACTTCAGCCAGTGGAAAAACCTGGACAAGATGCCCTTTATGGTTACTGCCACCTGCGACTATGCCCGTTACGACAACCCTGCCTATGTCTCTAACGGCGAGGCGCTTATCCTGAAGGGCGATGGCGGCGTCATTGCGATGCTCACTACCACCGGGCCGGTCTATCGCACAGACAACCGGTATATCAATCAGCAATTCCTGCGGGGCCAGTACCGGCGCACCGCGGGCCTCTGGCCTACTTTTGGCGATGCCATTCGCGAAGGGAAAAATGAGACTTACAAGCTGCACGGCGTAAACTCCGGCACGCTGGTCAACTTCTACCGCTTCTCTCTGCTTGGCGATCCTGCCCTTGTGCCCGACTTCCCGCAGCACAATGTCCGCACCGATTCTATCACCGCCGCCCATACCGGTTTGCGTACCGACTCTATGCAGGCACTGGGCGCTTACACGCTGAATGGTCATGTAGAAGACATCAACGGCAAGCTGCTTTCTGATTTTAATGGCCGCACCTATGTGACCATCTACGACAAGCCGCGCGTCATAAATCTCTACACCAAGGAAAACAACGACTTCCGCAGCTATAAAATGCGCGACAATATCATCTTTAAGGGCCTCACTACGGTAATCAATGGCCGCTTCGCCTGCTCGTTCATCGCTCCTAAGGATATGAACTATGACTACGGCGTCGGGAAGATTACCTACTACGCCGAAAACGGCACTACTGATGCCGCAGGCGCAGATACCGGCATCGTAGTGGGCGGCTTCTTTGACCGGGCGCTCCCGGACAATGACGCGCCCGTTGTGAAGCCATTCATCGGCGATACCCTTTTCCGCGATGGCGGCGTCACCGGGTCCAATACGCTCCTTTACGTGCAGCTTTCTGACCGCTCGGGCATCAATGTGTCGGGCAACAGCGTAGGTCACGACCTCACCGCTATACTGGATGGTGATGAGTCTCACCCTTACATCCTCAACGACTACTACCAGTCCGAGCCCAATACCTACCAACGCGGCCATGTGTCTTTTCCCATCAGCGGGCTGGCCGATGGCGTCCACACCTTCCGGGTGAAGGCCTGGGATGTCTATAACAACTCCGGCGAGGGCACCGTACACTTTACCGTCGGCGGCAGCGGCTTCGTTATTGACAACCTGATCAACTATCCAAACCCCTTCATAGACCAGACGCATTTCTTCTTTGAGCACAACCACCCCGGTGAGGCGCTTAGCGTGCAGCTTGGCATCTTCAACACATCCGGGCAGCTCGTCCGCATGCTGGAGCAGACATTTACCGCCGCCGGCAGCCACAGCAATGAATTAATATGGGATGGCACCGATAGCCACGGCGCCCGCCTGCCATCCGGTGTTTATCCTTACCGCCTTATGCTCACTACTGATAAGGCCATCTCCGGCACTGCATACCAAAAGCTCGTTATTGTCCGTTAGAGCGGGGTACTACGGCAGGCAAACGATTACATTTGCACGCCTTCATTCCCCATAAATCATACACCTGAGTTCCGAATAATGTTCAAACGTTTTTCAGTAATTGGATTAAGTATCCTTAGCGCGGCCACGCTGCCCGCTTCCGCCCAGAAGAGTAATATTGACGGCTCCAGCATCAATACCATTACCACTGCTGTTCCCTTCCTGCGCATCTCTCCCGATGCCCGCAGCGGCGGCATGGGCGATGTTGGAATTGCCCTTACCCCAGATGCCAACGCGCAGTTCTGGAACATCGGCAAGCTCCCCTTCGCTACCAAGAATTTTGGCGTCTCCGCTACCTACACGCCCTGGCTTAAGGACCTGGTGCCTGACATCTTCCTCGCTTACATTGCCGGCTATGCCAAGTTTGGGAAGGAAGGCAGCGCTCAGACCGTCTCCGCATCCCTCCGCTACTTCTCCCTCGGCGACATCAACTACGTGGACATCAACGCCAACCCTACCGGCACCGGCAAGCCCCGCGAGTTTTCCTTTGACGTCGGCTATGCGCGCCAGCTTTCTCCTTACCTCTCCGCAGGCGTCGGCCTCCGTTACATCCACTCCGCCATTGCCACCGGTATCTCCGGCTCGCAGGGTGCGGATTACAAGCCCGGCAACACTGCCGCCGCAGACGTAGGCCTTTACTACACCAAAACCCGCGAGATCAACGAATTCCAGAAGCGCACCTTCTCCTTTGGCGCCGTGATCTCCAACCTGGGTGGCAAGATGTCCTACTCCTCCGTGCGCAAGGATTTTATTCCCATCAACCTCGGTATCGGCGCGGCCTATACCTCCCAGTTTGATGAGTACAACAAGATCACCTTCGCGCTGGACATCAACAAGCTGCTCGTGCCTACGCCCCTTGACTCCTCTACCGGCAGCACCCCTAAATACTACTACCCCGAGAAGACCGTCGTGAGCGGCGTGCTCGGCTCCTTCTCCGACGCTCCGGGCGGCGGCTCCGAAGAGTTCAGGGAAATCAACTTCTCCCTCGGCGCTGAGTATTGGTATCAGGACCAGTTTGCCGTGCGGGCAGGCTACTTCTACGAAGACAAGACCAAGGGCGACCGCAAATACTTCACCGTAGGCCTCGGCGCGCGCTACAACATCTTTACCCTCAACGCAGCCTACCTCATTCCCGGCAATTCCTCCTCCGGCACCCGCAATCCCCTCTCCAACACCCTCCGCTTCTCCCTCCTCTTTGACTTTGACAAGGTGAACGGCAACAGCACCGACGCCTCCGGCAGCACCGAGGGCCAGTAATCCGACAGTCATCCATCAAAAAAGGGAAGAACGCCACCGCGTTCTTCCCTTTTTCATTTTAGTGGGAGCACATACTGGCACATTGCCATTGTAAGCTATTACATTGCCATTGTAAGCTATCCGATAGTCAATGTAAGCCGTAACATAGCCAATGTAAGTTGTTACAATGCCAATGTAAGCCGTTACAATGGCAATGTAAACTGTTGCAATGCCAATTCAAGCAGTTACATAGCCTCCGTAAGACATGACATGCTCTATGTATGCTCGCGCATCGGCTATGTAATGGCCTACATAGCCGATGTAATGGTTGACAGGCCCCGTGGAACGGATGCCGGTGCCAAAGTAGCCTCGTTTTTTAAGCTGGAATCCTTTTCCGCCCGCATCGTTTCCTCCGGGCGCGGCCCGGGGCCATTCAGCCATTCGCCCCCTACGGGGACGGGCCTCTGCGGCGAATGGGCGTCCCCGAAGGGGATGAATCTCATAATAACCCCGGGCCACACCCGGGGATGAAGCGCCGCCATCCCCGCCCTAAAGGGCCTTCTCCTTGTAATCCGCATTCCAGCCCCAGCGCTCGGTGGCGTGGCCTATGCCGGTGATCTTGCCCAGGCTCATCGTGAGGCCAAACTCATTGTAGGCCCCGGCAATGTGGTAGTACGAGCGGGCGTAGTGTATCTGAAACTTATCCAGGTGCAGGCCCACGCCAAAGGAGAATCCCGCCAGGGCGCCCTTGTCTTTGAGCGCCAGCTCGCCGCGGTGGAGGTGGTTGTAGGAGACCCCGAGCGTGAGGCGGCCGCCAGGCACCAGCTCCGCGCCGAAGATGAAGTGGCGGAAGAGCTTATCGGCAAAGTAAGAATTGGTGAGGGCCGAGGAATCGGCGGTGCCGAGGAGGGAAGAAGTCTCAATATCCGCGGGGTTGTTGTAGCGCACATCCCACTCATAGAGGTGGTGCGCGGTAACCATGAGGCGGAGGGGCAGGTGGGCAAAGCGCTTGGTGAGGGAGAGCTGCAGGTCAAAGGGCAGCACCTCGGCCTCGGAGCCGGCGTAGTGCTGCAGCATGAAGCCGATATTCTTGGCGGCTGCGCCGAAGGTGAAGAGGTTGCCGGTATCCGTATAGGTAATGCCCGCATCGCCCATGAGCCCGGCGGCCACCTTTTCGCCGTAGGCGGAATAAGCAAGCTTCAGGGCGCCGCCATAGCGCCAGCGCTCGCCGTAGGCATGGGCCGCGCCGATGGAGACGGCAAAGTCGGTAGCGCGAAAGGCGCCCTGCACATTCCCGATATTGTCGGCAATGTCAAAAGAGCCGTAATTGAGGTATTGAATGCCGAGGATAAAGGAGGTGCTGGCGAGCCTGGGAATGTGATACCCGTAGGCGAGGTTGGCAACAGAGATGCCGGCGTAATAGCTGTTGTAAGAAAGGGAGAGCTGGTTGTGCAGGGCAGGCCGCATCTGCGCAGGATTCTGCAGGGCCAGAGACACCTCCTGCGCAGGATTGCCCACATTAATGCCGCCGAGGGCGGAGATGTGGGGGCTTTGCGGCAGCCGCAGAAACTCAAAGGCGTGCTGCCCGCCGGTGACCTGCGCGCGGGCGGGGCAGGCTAGAACAGCAGCGGCAATAGCGGGAAGAAGAAAACGGAAACCCTGCATCATACGGGTGCTCAAACGCCTTGCGGCGGCGGATTATTGCTGGCCGGCGGCCTTCTGGATCTCCTCAACGAGGGGCGTGGAGACGCCGGTGAAGGAGAAGCCGCCGTCGTGGAAGAGATTCTGCATGGTGACCATGCGTGTGAAGTCGGAGAAAAGCATGGTGGTAAAGGCGGCGCAGTCGTCGGAAGGCGCATTGCCAAGGGGGCTCATCTTGTCGGCATAAGAGAAGAAGGCGTCAAAGCCGCCGACACCCGAGCCGGCAGTAGTAGCGGTAGGCGATTGAGAAACGGTATTGACGCGGACCTTCTTGGCAAAGCCATAGTAATAGCCGAAGGAGCGGGCGATGCTTTCCAGGAGGGCCTTGGCATCAGCCATGTCATTATAGCCGGGAAAGGTGCGCTGCGCGGCGATGTAGGAAAGGGCCACGACAGAACCCCACTCGTTGATGGCATCCAGCTTCATGCAGGATTGCAGGAGGCGGTGCAGGGAGAGGGCAGAGATGTCCAGGGTTTTGTGGAAGTTCTCGTAAGAAGTCTCCGTGTATGGGATAGACTTGCGCACGTTCGGGCTCATGCCGATGGAGTGGAGGACAAAGTCCACCTTGCTGCCGAAGTGCTGCATGGCCTCATTGAGGAGCTTCTCCAGGTCTTCGTTGGAAGTGGCGTCGGCACCGATAACGGGGGCATCGCCGCATGCGGCAGCGAGTTCCTTAATCTTACCCATGCGCAGGGCAATAGGGGCGTTGGTGAGGATGATCTGGGCGCCTTCCTCGTGGCAGCGCAGGGCTGTCTTCCATGCGATAGAGCGCTCATCCAGCGCGCCGAAAATGATGCCTTTCTTGCCTTGCAGTAATCCGTGAGCCATGTGATAGTGGTTAGGGGCGTAAATGTAGGCCACCGCGGGCTATCTTAGCTTCAAAGAACCACTGATGCGCTCCCTGCTGCTGCTCCTGCTGATTGTCTCCACAGTGCTGATCTTTCTGGGCGCGCTGGGTAAAATCCAGCACTGGCCGGCGGCGAATTATCTCATGGCAGGGGGATGATCGTGGAAATAGGAAGCGCGCTGGGCCTGGCGGTGATCAGCTGGCAGGCGCGAAAGGGGGTGTGATGGCCTGGATTTTAATGCCCTGATCCGGCGACATGACCAATACATCCCGGGCGGCAATCATTATCGCAGCAATACTGCTGCTGGCAGCCAGTGGAGTCTGGTATGCCAAGCGCAGGCTGCTTTGGAACGCGCGGCCTGCTGATGCCATCCCTATCGCGCAGAAAGAGCGGACGCCTCTTGACCTGCGCCCCGCCACAATCGCCAGGCTGCAGGGACTGGTGCAGGAAGGCTCCGAAGGATTGTACAAGCTGCGCATAGACTCCCTGCTCACCGACATTGCGTCGGGAACGATTGTCCTGAAAGGGGTGGGGCTTTACCCCGATAGCAACGCCATCCGCGCCCTGCACGAGCAAAAGAAGCTGCCCGACGACATCTTTCAACTGGAGCTGGAAAGCCTGCGGATCAGCGGCATCGACCTTGCGGACATCCTGAACAGAAGAGATATGCACGTGCGGGCTATTGTGTGCGACGGGGCCAATGTTGTGGTGCATCACCAGCGCCAGCCCTACAATGCAGATGAACGTGCTGCAGCCAAAGGCAAGTCCTTATTTGCGCGCCTCAATAACCAGCTTGACCGACTGGCAATAGACAGCGTCGCCCTAATGCACAGCAACATCACCGACCGGAGCGGCGGCAGGAAAGAAGTGTACAAAGACGTCTCGGTGGCGCTGAGCAATGTATTGATAGACTCTGCCGCAGAGCTGGATAAAACCCGATTCCTGTTTGCGAAGCAGCTGCTGCTGGAGGCCGGGGATATCAGGCTGCCGGTAGGAGCGAGTAACTACGATCTGGGAATCGGGGCGATCAGAATTTCCGGCGGGGAGCAGCAGCTGGACATCAGGAACCTGACGCTAAAGCCGCACAGCGGTCGCGAGGCTTTTCTCCGCCTTCAGAAGGAGCAGGTAGAGGTGTATGACATAGAGCTGCCCGCATTGCACCTGCGCGGCACGGACTGGTGGGCGGCCGTCCACGGGGAATCGCTCCTGGCAGACGAAGTGGAGCTGGATGATGCAACGATCAACGTGTACCTGGACCAGAGAATGCCCGCAAGCGCAGAAATTAAGCGAGATAATTTTCCGCAGCAGATGCTGGCAGATGCGGGGCTAAATGTGTCGCTGAAGCGTGTGACGCTCAAAAATGCGGTGCTGAACTACGACGAGCTGACGAAACGGAGCGGCGTACAGAGCAGGCTCACGTTTAGCGCGATCAACGCGGTGGCGGAAGGCGTAAGCAACATGGCCGGGGAAATAAAGAAGCATCCCGACGCGCGATTGCGGGGCAGCTGCCGCCTGATGAATGCAGCTACCATGACCGGCGACTTCCTGCTTGCACTGAGCCGCAACCGTAAGGGCGCGTTTACCGCAGATCTGACTATGGGCGCTATGAGCCATGACGCCGTAAATCCCTTTTCGGAAGGCATGGGGCTGGTGCGTTTCACGGGCGGAGATCTGCAGGAGGCAACTGCACATATCGCCGGCAACAATGATTGGGTGAATGGCCGGTTGAGCGCCCGCTACACAGACCTCCACATAGAGCCGCTGAAAACAAAGGAAGATCAGAGCGGGCGACTCAAAGGCAAGAAGATCACCCGGACGATTGCAAACAGCCTCTTCGTAAAAGACAATAACCCATCAAAGGGTAAGCTTCGGCAGCCGGAGTTCTCGCTGGACCGAACCAAGGAGGGCAACTTTTTCAACTTCGTCTGGATGGGCCTGAAGGCGGGCCTGCTGAAAACGCTCGGCGTGCCACTGAAGCTGGGGATGTAGGGTGGCTGCATTTTGCCTTTCCCGCCGTGTTTAAAAAATGCTGCGGGAATTTTTTTTTCATCCTAACTAAATGCATGCTCCCGTAGTCTATTAATCAATCACTTTTACGACAAGGTGCCGCATTCGTCATCCTTTACTTCCAAATCCGAAAGCCATGAAACATCTCTCCTTACTTCTGGTCGCTCTGTGCTGCTTTGCAATTGCCGGCAGGGCAATCACCGTCTCAGGCACCGTGTACCTCGCCTCGTCCGGCCCGGCAGCGGGTGCTAAGGTCTATCTGTATGATTCGTCGTACGTCTCGCCCTACACAGCGGGCTTCATTGACAGTACGACGACATCCGTCACCGGCGCCTACAGCTTCACATTCACCGCCTCTGCCAATCACTACTACGCGGCGATGTGCAGGATTTGCGGCACGCCCGCGTACAATTATGTCCCTACAACCGGCTCCAGCGCTACGGTGAACTTATACTTAAGCTGCAGCTCGTTTATGGTACGTGATACGGTGCGCAACAGCACGACGGGCGCGCCGGTATCCGGGCAAAGGTCTATATCGCCAATGCGGGTTCCACCTACCGGGACAGCGCATATACCAATTCCCTGGGCGCGGCCGTATTTTATATGCCTGTCACGGTATCCTCTGGCACCTTTACTGTCTCCACCAATGCCTGCGGCCTGCAATCCCAGACTTTTACGTATCCCGGATTTGCAATGGTAGCGCCTACGCTCTATGTATGCGTGAGCAATGCCGTAATCAGCGGTACGCTGACCAATGCGAGCACCAGCGCGCCGATTGCCTACCATGCCGTAATGCTTGCTGACTCCTCGGCTACGGCCTTGCTTTACGCTGACAGCACCAATACGAATGCTTCAGGGGCTTACAGCTTTACCCTTCCGCCGGGCACGCCTTCCGGCAATATGATTGCCTATGCCTACACCTGCGGCGCGCGGGCGCGCAACAGCGCGGCCTTCAGCGGCAGCAATCTTACACTCAATCTTTCCGGCTGTGCTACCAGTACTGCTACGGTGAGCGGTACAGTGTACTATTCCGGCACCACCACGCCCGTTTCAGGCTGGAAAGTCTATGTATATGATTCCCTCGGATTGACGACCGTGTACCGCGACAGCGCAGTTACCACTGCTGCGGGCGGTTATTCCTTTACCATTCCGCCTTACATCACATCAGGCTATATCCATCTGTCCACGCCTTCCTGTGGTGGGGGTACCACAAGCGCCTTCTGGAGCTATACCGGCGTCAGCGGCATTGTCAATCTTAGCGTGACCACAAGCCCGGGCACTATTTCCGGACATGCCTACTACTATGGGGGCACACCCGCTGCCGGTGCCACGGTACAAATGTCTGCCTGGGGCTTCTCGCCCATCAGCACGGTGGCAAGCAGTGCCGGCGCCTATTCCCTGACCGTTCCGTGCAGCTGGGGCAGCAACACGATCTCGCTGCAAATCACCTCACCAAATCAAAACTGTAATCACAACCATAGCGTCAGCTTCTCGGGCAGTAATATCTCCGGGCTTGTGGATTCCATGTGCTACTTCGGCGTATCCGGTATTGTGAGCAAGCAAGGCGGGGGCGTAGCATCCAATGCCAAAGTTTATTGGGTGCAGGAATTCTACGACTCTACTACAACACCGGCCACTATTACCCTCTCCCGCTTTGATTCTACCGTGACCAATGCTTCCGGCGTTTACAGCTTTGCACGGGACTATATTCCCTCCGGCTATTACTCGCAGAGCTACATTAAAGCCTTCCTCCAGCCTTCCGACCCGGCCTACCTCAACTTCCTTCCTACCTACCACGACTCATCCCTTGTTTGGAGCAGCGCGGATACTGTGAAGTACAGCCAATGGCAGAGCCGCGCTACCAACGTTCATGTATCCCTGCGGGCCGGCATCAATCCGGGCGGGCCGGGCTTCATTGGCGGCGATGTATTGCTGGGCGCCAATAAGGCAGCCGGCGTGGGCGATCCGCTGCCAGGCCGCGTTCTGATACTGACCACCGCGGCTGGCAAAGCCATAGGCTATACTTACTCCGACGGTACGGGCAAGTTCTCCTTTTCTAACTTGGCGCTGGGAAGCTACCTGATATTCGGCGATGCGTGGGGACTTAAAAACCCTGCGTTGGCGGTAACACTGGCACAAGGCAAGGCCACGGTAAACAGCATCGTCTTTGAAGAAAACAGCACCAAGTTTGAAGGCCGGCTCAATGCCGCCGGGGTGGCCGGAACTCCGGCGCTGAATGCCCTGCGTCTCTATCCGAATCCCGTGAAGGATTATGTGGCCGTCAGCGGGCTGCGCGCTATTGGCGGCGCTAAGACTGCCGTGCTGCGCAATGCTACCGGCGCGATGGCAGGCAGCTATAACATTGCCGCAGGTGCTGATGCCATTCCTGTAAAGGGCCTCCCTGCCGGCCTGTATATGCTGCAGGTGCAGACAGGCGAGGGCGTTGCCGCTTTCCGCTTTGTAAAGGAATAAATTGCCTGTTATGATAACGGAAAAGGGCGAAGACTACGGTTTTCGCCCTTACTTTTTTAAGGCGGAATGGCAACCGCATGAATGAAGGCAAAACGAGACATTTTAAACAGGATGTTTGCGGAATGAGTAACGGACTACCGAGCAATAAAAGCCTCATTTTTCGCTTGTAACCCCTACATTTGCGCAAAATTTCAGGGGCTGTCTTATGCGTTCTGTCCGGTTACTCTTCGCTGTATTAATTGCTTCACTTTTTAGCGCTAATGTGCTGTTGGCACAGAACGTGCCCGCCACTGAAAGTGGCGAAGAACACGCAGCGGCTACCGGAGAAGAAAAAAAGAAGATGGACGTAGCCGGTGAGATGTTCGGCCACGTGGGCGATTCGCACGAGTGGCACCTCTTCGGGATGGGCGGCCACCCAGTCGCTATTCCGCTGCCGATTATTGCTTATACGGCCACAAAAGGGCTTCAGGTTTTCTCCGCTTCCAATTTTGACTATCATGGCATGGAAGAGCGCATGAAGCCGGGCGAGGAAAGCATCCACCTCTCTAATTCATTCAACGGCTTCCATTTAGAGAAAGGCATCAAGGAAAAGCTCATAGCCGACGACGGCAGCAAGGTCTATGACTTTTCCATCACGAAGAATGTGCTCGCAATGTTCCTGTCCATCGGCATTCTGCTCTGGATAATGCTGGCGGTGGGGAAGAAGTACCAGCGCGAAGGCGCGGGCAAAGCGCCAAGCGGCTTTCAGAATGCCGTGGAGCCGGTGATCACCTTCATCCGCGACGAAGTGGCGAAGCCGAACCTCGGCTATAAGTACATGAAGTTCATGCCCCTGCTGCTTACGCTGTTCTTCTTTATCTGGATAAACAACCTGCTGGGTCTGTTGCCGTTCGGCTTCAACTTCACCGGCAATATCGCCGTAACCCTTTGTCTGGCGCTCGTCGCATTCATCGTGATGCTGGTGAATGCCAATAAGCATTTTTGGAGTCACTTATTTAATCCTCCGGGCGTACCGATGGGCATTAATGTCCTGCTGGTACTGATTGAGGTGATTTCCTTATTTGTAAAGCCCATCGCACTCACGATTCGTCTTTTTGCCAACATACTTGCGGGCCACATCATTATTCTGAGCGTGATTTTCATGATTTTCATCTTCGCCAATATCTCTACCGGCGTAGGGATTGCGTTCACGCCGGTGTCTATCGCCTTTTCCATCTTCATGTTTATGATTGAGCTGCTGGTGGCCGCCATTCAGGCCTTCATCTTCACCAATCTGACAGCAGTATTCATTGGTCAGGCCATTGAAGAATCACACGCTCACGAGGCAGACCATCATCACGCTGGCGAGGCCGTAAACGACCTGACCGGTCAGCAATACCATACTTCCAATATGGAAGTTGTCGCTTAAAAATTCCGCATTTTTTCACCCAAATCCATAGTAACATGTCGTTGTTGAACACAATTCTGCTGCAGGCAGGCACAGTAGTAAACGCAGATACCGTACACGGCCTTGCCCGTGCCGGTGGCGCGATTGGCGCTGGTCTTGCCGCACTGGGCGCCGGCGTTGGCATCGGTCAGATTGGTAAAGGCGCTGTAGAAAGCATCGCCCGCCAACCCGAGGCTGCCGGTGACATCCGCGCGAACATGATTCTGACCGCCGCCTTCGTAGAAGGTGTGGCGCTGTTCGGAGTTATCGGCGGTATCCTGGCTATCGTACTTTAATTAGTACAGCAGAAAAAACTTAACCCGCGTCCAAAGCAAAGGGCGGCGGATGCGGGTTATAAATTCGCTCTTTAAAATGTTTGGCAGGAATACTTCGCTCGCCGGTACCGTTTGGGTTTGCTATGTATGCATACTCAATGGCAGCAGTGCGCTGGAGGGCCGCCGTTTTCTGAGCCTGCAGCTAACCAATCAGGCTCTGGGAGATGATGACGGACAGCTTACCGCCGAAATCATGGGCAGCATTGGCTCGCTGATGAATGGCAAGGCGGGCTGGAAAACTGAAGGAACCGCGCTGAGCATCGGAGCACGCAATTACCTTATCAACGACTGCACGAAGGATTTTTTGAAGATTACAGATACTTCCGACAGAACTGCATATCTCTTTATAGCACAACAAAGCAGAAGCTATTTACCTTTTTAATAGACAGCCATGGATTTATTAACTCCCGAATTAGGCCTTTTCATCTGGACGCTCGTCGCGTTCCTTATTGTATTCTTTATCCTGCGCAAATTCGCCTGGGGACCAATTCTCAAGACCCTCGGCGAGCGTGAGCGCGGCATCGCCGATTCTATAGCCTCTGCTGACCGCGTGAAGGCAGAGATGGCTGCTATGCAGAGCGAAAACGAGCGCCTCCTGCAGCAGGCACGCGAAGAGCGCGGCGTAATGCTGAAAGAAGCGAAGCAAATGAGCGAGCAAATCATTGCCAAGGCAAAGGAAGACACCCGCGCCATTACCGAAAAAATGATCAGCGACGCCCAGCAGCAAATCACGCAGCAGAAGATGGCAGCGCTTACCGACGTAAAGAATCAGATTGGTGCTTTGGCAGTTGAAGTTGCTGAGAAAGTATTGCGCCAGCAACTCAGTACTGATGCTGCGCAGAATGCGTATAACGAGCTGATTTCTAAAGAAGTAAAGCTGAACTAATCAACGCGACCCAACTAACCAACTAACCCGTGCTCAACCCCCGCCTCGCCTCCCGCTACGCCAAGAGTCTGCTTGACCTCGCCGTTGAGCAGAATTCGCTGGATGCTACCCTGCAGGATGTGCAGCTGATAGACAAGACCATTCGCAGCAGCAGCGAGCTTGCCGCCGTGCTGAAAAGCCCGGTAATCAAGGCTGATCAGAAAGATGCAGTGGTAGAAGCCGTATTTGGCGATAAGCTGGGTACGCTGACCCGTGCATTTGTAAAGCTCCTTACGACCAAGAGCCGCGAAGGAACGCTGGCCGAGATGGCAACCGCCTTCATGAGCCAGTATCGTACGATGCAGCACATTTCGCGGGTGAAGCTAATTACAGCAGTGCCAGTGAGCGAGCAAGTAAAGGAAAGCATTCGCCAGAAAGTAGCTGCTGCCATGCCCGGTCAAACTATTGAGCTGGCTACGGAAGTGAGGCCGGAACTGATTGGCGGTTTCGTGCTGGAGATGGGCGATAAGCTTGTTGACGCCTCCATCAAGCGCGACCTTGCCGACATCCGCAAGCAATTTATGCAGAATCTGTACATCCAGAATATCCGCTAAGAAAATTTTCAAAGAACAAACATTCAATCCTCCATATGGTTGACATTAAGCCAGACGAAATAAGCGCAATCCTGCGCCAGCAGCTTACCTCCTTTGACGCCGGCGCAAGCTTGGAAGAAGTAGGAACCGTACTTACTGTGGGCGACGGTATTGCCCGCGTTTACGGCCTCACTTCTGTGCGTCAGGGTGAGCTCGTTCAGTTTGAAGACGGCCTGCAGGCCATTGCCCTGAACCTTGAAGAAGACAACGTGGGCGTGGTAATGATGGGTGAGTTTTCGCACATTAAGGAAGGCGCCAAGGTGCGTCGTACCGGCCAGATTGCCTCCATCAAGGTAGGCGAGGGCATGTGCGGCCGCGTAGTGAACACCCTCGGCCAGCCGATTGATGGCAAGGGCCCGCTGACCGGCGAGCTTTATGAAATGCCGATTGAGCGCAAGGCGCCGGGCGTAATCTTCCGTGAGCCGGTAAAGGAGCCGCTGCAGACGGGAATCAAGGCGATTGACGCCATGATTCCGATCGGCCGTGGCCAGCGCGAGCTTGTAATCGGTGACCGCCAGACCGGCAAGAGCGCAATTTGCATTGACGCCATCATCAATCAGAAAGAATTTTACGCCGCCGGCAAGCCGGTGTATTGCATCTACGTAGCCATCGGCCAGAAGGCATCTACCATCGCGCAGGTGATGAAGACGCTGGAAGACAATGGGGCTATGCCATACACGGTAATCGTGGCCGCATCTGCTTCGGAGCCGGCTCCACTCCAGTTCTTCGCTCCGTTTGCGGGCGCTGCGATTGGCGAGTTTTTCCGCGATACCGGCCGTCCTGCACTGGTTGTGTTTGACGACCTTTCCAAGCAGGCCGTGGCTTACCGTGAGGTATCCCTGCTGCTCCGCCGCCCGCCGGGCCGCGAGGCTTATCCGGGCGATGTATTCTATCTGCACAGCCGCTTGTTGGAGCGCGCCGCCAAGGTCATTAACAACGATGAAATCGTGAAGACGATGAACGATCTTCCTGAGAGCATCAGGCACCTCGTGAAGGGTGGTGGTTCACTCACGGCGCTTCCAATCATTGAAACGCAGGCCGGCGACGTATCCGCTTACATCCCGACGAACGTAATCTCCATCACCGACGGCCAGATATTTCTTGAAGGCAACTTGTTTAACGCAGGTATCCGTCCGGCCATCAACGTAGGTATCTCCGTGAGCCGCGTAGGTGGTAATGCGCAGATTAAGTCCATGAAGAAGGTGTCTGGTACTCTGAAGCTGGACCAAGCCCTTTACCGCGAGCTGGAGGCCTTCTCTAAGTTCGGTGGCGACCTGGATGCCGCTACGAAGAGCGTAATTGACAAGGGCGCGCGCAACGTGGAAATCCTGAAGCAGCCGCAGTTCTCTCCGTATTCCGTGGAGAAGCAGGTTGCCATCATTTACCTCGGTACGAACGGCCTCATCAAGGACGTTCCGGTGAAGAATGTACGCGCCTTTGAAGAGCAATTCCTCCGCGAGCTGGAGCTGAAGCATCCTGAGCTGCTGAATGACTTTAAGAAGGGCAATCTGCCAGAAGAAGGTCTGGCGAAGATGACGAAGTTGGCTGCGGATGTGGCGGCGACTTTTAAGAGCTAAAACGTAAGGATATGCTGTGCATGTCCGCGATAACAGAAAAGCCTCGCAGCAATGCGGGGCTTTTCTTTGTCAACGACAAAAGTTGGCTTCACGTAAACCCTGCACGCACGGGGCCGACTATATGTCTATTTAACGATAAGCCGTCGGAGCGCCCTGGCTTCAGCAGCATCCATCTCTTGATGACTATTGCCGGCCATGGCTGCTTATCCTGCCAAAGGCAATGGATAAAAATGAGTCCGGGCAGATTACCTACTTTGCTGATATTGTTGCCGCCGCTGATTCTTCAATGATCCAATCCACCTTGCCAAAAAATATCTCGAATTGGGCGTCAACTCATCAGCCGGCCGCAAGATTGCTTATTGCCGGCTGCTATGTGATAATGAATGCGCTGGGCATCCTGCTTGCCGCATTTCTATTTGATGATGCTGCGAAGGGTGCGTCTATCCTCGTGGCTGCATCTTTAATGCTGGCAATTGCCCCGGCGCTGTACTATCCGCGCGGAGAAGGTTCGCAATACTACCGCCGGCGAAAATGCTGCCACTTTATTTTAATCATCGCAACGTTACTTTTCGTAACCGGCAACACGGCAAATCAAATGGGCCAATTACCTGCGGGCCAAGTTTACGCAGCGTCAAAAGGAAAAGTCACTGCTGCTGCCGAAAGGCAGTCAAGCGTATCGCAAAAACGTTCTTCACACTGCGCAGCTGGTATTCGCAGCAATCAACCGGCTCCAAAGTCCTTGTTGTGAGCCTTGTTGTATTGCTGGGACTTGCGATGGCCGCCGCATGGGCAATTATTTGCTGCAGCATATACTGCTCCGGCGCAGAACTGCTTGCGGCATGTATATATCTCGCCGGAGTTGGCGGCATCGCTTTTTTGTGCGTGCGCATGATCCAAAGAAGCCTTCATACCGGCCGCTGGAAAGGAAAGCCAGACAGACCGGAGTAAAGACCAGCCTATCTTCATTCCATGCCGAATCGTCTCCTCTACGAGCAAAGCCCATACCTCCTTCAGCACGCCCAAAATCCGGTTGACTGGTATCCGTGGGGCAATGAGGCCTTCATGCGGGCAAAGGCAGAGAACAAGCCCGTAATCGTCTCCATAGGCTATGCCGCCTGCCACTGGTGCCACGTGATGGAGCGCGAGAGCTTTGAGGATGCCGATACGGCCGCATTCATGAACGAGCACTTCGTCTGCATCAAGGTGGATAGGGAAGAGCACCCGGACGTGGACGCGCTCTACATGGACGCTGTGCAGGCTATTTCCGGCTCCGGCGGCTGGCCGCTTAATGCCTTTGTGACGCCCGACAGGATTCCCTTTTATGGCGGCACCTATTACCCGCCGCGCCCAGCGTACAATCGCCCTTCCTGGCTGCAAATCATGCAGCGCATGGCTGAAATCTGGACGTCGCAGCCTGGCGAGGTAAAAGCGCAATCGGAACAAATGATTGGCTACCTGAAGCAAGTCTCCAAAGCCGCGGCTGGCGAGGCGTCCGAAGTTTCAATCGGGGATGTGGAAGAGATGACGGCAGCCCTGCTGAAGATGGCGGACAAGGAATGGGGCGGTTTTGGCGGTGCGCCAAAATTCCCCGGTACTATGGCTGTCACTTTTCTCCTGGAACGCTACGGCTACTGCGGCGATGAAGATGCGATGGGCCAAGCGCTTCGCAGCCTGAACAAGATGATTGCAGGCGGTATTTATGACCACCTTGGCGGCGGCTTTGCCCGCTACAGCACTGACCGGGAATGGCTGGCGCCGCACTTTGAAAAGATGCTTTACGATAATGCTCTTATCGTGTCAACGTTGTGCACCGCCTTGTGGCTGAATCCATTTCCTGAGTACCGCGAAGTGATAAGAGACACCATAGCCTTTGTGAACCGGGAGCTGCGTGATGAAATCGGCGGTTTTTACAGTGCCCTGGATGCAGACAGTGAGGGCGTGGAAGGTAAATTTTACACCTGGACCTGGGAAGAATGGATAGCAGCCACAGGCGGCAATAAGTTGGCTGAGGCCTGCTTCGGTGTGGCAGAAGGAGGTAATTGGGAGCATACAAATATCCTGCATGAAGCGATGCCACTAAAAAGAGCGGCAGAGGAAACCGGCATTTCATTTGAAGAGGCCGGACGGCAAATCGCAGCCTTGAAGCCGCGGCTATTCCAAATCCGCTTAACGCGCATCCGTCCGCTTACGGACGATAAAAGCCTGCTTTCCTGGAATGCGCTGATGAACATTGCGCTCACAAAAGCAGGCGTTGCACTGGAAGAAGAAATCTACCTGCAACAGGCGGAAACGCACATGCAGTGGATGAATGCCGCCTTTCGGGATAAGCAAAACGGACTGATGCACGTATGGAAAAAGGGCGAGCCGCGCATCATAGCTAAGCTGGATGATTACACCTACCTGGCCGAAGCTATGATACGCCTCGGCGCGGCTACTGGGGCGCACGAATGGATAGCTGAGGCGGCAAATCTGTGTGAAACGGCACTGGAAGCCTTCGGTGACGCGGATTCGCCGTTTTTATTCCTGAGCGCTTCCACGCAGACGGACATTCCGGTGCGTAAAGCGGACGTCTATGACGGGGCTACTCCCTCCGCAAATGCGGTGATGGCAGGCGTGCTGCAGGCGCTCGGGATGCTCATGGAGCGCAGTGATTGGACGGCCCGCGCGGAGAAAATGTTAGGGCAGATGCTACAAACATCAACGCGCTATACCTACTCGTTCGGACACTGGGCTACGCTCCTTCAGCGAGCGCTCCAAAAGCCCAAGACCCTTGTCGTTACCGGCTTTCAGACGAAAGAGCTGCACCGGAAATTGCTGCGGGAAGCCCCGCCGCATGTCCTTGTTTTACAGGCCGGAATCGCCGCAGAAAATCTCCCTTTGACCGCAGGCAAAAAAAGTGACGGCGATTCCCTTATTTTTGTTTGCACCGGAACGGCTTGCCTGCCTCCGGTCTCCACACTCCAAGATGCGCTGCGACTCCTTTAGCAAACCGCTTTTTCACCCGGTTACAGACGGCGAAAAAGCACCATTAGCAGGGCCTTCACGAGTTTTTTTTCACATCGTCTTTGCTTTTTCAGAAAAAACGCCAAATATTGTGTGCCGGTTTAGCGCCGGTTTAGCGCCGCTTTATGACGCTGCACTGAAAATTCTTTTTATTTGCCACTTCGCATAAACAACACAAACGGTAGTATGAAACAACTTTCTCTGACTCTCTCAGCCCTTGCGCTGCTGGCATTTGCATCCGGCTGCGGTCCGACGGGTAACGGAGGTCAGCTCGTAGGCGCCCCAAACACGATGGCTTATAAGTCGCCTACACCGGTTGGGATGGCCTTTGTCCCATCCGGCGTATTGAAAATGGGCGCGTCTGATGAAGACATTACGGGCAAGAACGAAACGCTTATTCGTACCGCGCAGGTGGCTGGCTTCTACATGGACGCTACCGAAATATCCAATCAGGAATACCGTCAGTTTACTAATTCGGTGCGCGATTCTATCGCACATACCATCCTTGGCGACTTCCGCGATAATCCGGACGGCTCTCAAACGCTGGATACGCGTAAGGCCATCAATTACCGCAATGCTGACGTTCAGGATCAGCTTAGCTCCCTGTACATTCCCGCTGACCAGAGTGGCTGGGGCCGCCGCGAATTTGACAACAGCAAGCTCGTTTATCACCTTGAGTATTTTGACTTTGAAGAGTCTTCAAAGAACCCTGCGCAGCCGCGTTCCAACTATGTGATCCGCCGTGATGTGCCGATCTATCCGGATACAAACGTATGGATGCGTCAGTTTTCTTACTCATACAATGAGCCTATCGCGCGTCAATACAATTGGTTTAACGCCTTTGATAATTATCCGGTTGTCGGTATAAACTGGTTTATGGCTAACGCTTTCTGCGATTGGCGCACAAAGCTGTGGCGTTCTGAGCGCGAGAAGAACCGCCAGTATTTTGAAAGCTCCTTCCGCCTGCCAACAGAGCAGGAGTGGGAATGGGCGGCACGCGGCGGTCGCAATGAGTCTCCATATCCTTGGGGCGGTCCGTACATCGTAAATAAGAAGGGCTGTTATCTCGCCAACTTCAAGCCTCAGCGCGGCAATTATGCTGCTGACGGCGGCCTCTACACGACTCCGGTAAATGCATACTTCCCGAATGATTACGGTCTTTACAATATGGCAGGAAACGTGAGTGAGTGGACCGGCTCTTCTTACTTCGGCCAGGCTTATAACACAGTCGCCGATGTAAACCCGGATGTCCGTTACCGCATTAAGGACAATGACCCGCAATGGATGCGCCGCAAGGTTGTGCGTGGCGGCTCGTGGAGAGACGTTGCGTATTATCTGCAAAACGGAACCCGCGACTACGAATATGCGGACACCGCGAAGGCATATATCGGTTTTCGTTGCGTTTACCCTGAAATTTCTCAGGCTGTGACCAATCGTCCCATTCGCGGCCGTGCAGCCAATCGTTAATCGCTTACTAACGCAAGGCATTTAGCGAAATATCACCCAACCTTAAGACGTTTTCCACCCCAACGCTCTAATCTCCCCCCAACTAAAGACAATGAACTCAATCGCGCTGTTTTTTGAAACCAAGTCCGGTAAGTATCTGAAGAATTTTGTAATCGGCCTTGGAGCTGCTATCGTACTGATCGGTGCGCTTGCTAAGATTCAGCACTGGCCAATAGCCAACTTTATGCTGCCCATCGGCATGATTACGGAAGCATTTATCTTCACCCTCCTCGGCATTCTGCCACCACATAAAGACTATTATTGGGAGCGTTATTATCCAAACCTGGATGAGAACCCGCATGTAGAGGCTTATCGCAAAGGTGTTAAGTTTCAGGTACCCGCCGCAGCTATAGGCGCTGCAGTCGGTGGTAACAATAACGCCACTGCGTCTCTGGACAAAATGCTGGAAGAGGCTCAGATCAACCCGGCTAATCTCCGTCGGCTGAATGAAAACTTTACCCGCTTTGGCCAGACTGTAGAGCAAATGAAAGACATCACCGAAGTAACCGCTGCGACGGGCGCTTACACGACGGCGGCCCGCGATACTGCCGCTGCTCTTGGCGAGATGAAGACTACGTTCCAGGGCGCTACAAAGACCATGGGCGTGTTTAATAATGCCTCTGAAGACGCGGCGAAGTTCCACCAGCAGGTTACCGTTCTTACTCAGAATCTTGGCTCGCTGAATCAGATTTATGAGGTAGAGCTTCAGGATGCCAATAACCACCTGAAGGCGATGAACAAGTTCTACAGCACGCTGCTGAATGCGTCAGACTCAATGGCGGCTTCAGCGGAAGATGCCAAGGCTGCACGTGAGCAAATCGGCGCCCTTGCCCGTAACCTGACGAACCTGAACTCTGTGTACGGAAATATGCTGGCTGCGATGCAGGGCCGCTAAGCGCCTTTGTGAGCGAGAATAAGAGCGTGAAGCATTTTCATTCCAAATAATACTTGTAAAAGCTAAAGAATGTCCATTCCTAAAGAGCCGCGGCAGATCATGATTAACCTCATGTACCTGGTACTTACTGCGATGCTGGCCCTTAATATTTCCAGTGAAATCCTGCACGCGTTCAAAATTCTGAACGCTGGCATCAGCAAATCCAACGAGGCGGTAGAGGCGAAGAATAATGACATCATGCGCGATTTTCAGGCCAATGAAGACATGAAAGATCAGCATGACCGCGTGCAGCCTTATAATGAAAAGGCCAAGCAGATTCGTGTAAAGTCAGCCGAGATGTACACGTATCTGGAAGGCTGGAAAAAGAAAGTTATTGAGCGCGCAGGAGGCTATAAGACAGGCCGTGAAGCAGGAGAAATCAAGAACGAGGAAAATATTGATGCATCGACTGACCTCTTAGTAGAGAGTAAAGGTGGTGACGAACTCAAAGGCAAGTTGAATCAATACCGCCAGTTTCTCCTGTCCAATATAGACCAGTCTAATCCTCAGTTTAAGCCTTACTATGATGCATTGAACAAGGATCTGCCGATATCAACCTCCAATTTTGAAAAGGACGAGGACAATCCAACCGGCGATTGGGCTACTGGTACATTTTACCACGTTCCTACGCTTGGTGTAATTGCGCTCATGTCTAAAATGCAGAATGACGTCCGTAACGCGGAAGCAGCGGTATTGAATGAACTATTCCGCGAGGCGAAGGCCAAGCCGCTCACTTTTGACGCCATCGCAGGTCTTGCTGTTCCTAAAACAAGCTATGCGCTTGTCGGACAGGAGATTGAAGCCAACATCATGGTGGCTGCCTACAACAAGTCAATCACGCCAACGATCTCTTCATCTTCCGGCCGTATTGAAAAAGTGGAGAACGGCATCGGTATATGGAAGACCACCGCAAGTGGATTAGGTCTCCAGACGGTACGCGGCACCATCAGCGTGACGAATAATGGTCAGAACATTTCGCAGCCATGGGAATTCCAGTATATGGTTGGTTCTGCCGGTGCTTCTATGCAGCTTGACAAGATGAACGTATTCTACATTGGTGTACCAAATCCAATTACAGTTACCGCAGCCGGCTATTCCCTGGAAGATGTTAGCGTCAATATCCCGGGTGCTACAGTCACTCCCGGTCCGACAAAGGGTACCTATATTGTCAACGTATCGCAAGGCCCTGAGGTTACCGCTTCTATCACAGCAAAAACTGCTAAAGGGCAAGCCAATGTAGGTGGTATGAAGGTGCGCGTTAAGCGCATTCCGGATCCGCTTGCCAAAATAAGTGGCAAGATGAGCGGCGGTATGCCGGCCAGCATATTCCGCGCCCAGCTGGGTGTTGCTGCTGTTCTCGAGAATTTTGACTTTGACACGAAGTTCACCATCACCGGCTACGATTTTTCATACCAAAAAAAGCGCGCCGACTATCAAGGGCCTTTTCATATGGGTGATGCCTATTTCAGAAACGAAGCTGCAAAGTATCTGCAGTTGGCTTCCCCCGGCGACCGCGTATATATAGATAATGTTCGCGCCAAGGGGCCGGACGGCACTACACGCTCCCTTAACAGCATAACTTTCCTCCTGAACTAACTTTTTTAAGAGACCAGCTATTATATTCGCCACAGCATGAACATCCGCCAATCATATAAGCTTGCAGCCCTCGCAGGACTTCTCGTGTGCAGCACGGGCGCAGGGGCGCAAAACGTAACCGACGGTGCACAGTCCGGCAACGGCAGCAACAACGAGCCGGTTTCCGCAACCTGGCAGCCTTCGCTCGTTCGCGACGGCGCCTACGACCGTACTCCGCACACAATGCGTACGCTCGGCTGGCAGCCACTGCGTGAGGCTGACATCCTTTGGAAGAAGCGCGTATGGCGCGAGATTGACACGCGCGAAAAGCAAAACCTCGCATTCCGCTATCCCGGCGACGACCAGACGGGCGGTGGCTATTTCATTGAAATCCTGCTGGATGCCGTTAAAAAGGGTAAGATCAAGGCTTATTCCACTTTTGACGATCGCTTCACGACTGCCCTTACAAAAGAGCAAATCATTGAAAAGCTTGTAGGTAAGCCTGATACTATTACACAGGAAGATCCGGTAACCGGGCAGGTAAAGCAACTCATCCGCAGCCGCGACTTCAACCCGGATATCGTTACGCTTTATCGCGTAAAGGAGGACTGGATGTTTGACCGCAACGTAGGTCGCATGGTGGTGCGCGTCATCGGTATAGCGCCGCTGGTGGACATCAAGAACGAAGATGGTACGACCCGCGCATCCACGCCACTGCTCTGGATCTATTATCCCGAAGCACGTCCTGTATTCGCACAGTATGAGGTGTTCAACCCTGAAAACGAAGTACAACGCATGACCTGGGATGATTATCTTGAAGGTCGCTACTGGAACGGCCGTATCATCCAGGTGAGCAATGGCAACAACGAGTCATTCAGCCAGGCCGGCATGAGCAAGATGGAATCCCTGTATGAAGGTCAGCGCATGACGGAGCAGGTCTTTGACAAGGAGCATGACATGTGGGTATATTAATCAGAAAGAGAAGATGGATAAGAGCGCCGCAGAATTCCTGCGGCGCTTTTTTAATAAGTAACGCTACTCCGGCTTCCATCTTGGCGGCCCGCCCTCATCTATGTCCGATCGTCCTAAACTGGAGGTATGTCTTTCTCCGGCGCTGCTCCACCTTTATAATCCCGAAGGAACAATCACTGTAATTATTGACGTATTCCGTGCGACTTCTACAATTGCGGCAGCCATTCATAATGGAGCAAAGCGGGTGATACCGGTGGCCGCGGTAGATGAGTGCATCAGAATTGGCGCAGCAACGGAGAACAGCATTACGGCAGGCGAACGTGACGGTAAAGTCGCTCCGGGCCTACAGCATGGAAATTCGCCCTTGGAATACCCTTCAGACTTTATCCGAGGGAAAACGCTTGTCCTGACCACCACAAACGGTACTCGGCTGCTTCACATGGTTCGCGGCGCAGACACGATCATAACCGGCTCCTTTTTAAATCTGTCTGCGGTGTGCGCATACCTCATTGCGCAGCAGAAACCGGTTTTGCTGGGCTGCGCAGCATGGAAAGATCGGTTCAACCTGGAAGACACCCTGTTTGCCGGAGCCGTCGCAAACCGGGTGGCAGCGCATTTCTCTATAGCTTGCGACAGCGCCCGCGCCGCCCGGACTTTAGAATCGCAAACTGAAGGAAATTACCTGAATTTTCTAAAAGACAGCTCCCATTACCACCGGCTTGCGGCATTCGAGCTTGAAGAAGATCTGGCTTACTGCACCACACCCGACCTGCATCCTATAGTGCCCGTACTGGCAGGCTCAGAACTTATAGTAGCGACCTAAAAAAGCCGGCCCTCCAAGGCCGGCTTTTCAAAAATCATCAGGCATACTTACTTCTTTGCAGTAGCCTCGCCTTTTTTGCAGCAGGCCTTCTTGTCTTTACAGTCTGCTTTTGCTTCCTTGGCGCATTCTGTTTTGCTCTTGCCTTTGCAGCAAGCCTTTGCGGTCTTGTCCTTATCGCAAGGCGCGGCGAATGAAGAGGCAGCAAACAGAACGCCGGCAACGAGGAGAGTGAGCTTTTTCATGACGGAAACTGGGGGGATTTTTTTAGAATGAGTTACGAAACTAAGCTAAATGAGCGAGGACGGTCATGCCGCCCTGCACCGCCTGCCCAATCTTAACATCCACACTTGTGCCCAACGGCAGATAGACATCTACACGTGAGCCAAAGCGAATGAAACCAAACTCCTGATTCTGTGCCAGTGTCTGACCTTCTTTTACATACCAGCAGATGCGACGCGCGAGCGCCCCGGCTACTTGGCGGAGGAGTACCGGCAGCTTCTCATTTTCTATAACGAGCGTAGTGCGCTCATTGTCCGTGCTGCTCTTCGGGTGCCAGGCAACGAGGTACTTGCCCGGATGGTATTTCATGTATTTCACTTCCCCGTCCATAGGGCTGCGGTTGACATGCACATTCAGAGGGCTCATGAAGATGGAAATCTGTAGGCGCTTGTCCTTAAAGTATTCCGGCTCATAAGTCTCCTCAATTACTACCACCTTGCCGTCCGCCGGAGCAATGATCTTTTGCTCCCCAAGCTCAAACTGGCGCACCGGCAGCCGGAAAAACCAGATTACCCAGGCCCAGAGCAGGAAAAAGGCAAAATTGAGCGGATACATCAGCCAGGGCAGTGTATAAAGGAAACGGTAGCTTAAGTAGCCGAGTACAGCCCAGAGCACCGTGGCGATGATGATGTACCTGTAGCCTTCGCGGTGAAGCGTCATTGTGGTGAGTGGTGAATGGTAAAAAGTGAATAATGCAGGCTGAAATCTTGCGCCTTTAATGCGGGTTAGTGCGCGCCGTAAAGGTCTGCTAAAAGACTTTTAAAGGAAGACGTTCCATAAAAAGGTAAGCGTAGGCAAAAACAAAAGGCGTTGCCACTAATAAAGAGTCAAAACGGTCAAGGGCGCCACCATGGCCGGGCATCATAGTCCCGCTGTCTTTAATGCCGGCCAATCGTTTCAGCTTACTTTCCAGCAGATCTCCGGCGGTACCTGCCACAGAAGCGCACAAGGCAAGTACCCCCCAGTCTATGAGATTAAACAGCTTGCAATAATAGCCCCACACACCTGCCAGCGCCATAGTGAGCAGCGCACCGCCAATAGTTCCTTCCCAGGTCTTTTTGGGCGAAATCGGCGAAAACGGCGTTCGCCCGACGAAAGAACCCACCAGGTACGCCATCGTATCGTTCATCCAGATGAGCAACACCAGCGCCAGGGGCAGCAGCAGATTTTGCAGCCTGAGCGAATAAAGCATAAGCGCCGGCATCGTTACATAGCACATCATGGCTAAGGCACAGATGCCCGGTACAAGGATCGGTTTTTTTGAAAGACCGGCGCAAAGCAGCAACAGCGGCAACAGGCAAAGCATCGGCGGCAGGTATTGCGCCATTGCGATCGCAGGCGGCATGCCGTGTAAAAATCCCATCAACGCCGGCAGCCAGAGCAGCAGCACAGAAATGATAACCGTTCCCAGTGAGAGCCACGCAGGCACGGGTGCCCCGGTAATAACGCCCATGATCCGCAACGCCTCCCGCAGACACAAACCCGTAATGATAGATACCAGTACCAGAAAAGCCCATTCATTCCATAGGAGGCCGGCCATCATTATAGCCGCGAAAACGACTGCGCTGCCGAGGCGGGTAAAGAACGTGGGCCAGTGAAGCGCCATAATCCTGGTTTAAAGGCTTTAATTATATCTAAGCTACGGCAGCAGTGATTCCTGACTTTCTCTTTCGCGCTCTTCCCGGAAGTCATCCGACCAGTCTGCGGGCAAAGGGGTCTGGCTTTTTACCAGCAGATAAAAACAGGCCGCAAAAGCTAAAAGCCCGGCAAGCACATACGGCAGTGGAACCTCGTTGCTTTCCACAACTTTGCGCAGCGCCGCATGCCGCTGACTCATAAACATCAGCGCCACCTGCGAGCCGTTGTACAGGAAGTGCGCCCAGATGCTGCACAGTAGGGAGCCGGTCAGGAAGTAGATCAGCGCCAGCACGCAGCCGGCAATAAATATGAATACAAATCCGTGGGGATTAAAGTGAATCGCCGCGAATAGCAGCGCTGTAAAAATGACCGGAAAAACCATGCTGCGCTGTGCATCGGGCAGCGCCTTCGGGCTAGCTGCGGCAACCGGAAATAGTGGTGTGTTCACCCGTCGGTGCACCAGTCGCAGCAGAATGCCGCGGAAAATCAATTCTTCTCCAAATGCAGGCAGCAAGGCTAAGACGGACAGTAGTAAGAACAAGTCAGCGCCGGAGTTAAGTCGCAAAAAGGCATTGAACATATTGTCGTTTGCTGCCTGAAGCTCATCAGCCCACTGGCCGAAGCGCAAGTGCTGCATACTCCAGGACTCGCCCCAGAGAAAGACGGGTATAAGTCCCAGCATAAGGCCCGTCACTATCAGCCAGTGGTAGAGCCTGCCCGGACTTCTCAATCCAAGATAGCCGCGCATCCGCGGATGGGTAAATAAAGCGAATAGCAAGCCGGGCGCGCCGAATGCGCCGGCATGAGAGATGGCTTGCGCCCATATACCGGCGCGAATGGCGCCAGGCTTCGACCCCGGCCCGAGCTGCGTCATATCGGCAAATGAGTATCCGCTTAGATGCGGCAGCAGCGCCAGCACAAGGTAGGTGGCGAACGAGGTGAGCGTGAATATGGTAAGCATCACCAGCGCCACCTGAAGGCCCCACGGATACGTTCGCCAATAGCGGTTAAACATCGGGCGCAAAGGTGCTCAATATGCCCCACATTTGTGCCCATGAAAGCGATGCTCCTCGCTGCGGGTCTCGGTACCAGGCTCGCCCCTTTTACCAATCATCATCCAAAAGCGCTGGCCCGCGTAGGCAACGCCACACTGCTGGAATGGAACATCCGTTACCTGCAGCAGGCCGGCATACGCGAGGTCATTGTCAATGTGCATCACTTCGCCGATCAAATAGAGACCGCTATCGCGGAAAGCGACGGCTGGGGAAGCGACATAAGTATTTCAGACGAGCGCGATGAGGTGCTGGAGACAGGTGGCGGATTGAAAAAGGCAGCGCCGTTCTTCGCCGGAGAAGAAGCTTTCCTGGTGATGAATGTAGATGTGCTTTCAGACTTAGACCTTAATAAGCTTATGACGGCGCACGCGGCAAACGCCCCGGCAGCAACGCTCGCTATTATGAACCGGGAATCGTCCCGCTACCTGCTCTTTGACGAAGTCCTAAGGCTGACTGGCTGGCGCAATGAAAAGACTGGAGCGCAACGCGGCGCTGACGGAGCTCCTTTCGCATTCAGCGGCGTGCAGATTGTCTCCGCCGGTCTTTTGCAGGGCATTCAGCTGGATGGCAGGTTTTCACTGATAGATGTGTACCTGAGCGCGGCCGCCCTCGGCGCAAAAATTCTCGGTTTTGACCATAGCGGAGGCAGATTTCTGGATGCAGGCAAGCCCGAAACCCTGGCCGCAGCGGCAGATCTGTTTCCTAAATAAGAATGCGCCTTGCGGCGCATTCCAGGCTTGTCTTAATTCACCAGCTTAAGGTCGGTACGGCGCGCGGAGTACCGGTCCAGCTCGTACATGAGTCGCTTAAGGAGGAAGTAGAACACGGCGCCGTCGTCCATCCAGCCTACAAGCGGAATGAAGTCGGGTATAATATCAATAGGAGACAGAATATAGATGCCCGCCGCCACAAGCGCCACAATCGTCAGGAACGACGCCTTATACCGTCCGCCCAGCATGTCCCGAAACATATGGAACAGGCCCGTCCGGTAGCGCCACAAGGCGGCGAGTGTCCCTATCTGCCGTGCCTTTTTCATCAGGGGAATCTTTGCCATCGCTTCTTTTTCGCTGCTCTTTTGTAAGCAGTTTAAAAGTACGCAAGCGCCAGGCCGCTCATTGTGAACCGCTTGTAAAATGCCTGCTGTTAACGATGCTGCCGCGCTGGATTTTTTTGGTACAAATCTTGGTTTACTCCTCCGCATGAATCGACTGTTGCTTGCACTGCTCTTTATTATTCCCGGTTTCGCCCGCGCCCAGACAGGCGGTGACACCATTTACCGCGTAGCTCTGAGCAATCATGACGTAGCCGGCACACGTTTGTGGGAAAACGATACGGTTCAGTACCACTACAACCAGATGAAGTATTACGTCAAAACCATCTTGCCTTATCTGGCGGAGGCAACAACCTTATTCAACGAATTGAACAGCCGGCTTAATGACCCTTCTCTATCCGGGAAGGCCCGCCGGGAATATATCCGGGATAAGGAAGCGGTGGTGCGCAGCCGTTTTGAAGACAAGATCAGGAGCCTCAATGAAACGCAGGGCGTGCTCCTGACAAAGCTTGCCGCCCGCCAGACCGGCCTGAACATTTACGGCCAGCTTGCCGATTTTAAAGGCACCCTGCCGGCAATGAAGTGGCAGGCCTGGGCGCGTATCCACGGCTTCAGCCTCAACAGAAAATATCATCCCGAAGACGAGCCGGATCTGGAGCGCATTATGCGGAGCCTCGGCTACCCCCTGCCGGCATTCTATGGCGGTGAGGGTGACGGATACTGACGGTGTCGCGGACCGGCTTTATGGAGCAGATGCCAAGAACGTCTTTAACGACCTCAAAACATGCAGCCCTTTCTCCCGCATCTAAATTCGTGCTCTGAACCTAAAAGAGTTTGAGGCTATGAAGCAGATTGACATTCCGTTTACTCCGCCGGGCAGCAAGGCAAACCAGACCATTCCTGTTTGCTATGCTTTAGAAAACAGGGAAGAGGCATGCATTCAGATTATACACTGCAAGGTTGCGCTGCCGCCGGCCCAGCTGCCCGCATGGTTGCAGCCCGGCGCCTTTGAACTCGTAACCCATGTCCGCGACGGCATGCAGCTGGTAGATTATAACGCAACGGCCGGCCGCGGGCTCAGCACGCAGGATTCCGATGCTTTTCGCTACAAGGTTTATTCGGAAATATTTTTCCGGGAGCGCGCGAAGAATGAGCAAAGCTTTTCCGCTTGCTGAAGGAGAGGCGGGCCGCTGCATCTTCTTCTCAATCGATAGAAAACGCCATTGGCGCCGGCCCCGGCGACCTCATTGTGATACGATCAGAAACTCTGACCGCAATGGCTCCATCAGACGCATCAATTCTTCAAAGAACGATGCGCCGTGCTCCAGGTAATAAGGTATAAAATTCTCCACCCGCTCCGCCAGCCCTCCGCCGGGGAAAAGCGCCTCCTGCAGGCGTGCGATGTCTGCCAATGCGGCTGAGTCCCGTCGCTTCAGGCCCCGCAGCATCTTGCCTTCCAGCGCATCCAGCTGCCGCTTCATTTTAGCCAGCGCCGCATCGGCGCTGCGCAGGAGCGTAGGGTCAATGGTCGCGGCTTTTTCGCGCAGCGCGGAAAAAAGTACCTCCATTGTATCGCGTTCGGATGTAAGGCGCCAGGCCGTCCCCGTTTTCTTAGAGATGTAGGCTTTCGCGGCTTGCTCTTTTGGGGCAAAGAGCGCTTCATGCGAGAGGCCTGTTCTGACAAGGAGCCTATGCTGCGCCCCGGAGATCCACATCACAGATTGCCGGAGCAGGATGGCGGGATAAAACACATTATGATGCTGGAAAAGGCTTCGTAATTGCAGCCAATAGGCGACCTCCGCGCCGCCGCCTATAAAAGCCACGTTGGGTAAAATTGTTTCCTGGTAAAGCGGCCGCAGCATCACATTGGGTGAAAAGCGCTCGGGATGCGCATCCAGCTCGGCAAGCAGCGCGGCTTCGTCCCAGCTGATGTCCGTTCCTATCACCTGCCATCCGTTGTCATTGCGCTCAATGCGTTCCCGCAGGCCTTCATTCAGGTAAAACAGATTGACAGGCCGCGGATGCGCCTGCGCTTTGTAATAAAGTCCGTCCAGCTTTCCGATCGCTTCACGCACCAGGCGCTCCGCCCGACCGTCCAGCAGATCTTCCCGCATTACGGGAATAAAAGAGCGCTTCAGGGCTGCGCTATCGGGATCAAGAACGAGCAGGCCATATCTTCCAAACAATCCGTGTACGAGGTACTGCGTGGCCTGCGCAATGCTGGTGTTAGCGGCATAGGCTTGCATCAGCAGCACCTGCAGGCGGTCTAAGAAAGGCCCCGGCGGGCCGAGCAGGCTGAACAGCTCTTTGAGCAGGGGCATCAAGGAAGCCGTGCTCATCCGGCCTACGGCGCCCTTCTGACCGGCGCCATCCCACACAAATTTTCGGTCGCCGATGCGGAATGTGCCCAGCTCCTCCAGGTCGGCATCCTCGCTGCCCATGTAGTACACCGGCACAAAACGGTACTCCGGATGCGCTGCCTGCAGCTCCTGCGCCAGCCTGATAGCGTGGAGAATCTTGTAAACGAAGTAAAGGTAGCCGGTAGCCAGATTAGGCTGATGCGCCGTGCAGATGGTAAAGGTGTGCTCGTCGCGCAGTGCTTCTATAGCCGCTTCGGTCTTCGCCTCAAGGGGCAGGTGGCGGTATTGACTGTAAAGCACGTCGGCCAATGTGTCGCGGTCGATCGGGTGCGCCATACGCTGCGCTATTGCCCCCGCAATGCCATCTCCGTCCGGGCGGAACGAATAGAAGTCCTGTAAGCTGTCCGCGCCGTCCAGATAGTCTAGCACGAGCGGAGAAAACCTGCGGGTAGCGGCGTATGACAGATAGTGCGCGGTAAGCATGGTGGTAAAGGGCGAAGATAAGTAGCCGGGGCGGCGGGCTTTATCGGCCCTGCCTATCCTGCAATGGAGCGTGGCGGCTATCTTTAGGCGGAACACGTAAACCGATGGAGGCCTGAGCGCCAGCCAGCTCTGACGCAGCCCGCATATATACCTTGTGCATAAATCAATCAAAGCTTAGACGCCCTTTGGAATCAAGACTTTCCTGGCTGAATGAAGGCTTGCTGCGGCTGGCTATCCTGGCGGTGCTGCTCGTGCTGGCCGCCGATGGGCTGGTCAATACGTTTTTCTTCACGCACCCCTTTTGGGTGGACGAGTGGCGCATCATCTACAACCTGAAGACGAAGAATATTACTGGCCTCTGGCAGGGGCTGGATTTTATGCAGCAGTTTCCGAGGGCGTACCTGAGCTGCTTCAAGGTCTTCGCGCAGGTTTTTGATTACAGCTATTCGGCGCTGCGGCTGCCGTCATTTATCGTTGGCTGCTGCGCAATTGGGCTTGCCTGGCGGCTGATGCGTCGCATGTATCCGGCGGGCTTGCTGCTTCAATATCTTTTTCCGCTCATCATCGCGTCCTCGGTTCCCTTCACCAAGTATTTTGTTCAGACCAAGCAATACACGATGGATATGCTGCTTTGCCTGCTGGCCGTATGGCAGCTTCTCGAGCTCCGGCGTCTTCTAGTAACAGACGGCGGCGCAAAACCAGTCCGCTACGCCTTGGCGTGCGCAAGCCTGGCAATCGCGCCATTCTTTAGCTATACGTATGCGATTGCCGTCGCGCCCCTGTATTTGCTGGCGCCTCTTTTTGCCCTGCGTGGCTCAGCCGCCAGGCCCTGGCAGATAATGGTGCCGCTTCTATGCGGCCTCTGCGGGATCGCCGCGGTGTATATGGCAGATGTCCGCCAGCTGCTTGCCGACCAGGGCATGAAGACGTTCTGGAAGTGCAATTTTTCTACGTCCCTGGGCATAGGCGGGATTCTTGACAATCTCTTCGCCGCCTTTGCACATGCGGGTTCAGGCTATGTTTTTGAAATAATATTCGGCGTGCTTGGTGTGGCGGGCTTCATAAAAGGCATAATGAATCTGCCGGCGATGGTGCAAAAAACAATACCCGGCATCAAGGACCTCGCAGTCGCGTACGCCACCCTCATGCTTTCGCTGGTGTTTCTGCTATTCCTGGCCGGTAAGCTTCCCCTTGGGGAGTCCAGGCTGAATGCCTTCCTCATACCATCAGTGGCGCTGCTTATTATTGACCTGCTGGCAACGCCGCCGCGGCCCGTGCTTCAGCGGATACCAAGCGGCATTGCTGTCGTGCTGTTTCTTGGAGTCGCGGGCAATATTTTTACGACCATCATTGGAAACTATACAGAGGATACGCTGCCTAAGGAGCGGGAAATTTATTTTGGCATGGCGGCTGCCATCCGGAAAGCCGAGGGACTGCATTTGCCCATTCTTGCAACGCCGGCGGTGGCCTGGCCCTATGATGATGCGCTGAACCTGCCGGACACCCTGCACACAGTTCCCGGTGATTGGATACTTAAAACGCACCCCGCTTATCACATGGCTCTTGCAATTCCGGTTTATGCAATTCCAACGGCAGGAGGCGCGACGGCTTGGATGGACACAGCATCTCTAAAGCCAAAAGGCGTAGTTCTATGCGATGGAGCAAACTATACGGTAGTGAGCCGGAAAGAGTTTTAGACCAGGCCCAGCCAGCGCATTCCATTGTCCCAAAGCAGGTCTTGCCTGATGCGGTCGGGGAAGTGCATCTCCCTGATAAGTGCGCCGGGCCTCTGCTCACCGAGGGGGAAAGGGTAATCTGATCCCATGCACACCTTGTCTGCGCCCATTATATCTACCACATAGCTCAGCGCTTTTGGATCATGCACAAGCGCGTCTATCCAGAATGAGCCGAGGTGATCGCGGGGCGGCACCTCATTGTCAATAGCACAGAGATCGGGGCGCACATCAAAGCCATGCTGTATCCGGCCAATGGTGAACGGAAAGGAACCTCCGCCGTGCGCAAAAGCCACCCGCAGCTTTGGAAACCTACGGAAGACGCCGCCGAATATCATGCTGGAAATGGCCCGGGCCGTTTCTGCCGGCATACCCACCAGCCAGGGCAGCCAGTACTGCTGCATATCGCGCTCGCCCATCATTTCCCAGGGATGCACGAAGATGGCGCAGCCCAACTCTTCGGCTGCCTGCCAGAAGGGATTGAAGGAAGCATCGCTCAGATTTTTGCCGTTGATATTGGATCCGATCTCCAGGCCGGGCATCTTCAGCTCTTTTACGCAACGCTCCATTTCTCTTATGGCCACGTCAATGTCCTGAAGCGGCACCGTGCCGATGCCGATGAAGCGCCCCGGCTTTTCCGCCACGCATTGCGCAATGTGATCGTTGAAAAAGCGGCTGGTTTCAAGGCCATGCTGCGGCTTTGCCCAGTAGTTGAAGAGCACCGGGATGGTAGAGAGCACCTGCATGCTTACCTCCGTCTCATCCATTTCTTTCAGCCGCACGGAAGCGTCCCAGCAGTTTTGCTCCACCTCGCGGAAAACCTTGTCCCCCTTAATCATTCTCGCGCAGCATGGCTTGTGGTGCTCCAGATGAATAAACTCGCCATATCCAAACTTCTGAAACCAGTTTGGGATATGCTCGGGCATTATGTGCGTATGGATGTCTAATGCTTTCAAGGGAACGGTTTGATTTTAGCTACGAAAGTACAGGCCGGCATTTCAACGCTTCATTGAAACCGTTTGCGCCTTCTCATCGTTTATCAGCAAAATCATTCTCATGAAGACAGGCCTACGACTGCTTATTACTTCCGTCTCTCTTTCGCTTGCTGCCACGGCATCCGCGCAGACAATTGTTGCACTTACCGACAACGATTCTCTTTTTACAATAGCCAGCGCCGGAAGTCCCGGCGCTGTCAGCAACCGAATGGCTCTGACCGGCATTGCCGCCGGGCAAACAATAGCAGGCATGGATTACCGTCCTGCCACCGGCGAGCTATTTGCTTTGGGCTACAACAGCGGCACTGGTGCGGCGCAGCTTTACACGATCAATGCAACCAACGGCGGGGCTGTCGCTGTAGGCACCGCCATCAACCTAAGTCTTGGCACAGGCAGCATTGGCTTTGATTTCAACCCGACTGTTGACCGGATCCGGGTTGTGGGTGCTAACAGAAACAATTACCGCCTGAATCCCATTACCGGTGGCATTGCCGCCACGGACGGGACGCTGCAATACGCCCTCGGCGATCCGAATGTGCTGAGCCTGCCGTCTGTTGGCGCGGTGGCTTACACCAATAGTTTCCCCGGACTTACGACGACCACGCTTTATGACTACGATGAGTCGCTAAACGTCCTGTCGTCTCAAAACCCGCCCAACAACGGCACGTTGAACACCATCGGCAGCAGCGGCATTGTGGTCAACAGCGCCGCGCGTACTACTGACATGGACATCTGGTTTAATCCGGCAAATAAAACCAACAACGCTTATTTCATAGCCAACACAGGCTCAGGCACCACAGACAACTTATACACGATTAGTCTGACAAGCGGCAGCGCAACGCCGCTTGGCTCAATCGGGCTCCCGGTAAAGGATATCGCCGTGCTGCCTGCCACCTTTAATTCTTCCGCGCCGCTTACCGGCAATCTGATTTACGCGCTCGCCACGCCGGGTCGTCTCCTTCTTTCCTTTGATTCCAATAATCCGGAGCAGCTGCGCAGCCTCATGAATATCACCGGCGTCGACAGCGCGATGACCCTGGTTGGCATGGACTTCCGCCCGGCGGACGGCAACTTATATGCTCTTGGATATACGATGGGCCTCTTCACCAACTATCGCCTTTACACCATTAATACTGCTACCGGCGTAGCTACGCCCATCAGCTCGGGTAACGATACGATGTCTTTAGGCAATACTTCAGAAATCGGCTTTGACTTCAATCCTACCGTTGACCGCATACGCGTGGTGAGCGCCCTTAGCCGCGCGAACTACCGCCTCAACCCGAACAACGGACTCATCGCAGCGGTGGACTCTAACCTGCAATGGACTGCCGGCGATGTAAATGCAGGCCGCACGGTGCGCGTGAGCACAGTTGCTTACACAAACAGCTATCCGGGAGCGACTGCGACTGCGCTCAACGGTATTAATGACTCCGGACTTGTCTTTGTAAACATCAATCCTCCCAATAACGGCCGCTTAAACACCGTGTCATCCGGCATTTTTGGACCGGCATCACTTAGCGGCACAACTGACCTTGATTACTATTACGATTCTGCCACTACAAGCAACACCGCCTATCTCGCGGCTAATCCCGGCAGTGCAAGCGTGGACCTGCTATACAGAATCAACGCCACGGGCATACCAACGGTCGTGGACACGATTGGGTATGGCCTGACGATCACAGACATTGCAGTAATGCCGCAGTTTAAGAATGTTCTAACTGGCGGCGTAGGCGTCAAGGGCATTAACTCGACTCAGCCTGTCGTATATCCCAACCCAGCGAGCACTGCGATCAGGATGGCGCTGCCAGCTTCCCTGACTGAGGCTTCCACATACAGCATTGTAGATATGACAGGCCGCGTGATGCTGCAAGGCGCTATGGCCGCAGGCGCTTCCACGATAGACATCTCGCTGCGCGGAATGGCGGATGGCATCTACATCCTGCGCGTGGAAGGCTATGCGCCGGTGCGATTCAGCAAACTATAAGTTCCTTACTTCAGCAAAAAAGCCGGACACACAATGTGTCCGGCTTTCTTATTTAGATAGGTCTGTCCTAAACACGCTCATAGATAATGGCAGACCCTTGTCCGACACCAATGCACATAGTTGCCAGCCCGTACTTACCGCCGCGGCGCTTCAGCTCGTGCAGCAGCGTAGCGGAGATCCGCGCGCCGGAGCAGCCAAGGGGATGGCCGAGTGCAATGGAGCCGCCGTTCACATTCACCTTCGCCTCGTCTAATCCCAGCTCGGCGATGCAGGGAATAGCCTGAGCTGCAAACGCCTCGTTCAGCTCTATCAGATCCAGATCCTGTGGCTGAATGCCGGCGCGCAGCAACGCTTTCCGCGAAGCGGGAACCGGCCCCATGCCCATGATGGCAGGCTCTACGCCGGCGATGCCCATTGCCCTGACTTTTGCCAGAGGCTGCAGGCCATATTTCTGCACCGCAGCTTCTGAGGCAAGGAGCAGCGCCGCGGCGCCGTCGTTGATGCCGCTGCTGTTTCCGGCGGTAACCGTTCCATTGGCTTTAAAGGCGGGTTTCAGTTTCGCCAGTTGCTCGGAAGTTGATAGACGGGGATGCTCGTCTGTATTAACCAGGCTTATTGCGCCTTTAGCCCCGGCAACTTCCACCGGGACTATCTCGTCGCCAAACCTGCCGGCGGCTTGTGCCGCAAAGTATTTTTCCTGGGTGCGTGCCGCAAAAGCATCCTGCGCCTCGCGGCTGACTTTGTACTGATCGGCTACATTCTCGGCAGTCTCTCCCATAGCGTATGGATGGTACAGCGCGCTGAGCTTTTTATTAATGAAGCGCCAGCCCATGGTAGTATCGTACAGTTCCTGGCTGCGCCCGAATGCCGTGTCGGCTTTGCCCAATACGAAGGGTGCGCGGCTCATGCTTTCCACGCCACCGGCTATAAACAGTTCGCCATCGCCGCACATAATGGCGCGGGCCGCCGTCTGGATGGCTTCCAGTCCGGAGGCGCAAAGCCGGTTTACGGTGCTGCCGCCCACGCTTACGGGAAGGCCTGCCAGCAGCGCGCTCATGCGTGCTACATCGCGGTTGTCTTCCCCGGCCTGGTTGGCTGCGCCTGCTACCACATCTTCAATAGCTGCAACGTCTATGGAGGGATTGCGTGCTACGAGCGCTTTGATGACTATTGCCAGCAGATCGTCGGGACGGATGGAGGAGAGGGCCCCGCCGTATTTACCGATTGGCGTACGGACGGCATCTATAACGTAGGCGGTTTGCATGGCGCAAATTTATGCTGCCTGCGGGCTAAGACTTCGCCAAAGCCTGTTCCAGATCGGCAATGAGGTCTTCAATATTTTCCATGCCCACGCTCATGCGGATGAGGCCGTCGCTAATACCGGAAGCCAGCCGGGCCTCGCGCGGCACGCCCACGTGTGTGGTAGATGCGGGATGAGATAGGATGGTGTCGCAGGTGCCGAGGCTGACGGCATTGGTGCAGAGCTGCAGCGCATTCATGAATCGCTTGCCCGATTCAAAGCCTCCCTTAAGCTCAAAGCTCAGCACGGGCGCAGGCATTTTCATTTGCTGCCGCGCAATGGCGTAATCGGGATGCGAAGACAGGCCTGTAAAGTTTACGCGCTCAACCGTAGCGTGCTTTTCAAGCGCTTCGGCGATCTGCTGTGCGTTGCCGCAGTGCCGCTCCATGCGAATGCCGAGGGTTCGCAGGCCATTGCTCAGGAGGAAGGCCTCAAAGGCATTGGAGTTGCCGCCAAGGAGGCGATGCGTTTTGACCAGCTTTTGCTGACGCCCTTCCTCCAGGTCAGCGCGATAGACGACCACGCCGCCTACTGCTGTGCCGTGGCCGTTGAGAAACTTGGTGGTGCTGTGCATCACGAAGTCAACACCGTATTTGAAGGGTTGCTGGAGGTATGGGGTAGAAAAGGTATTGTCGGCGCAGATAATAAGACCATGCTGCTTGCCGAGCGTACAGAGGGCGGCGAGGTCTATGCATTGCAGGGTTGGGTTGGCAGGCGTCTCTAAGTACATCATGCGGATGCCGCTTCCATTTCGGATGGTCTGCTCTACGGCCCGGAGGTCGTGAAAGTCAACAATGACGGCTTCTATGCCGAGGCCGGGGAGAATCTTGTCAATCAACTCCTGGGTGCCGCCGTAAAGGCTGTGGTGCGTGATGATCTTGTCGCCGGCCTGAAGATTTGCAAGCAGCATGGTGGTGACGGCGGCCATGCCGGATGCGTGCAGGATGGCTTTGAGCTCGAGGCCCAGGCCATGTGCTTCCAGCAGTGCGATTCTCGCCTCAGCTTCCCGGATGGTGGGGTTGCCGAAGCGGCCATAAATGTAGCCGTCCTCCTCCCCCTGAAATATGGCTACGCCCTGCTCGGCCGTATCAAAGGTGTAGGTGCTGCTGGCGTAGATAGGGGTGAGGTGGGCCCGGTGCTGCTCGCTCTGGTGGCCGCCATGGATACAAAGAGTATCAAAGCCGGGGGCTGCTTTGCTGGATGACATGATGGAGGATTTGCGCTTTGCGCACAAAGGTATTGACCTTGGATGGTGGGCTTCTGAAACAGGTTCTGGCGTGGGGCGTGCCTGTCCGGAATGATGTGGGGCCTTGTATTGAAGTTGCGGGGCCTTATTCCGGGGACGCGGGGGGCTATTTTGAGGTGGTGGGCGCTTATATTGTTAACGCGGGGGCTTGTTTTATGGACACGGGGCCTTGTTTTGAAGTTGCGGGGCCTTGTTTTAAAGTGGCGGGGCCTTGTTTTAAAGTGGCGGGCCCTTGTATTGTTAATGCGGGCCCTTACTCTGAAGTGTGGGGCGGTCGTTTTGTTAACAGGCGCTCATACATTAAACTTTTCCCGGAAAAAATTCCCGGTTAAGGCGCTTTTTACGGCTGTCTGCGAACATAGAAATCGCCGGTGGAGCTGAGCAGGTTGCGGATGGTAAGCGTGTCGCGCCCTGTCCATTGACTGCCAAAAATGCTGCTGCTAAAGGTGGCCTGGAAGATGCTGGACTGGCTGCTACCCGACTGGCTGCTGGTGAGGGTGACGGTGAAGCGCCCCTGACCGAGTGAGAGGTTAGTGACCGAGGTAACGCCGTAGTTAAAGCCGCCGCTGATAACGTTGCCGCCAGTGGTCTGGGAGTAGGTGCCGGTGAAGTCTTTGCGAAAGATGAAGTCATAGATGTCGCCGGTGCTGATGGCCGTGCCCCGCCACCTGCTGGAAGCGCCTGAGCCATTGAGCAAAACCGAGCGGGTAGTGTCGCGGCTGTTTGAATTGAGGGTGAAATGATCATTCTCAATGGCCACCTTCAGCTGGGGCGTGGGCGAGTTGCGGTTGAAGCCGGAGTTGGCGGACTGCCAGTTGTTGAAAGCATAGTTATCGCTGTACCAGTCCAGCCATACCGTATTCAGTGGCGTGAGCGGGATGGTTTGGGTAGCGCCGGGCTCTATGTGGTATTGGCCTACGCGGTTCTGGCTGCTTGCGTAGTCTGCCTGCGAGGCGTAGAAATCAAGGTTAAGGCGAACGGTCGTGCCGTTGGTAAAGGCATATTCGGATTGACTGGGGATGGATTCGTGCTTGCTGCAACCCGCAAGAAGGAAGCAGGCGATGGCAAGCAGGCAGGTACGGTGTAGCAGCATGAGCTTTCTGGCGGCTAAGAAATTTGTGTTCTAAGAAGACAGGTGCTCTTATTCAAACGTTAGTTTCATAGCCGTGGTGCTGCCGTCATCTGAAGTAAGCCTTACGATGTAAATGCCTTTAGGCAGGCTTTTCAGGCCGATTTCGTGCGTGGCGTAGCCGGCAGGGGCGTTCCAGCTTCCTGCCCAGGCTTGGCGGCCTGCTATGTCAATGATGCTGATGCCTATGTGTGAAGACTGCTCGCTCAGGAGACCGATGCTGAAGCCGTCATGTGCAGGATTGGGGAACAGATGGCTGGCAAGGGTGTGTGCGGAAGGCCCGTTAACGCTGGTGGTCTGCAGGGCGCGTTTGAGGGCTGCGTAGGCATTTACCTTGCCGCCGCCCCATACATTATCCATGGCGGCTCCGGTGTAGGTGTCGCGGATGGCAGTCTGGATCAGGATGTCTTTAATCTGTTGAGGATCCAGGGCCTTATTGGCCTCAAGCAGCAGGGCAATGATGCCGGATACGCAGGGCGAAGACATGGAGGTGCCGGAAAAAATAGCGTAGCGATAGGTGCGGCCCGTGACCGGGAAAGGCCAGCTTGCGATTGCCTCGGTAGTATAGCCATTGCCGCCGGGCTGAAAGTCAGGGTCATAGGAGTTGACTGCTGAGGCAACGCCATTGCCTGGAGCGGCGATTTCAGGCTTCATACGCCCGTCCTGCGAAGGGCCTATGGAAGAAAAGCTGGCGATGGCGCCTTTGTAGGCAGTTGAATAGCTGTAGGTGACGCCGCTTGCGCGCCAGGAGGTTTTGGTGGCATATGCCCCAACGGTGATGACGCTTTTTGCGCTGGCATTGTCTGAGATGCTTTGAAGCGTGTCGCCTTCTACCGCCCAGCTTTGGCCGCCATTGGTAAAGGGAGATTCATATCCGCTTGGCGCTTCCACATAAAGATTCCAGAGGTTGACGGTGCCGCCTGTGGCGCCGAGCGTGAGGCAGATGCCGTCTGTCACCTTGCTGTACACCTGTAGCAGGGCATGCGTCTTGCCATTGTACTCAGCCGGATTGGCCGCGAGTGTGAGCGCGCAGGTGTCGCCGTTGGAACCAATAAGCTTAAAGGAATGCACGAGGCCGTCCATGCTCACAAAGCCCGTGCTGGTGACGGGTGTGCTGCCGTTGTAAAGCGTCACCTTGACAGAGAATGGCTTGCCGGCATCGCCCCACATATCCACCCATGTTTTCTTGATGGATTGGTAGCTGACGAATGTGTTGAGCGTGCTGTCTGCAGGTGAAAAGGTCTTTTTCAGGTGCAGCTTTGTGTCGCCGTTATTCCCTGCGGAGGTGGCAAAGATTTTGCCCTTGCCCGTAAGGTTATCCAGCGCCTGACAGTAGAGCGAGGTGCCATCATGCGCGCCGAGTGAAGTCCCCCAGCTGAGATTGATGATGGCGGGCTTGCCCACGCTTGCGGCATAGTTGTAGATGTAAGAAGCGCCGTCGATCACATCGGCCCCGCCGCCGTTGAGCCATTGCTGCTGCGCGGGCATGATGCCCACCATTACGATATCGCTCAGGGGCGCCATTCCGCGGAAGCGGAGATTGCTGCCGGAACCGCTGCCGTAACCTGAGCCCGCTGCTATGCCGGCCACGTGGGTGCCGTGGGAAGTAATAGTCTGGTCGGTGCCGGCGGCGATCATGGAGGCGCTGTCGGTATATTCCGCGCCATAGATATAGCCCGATGGCGGTGTGCCGCTTGTTGCCTTTTGAGCCCATACGCGCTTTACGCGGTAGTAGGAGCCACCGGTGTCCCAAAGAGATGGGCTGCCGTAGTCAAAGCCCGCGTCTATGATGCCTACCACGACGCCTTTTCCGTAAAAAGGGCGGCTCAGTCCTGTGCCCTCCTGCACAGAGTCCACGCGGGTGTATTTGCGGGCCGTGTCCAGCGTGGCGTGGATGGGCTCGTCCAGCTGTATGTAGCTGATGCCGGCGATCCCGGTTGCCGCAGAGACGTTTTCTACCGGGATCTGCGCCGTCCATATGTTTCCGGCCTTTGTGCCGATGCGCACACCGAGGCCGGTAAGGGCATCTTCCCGGAGGCCCGGCGATACCTGCATCAGGGCGCTGATATAACGGTGGCCGGCAAACTCCTTGTACACATAGCCGGGCACGATGCCGTCTGGATATTGCCCGGCCTGATGCAGGTAGATTTTGGTGAGGGGAGAAAGTTTAGGCGCTTCCTGGGCCGACAGTCTGAAGGCGGTGAAGGTCAGGAGGATGGCAATGCCGGGTAAAGTGAGTTTCATAAGCTGGGTACAGGCAGTAGCCCTGGAGTAGATTTATTGACGCGTTATATAATTGATATCGTTAGAATTGTCGCCGGCAAATGTGAGGAGCATCACATTGCGGCCGGTATGTATTACGGCATCATTGCTAAGATAGCACGCGGCGCTGGCAAAAACCTGTCCGTTTTCGTCCAGCACAACTGCATAAAAGTTTTGATAATGCATGGGCAGGCTGCCTGGATGATTTATAAAGTAGGTGAAGGTTCGCACTGTTTCTGCTCCGGAGGCCGGCATATACTTATACTGAACCGTAAAATCTTTGAAAAAGCTAAAGCTCACCGCACCGTCATGGCTGCTGGTATGGGTTACGGCTCCGGTCCAGGTGCTGGAGATACCATTGCCGTTTATAAGTACAGATCGGGACGTGTCCGAGCCGGAGGCATTAAAGTTGAAATGGTCGGCCTCAGCCGCAATCGTAATTGTATTGGCGGGCGTGATCTCTCTGTCCTGAAATATCGTGCTGACCCAGTTGTTCAGCGTGTAGGCGTCGCTATACCAGTCAATCCAGTAAGTGCGGCCTATGTCAAGTGTTATTTCCCGCCTGGCGCCCGCCTCCACGGTATAGCTTGACTGCCTGTTTGTATCTCTGGCATAGTCTGCGTGGCTGGCATACAGGTCAAGAGTGATACGCCTGTCTGTTTGATTTGTAAAAGAGTAAGCGCTTTGGGTAGGGATGCCTTCCCGCTTACTGCAGCCGGCAAAGGCACATGTGGCAACCATGATGGCGCAAAGCAGGTAGTGCTTCATCATTGTCTAATCTTCAAATACTTCTTCAAGATCTAAGCTAAAGCCAGGCAGAACGGGCGTAGTGACTAAATCGCCTGAAGTAAGTAAATGCGTTGGCTGGTATTTGCCATCCGCATCCAGCAGGTAGCGGAAGAAAGTCTTGTCCTGAGGCGAGACGATCCAGTATTCCTTTACCCCACTTTCTTCATAGACCTCGTACTTGTTCTTCAGCTCCTTTTTATTGTTGGAAGGCGAAAGTATTTCCACAACGATGTCCGGCGCGCCGACGCAGCCCTTATCATCCAGCTTTGCCGGGTCGCAAACCACGCAGATGTCGGGCTGGAGTACCGTGATGATGTCTTCGTCTCTGTTTGATTTTCGTGGAAGGCGAACATCAAAAGGAGCTGAGAATACACGACAGCTTTTGCCTCGCAAAGCACCCCAGATCGGCCCGGAAATTTTAGAAGAAATCCATTGATGGCGCATATTGGGCGCGGGGCTCATTTGGAATATCCTTCCCTTAATCAACTCCAGTCGCTCCTCTACCGTCCAGCGCAGATAATCCGCGTACGTGTAGATGCCGGTGTAATTGAAGTCAGGCTCATTCACCTGTATCTGGGTTTCCATTAGCTCAAATTTACTGCTGTTCCCGCGTAACATATCAATAAAAAAGCCGCCGGCTTTCGCCGGCGGCTTTACAGAAACACGCGAAACGCGTCCCTATCTTATTTTACTTCCTCGTACTCAGCGTCAGCTACATTGCCATCATTACCGCCTGCTGGCTGGCCTTGCTGAGCGCCCATGCCGTCTGCGCCCGGAGCGCCGCCATCTGCGCCTGCGTACATGTGCTGGCTGCCTGCCTGCCATGCAGCATTCAGCTTTTCCATGGCGCTGTCAATGCCCGAGAGATTTTCGCTTTTGTGCGCTTCGCGAAGGTCGTTGAGCGCGCTTTCAATGGCGCTCTTTTCGCCTGCAGGAATCTTATCGCCGTAATCCTTCAATTGCTTTTCGGAATTGAAAATCAGGCTGTCGGCCATGTTGAGCTTCTCAACGCGCTCACGCACTTCCTTGTCGGCTGCTTCATTGGCCTTCGCTTCGTCCTTCATGCGCTCAATTTCCTCTTTGGAGAGACCGGAGCCTGCTTCAATGCGGATGTTCTGCTGCTTGCCTGTGCCCTTGTCCTTTGCGGTTACGTTCAGGATACCATTGGCGTCAATGTCAAAGGTTACTTCAATCTGCGGTACGCCGCGCGGCGCTGGTGGAATGCCGTCCAGGTTAAAGCGGCCGAGGTTCTTATTGTCCTTCGCCATCGGGCGCTCGCCTTGCAGCACTACGAGGTCAACAGACGGCTGATTGTCGGCAGCAGTTGAGAAAGTTTCAGACTTCTTCGTAGGGATAGTAGTATTGGACTCAATGAGCTTGGTCATCACGCCGCCCATGGTTTCAATGCCGAGGGAAAGCGGGGTAACGTCCAGCAGGAGCACGTCCTTCACGTCGCCGGTCAGTACGCCGCCCTGGATGGCCGCGCCGATGGCAACAACTTCATCCGGGTTCACGCTGCGGTTTGGCTTCTTGCCAAAGAACTTTTCTACTACCTCGCCCACCTTAGGAATGCGGGTAGAGCCGCCCACCATGATTACTTCGTCAATCTCAGACGTATTCATGCCGGCGTCTTTCAGCGCCTTGCGGCAAGGTTCCAATGTACGCTCAACGAGCTTGTCGGTAAGCTGCTCAAACTTCGCGCGGCTCAGCTTACGCACAAGGTGCTTTGGAACACCGTCAACGGCTGTGATGTAGGGCAGATTGATTTCGGTTTCCTGTGAAGAAGACAGCTCAATCTTCGCCTTTTCAGAAGCTTCCTTCAGGCGCTGCCAGCTCATCGGGTCTTTGTGCAGGTCAATGGCTTCGTCCTTCTTGAACTCGTCGGCCAGCCAGTCCATGATTACCTTGTCAAAGTCATCGCCGCCGAGGTGGGTGTCACCGTTGGTGCTCTTTACTTCAAATACGCCGTCGCCAAGCTCAAGAATTGAGATATCAAACGTACCGCCGCCGAGGTCAAACACGGCAATCTTGCTGTCCTTGTGCTGCTTGTCAAGGCCATACGCCAGCGCTGCAGCGGTAGGCTCATTGATGATACGGCGAACGGTGAGCCCGGCAATTTCACCGGCTTCTTTCGTAGCCTGACGCTGGGCGTCGTTGAAGTAAGCCGGAACGGTAATCACCGCTTCCTTCACTTCAGTGCCGAGAAAATCTTCGGCGGTTTTCTTCATCTTCTGCAGAATCATTGCAGAGATTTCCTGGGGCGTGTACGGCCGGCCGTCAATATCCACGCGGGTGGTATTGTTGTCGCCCTTCATCACCTGGTAGGAATTATGCTTGATTTCTTCGCCTACTTCGTCAAAGCGGCGGCCCATGTAGCGCTTAATAGACTGAATGGTTGCGGTAGGGTTGGTAATCGCCTGGCGCTTGGCCGGGTCGCCTACTTTGCGCTCGCCATTCTTAAGAAAAGCAACGATGGAAGGCGTCGTGCGGCGGCCTTCGTCGTTTGCAATTACGACGGGCTCGCCGCCTTCCATAACGGCCACGCAGGAGTTGGTGGTGCCGAGGTCTATACCGATAATTTTAGCCATGTTTTCTTGAATTATGAGTTATGAATGATGAATTATTAATGTTGAACTTCAGCCGCAACAGGTCAATTAAAGTGCCATGCCTGCCAATGGCGCAATATTGTCACGCCTTGCTGTCATTATGCAAGAAAAAGCCCCATTGCTGGTGCAATGGGGCAGAATATTTCGGGGATAGCTGAAAGACTGGCAATATCAGCGCGCCTTAAAGCCCAGCTGCGGCAAGCCCCTGATGACGGAGTCAAGGGTCCTGGCTTCAATGGGGATGTGCCGGTATGTACGCTTTGCCCGCGTTGAAAACAGACCGTACGCGTTGGCGCCCCTCATGTTGGTGTAGAGAATCTTTATCTGGTCGGCGGTGAGGCCGCCCTGCGCGCCGTTTATCAGCTGATAGGTGTACAGATCATTGCTCCCCGCCCATACAATAATGCTTGCGCTGTCCAGGTACCGGGTGGTGCCGGCGGGGGCAGCAGGGATTGCGCTGCCGAGGAAGCCGAAAAAGCTCCGCGCGGGTACGGAAAGGGTCACAGCAGCAGCATCGCTTTGCCTTACGAGGGACGATACTATCTTGTAATCCACAGAATCCTTCGTTTCTACACCTCCGCTCTTTACGCCGTAATGAAACCGGACATAGGCGTCAAAATAGCGCGAGTTGGCCGGCACAATCAGTGTCAGATCAAAGGGCGAGCTGGCGCTTGGCAGCAGAAAGGCCAGCTCGTAGGAGTTGTTGGGGTTGTAGAGCTTGGAGAGAAAAAACTTATCGTTGTTGTCCGAGATTACCGGCGTCACGCCTGAATCCTTCTCGCCGGTCTTGGGGTTGTAGATTACCAGGCGGTAATACCGGTCAGCGTTGAGCAGGCGCTTCGTCTTGTAAGCAAAGCTTGGCGAGCTGAAGAACACGCCGGAGTCTTTCTGATAGTTTTCGTTGTTGAGGTCCACGCGCTGAAGCGTCTCGTCGGCAAAGACAGTGGCACTGGCCGTAGTGTCGGATACCTCCTTCAGATGCACCTCCAGCGGATCGTAAAAATTGGAGTCTTTGCTGCTCACGAATGCCAGGCTGTTCCCTTCATCATAAAAAGCCTTCTGGATGCGGATGTAATGCGCGGTGTCGCCGATGTCCATCAATCCGTAAACGACCGTAATGGGCCTGTATGGAGCGCCTACCGTAAAATCTTCGGAGCATGAAGCAAACAGACCAAGCAAGGGTAAAAGGAGAACAGGCAGGCTTCTGCGGATAATAGCGGGCATGTGGATGCTGATATATAAGGTGCGCAAAGATAGGGGGATTGAATGCTGCGCCTTTGCGGCGCATCCCCGCCACTAAACGCCCGAAGACCGCAAATAGTGTGGCGGCAATGCCCTTTCAGACGCGCCGCTAAGGCCTGTACTTTTGCCGGCAGGCAGCTTGCCCCCAGTCCTTACCCGCTTACCCTAATCGCAATGACCCTATCCGCCCAAATAAAGGCCGCTACCGCCGCCGCGCTCCAGGCTCTGTATCCCGACGGCATTGACACCGCCCAGATCACCGTGAACCTCACCAAGCCTGAGTTTGCAGGCCACTATACCGTGGTGCTCTTCCCCTTTATAAAGAGCCTGCGCATGAAGCCTGCCGACCTGGGCGCGCAGCTCGGCGACTACCTCCTGGCCCGCACAGAGCTTTTCTCCGCGCACGAGACCATCTCCGGGTTTCTGAACCTGACCGTCAAAGACGCCTTTTGGCCCGCCTTCCTGCTGAACAATTTTAATAATACCCTTTACGGCGAATGGCCTAAAACGGACTTCCGGGTGATGGTGGAGTATTCATCGCCCAATACCAACAAGCCCATTCACTTCGGCCACCTGCGCAACAACTTTCTGGGCTTCTCCGTCTCTAACATCCTGCGCAGCCAGGGCCAGCAGGTGGTGATGGCCAACCTTGTCAACGACCGCGGCATCCACATCTGCAAGAGCATGGTGGCCTGGCAGCGCTACGCCAACGGCGCTACGCCGGAAAGCGCCGGCATCAAAGGCGACCATCTGGTGGGCGATTATTACGTGCGCTTCAATGATGCCTATAAGGAAGAAGTAGCGGCCTTGAAAGCCGAAGGCAAAGAAGAAGCCATTGCAGAAAAGGAAGCCCCCATCATGCAGGAAGCCCAGGCCATGCTACGCCAATGGGAAGCCGGCGAACCTGCCGTCCGCGAGCTGTGGTCTAAGATGAACGGCTGGGTCTGTGAAGGCTTCAAAGACACCTATGCCCGCAGCGGCATCCACTTTGACAAGTATTATTACGAAAGCGACACCTACCTCCTCGGCAAGCAAATCGTTGAAGACGGCCTGAGGCGCGGCATCCTCTTCAGGAAAGAAGACGGCTCCGTATGGATTGACCTCACCGAAGACGGCCTTGACCAAAAGCTCCTCCTCCGCGGCGACGGCACTTCCGTTTACATGACCCAAGACCTCGGCACCGCCAAGCTGAAGTATGACGACTACAAGCTGAACCGAAGCATCTACGTCATAGCCGACGAGCAGAACTACCACATGCAGGTGCTCGGCCTCATCATGAAGAAGCTGGACGAGCCTGCCGCAGACGGCATTTATCACCTCTCATACGGCATGGTGGAGCTACCCACGGGCCGCATGAAAAGCCGCGAAGGCACCGTGGTGGACGCCGACGATATGATGGATGAGATGATCCGCCTCGCTAAGGAGCAGACCGAGGCCGCCGGCAAGACCGAAGGTTTCTCTCAGGCCGAACTGGATGCCTTGTATGAGACGATCGGCCTCGGCGCCCTCAAGTTCTACCTCCTGCGCGTGGAGCCTAAGAAGAAGATGATTTTTGACCCGAAGGAGAGCATTGACCTGCACGGCTACACCGCCACCTTTATTCAGTACGCCCACGCACGCATCTGCTCCATTCTTCGCAAGGAAAGCCTCCCGCTCCTGCCCGACCGCACGCACTTCCAGAGCTTCTCCCTCACGCAGCCCCTCACTAAAGGCGAGGGCGCGCTCCTCATTCTCTTGGAGCAATACCCCTCTATGACGGCTGCCTCGGCGAGCGAGTACAATCCTTCCGTACTCTGCAATTACGCCTTCTCCCTCGCGCAGGCCTTCAATTCTTTCTACGACGACAACTCCATCACCAAAGCAGAGAATGCCGAGAAGAAAGACCTCCGCCTCATGCTCATCATCCTCACAGCCCAAGTCCTGCGGCACAGTATGAATCTGCTCGGCATCCGTCTTCCCGAAAAAATGTGATTACTGTGTTACAAAAGGCACCGCCGCGCTCATTGGCGACACGCCAGAGGTGCCCGTGGCAAATACCCGCAGCTCATAAGCCGTAGCCCGCGCCAGGCCCGTGATCTCCATCTTCCGCTGGCGGCTGCTGTGGATCGCCGCCGGGGCCGCCGCCCCCTCTACAATGATCGTCTGGCCAAAGCGCGCGCCATCCACCGCGCCCGCGCGGCACACCAGGGCCGTATAACATGCCGCCCCTTTCACCGCGCTCACCTTCAGCGCCACACCGCCGCCGCTCCGCAGCACCCGCAGATCCTCCAGCATCGGCTGCTCCATCAGCGCGTCCTTATGCCGCACCGGCACCTCCGCCAGCGGGAAGCCCGAGCTCGCAATGATCGCCGCATCGCCATCGGCCACCGCGTTTACATAGCGGGCCAGGCGGCGCAGGGCCGCCGCCAGGGCCACACGCGCCTCCTGCTGCCGGGCCTTGGCCACCGTGTCGCCATGCACCGCCGCATCTACCCACGTCTGGAGCGTGGCGGAGAGGCTGGCCAGCGTAGCCATTAGCACCGTGGGCGCGGGAAAAGCGGCATTGCCATCCATAGCCGCATGCACCTCGCGGCCAAATCCCGCAAAGCGCGCGGCGGGCATGTAAGGCATTTTTAAAAGAGCCTGAACGGGACGGGCCATAGTGAATACTGTTTTGTCGGGAGAATACCTGTGAATGCAAATTTCCTATAGGAAATTTCATTTTTCTTATAATAAATTTTACTTTTACCACAGTAAAAATACTTTTTACAACAGAAAATCAAATTTTTACTGTAAAAAATCAGATTTCTTACAAGAAATGCCGCTTTTTCTATACAAAATCGGATTTTTCCTCCAAGAAAATTCATTTTTCCTGCAGGAAATAGCTAAATGAGGCCTTGCATCTGCGCAGCGCAATAGCAAAGGCCGCGAATAGCGGCCTTTAGAGGATGATTGAATGATGAAACCCTGCGCATCACCAGCTGAAAGTGTGCCCCAGCAGGCCGCTTTCCAGCTTGCGGATGTGCTGGTGGGTGAGCTCGTAATGCTTCCCCTTGCGCAGCACAAAGTGGTAGGCCAGGCCCGTCTCCGGCTCTATCACAAAATACTCCTTCACGCCAAAGCGCTCGTAGAGGGCCTTCTTTAGCTCCAGGTCGTAAGCGCGGTCGTCGGAGAGAATTTCTATAATCATGTCGGGCACACCGGTAATGCGGCGGCGATTGGCGGTGAGCTTCTCCACATTTTCCTTCAGGATGACGATGATGTCGGGCTGCACCGCATTCTTCCGGTCACCGAGATACACGTCTATCGGGGAGGCAAGGGCTTCGCCGAGGCCGGTTTGCCGCAGAAAGATGGTAAGCTCGGTAGCCAGGTCGCGCGAGGCGCGCTGATGCTCAATGGAAGGGGCTGGAGGCATGTATAGCAGGTTTCCAATCAGCTCCGCGCGGGTTCCCTGCGGGAAAGACTCAAAGGCCTCCAGGGGCGTCTTTGGCGGGTGCATGGGCGGGTGTGCGGCCTTAGTCATGGGTTAAAGCTAAAGATTTTTCAGGCCCCCTCCGGGGGATGCAACCCGCCCTGCGCGCATGGCGGGCCATAGCGCGGCCAGCAGGCCAACGGCCAGCACGGTGCCGGCTATCACCGCAAGATCGGCAGCCTGCATCTGCACAGGATAAGCGTCAATAATGAAGCCCCCATTAAGCTTTACCCAGCCCCAGCGCTGCTGCCCGAGGCAGAGGAGGCCGCCGGCCACAATGCCGATGCCCCCGCCCACGGCGGCCCAGAGCATCCCTTCAAAAAGAAAGATGCTGCGGATGGTCCCGCGGCCTGCGCCCATAGCGGCGAGGATGGCGGCGTCGCGGCGCTTCTCCAGCACCAGCAGGCTCATAGCCCCGATCATGTTGACGGATGCAATGAGGAGCACGAACAGGAGGATGGCATAGGTGGCCCATTTCTCGGTACGCATTACACCGTTGAGGGTCTTGTTTTGCTCATAGCGCGTTTCGGCAAGAAAGCCTTTTCCAAGAATGGCCTTCAGGTCTGCCTGCACCCGGTCCGCGTTTGCGCCGGGCCTGAGGGACATTTCAAGCGAAGACATGCCGCCCCTGCGGCGAAAGAGCTCCTGCACCAGGGGCAGGGGAGCGAGCACATAGCGGCTGTCAAACTCTTCCTGCACTTTAAAGATGCCGTCGGGCCGCAGCTCCAGGCTGCTGTAGGCGTCGGTGGGGTTCAGGGCGGGGTTGTCCATCTCCCTGTTGGGGTAATAGATGTTTACGCGGCTGAAGTCATTGTCCACCGAAAGGCCCAGCCTTGCGGCAATGTGGATGCCCACGATGGCGGTAGGCAGGGCCCCCTCCCGCACAGAGTCGCGCCCGGCCACGATGTAGGGGTGCAGATTATTGACGCGGAAGTAATCGTGCGTAACGCCCTTCACCGTCACCACAATCTGCTCCTCATCGGTATGCACCAGCACATTGTCCTCAATCACAGGCGCAATGGCGGCAATGCCGGGAACGGTTGCTATCCTGCGCAGCTGCCCCTCGGAGAGCGTAAAAAACTTGCCCTGCGCCGGCGTCACGCGCATGTCGGCATAGAAGGCGGTGTACAGATCGCGGATAATGCCTTCAAAGCCATTGAAGACCGAGAAGAGCACCAGCATGGCGCCGCTGCCCACGGCCAGAGCCAGCATGGATATGCGCGAGAGCAGGGGCGCGGCATTGGCGCCCCGCTTGCCCCAGAGGTAGCGGCGTGCGATGGAGAGGGGGAGCATTTTTTGCGTTGAGAAGTTGAGAAGCTGCAGCGTTGAAGCATTGATGGAGATGCCCGTCTCGTCGCGCGCAACGACTCAACAGCTCAACGCTTCAACGTCTTAGCCCTCGCCTTTAATCTTCTTAAACACTTCCTCCATCTTAAAGACGTAGTCCAGCGTGTCGTCAATGTAGAAGCTGAGCTCGGGGATGCGGCGCAGCTGGTTGCGGACGCGCTGACCGAGGAGGTTGCGCCATTCGCCGGTGCGTTCTTTAATGGCCTTCAGCATGGCCTCGCCGTCCTTTATCTGGAAAAGGCTGAGATAGATGCGGGCCTCCATGAGGTCGGGCGTCACCGCCACCTTAGAGATGCTCACCATGCCGCCGTCCACGATGTTGATGCCTTCTCGCAGAAAGATGCTGCTCATCTCCTGCTGTATAAGCTGGCCTACCTGCTTTTGCCGCTTTGATTCTTCCATGATCTTGATGTTGAAACTGCCCCGGCTTGCCCGAGGGCGATAAAGTTAGCTTAAACGCAGCCCGCGGCCTTTTTACCGCAAGGGGACGTAAGGGGGCGGCACATGCGGTATTTTTGGCTTTGAAAATTCAAGCAAACAATGAAAAAACTGCTGCTTCCCGCCTTAGGCTGTGCATTTCTGCTGTTCTCCGCCTGTAAGGAAAACGGTCCCGCTATTGACTTCGGCCCGGCTGCGAAGGACACAGCATACATGGCTTCTGTAGAGACCACGCGGCAAGACCGTGTAGTGGTAATTGAGGAATTCACAGGCGTTAGCTGTGCCCCGTGCGTGAGTGGCCACAAAGACCTCAAGCGTTATGAGGAGCAGTATCCTGACCGGCTGGCTATTCTTGGCATACAGCCGAGCGGCCCTGCTCAGTCAAAGCGGCTGAAGGATGAGCCGCCGCATGAAGGCATCTTCACCCGCCACGACAATGTGACGGCAGATGGAACTGATCTTTCGGTCGGGATTTACGGAGGCATTGGCTCTATGCCATTTGCTGGTATTGATCGCATTGGCGATGGTCAGGGGCCAAAGCTGCTTAGCAGGCCGGAATGGGCAAGCACTATTGCTTCAAGACTGGCCATGACGCCTGCGGCGAATATCACAATCACCAGCAGCTACGCAGGCAATGCCCACCAGGCTGTTATTAAGGTTCGGGTCGCTTACACGCAGGCTGTGTCCAAGACCCAGATGCTTAACGTAGCCATCATTGAGAATGACGTGGTTGACGCGCAGGAAGGCGGCGACACGGTAAACTTCACCAAGGATTATGTGCACCAGCACGTCTTCCGTGACATGCTCACCGCCGCAACCGGCAGCACTATCCTTTCCGGCATGGCTACTAAGCAGGCGGGCCAGGTATATGAGCGCACATTTGTGTACAACGTTGACGCCGCCTGGAATCCTGACAACTGTGAGATCGTTGCCTACGTCTCCAATAATGAAGGCGGGGACAAGGAAGTGCAGCAGGGCGCCATCGTCCATCTTAGGTAATCATTTCAAATCATCGTCCGTTACTTTGCCCTGCCCGAAAGAGCGGGGCAAATTTTTATCCCTCCCATGATGAATCCCTTCCGGCGCTTTGCCCTTGCCATCGTTGCGCTATGCAGCCTTGCTGCGTGTAAGGATAATGACGCAGGAACAGCCGGCCAGACACCCGCGGCTGACACAGGCTCCGGCACGCTTACGGTTGTCGCCGCAACATTTAATGCGGATACTGCATACACCTACGTAGCTGCTCAGGCTGCCCTTGGCCCGCGCACACCCGGCTCTAAGGCCCAGCGCGATTGCGCCGCCTGGATGGAGGCGCACCTGCGCGCCTTCTGCGACACCGTTTACCGGCTGGAGGCGACTGTTGCCGGCGGCGATGGCAAGAAGCTGCCCTGCATCAACCTGATCGGGGCCATTAACCCCGCGGCGCAAAGACGCATACTGCTGCTTACCCACTGGGACAGCCGCCCCTGGGCCGATGAAGACACTAAGGACAAGGACAAGGCTATTATAGCCGCTGATGATGCCGGAAGCGGTGTAGGCGTGCTGCTGGAGCTGGCCCGCGCGCTGAAAGGAAAGCCGCTGCCCGCCGGCATCGGCGTAGATATATTCTTTACGGACGTAGAAGACTACGGAAAGACGGAGTGGGGCGAAGCGTCTTATTGCCTCGGTACACAATACTGGGCAAAGCACCCGCACGTAGCCGGCTACAAGGCGGCTTATGGCATTCTGCTGGACATGGTGGGTGCGCGGGGCAGCCAGTTTCCAATGGAGCAGACTTCAGCGGAATACGCGCCGGACGTGCAGCAGCGGGTGTGGCAGGCGGCCAGCCGGGCGGGATATTCCTCCTACTTTCCTTACCGGCCCAGCAATGGCGGCGTGGTTGACGACCATAAGTTTGTCAATGAGCTGATCCACATTCCTACTATTGATATTATCGCGCTTAGCGATGGTACACGCAGCGGATTCCCGCCGCACTGGCATACCCATGCAGACGACATGCAGGTGATAGACAAAGCCACGCTACGTGCGGTAGGCCAGACGCTGCTACAAACGCTTGCGGAGGAAACCGGCCCGCTATAAACACCCCATCTAACCGTCCAACAACTGACTCTTGAAGTACCGCTCCGCCATCCTGATTGTGCTTGCCATCCTGGTTATAGACCAGGTCGTGAAGATTTATGTGAAGACGCACTTTTATCCCGGCATGGCCGGGCAGGTAAATGTGGCGGGCGACTGGGCCAAGCTGCATTTCCTGGAAAACGAGGGCATGGCCTTCGGCATGAAGCTCTCGCAGAGCTATTGGGGCAAACTCATCCTTACACTGTTCCGCCTTATTGCGGTAGTGGCGGGATTTTTCCTGCTCCGCCGGCTGGTACGCAGCAGATACTCAAGCGGGCTGATCGTCTGCGGCGCGCTGATTCTCGCAGGTGCTGCCGGCAACCTTATTGACTCGGTTTTTTACGGCGTTATCTTCTCGGAAAGCTCCTATCACGTTGCGAAGTTTGTGCCCTGGGGAACGGGCTACGCACCGCTTTTCCATGGAAAAGTGGTGGATATGCTCTACTTCCCCATTATTCAAGGGCACTGGCCGGCGTGGGTGCCGCGCTTTGGCGGCCAGGAGTTTGAATTCTTTGAGCCAGTGTTCAATATTGCGGACGCGTCCATATCCGTAGGCGTGCTGGCGCTGGTGTTTTTTCAGAAGAAACTGCTTCGGAAAGAAGCGCCGCGAGCCGCAGTTGAGCGTGAGACCTCAGGCACAATGATCCGCTCTTAGGCTATTCCGGCAATGGAAGAAGCAGAGAATCGCCTCATCCCGATCAATGTGGTCATTGCCGGCCGCAGCTATCGGATCCGTATTGCTCCGGCTGACGAAGCCTTTGTGCGCGGGGCAATTAAACGGGCTAATGAACAGATAAGCGAGCTCAGACGCACCTACGCAGGCAAAGACGATCAGGACTTTGTAGCGATGTGCCTACTGATGTATGCAACGGATCCGCACAGCGGCAATGCCGGCGCCATGCTGGAAGATGAGCTGAAAAAGCTGAGCGCAAAGATTGATGAAGCGCTAAATCATTAAACGCTTAATCGGGCAGGGCTTCCAGCAAAGCTTCCATTCGACTGCCACGGGAACCTTTGATAAGAATGGAGGCATTGGCCGGCGGACTTTGCCGCAGGTAGGCTGCCGCCTCGCCGGAGTTGGCAAACCACTGCCGGCCCGCTTTCAGGGTGCCAAATTCCTCGCCGACAAGAATAATTTCACTCCATTGGTAGCGGTCCGCCAAGGCCAGAAGCTCCCGGTGTTCCTGATCGGAAGCGTCGCCCATTTCCTTCATGGCGCCGATCCAGAGACGCTTGTCGGGGAGATCGGCAGCAGCAAAGTTTTCTATGGCGGCCTTCATGCTGGTCGGGTTGGCATTATAGGCATCCAGTATTACCTGGTTAGTGCCGCGCTTTAGCCATTGGGAGCGGCTGTTGTCGGGATGGTAGGCCGCCAGCGCATCTGCAATGTCATCCGGCGGCACGCCGTTTGAGCGGCCGATTGCGATTGCGCTCATCGCATTCGGAAAATTGTATGCGCCTACAAGATTCGTCTTCAGCTTCCGACTCCCAAAATCTACGCTCAAAAAGATGCCATCCATTTCCGGTTTGCCGGAATAATCTGCCGCGCCTTCGCCGTAAGTGATTTGCTGCGCAATGCCGCGGCCCATCTCTTCCAGATAATCTAAATCCGCGTTTCGGTAAGCAGCTCCGCCATGTTCGCGCAGGTAATCATACAACTCGCCCTTTCCCTTCCGCACGCCTTCCACGCCGCCAAAGCCCTCAATATGCGCCTTGCCGCAGTTGGTAATAAGACCTTGCGTCGGCTCAGCGATAAGGCAATAGGACGCAATTTCCTTTTGATGGTTTGCACCCATTTCAATGACGGCGAACTGCGCATCCTTTTTAATAGAAAGGAGCGTCAGCGGCACGCCGATGTGGTTGTTCAGGTTGCCGGCGGTAGCATAGGTCACGAACTTTTTCCGCAGGACAGCCGTAATCAACTCCTTAGTGGTCGTCTTGCCATTAGAGCCGGTAATAGCGAGAAATGGAATAGAAAATTGCCGGCGGTGATGCCTTGCCAGTGCCTGAAGTGTGCTCAGAACATCGTCAACAAGGATGTGACGCTCCTCCTTTTTAAAAGCCGCTTCGTCAATCACCGCGTAAGCCGCGCCTGCGTCTATAGAGGCTTGTGCAAAGACATTTCCATTGAACGAAGGCCCTTTTAGCGCAAAAAAGAGGTCGCCCGCCGCCAGATTGCGCGTGTCGGTCTGCACGGAGGGGTTGGCGGTATAAATTTCGTACAGGCTTTCAATGCTCATGAGGCGCTAAAATTAGGACGGCGGCTGCGGGCAGAAAAACATGCGCTCGGTTGGCGCGCGCCCCCCCGACGCGCCGCCTCGTGGGGAGCTATCCCCTGATGGCCGCAGCAATCCGCCCCTTTTTCCCCACCTTTGCGCAAATTCACCTTACACCGCTTCGCTGCAATATAAATATGGGCTTGTTCAACTTCCTGACGCAGGAAATCGCCATAGACCTCGGTACTGCCAATACCTTAATCATTCATAACGACCAGGTTGTGGTGGACGAGCCGTCCATTGTGGCAATAGACCGATCTACAAACCGCATCGTGGCGGTGGGTAAGAAGGCGATGATGATGCACGAGAAAACGCACGAGAATCTCAAAACCATCCGCCCGCTGAAAGATGGTGTAATTGCAGACTTTAACGCCGCCGAAGGCATGATCCGCGAGATGATCAAGCTCGTAATGCCCAAAAAGCCGCTTTTCCCGCCGGCCTGGCGCATGGTTATCTGCATTCCTTCTTCCATTACGGAAGTGGAAAAAACGGGCCGTTCGCGACAGCGCCAATGCGTCCGGCGCGCGCGAGGTATTTATGATTCATGAGCCAATGGCGGCGGCGCTGGGCATCGGCATTGACGTGGAAGAACCGACGGGCAATATGATTATAGACATCGGCGGCGGCACGACGGGCATATCCGTAATCGCGCTGGCCGGCATCGTGTGCGACCAGAGCATCCGCATCGCGGGCGATGAGTTTACTGCAGATATTATGGAGGCCATGCGCCGCTACCACAGCCTGATGATCGGCGAGCGGACGGCGGAACAAATCAAAATCCACGTGGGCTCCGCGCTGAAGGAGCTGGACACGCCGCCAGATGAGATCGCCGTCAATGGCCGTGACCTTGTCACCGGCATTCCAAAGCAAATCATGGTCAGCTACCAGGAAGTAGCGGAGGCGCTGGATAAGAGCATTTTTAAGATAGAAGAAGCCATCCTGAAGGCGCTGGAAAGCACGCCGCCTGAGCTGGCTGCCGACATTTATCGCCGCGGCCTTTACCTGACCGGCGGCGGCGCACTGCTGCGCGGCCTTGACAAGCGGATCGCCGCTAAGATCAAGCTTCCGGTACATGTAGCCGACGACCCGCTGCGGGCCGTGGTGCGCGGCACGGGGATGGCGCTGAAGAACATCCAGAAGATGCCCTTCCTGATGAAGTAAGCCGTGCGGAACTTTATACGCTTTGTAAGCCGGTTTTTTAATCTCATTCTTTTCATTGCGCTTGAGATAGTCTGTGCTGTGCTCATAGCGCGCACCAACACCATTCAGGGAAACGACCTGCTTAGCTCTTCTAATGCCGTCAGCGGCTTCCTGTATAAGCGTCAAAGCGATCTTGTCTATTACTTCGGGCTTGGGATAATGAATGACTCCTTGCTGCGCGAGAATACCCGCCTTCGGGAGCAACTGACGCGGATCAGGTTTTCTACAGACACTTTGCGAGACAGCGCGGTGGTGCGTCCTGTTGCGGTACTGGATTCCGGTAAGAAGGTTGAATATGCGCACTACATATTCAGAACTGCACGGGTGATCAATAACAGCGTAGCCCAGCGCAACAATTATATTACCCTTAACCGCGGCTATAATGACGGCGTACGGAAAGACATGGCGGTGATCTCGGGCACGGGCGTGGTCGGTAAGGTCGTGCATACGTCCGCGCATTTCGCTACGGTATTATCTGTGCTTTCTTCCCTTCAGACCGTCTCATCCCGCCTGAAGGACGGCACAACGGGCCAGGTGAGCTGGATATATGAGGGGCGGGCTACCAGGGCGGATGTGCTGTATATGCCCGACGTGCCGGGAGAGATTCCGATGCGGCGCGGCGACTCTGTATGGACGACCACGTACTCATTCTTCCCGCCCGATGTGCTGATCGGGATTGTGGAGAATGTGCGCATCGTAAAGAAAAGCGGCAAGCGGCTCCTGTATCTGCGGCCCGCCACCAACTTTCGCAACATGATGTATGTGTACGTGGTGGAAAACACCTATCAAAATGAGCAGAAGGCATTAGAAGCGCAGAATACCGTGACGCCCCCGAAACCCAGAACCAATATTAAACACCGCTAATGAGCATTCAGCTACGCAACTTCCTGCGCTTCTGGCTCATTATTGCCGTGCAGGTATTGCTTAACAAAATCACCCTCCGTTGGTGGAGCGAGCCTGCCGGATTCCCGGTTTTTGTGCCGCTGCTCTATCCGCTGTTCATTCTGCTGCTGCCTTTTGAAACACCGGTATGGATGGCGCTGCTTATAGGCGCCGTAACCGGGCTTACTGTTGACAGCCTGATGAATACCGCCGGTATGCACGCCGCAGCTACCATCTTGATTGCTTACCTGCGGCCCAATGTGCTGATTGCCCTGCTACCGCGCGCTCTTGAAGACTACCCGGGGCAAAGTCCGAATGTTAAGAACCTCGGCTGGCCGGCTTTTCTCACCTATGCCGCTTTCCTGATTGTGCTGCATCATGCCGTGTACTTCAGTATTGAGCTCTGGAGCTTCGCCAACGTATTGATGCTCCTGCTCAAGATTCTGGCCTCGGCGGTAACGTCCATGCTCTTCGTAATCGGCTATCTGCTGCTGTTTACCCGCCAGGTATCGGCGCGTGGGTAACAGCAGGCCTACTTCCCATACTTCAGGCCCATATTCCAGAACAGGAAGGCCCACTTGTCGGTTTGCTCGTCAATGAGCATAGAGGTTGGCTTGCCTGCGCCATGGCCGGCCTTCGTCTCAATACGGATAAGCGTAGGGCGGCGGCATACCTGAGCATCTTGCAAGGCGGCTGAAAACTTGAAGGAGTGCGCAGGCACTACGCGGTCGTCATGGTCGCCGGTCATCACCAGCGTTGCGGGGTAACAGGCTTTTTCGCGCACGTTATGCACGGGGCTATACTTGCGCAGGTACTCAAACATCTCTTTACTGTCTTCTGCCGTGCCGTAATCATATGCCCATCCGGCGCCTGCGGTAAACTTGTGGTAGCGCAGCATATCCAGCACGCCAACGGCTGGAAAGGCAACGCGGAACAGCTGCGGACGCTGGGTTATAGCCGCGCCTACAAGCAGGCCGCCATTAGAGCCACCGGAAATAGCCAGCCATGCTTTACTGGTGTATTTATTTGTTACCAGGTATTCCGCTGCCGCGAAAAAATCCTCAAACACATTTTGCTTACGCAGCTTGGTGCCGGCGTTATGCCATTCGTCGCCATACTCGCCGCCGCCGCGCAGGTTAGCCACGGCATAGACGCCGCCGGCCTCCATAAAGGCAAGGTTGGATACAGAAAACGATGGTGTAAGTGAAATTGAAAATCCTCCGTAGCCATAGAGCATAGTCGGATTTTTCCCGTCCAGCTTAATACCTTTTTTGTGCGTAATAATCATCGGGATAGCCGTGCCGTCCGACGATGAATACTTCACCTGCGTGCTTTCATACAGCGAGGGGTCAAACTTCACCGCCGGCTTTTTGAAAATGTCCGTCTTGCCGCTTTTGATGTCGTAATGAAAGATGGTTGGCGGATACACGTAAGAGGTGTAGGAATAGTAGAGATCCTTCTCCGCCTCCTTACCCGAAAAGCCGCCGGCGCTGCCCAGGCCGGGAAGCGGTATCTCCCGCTCCATCGTGCCTTCGGGGGAGTATTGATATACCTTAGTCACAGCGTCCTGCGTGTAGTGGGCAAACAGCTTGCCGCCGCAGGTGCTTACTTCCAACGGAAACTCTTTTGCCGGTATCACGTCTTTCCAGTTTTTCGCCACAGGGTCTGCCGCGTCAACCATTACGAGGCGCTTATTGGCCGCCCCCTGGTTGGTAATGATGAAGAGCTTTCCGTTCTTGCTCCACACTATGCCCTGCTCATGCTCAAAGCCGGTGGCTACGGGAATGATCGGCGCCTTTGTATTAGTAAGGTTCTGGATGTAGAGCTCATTGCCATAAGTGGCGTTGGCTGCGGATATAACCAGGAAATTCTGGTCTTCCGTGACGTCCGCGCCAATGTAGCGGCGCAGTGTTTCGTCGCCGCCGAAGATGATGGCATCGCTGCTTTGCGGCGTGCCCAGCTTGTGATACATCAGCTTGTGATGTTCGGTTTTCGCGCTTAGCTGCGAGCCGCTTGGCTTGTCGTAGGTGCTGTAATAAAAGCCGTCCTTGCCTTTCCAGGAAATACCACTGAATTTCAGGTCGGTCATCGGCTCGCCAAGCTGCTTCTTCGTCGCGGCATCCATTATAATCGCTTTGTTCCAGTCGGAGCCGCCTTCAGAGATCAGATAAGTGCAGAGGGAGCCGTCTTTCGTGAAAAAGACGCCTGCCAGGGAGGAGGTGCCGTCGGAAGAAAAGGCATTCGGGTCTAAAAACACTTCTGCCTTTCCCACGCCTTTCTGGCGATAAAGCACCGATTGGTTCTGCAGGCCATTATTCTTGTAATAGTACGTGTAGCCTCCCTCGCGGAACGGCGCGCTGTAACGCTCATAGTTCCAAAGCTCGGTTAGGCGCGCGCGAATGGCGTCGCGGAAGGGAATTTGTGAGAGATAGGCATCTGTGATCCGGTTTTGAATGGTTACCCAGCGGTGCGTTTCTTCCGAGCGGTCATCCTCCAGCCAGCGGTACGGGTCCTGTACGGCCGTGCCGAAAAAGGTATCAGTCTGAGCCACCTTTCGGGTAGGCGGATAGCTCATGGTGAAATCGGGGGACGGCGACTGCGCGGATGCGTTCATGGCAACGAAAAGAGCGGGAAGTAAGAGGCGCTTCATAGAGCGGGATGTTTTTGGAAGCGTGAAAATACGTGCCGGTTCCGGTAATGAGCCCAGCCGGCGATTAAGCAGGTTTTTTGAGCCGGATTGCGGCCTGCAGGCGAATGCACATAGCCAGAAGCACGCTTTTGCCATGCGCGTTCCGCTCAATATGATAGGCGGCGCCGGATATGGCATCAATCATCGCCTGAAAGGCATCAGCCGACAGATTGCGGCCCGCCAGTCGCTGCGCAAATTCGCCTTCCTGCGGCGATAGCGTGCGGGTTGTTTCGGGAAGGTGAGCTACGCGCAGGGCGCTTTCCACCATGCCCAGGGTAAAGGACAAAAGATGCCGGATGCCCTCGCGACCGGCCTTGCTCCATCTTTCGGTAAACTGTACCAGCTTCATGCCGTTGCCGGTAAAGACGCCGTTGAACAATTCGCGCACGGCCGGTAAAAGGTCATCTTCCACCTGATCCACCAGTTGCAGCGCGTCGGTAAGGGAACCGTCCGCCATCAGGCCGATCTGAGCAGCTTTATGCTCATCGGCGAATCCTCCTGCCACCAGCGCGGCGGCAATCTCTGCCGGCGGGATCGGCGTGAGGCGAACCGTCTGCGTGCGGGAGCGTATGGTGGGCAATATGTCTTCAGCATTCTCTGCTACAAAAAGCAGCAGTGTGCCGGCAGGAGGCTCCTCAATAAGCTTGAGGAGAATGTTGCCTTCCTTTCCGAGATATTCAGGGCGCCAGATGATCTGAATCTTCATGCCACCCTCATAGGATTTCAGATTAAGCGCTTCAATAATTTCGCGGCATTCTTCGGCGGAGATGTTTCCCTGCTTATTCTCCGCGTCAATGCTTTGCAGCCAGTCGTAAGTGGCGCCGTAGGGCGTTTTTTTGATAAATGCGCGAAACTCGCGGATGTAATAGGCACTCCTGGTTGGCTTATCGCCCTTAGGCTTAATGGCCGGAAAGGAGAGATGCAGGTCGGCATGCTCTGCGCGTGTCACTTTCTGGCAATTGGGGCAGGAGCCGCAGGAATCATCCGCAGATTTCGCCTCGCAAAGCACATACTGCGCAAATGCCAGGGCGAGCGGCAGGCCGCCGGTACCTTCACGGCCAAGAAAGAGCAGCGCATGCGGCAACCTGCCGCCCGCCCACATGCGGATAAGGCTTTGCTTTGCTGCGGCCTGGCCGGCTACGTCTTTGAATTGCATGAGGCGACAAAGATGCGGCAGCTTATAGTTTCAGGTTGTGCCAGAGTATCACCTGCAGCTGTGGCCGGGTGACCGTCTCCTGAGTCTGCCACATGCTGCCGGCCTCCAGGCGAACCGCCTTGCTGAACACATAGCCGAGCCCGCCGTACAAGCGGTTGCGGTCAAAAACAGGCCGGTCGGTATGCAGGAAGATTTCATTGTACGCGGAAGCGAATACGGTTCCTTTCTTCAGCTCCTTATCGTTAAGACAGAGGTTGCCGCTGAGGAAATACCGCAGCCTTACGCGGAAGTCGTGGTGCAGGAAGCGTTCCTCCACGCGATAGCGGTGTGTAACATAAGCTCTTCCCCAACGCTGCCGAAGGATGAGCTGTTGATAGACGCGATGCTCTTCCGTAATCCGTTTCTGATCGGTGCCGGCTGCGTACGGCTCGCTATGGACATACCCATAGCCCTGCGCCACCTGTGCGGAGCCGTCTGCGGCAAGATTGTACGTAGCGGCCGTGCGAAGAAGTAGCTGTTCCAGGTCGCCGGCAAAGTCGTACATGCGCGGCTGCGCCTCCAGCCAGATTCCCCAGCGCGCATTGAGCGCCATGCTGCCATAGTAGGCAGGCCAGAAACCATAGGCGGCAGGCTTCGCTGCAAATGCGTTCGCGGAAGACAATAAAGCGAGTGATAATAGCAATCTTCTAATCATAAGCTTATTCTGGCTTTATACCCTGAGTAACGTGTTCTCATAAGCTGCTGAGCGCAATGTCTGCAAACACGGGACAATGGTCGGAATGCACAACGTCAGGATAGATAGCCGCGCCTTGGAGCGCACTGCGCAAAGGCTCAGTCACTGAGATATAATCAATGCGCCAGCCCTTATTGTTTCCGCGTGCGCCGGAACGCTGAGACCACCAGCTGTAGTTGTGCGGCAGGTCTGGGTGGAAGTGGCGAAAGCTGTCTGTGAAGCCGGCCTCAAAAAACTTATCCATCCATTCCCGCTCTTCCGGGAGAAAGCCGCTGCTCTTTTTATTGGTCTTTGGACTGTGTATGTCTATCTCCCGGTGACAAATGTTGTAGTCGCCGCAGATAATGAGCTTAGGGCGCGACTGCCGCAGGTCGTGGATGTAATGGAAAAACTCATCCAGCCACTGGTACTTATAGACCTGCCGCTCCTCACCAGAGGAGCCGGACGGGAAATAAGCGTTGATCAGCGTTACGTCGCCAAAGTCGGCGCGGATCACCCGGCCTTCCGCATCGCTTTGCATGATGCCGTTTCCGCATTGCACCTTGTCAGGCGCTATTTTGGAAAGTATTGCAACGCCGCTGTAGCCTTTTTTCTGCGCGGAGAATAAGTGAGACTGATAGCCAAGCGCTTCCAATCCTGCAAGATCCACATCCTCCCTGTTAGCCTTTATTTCCTGCAGGCAGATGACATCGGCGGGGTCGGATGCGAGCCAGTCAGTAAAGCCCTTATTCAGGGCGCTGCGAATGCCGTTTACGTTGTAGGAGATTATGCGCACCGGCGCAAATTAAGCGATGAGCGGAGAGAGAAAAGTGAATAGTTGGCGCTTCTGCTTTTTTGACTAATGTCAAATGATTCCGGCGCTGCCGGCGGGAGGTTTGCGGCTCAACAAAACGAGACACATGTCATTTTCCACCGCTTCCGCTCCCCGCAGCCGGCGAATCAGCCGCCGGCCACTGCTACATCTACTCGCCGGCGCCTTTGCCGCATTCTGGCTTATCTCTTTTGCAGGCACTACCGACCTTGCCAACTGGTGGATTGAAAATCTGCTCGTCTTCATTTTTACGGCAGCGATAGTCCTCACTTTCCGGCGCTTTGCCTTTTCAGACCTGAGCTATGTGCTCATGCTGATCTTTCTGATCCTGCATGTGTATGGCGCCAAATATGCCTATGCCGACAATCCCTTCGGCTTTTGGATGCAGCGGACCTTCGGCACTGTGCGAAACCCCTATGACCGGCTGGTGCATACCTCATTCGGCCTGCTGATGGCTTACCCGATGCGGGAGCTGCTACTGCGTAAACTGAAGGCCGGCGAAGCTTGGAGCTGGATGCTGCCGGTAGAGCTGGTGCTTTCGCTGAGCGGCTTGTTTGAGCTGATTGAATGGAACATCGCTGATGTCTTCTTTCCTGCGCACGGTGCAAACTATGTGGGAACCCAGGGCGATAGCTGGGACGCGCAGAAAGATATGTTTGTAGCCACCTGCGGAGCGCTTGCTGCGATGCTTGCGGGACGGCTTATAAAGCAGGGCATTGCAGCGGCGCGGGCGCGGCCACTACAGCCCCTGAAGGCCTGAAATGAAAAACCGGCGCCTCAAAGAGGCGCCGGCTTCCGGATGAGACGGCGGGCGGGTTATCCCAGCGAGCGGATCCAATCAACCACTTCATCCTTGGTTTTGCCGAGCTTCTGCTGCATACGGCCGAAAAACTCGTCGTCTTTTCCATCTTCATACTGAAGATCGTCGTCTGTGAGCTGAGCATTGGCCTGTTTCATTTTGCCTTTCAGCTCGTTCCAGTTGCCTTTTAATGTGAGCTTGTCCATAATGTAGTTGGTTTAGACCCGGCAACTGAAAACATTCATGCCAGTTGCCGCCCGCTTGGCCGGAGAAATGTTAACTAGTGGCTTCATTTCAGATTGGCCTCATTCTTGGATAGAACGGCTTACAATACACACCGAAAATGAAACGTTACGCCTTTTCCTTCCTGCTGCTTGCGCTTGCTGCCATGTCCTGCCTTTCTTCCTGCGTTATCCGCACCGACGACTATGACACGACGCCGGCTAATCCGTACCAGTATGGCTTCTCAGATGATTTCAATAGCGATGTCAACGGCTGGAGCTTTCGTGATGGCGCCAACAAAGCCTCGGTATATCTGAGCAGCGGGCAGCTTCATTATGACTATCATCCCTATGACAACGGCACGAATACAGTTGCCGTTTCTACCGGCATGCCACCCGCAACCCGCGCCTTTGATATCCAGACGCGTTTCCGCAGCGACAATGCGATGGGGCTGGTGTTCGGCGTTTCGTCAAGCGACTACGGCTACTCCGTTTTTATTGATGACCGGGGATATTTTGCGGTTTATGATGAGGGTACAGCGTCTATAAAAGAGCAGGCTTTGCTGGACTGGACGCAAACCGGCGCTATCCGTCAGGGCTGGAACGACTTGGAGCTGCAGGCTACCCGCGATGGCTCCTGGGTTGGCTATATCAACGGCACACAGGTATTCCGGATTGGCGCAAGAACTTTGTACGGCAGTCAGGCTGGTTTTATCGTGCTCGCGAATACGGGCGGCGACGCCGACTTTCTAGATGTGTCCTGGTAAAGGAATCGACTCATTTAAGGCCCGCTATGTTGCGAGCCTTTCTGCATTTAGTGCCGCCGTTATTGCTTCGGCTGCGAGTTATGTTGACTGTGGCAAGGCCAGTATCGCAACAATTTACCGTTCGGGCTATTCTTTTGCCGCTGCACAAATGCTGAAGCGTATATGACGTGAAGGCCCTTGGTAACGTTTGCTTCGGCACAGCGTAGATCAGCATTAAGTCCTAATGGACAAGCAGGCGCTCAGTAACAAAATTCAGTGCAGCAGCGCTTAGCAAACGAATACCAGAATAAAAAAAGCAGAGCCGGCCTTCCTATTTAGTCGGTGGACGTATTTGATGCAATACAGGTGGCGCAAGTCAACAACTCTGTGAGAGCGTTTTCGGCAACTATGGTGTGTCAGCCTTGATCTCTAAAAGCCTGATTATGAGCAGGCGAGCGAAGAGCCGAAATGCAGAATCAGGCAGTATGGATTGCGGTAAATTTTTCTTTTCCGGCGGAGAAACTAAAAATATGATAAATATTAATAATATTAATTTATTGTAAATTATTAGTTAAGGCCTTAATAATCATGCAATAGCAAAAAAATTTTAAAAAAATAATTTTGAAGCAAAAAATTTATTTCGTTAACGAAAATTTTAGTTGTCCAAACAATTATTTTTACAAAACGAGGTTTTTTTAACAAACGGTTAATCTGGGAATTAGGCTTGTGTTTGACAGACGTTGAAAGATCAGGTAAGGTTTGTCAAAAAGGACCCAAAGTGATATTAGAAAGTGTAACAGAATTGTGTATCGTAAGCAGACGGCTTTAAAAGTTCTTCATCAGAAAAGTCATACCAACATAGCAAGAGAACAGGGAGGCGCCGAAACCCTTTGAAATAGTAGGCAGTAAAACAAACAAGTGTCATGATAAAAAACATTACCAGACTGTGTGGAATGCTTGTGCTTTTAGCCTGCTCGCATGCGGGTTATGCACAGCTAACAGGGGCAAAATACATTCCTGGAGACTACGTCACGATCTCAGCAGCGGTTTCCGACCTTAATACAAATGGGGTGGGTGTTGGCGGAGTGACGTTCAATGTGGCCGCAGGTTACGCGCAGACGCTTACCGCACCCATTGCTATTACCGCGACTGGGACGTTGGGTAACCCGATCATATTTCAGAAGGATCCGGCTACTTCTGGAGCAAATCCGGTTCTGACAGCATATACAGGCACTGCCACTCCCAGCAGTACTGCGCCGGATGGTATGTGGCGTCTGATGGGCTCTGACTATGTGACTATTGACGGCATAGACTTAACCGATGCTGCTTCGTCCAATCCAGCTACCATGGAGTACGGTTACGGTCTCTTTAAAGCAAGTGCCTCTGATGGCGCGCAGAATAATACAATACAAAATTGTACGGTATCTCTCAGCCGCGTTAATAATGCCTCTGGAACAGCTCCAATGCTGGCAGGCTCAGTAGGTATTCTTATGATTAATGCTACTGCTACTGCTGCGACTACAGTGCTCACTCCAAGTGCGGCAGCCGGGGCCAACGCTAACAACGTTTTTAAAGCGAACACTGTAAAAAATACAAATATCGGTATCGGTCTGGTGGGCTATAATACTACGGGTTCTACCGCGTTAAGCGACGTGAACAATATTGTTGGGGGCATCACTACCAGTGCTGGTAATACAGTAACAAATTTCGGCTCATCCAGTAACAATACGAACGCTGCCGTGGGCATCTCCGTATCTAACCAGTTTTCATTTACTGTGTCTAATAACACGGTAAATAATAATACTGGCACAGGGTCCAACCATGCAACTACATTAAGAGGCATATATTTAATAGGCGGCACGAGCGGTAGTGGCGATGTAAATAATAATACAGTTACGGTAAACGGAGGTGGAACCACATCATCAATATATGCTATTGATATGGAGGCCGGCAATACGGCAGCATCCAATACCATAAACGTTAATAACAACACTGTTTCAAATTGTACATATTCAACGGCTACATCGGGCGTTTTCTATGGCATCTATTTATCAAGTAGTGCAACTACACTCAATGCAAATGGCAACACTATTGTCAATAATGTGATACCGGGTACAGGTAGTGTATATATGCTGTATAATATCGGCGCTCCGGTGACGCTTAATACAAATAGTAATACGATTACCGCCAATACAAAAACGAGCACAGGCAGTTTATATCTATTATATAATGGCACTACACTCACGAATTGGAATGCTAGTTTCAACGTCATTGCAAATAATGTCCGTTCTGTCAGTAGCAGCGGAACAACCTATTGTGTAAATGTTGCGACACCTACAAACTTTAGCTTCAAGAATAACCGGATAGAGAGTAACAGCTTTACTGCCACTGGATCAACCGGTTCAATTTACGGCTATTATAGTCCTTCTTCTGCTGCAAATGAGACAATTTGGAATGATACTTTTAAAAACCTGACTACTCCCACTTCGGGATCGCTCTACGGTGTGTATATCGGAAGTGCGACAGGAAATAAAAATATCAAGAATAATATTGTTACCGGATATAAGACGGGATCGGGCACGTTATACGGAATATACATGGCCTATGGCAACGTAGATACTATTTCCGGCAATCAGATCTATGCTGATACTATAAGCGCGGGCTCTGGTTCAACTATGTACGGAATCTACGTTTCGGCTGGTACTACTAACGCCGTTTTTCAGAATAAAATTTATAACCTATCAAATGGGGGGGCATCACCTATTTTATATGGTCTTTACTTAGCCGGAGGCACCACCAATAACGTATATAACAATCTTATTGGCGACCTGAGAACCCCCAGTGCGTCCGCCGCTAATGCATTGACGGGTATATATGTTAGCTCTGGCAGCAATAATGTATTTCATAATACAGTGTACCTGAATGCTACCAGCACAGGCACCAATTTCGGCAGTTCTGCACTTTTCGCCAGCACCAGCCCTACATTGAACTTGGTAAACAATATTCTGTATAACAGCTCAACCGCTGCAGGCACCGGGTTGACTGTAGCCTATCGTCGGTCCGCTACCTCTCTATCAACATATGCCTCTACTTCAAACAATAACCTCTTTTATGCAGGAACGCCTGGCGCAGTAAATCTCGTATATTCTGATGGAACCAATAACCTTCAGACGCTTGCCAACTATCAGGCCTTAAGCGGCCTTGCGCCACGTGATAACTCATCTGTAACTGAAAACGTGGCATTTCTCAGTACCACAGGTACCAGTGCTAATTTTCTGCATGTGGATGTGACCAGTCCGACAGTTGTAGAAAGTGGAGGTAATACCACATTCGTCGGTAACGATGTAGATAACCAAGTTCGCTCAGGTTTCTCTGGGTATGCAGGAACCGGAACTGCTCCGGACATAGGAGCCGATGAAATCTCGGGCACAAATCCTAACGGTTGCTTTGGTACACCATACACAGCTACGCTGTCGGCTAGCGCGCTACAAGTATGTAACGGCACAGCGTTTACAATCAGCATTAATAATGTACCTCCCGGCAGTGTGGGTTACTCCTATCAACTTCAAAGCAGCCCATCAGGGGCCGGGAGTTGGACGAATGCCGGCTCACCTCAAGGAGGGGCAACCTTTACGATTGCAGCTGGCATTACCGCTGCGACAGACTATCGTGTTATTGCAACGTGCGTGAGCAGCGCTACCGCGTCAAATGGCGGCTCATTAACCGTTAATGCTACGAATTGCACATTTGATATCACCCGCAGCACTGGAGTAACATACACTTCAATCGCCAGCACTGGTTCAAGCCCTTCCGGTACCTATGTGAACGGCAATAGTACTGATGACAACACGACAGATAAGCAGCCAATCGGTTTTGCCTTCCCATACAAAGGCGGCACATACACAAAATTTCGTATGTGTACAAATGGTTGGCTGACATTGGACAGCAATAATACCAGCACTGCATATGCTCCTACGAGCCGCTTTAATTCGGTTAGTAAGCTAACTCTTGCGCCATTCTGGCAAGATCTTGTGTGCCAGGGAAATCCTGCGACTGCAGCCGGTCTCGCGGCTGGCCTGAAATACCAAATGATAGGTACTGCCCCCAACCGTACCCTTATCGCAGAGTGGATAGGCGCAGAGACATTTAATAACGCAGGACCTAATCTGAACTTCCAGGTGCAGCTGCACGAAAATGGGTCTATTGATTTTGCTTACGGTACTATGGAAGGGTTCAACGGAACCGCAAACTATACATTTGGATATACCATTGGTGTGTCATCCGTAGCGGGAACAGGTACTACAAGCGCTGATTTGCAAAGCCAGCAAGCAGAAAACACAAATTATTTTGCTCCAAACAGTGTAAATAACCTCACCATAGTGCAGGAGTGCAATAGCGCCTTGACATTTACCCCCGGTAACTACACAGGCCCAACCTCATTCACGCCTAGTGTGCCAATTAACGACGATATTCCAGGTGCCATAACGCTGAACGTAAATCCTGTGCCATGCTCCTCTTATTGCGGATCTTACTACAGCTCAAGAGCAGCGACTGCTTCGGTAAATTCGTCTTCCTGCACCACCGCTCCTGACGATGATGTATGGTTTACATTCACAGCACCACCCAGTGGCCAGATTAAGGTGACAGTAGGTGGTTCTGGCGGTTATGACCCGTCAATAGCACTCTACGATGTTTCGCTGACCGCAGTAGGTAGCTTCGGCTGCGTTAATGCAACGGGAGCGGGCCTTTCTGAAGTGATCACAGCAACTGGTCTGAATCCTTCAGGTATTTATTTCCTGCGGATAAGCCACAACGGTGCGGGTTCTGGCACGGACGGTAACTTCTACGTGTGTGTGAATGACAATGTTCCGCCTCCAATTAATGATAACATCTGCGGCTCTATATCATTAGTAGTTAATACCAGCTGTATTACTACTGCAGGTAGCACTATCAGTGCAACGGCCTCTGCCAATGCCCCAACCGGCTGTAACACGCCCGATGACGACATCTGGTATGTATTCGTACCTAACGCTACGGATAATCTTCTGACCGTACAAAGTGGTACGGGCTATAATGCATCTTTACAGATAGATACTGCAGCTGGTGGCGCATGTTCTGGCGCGCTTACCCAAGTCTTCTGCATTAACAACACAAGCACTGGAGGCGTAGAAACATCTTCCGGCCCATGGGTCATTGGCAGGCCATACTTTGTTCGTGTGTACCATGCGGGTACAGGCGCTGGCAGTGGCAACTTCACCATTTGCGCTGAAAGTGTGCCGCCTGCTTGTGTAACTGTTTCTGCTCCTGCTGCAAGTGCTTCTGTAACTGCAAGCGGCACTACGATCAGTTGGTCCGCTACAGCGAATGCTACGGGATATGACATATATCTAAGCACTAATCAGGCAAATGTTGCCAGCCAAAACATCGCAGCGCAGGTGGCAGTCAACCAGCCTGGTACAAGTTTCGCGACCGGAACGCTTAGTCCAAGTACTATTTACTACTATAAGATAGTTCCCCAAAATGCCATCGGACAGAAGAATAATGGCTGCGCGGTCCGCGACTTCAACACAAATCCTCCCTCTTGCCTGACATTGCCTACTTCTCCGGTTAATTCAGGTACTCCGTGCTCAGGTACAGCAGGAACTACACTTTCCTGGCCGGCATCAGCGGGCGCTACAGGTTATAATGTATATCTGGATGCTGGCTCTGGCCCTGCTACTACACTTGTATCTGCTAACCAAGCCGGAACTACTTATACTACTGGTAGCGCACTTGCAGCAGGTACTTATAGCTGGAGGATAGTGCCACTAAACACCAATGGGTCGCCTACGGGCTGTCCTGACTGGACATTTACTGTTCTGACGTCCCCGACTGTATCAGCTACGCCAACGACTGGCACATTTTGCGGCACTGGCAGCACCACACCAATTGCACTTACCGCAAGTGGTACGGGCACGAGCTATGTCTGGTCGCCAACAACCGGACTCTACACGAACGCTGCCGGAACAACGGCTTATAGCGGTAGCAGCAGCACAACGGTTTATGCAAATCCAACAGCTACAACTGTATATACCGTGACGGCATCTTCGTCAGCAGGTTGTACGGCAACTGCGACAGCTACTATTACTGTGGCACCAGCAGTTACTGTCAGCCCAACTGCGAAGTTCCCAACACTTTGCGCAGGTGGTGGCGCCGACACACTTTATGCTAATGCCGGCATTGCGACGAGCGGATATTGTGCCGCGGTTAATCAAGGCTCCGCATTGATTACGCTTGTAACGCTGAATACACTGAGTAGCAACACCAGCTCTAATCAGCCAAGCGCATTACCTTACTATACACTCTATCCTGCGACCGGTACCCAGACAACTACGCTTACGGCCGGATCGTCTTACACAGTTGGTGTGGATCTAAATGGCGCTGGCATCGTGTCTGTATGGATTGATTATGATCACGATGGCGTTCTTTCAGCAACGGAATGGGTGCAGCCATATATAAATGCAACCACAGGTACTGCTACTATTTATGTGCCTTCAAATGCGGTGAACGGACTTACGCGGTTGAGAGTACGCTCGCGCCTTAGCGCGAATTCTAATGGTTCCGGTGACGCCTGCCTTGCAATGGGCAGTGGAGAAACGGAAGACTATGATGTAAATATTACCGGTGGTTTATCCGCCGGAGGCTTAACTTATGCCTGGACTCCTACAAGCGGCCTAAGTTCAAGCACTACAGCTAATCCGGGGGCAACTATAACTACGACGACGACTTATTCAGTTACAGCCACTTCGGCTGCTGGCTGCTCAGCTACCGATACTGTACGTGTTACAGTGGGATCATCACTCAGCGCAACAGCTTCGGCAAGTGCCGGGCTGATATGTGCAGGCGCAGTTGATACCTTCAAAGCGGTGGCAGCGGGTGGGGGTGCTCCATACACTTATAGCTGGAGTAATGGTTCTACTGTAGTCAGCACATCTGCTCGCTATATTGCGAATCCTACAGTGACTACTACCTATACTGTTACCGTGACTGACGCATGTTCTAATACAGCAGCAGCCAGCGTTACCGTCACGGTCAATCCGTTACCTGCTGCTAATCTGAGCCCTTCTGCTGTGACCAGCAATATTTGTGTTGGTTCAGTTCAATTACTGACAGCTACGACAAATACCGGTACGCCAGCTTATCAGTTCCTGATGAATGGTACTGTGATTTCAGGAGCAACTGCAAGCACTTACTCTGCTAATGCATCAGGCGTCTATAAGGTTATTGTTACAAACAGCACTACAGGTTGTTTTGCAACTTCAAATACTGATACGCTCATTGTGAATGCACTTCCTCGCGTTTATGTATCGCCTTCTGCAGCCAACATCTCTTGCGGTGTGAGTGCTGTTCAGCTTAATGCTCAAACGCTTGGGCCGGTTACGACCTTGTTATCAGAATCATTTAACTCTGGAACCGGCAGCTTTACACCAGCCAACTTCTCTGTGCATACGCAAGGGGCATGGCTCAATTATCCGAGTCCATACACTTACAACTCCTATGCGTTCAGTACTTACGATGGTTCAGGCTTTGTAATGATCAACAGCGATAGCAATGGCTCCGGTAAAGTGCAGCGCATAACGCTTAGCTCAGCCCCCTTTGCTACTACGGGATACGACTCCGTAAAGCTGATAATGGAACAATTCTACCAGCTTTATTCTGCTGATACCGTTGTACAGGTACAGGCTTCTACAGACAACGCAACCTGGACAAGCGTACTTGACCTGAATGCTTTAGGCACACATGGTGCAACATCAGCTTTTGCAAAGGATACTATTCAGTTGCCTCCTGCTTTTGCTAACCAATCGACTGTCTATATACGTTTGATGTATGGCTCTTCCTACGGATGGTTCTGGGCTATCAATAATCTGATGGTTACCGGTCAAAGCCGCATATCCGCAAGCGCTAAATGGTCTGAGGCTACAGATTTGTACACGAACTCCGGTGCAACTACAGCCTACACCAGTGGGTCAAACGCTTCCACCGTGTATGCAAAGCCTAGCTCAGATATACGATACATTGCGACTTACAGCAATGGTATATGCTCCGATACTGCTTCTGCCATAATCACTGTAAACAGCTCGCCAAGCGCTCTTGCCGGCACTGCTGGAATTACCGTCTCTGACAGTGGCACCCTGGTAGGCAGCAACATTGTTATGCGTGATGCTTCCTGCAATCTGATCAGTACCCTCGCTCCAAGTGGCGGACTCCCGTTGGCTGGCAATGTTGCCTCATTTGTGACGGCCGACAACAGCGTCCAGAGTTATTTGTCCCTGCCATATGCTACGCGTCACTACGACCTGATTCCTGAGCAAAATGCGTCAACAAGTACCGCTACTGTTACGCTATACTTCACTCAGTCCGAAATGAATGCAGTTAATGGTTACATCAGTAGCAATAACCTGGCTTCAACTATTCTGCCAATGCCAACTGGTCCGTCAGATGCTGCCGGAATCGCTAATCTACGCATTAAGCAATATCATGGTACGGGCACAGCGCCCGGCAACTATACCGGAAGTACAATTACTATAAAGCCTACAGCCATCAGCTGGAACACCACCAACAGCTGGTGGGAGGTCACATTCCCGGTTAGCGGTTTCAGCGGGTTCTACCTGACCACAGGTCGCTTCCCGACGATCGCTGTGAAGGCATATCTGCAAGGCGCGCTCAATTCTGGGACGACCATGGATAATTACTATCAGGACTACTTTGCCACCGGAAGCGGCCTTATGCCGACCACTAACCCTTATGGTGTGCCAGGCGGTACGTACAGCCAGATCAATGCCTCTACAGGCCCTGCCGGCGCAATCGTAGATTGGGTGAAAGTGGAAGTGCGTGAGAACGCTAATCCATCTAACGTACTTCAAACGCGTGCGCTTCTGCTGAAAACAAATGGCTCAATCGTGGACAGCACGGGTGGCGTACCATATTTCGATCAGCAGAGTGCTAGTGTAGTCATTGCGGTATGGCACAGGAACCATCTCGCTGTCATGAGCAATTCAATCACAGCTCCCTCGCAAGATCAGGCAAAGACGTATGATTTCTCTACCAGCCTTTCCCAGGCATCAAATCCATATGGCGACCCTCAGCAGATGGTTCAAAAGAATGGAATATGGTGTATGTGGGCTGGTGACGTGAATAATCCGCAGGACCTCTACATAGATAATAGCGACCTGTTCATTACACGCGCTGCTTATCAACAGGCTCCGTTTGACGTGTATTTTACGACTGACATAAATCTGGACGGAGTGGTGGATAATAGCGATTTCTTCCTCCAGCGGCAGAATTATCAACTCGGGTTATATTCTACACTCAGCAATTACTAACCTACTATACTGGGGGTAGTGACTATCGCTACCCCCACTTATATAACATCTCAAAAAAGAAAAGAACACAATGAAAAGAATAATCATGGCGGCCCTCACAATACTGGGCTTTACAAATTTCGCTGGCGCTCAAGTCGGCATAATTGAAGTCGCGGTTCAAAACGTGACATTCACTGCTCTTACTGCTACGACAGGAACAATATCGTTTACAGTATATGGCCGGCAAGGAGCAACTTACTACAATGGTGGCCAAGGCGGACTGAACGCCAGCAATCTGCGATGTGATCTGGTCGTGGCAACAAATCCTGTAGGCACATTTAGTATCTCAAACACGAGCGGCGTATTGAGCAGTGTAAACAGTACAATACTTACAGGTGGAGTCACGAACACTTCCACGGTACAAGCATATGCGCCCCAAGGTGTTTCACCAACTGGTACTAACGCCTCTGTAGGATATACACTGACTAGAAATAACTATACCGATCCTGACCTCCCTTCACCGACGTCAACACGGGTAGCGCTATTTACAGCTACTTATTCCTATACAGTAACATCCGGGAGTACGCCTACACTTAGCGCTTTTGCTGTAAGAACAAATATTGGCACACGCGGCTCATCATGGAGTGGACAAAACAATGCGACTAGTTCAAACGCATCAAGTGGTAATGGCTTTACTCAAGGTGTGGTCGCCCTTCCAATTGACCTCACTGAGTTTGATGCGACAAACAACGGCGATGGCCGTGCGCTCCTGAACTGGGAAACCGCTTCCGAGCAGAACTCCAGCTACTTTGAAGTTGAGCGTTCTGTAAATGGCGACAATTTCAACACGGTTGTCTCTAAGGTTCGTGCAGCTGGCAAGAGCAGCTCATCACTCAAGTACCAGAGCTATGACCTTAAGCCCGTTGTTGGCGCTAATTACTATCGCCTGAAAATGGTTGATCTGGAAGGCAAGACAGCTTACTCGGCCGTGCGCAAAGTCATCTTCAGCGGCGATCAGCAGGGCGCTATCTCTGTTTATCCAACCGACAATCATGATGGAATTGTGAATGTCAGCCTGCCGCAAGGTCTTGAAGGCGCGCAAATAAAGGTGATAAATGCTGCCGGTCAGGTGATAAATGCACCTGCAGATGGCATCGCACTGATGCGCACCGTCAATATTGCCGGTCTGCCGGCTGGCATCTACATGCTTCAGGTTGCAGATAAGGGCGTGGTACAATCATTCCGTGTATCTTATCAGCATTGAGCTTATAACAGAAAAGCTGCAAAAAAAGCCGCCTCAATACGAGGCGGCTTTTTTTATTCCGCTGCGTTAGACTTGCTGCTTCGCCGAACTATCAACATCCAGTCGCCTTCTAAGGGCAGATACCCGTACTCGTAGCAGAAGTTGTATGTCTGGCCTTTTTTGTTCAGATACTGATGGGTATGATATCGGAAGTCAAACCCCTGCTCCGCCAGCTTCTGGCGAGGGCACTTCGCCAAGTCCTCATCCGGCTTAATCATGGACTCCAGGAGCCGCCTGTTTTTCATCAAGGCGTTATTGATGTTGCGTACGAGATTGTTTTTGTCTGAATTCTGACGGTTATTGAAGGCATTGCGGCAATAATCATCGCAAAACTTTTTGTCAATACGGCCGCGCACTACTTTGCCGCAGTGCAGGCAGCCGCGTGCCTGGTTCTGAAGAGCCGCTTCCATAGGCCGGGGGTATTTGTACAATAAAGATAGCGCGGATGATCCGTGTACAAACGCTTACAAGCACTTTCATACGGTAGTAAATGACTAAAAGCCGGCTAATGCTTCGCCGCAAGCGCATCTTTGCCTCAGAAAATAACCGACCAGCTATCAGCCATCTGGCGACCCATCCAGAGAATCATTGAGTGCGGAATCAGAAAGACAGAACAGGAAATACCCACACGAGACAGGACTAAGACCTTCAGAACAAAAACAAATCCAGCAAAGCCAGGCGTAAATGCGCCTACAACACTCAAAACCATGAACACGCTTAAGAACAAAGTACAGCTGATCGGTCACCTTGGCGCAGCTCCGGAAGTAAAGACCCTTGAAAACGGTAACACACTCGCCAAAATGCGCGTAGCTACTAATGAAACCTATAAGAACGCCGCGGGCGAGAAGGTGACAGACACGCAATGGCATACGGTCATCTGCTGGGGCAAGACGGCTGAAATAGCCGGTCGTTTTCTGAATCGCGGCAGCGAAATCATGATTGAAGGCCGCCTTTCCTACCGTGAGTACACCGGGCAGGACGGCCAGAAGCGCGTGGCTACGGAAATAGTAGCGAACGAGCTGATGATGATGGACAAGAAGCCACAGCATGCCGGCATGGCAGCAGCTTAAAGCCGTAAAACGGCCCCTTTAAACCTGAAAGGCTGCCTGCATAAGGCAGCCTTTCGTATTGCGGCAAAGCCCGCAAATATGGAATTTATAGCAGCCGCACCCATGTATGGGATGGATGCTAACGAATGGGAACTGAAAGAGCTGGCAAGCCTGCCAATTCGCTGATTTTTTCAGTTGGATAATACACGGTACCTGATGGCGAAAGGCGGATACTCAGCTCCGCTTAGGCTGGCTGTTGCGCCACCATACAAAGCCGACTGTGGTAAGAATGCCAAGTGGCAAAAAAGCAAGATAAAGAATGCCGCCATTCAGCCCCCTTGCGCTGTGCTTGTCCAGGCCGGAAGCGGTTTTAGTGCATACAGCGCAGCCTTGTGCGCGCACACCTGCCGGCATGCCAGCCAATAACATCCCGCCAATCAAGAGCCACTTTTTCATACGCTAAAATTACAATGAAGCCGGCTATGAGTCCATCGTGAATCCTTTACGCCCGTGACTCATCCGTAATAGGGCGAAATCATCAGATAAATTACCGGCCCGGTGATACTCACATACAGCCACAGCGGGAAAGTATAGCGGGATAGCTTTTTGTGCTTCTCATACTCGCCCGTCATTCCGCGATAAGCGGTGAAAAGGATGAACGGTAGGATAAGTGCCGCGAGCAGGATATGGCTGTAGAGTAGCGTAAAATAGATCACACGCACAACGCCGGTCCCGCCATAATGCGTATCGCCGGCCAGGATGTGGTGTGTGATGTAGGAAACAAGGAAGAGGATAGACAGAATCATCGCCGCGTACATTGTGTTGCGGTGCTGTACGTAGCGCCCGTTCTTCACATGGTAGTAAGCCACCAGCAGCAGGACAGTCACCAGCGAGTTGATGACGGCATTCGCCAGCGCGAAGACATGTACATCAAAGCCCAGGGAAGCCGGATTGGTACCCAGCGCCTTATTCAAGGGATGCAGCGCGGAGACGACGAGAAAGACGACGACCGAAAACAGAATAATGAGCACTCTGGCCCGGCGGTCGTTCTTTTGAAGCGAAGGAGCGAAGGGCGATGAAGCGTTGCGTCGTTGAGACTTTGAGGATTCCATGCTGTCAGACAATGTAAGTAGATGTTTTAAAGCCGATTCAACGACTTAACGCTTCAACGACTCAACACTAAAAATGTTTCTTTTCCAGCGCCAGCTTGCCCATATCGTTCGCGCAGCGGATTACATCTGCCGTATCCAGCCCGTTGTAATAGCCGCGCACGAAGCGGTCCGGATCTAAAAGAACAATGGTTTGGGAATGGTCAAAGTCCTCTAAGCCACCCGCGCCGTCGCCGATGGTAAGGTGAAACTGCCGCGCAAAGTCAAAAAGCTTCTGCTTGCTGCCCGTAAGGAACCACCAGTGGTTCTGGTCCACGCCTGATGCTTCTGCATAAGCACGCAGTGCGCCGGGCGTGTCGGCCGCCGGGTCAACGGTAATGGATACGAACTGCACCATCGTATCGTTGCGCTTCATGGGCGTTTGCCGGAAGGCATATTCCAGCCGCTTGATGTTTTGCGTCAGCTTGGGGCAAACAGAGGTGCAGGAAGTAAAAAAGAAATTGACGACCAGCATCTTGCCCGGCAGGTCCTGATTGACCGATACCGCATCGCCAAACTGATTAATGGCTTGCAGGTCGGCGGCAGGCTTTAGCTCTCCGGCCTGCACCAGCTTCATAGCTGCAGTTGGCTGCAAGGTATCCGCGCCGCGATAGTAAAGGGGCATGTTCAGCTTATCCTTGCCCATCACCTTAGCGATTACATAAAAAGATAGCGGCAGCAACAGTGCCACCGCTATCCCGAGTAATGCCGTCTTGTTCTTCTTGTTGCTCATGCTTTAGAAAGCCATCATGCAGGCGGCAAGGCCGCGCACCTACCGCAGCCCGCTCCCGTTATTCATGTGCAGCCAGAAGCTGCCATCGGCAAGGAATGCAATGATGAACCAGATGAACAGCGTCAATGGAATGAGTACAGTGATAATCATGTTCTTTACTTCGTCGCCGAGGTGCATGAAAACCTTTACAATGTAAGCCGCCTTGAAAATGGTGAGGGCCAGGAAGAAGATCGCAGTAAGCCAGTGAGGCATGCCCATTTTGGCGCCCATGAGGCCGAGGCCTACCTCCACAATGGTGATTGCTGTCAGCAACAGCGTCACCTTCATAATGCGGCCCACCTGCTTCCTGGAGCCTTCGCTCTTGATGCTCTCGCCGTGATGATGGCTCATCAGGCCGGAGTAAAGTTTGCTTTGGTCGCCTTCGTAATAAACCTGTGCGTCGTTGCCTGTATTGTGAGCGGACATTGATTAGTATTTAGCCAAAAGTAGAAAGTAGAAAGCTGTAGCGTCGTTTGGAATGTCTTTAGCAGAAATCAGCTTTCTATTTTCTGCTAAAGACTTTCTACTAAAGAAGGTAAAAGCAGGTGAATACGAATACCCAAACCAGATCTACGAAGTGCCAGTAGAGGCCTACCTTTTCAATCATCTCATAGTGACCGCGACGCTCATAGGTGCCATTCACCGTGTTAATGAGGATCATGATATTGAACACGACGCCTGAGAGAACGTGGCAGCCATGGAAGCCGGTGATGGTGAAGAAAAAGTTGAAGAAGTTATGGGTGCTCTGCTGTGCGGCCACGACGTTTGCTGTGGTCAGTTCGTGTCCGTGACTCTTCCCGTAGAAATCCGCCATCGCGCTCATCGGCGTATTCGGGTCCGTAAAGGCACCCCAAAGAAGTCCGCCGGTGTGGTGTGATAGGTGCGTCCATTCCCAGGCCTGACAAGCCAGGAAGGCCACGCCGCCGATAATTGTCCACAAAAGCCACTTAATCACGCCCTGCTTGTCGCCATAGTGGCCGGCGTGTACCGCCAGCACCATCGTTACCGATGAAATGATGAGGATAAAGGTCATCAGCGACACGAATACCAACGGGAGATTGGTGGCGCCGAAGAAAGGGAAGGCCTTGAACACCGAGTTTGCTTCCGGCCAAACGTCGGAGAAGAAGCGGGTAGTGCCGTAGGAGATAAGCAGTGCGCCGAAGGTGAAGGCATCTGAGAGGAGGAAAAACCACATCATCATCTTGCCGTAGCTCACGTTGAACGGTGAGCGGCCGCCGCCCCACACTTTGGGGCTTTGCATGGCTGCGGGTAGTGGCGCTGCTGTTGTGCTCATATAAGTCTTAGTATCTGTTGCGCAATTTTAGGAGCGCAAATTTTGCAAAAAAATTACTGATTCAGGAGAAAGAACAGGAATAAATATATCCACAACACGTCAACGAAGTGCCAGTAGGCAGCTACAATCTCCAGCCCGGTGGCGTTATACACCTTAACCCGCTTACGAAACGCCTTCAGAAAGACAATCAGCAGCGCCACTATTCCGCCTAAAATATGTGCCAGGTGCAGGCCAAAGATGATAAACAGAAACGATTCGCTGGGATTACCGGCCACCCGCACGGTCTGCATAATCGTCTTGCCGTCTTCCAGCAGCAGCGCCTGCGGCGTGTGGTAAAGCTGATAGAAGCCCAGCCATTGAAGCACGCCGAACAGCACGCCGAGGGCCAATGTGCCGGTTATAAGTGTCCGGTAAAGGCGCATGCTGCGCTGCCTGAACGCACGCAGGCCCAGCGCCATTGTTACCGAGCTCAACATAATAGCGCCGGTAGAAACGTAGAACAGCACAGGCATCTGAAACATCCTCCAGTTGCCCTGCGCCATCCGCACGATGTAGGCGGACGTCAATCCGGCAAACATCATCGCAATTGAACCCATCGCCAGCCACAGCGCGAATTTGTGCGGGTGGACTTTTCTTCTTTCGCCTTCAATCGGCTTCAGTATGCCTTCCATTATTTCTTGTTTTGAATTAGACCACAGATGGAACAGATTATGCGAATTGTCGCTAATCCTTATCAGCATAAATCAGTTTCATCAACGGCCTATGCTACATTTTATCAAAATATAAAGCCAGCAAAACCACCGGCAGATAAATAAACGAAGCAAACATCACCCGCTTCGCGCTCTTGTGGTCATTCTTCCGGAAAAACTGAACGGACGCCGCGAAGTATATCAGCCCGCTTGCAACAGACGCGCACATTCCCCAGTCGCCACTCATGCCTGTCAATCTTGGCAGCACCGTAAGCGGCACCAGCACAATAGAGTAGAACATGCACTGCAATCCTGTAAACCTCGTCTTGCCCTCATGCGAAGGCAGCATCCTTAATCCCGCCCGCGCGTAATCTTCAAAGCATACCCAGGCTATAGCCCAGTAATGCGGAAACTGCCAGAAGAACTGCACCAGAAAAAGAATCCATCCGCCCGGACCGATGCCTCCCGTAGCCGCTGCCCAGCCGATGAGCGGAGGCATTGCGCCGGGAAGGGCCCCGATAAACACGGAAATCGGATGCACGCGCTTCATAGGTGTATAGGCAAATGCATACAGCCCCAGCGACAGCATGGACAGCAATCCGGCCAGCGGATTAAAAGCCAGCGTCAATAGGATGCTCCCACTCAGGCCCGCCGTCACTGCAATAATCAGGGCTTCCGCAGGGCTCATACGGCCCGTTGGCAGCGGACGATCCTGCGTGCGGCGCATCAAGGCATCTATATCGCGCTCCAGAATCTGATTCAGCGTATTGGCCCCGCCCGTCACAAGCATGCCGCCTGTAAAGAGCTCAATGACAGGCAACACCTGAAAATGAATGCCCGGCGCCAGCAGATAGCCGATTACCGAGGAGAAAACCACCATGAAGCTCAGATTGGGCTTCAGGAGCAGACTGTAATCACGCGCACGGCTTTTCAGGAGCGTCGGCACACGGCTGGGGGCAGTCTCTGCTTGCAGCATGGAGATGAGTTACAGGGAATTTTTCCGGAAAGGCCTCAAAGGTAAATTAAAGGGGCGGATGTTGCGGATGACATTAAGGCAATCTGCTACTTTTAGGGCATGATGCGTCTCCTTTTTCCAATCCTCCTGAGCGCACTGCTCGTTACAGCCTGCGGCAACGGCCCCGCCACCACAACCACCAGCAGCAGGAAGGACGAAGAGCGCGCCCATCCGGACACCTACATCAAAGTAAATTATGAGGTGCGCCGCAACCTGGTTGGCAAAAAGGTTGTGGAAGGAGAGGTAATCAATACGGGCAAATTCCTGACGTATAAGACCGTCACCCTGCGCATTACTGCAACAAAGGACGGAGATGACAATACAGTTACCTATACGGTGCCGGATGCAATAGGGCCGGGTGAGAAAGCCGGCTTTAAGTTTAAGCCGGAAGGGTCTCCGGAAAGTGTGAAGGTGGCCGTCGCCGGAGCCACTGCGGATTAGCCGGTGTAATTCAGCCCCATTGCTGTCGCTACCGGAATCGTAGGACGGCGAGCGTTTAGGAGCACAAGCCCTACCGCTTATGCACCCGGCTCTTCGTCCGCGAAACGCCGCTTTTCTTCTTTGACAAGGCCGGAAGCTCCTTTACCCCTTCGCCCGTCACCCGCAGCTCAAAGCGCATCAGGGCGGGGTCTATATTAGCTGCGTTAGAGACAATCATCAGGCCCCGGTCAAAGCGGCCTTCTTCAATCGGCGCGGCATAGTCAACATCTACACTCCCCTTTTCGCCCGGCATCACCGGCCCGCGCTGCCAGTTGACGGACAGGCAATGGCAGGATGGTTCAATACCGGTGATCATCAGCAGGGTATTGCCGGTATTGGTAAACTCAAAACGGCAGTGCAGCGGACTGTCAAGCGGCACGTTGCCAAAGTCGTGCGTTGTTTCCTTGAAAGAAAAAATGGCTCCATTGCCGCCCGCGGGCGCCTGGGCCAACGCCACATTGCTAAAAATCAACGTCAAAAAGAGCGGCAGTAGTCGGTTCATGGATCGTAAGACGGTCTTTATCAGTTATAGGTAAGGTGCAGAGCAAGCATTATGCCGCTTCCGCCTTCTGCTTTTTTATACCGGCCAGAAAGGCCTCAAATTCCGCGAGAGAGAAGGAACTAAGGTTATGCCGCCGCATAAGGCCGCCTTTTTGGGCATTCATCACGCCGTAATAAATGTCGCGATAGCCGCCTACTGAGTGCGCATCGGGGTCGATGGACAGCAGCACGCCGCGCTCCAGCGCATAATCTATCCATCGCCAGTCCATATCAAGGCGGCGCGGATTGGCATTGATCTCAATCACCACTTCGTGCGTTGCGCAGGCGTCAATCAGCGCTTTATGGTCCAGCGGGTAGCCTTTGCGCGAAAGCAGCAGCCGGCCCGTCGGGTGGCCCAGGATGGTCGTAAAAGGATTGCGAACGGCCGCCAGCACCCGCTCCATAGCCCTTGGCTGACTCATGCCGAGGTTACTGTGTACCGAAGCAATCACGAGGTCAAACGTGGAAAGCACGGCCGGGCCGTAATCCAGCGAGCCGTCGCCAAGAATGTCGGCCTCAATGCTTTTAAAGATGCGGAATGGCGCCAGCTTCGCGTTCAGCGCATCTATTTCCGCATGCTGCGCCACGATGCGCTCCGGTGAGAGTCCCTGCGCATATTGTGCCGCCTGCGAGTGATCGGAGATAACAAGGTATTCATAGCCGGCAGCCATTGCGCCGCGCGCCATCTCCTCAATCGTATTTGCGCCGTCGCTCCACTTGCTGTGGCTGTGGATGATGCCGCGGATGTCGGCCGGCTGAATGAGCTGGGGCAGCCTCCCGGACGCGGCAAGCGCTAATACCTTTTCGCTTTCGCGAGTGGCGGGCGGGATGAACGGCAGACCGTTTTCTGAAAAGATTGCCCTCTCGCTTTCCGGCGCCTCAGGCAGCGGATAGCGGCGCGCAAAGGCTTCATAAAATTCCGGAGAAGCGGAAGAGCGGAACAGAGCTTTGTAAAAATTCCGCTCATCACTGAGAACAAACCGGATTGCCGGCCGGCCGGGGATCCGGATCGTCAGTTGTCCGGCCGGCAGCGTGGACATCTCCGCGCCTTCCATGCCCTCATAGCCGCGCATTAGAAAATCAGGATCCGCGTCGGTAGCTATTTCTATTGCCTCTACTATTTCTTCCTGTCGCCTCAGGGCGCCCGTCAGCTCAAAGCGGTGCTGCGGAATGGCCTGGCGCAGCTGTGTTACCAGCGTCAGCGCGTCCTCCTCTACATGTGCCCACAGGTGAAAGCCTTGGCTATCAGTGTAGAAGGTTATGGCTTCGCAGATCGCGGCCTGCGTTTTGGCGCCAAAACCCTTTAGTGCTACAAGGCGGTTTTCGGTGCAGGCATATTCCAGTTCTCCGATGTCTTCAATGCCCAGCACTTTCCAGATGGAATTGATTTTCTTCGGGCCGAGGCCTTTGATATTGAGCATCTCCATTACGCCGCGTGGCGTGCGCGCCATCATTTGTTCCAGGGCTTCCAGACGGCCCGTTTGAAGCAGCTCCCGGATTTTCTCGCCGATACTCTGCCCGATATTGCGCTGCTGGTAAAGCTCAACGTCGCTCATGTCGGCCACCTCACGCTCCAGTTTTTCCAGCGTGAAGGCGGCGTTGCCATAGCTCTTGGATTTAAATGGATTTTCGCCGTGGACGTCCGTCAGCTTGGAGAGGAGCGAGAAGTGTTCGGCAATTTCGTCGTTGGACATTGTGCGTTGAGACGTTGAGAATATTTTGTGAGTGGCGTAAGTTCCATCTAAACGCTTAAACGACTTAACGTTTCAACGTCTCAACGCAATCAACTCCCCACCGGTTCCCGAACCTCCGCAACAAGCGCCAGCACTTTCTCCAGCTGCTCCTCGCGCGTAAGGCCGGTGTTGTCAAGGAGAATGGCATCCTCGGCCTTGCGCAGCGGGCTTACTTCCCGGTTTGTATCTATGTAGTCGCGCATTTCCAGGTTGGTACGCACCTCGTCTAATGTGATAGCAGGGTTCGTCTCGTACAATTCCTCAAAGCGGCGCATCACGCGGATGGCCGGGTCGGCTGTCATAAAAATCTTCAGCTCCGCATCCGGGAAAACGACCGTCCCTACGTCGCGGCCATCCATGACGATGCCTTTGCCCTTGCCCATTTTCTGCTGCTGAGCCACTGCTATGCGGCGCACTTCCTTAATTGCCGCTACCTCGCTCACCTTCTCCGCTACCAGCATCTCCCGGATGGCGCGGCATACGTTTTCGTCGTTCAGATGAATCTCGCTCTCGCCGGTCCGCTCATTCAGCTCAAAGGAAAGGTGAATGTTGTGCAGCGCCTCTGCCACTTCGCCGGGCTCTTTGATGTCCACGCCCTCGCGGATGAAGTAGAGCGTCACCGCCCGGTACATCGCTCCGGAATCTATATAGCGGTAGCGCAGCTCGCCGGCCAGCTGGCGTGCGAGTGTACTCTTACCGCAGGAAGAATAGCCGTCTATCGCTATCGTGATTTTGTGCAGTGACATAACCTTATCGTTTGCTCAAATTTCGGACATGGCGGGCGAAGATTATTGTTGGTATTTGGGCCGGAATTTTCTAAAAGGGCGCCGCCGCAGACCTTGCCCGCATGGCATGATTGTGTTAGCCGCCGCGTGTCCACTTTACATCCTGTTTTAACTGTACCGCAGCGCTTTGCATCATTGCCAGGCCCTTTGCGGACAGGCTTCTGCAATTCTCTTTTTATTCTCATCGTTTTAAAACCGCCCCATCTCTATGAAAGCAGCCGTATTCCATGGCCCCAAAGTTATCACCTGCGACACCGTTGACGACCCGACGATTCAGCACCAGCGCGACGCCATTATCCGCGTCACTTCCACAGCCATCTGCGGCTCCGACCTCCACATTTACAACGGCGGCATCCCACAGGTGCGGCCTATGGTGCTGGGTCACGAGTTTATGGGCATTGTGGAAGAGGTGGGCAAAGAAGTGGGCAACCTGAAGCGCGGCGACCGCGTGGTGGTGCCCTTCCCGATTGCCTGCGGACATTGCTTCTTCTGCAACCACCATTTTCCCGGCAACTGCGAAAACTCCAATCCCGAGCATTACGGCCCTGAAGGTGGCCTGCTTGACCAGAAAGGCGGCGCCCTCTTCGGCTACACCGACCTCTACGGCGGCTATGACGGCGGCCAGGCCGAGTTTGTGCGCGTACCATACGCAGATTATGGCCCGCGCGTAGTGCCCGACAACCTCACCGACGAGCAGGTGCTTTTCCTCACAGACATCTTCCCGACCGGCTACACCGGCATTGACTGGGCGATGCTGGAAGGCGGCGAGACAGTAGCCATCTTCGGCGCAGGGCCGGTGGGCATTATGGCGGCAAAGAGCGCATGGCTGCGTGGGGCGGGACGGGTAATTATCGTTGACCCGCTGCCTTATCGCTTGGAGAAAGCCGCCGCTGCCGCGAAGTGTGAAACCATTCTCTGGGAAAAAGAAGACAGCGACAAGGATGTAGTAGAACAAATCCGTGCAATGACGCAGGGCCGCGGAGCGGATGTATGCGTTGACGCCGTCGGCTTTGAGCCCATGCGCACGCTTTGGGACAGGGTGAAGGCGGTAGCTAATTTTGAAAAGGGCTCACCCAAAGTGCTGGAAGCCTGCATGAGCGCCGTGCGCCGCAGTGGCCGCATCTCCGTACTGGGCGTGTATCCTACCACTTATGATAACTTCCCGGTAGGGCAGTTCTTTGACAAAGGCCTCAGCATCCGCGGCGGCCAAGCGCCTGCACATAAATACATAGACGAGCTGCTGGCTTATGTGAAGGAAGGCAAGGTGGTGCTGGACGACATCATCACCCATCGCCTGCCGCTCACTGAGGTTTCGCACGCCTATGACATCTTCCGGAACAAGAAGGAAGATTGCGTGAAGGTGGTGCTGAAGCCGGGCGAGTAGGTTGATTTGTCAACCGGCAGTTTGCAATAAGCAATTTTAGAAACCATCCAAATCTTAATGACTTGGATGGTTTTTTATTTAAAGAAAGTTTGATTTGGGCCGCCGGCATTCTACACTGTTTCCCAATCTTTTGTCATCCCGGAACGGGAACTTGCTACAAGCGGTTGTGCAGATGTAAAAGTTCCCGTTCCGGGATGACAAAAGACGCTGTGAAGCCCTTCACCTCAGGAGTCATTTACTCCCAACAAGCATTTAGGTAGTCGCCTCTGTAATCCATTTCGGCGCTACGGGCGCTTCGTAAGCAGCAAGGGCGGCGATTAAGCTTTCTATCTCATCGTCCACCAGCAGCATGGCCGCGTGCTCCGCTTTCAGGAAGCCTGCAGACTGCATGGTGGTGATTAGTTGCACCAGACCATCGTAGAAACCTGCGGTATTGAGCAGGCCGATGGGCTTTTGGTGCAGGCCGAGTTGCGCCCAGGTGAGCATCTCCGTCAGTTCTTCCATCGTGCCCCAGCCGCCGGGGAGGGCTATGATGGCATCGCTCAGCGCGTGCATCCGCACCTTGCGCTCGTGCATCGTGTCAACGGTGATGAGTTCAGTGAGGCCGGTGTGGGCGATTTCTTTGGTCTGGAGAAAGCTTGGGATGACGCCGATGACTTCGCAGCCTGCGCTTAATGCGCCGTCTGCCACCGCGCCCATGAGGCCTACGCGCGCGCCGCCATAGACGAGTCTGCATCCCTTCCCGGAGATGGCGCGGCCTGCATCGTATGCAGCCTTTTGGAAGATGGGCTCAAAGCCGGGCGAGGAGCCGCAGAAGACGGCGATGGAGGTGATGTGGAGCACGGGTAAAGGTAGCGGCGGGACAGCAGCGGGTAGGGTTAAGCTTAGAGCCGATGTTGCGAATGGGACGCGTCAAGCGTCCCGGTCGCTGAGCGTAGCCGAAGCGTCTGCCTACATGCTACTTATTATTCAGCGACTTTGTCATTCCCGCAGGGAATCTATTTTCTCGCAGTTGTTGTGCTAAAGTTGATGTGCTGCTCGCCCAATCTTTTGTCATGCTGTAAGCATCTGCACTGCTGTGATAGCGCGCAACACGAGCGTAGGCCCTTTCAGGGTGACAAAGTTGCTGCAAGGAGCTTGTGTGGTGCGAGAGAATAGATTCTTCCAGAATGACAAAGTCGCTGAATTATGGTCAGCATCTGGGATGGCGCTTCGGCTACGCTTAGTGGCCGGGCCTTTGCTAAAGCCTATTATTAGCTTCTGCCTATAGGGCACGCACGAGTATGCTATGTGCGGAGCTTGGCTGTATACTCACGAAAGCGGGTTACAATAGGCTCATTATGCCGAATATAATAGCTAAGAAGAAACTCCATGCTGCTACGCGTAAAGCTATGTTAGCAACCTTTCGCGCTCCCTCGTCTCGCTTTTTGATTGGTTTATCGTAATGAAGAAGTACCTCCACATTTGAGCTCCAACTAAGCTTGGGAAGAAAGGAATGGCGATAATTATTGGAAAACTCTAAATAATAATATAGGATGCCACGAACAATCCATGCAATGAATGAAACTCCTTCAAAACCCCCACAAATTATTTGCACTATCTCCTGCATATCTGATTTGGTTCGGTGAATATACATCCCATGCGAGAAGCCTAACAGACTGACGAACCCCTCAATGTGCGACGCAACGGCAGCTCAATAGCGAAACGAACCTTGGCAAAATAAAAATCTCCCATCGCTCCCTTCACAAACCGCTAAGGGGCTGGTGGCTTACCTTTGTCGGCTTACCCCAATTATTTTAGAGCGAAAAGAGATATATGGCAAAGATGGCTGAACGAAAATGCTCCTTCTGCGACCGGCCGGAGAGCGATGTGCAAATCCTGTTTACGGGCATGAAGGGCAATATCTGCGATGCGTGCATTGAGAATGCCCACGGCCTCCTGCAGGATGCAATGGCTGCGGAGCGCGCCGAGGCAGAAGCAAAGCACGACCTGCGCCGTCACCGCCTGTACAAGCCGCGCGAGATAAAGGCATTTCTGGACACGTACGTTATCGGGCAGGACGATGCCAAGAAGGTATTGAGCGTGGCCATTTACAATCACTACAAGCGCCTGATGAATCCACCGAAGGACGACGATGTGGAGATTGAGAAGAGCAACATCATCATGGTGGGCGAGACGGGCACGGGCAAGACGCTGCTGGCAAAGACGATTGCGCGGCTGATGCAGTTGCCATTTGCCATTGTGGACGCTACGGTATTCACGGAAGCTGGTTATGTAGGCGAGGATGTGGAGAGCATTCTCAGCCGTCTGCTACAGGCCGCCGACTATGACGTGGAGGCGGCACAGAAAGGCATCATCTTCATTGACGAGATAGACAAGGTGGGCCGCAAGGGCGACAATCCGTCCATCACGCGCGACGTGAGTGGGGAGGGTGTGCAGCAGGCGATGCTGAAGCTGCTGGAAGGCTCGGACGTGCTGGTGCCGCCGCAGGGTGGCCGAAAGCATCCGGAGCAGAAGCTGGTGAAGATGAACACGCAGAACATCCTGTTCATCTGCGGCGGCGCGTTTGAAGGAATTGATAAGATGATTGCCCGCCGCGTGCAGACGAGCGCTATCGGCTACAATGCCATTAAGAGCACGAAGAGCCTTGACCGCGCCAACCTGCTGCAATATGTGAATGCGCAGGATTTGCGCTCCTTCGGACTGATTCCGGAACTGCTGGGACGTTTGCCGTTGGTTACTTACTTAAATCCATTGGACAAGCCTGCGCTTCGCCGCATACTCACAGAGCCGAAGAACGCGCTGATAAAGCAATACGTAAAGCTGTTTGAAATGGAAGGCATCAAGCTGGAAGTGGACGATGATGCGCTGGATTATATGGTGACGAAGGCCATTGATTTTAAGCTCGGCGGCCGCGGCCTGCGCTCTATTTGCGAGATGATTCTTACGGATGCGATGTTTGACCTGCCCAGTGAGAAGCAGGGCGACATTTTTCACCTTACTGAAGCATACGCGCGGCAGATGCTTGAAAGCGATACAGACAGGCTGGAATACCTGAAAGCGGCGTAGGTTGGAAGTTGGAGGTTTGAAGTTGGAAGTGCGTTAGCTTGCGCTATTATTTTTTTCCTTCAACTTCAAACCTCCAACCATTATGCAAGAACTCATTCAGCAACTCCAAGCTAAAGTCGGCATCTCCGAGCAGCAGGCCCTTGTTGCCGCCAATACCGTCAAGGACTACGTCAAGACCAAAGTGCCGCCTATGTTCACAGGCATGGTTGACCAATTCTTCTCGGGCGGCTCATTTGACCCATCCGCTGCCATGAAAGCCGCGCAGGGCCAGCAAGCGGACTTCATGAGCAAAGCAAAAGATGCTGCACAAGACGCTACGGAAAAGATTCAGGACTTCACAAAGGAAGCGATTGACAAAAGCTCAGACTTTGCGAAGCAGGCCAATGACTACATGCATAATTGGGCAAAACAGGCCGGCGGCTGGAGTGAAGACGCGCTGAATAAGTTTAAGGACATGTTCGGCGGCAAAGACGCCGGCGCTCAGCAGAAATAAGCATAGCAGTTGACTCATAAAAAGCCCCGCTACAACCGCGGGGCTTTTTCATGCCAAATGCTAAAAGCCCAAGTGCTACGTTATATTTATTCTCAAACACATCATCATGCGCAGTACTCTTTCCGCTTTATTGCTGGTCCTGTTGGCGGCCACTTGCAAGGCAACAATCACTACCGGCCTGAAGACTGCTTTGCAAAATGGTCAGATTAAAGTGGCTGCGGTATCAAGCGGGCAAAACTATCACAGCAAGGCGCTGCGCCTGCAGATCAGCAATGCCACGCGGGAAGCTATTCGGCTAAAGATTGATCCCGCCCTGATATTCCGGCCCGATGACACGTCTTATCAGAACCTGGTGCTGCCGGCGGAGGAAATGCTCGCGCTCGCCCCCGGCGGAAAGGCGGAGATTGAGGTGCAGACCTTTTGTGGCAAGCTGCACGCCAGCGCACCCGGTAAAGCCCTCAGCTACAGGCTTTGGAAGCAGGGCGACAGCACGATGATAAAAGTCACGCAGTACATCCGCAGACATGCGTTGTACGATGACCTCGGCCAGCAGGCAATCTGGGCGCTCACAGACCATCACAACCTGGACGGCATCATAGACCCGGCCCGGCCTAAAGAAAGCGCGGAGCTGCTGGCGCTGATGAAAAAAGAAACCGGCTGGGAAACGCCCGAGTACTTCAAAATGTATAAGCTCAACACGGTAGCCGGGCAACCTGTATTCCAGAAGCGCATCTTAAAAATAGTTGCCAATATGGAATGGAAGCTGGATGCGCCTGCATCCGTTTCGCTCGGCATATACAATCAGACCGGCGGCCTTGTGCAGGGCGTGCTGGAAGAGAAGATTATGGCCAGGGGCGGCTATAAGATGCTCGTGCAGTTTGAGGCGGAAGGCGCGCCTCCGGGCCGCTACTTTGTAAGGCTGATAGAGGGCGATAAGCTGAAAAAGGAGATTGAAGTAAAAGTAGATTAGGCATCTTCGCTGCGACGCCGCTTACTGGTGATAATATGCTGCAAAAATCTACAATCGCTTTCCTTAAATCTCTTAAAACGAACAACGACAAAGCATGGTTTGACGCGAACCGGAAAGCGTATGAAACCGCAAAGAAGGATTTTGAAGGCTTGACCGCAGAATTGCTCAAAGCCCTCACGCCTTTGGAGCCTGCCCTCGCTACACAGGCCGCCAAAGACTGCACTTACCGCATCTTTCGCGACGTGCGGTTTTCCAAAGACAAGACGCCATATAAGAGCCACTTCGGGGCGTTCTTTTCCCGCGGGGGCCGCAAGTGGGACGGGGCAGGGTATTACCTCCACTTAGAGCCAGGCGCCATCTTCGCCGGAGGCGGATTATGGATGCCGGAAGCGCCGCTGCTTAAAAAAGTCCGACAGGAAATAGACTACGACTTCGCCATCTTTCAAAACATCACCGGAGGAAAGGCATTTAAAAAGCTTTTCCCAGAGATTAATGGCGAAAGCATCACCCGCCCGCCACAAGGGTATGATGCAGCGAATCCCGCCATTGAGTTTTTAAAGATGAAAAGCTTCACCGCGGGCACCCCCCTGAAAGACGATGACCTGACTTCAAAAGATGCCGTGAAGCAAATTGTAGCCGCATTCAAAACGCTTAGCCCCTTCATCGCCTTTCTGAATCGCGCAAAGGAGGAAGAATAGAACGCCGATTTTTTATGATGCCTCATAAAACCAATCTGCGGAAATCATAAGAATCATAATCATCCGCGTTCCGTTGCGTTTAATTCCGGAATGTCAGAAACTCAAAAGGCCGGTCGCCGAAGACAATGCGCTTTCCGCGCTTCGCGTGACGCTTAGAGTGAATGGCAGTGTGGTGATAAACATCCATCACTTCCGAAGTACGCGCCACTACATCCAGCGTGTCAATCCGGTTTATGGTGTCAATGATGGCATCTACCTGCTCGTCAAAATGCTCCTGCCATTTTTCGGCCACTTTGGTCGTGAGGAGCAGCTCTCGTGAATGATTCGGCATAGGGTTGTGTGTTGTGTGTGCGGCGAAAAGTAGAGAACCGTGCCGACACCTGCAACGCCTTAACGGAGAAAAAATAGTGCCGTTAGTAAAATCCTGTTAGATATGGATAACGCTCCGCATATAATGATTTTACCTTCTGAAGAATCGTATCGCGAAGCCCGTCCATATTGCGGCGCTGTATGGCGCTTACAAAGACCGCATTGCCCGCCTCCTCTTCCCAGCGGCGCTCCAGGCTCTTCAGCAGCTCTGCTTTTGTCTCCCCGTCCAGCCATTCATCAAACGTGCGCTCCTCGTACAGGTCCATCTTATTAAAGATAGTCAGCGTCGGCTTCTCTCTTGCGCCAAGGTCCTGCAAAGTCTGGTTTACGGTGCCCATCTGATCCTCATAAGCCGGGTGACTAATGTCCACGACATGCAGCAGGCAGTCGGCCTCCCGCACCTCGTCAAGTGTGCTCTTAAAGCTTTCTACAAGATGGTGCGGCAGCTTGCGGATAAAGCCCACCGTATCGCTCAGCAGGAAGGGCGTCTGCTCATACACCACCTTCCGCGTAGTTGTGTCCAGCGTGGCAAAGAGCTTATTCTCCGCAAATACCTCGCTCTTGCTCAGCACATTCATCAGCGTGCTTTTCCCAACATTGGTGTATCCCACCAGCGCTATGCGTATAAAGGTGCCGCGCTCCTGCCGCTGCGTCTGGCTCTGCTTGTCTATCTCCTTCAGCCGCCTGCGCAGCAGCGAAATCTTATCCTTCACAATCCGGCGGTCTGTTTCTATTTCCGTTTCGCCGGGGCCGCGGCTGCCAATGCCGCCCCCCTGCCGCTCCAGGTGCTGCCACATGCCCTTCAGGCGGGGCAGCAGGTATTGGTATTGCGCCAGCTCCACCTGCACTTTAGCCTGCGCCGTCTTTGCGCGCCGCGCAAAAATGTCCAGAATCAGGTCGCTCCGGTCAATGGTTTTTACGCCGCTTGCCTTTTCTATGTTGATGATCTGCGAGCCGGTAAGCTCATCGTCAAAAATGAGCAGATTAATGCCCTTCGCCTTTGCGTAGGTGCTTATCTCTTCCAGCTTGCCTTTGCCTACAAAAGTTTTGCTGTCGCGGTGAGGCAGCTTTTGAATGAAATTTTTGACGGCAATAGCGCCTGCCGTCTCGGCCAGAAAGGCCAGCTCTGTGAGGTATTCATTCGTCTGCGTTTCCGTCTGGTCCTTGGTGATAAGACCTACCAGGATGGCGCGCTCTTCCTGCTGTATAATTTTCTTTTCTATCAAAATAGTGGACTTTGTAACCAGTGAAATTAAGCGAGTGTAAAGATTACGCCATTCCGGCTATCTGAATCCCGCATATCAGGATACGTGATCCCACCATCATCCAAAATGTCGGGTGAAAAATCATGACACAGTCTTATACCAGGAGTTACAAAAATGAGCGCCACACCCAATCCGGTGACACCTCTGAATGTGCCAGGTAATTTTGGGAAAGGTCAGTCAGGATGGCTGATACACAACACAAATAAAACTTTCTAAAAACGAGAAAGCCCCTCGCAGGTCTCACAAAAGCTATTACAACTGCTAGAAAAGGGCATCGGCGCTGCCACAAATGCCACTGCGGGCTACAAAAAGCGGCTCATGAGTGCTTTAAAGGGCATGGTGAATGGGATAAAGGAAGCTGTGAGTAGGGCAAAAGCCCGCGTATAAAAAAGCCGCAACAATGTTGCGACTTTTTTATGCTACAGTCTTGTCGGAGTGGGCTACAGTTTCTGAACCGCGCCGCAGTTGAGCAGGCGGCCGTCGCTCCCGCTTACGCGGTAAAAATATTGGCCGGCAGCGAAGGCCTGCATGGGCAGGTTCACCGCACTGCGGCCTGTCGGAAAAGCGCGCAGTCCGGTGCTGAATACCTGCTGTCCGCCAGCATTGCTAAGCGTTATTGAAAGGCTTTGCGCCAGCGGAAGGCTGAGGGCAGCCGTGGCTGCATCGCCGGCGGGGTTCGGATAAACAGAGACAGATCCATCAAAGCGGATGCTGCTGAGCCCGGTGGTGGGTGTAGTAGTGGCATTGCCTGAAGTATCCTCGTAGCGCCAGAGCTCTACGCCGTGTACGCCATCATCGCCGCCTGCATAGAGATGGTCGTTGAGAATGCCTACGGAAGGGATATCAATGTCCTCGCCGCTGCCGGCGCCGGGAAGGAGGTCGGCCACGATGCCGCCCGTAGTGCCGTCATAGCGCCAGAACTCGCGGCCCGTGGCCGGATTGTAGCCCATGAACCAGACTTTATTATGGTAAATGAATTGGCCGGTTGCCTGCCCGTCGCCGGCGGCATTGATGGTGAGGGCAAGGGCGGGCGTATTGGTAGCCGTATCCACAGCATAAAGCTGATAAAAGGCGCCGTTGACAGACCCTCCGAAGTAAACCTTGCCTTTCAGGTATGCAAGACCGATGTTCATGCCGTCCTGAGTGCCCGGCGCAAGGTCTGTAATGCGGCTGGCTACACCGGCCTTGCATTGCCACAGCTCATAACCATTGGCAGCGCTCCAGGCCCGGTAATAAACCCTGCAGCCGGCGGCGGCAATAAATTCCGGATACAAGCCCGATGCCGGCACTTCAGATATTACACGGGTAGCTGTATCAAGCATATGCAGCATCACAACGCCCGCAGCATTCTTTCCCGCCATGAATATTTTGCCATTCGCTGCCACCAGATGGCGGGGATCAATGCCGCCGGTAGTGGCCGTACCAGACTGCGTGCAGACCACCGGCGGGTTAATTCCATCGCTTACAAGAAGGTCGGTAGAAGCGCTGCGGGCGCCGGCGAAGTACAGCTTGCCATTGTAGGCAATGATGTCATGCGGGTTAGTGGCGCCGGTGGCGCCCATGTTCACCGCCACGGGCGCGGATACGCCATTGTAAGCCACGAGGCCGCCGGTAGTAGCGTCCCGGTAATAAATCTTTCCGTTCAGCGAGGCAAAATGGTCAACGCCGGCCGCCGAAATGCCAATGGTACCATAAGTAGGTTTTGGCTTGGCTACTTCGTCATATTCCCAGAGGGTGCGGCCGGTGGTCTGGCTTTCCGCGGTGTAGTAAAGCTTGCCATTTGAAGTTGTGTAAAAGGCAGGCACATTGGCATAGCTGGCCGTAGAATCTACGCGCCGGGGCGGCTGAGCCAATGCGACTGCGGCAGTCAGCAGGAAGAAAAGAAAAGTCAAAGCTCGCTTCATCAACATAGAATTTTGAATTATTGGTAAAGATAGCACAGAGAAGTATTTGTTCATCCTGTCTTACTCCAGAAAGCGGCTTTTGAGCGCCGGCGCCGGCATCATGCAGGCATCTCTTTTTCCGAAAAGACGGTAACGATTGCGGGCTACCAGCCGGTAAACGGCATCACGTATTAGCCGCGAGAAAAAGCGCAGGTGCCGTAGCCCTTTCCAGGGGCCGTCCAGCAAGGCTGCCACGTGCAGTGCCGCATCGGAGCGCGTGTAATAAGCGCCTTTGTCCAGAAAGATCAGTGAGTCCGGCACGGCACCTTCTTTAGCCAGAACAGCGGCCACGGCAATTTGCCCTGCCTCGGATTGCAGCGATGCGAAGCGAATCCTGCCTTCTTTATCATGACGGATCACGAACTGCACAGCACTGTTGCAGAGATTGCAGATGCCGTCAAAAAAGAGGACCGGGCCGTTCATTGTATTGGCTTCGGCGCAACGGCTCCACCTACGGTATCCATAGCGCGGCGGGCGGCAATGATAGAGTCGGCTTTCTGCTTCACCTCAATGGTCATGCGCTGATCCAGGTCTTCCATGGCCCGGCGGTTGATCTCCTCCATGCGCGCGCCGACTATGGAATCTACTTTGGAATGCACGAAAGAGTCTGTGTGCTCGTTATTCTGAGCGCAGGCGGCGAAGAGCATCACAGCGGCAAGGGGAAGTAATTTTATCATGTTTAGCATTCTGCTCACAAAGATACCGGCTGCACCGGGGTTACTTAACAGACAATGGCGGATTAAAGATTGGCGGGGCATTTGCCCGTAAAAGCAGAAATTTGAGTGTGATGAAAGCCGCGGGATTTATATTGGTGCTGATGCTTTGCTGCAGCGGACGCTGCCGCGCGCAGCTGCCGCCGCATGGCGTAAATGACACCATTCGTCTGGGCGGCATCATCATCGGTAAAGACACACTGCCGGTCGTGTTTCTGGCAGAGCAGGAAGTGCGCGACCGCCTGCCGCGCCGCCTCGCCCGGCAAAGGGAGCAGTGGGACCGCCTGAAATACAATGTTCATAAAGTATATCCCTATGCCGTAACCGCCGCGGAGGTGCTCAAAGACGTGGACGTAAATCTGGACCGCTTCGGCGACGACCGGAGCGCACGCAAGGCTTACCTGAAGGGCATTGAGCGGGAGCTGAATAAACGTTGGAAAGGAGAGCTGTCCAATCTTTCCATTACACAGGGCCAGGTGCTGGTAAAGCTTATAGACCGGCAGACAGGGAAAAACTGCTTTTCCATTATTAAAGAAATGAAAGGCGGCCTGACGGCAACCATCTGGCAGGGCGTAGGCCTGCTGTTCTCTAACAATCTGAAGCGTGAATACGACGCTTACGGGGCGGATAAGGACATTGAAAACATCGTGCGTGATTTGGAAACAGGCAATTACTACCGCTACCGGGCTGCCATTCAGCAGACAAACTGAGCGGGCTTGCCGGGCCACGTAGCTTTGCGGGTTATGACGCAAGACATAAAGCTTCACATCCTCGCCATCGCCGTTCACCCTGATGATATAGAACTGGGCTGCGCGGGCATCCTGATAAAGCACGCTAAAGGCGGGCAGGCAGTCGGCATCCTGGACCTTACCCGCGGAGAGCTGGGCACGCGCGGCACGCCGGAAATCCGCCTTCAGGAGGCAGCAGACGCGGCAAAGCTCATGGGTGTCAGCGTTCGCGAGAACGCCGGTATGCGCGACGGTTTTTTCAGAAATGATGAAGCTCATCAGATGCAGCTCATACCGTACATACGCCGCTGGCAGCCCGAAATCGTCATTACCAATGCCTTGGAAGATCGTCATCCGGACCATGGCCGGGCAGGCAGGCTGGTAGCCGATGCTTGCTTCCTGGCGGGATTGCGGATGATACAGACAAGCCACAATGGCCTGCCGCAGGATGCATGGCGGCCCAAGCGGGTTTTTCACATGATTCAGGACCGGCAGCTCACGCCATCGTTCATTGTGGACGTCACGGAGGTGCATACACAGAAGCTGGAGGCAATAAAAGCTTATCGCAGCCAGTTTCACAACCCGGAGTCGGGTGAGCCGGAAACCTACATTTCCTCGCAAAATTTTCTGGACCAGGTTATTTACCGGGACGCGCTGCTGGGCAAGCGCATCGGGATGGAATATGGTGAGGGCCTGGTCAGCGAGAACCTGCCCGGACTGGCTGATCTGAATGGATTGATTTTGCCGGAAGTCGCATAAATTTGATGCAGGCATGTTTTAAATAAAACCGACTCATATGCGCTACAAATACCTGCTTGCCCTTGCTTCCGCCCCATGGCTGTTGATGAACGCGGCGTGTAAAAAAGGATGCGATGGCGACAGGGCAGACAAGTGCGATGCAGTTGACTGCACTATGGAGTATCGCGCAATCACCGTCACGGTAAATAATGGGAACGGGCAGGGTGTGCTCATTGACAGCACCGCCACTATTGGCCAATATGGCCAAAAAATAGCAAATATTGACCTTGGCTTCGGAATCAGCGGTGTTTATACTGTAGTTGATGACCATTACCATGCTAACCTGAAGAATAAGACGGAGGCGGTAAAATTTTTCGCCTTCCGCAACGGTGCTGTCGTCGCTCAGGCTGACTTCGTCGTGAGCGGGGATTGCTGCCATGTAAGCAAAGTGAGCGGCCCCGAGACTATCTCCGTACAATAATTTCTGCTGCATTTTTTAAGAAAAGGCGCAATTTATTCAGGCTGAGCCCGTACTTTTGCCGTCCAAAATTCTGTAAGCATGGCTCGCGTATGTCAGGTGACGGGTAAGAAGCCCATTAAAGGTCACAAAGTATCGTTCTCAAATAAGAAGGCCCTGCGCCGCTTCCTCCCTAACCTGCAGACAAAGCGCTTTTTCCTTGCTGAAGAAGACCGTTGGGTAGTACTCAAGGTATCTTCAGACGCCATCCGTACCATCAACAAGAATGGTCTTATGAGCGTAGTAAAGCAGCTTCGCGCAGAAGGAACGAAAATCTAATCAGTGCTGATATGATGATGGGATAATTAGCTGATTATCCGCTCTCATCATCAAATCGTCAAATCATCACATCATCAAATTAAGACAATGGCTAAGAAAGGCAATCGCGTTCAGGTAATACTGGAATGCACCGAGCATAAGACATCCGGCCTCCCGGGCACGAGCCGCTACATCACCACCAAGAATAAGAAGAACACACCGGAGCGTATCGAGCTGAAAAAGTTCAATGCAACGATGAAGAAGGTGACTACGCACAAGGAAATCAAATAATACCATTCGGAAGGCGGAATTCGGAATTCGGAATCAGCCGGCCATCTAAAACATTATAACTCATGGCAAAAGCAGCAAAAACGGCGATTAAGAAAGACCCTAAGCTCGCCGCTGAGGCAAAGAACTACACGAAGGTGATTAAGGCTGTACGCAGCCCCAAGACCGGCGCTTATTCCTTTAAGGAAGGCATCGTGCATAAGGATAAGGTGAAGGATTTCCTGGCGAACGTCAAGTAAGCCTGGTTCCCTGATTCCTGTTTGGAAGAGCCACTGCTGATAAGCGGTGGCTTTTTAGTGTCAATGCCACGCGTTGACCGGAAAAGCGCAATGTAAATGACGCGGGAACAAACCCTGAGCCGACCGTACAATATGAAAGCAATTACCCGCCTCCTGACCTCACTGCTGATCCCCGCGCTACTCTCCTGCACCGGCAGCGCGCGCGAGGCGGGACTAATATTGCAGGGTAAAGTGGTGGCAATCAAGGATGGCGACACCATAGTGCTGCTCACTGCCAACGAGCAGCAGGAGACCATACGCCTGGCCGCCATTGACTGCCCCGAAAAAAGCCAGCCTTTTGGCAAAGCCGCAAAAGCCGCGACCGCAGCCTTATGCTTCGGGCGGGCGGTGCGCGTGCGCTGCCAGCCTGCGCCCGACCGCTACGGCCGCACCATAGGCATCATCTACGTTGGCGACATTTGCGTCAATGAGCAGCTTCTCCGGCAGGGTATGGCCTGGCATTACCGCCGCTACTCCGGCAACGCAAGCTGGACCGCGCTGGAAGACAGCGCCCGCGGGGCACATGCCGGCCTTTGGGCCGATCCGGCGCCGGTAGCACCCTGGGAATGGCGGAAAGCGAAGCGGGAGGGGCGACTACTACGCTAGTGTCAAATTATCAAGTGTAAGGGCAGAAATCATTTGATGCTATTGAAAAATGAGCTTGGGTGGTGATAGCTGAATATTTCAATATTGCCGCGTAAATCCGTCTATTGAAAATCCTCCCTACATTTGACATCATTAGCCGCGCCTCGCGGGCATTATTAAACGCAAATCCTATGGAGCAGCCTGCAATCTATTGGTCCACAAACCTCCGGCACCTCCGCAACCGCAAGCGCTGGAGCCAGGATGAGCTGGCCGAAAGGCTGGGCATTACCCGCTCCAAACTCAATGCCCACGAAAACGGAAAAACCGTAAACCCCACGGCAGAAGATCTAATAGCCTTCTCCGCCTTCTTCCGCATGAGCATTGACAGCCTCCTGAAGCTTGACCTCAGCAGGCTGTCTGAGCTGAAGCTCCGCGAACTGGAGAGTGGCAACGACCATTACGCCACGGGCAGCAAGATCCGTGTGCTGGCCACCACGGTTGACAGCGCAAACCGGGAGAACATTGAATATGTGCCCATTAAGGCGAAGGCCGGCTACCTGGCAGGCCATACAGACCCGGAATTTATCGCGGCCCTGCCTAAGTTTTCCATGCCGCAGCTGCCGGGCGGGCATACCTACCGGATGTTTCCCACCAGCGGCCGTTCTATGTTGCCGATACCTGAAGGCAGCCTGATTATCACGGAGTACGTGCAGGACTGGACGGTTATAAAAGACGGCACGCTCTGCATCCTGATATTACGGAGCGCGGGCGCCGACTTTGTATTCAAAGAAGTGGTAAACCTGATAAAGACCAGCCGCTCACTGATGCTGCAATCCCTCAACCACGAGGAATTCGCGCCTTACGAGGTGCCCGTCTCAGACGTGCTGGAGGTGTGGCGCTTTGTGAGTTACGTGAGCAATGAAGTGCCTGCGGGCAACATCACGCTTGGCCAGATTGCGCAGAGCCTCAAAGACATCAAGGTAGATGTGGCGCGGCTGTCGGCGGTTGGCTAAAGTGTCTCAACTTGCAGGCGCTACTAAATCGTAAGCCTTATCCAACTCCCGCTCCTCCTTGCGCGGCGGCTGCTGCGCCGTCAGAAGGGCACCTTTTCTGCCTTTATCATCCGCTTGGCGGTATGCGCCACCGCATTGAGCGTGGCCGTCATGATTATGGCGCTTGCCTTTATAGGCGGCTTCAAGACGGTGATCCGCGACAAGCTGTTTTCCTTCTGGGGCGAGGTGCTGATCGTTCCTTTTGATGCCAATAGCAATGATATTGTCTCCGCTCAGCCCATCGGTTTTGACGCGCAGCTTGCGGGGCAGATCAGAGGCATGGCCGGCGTGAGGCATGTTTATCCCTTTGTGCTGCGCCCCGGCATTCTCCAGAGCAGCGGCGAGATGGAAGGCATCCGTCTGAAGGGCCTCACGGCGGGGCAGGCATTTCCGCCGGGCATCACCTTTACCGGCAGCCCTATTTCATTCTCCGACTCCGGCTATGCGCAGCAGGTCATCCTTTCCCGTACAACGGCTTCCCGGCTGGCCGTGCGCGCCGGCGATGACCTTCGCCTGTACTTCATTACAGCAGGCACGCCCCGCATCCGCAAGCTGAAGGTGGCAGGCATCTACCACACAGGCATGGACGAGGTGGACCGGCAGTTCGCCATTTGCGATGCCCGCCTGCTGCAGCGGCTGGCCGGCTGGGCGCCCGATGAGTACAGCGGCTACCAGGTAGAGCTTGCAGACAATCGCCTGGCCGATACGATGGCCGCGCAGATTTACGAGCGATACGTAACGCCGCCCATGAATGCGCAAAGCGTCACACAGGTATATGAGGGCGTATTTTCCTGGCTCGGCACGCAGGATACGAACGGCCGCATCCTGCTCATCATTGTCGGCATCGTGGCCCTGATCAACCTGGCATCAGCCATGCTCATCCTGATGGTGGATCGTGCGGTGATGATAGGACTGCTCAAAACCCTGGGCATGGCGCCGGGCAGTCTCTGGCTGCTCTTTCTTTGCGTAGCCGGCCTTATCGGGGGGGCAGGCATTTTTCTTGGAAACGTTTTGGGCCTCGGGATTTGTCTGGCGCAGCAGCGCTTCCGGTTTATTCACCTGCCCGAAGAAACCTACAATATGAGCACGGTGCCGGTGCGCATCGTGCCGGCGCATATACTGCTGCTGGATCTGAGTACGCTACTGCTTTGCATTGCCTGCGCCCTCCTGCCGCTGTTGTACATTCGCCGCATACAGCCGGCGCGCGTGCTGCAGTTTCAATAAATTTAAAGGGCTGCTAATGCGCCCCTGAGCTCCGGCTTTTTTGCGGATGTTTGCTTATCGCCGGCTGAAGATTTTCTGTGACCGAGAAAGAGCTATTTACCGCCATTTGCCGCAAGGCGCCCGCCATGATTCCGCTTTTTGCGCAATGCTGGTGGCTGGATGCCGTGTGCGACGACACCGGCGACTGGGATGTGGTGCTGACTATGAAGGGCGACCAGCTAACAGGCGTATGGCCCTACGTGCGCAGCGAGCGGGTGGGCATCTCCATGATGCGCAATCCGCGGCTGACGCCCTACCTCGGCCCCATTGTGTTCTATCCCTCAGACATCAAAGGCAGCAAGCGGGATTCCTACGAGTATGATGTTAGCGAGCAGCTGTTGGATTCGCTGCCTGATGCGGACGTGTGGCGCCTGTCGCTGCCGCCGGGCTATAAGCAGGCCGGCCTTTTCCGCCGCTTCGGCCTGAAGTCTGACGTGCAGCAGACCTTCCTGCTATCGCTTCAGGACGATGAAGATGTGATTTTCGGCTCCTTTAAAGAGCCTTTGCGCCGCAACATCCGCGCAGCGGAAAAAGAAATCAGGATCGTGGAAGACCCGGCGCAGCTCCATGCGCTTTTTGACTTCCAGAAGGCAACGCTGGAGGAGAAGCGCGTCCGCCAGGCTTACACCGAAGAGCATATGCAGCAGCTAATGAACGGCTGTGTGGAAAACGGCTCCGGCACCCTCTATCTGGCGTATGAGGATGGCCAGCTGCAGGCTGCTATCTGGAATGCCTGGGACGCGGAGCGCAGCTATTACCTGATGGGCGGCAAGAATCCCGACAGCGATAATTACCGGGCAATGAGCGCTTTGCTCTGGCACTGCATCCGCGAGGCCAGGCGCCGCGGCAACCGCGTTTTTGACTTTGAGGGAAGCATGGACGGCGGTGTAGAGCGGTTCTTCCGCGCATTCGGCGGGCGGCGGGAACTGTACTTGGTGCTCCGACGCGACGGGCACTGGCTGTGGCGGCTTCTGGGGGCGCTGCGGCTCCGGTAGCGCGCGGCAGGCCGTTAAATTCACATGTAGCACAGAACTACCCGGGATCAAAGGGATTATTTTTGTTGCTATTCAAGCCCTTCCCTCCTGAAACGTTTTCTACGCATTCTACGCAACACCCTGCTCGTCCTTATCGGGCTGGTGACGCTTGCCGTGCTCCTGGTGAACGTTACAGGCGTACAGAACTGGCTGGCCCGCCGCGCCGTTGCCATGCTCGCTGAAAAGCTGCACACCCGGGTTTCGCTGAAGCATGTGCGTATTGACTTTGCCAACCGGCTGTTGCTGCAAGGCCTTTATATTGGAGACCGGCATGGTGATACACTCCTTTACGCCGGAGAAGCCGAGCTGAAGGCCAGCGACTGGTTTTATCTGAAAAAGGACGCGCCGGTAATCACTTATCTGGGCCTGCACCACACCTACGTCCATCTTATCCGTCCGGGTACAAGCAAGGACTGGAACTACCAGTTTGTAATAGACGCATTTAACACCGGCGCCAGGGACACAAGCAAGTCGCAAAACGAGTTTGAGCTGGATTTGAAGCACCTGGATATGGAGGACGTTCGTTTTCACTCCGACGACGCCTGGACGGGCGACGATATGGATATTGACGTCGGCAGCCTGGCGCTGGATGGCAAGGAGCTGGACCTTAAAAAACGGGTTATAGACCTGGATCGCATCCGCATTACCGGCACCAGGGTGGCTATGCGCAGCTACGAAGGCGGCAAGCCAAAAGGGCCACGCAAGGCAGTCATCTCAATGATTGACACTACTGCGTTTAATCCCGGCGGCTGGGTGGTGCGCGTGCGCGATTTTGTTCTGGACGGCTGCGCCTACAGCTACATTTCCTCTGCGAAGCCCGCGCCGAAAAAGGAATTTGATCCGGAGCACCTCATCGTCACGGGCGCCGACCTTGTGGCGCACGACCTGCGTATATCCGGCGATACTTTGCGGGCGCGCCTGGATCACATGGAAGGCAAAGAGCGTTGCGGATTGCTGCTGCGTGAGTTGAAAGGCGAGGTGACGGTCTCGCCCAATGCGTCCGTCATTGATAACATGACGTTGAAGACCGACAAGAGTGTTGTCACCCATCGTTATGCAATGCATTATGAGCGGTTTCCTGATTTTACAGACTACATCGCCAAAGTGCACATGGAGGCAGATATACAGGATGCTGTGGTTGACCCGCAGGACGTCGCTTATTTTGCGCCCGTCTTCCTGGAATATTTCCCGGCAATGATGCGCATCAGCGGACGCTTTGACGGCACGGTGGCCGACTTTCATATGAAGGGCGCGCGTTACAGCGATCCCGGCTCTAAGGTGGGCGGCGATATTGCCATGAAGGGCCTGCCTGACATTTATAAAACGCAGATCGCCTTTACCAACGGCTCCGTGCATACGTCCGGCAAAGAGATTTTCCGATTTGCTCCGGTGCTGCGCGGCAATGCCGGCCTTGACTTTGGCCGCCTTAGCGACATTCAATACAATGGTTCCTTTACCGGCTACATAGACAATTTCGCGGCGGACGGCACGATGCGTACAAACCTCGGCGTCCTCGTTGCACACTCGCGGCTCGCGATTCCCCTTTTTGATACGCGGCACGCCACATACAGCAGCGACATCACAGCGACCGATTTTCAGCTCGGGCAGCTGCTGCATCAGCCTATGCTTGGCGCTGTCAGCTTCAAAGGGACTGTGTCGGGCTCTTCTTTTGAAACAGACCGCGCGGCCGTTCGGGTCAATGCGTTCATTAATAAGCTGGGCCTTTATGGTTACAACTACAGCAACATCTCGGCAGACGGCGTGCTGGGCGGTAAAAAATTTGACGGAAAAATACTGGTGGATGATCCCAACCTCGCCCTCTCTTTTGACGGAAGCGCGGACCTCAGCGGCAAAGAGCCGGTCATCCGCGCCACCGCGCATCTGCTTCAAACCAATCTGCAGGCGCTGCATCTCACACCGGATCTGATAGAAGGCTCTGCTGACTTTGACATTGACGCAAAAGGCAATTCCTTAGATGACTTCCTCGGGACTGCCTTGCTCAATAACGTAAACGTGCGGCGAAACGGTCACCGCCTGGATATAGACTCCATCCGGATGGAATCTGCCCCTGGCAAGGAAGGCGGTAAGCTTCTGCTGATAGAGAGCAATGACTTTTCCGCCATTGTGGAAGGGAAGTATAAGCTCTCGCAGCTTGGCTATTCCGTGCAATATTTTGTGGGCCAATACCTGCCATCCTACATTCCGCCGCCGAAAGGAGCGGCTCCGGATCAGAATCTGACGTTTACCCTTACAACGAAGCGGATTGATTCGCTGCTGCTAGTGCTTGCGCCGGCCATAAAAGGTTTTAATGATGCCAGCGTATCCGGCGCGCTCAATACCGGCCTGCAGCAGCTTACCCTGAATGCCAAAGTGCCTTACGGCGCCATCGGCAATGTGCGCATCGCGGGTCTTACGCTGAAAGGCGACGGAGACTTCAGCCGCATGAAGCTTTCCGGCGATGCCGCTGATGTAGTGGTAGGCGATTCCCTGCTCCGGCTTTCCGTGAATCTGGCCACAACAGTTGCTAATGATTCGGTGGGCTTCAACATCACCACTTCGTCGCCGGGCGCCTACGGAACGGCAACCCTCAACGGCGCTGCTCTTGCGCGTGGTGATTCTATTCTGCTAACGATGGCGCCTTCTGAGTTTTTCCTTAATCAGAGCCGCTGGGAAGTGGCCGGCGGCAGCCAGATCGTCTATCGTCCCGACTACCTCGCTGTCAGAAATCTCTCGCTCCATTCCGGTCTTCAGCAAATTAGTATTGAGTCTGAAGACGAGGCGGCACAGCAAGTGATGACAGTCAGCGCGGCGAATCTGGACCTGGCTCAGCTCAGCGGCCTGGCAAAGCTCAACGGCTTTCAGCCGGATGGTCGTATAAACGGAACCATTCGCATTACAGATCTGTTTCGCACACCGTCTGCCGCTGCCTCCCTCCGTGCGTCGGGAGTAAAGCTGGGCACCGATACCATTGGAGAAATAGTAGTTGTCGGCGCATACAACGGGCAAAAAAAGATTGTCGTGCTTGAGAAAGGCAGCGGCATATTCCGGGGGGCATCTTCCATCACTACCGACGGCACCGTATCCTTTGACAGCACCAGCAACCAGCATCTGAACGGCATCATTGCGCTGAACGGAGCGCCGCTTTCCTGGCTCGGACCGGTATTGTCGGGATATGTGAGCAAGCTGAGCGGCGTTGCAAATGGCCGCATAAAGGTGAGTGGCACAGGCAGGGCACCGGATGTGGATGGCAGTATCAGCCTTGAGAATGCCGCGCTTCGTGTGGACTATCTGGGCACGTATTACACCATACCATCCGCGACCATCGGGCTGACGAATACGGAGATTTTGTTCAATGCCATTCCGGTACGTGACGTGTATGACAATAAAGCCGTGCTAAGCGGTAAGATCACACATGAACGCTTCCGGGACTTCCGGCTTGGGCTGAATATGAAGAGCGACGAGTTTGAGGTTCTTAATCTACAGGACTATGAAAATAGCCTCTTCTACGGACACCTCATTGCCAAGGTAAAATCGCTTTCCGTGAGCGGGCCGATTGACGATGTGCGGATGAACATTTTCGCGGAGCCCGCAGACATCTCGCACCTCTACCTGCCCATCGCGACCGGCGGAGACATTGGTACCTACACGTACGTTTCGTTTAAAAAATACGGCGAGGATCAGACCATTGCAACAGGCCCCACCAGCAAGCTGACCATCAATATAGACGCCGTGATCAACCCCCTGGCTGAAATAACCCTCATTTTGGACCCGACCACCGGCGATGCCATTAACGCGCGGGGCACCGGGAACCTGCGCCTGGAAGTGCCCGCCGGAGGCGACCTGCGGATGTATGGCAACTTCAATATTGACGAAGGCGATTACACCTTCACCTTCCGTCAGCTTTTCTTTAAGCGGCAGTTCAGCCTTGCCTCGGGTAGCAGCGTGCACTTCAGCGGGCCAATCGCGCAGACTACTATGGATGTGCAGGCCACCTACCGCACACGCGCGAGCCTGTATGACCTGCTGAGTGAGCAGGAGAAAAACGGATCTTTTATACCGGCTAATGAAATGGCCGACATCAAGCGACAGCAGGACGTGGATGTGCTGCTGACAATGCGCAGAAACATCCTGCATCCGGACATTACGTTCAAGCTCGGTCTGCCGGAGAAACGTTCTGTCGGCACTTACGCTTATACCAAGTTTGAGCGTCTGAATGCCAACGAGCGCGATCTGTTTAATCAGGTGGCTTCTCTATTGCTGATCGGTTACTTTATTCCACCGGAAGGACTTGGCGGCGGCACTGCGGTAGCCGGAGCGGTGAATAACCTGAGCGAGGTATTGAGCACAAATACGAGCGCCCAGCTGACTAACATCGTGAATAAGCTGCTTGGCGACCCGAAGCTGTCGGTTGACCTGAAGTACAAGAATTACAATGTGTCGGACAATTCACTTGGCGGCCCGCTTAATCGCAATGAGGTGAAGCTCGGCCTTCGCAAAAATCTGCTCAATGACCGGCTGGTGCTGGAGGTAGGCAGCTCGTATGATTGGGGACGGCCCGTGAATACTTCAACCACATCTTCCAACTTCAACCTGCTGAACGACTTCCGCATACAGCTATTGCTCAGCAAGGATGGCCGGCTTCGCCTGAACGGTTTCCGGACTACCGACTATGACGTACTGACCACCACAAACGGCGGCAATATCACCCGCTCGGGCATCGGCCTTTCCTGGCGTAAGACTTTTGATTCCTTTACAGAATTCCTGCATTCCTCAAAGTATTACGCGCGCGAACAGAAGCGGGCCCTGGAAGAGCAGCAGAAGGTGGATAGTACAACGATCAGGAAGACGATCGGCACGGAATAATCAGGAGGCGATCTCCTTAAAATAGCTTTCCAGCCGATCGGTAATGGCGTCCCAGCCGAAGCGCTGCCTGATTACTTTCATGCCCAGCGTACCCGTTTGCCGGCGAAGATGTTCGCTGTCCAGCAGCGCGATGACGGACCGGGCGAAAGCCTCTGGGCTTGTCTGCATGAACGCGCCGGCTCCCTGCTCAATGCCAAGACCGGCAAAGCCGATGTTGGAGCAAACAACCGGGATGCCCATTGCCATTGCTTCCAGCACCTTGTTTTGCGTGCCGGCGCCAAATCGCAGCGGCGCTACGACGACGCTTGCCTCGTTATATTTTGCGGCAATATCTTCCACAAATCCGGTCACTTCCACGCCATTGCCCACGAGTTCCCGCACTGCATCTACGGGCCGCTGCCCGGCGATGACGAGGCGTACATCCGGCCTTTGCCGGCTAATAAGCGGCAAAATCTCCGAACAGAAATAGCCCACAGCATCCACATTCGGCGCATAGTCCATATTGCCGGTAAAAAGCAAGGTGTGGCTGTGGCTGTAATCGTGCGCTCTTGGATAAAATGTGTCTAAATCCACGCCGTTCGGCAAGAGCCTGAGATTGGTAGCGCCATGTGCCTGCCGCAGGTATTGCAGGTCTTCGTCCGAGCAAACCAACGCCAGGTCGTATTGCCTGATCACCGGCTCGTAGCGCAGCACGCGCGACCCTTCTATAGTCTCAAATGTCTTTTGAAGAAAGCCTTTGTCCACAGCCTTCCTGCGCTGCCAGTAAAGCGAAAATGCGTCCGGCAAGTCTAAAATGCGCGGGATATTTGCGTGCCCCGCCAGATAAGGCGCCATTCTGAGGTGCTGCACGTGTACCGCGTCATAGGTGTTGGCGTTCAAAACTTCCGCCAGCTTCCGGCGCATAGAGGCATCCTGAAAGTAGAGTACCTGCACCGGCTTGCTGTCCCATACGGCAGCCATACAGTTGGCGGCGGACTTCCAGGATGGAAGCGGCAGGAGATGGATTTCTTTGAAAATCTCTTCCAGTTTTTCCCGGGCAGCAAAGTCTTCCTCGCTCTGCGCGAAGGTCAGCAGATGCAACTCATGCCCTTTGGTTGCAAGCCGCTTTGCAAGGTGATAAATCTTCAGCTTATCGCCGCGGTATGGCGGGTAGGGCGTGCGGTTGGCGAGGAAAAGGAGCTTCAAATTTCGTCGAGTCCGTCTAAGGTTTTCTAAGCATAACCCAAATTGCCGCAAACGCACAACCAACAATTGCAAGTGTTTGCCAAGAAAATGTAATGGTTAGGCTTCTAATACCAATAAATTGCTTGGAGCTATTCGCATAATTAAGTGCTGACCAACCTAAGTGCAAACCAGCTACCACTAAGAGCAGATCTCTAAACCGCATTCCTGGGTATTTATTTCATGATTTCATGCCCCAGCTTATCCCGTTTTGTCTGCAGGTAAAACTCATTGTACGGATTTGCAGGCACCTCAATGGCTACGGTCTCTACAATCTCTATCCCATAGCCCTGCAGGCCGGCGCGCTTGCGCGGATTGTTGCTCATCAGGCGCAGTTTCGTCGCGTTCAGGTGGCGGAGTATCTGCGCGCCTACGCCGTAGTCCCGCTGATCGTTTTTAAAGCCCAGGGCGAGATTGGCTTCTACTGTGTCCGCGCCTTCCTCCTGCAGCTTGTAAGCTTTGAGCTTGTTGAGCAAGCCGATGCCGCGGCCTTCCTGGTTCATGTATAGGATAAGGCCCTTACCCTCCTGCTCCACCATTTCCATGGCGTGCGTCAACTGCTCGCCACAGTCGCAGCGCAGGGAATGCAGGATGTCGCCGGTAAAGCAGGATGAGTGGACGCGTACCAGAATCGGCTCGTCCTTCTTCCAACTTCCTTTGATAAGCGCGAGATGGTGCTCCCCGGTATTCAGCTGCCGGAATGCCACGAGCTCAAAATCGCCGTGTCGTGTAGGCATCTGCACCCGCACCTCTTCCTCAATCAGGCTCTCGGTTTGAAGGCGATAAGCTATCAGGTCTTTAATAGAGATGATTTTAAGATCAAATTGTTTCGCAATCTCCAGGAGCTGCGGCAGGCGCGCCATCGTGCCATCGTCGTTCATGATTTCTACCAGCACGCCGGCTGGCTCAAAGCCGGCGAGACGGGCGAGGTCAACCGTGGCTTCCGTATGGCCGGAGCGGCGAAGCACCCCTTCGCTGCGGGCGCGCAAAGGGAAAATATGGCCCGGGCGGCCCAGGTCTTCCGGTTTCGTTTCGGGCTTAATGAGGGCCTGCACTGTCTTGGAACGGTCAGAAGCGGAAATGCCGGTTGTGCATCCCTGGCCGATCAGATCAACTGACACCGTGAAGGGCGTTTGGTGCAACACAGTATTGTTTTCCACCATCAGCTTCAGATTCAACTCCTCGCAGCGCTCCTCGGTAATGGGCGCGCATATAAGGCCGCGGCCATGCTTGCTCATGAAGTTGATTACTTCCGGCGTGGCATTTCGCGCGGCGGTGATGAAATCGCCTTCGTTTTCGCGGTCTTCGTCGTCCACCACAATCACCAGCTTACCGGCGCGGATATCATCCAGCGCAGCTTCTATTTTATCTAACATGACCGCACAAAGGTGCCCCCGATTTTTGGATTTGATGAGTGGCCCCGCCTATGGCGCAATCATTTGCTCCAGCTGCCCGCAGATGCGGTGCATGATAACAGCGCTGTCGTACTGCACCCGGATGAGCTCCTGCGCAGCAGACGTGATGGCTTCCACCTTCTCGCGGTGTGAGCTGGCCCAGGCTATGAGGTGGGCAAATTCCTGAGGAGACCCGGCGCGCAGATAGTGCAGGTTGTCCGAGGCTTCTATCCCCTGTATGCCTGTCAGCGTGCTGATTACCAGCTTGCCGGCTGCCATAGCCTCAAGGGTTTTGACGCGGATGCCGCTGCCGGAGCGGATTGGAACAATCAGCAGATGCTTGTCCGCAATGAAGCCGGCTGCGTTCTCCACTTCTCCGCTGCAGAATACGTTCGGCGGCAGGCCTTCCTTAAACGACTCCGGCATTGCGCGTCCCGCGAAGTGAAATTCAACTTCCGGAGCCCATTCATGCAGCTTCGGCCATACCTCATCCAGAAACCAGCGGACTCCTTCCGCATTCGGCACCCAATCCATAGCGCCTATGTGATAGGCTTTTAACGACCCGGCGGGAAGCGGAATGTCTCCCGCCGCGGTAGAGATGCCGACAGGCGCGACGATCATGGGCGTACGAACACCGATGCTGCTGATCACCGCTGCGTCGGCGGCACTGATAGGAATCAGCAGATCGGCAATGCGCCAGAGCGCTTTTTCATAGCGGCTCATCCGGCGAGCCAGGCTTTGTAGATAAATGCGCCTGAGCCCGGATGATTCATCCGCCAATCTGCTCCATATCTGATACTCAACGTTGTGCGACCGATAGACGACAATCGCTTGACTCCCGGCACGGATAACTGGTATGTATGCGGCGAGAAAAGGGCTTTCCAGCTGTACCACATCCGGTGCCACTTCTCCCAATAGCTGCCGCAGCTTGCCGGCAAATGCTTCGCTGCGGAAGCGCGCGACATGCTCAGGCTCGCGGCTGAACAACAGATTTTTCAGAATGCCGGCCCTGGTCACCTCATTCTGTACGTCAACGGTGTAAAAACCGGCGATATCGGAATAAAGTCCATTGAGGGAAGACGGGGCAACATAATGCCGGGACGTATTCATCGCCAGCAGGTGAACAGCCCATCCTGATGCCGCATAGCCGCTTATCATCGCATCCATAGCCAGCGCCCCGCCATCGTGAAGCGGGAAGGGAACGCGGTTGGTGAGGATGAGAACGCGGCGGGGCATGAAGAAAGACGGCGGTTAATGAGGCAGCTTTCCGCCGTAAGGCAGAAAACGCTTTTGTTGCGGCGAGAATTTGCCAACCACATCCTGCGCAACCTTTGAGCCCCTGCCATCGGGAGACATTGCTTTATCCACCAGGTCAACGACACTGTAGGTTGACACGCCGACCATTTTTGCCGTCATAAGGATAAAATACTGGCCGGATGATGAACGCCTGATTTTGCGCAGGGTGCCGTTTGAGGACAGGTATAGATTTTTCCCATCGCTGGCTGCGTAGAAGTCTTCCGCATTCAGGCGTTCGCCCTTTGCGCCTGCCGCATCTTTAGAGTAAAACCAGTTGAAGCCGTCGCCCTGAATCTGCGGAATATGCACAAAGAGTAGCGGCGTGTCAATGGCCCGTAGGTTCATAAAATCATCCACTGTACGGTAAACGCCCAGTGGAGCCGGCATCGGCGCCGTGTACAGCTGATAACTGCTCAATATATTCCTGTAATAGTCGGCCGCTTCCGTATCGCGGTAAAGCGTAGGCGATGCCGCATCAAAATGACGGCATGCTACTCTCACCGCCTCCAGCATGCATTCCGAAGCCAGCCGCCCGGCGCTGCTTTTTGTAACCACCACGGAACTTTTCTGAACAATGGTATCCAGCGTATAAAAATGACGCAGTGAGCCCGGCTCGCCGGAGAAACATTCCGCATGTATGTACAGTGAGCTTGGATTGCCGAAGAGCATGCGCAGCTCGTTGAGCGCAATGCTGACCGTTTCACCATCCGAACAATTATTGTTCAACAGATGAAAAATCTGGCGGCTTAGAGGCCGGCCGCTGCCGGTGATGCCGTCGCCTCCATACACATACCAGGGCTTGCTCGCCTCATCGTAAACAGAAGGCAGCATGCGGACGCTTTTGCAAGGCAGCGGCTTCAAAAACCGGATTGAAGTGTCCAGCTGCAGCTCCGGCGTGCGCGCTTGGGATATGGATGCCCAACAGCAGACCATCATTATCATCAGACAGGAAAATCGCTGAATGGGATGCATAGTACGACGCGCAAGATAGCACTGGCCACTTTGGCCTGAACCGGGTAAAAGGGACAGGCTATTTTTACAGCCAGCGCCACCATAATGAATGAGCATCCCTGCGTCTAACAATCCTGTTTATCACTCCTCTGCGGCCCGTATGGACGGCGCGGGCCGGCGCGTCGTTCTCACCGTCACTTCCGACCCTGCCTACGACCAGCGGATGATTCGCATCTGCACTTCACTGCAGGCAGCGGGTTATGATGTGCTGCTGATCGGCAGGCATCGCCCCAACAGCAAGGAGCTGCCGGAACGCCCTTTTCGCCAGCGCCGCATCCGACAGCGCATTGACAGCGGGAAGCTGTTTTACGCACTTTTCAATCTGAAATTGTTTTTCGCGCTGCTGTTTGTAAAAGCCGATTGTCTTTGTGCGATTGATTTGGATACCATACTTCCTGTCTATTACGTTTCCCGCCTGCGCCGCAAGGCGCGGGTTTATGATGCCCACGAGCTTTTCACCGAAATGGAAGAAGTGGTGACCCGGCCCGCCATCCATAAGATGTGGCTTGCAATAGAGCGGCACACGGTACCACGATTCCCGGCGGGCTATACGGTCAATGAAAGCCTGGCGCGGGAGTACCGCCGGATGTATGGTGTAGATTATGCCATCGTGCGCAACGCTACAGTCCTCCGGCCCCTTGCCATTCCGCCGAAGCCGGAAAAAATTATTCTCTATCAGGGCGCGGTCAATCATGGACGCTGCTTTCCGGAGCTGATTGCTGCCATGCCTGCGGTAAATGCTAAGCTCGTGATATGCGGCGCAGGAAATTTCTTTACCGAAGCACAGGCGATGGTGAAAGCGCGGGGTCTGGAAGACAAGGTCATCTTCAAAGGCTACGTGAAGCCGGAAGACCTGCGGCAATACACGCTGGACGCCTACATCGGCATTACCCTCTTCGTAGCCACCAGCCTCAGCAATGAGCTGAGCCTCGCCAACCGCTTCTTTGACTACATGCACGCCGGCGTGCCGCAACTGGCAATGAACTACCCGGAATACGCCGCCATCAACGGGCAGTTTGAAGTAGCCTGCCTGCTGGGTGAGGTGACGCCCGGAACGGTGGCCGTCGCCCTGAATAAGCTGCTGGAGAACGAGGTTTACTACAGCCGCCTGCAAGCCGCCTGCATCCGCGCGCGCGAGGCATTTTGCTGGCAGCGGGAAGAAGTGCGCCTGCTGGAGGTTTACCGGAAAATCTTCAATAGCTGAGCCATGGAGCCCCTAAAGTTCAGCGTGGTGATACCTGCTTACAATGCTGCCGCCACCATCGTGGCCTCCGTACGCTCCTGCCTGGCGCAAAACCTACCTCCGGCAGAAATTATCGTCGTGGATGACGGCAGCACCGATGGAACCGCCGATCTGCTGCGCAAAACCTTTGGAAATTCCATTCTCCTGCTCACCCAACATGCCAACAGTGGGCCCGCAGCCGCCCGCAATGCCGGCATTGCGGCAGCCTCCGGCACGCACGTCGCCTTTCAGGATGCAGACGATGTATGGCACCCGGAAAAGCTCGCCATCATAGCCCGCGCATTACAGGCGCAGCCGCAAATCCACTTTTTGTTTCACCCCTACACCCTGCGCTCCATAGCCGGCCCCATTCGCGAAAGCGAGCTGGCCCCCCGGCCCTATCCCCTCTGGAAGCTGCTGCTGAGCAATCCCATCGGCACGCCCTGCGCCATCATCCGGCGGAGCGCCAATCTCCGGTTTGATGAGCGCCTCCGGCATATGGAAGACTACGAGCTTTTCCTGCGCCAGGCCTCCGCTCACGGCCTTTATCGAATTGCGGCAGCGCTTACGCAGGTAGGCCGGCCTATTCTGTCGCGCGGTGGGCAGAGCGGCAACCGGTGGGCAATGCGCAAAGGCGAGATCAGGGCCTGGCTGGCCTTTGCCCGGCACCGCCCGCTATATTATCTGCCCGTGCTGCCGCTGATCCTGTTTTCACTGGCCAAACATGCCGTGAAATCAGCCTTTCCGCCGCGGACTAATTACTAAATCGCCGGGCGCACGCAGCACGGCTCAGGGCTTTAAAAAGGCAATTCGCGGGAGGGCGCCGGATAGCCCCCGCCCTTGTACAGAAATTTCATTTTTTTATTCTAAAATTCCCGGAACGTGTACAGAATTCAAAAGAATTTGTACAGAATTGCCCGGAACGCTAGTGTCTCAGTTTAAAAATGCTACAGCGACTTTGTCATTCCGCAGGAATCTGTTTGTGGCCGAACAGACCCCTACGGGGTGACATAGATTGGGCGAGCATCTTCAAACTGAGACTCCCGGTACATGTACAGAATTTTCAAAATTCTGTACGGAGTATGGCTGCCCGGGCCCGTATCGGCAGGGCATTTTACCGCCGCCCGGGCGGAACGATGCGCGGCGCGGGCTGCCGCAGGGCATCGCCGGCGGCTGCATTCCACTGCCTGCTTCGTACCTTTAGTCCGATGTCTTCGCAATACCTCGTAAGCGCCCGTAAATACCGTCCGCAGACCTTTGAAACGGTTGTGGGGCAGGAGCATATCACTACCACGCTCAAGAATGCCATCCGCACGGAGCACCTGGCGCATGCCTTTCTTTTTTGCGGCCCGCGCGGCGTGGGAAAGACGACCTGCGCGCGCATTCTTGCCAAAACAATTAACTGCGAGAACCTTACGCCGGATGTTGAAGCCTGCGGCGAATGCCCATCCTGTAGAGCGTTTCAGGAAAGCACTTCCTTCAACATCTTTGAGCTGGACGCCGCATCCAACAATTCTGTGGACGACATCCGAGAGCTGGTGAACGGGGTGCGCTTTGCGCCGCAGCAGGGGCGCTACAAGATCTACATCATTGATGAGGTGCACATGCTCAGCGCCGCGGCCTTCAATGCCTTTCTGAAGACCTTGGAAGAGCCGCCGCCCTATGCCATCTTCATCCTGGCCACCACTGAGAAGCATAAGATTCTTCCGACCATCCTTAGCCGCTGCCAGATTTTTGATTTCAAGCGCATCACCACGGCGGATACGGTGCGCCACCTGCAGGGCATTGCTTTAAAAGAAGGCTTGCAGGCGGATGAGGCGGCGCTGCACGTCATCTCGCAAAAAAGCGAGGGCTGTATGCGCGATTCCCTGTCTATGCTGGACCGCATCGCTTCCTTTACCGGCGGCGGCATTACCTACGCGGCTACCATGGAGCATCTTGCGATGCTGGATGCGGACTTTTATTTTCTATTGACGGATGCCATGCTGTCGCAGGATGTAAGCACGACGCTGCTGAAGCTGGATGAAGTGCTGGACAAAGGCTTTGAAGGCAATGTAGTGCTGCAAGGCCTGGCCGAGCATTTCCGGAACCTGCTGCTTTGTAAAGACCAGCGTATGGCCAGGCTGCTGGATGTTCCGGATGTGCATCGCCGGCAATACTTTGAGAAGGCCGCGCAGGCGCCGCCGTCGTTTGTGCTGTCCGCATTGAATGTGCTCAACGAGAGCGAGCTTCATTACAAGGAAGCCAGTAATAAGCGGCTGCATACGGAGCTTTGTCTTATCCGGCTTTGCTACCTGCTGCAGGCCACCGGCGCGGCGCCGGTCGGTACGGACGATCTAAAAAAAAACGATAGCGCCGCAGCCGGTGAGGGGCGTAGGGAGCACAAGTCAACCACAGACGTCATTCCCCGCCCGATAGTAGAGGAGCTGCGGCCGAAGCCGGAACAGATGTACTCCTTGCCGGACGAGGAGGATGAGCCGGCAGCTCCGTTGATGAAAGAACAGGCGCCCGTGCAGCCTGCAAGAGCCGAAGAGCCAGCCCCCGTGCAAATAGCAGCCACAAGCGGCACTCGTGACGTGCCCAAGCCGGAAGGCCGGCGGGTCTCGGCTTCTTTTCTGAAAGACCTGGATAGTGAGTTGGATAAAGTGGTAGCAAAGAAGGAGGCAGCGAAGGCTTTATGCCAGGAAGACGCCGAGCGCATGTTTGCCGCTTTTCGCGGCAGCGTACAATCAGGAAACCGCTCCTCTGTTTACGCGCAGCTATTGCAAATGCAGGTTGAATGCATTGCGGAAGACGAGGTACGGATTATCTCGCCAACGCAAATGGCGGACTCTTACGCGCAAAATCTGCGCAATGAGCTGATTGAATTTTTTAGCAAGGAAGCAGACCGGGCCGTCCGCATCACTACTGAATTGCGGGAAGATGAGGCTGCAAAGCCTTCTCAGGCGCAAGTGCTTAGCAAGCAGGAGATGTTTGAAGCGATGGCCGCCAAAAATCCGCTGGTCGCACAGTTGAAAGAAGGATTGAACCTCCAACTGGACTACTAAGAGCCTATCCGGAAAATGAGGGTCAAATCCTTTCCCAAACTTTTGTCACTCAGCAGGGGCTTTCATTTCAGCTGCGAGCAAAGATTCGTACGGAATGACGAAAGTCGCTGAAAGGTATTTTCTGGATAGGCTCCAAGTCCCTTTAAAAGTCCAGGCCGATTGCTACGTACCAGATCGGCTTCTTACGCCCGTCAATGTTCCAGGCGGCATCTACGCGCGCAAAGTAGCCGAGCAGTGTTGAGCGCAGCCCTGCGCCATAACCCATCGCGAGTCCGCCGGCCTGAAAGGAATTGACCTGCAGGAAAACCGGCGTCTGCACGGAAGTAAGATTGTACGTGCGCGAGGTATTCTCAGAGTTGGGCAGCCAGCCATTCCAGGCAGAACCTGCGTCGGTAAAGCCGCAGAGCTGCAGGTTACGCAGAAAAGTGCTTTGGATCGGACGACGCATCACTGTGCTGAGAATGGGTACGCGCAGCTCAAAATTTGCCAGGCCATATGAGTTGCCGTTCCGCGCATTTTGCTCATAGCCACGCAAGGGCGAGCCCAGCGCTTGGAAGGCGTAATTCTGATCATTTACCGGCGGCGTGTTTCCGCTGCGCGGCGCTATCCAGCCGTCCACGCCGCCCAGGAAGTAAAGGATGTGCTGGTTGCCCTCGGAGTGCGCGCTTGCAAACCGGAAAGCAAAGACGCTGTTGCGGTAAAGCCGCTTGTAATAGCGGAAGTCCAGGCCCAGATTGTAGAAGCCGCCCTTATTGCTTTTGCTAAGGCCGTACAGGTATTCGCCGTAAACCTTCCAGCGGAAACCTTCGCGGATATTGGTAACACGCGTAATGCTGTTGTCAAAGACATACTCCAGGCGGCTCATGGCCCAATAGGTTTTGTCCTGCGGCGAAAAAGTAAGGCTCAGGGTGTCCTCGGCTTTAAAGTCCAGCACATCCTGCCGGATGCCCAGATTAGCGCCAATGCGGCGGCGGCGGTCCAGCGGATAGGCGATATTGCCCTGAAGCATATTGCTGGTCACTTTCCCCAGCTGCTCATTATTGAATAGCACGCGGCCGCCGGAGTCGGCATAAGTTACATTGTAGGTATAGAAGTTGGCCGTGCGCAGGAAGAGCAATCCCCAGTCCAGTCGCTTGGTGAAATTCTGGTACTGCAGGAAATAGGTCATTCCCGAAAAATTCACCGGCAGGCGGATTCCGCCGGTAAACTTGTGGTTCTCCAGCGCATCGGTGAGCGAGATGGAGATCAGGCCCCCGAGAGAAGGGTTAGAATATTGATTGCCCCGAAGGCCGGCACTTTGGTACTGGGTGAACAAAACGGTATTGTCCAGCCGCGCCTGGAAAAAGTCGGGCTTGAACGATAACCTGTACTTCTGGGCTTTAAGCTTTAGGTAAGTGCTGTCCTTGATCAGCGGATTCAGCGTAAGCTCGGTATCGGCTGATACACCATCGCGTTGCGCACGGCGGATGTCGGATGCCAGTGTGGACGTGACTGTGCTGGTATCGGTACCAAACTCGCTTTGGAATGTGCTTCCCCGCTTCAGTACCGGCTCGCCGCCGATGGTGAGCGGAGGTGCGTCCTTAGGCGCGGCCTCGCGGCGAATGACGCTCTGGCGCAGTAGTGTAGGCTCAAGCGCTTTAGGCTCCACGTTCTTTCCCGGTATCTGCAATGGCCCGAAGAAGACTTTGTAATGGTCGCCCATTTGCAAAACGTCAGCTATCTGATTGGCGGCCGCATTATACTGGTGGTTCAGGATGGAGCGGGAATAATTCGTGACAGGCACCGGCACCGCAGAGTCGTAGTTATTGCCCTTACGCACGAAAGTGACCACATACTTATTCTGGATGCCGTTTGTGTCCAGCAGGAAGGCGAAGTTGTCTGCGCCATATTGTATGGGTTGGGTCAGGTTGCCGCCTTTATTGTAAGAGCATTGCAGCAGCTCACGGCTTTGCGTCTTGGTGTCGTAGAAAAAGACGTTCATCGGGCCGGTCGGCAATTCATTCACAGCAGCAGGCACGTCCATATTCGCGCGCGGGCGATTGGACAGAAACAGGATACCGCGGCGCGACCCACCGGAAATAAACTGAGGCTGGGTATCGTCCCAGATGTCATTCGTGATATTGGCAAGGCGGGAACCTTTAATCGTGAATGAATAAAGATCCGTCTGGCTTTTCCGGATGGCGGAGAAGATGATCTGATCGTTGTCTTCATTGAACGCCATGCCCAGCACCCGGTCAAAACGGTTTGTCGGGATCGTGTAATTCTCAATCCGGGCTTTCTGCGAATTGTAGATGCGCAGGCGGGTTTCCGTCTTGTGCCGGTACATAATTGCCAGCTTGTAGCCGTTTGTGCTCCAGGCCAGGATCGGATAATCAGGGTCGGGAGTCTGCTCATTCCAGTCTTTGGCGCCTTCCGTCATAATGAGCGAGCGCACCTGCTCGTTGATCGTCTTCTGGAGATAAATCAGGTATTCGCCTTCCTTAAACAGGCAATAGGCCACATCCTGCCCGCGCGGCGACACCCGGAAGCTCTTGATCACGCCGTTGTCCTTCGGCACCTTGATTGAAATCAGCGCAGAGTCTGATGGCGGCGTTTCCTGCCGTGCAGAATCGGCGGCGAATACCGTTTTGTACCAGGCGATGCAGGAGTCGTAGGCACGGATTGCCTTCATGCTGAGCGTCAGCTTGATCCCTTGGTTCAGGCTGCTTTTGAGCTGCATTGCATACAGCAAGGTCTTAGGCATATCGTCGCCATAGCGGTCTGCGATCCATTTCCAGAAAGCCTTGCCCGCCAGCTCCGGCTTACGCTCGGCCAGCGTATAAAAACCTGTTTTAGGAAAGGCGGAAAGCTCATTTTTCCAGGCACTCTCAGAGGCGGCATCCCAGCCATCCACCAGATAAGCAATGTACCCCTGAGACACCCAGGCCGGCAAATTCAGCAGCAGAGAATTCTTAACCACCTCCCGAAAATTCTCTCCGAAAAGCGCCCGCTGCAAGACTACCTGGCTCATACCCGCACGGATCTGTCGGCGCAGGTCCGTATGCACCCCGTCAAAATAGACGACCAGCTTGTCGCCCACAATATCTACGGTGCCGGTGGCCGTCCCTTCTATCTGATTGTCGTAACGGAGGCCAATGTTGCTCTGGCGATACTCGTCGTAGGAGTTATAGAGCACAATGTTGAAGCGCTTCGGAAAGGTGCCGCTCATGCGCTGCTCCACCACCGCTATGTCGCGCTCCGCCTGCTCGGCCACATAGCGCGCCAGCGACACGCCGCTGCGGTCGTAGTGATAAACACGGAAATGCTTCGTGTCAAAAAACTTCCAGTCAAACTTGCGGTGCTGCACACGGTTCTGACCGAAAACCTCCACATTGGCCTGCGCGGAGGCATTTCCGGGATTAAAGGTGGAAAGCAGACAAAAGACCGCGGCGATTGCCGTGCGGAAATACCTGATTGGGAATGCGCTCATTAGAAGAGATGGGTGGCGTATATCGTTAGACGGCGCTGAGCCTGGCGTAAGTTTGCGCCTTCCAAGATAAGAAAAGGCCCGGACCATGCTACAGCTTCACAGCGCCACCTTCAACGCGTTCAGCGAAAATACCTACATCATCTATAACGCGGCAGGCGACTGCTGGATTGTTGACCCCGGTATGAATGACGCCTCAGAGGAAGCAGCATTTAACGCTTTTATAGCGCAGCAAGGCCTGAAGCCCCGTGGCATCATCAATACGCATGCGCACATTGACCACATTTTCGGCGTGCAGGCCATGATGGACAAATACGGCATCCCCTTCGCGCTTCACCCGCTTGAGGCCCCCGTGCTCGCAGGCGCTAAAGGCGCGGCCATGCTGTTTGGATTTTCCATCTCAGTCATACCGCAGCCCACGCAGGTGCTGAAGGAAGGGGAATCGCTGATGCTTGGTGACGACAAGATAGAGGTGCGCCTTGCGCCGGGACACTCTCCGGGCTCCGTTATTCTTTATTATCCGGAAGGCGGCTGGGCCATCGGCGGTGATGTGCTGTTTAGTCGCTCTATCGGGCGGACTGATCTCCCGGGCGGCAATCATGAGCAGCTCCTGCAAAGCATCCGGACGCAACTCTTCACCCTGCCCGACGAAACAGTGGTCTGGCCCGGCCATGGGCCGGAGACTACGATCGGCGAGGAAAAAAGAAGCAATCCGTTTCTGCGTTAAGCGCTACCGCACCAGCGTCACGTCTCCGCCGAATACCAGCTCGTGGCCTGAGTAGCCGCTTTGCACCTTCATCATCCAGAAATAGACATCGGCCGCCGCTTCCTGCCCTTTATGCCGCCCGTCCCAGCCTTCTCGCGGATTAGTTGTGCTGAAGACGAGGTTGCCCCGCCGGTTGTAGATGGAGAAGAGCGTGATATTCCCGCCGGATACATAGCCGCGCAGCAGATCATTCAGCCCATCGCCATTTGGCGAGAACACGGTGGGCACAAACACATAAGAACGCTCCGATACCGTTAAATGCACAGTGTCCCTGCCTCCGCAGCCCTGGGCATCTCTGCCCGTCACGATGTAGATAAAGTCCTTGCCCAAAACAGTTGTCTGTGGGGACGCCGTCGCGCTGCCAGGCACATAATTAATCAGAACCGCCGGCGCCAATGCCTCCCAGTTGTAAGACACGCCGCCGCTTGCCTCCAGTATCAGCGGCATATCCTGCGGCACAATGGTATCGCCGCCGCCATAGATGGGAGCCGTGCGCACATTGATCTGCTTGTCTATAGCCGCAACGCAGCCGTGCTCACTGAAGATGCTGTGGCTGATAGTGATGATTCCGCCATTCTGCAGGATCAGGCCGATGGCTGTGCCTGATGCCGTCTCGCTGCCGGCGCGCCAGAGGTACTGTGTGATGGCGCCGCCGGTACTGGTGGAGTTGTCGCGCAGCACGACTGTGTCTAATAAGCAGCTGCCGCCGGTAATAGTAAAGTCCGGATTCAGCTCATCATCCGAAAGCCATACGGCGCCATGCAGGGTGTCTGCGCAGTTCGGTCCATACGCAACCAGCGTCAGCGGATACTTACCCGCCGCCGGATATGTAAACTGAGGATTGCGCAGCGAGGAAGTATCATCATCCGTGCCGGCCACGCCGAAGTCCCAGTAGAAGCCTGCCGCGCCTACGCTCGTATTTTGAAAGCGCACTATGCGTGCGCCGCCACAACGCACGATACTTAGCGTATCAATCCCGGCCTTAATCGCAGCAGAGTCGCGCTGTATCTGCGCTGTCACGCTCTTGCCGCAGTCTGCAAACTCCAGCACATATTCCCGCGTCGTGGTGCCGAGCAGCGTGCCTGCCCGGTACTCGTCGCAGGCTACCGCCACCAGATATTCGCCCGCTTTGCTGCAATTGCCGCTGAGGACGCCTGTGGCGCTGTTCAGGCTCATGCTGCCGCTGCCGCCCAGGGGCTGCGTGTACGAAAAGCCCGGCGCATAGGCCAGCGGCGCAAAAGCTATATTGTTGGGTATGGGCTTCGCATCGCTGGCGGTGCCGCCCTGAAGCCCGCTGATAAACCTGTAAGCCAGCGAGTCGCCATCCGGGTCGGTGGCGCTGAAGTCTGCCGCATAAGAGCCCCTGATGCAGAGGCGCAGCGGCCCCGGCGTATTGAACTGCGGACTGTTATCATCCGCGCCGCTGCCTGCCTGCCGCACGCCCGGTATGCGGCAATACATCGTAAGCCCGTTCACGCCCGGCTCGCGGATATTGTCCACATCGCTGCCCATGCAGCAGCGCTGGTTTACGATGGTGTAGCCGTCCAGGCTTGGCGGCAGCGTGATCCGCTTCTTCGCCACCACATACTTCCCGCAGTACTCATTGGTGTCGTTGTAGCAGCCACTGACTGCATTCACCGGCATCTTCACGAATTCGCCGCTTGTTTCATTGTCGGTCAGGATGCGGGCCCCCGCGGCATTGAACACCGCAAAGTAGATAGGCACATCCTGAGAGATGGCCGCCTGGTCGCCGTGATGGCAATCGCTGTAGATGCGAAAAGTGACCTCGTACTCATTATTGCCCAGCGCGCGGCAGGTGATCTCCCCGCCCCGGTAATGGCTGGCCCCGGCCCTCAGGACAAGGCAGGAGAGCAGCAGGCTCAGGACAAATAAACGGGTGCGCATAAGAAAAAGCGGATGCATAAAATTAGCCTCCTCACCCCTTTCATCCCACTGCCGCCACGCATTTCATTTAACGCTCCTTTATATCCGCCCCGCACGGCTGCCGTTTTAAATTCGCTCCACTTAAAAAAAACAATCCACCATTATGCGACACATTCTGCTGAAGCCCGCTGCCCTAATCCTCCTCGGCAGCCTTTGTAGTACCGGCGCATTCGCGCAAAAGGGCAACGTCACTAAAGACGAAACCGTAGTCATTAAGAAAGAAAGGACCGGAGGCAAGACCGTTATTGAGATCAAAGACGGAACTGTATTTGTAAACGGCGAGGCCGTGGTGACCGTCCATGACGCCGATGCCGCCAAAGTGCACAAGAAGGTAATTATAGAAGACGGCAGCGGCCCCGGCGGCCGCGCCGGCATCCAGGCCTTCGGCTTCAATGGCCGCGATGACTACGACGACGACTTCCGTGATATGCCCGCCGCCCCCGCCTCCCGCCGCGCCATGCTCGGCGTGATGACCGACCCTAAATCTGACAAGGTAGGCGCTGTTGTGAAGGGCGTCACTCCCGGCTCACCGGCAGAAGCAGCCGGTCTGCAAGAAGGCGATGTCATCACAGCTATTGATCACCACGACATTAATAATGCCGCAGGCCTGATAGCAGAGATCGGATCGCAGCATAAGCCCGGCGATGAAGTACGAATCGTTTATGAGCGCAACGGGAAACAGAACAGTGCGTTTACAAAGCTCTCCTCCGCCCAGCCGCAGGTCAGCGCCCGCTCCTTCCGCATGAATCCCGAAGACTTTGGCGGCGGCGGCACCGGCAACATGCCCAACTCCTTCTTCCACTCCTTCCCCTTTGCCGCTGCCGACGATGCCGCCCCTGCCCCTAAGCTCGGCGTGAGCGCCGAAGACCGCGCCGACGGCGAAGGCGTGCGCGTGCTCAGCGTAAAGCCCGGCTCCCCCGCCGCTACCGCCGGCCTCCGCGAGGGCGACGTCATCACCCGGATGGGCGACGACAAGGTGGGCTCCGTGGACGAGCTCCAGATGGCCATGCGCGGCACCAAAGGAGGCGACAGGCTGAAGCTGGAATACCAGCGCGCCGGCGCCACCGCCACCGCCAACATCAGCCTGCCCAAAGCCGTAAAGCGCAAAGACCTGTAAAGCGCTGCGCTGCTTTTTTATTGGAAAAGAAGACTGCCTTTGGGTAGTCTTTTTTGTTAGTCCCCGTTCCGTTCGCTCCCGGTCGTCCCTTGCGTCGCACATTTCATCGCCTGTCAGTCTGTTGGGCTTTTTGCGCGGGATGTATATTCGTTGTTGGTGATAACACCAACAACGGCGGAAACAATTCAAGCTGGCTAATGTGTAAACGTAATCTGCCTGCAATTCCACCTTTATTACTAGTAATTGGCCTGATAATGACGCAACCTGCGTTGTTATCAGGCCAATCGCTTTTGAACAGCAAAAAGTCTTACAGCGATTCTTTGATGATTCAATATGTGAGCCCGGCAAAACATGAGCTTGATAATGTAGAAGTCCTTTCAAAAAAATTTACTGCGTATGACATTCTTGACTCCACAATTGTGTACGCAGCTAGCAACTATCCTAAGCCACCCGCCTACCACCTGAAGATTGAAGTAGCGTTAAATACTGCGCAGGACACTCTGTTCAACTGCACAGCTGATGCATATCTGATCAGGCCTGTAGAAAAGATGCAGCAATATGTTTTGGTCGTGCCGGACGAGAACTCCTACTCAATTACCAAAAATACTTTGGACAAAAATCAATCACTGAGGCTGATGCAGATAGACGGATTTCCAAAGACTTTCGTGTCAGACTACTTGATGGATTTGAAAAAGCAGGCGCTTAAAAACGAAGCTTTCTATGTGCGGCAAAACAGCGACGGTGATAGCTCGTTTATTATCATCATAAAAAATAAGGAGGTGCCTGGTTCAATGTTCGCGAAACGGGACATTAATCCTGACTATCCAAAAGCGTATTCTTTTAGGCTTGTAACGGTAAATAGAAAACAATGGGCTGTCACAAATAGCTACTCTATGGTTGTAGAAGCCACAGAAGAACAATACAACAAGTTTACAATAGCCAACAATTACGCCACCTTATCTGAAGTACTCAGAGCAGTGCTACGCAATAGAGGCCTAAAGCATTTCTCACACTTTGTAAGGTTTAAAAAGGCAGCTAACGGTTACGTCATGGAAGACTTTCTGTTTGAGAATAATTTCTATCTGGTTTCCAGACGTTTGTTGACTAAAACCTCCAATTCCGAGAAGTCCGTTTATTATTACTGGATGCACGATTTTGTACCTCAGCAAGCAATCCCGGATAACGCGCGAACTGAATTTAGCATTGGTGATATGCTTAAATAAGCAGTTTTTCCAAGCTTTACCCCTCTTCCACCACCAGATCCTGATACACCACTTCTTTGCGGGCGGTGCCGTCCAGCCGTACGCATTTGTGAGGATGCTCGCGGGCCTCGCGGTAGATGAGGTTGCGGATGAGGTCGTTGTCGGGCATGGCCTCTACGGCAGCGCGGAAGGTGGCGAGGTCGTAGATGTCGGTGTGGGCGGAGAAGTAGCCCATGCCTTTAAAGATGCCGGCCTCTACGAGTATGCAGCTCTGCTCGTCGTGCGTGCGGCCGGCATCCACAAGCACGAGGGTGGGCAGGGAGCGGGCTATCCACTGGGTGGCTTCTACAACGCGGTTGTTGTAATACTTAGGGCCGCCCGGCTCGCAGCATTGTCCGGTGCAGCCTACGGCAAATATTCCGGCGGCGCAGTCGGCGCCTTTGGCAAGGTTGCAGAGGCGGGGGCACAGCTCAAACTCGCTGATGAGGCGGCGAAGCCATTCCTGCCCTTCTACAATGGTGTTGAAGGTGTAGAGGGGCTTTAGCTGCTGTTTGTGGGCATCCAGCGTAAGGCGCATATAGCCCTGCCGGTCCTCGTAGGCATAGAGGGCATACTTGGGCTGGTAGCCGCGCTGGCTGCGGTTGTGAATGGGCCACAGGCGGCGGATCTCCACGCTCTCCAGTATCTGCGCCATAAGGTCGGTAGCGGTAGGGTGGTAGGAGATGCGGTGGATGTCTCGCAGGAAGTCGGCCTTCTGGCGGCTGCTCTTATTGTTGGCGAAGTGGCTCTTTACGCGCTTGAGCAGGTTGACTGCTTTACCGACGTAAACGACTTTGCCTTTAGCGTCGTAGAAGTAGTAAACGCCGGGCGTCTGCGGCAGGCTGTCCACCTGCTCTATGGGTACGTTGGGCGGGAGGTACTGCTCTTTATTCCGGCCTTTGAGCATTGCAGACACATGGCCGTCGGCATCGCTCACCAAGAGCTGCGCGAAGAGCAGGGTAGTGGCATGCGCATCGCCGTAAGCGCGGTGATGATCGTTGTGCTCAATGCCGAGGGTATGGCAGAGGCGGCCCAGGCCATACTTCCCGAGGCCGGGCCTGATCTTGCGCGCAAGGCGCACGGTGCAGAGCTTCCGCGCGTCAAAGGGCAGTCCGCAAAGCTCCAGATGATGCTTGATGAAAGAGAAGTCAAAGTTGACGTTGTGCGCGACAAAGATTTTATCCTGCAGCAGCGAGTGTACATGCTCCGCCACTTCGGGGAAGGCGGGGGCGCCGGCCACCATATCGGGCGTAATGCCGGTAAGCTGCTGAATAAAGCGCGGGATGGGCCGGTGGGGATTAATAAGCGATTGCCAGGAATGCAGGATTTCCACGCCGTCGGTTATGATGACGGCGATGTCGGTAATGCCGGCGCCCGCGGCATAGCTTCCGGTGGTTTCAATATCTACGACGGCGTACAGCACGTTATGAATGCGGAGTTCGGAATGGGGAATGAATGCCGGATCAGTCAATCAGGTAGCCCTGCTCTTCGGCGATGGCGCCGGCGCTCCAGTTCATACTGTCTATGCCGGAGATGCCTTCTATGGAGCCGGAGATCTGGAGGGAATTCTTGATGATCATGTCCAGCATCTTCTCCTTCTTCTTCCAGTTGCGCTCAAAATCGTCGCGCTCTTTCTGCAGCTGCCCGCGGAATGACTGGAAAGACTCGCGCATCGTATTCCACGGCGCCATGAATTCTGTGGAGGTGAGGTAGTCGTAAAGCGCCACCATTTTATCGCCCTTGTTTTCCTGACTCTTGCGGGCTTCATAGAGCTTGAGGATGGCGCCGCGAAGCACGCTTACCAAGCTTTTCACCTCCGCAAAGGAGCACACATACACGCCCTGCCGCTCGCCAAAGCGATCCATATCCTTGGGGAAAGCCTGCGAGACGATGACAGCGATCTCCGCCTTACAGCCCATCATGTCTGCCTTCAGCTTTTCTATCCAGTCGCCCCCGAAGGCCTGCGTACGCTTGCTTTCAAAGATGATGCAGCCGCATTCCTGCCCGAAGGCATTCCGCACCGTCAGGATGCAATCTGCGCCGCGCATCCCTTTGCCCACTTCCTTTACGCTGTCATACGGAAAGGCGGTGCGGAGTAATTCTTCCAGCGCCAGCTCCTGCACCTCGCCCTGGAGCTGCATGGAGCCCTGCTCGGCTTTGCGCTTCATTTCTTCAATGAGCTTCTTCTGGTCTTCCAGCTGCTTCTCGTATTCCTTCATGCGCATAGCGTTCTCTTCCTCGCGCAGCTTAAAGCGCTCTTCCTCGCCTTTGCGCAGATCGTCCTGTATGCGGATGCGCTCGGCGGTAATGGCTTTTTGCTTTTCCAATTCAAGCTCTGCTTCCCGCTTCTGAAATCCTTCCTCTTTGCGCAGAAATTCCAGCTCCTTGCGCTGCGATTCTTTCAACTGCTGCTGCGATCGTTCTTTTTCTTCTTCCAGGAAACGAAGCTTGGCGCCGAAGGAATGGGCGGTCTGTTCTTCAATTTCTTTTTTGAGGCGCTGCGATTCTTTGGCGCATTCATCCTGTACCTTTTTCTTTACCTCGTCGTCCTGCGAGCGGCGCTGCTGCTCCAATTGCTGAAGCTGCTGCTGGAGTTGAGTTTCTTTTTTGGCGATTTCCTCATCCTGTCTGCGCTTCTGGTCCGTCCATTTCTGGTTGAACTCCGCGCGGAATTTTTCACGAATGGTCTGCTCCATAGCTGAGGAAACCTCAAACTCGTGAGAACAGGACGGGCAGGAAATGGTGGAGGAAGCGGGGGAAGTATTTATCGGCATACGGCTCAGGTCGGGTGTCACAGGGTGATAATGTTCAAATTTAGGACAGTGAAAGGAATAGCCGCGCCCGACTTAATTTTATCCGCGCCTCGCGCCCCCACGAATGAGCCGCACGCTTTACTTATTTCTATTCCTCACGTTGTTTCTCTATGTGAATGCCGCTGCGCAGGAGGCTCCTGCGCGGGCGCGCCACGCGTATGAAGCAGCCCTTCGCGCGCAGTCCACGCGGGACTGGGAGAAGTGGGAGCGGAACATTCTGAAAGCCATAAAGGAATATCCCGGCTACGTAGATGCGTATATCAATTATGGAGACCGGCTCCTGGCGCGTCATCAATACAAGGCGGCAGCCACCGTGCTGCTGGATGGTGAAAGACAGTGCAGCAATGGCGCAAAAGTGTTTCAGAAGTCGCTGGCAAAAAGCCTGCTTTGCAGCGGGAACATCGTGGAGGCGCAAAAGCGTATTCCGGCCTTGAGTAAAGACCCGTACTGGAAATCGCTTGCTGCCCAGGCAGACTTTATGTTTGAAGCGCGCAGGCACGCGGACAGCGCTGTAGTAAGTCCGGTGGGCCAGTTGTGGGGCATCAATACGAAAGACCCGGAGCTGTTTCCGTCGGTCTCGGCCGATGGTCAGACGTTCTACTTTACCAGAAGGGCCGGCGGGCAGGACGAAGACTTTTACTTCGCTAAGCGCGATACCTGCGACGGCTGGCAGAGCGGTCGGAATATGGGCAGCCCGCCCAACACGCTGCAGCAGGAAAGCGCTCAGTTTATATCTGCCGATGGCCACTACCTCTTCTTTATGCGCTGCGATAACCGAAGCGTTTCCGGCTGGGACCAAGGCGGCTGCGACCTCTACATGGCTTACCGCGCAGACAGTGTGTGGAGCATTCCGCAGAGCTTCGGCGCTACTATCAATATGCCCGGCTACGAGGGAATGCCCTGTCTGTCGTCTGATAACCGGGAGCTTTATTTCGTGAGCAACCGCGATGGCGGATATGGCGGCCTGGATATCTGGTCGTCGCGCTTCGAGCACGGCCTCTGGCAGCTGCCCCGGAACCTTGGTCCCGGCATCAATACGCCCGGGAACGAAACGGCTCCGTTTATCTATGCCGACAACGCGACCCTGTTTTTTGCTTCAGACGGCAGGCCGGGGATGGGCGGCTCCGATCTCTACGTATCGCGCAGGGCAGACGATACAAGCTGGAGCGAGGGTGTAAACCTGGGCATGCCGATAAACACGCCCTGCGACGAAGTATCGATGGCTTTAAACGCATCCGGCGACACGGCCTACTTTGCTTCGGATCGTGACAGTGTCGCGGGGAATTTTGACCTTTATCAGATTCCGGTGTCGCTTAAATACCGGCCGGCGCCGGTGATGTATCTGAAGGGGTATGTGTATGACAGTATTGGCAGGGGGCGGCTGAATTATGCCAGCACATATATCTCAGACAGCGCCACGGGAAGAGATCTGTATCAGGTGCAAAGCAATCGTGGCGACGGCTCTTACACGGTTGCGCTGGCAGCCGGCCGCTGCTATCATCTGCTTACAGACCGCATTGGCTTTCAAAGTGTGCTTGATACGCTTCGCATAGCCGATACGATGGCGGGACACACGCTGGAGCGGAACATATCCCTGCTTCCCTTTGACTATCAGAAGCCGGTAACGGATACGCTGGCAGCCACCATTTTTTTTGAAAAAAACAGCATCGCCCTATCCGATTCGGGCAGTGCAGCGCTACGCACATTGCTGACGCCATACAGAGGTCTGGCAGGGGTCGCCGTACTGGTAAATGGATATACCGACAACTCGGGCACGCCCATGCTGAACGAGCAGTTATCCTTCACAAGGGCGCGCCTGACAGGCGATGTCATTAAGTCTATGGGTTTTGCTCCGGAAGCAGTGCAGGTGCAGGGCTGGGGTGAGGCGAACCCCAAAGCTGAGAATGACAGCGATGCGCATCGCGACCTCAACCGGCGGGTGGAGGTGATAGTGCGCCAATAGGCAAAAACTAGATGGCCGCCAGGAATCTGTTGACCCCGGCAGCAATTCTCCCAATCTCAAGAAATGGTAGCGGTTATAAAAACAAAGCGGCTTTCAGTTGCTGAAAGCCGCTTTGTTTTCGAGTGGAGGCACACGGGATCGAACCGCGGACCCTCTGCTTGTAAGGCACGCGATGAATGGTTTCATATGGTGCGATATAGGCTGAAAGCCTTTACCGGCGCTGGTTTTACTTTTCTATAAATTCACAGGAAACCATGAAACACCACGGTTTCTGTGCAAATCCTGTGCAACTTTTTTCGGAGCTTTAGATGAGTATGAACGCCAGCATTGTTGTGTCTTTAGATACCCGCCGTGTCAAGCAGGACGGCACCTATCCGCTAATAATGCGGCTTGGCTTTGATAACCGCACTATTCCAATTTCACTTGGTTACAGTCTTAAAGAAGACGATTGGGATGATGCCGCCCGTAAAGTCAAGAAATCTTATCAAGGCACAGAAACAGTTTCGCGCCTTAATAATCTCATTCAAAAAAAGAAAGCCAATGCGCTTGACATCGTGATGAAGTTGGACGAGAAGGGCGAACTCAAACGCCTGTCTGTAGCCGACATCAAACAGCGCATCGTCAATACGCAAGGCAACCAATGCTTTTTCAAATACGGCGAAACGCTAGTGGCCGATTTGAGAGAAGCTAAGCGATACGGCAATGCCGAATGCTATCAATTCACTATCAATATCCTCAAAGGTTTTGTCGCCAAGAAGGACTTGCCTTTCAATGCCATCACCTATGATTTTCTGAAACGCTTTGAAACCTTCCATCTTGCCAAAGAAGGTAATGGTTATAACGGGCTGTCCGTTTATCTGCGCACCATTCGCGCCATTTACAATTATGCGATCAAGGCAGGTATTGCGGACAAGGAGCTTTACCCGTTTGACGCCTATAAAATAAAATCTATCCCGACCGAAAAACGGGCGCTTGATATTGATCTGCTCAACAATATCGTCAATTTAAAGCTTCAGCCCGGCGATAAGCTATTCAATGCCCGGAACTACTTTGTAGCCAGCTATATGATGTACGGGATGAACTTCAAGGACATGGCGTTCTTGAAAAAGACGGACATTATTGACGGCCGAGTAAATTATCGCCGCAGTAAAACGGCCAAGCTGTATGACATCAAGCTGTTTCCAGCCTTGCAGGAAATTTTAGATTATTATATTGAGGCCGACCCGGATGCGGAGTTTGTGTTCCCTATCCTAAGACCGGACAGCTTAGCAGCGCAATTAAAAGCCCTCAAGTGGGCTAGGAAGCGGTATAATGCCAAACTGAAACTGATCGCCAACAAATGCGATATTGAAACCAATTTGACCAGCTATGTCAGCCGCCATTCCTTTGCCACGCAAGCCATGCTTAATACGGTGCCTATTGCTGCTATTAGCGCGATGCTGGGCCATTCCAGCATTAAGACTACAGAGATTTATTTAAAAGGGCTGCCGTCAAACATACTGGACGATTACAATAGTCAGATTATGGGGCAAGCACCTAAGCAAAATCGTAAAGCTGAAACCCCAGAACCATAATTCTCATACTTAATATTTTTCAAGCGATGCGATGCATTAAAAACAATTCAGGTAAAAAAGCACCTACATTTAATCCTCTTCACGTGCTAAACCCTTTGCTATGACCGTAGCTGACCAGTCTGCTGAACGACACAGAACTAAAATCGGTCTGTTCCTTGAAAATCTTGGTAAGCTTCTCGTCCCGCCAACTATTATCGCGATTATTTGTCCGTTATTGTTATTAGGTGGATTAGAAACCGCAGTCGCATCATTTGTTACGCTCCTTCTTACCGCAATTATTTTCTTTTATCATCCGTTGGTGAAAAAGGTGCCTTCACCCATCGTTTTGATGGTATTGGTCATCTTATTGACGGCATTTTTTTTCAGCTATAAGAACATCATTGCCAAGGATACTGGACTGGTAGCATTCTATAAAACAAGCACGGAAATAATCGGTTTTATTCCTAAAAAAATTAGAAGTACCAAGAGAGAAATTTTCTTTTCAGGAACAAACTTCCACATTACAACTGTGGATAATCGGACAGCTCTTTTAGAACGGCTGTCGCAAGGAGTAAACGTAAAATATCTCGTTTTCAATCCTTATTCGCCCATTTTGGAGACTGTTGCGCGTGACTTTGATCAAACCCCTGTTGAACTAAGAAGCGAATGCATGTTGGGGTTGACCTATTTGCTTGAGTTGAAAAACCGCTGGGATAAGATAAAGCACTTGTCAAAAGCCGGAGATTTGCAAATACGCATGTACAATGAATTCCCACGTGTCAGGGCGTATGTTTTTGACCCAGACAATGAACATAGCGAGTGTTTTTTAATTCCATACTTGCACCACATAAATTCAACCGACTTGCCTGCATTCCAATTCAAGAACAGTGATGACGGCGTATTTAATGAGTATTACAACTCAATGAAGGAGCTATGGAAGCGTTCCGTAGATATGGATGTGATTATGGCTGAACAGGCAATAAAGGATTCAGTTCAAAACGCCAATGGACAATAGTTATTCTTTCCAAGTTGTACGGGATGTTAATCCAAGTGTTCTTGACCAGGTAATGGCAATAAGAAAGGAGCATTTTTACACCGACCCATACAACCCTGAATATTGGAATGGTGGCATACAAGAATTGTTGGACGCACAAAAAATTGCCGACATCCATCGGCGAGATGAGACTTCAAAATTCGCCCTCGTTTTTCACTTTCAAAAACTTATTGCTTATGCCCGTTACTCGCTAAACAAAGAGAGGCTTGGTCAATTAGAGACTTCTAAACTGCATATCGTAGCTGCGACAAAATCTTATGTAGGGCTGGAGATTTTTCTTGATGGCGTTAAGCAAAAACTCGGTGATTGCTTAATTGAAAATGTACTTAAAGATTGTGCTGCAAATAACTCAACGCTGCTTATTTCCGAAATCTGTGTGTTTCCCTATCCAAACATGCCATCGCTCCGTCTACACCAACGCCACGGCTTTGTTAGTGTCGGCAAAAAAACTAAAGTCATTCGCCGGGGTGATGTTGATGTTACATTTATTTTTCTGGGCAAATATTTGGGAGGCCATGTAGCTATTGCTTTGCAGCCATTGATGTTTTCTTGATTTTGAAAAACTAAGCGGCTCTAAAGGCAGCACTAAGAGTTACTTTCCTAGGGAAATTCTCCTTTGTCGTGCCGCCTTTTGAACATTTTTTGATGTCAATCTTAAAGACCTATGGCCTTGCATCGTCCACGTAATTCGCGAGCTGTTGCATCATATCAATGCGTTCCGGCAGAAACTTGGCCCGGTCATAGGCCCGGTCAACCTCATTCGCGGGCGCATGAGCCAGTTGGCGGTCTGGCACTTCATGACGATAGCCTAGCTTTTCTTTGGCAATCCCCATTCCCAAGGCCCTAAAGCCATGCGCGGAATGAATGTCTTTATAGCCCAGAGCGGCAAGCGCCAGGCCAACCACTTTCTTATTGATATGCTGCCGCGGTTCCCAACAGCCGGGGAAGACATACAGGCTTTGAAAGTTAGTTGGCAGTGCATCGTTTGCTGCCTTGCGTTCGTGCAATATCTCCAACGCTTGACGTGAAAGCGGTACGATATGCTCCCGGCGCATCTTCATGCGCTCTGCGGGAATGGCCCAGACCGCCTTGCCCAGGTCAAACTCGCACCATTTTGCCGTGAGCAGTTCCGAGCGCCGCACCAGCGTCAACATCAGCAATTCTATGGCTTGCCTTGCATCTTGTGAAATCGCCGTATTGCTATCCAGCTTGCGCAGGAATTCAGGCAGCATCCCAATATCCATTGAAGGGAAATTCCCCGTCTTGTAAGGCTTCAACGAGCCTTCTAGCCCATCGGCGACATTGAACTGTACATATTCTTCATTCCGTGCATGGTTGAGAATGTTTCTGGCATATTGCAAAGAACGGCGGGCCACTTCATGCGCCGGTCGCCGTTCAATCTCTTGCACGGCCTCCAAAAGCTGCCTTCTGGTGAGAACAGTTACCGGAATACGACCAATGGTTTTGAACAGGTCTTTTTCCAGTACCCGCAGGATTGCTTTGGCATGGCTGGCGCTCCATCTTTCAATGTTGTGCTGATGCCAGGCGCGGCCTACAGCCTCAAAGCTGTTTTTTGCTTCCAGCAGCGCTTTCTTGGTGGCTTGCTGCCGGGCCTTTGACGGGTCTGCGCCGTTCAATAAGAGCTTATAGGCTTCGGTATGTTTCAACCTTGCCTCGCTGAGGGTGATTTCGGGATAGGAACCAAAGGAGATTTGGTTTTCCTTACCGAGCAAGCGGTATTTATGCCGCCAGTACGCGGTGCCTTTCGGAAAGGCATACAGGAACAGGCCTTTGCCGTCTGATTTTTTGAGTGGCTTTTTAAGCTGTCGGGATTTTGCAATTAGTGATTTACACGCTAAGTCTGTCAGCATGGAAGTGGTCCTTTCGTGATGAGCGAAAACGTACCACCATTGCTACCCCCGAACGGGCCGGTTTTACTTGGACACTGATGGCGGATATGAATTTAATCCTACCACGAATTTCAATTCTGCAAGCACTTACGGATGGTGCCGGATGCAGTAAAGAAATGTTCAGCGTTCCTTGGGGGAGAAGCATTAGTGAGCTTTCTATTGTTGAAACAAGGTTTTAATGTGTGGGCGCTTTTATCGTGCCCCAAACAATACCCCGATTACTTCTGGATTGAAGTAACATTTACAATATACTATTGGAGAAAAAAAGCAATAAGACTTCGCGTATAGCGCCAGCCATACGAAAATTTAGGCAACAAATTGGTGTCATAAAAGACAGTAAGAAATAATGTTTACCGCGTTTGTTTTATCAAAATCAAATATTACGTTTATCCCCGAAATTGCTACTTACGAGTAGCAATTCATAAATCACAATGCCTATTTCCTAAAATCCTTTTACTCACTCGTACTATCACGCACACAATTCATCACCTCAAACAACAAACGCTATGAAAACAATCTCCCTGCTCTTGCTAGCTGTATTTGGTTGCACATTGCTCTTTGCACAAAGCCCACCTACTCGTGTTCCTGACGCTGAGGCCCCAGACCCTGGCTCCGCTTGGTACTACTATGAGAACCGCGGGCAGATCATTGACGAGGCGCAGAATATCCGCAACGACATTAAGTATTACACGACCCATCCGGGCGTGAAAATCTATCTTGGTGATGATACTATATCTTTTACGGGACGTAATGCAGCTATTGTAAATGACACTCTGGTTACCGATACGTCCTTCCGTGTGGATATGCAGTTTTACTGTGGGCAGCGCGACGCCAACCAGCCTTGTCCAAATACTATCGGCGTTTACGAGGCGTCCGGCGATTCACTGAATTATTATCTACCGCATTGCAGCAGTGGTATTGAAGGGGTGCCTGGCTTCGGCGGGGTAGTTTATCAAAACGCTTTTCCCAACACTGATGTGCATTTTTTCAGTAATCCTGAAGGTCCACTTACCTACTTTGTTCTACATCCTAGCGCGGATACCAATGCATTCACGTTACAGTTTTTGGGACAGGATAGCATACAGGCCATTGCCAATTATTTACACATATATTCTGGGCAGCATGGCATTAGCTTTCCTGACGGGATTGCTTATCAGGTTGACCCATTCGGGGCGATCGTACCGCTTGGCTGGATGCCTACGTGGTATGATGCTGGGAATGGAAAGGTAAAGATGCATTTCGGCAGCTATAACCCTTCCTATGATTTAGTTATCAGAACCGGTGCAGTGGGACAGAAAACAGCCGGTCAAGGAACAGATAATCTTACTTGGACAACATACTATGGCGATGCCGGGGGCGAAGCTAATCCCGATTCATCGCGCGAGTGGTCCGTGGATGGGATGCCTATCATCAAGAGCGCTTTGCAGCATGGTGAGCGGATTTTTTGGCATGCCATGACATCAAAAAGCACCGCGTTTAATTTATATAGTGGTAACAGGGTCACAACGTCAGGGTTGTTTGCTTACAAAGGTGACTTTGATTGTATAGTGAGCGCCTTTGATGGTGATACCTGTCGCAGGCTCTGGTCAACCTATTTCGGTGGCTCAAGCTATGAAGAAGTGGCAGCGATGTTGATATTGGATGCCAATCAGACGAATAATAATTCATATGGCAATCTAATATTGGCTGGGCGAACAAGGTCAAATGATATTCCACTCGGCATATGGCATTCATCGGTATTATGGAAAAAGTCAACCAACATTCCTTCAACGGGTCTTCATACCGGCTCATTCATAGCCAGCTTCGGTGCCAGCAATGGATACTTTAAGTATTCAACATATTTCGGGGGCGGTTCGTTTTGCTACTTGGATGCTTTGGCTTGGGACGAGGCTAAACAGGAAATCGTCTTTTGTGGTTATATAGACGGCAGTTGGGCGAAAGTGGATACAACTAGCCAGAATCCAGGCGGTGACACTATATCCTTACGCCGCGGTGGTCGGTATTTTCAGTCTAGTACGCCGGACGCACGATCTGGTTTTGTAGGTGCCTTTAACCTTGGCAGAGACCTTACCTGGTGCACCCTAATCGGCGGCGATTCTCTGGATGTGATGAACGTAATAGTGCCTGACAAATCAGGCGGCCTCTATGTGTTGGGCAATACGCGAAGTCGCTCAGGGAGCGTGACAGTCAGCACGACGCCTCTGTTCGCGCCTGTAGGCACAGGCGCTGCAGTCAGCCTGCCTTTTGTTGATCCGGGTGCTGGCGCATTTTCCCAAACTAGCATGCGTTGGCGCCGTGGCTTCCTCGCGCATTTCAATAGCGCTAGGGCTATTGACTGGGGAACTTTATACGGCGGCGGCACTGACAATGAATACCTAGGCTTAGTAGTCAATTCAAAAAATGACGTCTATATCTCTGGCACGGCCAACAGGGCGGATACCATTCATTCCAATCAAGCTGATAATAGCGGTACTTACCGCATCCCATCTTACGCTGCGATTGGAGGCAGCTATTTGCAAGGATATGGGACCGTCAACTTTGGCCAGAATGGAGGACAGGATGCTGTAATTGCCCGATTTGATTCCACGCACAAACTCAAATGGAGCACCTTATTCGGTCTAAAAGGTATTGAGCGCGCCCCAATAAGGCTGGTCATTGATTCTCTTGACCATATTTATATGTCGGGCAACAACGAGATTGATACAGGCGCAGGGGCGGGAGCGCAAAGCATACCTATCTATAAGGTTACTGGCAGATATCAGCAAGACAGCAATGCGTCGTCGCGCTCGCTGTTGACGCCGTCAACAATCAATTCTGGTCTGGAAGTCTCCGACGGATGGATCGTACAGTTCAATCCTGCTAATAGACCAGTATGGTCCACACTGTATGGCGGAGTATTTCCTGGCAATCACCCTATATCAGGAGGAAATCTTTCCTTTGTTTCAGGCAACTATCAAGATGCGCGGGAGATAATAACAAGCATGGATGCTGTTACCAAAAATGGTCTCGTAAGTCTATACATGACTGGTATCACAAAGAACCCGAATACACCGATGTATTTCAGCAACTCATCCAGGCGAAAGCCGTTTGCCATCGCATATGACGACGCAACGCATGGAGGTAATTGGGATTCATTCATTGGCATGTTTGAAAATGCTCGCGCTACCGCTGTGCCATCGGTTCCTCAACTGCATACATCCAATAATATCATGGTTGCACCTAATCCATCTCATGACAGGTTTGCCGTTACCTTTAATAATGAAGGCAAATCCAGCAGAGTGCCGATGGTCGTGACGAGTGCACTTGGACAGGTGCTGTTGAGCGGTAACATTAATGCAGTGCGTGGAGAGAATAAATTCATGCTGGACTTAGAACAACTGCCAGCCGGTGTGTATTTTCTGCAACTTGCATCAGAAGAAAAATCAGAAGCCGTAAGGATGGTAAAATACTAACGGGTATGAAACAATTTACATTACTCTTGTTAGTGGTGCTTCTTTCATCAGCAATTAGCCGCGCCCAGCACTGGAAAGCGCTACCATTTCAGTTTGATAAAAGTGCTTTGACTTGCATACCTGACGCTGAAACAGACAGCATGTATATTATCGGCTTTGAGTCCGTGAACGGTGTGTCGGCAAATGTGGTTAAGTGGGACGGGGACACTGGCATCACTTACCAAAGTATTTTAGGAGGAGGCAATTATCTTGATGATATTACTACTTATCAAGGTAAAATGTTCGTTGCTGCCGGTGGCATTCTTCAACGTAAAGACGATACAGGTTGGTATTGGACAAATGACCCGCGCTTTGACCAAGCCTACAAGTTTTTTCGTGTAGGCAACCGTTTAGCGGTCATGATGGAGCATTTGGACTTGGCAGCCAACTCGTATTCTTATCACCTTTCTGTGTGGAATGGCGTAGTGTGGAAGGATACGTTAGGCACTGATACTGTTTACGGGGCCCACTTCCCATTTCTATCATCTATTGAGTATTATAAGGGACAGCTTTATTTAGCAAGTAGTAGAACTGTCATTCGCTTTGATGGTATGAAGTGGTCAAACGCTGGCGGAGGCATCAATACCGGAGGCGCAGGTTACATAGCAAAGGTTATCGTGTGGCGCGGCGAATTATATGCTTGCGGCAGCTTTTTTGAGAGTGAGGGCGCACCCGGTAATGACATTGCGCGCTGGGATGGAACATCTTGGCATCGCTTAGGTGAAGGGCTGCTTTCCGACTATGGATATGGCGCTCAGGATATGCTGATTTACAATAATGAACTCTATGTTGTCGGTGACTTTAGCCAAGCTGGTGGTCTCAACGCAGACGGGCTTGCCAAATGGGACGGGCGAAGATGGTGTGTAGTCAATGATGATTTTGGTTCGGCAGCACCAGCTCAGATATTTGAATTTAAAGGCAGCATGTTTGTTAGCGGCCGCTGGTATGCGATTAATGGATTGCCTTATAATCACATAGCTAAATGGGTAGGCGGAGCGTTTGGAGATGATTGTTCAGCACCACTATCCGTACATAGTCCTCTGCCTTCAGCCAGCGCAATAATTTATCCCAATCCGGCTTCCGACTTTGTGTTTATTGGTTTGACGGATGTTGAAGCAGTCAGCATCTACGATATGCAAGGAAAGTTGGTAAGTAAAACCGGTAGCTATGTATCGAGTAAAGGCATAGATGTCAGCAAACTTGCTATCGGTCTTTACATGCTGCGCATAGAAACTAACAGCGGTACTATCATGCAAAGACTTGTCAGAGAATAACACCAATATTTATAAGGAAACGAAGAGTCCCGTCCAAGTGCTGGACTTTTCGTTTCCGTTTTTCATGAAAAACCTTCGCTGAAAAAGTCATGTAGTGTCATATCCAATGCACTTACAACTTTCACGAGGCTGCTAAAACGCAAATCCTGGCCGTTTTCATAGCGGCCAAATTGTGCGCGCGGAATGTTGTTTTGATAGGCGAAATGCTCATAATTGGAATAGCCCTTGGCAATTCTAAGCTTCTTAATGCGCGCGCCAAGCTTACGCAATTCATCATCCGCAACCAATTCTATGTTCTTTCGTTTCGCCGCTTTCATCAGGGGTGAAAACTATAAAGTCGCCCATCCGTGAGGTACGCTTTATATGATACTACTTATTAGTGGCTTATTATTTTTTATATTATCACAAAAAATTAGTGTCCGGCTATCTTGACACGAATCACCCAATGGGAATACAGTCCTACTACACGCGCTGGTATTTAGGAAGGTTATCCTAAGACTAATGGTGTTTAGAAAGGAAAATTCATGCGGCTTTTTACGCAAGAACAATTTGAAACATTATTGCACAGAGGCCAACCCGGCAGTCATGGCATGGACTGGCATCCGGCCGCCAAGCTGGTTTTGCCCGGCACCGGCTGTGCCTGGCTGCTGAGCGAAATCGTCCACAGCAATTACCAGCTCTATGGCTATGGCATTTCTGACTATGGCCGTGGCGACATTCAGGAGGGCTTTATTGATATCAGCTTATTGGAACTGATGAGCGACCCCTTGCAGATGCACCACGTGCAGCAGGATAGCAAGTTTGTGCCCTTATACTGCATGTCCGTCTATCAAATCGCAGCAAGAATGAACGGCGGCATTGTGGATGACAAAGAAGCCCTGCAAGAAGCGTTTGATTATCTGAATAACGCCAGCGCCGTACAAGGCAATCAAACCCGCAAAGCCCCGCAACTACAGCCCTAACGACCTACACAGCCAAACTTTCATCAAGAGCAGCTTATCCGAGCCTGCTCTTTTTAATGCCCGTTTTTCAACCGAAAGGAAACCAAATGACTTTACCGCCACTTTTTGACCGTCACTTGCCCATGCCTCGCTTGCCTGAAACCGGCTATCTGCGTTTGCCGGAGGTCTTGCAGATAATTCCCGTCAGTAAGTCCACATGGTGGCTTGGCATTACTAACGGCAAATACCCGCGCGGTGTGAAGCTGAGCGAACGCATCACCGCTTGGCATGTGGATGATATCCGGCGATGCATTGCCGACATCCAGCACAAGCACAACAGCTAAGTTTTCTTTTTCTAGCCTTTCATTCCCCTGCATCATTTGGAGGCAATCGCCCATGAATATTACCGGAGCCCGCGCCATTCCGCTTTTCGTGCTGGTACAGCACTTTGGCGGGAAATATTCGCATACCGACGGCAACAAGCAGGAATGGTACTTCTCGCCATTCAGACCTTCGGAAAAAACCGCGTCATTTTTGATTAACGAACAGAAGCAGCGTTGGTTTGACTTTGGACACGTCGCCCGCAGTAACGGCGGCAATGGGTCCGGCGGCGACATCCTAGACCTGTGGTGCGATTATCACGGCAAACATCGCCGCAATGCTCTTAATGAGGCCTTGGCGGCGCTAGAAAGCTTCGCCGGGCCGGGAGCAAGCCAACAGCACGGGCAAGCTTATAAACGGCCACAAACGCGCTTTGCCGGGGATGAAAAATCTGCAACCGCCGGTCGCTTTAAAATCATTAAACAGCACGACCGCATCTTTTACGGCGCCCTTATCACAGAATTGCAAAAGCGCTGCATAAGCGAACCACTTGCCAACCGTTACCTAAAACAGGTCTGGCTGCAGGACGTGGTTTACCCGGAGAAAAAGCAAAACGGCTTTGCCTTTCGCAACGACAAATCCGGCTTTGAAATCTCCATTCCCAACCCCAAGAAAGGCACGACGTTCAAAACAAGCATCCGGCCTAAAGCGCCAACGACTTATCGCACCCTTGTCAGCAATAAGGTCTTTGTCTTTGAAGGCATGTGGGATTTTCTGTCATGGCTGGAAATGCAAGACACGCCCGAGCCAGAGCATAACATTGTCGTGCTGAATTCGCTTTCTTTCTGCGGTGAGATTGTCGCCAATATCATTGCGGCCAAAGAGCAGATTGAAACTGTTATCCTCTTTTTAGACAATGACGAAGCCGGAACTAAGGCAAGCCACTTTATGAGCGAGGAACTTAATAATGCAGGCTTCACTGTCAGGCCGATGGGAAGCATGTACAAGAACTATAAAGACCTCAGCGATTATTGGGCCAAAGACCCGGCAGCCAAAAGGGTAAAAGAGCAGCAGCAGGCGCAGGCTAAATACTACACCGGCGACAGCGCAACGGCAATCGTCATGAGCCGGAATAAAGGCAGGCCCCGCTATGAATAGTAAATCGTTAGAGAGCTTTCGTAAGCTCTCTAACGATTTACGCACTCCAATGTCGTAAAATAAACCAGCAAGTTCCCACTGTAGATATCTTTCTAAAAAGAATTATTTACCAAACAAAAATTAGGTTTATTGGATGTTTGACGTCCAATGTTTATTTTTAACGGAAATCTACAAATCATGGGAAAAGAACTTGAAACAGTTTTTGCTAAAGGCGGAGCACCTTGGACTGTCAAATACTATAAAGAAAAGGTTCTATCGGCGCTCACACTTGACCTTGCAAGGCGTGATGAAGAAGGGTTAGAAGACCATGTGTGTAAGAAAGTGTTTGGCGCGCTTCAAGCTGCGGTTGAAATAGTAAAAGACATTGAAGATGGAGGAGCCTTTTTCAAACACTTTCACGAAAATCTTGCGGAATTTAAAGACCAATACTATCAGTGGAATAGTGTCAGCGATGTCTTTGGAAGAAGGAAGCACCACAATTCTTTGACGGATAAAAAGAAGGCGATGTTCCAAACATTTTACGACAAGATGAAAAAGCTGAAGAAGGTGAACGACGAAGAACGAGTGAAGCAGTTTCAGATCCTCATTGGTACACAGGGGGACAGGATGGATAAACTAAACCGTACGTTTGCAACACTTGCAAGCGACCATGGTGACATTTTCGTTGAACTAAAGGAGGTAATGAAGGAATTTAATAAGCACGTTGCTAAACGCAAACCAAGTTCCGCTCACCAATTAAACTGAAATGTCCGAATCCAAAAACAGACACGTTTGGATTGAGATATTAAATGCGATTTCTGCGATTTTAAGTATCACGGGAGTTTCATTGTTGTGGGTAAAGAACCGCTTTGACTTATCTGTAAAGAATGTTGTTTCAGTCGGGTTGGTATGCTTGATTGGAATAACTCTTCTAACTGCTTTTGCGGCATTTTATATTTATGAATTTTCTAACCGTCAAGAACGGTTACGACCTCTTGGCAAAGCACTGTCACACATGGTTTTTACTATTCTTATAGTAATATTATTACTATTATATGTAAAAATCGGGAAGAATTATTTGTTTGATTTAGCCTATCAAATTATGCCATAATGTTTATGGTTCTATGTTAATATAGATGTTATGCACAACGGAGTAGAGAATGACCAACCATCGTGGGAAAGAATATTTATTTGCCCTCAGTTTTACTTCTTTTATGGTAGGTATGATGGCGGGAACAGAAATCGCAAGTTCAGTGATTACCAGAAAGAATTTAGAACACAACTTCGCTAATAATCAAAAGATGTGTGACACGGGTAATTTTCAAATGTTGGCCAATACCGCAGCAAATGATAGTGCTGCTGTCGAATGGTTAAGATTTGGCAGTCCAAACTTGATGAGATGAAATCTTCGGAGTTCTAGTTTTATAGATAGGGATTTACATCTGCATTTTCCAGAAGTTCGTTGATGGTAAAATAAGGCAGCTTCGGATACATCGTCGGTGGCTTCTCGCCCATAAAGGCAAAGATGTTCTCACCGGAATACCGCCGCACTTCATCCGGCGTTGCCAGCATCCTTTCATTAGAGCCCATCGCCGTTATCTTCCCCATGAGGTTGCGTTTGATAATCATGTGCGAGGTCTTGCCGATAGCATCGGATACGTAACTGGCCGTAAAATTGTCGTTGACACTAAAATACTGGCGCACCGCAGTATTGCCGATAAAGGTTTCCCACTTATCGCCATAAATGCCTTTAAGCTGTATCAGCGATTGCAGGATAGGCCAGACAATCATATTGAACCCGGCATAAGTGGATAATGCTGTTTCAATTTCTAACAGGTAACCAAGGGCTGCAAACTCGTCTAACAGAAAGCAAACTTTCTTATTCGGTTTCCTGATGACGGAGCGCATGGAAGTTGTCACCACGAGCCGCAGCCAACGCGCATGACTTATCAGTTTGTCCGCAGGGATAATCACGTACATAGTCGTGTTGCCGTCCGATAGCATCCGTGGGTCAAACCCGGATTCCAGCGACTTCTGCAGCGCCGGGGATTTTAGAAAATCGGTGCATTGCAGGATAGTTGCCATGATATTGCCAAAGGTCTTTTCTCCGGCGGCGGTGAGCTGCAATATCTCATAGGCGCAGCGCCGCACAATCTCGCCACTGACCGGATGCTCATTAGTGGACATTTCTGCCAGTAATTCGTCCCAATCATCTTTTGATTGCCTGACCCATTGCCATAAGGTTTTAAGGGTGCAGGGCGGCGGGTCCGTTTCCTCTTCCACTTCGTCCCCGGTATAGGTGCCGCCAGCAACTTCTGCGATTACACGGCCATCGCCGGGCTTGTCGGGCTGTATGGTGACCAGATGGACCAGCAGCCCGGCCACGATATTGCGGGCATTATCCGTAAAAAATTTGTCCTTATCGTTTTTGTCAATCGGCACCAGCATTTCCGCGATGATTTGCGCATCGTCCACGAGGTGGATTGACCCTTTGTCGGACAAGATGTCCAGCGGGTTATAGCTCGTGCTTAACCCGACATGCTCATGCAGCAAATCCCAAGGATTAAGGATAACCACCAGCTGGCCACTCTCAAGCTGATAACGGCGTGTGACAGCAGCATTTTCCCCTTTTGGGTCTATCACCACCCAGGAGCCGGAATAGCCGCCCAAGCCCAGCAAATTGGGGATAATCAGATTGGTGCCTTTGCCGCCGCGCGTTCCCGCGCAGGTCAGAATATGACCCTTGTCGGAGAAGGTGTAACCACCGCCGATATAAAGCCCTTCCTGGTCCCGGTATTTCTGTAAATCCTGACCATTCGCCCAACGTGCCGAACCGAATTTATTCGCAGCATCAATGAGCGCATCGCGCATACTGTATTTGATATTGCGCCAACGGGTAAATGCCAGATAGACCGACAGGGAGATAGCCAGGTTAATCCCTAAATAGGTCATAACAACCGCAAAGGGAATATCAAGGCTAGCACTACTACCAACGCTGGCGATAACGTGATACAGCAGCCAAAAAGTAACGAACAGAGAAACCCATATCAGGATGCCGCCTGCCACCATTGCCACCCGCATAATCGGCCGCAGGCCGGATAGCGCCGGGACTTCGTTCTTCGGTTCCATCATACGGTTATACGCATGGACATAGCCTAGCAAGGCCCCGGCAAGGGTAATAGGCGTCAGGACAATCCCAAGAAATGCAAAGGTGATTTTAGCGATAATCTCCGGATGCATCTTGGGCTGCAACAGCTCTTTACCATCGGCAGGGGTGACGGTAAATTGCTTTTTGAAATCGGCCAAATCGTCACGGGTGATGGTAAACTTCTTTTTGAAGTCGGAAAAATTCATGGCGCATGTAGGGTTTAGGGTGAAGGATTGCCAGCGCAGCGCCAAAGGAAAATTTCAGAATTTTTTCATCCTGGCCTGTTCTCAGTTACTGATACCTAAAATGCCAATTGCACACTATGGATGCCCCGGCCTTGGCGCGAAAAATAAACCGGCAGATATACCGAAGCGGATATAGCCGTAACTATCTTCATAGTAGATGTTGTAAGGGTCACTGCCATAGTAACCAACAGCGGCAAATAAGGCTGTATTTGGGGAGCTCTTGATGCGACGATGGAAACTGCCTTCAACATTCAGACGCTTTGCAAAAGTGTTTAAGCCGCGATTGCGCGGACCAGTAACAACCGACATTTGAAATAGTGCCCGGTAAACCTCACGCCAGTAAGGGCTATTGAACGGCAGGCGGGTTGTAGGATGAATATCCCTGCGGTGCGTTACATGGACAATGCCTCCATAAAGCGTGACATGTCCTGTTCCATAAGACGGCTTTAGCCGAACTGCAGTTGAAAAGTTTATTTCATAGCCTAGCTTAACAAAATAGTCGTTGTATGGATTTCGTGCGCCCGGGAATTTCGGAACTGCCGCAGGTGTACCGCCTACCCTTACTCGGTACCAAAGCGCAGGCTCTACATAATTATTAGAGAAATTGCCGTTATACTTATTAAAGGTGTCCATTTGGAATTCCGGACCATCTTGACCATTGGAATGGTGAAAAACGGCAAGACTGGCAAATCGTATTTCACGGCTTTCTTCAGTCAGTAATTTTTGCAGAGGAAAGAAAATGGTACCGCCAGGCATAAAGCTTGGCGTACGTACGGGCAGTGATATATCGTGAGCCGGTGTATCCTCCCCGAAAATCCGAACTTTAAAACGTGGGGTAAGCAATATCGGCGTAGCCACCCACTCGCCGCCAATGGCAAATTGCGGGCTCATATCTGCATGTAGAATATAGTTTTCTTCCTTGGGATGGCTAGGGTCAAGCCAAGAGCCGGTGATAAAACTTGTTGGCGAATACATGAGCGCATACTCGAGCAATGCTCGGTTTTTAGTTCGCCGACGTAGCATGAATAAGTAAGCGTCTCTTTGACCATCTTGAGCAACAGGTAGGTTCAGTACTGAATTAACTGGTTGCAGTCCGGTTATATCAAATGGTAACGGCGCATGTTGACAATTGGCTATACTCCTAAACTCAAGTATCGTAGCCAGTAGTAATAAGTATTTCATTTATTAAATTTTTATAGCTTATTTATTGTTTACCGACTCCTGAGGACGGCTTATCAGGAGTAAATATGCTTGCGCCTATGCCTATTGCAAGCCAATGTTTGCCATTATAATCCCATTTGTTATCCGTGCCAGAGAAGAGCGCGTCCCACCCGCAGGTAGCACCTATCTGGAGCCTATCATTGATGTAAATCAAGTTGATTGAGAAAGTTGCTGCTGCTTCGTCTTTTGCCTCAGTCAGTCCTTCGGTGTTCTTCGGGGTCAGGTTTACGCTGGATGCTCCTGCTCCCAGGGTAAATGCAAAAGAGTGATTTGGATTAGACCTATTAAATAATATGCTTGCACCCCCGACGGCTGAAACCGTAAATGACTTCTCAAAAACGCCTGTTTGTGGTCGGTATTTAAGAGGGTAGGTTAGTATGCCGAGCGTTGCCGTCCACCGCTTGTAAAGGCGATTGGTATTCCCCTCAAACTGATTTTTAGAAATCAGAAAATATCGGTTCCGAGGAATTGCGGGAGTGGAATTGTTGATATTTAGCCTAGCCCGTTTTGATGACGGTGCCTCAACGCCTGCCCTGGCAGAAGCAGAAGTACCCCAAAGCCAAAATGAGATGATATAATCATTCGTCGTACTTCCTACAATATTGAAACTTGACCCAGCGGGCGCAGATTGCAGGCCACCTAGACCGCCTATGCCGCCACCAAAATCACATTCTGTTCCATTTATGGGTGTAGTTGTTCTGAAGGCGTCTCCATTTTGTGGTTGACGTGTTTCTTGTGCAAACGCTGTTAAGGGAAACAATGCGACAAACAGCGTTTTAATAAGTTCTGATTTCATGGCATAAAATGGTTTTATAGGTGAAGGTTTATCAATGCGAGCGCCAAAGTAATTGCCATGATTTATCGGAGGTAATCTCTATTGAATATTTTATCCACATCATGTCTGGTCACAAAAAGGACAGCACCTATTTTTCTTTTCCTGGCCCTGCTTTTCTCATGGCTGATGCCGTCCGGTTTTATTGCTGCGCGGGGGTATGCGTGATACATTTGGTGTTAGTTGCAAGACGTGGCATGTGGCCACAAATACTAACGTTTTTGTCGCTCATGCCGTCTTGCAAAGGAGCCGCTGCGCGCTCCCTTGACCCTCAAGCTGCCCAATCGCTGAACCTAATCAACCGAAAGACCAATGGCACGACCGACCAAAACCGGAGCGGAAAAGCGCGACCAGATGGTCAAAATGCGCCTAACCATTGACGAGAAAAATCGGCTTGAAGAACTGGCGGCCAATGCTGGTTTTACCGTCAGCGATTTCTTGCGGGTGCGCACCTTGGGCGGTGCACCAGTGCAAACCGTGCTGACGCCCGAGCGTGAAATCCTACTGCGTTTTCATGCCGAGCTTGGCAAGCAGGGCAGCAATCTCAACCAGATTACCCGCGTGATTAACCGCAAGGATAATGGCGACGGCTTGGGAGTGCCGCCCGGCGTTGTTACTCGCGCCGCCGAAGAAATCAAAGCCCTCGCCCAACTTATCAGGACACAGATTTATGGTCATTAGAGGCGCACCCCGTAGCAATGCCAAGCAGCTTTCTCATTATTTGATGCGGGAAAAAGGCAATGATGCCATCCATATTCTGGACGTGGCCGGAATGGATAACGGCACCGAGCAGGATATGCATGAAGCCATGTTTGATATGGAGGCTACAGTTGAACTGACCAAGGGCGACTTGGGTTTATACCATGCCCAGATTAATCCTAAACCCGGCGAGGATAATCTGACGCGGGAGCAATGGTTTGAAGCGGCTGATATCTTAGGCGAACAGCTTGGCCTTGCCGAGCAACGCCGCATTATCGTCTTGCATGAAAAAAAGGGCCGCACCCATGCGCATGTTGTCTGGGAACGCTATGACCATGAAAAGAAAATATTGGTTTCTGACAGCTTTTCCCGTTTAGCGCAGGACCGTTCCAGACAGCAAATGGAATTGCATTTCGGCCATTCACTGACGCCAAGGCGCAATGCGCATCGCCCGGAACTGAAACAAGCCCTGACCGATACATGGGCCAACACGGCAAGCGGCGGTGACTTTATCCGCGCCGCCAAGCTGCAAGGCTATGTGATTGCCGAGGGTGTGCCGCGTCACCCGTTTATGGTGGTGGACGAAAACGGACGCTCCTTTGATTTAACGCGCCAACTTAAAGGCGTTCGCATTAAGGAAGTCCGGGCGCGGATGCGCGGCGCAACTTTGATTGGCGAGAAAGAAGCCATTGAGCAAATCCGCGCGGCAAAAACTGATGATAGTGATAGAGACGGCAACAGGGGCGGCAGCGACAAGCATCGCGCCAAAGCTGCTTTCAAAGCGCAATTGCAACAGGCGCGGGAAGGCTTTAGCCAAAACAGGGACGACCTTTTGCAACCGCCAGCAAAGCCGCAGGACAAAGCACAGCTTGCCAAAGAATTTGCCACTTCCAAAAACGATATGCTGCAATCCGAGCAGACAGCCGATGCCAGCAAAAGAAAAAAGGATTTGTCTCAGGACTTCGCCGCTAACAGGGATGAAGCCGTAAAGCCCAAGACCCGGAAAGAGGAATTGCGCGAACAGTTTCTTGAACAAAAGCGGGCGCTTGAAGAACGACTGCGCCGTGACCGGCAAAAAGGCCGCGAACCGGATTAGTCAGTAGGTGTTAGAAGATTGAAAGCTTCTTCAATCTTCTTTCCCATCTCGGCGATATGTTCGGTGTACTTATGCCCGGTATCGCCCGTCCAATCATAGCCACTGCCGGACAACTCCCCATTCAAATAAATCGGTTGCTCATTCGGAATGCGGCAATCTGCAGCCACGTCAAACGCATCTATGACCGCAGACACGTCAACAAACACATCCTTTCCGTCCAGCGTCATCGTAACGAGTTTTCTTTCCCTAATTGGTTCAAAATCCATAAAATGTTTTGTGGTGAAGGTAATTTTTTTCGTGTCTGAATAAAGCAGCATAGGTTATCACTAACTTGTCTTTCTAAACCCATTCGTGATGGCAAGCGATTTTCCGACTGAAGACGATATGAACAAGATGCGCCAGCAGCATCTAAAAGACGAATTTTCCCGTACCAAGGAGAGTATTGCGGCCAGACAAGAGGATTTTAAAAGGCAGTTGCGGGAAGCGCGGGGCGAACAGCCTCAGACGCAAAGTCTCAACGGTTTTAAACCTGCTAATGAGAATGAAGACCAGCCACAGCAAAAGGCAGGGATAAATAATTCGCACAATAGCGGTCAGGGCCAGCAATCAGAAAAGCCCAAGGATAAGGAAGTTCAAAAGCAGAAGTTCAAAGACATGATGCGTGAGGCCAGAGGCGAGCAAATCACTAAAACGGAAAAGCAATTTGACGCTAACAGCAAAGACGTGGCAGGCGATAAGCAAAAGCAAAAAGAAACCGCGCATAAAGTAAACGGCAAAGACATTACTGAGAATAAAGACAGGAAAGACAGGCCGGGCAAGTATAAGCCGCAGCCGCCCACACCGGGCAAAGACTTCACCCGCACATTTGGCCGTGACCGCGATTAATCAAGCATCATTCTTATAATCTCTGCCTGATGGAAGTTATTTGTCTGGAGGACAAAGCCTTTTATGCCCTGATTGAACAGGTCGTGCAGCGCATTAAAGAGCGTGAGAGCATTACAGAAGACAAATGGATTAATGGCGAAGAAGCCATGCGCAAGCTGCGCATCACCAGCAAGACCACCTTGCAGAAACTGCGCGACGATGGTGCTATTCGTTTCAGCCAGCCGGAGAAAAAACTTATCCTTTACGATACCGACAGCATCAATCAGTATCTAGAGAAACACGCCCGCAATACCTTTTGATTATGGACGACAAGCAACGGGAAGAACAGTTTATCAAAGGCTATAACCAAGGCTATTTGTTGAGCCGTTATGAGCCACAGATAATGAAACAAGTCTTAAGTGCCAAGCGCCAGAACGACCCGCATTTTGACGGCATTAAAGCGGGACAGAAGGCGCATGAAAAGGAGTTGTTCAAAGAGAACATGCAAAAGGCCCGCGATATGGGCCAACGCGACAAGGACAGGATGCGGTAGCATCCTGTCCTTGCATCGTGTTATGCAATTGCCTTTTACTTGCGCTTGAAGATAAATGTTGCCCGGCCATTCGGCGGGATTGGCGCGCCAAGCTTTAAGGTGGTGTTATCCAGTTGCTCTATTTTGGAAATCCCTTGCCAGGCAGGGCCATGCGCGAAGTCTAATGAGCTATCATCCGGTACGCGCCATATATAGCCACTCCCATAGCCCCCGGCAGCATTGCAAGACTGGCTGCCATCGGTCACGCTGTATGTTTTGTCAGCATTGAACGTGTAGATGTCGTCTTTTTCGCAGTCTTTTAAATTATTGTACACGGTTCCTGCACTGCCATTGGCATTCGTGTAGGCTAGCTTATTGCTTTCCAGTCCCCAGGTGCCGACAATCTTTTGCGCTGTCGCGCTGAGGTTGGAATTACTGCCGCCGTTGTCATCTGACTTCTTGCAAGCCGTTGTGTTGAATAGGACGGCGACAACGCCGATTGTGGCAAGGCGTAGGGTTAATGTCGTTTTCATGGGTGAAGGTTTGATTTGAGGTAATGGTTAGTTGTTGTTTTGTAGCATACAGGCGGCGGTGGACATGATGCGCTCGCCCTGACGGTCCTTAATACCGGGCAGAACAAATTCGCGGGTGTCGCCCTTGAACTTGAATGTGGTTTTTAGGGCTATTATCTCGCTCTCGCTGAATTTGGTGAAAGTCTCCTTAGTGACTTCCTCGCACACGACCCATTGCGTGTACATATGTTGCTCAATTTTCAGCGGCGTGGACTCATAGTCCTTTGTAGTGACTATTTCCACGTTCTTGCCGTTCGCCAGCATGATTTCAAACTTGCTTCCGGCGGGCAGCTTGTCGGTGGTGCCTTGGCCGTTCTGTTCACCGATGCCGACCATGTATTTAGGCCCTTCCTGGCGCAGGATGAAGGTCCAGCCGCCCCAAATCGGGCCGAGCGGCATTTGCGCGTTGTAAATCGTAATGCCTTTGAACGGGTCTTTTTGCGAATAAACCCATTTGCATTTGCTCTGTGCATAGGCAGTATGCGTGAATGCAGCGCAATACAGCACGGCAAGAGTGATTTGATACATGAATTTCATGTGCAAGGAAGTTTTTTGGTTAGCGCGATAATTAGCCAAAGATATTGTACGGACATGCACGTACAAAATATTTTCTATGCTTTCTACTATGCGGACTTAGTCCGCATCATGAGCAAATCCAACCTTACCCCAATTGAGCAATACGTTGTTGATAAAGTCCGCGAAATGCGGATTGCTAGAGGCTTAACCGTGCGTGACCTTGCCAATGAATTAGAGGTTTCCTTTGGCTTTATCGGAGACGTGGAAAGCACAAAGCGTCGTGCCAAATACAAGCTGGAACATTTGAACAAACTGGCAGAAGTCTTTGAATGTTCTCCAAGAGACTTTCTTCCAAAACAACGACTTTAGAACTGTTTATCGTAGAAGCATTCAGGCACCTTTATTGTGCAAAACAAGGAGACATTACAGCTATTAAATTATTATAAATCAGTCAATTGCTATCAATTCGCCCACGAGTGATTATTTTGCCTCCAAATTGTAAATAGTGTTAAAGGCGAATGATGTTAAGTACATGATGGACATCCTCTTGCAAGAGGTGAAGGCTGAATTCACATCACGTTACAGCCACTATCAGCAGTTGGATAGCGGAAACAAGGTGGAAAGGTTTTTACTGCTACACGAGCGGGAATTGAAACAGCATGTAGGTCGTGTGACCCGCGACATTCTATTTACCGTCACCATGGACGAGGTTGACGACCGCGAAGCTATTATAGCGCATGCACGGGAGGCATTCGGCAGCGTCAATGAGCGGTTGCGGCTGCGCCTATGCTTGCAAACCGCATTGTGCCTTAATTAATAGGCTTAAGCCGATGCGACGACACTTGCAGTTTCGCTTAAAAAAGCGTCCGCGAATGAAACATGCGGCTCAGGCACCATGCTCTGATATTGTATGTCCCCATCTTGTTTGAGACGTGCTAACAATTCTTCAAAGGCAACTTCATCTATATCCCGGCATATGTAGCGCACAATAGGCAGGGATAGTGTAAATAGCCCTTGGTGCCAAACTTTATTAGCCTTGTAGTATTCGCGCATTTCCTTCACGGTCTGGCGAAGCTTCCCCACAGCGGTGTTATCAATCATGGCAGGGCAGTATTTAAGTGGCTGACTGCAATACAGTTAGCGAGGCTAAATATGCAACCTGTTTTTTACTGTTGCAAGTAGCTAACTAAAATCATCTCGTCATTCGTCCGATGCCGTCCATAATGGCAAACAACACTGCCGCCATGATATAGTCAGGGCATCACCCCCAAATGACAGTCTCAACCGCAAGCAGAAAGGTTTGTTTACGCATGGCTGAATTCGTGCCTAATTATTACGACATTCCTGAAATCACTCTATCCTACAAAATTGGCCTTCGCATGTCTGACCGACCATCGGTTACTTGTGTAGAAGATGCTCATGAAATCTTTAGGCAGGTTTGGGATGATAACAAATTAGACTTGCTTGAAGAAGGCAAGGTGATGTTGTTGAACCGTGCTAACCGCGTCATTGGCATCTGCAACCTGTCATCCGGCGGTATTACTGGCACGGTGATGGACACACGGCATGTTTTTGCCGCAGCCCTCAAAGCCAATGCCTGCCAAATCATTCTAGCGCACAATCACCCATCCGATAACCCGAACCCCAGCAATGCCGACCGGGCGCTAACGGAGAAAATGAAAACTGTGGGTGAATGTCACGACATCAAGGTGGTAGATCACCTCATTATCTGCCGCAGCGGATGCTATTCAGTTATGTCGGACGAAACATTTTCTGCGCCCAGAACGGCTGTCACTACCCGCCCAACACCACATTAGCCTATGCACGCGCACAAAATAATCTCAGTGCAAATCCTGTGCAAATGAAAAAGGGTTCCAGACCTGTATCGTCTGAAACCCTTTCCTGTGGCTGTGGAGGCACACGGGATCGAACCGCGGACCCTCTGCTTGTAAGGCAGATGCTCTAAACCAGCTGAGCTATGCCTCCTTGTTTTGGGAGGGCAAATATAAGGGCGCCTACAAAATTGGCAAGCCTTTTCTCAAAGAAAAATTTGCGCTATGCACTACTGTCCCGCGCTGGTCATAAACGTCTCAAAATCCTTCCGCAGCTTCAGCAGTGATGGCTTGTGCAGATACATCATGTGACCCGCCTCGTAGTAAGTAGTGGTCACATTCTTCCGTAGCTCCTCTGGCAGAAACATGTGGTGCATCACATAATCCGTCGTGTACCAGGGCGTCGCCATATCGTAATAGCCACTACATACCCATACACGCAAGTGGGGATTCTTTACCATTGCGTCGCGCAGGTTCTCCGCCACGTTCAGGTAGCTGTTTTGCGAAAATGACCAGGGCCATACCCGCCCGGTAAGAATTTCATAATTCAGATCGCTCTTAAAATTCAGGCGCTGGCGTACATAATCATTAAATGTACCGGTGAAGACGCCGCGCACAGTACGATCGTAGCTTGGATCATAATCGTAACTCTCGCCCGCGTTGTCGTAGTCAATCCCTGTGATACGGGAATCAAAGCGCCCGATTGTCTTACCGCTTTTGCGCAGCAGCTCTTTATTAAACCGACCCACATTCAGCCGCAGATTGCATTCATCCAGATAGTCGCGCGACAAGCCCGTAAACCGATGAAGCTGATCAATGACTGCGCTGCGTTCTGCCGCAGGCAGCATATCGCCTTTCAGCATGGCTGACATGTAGGGTCCCATCGCGTAAGCGCGGGTGTCATTCATAAGGGAAGAAAGTGAGCTGTATTTCGGATCGCTCATCTTATGATACCAGGCCGTAGCCGCAAATGTGGGCAACTGTAAAGCATAGGGCAGGTCATTGTCGCGCCCGCTGCTATGCGCGTTAAAGGATAGCACCGCAGAAATCAGGATAATGCCATTCAGGTAAATCCCGTGGGCATCCTGAAGATAAGAACTCAATCCTGCCGCACGGGTTGTGCCGTAACTCTCGCCGGCCAGATATTTCGGGCTTTTCCAGCGGCCATAGCGGGTCAGGTAAAGACGGATGAAGTCACCGACAAAGCGGACGTCATTCTGAAATCCGGTATAGTCCGAGGCCGGCGTGTTGCCCGCGGGACGCGTGTAGCCGGTCAGCATCGGATCTATAAAGACGAGGTCTGCCTTATCCAGCCACGAAAACTCATTTTCAACGGTCTTATATGGTGGCGGCAGACTTTCACCTTCATCGCTCATCAGCACCCGCTCCGGCCCCAGCGCCCCCATATGCAGCCATACTGATGAGGAGCCCGGCCCGCCGTTGAAGGCAAAAATCAGGGGACGCCCGGCCGCTGCGGCGCCATCCTTCGTATAGGCTGTGAAAAACAGTTTTGCTTTTAGCGAATCTCTTTCATCCTTCACCGGCATATAGCCTGCGGTGGCCGTATAAGCTATCGTGCCGGCCTTGCCTGCTAATTGATGATGCGTTACGGACAAAGGCCCTGCCGGCCAGTCACTTTCTGTGGCCCCTTTCTGAGCAAACGTAAGTACGGGCAGGATTGAAGCAATAAGGAAAATCAGGTATCTCATCATAATGTCTAAGGAAGTTGAGCACCGTATTAGAATACGTCCACCAGATCTATTGCGAATACCAGGTTGGCATTTGCAGGTATGCTCCCGGAGCCGCTTGCGCCATACGCCAGGCTGGGCGGCAGATAAAGTATAAGGCTTCCGCCTTTACCTATCAGCGGAATGCCTTCCTGCCAGCCAAGTATCAGATTCCCAAGCACGAAGGTGGCATTGTTTCCGGCGTCAAACTGATTGCCGTTAGTAAACCTGCCTGTATAGCTCACTTTCACTGAAGAGCACAGGCTTGGCCGCTTTGCAGTGTCTCCGGCCCTGCTGATGGTATAAAAAAATCCCCGCGCGTCAGCCGCCGCCGTAATACCGTTTGAACTGATGTACGCCTGCAAAGCGTTTACTTCTGTAGAGGGGGCCGCGGTTGAGGGAACAATGCAACGATCTGAGCTATCGCTCTTGCTGCACGATGTGAGCAATAATATCGTGGCTGCTGCTGGAAGGAAGAAGCTCTTTAAAGAATGCATAGAAGCCGCAAGCTAATGCGGAAATTGCCGCTATGTGGCGCGTGCCTGCCTATTTTCGCGCAGGCAAAATGCAAATGATGGACAACATACCGCAGTCTCTGATTACCGATGCTTTCGCGAACCGAGAGCTGCTGAAAGACGCCTGTTATACAGATGCGGTCAGAGCCGTGATAGAAGAATTGGACAAGGGCCGTCTGCGGGTGGCCTCGCCGGAAGACGGACGCTGGCAGGTGAACGAGTGGATAAAGCAGGCCATCCTGATGTACTTCGGCATCCAACAAATGCAGACCTGGGAACTTGCGCCATTTGAATTTTACGATAAGATGCTATTGAAAAAAGACTATGCATCGCTCGGTGTGCGTGCCGTTCCGCATGCCGTTGCCCGCTATGGCGCTCACCTGGGCCGGAATGTGGTTCTTATGCCGTCTTATGTCAACATAGGCGCTTACGTAGATGAAGGAACGATGGTAGATACCTGGGCCACCGTCGGTTCCTGCGCGCAGATAGGGAAGGGCGTTCATCTGTCCGGCGGCGTAGGTATAGGCGGCGTGCTGGAGCCGCTGCAGGCTACGCCGGTTATTGTGGAGGACGGTTGTTTTATCGGTTCACGCTGCATTGTAGTAGAGGGCGTATGTGTGGAAAAGGAGGCTGTGCTTGGCGCCAATGTAGTGCTAACCCAAAGCACTAAGATTATAGACGTGAGCAGCCAAGAGCCTGTCATTTATACAGGACGGGTGCCGGCGCGGAGCGTTGTAATTCCCGGCTCCTACAACAAGCGCTTTCCGGCGGGCGAATACGGCGTTGGCTGTGCTCTCATCATCGGGCAGCGCAAAGCATCAACAGATCTTAAAACAAGCCTCAATGATGCGCTGCGTGATTTCAATGTGGCGGTATAATCTTTCGGATTAGCGGCATGAACGATTTTTTAGGTCATGATTTCCTCGGCGCCACTATCGGCGACTATATCGCCTTTGCATTCATTGCGCTCGCCGCGCTGCTTCTTAAAAAACCGTTTGCGCGGCTCGTAGCCCGCATCACTTCCAGCCTGGCTACCCGCCTTTCCGGTGGTAAGTATCGTACACTCTTCCGTTCCCTTATCCGTAAGCCGGTAGAATGGCTGTTTGCAATTATCCTGCTTTTCTATGCCTTCAACTTTATAGAGGTTCCGCTCAACAGTATAGTTCTGCTGCACTGGAATGGCAAAAGCCCCGGCAGCGCATTGCGTGCATCCGATATTGCAGAACACCTTTTCGCCTTCTTCGGTATCGTCTTCACCACGCTCCTGGTATCACGACTTGTAGATTTTTTTTACCGTGCGCAGGAGGGGCGGGCGCACCACAGGGCAGAGCGGGAACGCGCGCAGCTGATCCCATTGCTCAAAGACGTCGTAAAGATTATCCTGTGGACAATGGGGTTTTTCTGGCTGCTGGGCGTCGTTTTTCACGTCAATATTCCGGCCCTCATCACCGGACTGGGCATCGGCGGCGTAGCCCTGGCGCTGGCGGCCAAAGAAAGCATTGAAAATCTCTTTGCATCATTCACAATCCTGGCCGATAAGCCGTTCACTGTGGGCGATACGGTGAAGCTTGCAGCGCTGGAAGGGGTAGTGGAGCGTATAGGGTTCCGCAGCTCGCGCCTTCGGACGCCCGATGGCTCCCTGCTTATCATTCCCAACAAAAAGCTGGTTGATGAAAGCCTGGAAAACTTGTCTGCGCGCGCCACATTGCATGTGCGCCTGGCGGTGCCCGTAAAATATACTACGCCGCCCATGGATGCGGATGCCCTTATTGCCCGCATACGCAGCACTGTGGCAGCCGTGCGGCACGTAGAGCGCACTACGCAGGTAGCGATTGAATCTTTTACAGAGGCTGCGTTTGTAATCGGACTTTCTTATGAGCTTTCACCAGTGCTGAGCACGCCCGAGATGGCTGCAGTGAAGGCGGCCATTGCCCAAAAAGTTTACGCAGCCATTAACGCCATACCCTGAGTTTGCCCTTTCAGGAGATGTAAAATGCCGCGTACAGGCAATTGCACCGCAACGGAATAGATGCGGCGATTAATTGTCGCCCGGGCAATGCTCCTTTATCAGGTCCGCCGGGAAGGCGCGGCTGCGGGCTTCGTCCTCTACTATTATTACGCGTTGCATAGCTGCAAGATCCGTTTTCCGGCATTATAAGTGCGACGCAGAGCAACCGCTGTCTGTTTGGTTGGAATCATGGGGCCGATAAGCAATCTGTCCAAAAGACAGCGGCGCCATCCCGCTCTGGTTATTAGCGAAGCAGCCGCTGGCCCAATTTGTTTAAGAAACCATAATGCACGTGCCTGGGCTTTTGACCGGGAACGTGCGCATTGTCTTTCTACCTTTTTGCCCTACGCGCCTCCGCTGCCCGGCATCTATACTACATAAGCCCCGGTAAGGCGTAAAAACCTGGTCGCCATGAGCAGCGCGGAAAGCCGGCATTCAGCCCCGGAAGCAGATAAGGAAATGCAGCGCCGCAGCACCGCATTGACGCTTTTCATAAATAGCCCGCAGGATGCCGCCGCGCAATATCCGGATCTGATAGAAGGCTTGCGCGAGTTCGTCCGTCATAGCTGCAACCCTTACGAGCATGAGCTGACCGGGCAGTCTAAAGACACCGGCGAAGACGCATTTAACCGGTGGGTGGCCGCCAAAGCCTGGTCTCTTAAATACGATACGGGATAGAAGCCAACCCGGGGCCGGGCTTCTGTCTAAATTTACATTCCCCTCAAAACAGCACAGCCCGTGGCCAGCCCCGACAATACCAACGCCGACAGCATCAAGCTCAGCCCAAAAGAAACCGTCAAGTTCCTCATCGTAGGCATCGGCGCTTCCGCCGGCGGCATCAGGCCGCTGCGCGAATTCTTTGAGGCCATCCCTAAAGACAGCGGCTGCGCCTACGTCGTCATCCTCCACCTCTCGCCCGACTTCAACAGCCGCCTTGCCGAGATACTGGCCGCCCGCGCCGCCATACCCGTACAGCAGGTTACAGAGGCGGTAAAGGTGGAGCCAAACAACGGCTACGTGATTGCCCCCGGCATGAGCATGGAGATGTTTGACGGCATGCTGGCCGTGAAGCCTATCCGCTCTTACGAGGAGCGCCGCGCGCCCATAGACATCTTCTTCCGCACCCTCGCCGACAATCACGACGCGCGGGCCGTGTCGGTCATTCTCTCCGGCACCGGCTCCGACGGCAGCATGGGTGTGAAGCGCATTAAAGAGCGCGGCGGCATCATCATAGCCCAGCAGCCCGAAGAGGCTGAATACCGCGACATGCCCCTCGCCACGCTGGATTCGGGCCTCGTTGACCTCGTGCTGCCTGTGGCGGAAATGCCGCGCCACATTGTGCAGTACCGCACCCACCTGGCCAGCCTGGAGCTGCCCTTGGATGATGAGCGCGACCGTGAAGGACTGAGCCGCGAGGAGCAGGAAGAGGCGGCGCTGCACGAGGTGTTTGTATTGCTGCGCTCCAAGACGGGCCACGACTTTATGGGATACAAGCGCGCCACGGTGCTGCGCCGCATTGCGCGGCGGATGAGCGTGCGCGAGATAGACAAGCTGGAGCACTATGTGAGCTACCTCAAGGGCAATCCCGAAGAAAGCGAGGCGCTGCTGAAAGACCTGCTCATCTCGGTCACCAACTTCTTCCGCGACAAAGCCGCCTTTGAGCTGCTGGAGCGCGACATCATCCCCGCCATCCTGAAAGGAAAGGGCAGCAACGACCAGATACGCGTGTGGGTAAGCGCCTGCGCCACCGGCGAGGAAGCCTACACGATGGCGATGCTCTTCACCGAGGCGCTGGAGCGCATGAGCGAGGCGCCGGTGCTCCAAATCTTCGCCACCGATATAGACAACGACGCCATCGCCACCGCCCGCGACGCGCTTTATACCAATGCCGACGTAGCCGACGTATCGCCCGAGCGCCTCAACCGATTTTTTGTGCAGGAAGGGGATGATGCCTTCCGCGTGCGCCGTGAATTGCGCGAGTGCATACTCTTTGCCCACCACAACATACTGCGCGACCCGCCCTTCTCCCGCCTGTCGCTGGTGAGCTGCCGCAACCTGCTCATCTACCTCATGCGCTCGGCGCAAAACCGCGTGCTGCAAACGATGCACTTTGCCCTGCAGCCCGGCGGCTATATGTTGCTCGGCTCCTCCGAAAGCACCGACGGCGCCGGCGACCTCTACCTCACCTTAGACCGGGAGCAATGCATCTACCAGAGCCGCGCGGTGAAGAATCCGCCCGTGCCGCCCGTGCCCGATGTGCCCATAGCCTACCGCATCGCCACCACCACGATTGCGCCGGTCGGGAGTACCAACCTCCTGAAGAATATAGAGAAGCTCTCGCTCACCACGTTGCACTATCAGGTGCTGGAGCAGTACGCGCCGCCCTCGGCACTCATCAATGCGGAGTATGAAATCGTGCATCTTTCCGAGCGCGCGGGGCAGTTCCTGCACATGGCCGGCGGCGAACCTTCCTACAACCTGCTCAAAGCCGTGCGGCCCGAGCTGCGCATGGAATTGCGCTCCGCCCTCTACAGCGCCGTGCACGACAGCAATGTGGTGCGCACCGCACCCGTAGCCGTGCAGATGGAGCGCGAGGCGGCCATGGTGACGATGGTGGTGCGCCCGGTGAACGACCCGACGGATACGGCGAAGGGCTTTGTGCTGGTGATTTTTGAGAAAGGCGAAGCGCCGGCAGATGTGATTGTAACGGGCAACGACCCCGACAGCATCGTGCATCACTTAGAGCAGGAGCTGATAAATACCCGGCAGCAATTGCGCACCGGCATTGAGCAATACGAGGTGCAGGCCGAGGAGCTGCGCGCCTCCAACGAAGAGCTGCAGGCAATCAACGAGGAGCTGCGCTCTGCGGCGGAAGAGCTGGAAACCGGCAAGGAAGAGCTGCAGTCGGTAAACGAGGAGATGGTAACCGTGAACCAGGAGCTGAAGGTGAAGATTGACGAGCTGAGCCAGTCGCACAACGACTTTCAGAACCTGATGGCTGCTACTGACGTGGGCACCATCTTCCTGGACCGCGGCCTCAACATAAAGCTCTTCACCAACGCAGCGCGCGAGATATTCAACCTCAAGCCCGGCGACTTTGGCCGCCCGCTTTCCGACATCACGCACCACCTCCGGGACGCCGACCTGATGGAAGACGCTACGGCGGTGATGCAGCGGCTCATTCCTGTAGAGCGGGAGGTGCATACGGAGAAAGGAGCCGCGTATTTCATGCGCATCTCGGCTTACCTCACCGAAGAAAACCGCATTGCCGGGGTGGTGGTCACCTTTATCAACATAGCCCGGCGCGTACAGGCAGAGGAGGAGCTGCGCAAGAGCGAGGAGCGCTTCCGCACCATGACCAATGCCATCCCGCAGCTTGTATGGACAAATGAGGCGGGCGGCGTGGCCAACTATTTCAACCAGCGGTGGTACGAGTACAGCGGATTGACGTACGAAGAATCCTTTGGATTAGGATGGCAGGCGATGGTGCATCCGGACGATGCGGCGGCCTCTGTAACCCGCTGGCAGGAAGCCTTAAAAACCGGCGACATATTTGAGGCGGAGCACCGCCTGCGCCGCCACGACGGCGTGTATCGCTGGCACATTGGCCGCAACGTGCCGCTGCGCGATGGTGACGGGCGCATCACTGCATGGTTTGGCTCCGCCACCGATATTGAAGACCTGAAAGGCACAGAGGAGCTATTGGCAACAAGTGAGCAGCGCCTGCGCATCACAATGGAGAGCGCTATTGACTACGCCATCATTACTACCGATACGGCCAACATCATAGAAGGCTGGAGCGCAGGCGCAGAGCGCATCTTTGGATACACAGAGGCAGAGGCAACCGGCCAGCCCGGCGCTATCATCTTCACGCCGGAAGACATTGCCGCAGGCGTGCCCGAGCAGGAAATGATGACGGCGGCCAGCGAAGGCCTTGCGCCCGACGAGCGATGGCATATGCGCCGCGACGGCCAGCGCTTCTACATGAGTGGCGTGATGCGGCCTATTATGAATCCGGAGCTGGTGGGCTTCGTAAAAGTGGCGCGCGATATGACGGAGCAGAAGATTGTGGAGGAGCAGAAGGACGAGTTCATAGGCATAGCAAGCCACGAGCTCCGCACGCCCGTAACAAGCATCAAGGCTTACGCCGAGGTGCTGCAGGAGATGTTTGAGGAAAGCGGCGACGCCGAGCACGCGGGCCTGATGAAGAAGATGGACGCGCAGATAGACCGCCTGGCGCAGCTCATCCGCTCGCTGCTGGATGTAACGAAGCTGAGCGAGGGCAAGCTGCAGTTCGCCAAAGAAACCATCAACCTTTCTGAACTGATAGCCGACACGCGGGATGAGCTGCAGCGCGCCACGAAGCATGAGCTAAGCTTTACCCCATCTGCAATTCCCAAAGTAGTTGGCGACGCGGAGCGCATCCGCCAGGTACTGACGAACATTATCTCCAACGCCATCAAGTATTCGCCGGAGACCGCGCCGGTACACATTTATTGCCGCGCGCAGGATGCAGAGGTGGTAGTGTGCGTGGAAGACCAGGGTATCGGGATGAGCGAAGATGTGCAGGAGCGGGTGTTTGGCCGCTTCTACCGCAGCGATGAGCCGGGCATCAATACCTATCCGGGCCTGGGGCTGGGGCTGTACATCTCCGCAGAGTTTGTGAAGCGCCACGGCGGACGGATATGGGTGGAACGGAGCGAGCCGGGTGTGGGGAGTATGTTTTGCTTTTCGCTGCCGGTGGAAGGGATAGTCTAGTAAACAGCGAATGAGCCACAGCAACTTTTGTCATCCCGGAACGGGAACTTGTAGAATACGTGCACATCAGCAAGAGAGAGTTCCCGTTCCGGGATGACAAAAGATTGGGAAAGAAAGAGCTTGGAAAGAAAAGAATTGGAAAAGGCAAAAAACCGGTAAACCAGGCGCATCAAATAAGCCACAGCGACTTTTGTCATCCCGGAACGGGAACTTGAATCAACTTCCATGCGCACCTTCCGCTTCTGGACTTACATCCTGACGAATTGGAACAAAACCGTCCTCTACACCGGCATCACCAATGACCTTGCTACCCGCCTCATAGAGCATTGGATAGGTAAAGAAGGCTGTTTTACTACCCGCTATAAGGTGCATTATCTCATCTGGAGCGAGGAAACCAAATATGTTAACAACGCCATAACCCGTGAGAAAGACCACAAGCGCTGGCACAGGCAACAGAAGGAATCTTTAATTGCCGAAGTCAATCCTGGATGGAAGTTCTGGAATGCGGAAATTGTCGGACACTGGCCACCTACCGAGGCTCAAATGGAAGCTGTTAAAGAGCGCTGGCGCAGTACAGGTGAGGAGGCTTTAATGAAGGATGGGCTATCTTTTTTCCGGCAGGTGAGCCAGTATCAGTAAGCATCAAGTTCCCGTTCCGGGATGACAAAAGTTGCTGAGAACTACATTTTGGCCAGGATTAAACGCGTTAGCATACGCCACAGTAAAATGCCGCCATTCACGCATTAACGCATCTTTTACTACAAGCGACGCAGTCTGGCGGCAACTTTGAATAAGAAGGCGAAAATCTCATCATGAGGAAGAAAGTATTGGTTACCGACGATGACCCGGGAATGCAGGACGCCTTCCGCCTCATCTTTGAGCGCGCGGGTTATGAGACAATCGTGCTTTCTTCCGCAAGCACGATTCTGGACGGCACAGCCCCCGTCCCCGACATCTATATCATGGACAAGCAGCTCTCTGGTGTGGACGGTCTGGATGTCTGTCGCTTCCTGAAGGCCCAGCCGCTGACAGCGCACGTGCCCGTGATTATGGTATCGGCAACGCCGCATGCAGGGCGGCTGGCAAAGGTTGCCTGCGCCGACGGTTTCCTGGAGAAGCCCTTCCGGCAGCGGGAACTGCTGGAAATGGTGGACGGGCAGCTCAATAAGGTTGAAGTATAATGCGCTGATATTCCGAAGCCTGTTGCAATTTAGTGACGGAATTGTATATTTGTGGCCGGAGCTTTTCCCGTGCGTTGCGGCTATGTAGTTGGCCTTTTTCTTGCAGGCATTTCTCAGAATCTTCCCCCTATTTACGGCCTTAATAAAAATCGCACAGGCTTCTGCGCGAAACGTTTTGCCATACCTGTTATACTTATGCCTCAATTTTCCGCGCCTGCCGACCATATTACAACTACCCAATACCCGCCCTCCTCGCTGCAGCTTGCCGCCGAGCCGGACGAAGCCCATCTTGCAGTGCTGATGAACGAGGCCAGCATTGACCAGATTCTTGCCCTTAACCTGAGCCTTAAAATAACGGCATGGAACCGCGCCTGCGAGCAGACGCACGGTATCAGCCGGGAGGCCGCTATCGGTAATTTGTTTACCGATGTGGTGACCGGCGTTGCAGAGTATCCGCACATCATGGAGGCGCTGGTGGCGGCGCTGAAAGGCCTGAAATCATTCGTCCCTACAGAAAAGGGCGCTTACAATGGCGGCTATTACGAGCATCATTTCATTCCGCTGATGTCGGATGGAGGCGTAACGGGCGTGATGGTGGTGATACATGACGTAGCGCACCGCGTAAAGGCGGAGCAGCGCCTGCAGCGCCTCAACGCGGAGCTGGAAGGCCGCGCCGCGGAGATGGCCGCCTTTAACCACATTGCCTCTCACGACCTGAAGGAGCCGCTGCGCAAAATCTACACGTTTATAGAAATGGTGGCTACCAACGAAGGCGCGAAAATCTCCGACGTCGCCCGCAGCAACCTGCGCCGCGCCCAGAGCGCAGCACAGCGCATGGGCCTCCTGACGGATGACATTGCCACCTTCGCGCAGGTAGCGGCGCCATCAGAAAAGTTAGCTTATGCGGATTTACAGCAGTTGCTGGACAAGGCGATTACGCAGAACAAGCGGAAGATTGAAAACGACGGCGCCAGGATTTCATCAAGCCCGGAACTGCTGCCTATGATAGAAGGCTATCCGGAGATGCTGGGCCTCTTGTTCAATCATCTGCTGAGCAACGCGCTGAAATTTCACGCTGATGGCGCGCAGCCACAGGTGGAAGTGAGCTATTCGCTGGTGAGAGGCGAGACGGTGGCGCACCATCTGGCTCAGCGAAAAGCCGTGTATCACTGCATCACCTTCAAGGACAACGGCATCGGCTTTGAGCCGGAGTATTCGGAGAAAATTTTCGGGATGTTCCAGCGGCTGCACCCGCAGGAGAGCTATAAGGGCACAGGCATGGGGCTGGCTATCTGCAAGAAGGTGGCGGAGGCGCACAATGGTTTTGTGACTGTGGAAAGCAAGGAAGGCGGCGGCAGCGTGTTTTATTGCTATCTGGAGGATAAGGCCTGAGGGGCGCAAGCCCTTGAAAAAGGGTAAGCGGCCTTAAACTGCCCGCGCTTTTTTCGTGCGGGAGCGTTACTGGCTTTCAAACCGGCTTACTTAAGATTTTTAAAAGGATGTGCAATACCTCCGCACGATTCGCTGAGCTTCCATAGATGCAGAGAGAAAATGCTTGTTATCACGAGCATTTTTTTTAAGCGGGCAGATATCCAGGAAATCATCCCGAACCCTCTTTTAGAAAACCCCACCCGAAAATTCACGCAGCAATAATGCAGCTTTCCCAGGGCGATTCTATTTCTTTACGGCAATAAAAACACACCACTATGCCGGAAAAAATCAGCGAATCAACCAACGCTATCAACTGGTTTGAAATCCCCGTAACCGACACGGCCCGCGCCAAAAAATTCTACGAGACCATCATGGACATATCCCTCAGCACGCTGGAGATGATGGGGATGGAAATGACTATGTTCCCTTCCGGCAGCGACGGCAGCGGCAAGGTCGGCGGCGCGCTTGTGAAGAGCGAATATCACGCGCCTTCCGCGCAGGGCGCTTTGGTGTACCTCAACGCCAACCCATCTATTCAGGATGTGCAGGACCGCATTGAAGCCGCCGGCGGCCAGGTAATGATGCCGAGGACGCTCATTGACGAGCAGACCGGCTATATGGCTTTCTTTATGGATACTGAAGGCAACAGGGTTGGCCTGCACGCGAGCAATTAACAACCTGTCCGGAAAATACGCCACAGCGACTTTTGTCATTCCGTATGAATCTTTGCTCGCAGCTGAATGAAAGACCCCCGCGGGGTGACAAAAGTTTGGGAAAGGGTTCAGACCCCTCATTTTCTGGATATGCTCTAATCAGGGCTTCGCCGCTTTACGATAAAGCAATGCCGCGCCTTAAAGACGCGGCATTACTATGTTGCGCCCGACTATAAGCGCCTATTCAATTCCGGTTTCCCGCGCCGCGCTGATGTGCATATTGCCGCTCTGCTGCACATAAGCAATGATGTGTACATCCGCAGCGTTCAGGCCATCCGGCAATGAAAAAGTTTTGGAGTCGTTGCCTTGGTTGGATGAGCTGAAATCCCGCACCACATTGTAATGCTCCAGTTTACGCCCGCCGTTTTCGCCGCGGCGCACATTAGTCGTGGCGTGGCGCTGCACGAGCGCCAGGTTCACGACTTCTCCGCTTTTCAACGAAGTCTTGTAAGAAACGCTAACACCATTCGCGCCGTCCTTCTTTGCAGTAAGCTCAATGGGCTGCGAACTGCTCAGCCCTTTGCCAATCAGATCCTGCACGCCGGATTTATTGCTGCCGGTAATGTGCCCGCTGCCGTTTACCACCGCCTGCGGCGTATAGATATTATCGGCGCCGAGTGCGGACGCATATTGATTCTGTCGCCGCGTCCATTCTGGTTTGCTGAATGCGTCTTTCCAGCCCAGCCTGTCCCAGTAATCTACGTGGAAGGCGAGTATGATGAGCTTGTCGCCATACTGCTCCTGCAGCTTCGGCATCAGCGCGTCAGCGGATGGGCAGCTGGAGCAGCCTTCGGAGGTGAATAGCTCTATCACGCTTACGTTGTTGGTCATTGTTCGCTCTTTGGGCGCGGCTGCGCTTTTTTGACGGCTATAGCCGCATGACGTGGCCAGCAGCATGCCGGCAGCAATCAGTAATGTTCTTGTCTTCATGTCTTGCGCACAGCGGCTTTTTGACTGAGTATAAAAAGAGAATGCCCGTAGAAACAGGCACCCTCTGGATTTTCCAAAACACCGTCTTACTTGCTCATCATCTTGTCGTCCATCATCATCTTGCCGTTCGCATCCATCATGTGGCCCTGCATATCCATCATTTCGCCTTCGGCCATCATCTTCTTGCTGCCGTCCTTCATCATCACGGTGCCGTCTTTCATCACCTTGGTGCCATCCTTCATCATCATGTCCTTGGACATCATCATGGACTTGCCCTTTTTCATCATCATCATCTTGCCGTCCTTCATCATCACCATGTCCTTCTTCATCATCATCTTCTTGTCCTGCGCTTGCAGGACGGGTGCGGCCGTAAACAGTACGGCGAGTAGCGCACAGAGCGCGAGTAGCTTTTTCATGGCTGGTTTGTTTGTTGGTTTGGTTTAGAAAGTCTTTTGCGGTGCAGCGTAAGGCTGCGTGCGCGGTTTTGTTTGTTGTTACGGAGGATATTAATCAGCCGGTGGCCGGGACGACTGGTCTTCGCTCGGAGCTGAAGTGGCAAAGCCGATCACCGGGCAGTTGACAACGTTGTTGGCAGAGCTGAGCTTCGCGCCGCCTGCATTGGTTACTGCTTTGCTTGCGCCGAGCTGCCGGACAGTGTTCGCGTCGGACTGCACATAGTTTGTACCATTCGCGACTATAGCGTCGCTCCATACCGCGATGTTCAGGTCCCAAAGCGGCGAGTATAGCTCGCGCAGCCGCTGGTCGGTTAAAGTCGGGAAGGAGCCCAGCACATTATGGGCGTCGCCCAGCTTACCCAATGACTCCAGCAAGGCTGCATTCTGAAAGCTCAGCTGGCCGGGTGGATTATCCAGGATGACGTGCATAAGCCCTTGCGCATTCGGGTCGTTCATGCCGCGCTTGCCGTTGGCAAAAGTGAAGATGGAGCTGCGCGCACCTTTCGGATTTTCGTCATCGTTCGGAAAAGGAATGCCGGACATTACCGGGACGAATGTGCCACGCTCAAGAACCGAAGAAAGGGCGCCGGACGAGCCGAACGACAGGTAAAAGATGTCTTTGCCATGTGAGAAGGCGCGGATAAACTGCATGTCAACGGTCTTGTTCACAATATCAATGGCTACCACGCGGTCATGGGTATTGGTGTGCGCTTCGCTCACGTCCATCGGCCCATCGCCGACCGCGATGATGGGCGCATTGTACACTACATTGCTGCCCTGAACACGAATCAGGTCGCTGTAGCCCGGCCCCGCTATGGAGCCCGGTAATGCCTTTGAAGGTGGGAAGCCCGTCGCACTGGGGACAAGCTCGCGAACCGGGCTAAAATCAACCGTGCCGGCAAAAGCTACAGGCGCATTTCCCGGAATGGGGTCGGTTGAAGTAACCGTCTGGATGCAGGATGCGCAGCCGTTGTCGCCATTCACGAGACGCGGCGAAAAGTTCAGACCGAGCTGGGATGCAAGGGCCTTGTCCGATACGTCAGTGCGCACAAACCAAACTGTGCTGCCATTATAAGTGCCTTTGTACAGAGGCAGGCGGGCAATATTGTGATCAAGGTCCACCTGGATGACGCTGGTCATTGTCAGCTTGCTGTGGTCCAGCATGCCCGTGAGTGCGCCGAGGCCGGTTGCCTTGTTCTCAGGCTGCGCGCCCGCGCTGTTGTTGTCGGAATCTTTCTTACAGGCGGTAAACGCCAGTGCCCCAAAGAGCGTGATAATTATAATGCTGCTGAGCTTTTGCATAGAATAGATTTGGTGAGATGGCGTATGCGCTACGGCTGCCGCCCATGATGCTGTAAACACCAAGCCATTAATGCCGCGAAACCTCACGAAAGCCTAACAAGTGTATGCTGGTTTTATCCAGTCTGAAATTGAACCCGGACACAAGTGAACAACCTTCGGTTATTTTCGGCGGGCGCTGAAGGCAATTTCTCAAAACTTCCGCAGGTAGGTATGGCAATAAGGGCTGCCGCCGGTCTTTGTATAATACTGCTGGTGCTTGTCCTCCGCCTTCCAGAACGTGTCCGCTTTCGTTACTTCGGTTGCCACCTTATGCCCGCCGGCCTTCAGGAGTGCGATAAGGCGCTCTGCCATCTCCTTTTGCGCATCATCCAGGTAGAATATTGCCGAGCGGTATTGCGTGCCGACATCAGGGCCTTGCCGGTCTATGTGGCCGGGATTGTGGGTTTCAAAAAACAGCTTTGCCAGCGCTTCATAGGAGGTTTGCGAAGGGTCAAAAATCACTTCCACGGCTTCCGCGTGTCCGGTTCTGCCGGTGCAGACTTCTCCGTACGTCGGCGAATTCTTATGTCCGCCGGTATAGCCGGACGTGGCTGAGACGACGCCGGGCGCTTTTTGAAAATGGTATTCTGTGCCCCAGAAGCAGCCTGATGCGAAAATAGCCCGTTCTGTCTTTACGTCGGTGGTCATGATGCGGCGGGTATAAATTTAAGGGAGACCGAATTCACGCAATGCCGCGTATTCTTTTCCGTGAACCGCTCGCCTTTGAACACATGTCCGAGATGCGCATCGCAGGTAGCGCATACGATTTCTATGCGATGGCCGTCGCGGTCGGGCACATGCTTTACAGCACCGGGAATCTCGTCGTCAAAGGACGGCCAGCCGCATCCGGAGCTGAACTTATCCTGCGATTGGTAGAGCGGCGTATTGCAGCGCCTGCACACATAGGTGCCGGCTTCCTTGTGGTCGTTGTATTCGCCCGTGAATGCCATCTCTGTGCCCTTGCGGACGATGATGCGCTCTTCTTCGGGGCTTAGCTTGTTGTATTCCATGAGGTGGTTTTCAGCTGCGGTTCTTTAAATCAATAGCCCATCATCCCCTGTGGTGTGTTGTACGGTATCGATTGCTCGCCGACTTTATCCAGCTTGCCGTTATCATTAATCCGGTAGGAAATGAGCTTGGATGCGTTGGGATAAATCTGGTAGTAGAATTTCCCGTCCGGGCTTATCCAGCTATCGTTTGGCCCGCTGGATACCACCATGTCTAAGGCTTTAAAAGTGCCGTCGCCGGGCACTGCCTCTACCGCCGGGTCTTGCGCCACGGTGATAGTGCTGCCGTCAATTTTAAACGTTGAAACGTAGCTGTAGCCGAACAAGGTGGCGATTACCTGTTTGTTGTCGGGCGTAATAGCTATCCAGCACAGCTCGGATGGCATACCAATGGACTGGTTGATTTTCGTTACCGGACCACACGTCACCTTGCCTGTTCCGTCAATGCTGCACATCGCAATGCCGCCGGAAGCTGCGTATCCGTTGATGAACTGCGTATTGCTGCCGTGCATGAATGCGATATCAAAAGCCGCCGCCCCACCTGCGTCTGTGAACTGTGCTGCGCCGAGGCTGCCGTCGCCATTCACGGGGAAGATTACCAGTCCGTCTTTGTCCACCATATTGGCAACCGCAAGGTCTGGCGTGCCGTCGGGCTTCATCCCCGGGCGCTTATCAAAAAGAATGTCCACCATGAGAAATTTTGCGTCGGGCGTGAGCACACATTCAGTAGCCACGCGGTCGGTCTTCGCGCCCACGTTTACCGTGTAGCTGCCCGACTTCTGTGTCAGTTTACCGTCGCTTACCGAGAATGCGCGGATGTGGTCGGGGCCGAAGGCATGGCACACATAAAGCGTCTTTGTGCCTTCTGCATATGCAAGGCTTTTTGCCGTCCCGCTCTTGCCGCTCACTGGCTGGCCGGTGGGCTGCACATCCATCAGCGTCAGCTTGCCGTCTTCACCTATTTTAAAGCTGGAAACGGAGTTGTTGCCGCCGTTGGTGGTGAAGAGATATTTGTGGTCGGAGGTCATTATCACGCTCTTCACGCCTTCAAAAGCATTTGGCGCGCTCGCTTGGTCGCTGATGGGTTTGTAGAGGCCCGAGCCTGCGCCGCCGGTGGTCACGCGCTGCAGCTCGGAGAGCGTGCCGTTGCTTGCCCGCGCATACAGTATCATTTCATTTTGGGTGCCGTTGGTCTGCATATACAGATAGCCGGCATTGGTGGTTGAGGAATCAGAATCCTTTTTGCAGGAAGCGCCGATAAATACAAGCGCAATGGCTAGGAAGCCAAGAAGTTTAATCGTTTTCATTGTTAGGGTTTTTAAGAATTTTTTCCGGTGCTTATTTTCCGGCGATAGCAACTTTTGCTTCTACAGGACTGGCATCCAGCCCGCGCAGAAATTCTATCATTGCCGCGCGCGGTGTTTTATCCGCGATGTAAAAAGGGTGGGGCGATGTATCGCCGCGCTTCGGGTCTAACAGCTCATCCAGGCTATGCACCGACGCATCGTGCAGAAACACCGTTGTTCTTGCAAGGTCAAGCAGCAGCGGCAGCGCATTGCCTCTCGGCCCGCCGTGGCCGCTGGCGTCCACAATTACCATCTTGTCGTCAAAGTCGCCGGGACTGTTCATGATTTTTGTCAGCGCTTTATTACCGCGCAATCCAACCACAATAGCCGCATATCCCGGCCAAAGCGTTTTCAGGTCAACAAGCGTGGCGGGCACGGGCTTGCTCTGGTCCACATTGTGGCAGCTTGTGCAGTTGTTACGGAATAGCTCGCGGCCTTTCGCAGCCAGCGCGGCATCCACCTTCGGTGCGGACGGCGCTTTGAGCGCGAAGGCATAGGCTGCCATGTCGTGCAGCTTCCCGTCGTCCACGCGGCGGCCCACGATGTTTTGCAGCTCGCCGGGCTTGCCCTGCGCCTTCGCCTGCACGAATGGGTAGCCGGTCACGCCGGTTTCTTCCAGAATCTGCTTGTACTCTTTATGAATCTGTGCGCCCGCCGGGCCGCCAAGGCCTTTCAGAAATTCCAGCCCTTCAGGCGTCGCAAGCGTGGTGAGGTCAAGGTTGGTCGTGAAGGACGAATTGCTGATATCGGCGAAGGTTTCAAACTCGCCTGAGGTACCGTAAGGCTTGGCCAAATCCTGCCGGAACAGCGGCACATTCTTTACGGAATTACCATTGCCATCCGAGGTTTCATCAAACGTGCCGATGGGATAAAGCTTCGGGTCGCTCAGGTATTCGTCCACCTCCGCCTCCGTAGAATTTGGCCTCATTCCACGCGCCGCGCGTCCAATAGAAACGCCCGCGAAAATCTGCTGCATGTTCGGGTAATACGCGCGGGAATTGGCGGCCAGCGCAAGAAAACGCCCCATGTTGAAGGTCAGCGCCGCCGGGCCGTCAATGCGCTTTCCGGCAGAGCCTGCGCCCGGCAGGTCAAAGACCGACTTGTCAGTAACTGTGTGGCAGATGGCGCAGCTCACGCCAATCATGTCGCCTTCCATCATGCTGAGCCTGCCGTCGTGGTTGTTGTCTTTGGTCACAACGCCGATAAAGGCGTTTGCGTTGAGCAGGGCAATCGTTGTCTGAAGATTGTTGAGCAGCGGCGCATTCTGGGGCGACAGGTCGGTCTTAAATTCTTCCGTCAGTTTTTGCCGCAGGCCCGCGTCCAGGCCCGGCGATTCCATATCTATCTGCAGGCCTATTTGCAGCATCTGTTTCGGCGTGTATTGCGCCTGTACCACGCCCTGCTGCCAGCGCATGGCCTTTGTCCAGAATGCTTCGTTGCCAAAAGTCTCAAAGCGGAAGACATCCTTTCCACGCCCGGCATCGCCCAGCACGTCGGGCTTGCGTATTGTTGTGTCCGCGGGCCCGTTGCTCGCTGTGCCAGGCTTTTTGTCCTGAATGTTTTTTGCGCTGCGGTCGCCGCAGGCATTATGAACGACCAGCACGAACAGCGCGCCGATTAGCATCGCTATAGCCGGCAGGCGTTTGATTTTTGGTTTCATAGCGATGATGTATGTAGGTGCGACGTGGGATTTTTACTGCCGCCCGCTTTCCAGGGATTAAAATCCCTGGCTATTATTTCGATCGTCCCTTCGGGACTCGGCCTTCCGTATGTAAACCTTCTGATTTGCCTGCTGCGAGCGCCTACCGCTTCGCTCCTATTTATCAAAGCCCGTCAGCCCGATATAAGCATGCTCCAGCTTGCTTTTACCGACTGAGCTGGGCACTTTGTAAGGCGAGCCGGAAATTTCGGTCAGCGCGCCGTTGCCTGCCACTTTAAAGGTGGTAACGGTGTGACTCATAAATGCGCCGGAGTTATATAGATAGCCATCCAAAGACTGGTACAGGTCTTTCGTGTCTTCTTCCGGCACGCCGCTGCGAAGGAAGTAGTTCGGGGTAAGCGATACCGACAATTTTCCATCGCCGGCGATATCAAATACGCTGACGGTATTCTCCGTAAACGCAGCAGTAAACAGCTTCGTTTTATCGTTGCTCACCCATGTCCAGCAGTTCTCATCATTGCGCATCCCGGTTGCGAAATGCTGCACCAGCGCGGCTGTGGTGCTGTTGTGTACCGTCACGCTGTAATCTTCTTTAGACGAATGCAGATTGAAGTTGGTAAGGTAGATAAGGCTGCCGTTGGGGCTCCAGGAGAACCCGATATTGCCGGACACGCCCACTTCCTCATACATGCCCGTCTGCGTCATTGCGCCATCGGCGAAGCTGTAGATGTACAATCTGCCCGGCTTTTGCAGCGCAAGGTCCGGTTCCGGCGTAGCGAAGTGGGTAACGCCCCAAGTGGAGACCGCGATCTGGCTGCCGTCGGCATTAAAGTCCACATTGGTCGGCCCGCCGTTCGTGCCGTCCATGTAGGTAGCGCCGGTATTTTTGAAAGTCAGGATGCCGGTGGCGGCGTCCATTGCGAATATGGCAACATTGCGGTTTGGCGTGCTCACCACCATGCCATGCTGCTCTTTGGTCGGCTTCTGGTAGTTGGGGTTTGAATGCTGGTTGCCGACGGCTATCCATGTGTTGCTGCCGACAGTTTTCGCGGCGATGCTCACCGGGCGCTCGCCGCGCGAATCCATATTGTCCATTGTAGGTGTTGACGGATTCTGGTCTATCTGCGTAAGGCTGCCGTTTGCGCGATTCATTCTGAATACGGAAATCGTTCCATTCGTTGGATTTGCTCCGGCATTTACCGCCAATAGATAATCGCCGATAATGCGCAGGCCGTTCTGATGGTCAAAGTCGTCGTCTGCCGCGTCGCCGGCGCTGCCGGTTGCCATAGGCGAGCCGGGCAGCTCGGTCAATGTACCATCGGCCTTGCGGCCCATCATGATGATGCCGTTGCCGCTGGTTGCATTGTTGCTGGTATAGATGTAGCCCTTGTAGCCGTCGTCGCTGCCGCCGCCTTCGTCTTTTTTGCAGGCGCTGAAGCAGGCTGCCGCCATAAGAATAATTGTTAGCTTTTTCATGATGTAATGCGTGTTTGGTTAAACAAGTCTTATTCGTAAGTCTAAAAGAGTAAGCCGTGAAGGGCTAAAAGCCTCACAGAAGGCTAACGATTGCATACCGCTTTAATACGCTGCTGAAAAACCTGCATTTACACGTGTATAGAAATGCTTATCGCTCAGCATCTCACAAAAACTTCAATGCCTTTCCCCGTTTTTGATGCGTGTTGTCAGCGAGCCTTAATTACCGCGTAAAAGGCCTGCGACGATGCTTCGTCGCGGCCTTCGCATTGGGGGCGGGCGGCAGGCCTTGGTCGTGCTCCTTGCTCGAACTATGTGCGCAGGCGGTCAATGGGGTCGCGGTGCTCCGGGAAAAAAGGCACGCTGTTGTAGGCAAACACGTAGGGTTGAGCAGTAGAAGAAATCTGATTCCATCGTCTAAAGCCTGCTGGTGTAAGGCCTGTACATCGGCGCTTAGGATGGAGAGCTTACCAACCTGAATCTTAGCGCCTGTCCAGAAAAGGCTATTGCAGATTATTTTCCCAATCTTTTGTCATCCCGGAACGGGAACTTTTACTATTGAGCACATCAGTTTTTTAGTTCTCGTTCCGGGATGACAAAAGTCGCAGTGGGCTATTTTCTGGATAGGTTCTTAATAGTCATCTCAAGCAAGCTAATCCGGCTGAACAGAGCTTCGTTTGCAGGGTCGCGGATGAGTGATTCGGCACGTGGTGACAAATGGGAAGACCCTTCAACAAACCGTATCCAGCAGATACTTTCGCCTCGCAATTACACGCATTTCTTTAAGTCGTCAAGTGGCGCGTCAAAATCGTCGGCCATCCAGATGCGACCCTTCACGCTTCCGGGGATGCGTTCCTTGCCGACTACCACTGCTTCATCACGGGAAAGGAATGTAACAATCACCCGGATGTGCTCAGGCACGGCGGCCGGCTCATGCAGAATGATACTGCCATTCTCGTAATGGCCCATTACCGCGCCGGCATAGCGCAGGCGAGTAGAAGTGCTTTCTTCAAGCCGTACTGTGTTGCGTTGGGATATTGCATAAGACGGGCAAAAAGGGATAAAGGACAGACGGGAGCAGCTTTGTGTTTCTATGCTGAGGCTGCCGCTTAAACCCGGCCATGCCGAGGCATCCACGCCGCACACCGAATAGCCGCAGCTCCAGAATCTCACAAAACCATCACGGCTTTCTATTTATTTTGTCCGCCGCGCAATAACTTTCAGGGGCCGCTTAATTTAGACGCAGTCATTCCGGCTGAGTTCTCCGGGCTGCATTGACCGTAAATCATGAAAAAAATCCTGCTCGTAGAAGACGACCCGGACATCTATAGGCTCCTGAGCCTGCACCTGACTGCGCCTGAATACGAGCTGGAGGTATGGGACACCGGCATGGATGCTTACACGCAGGCCTTCACCCGGCAGTTTGACCTGCTTATTTTAGACATAAATCTCCCCGATGTGGACGGCTTTGAAATCTGTAAAGCCGTGCGCAGACGCGATATGCAGATACCAATTGTCATGCTTTCCGCACGCAGCGAGGAAGCCGATAAGCTGCTGGCCTTTGAGGTGGGCGCGGACGACTACATCACCAAGCCTTTCTCTATTAAAGAAATGCTGGCGCGGGTAAAAGCCCTGCTTCGCCGTGCCGAAACCGGTAAGGACACCACCGGCATGGAAGAGGACATCTCCTTCCGCGACATTTTTATAGACCGCGGGAAGAAGCGGGCCAGCATGCGCGGCGAGCGTCTGGAGCTGACGCCGAAGGAATTTGACCTGCTGTGCCTGCTCACATCTAATCCCGGCAAGGCATTCAGCCGCCAGCAACTTTTGCAGTCCGTATGGGGCGTTGCGTTTACAGGTTATGAGCACACCGTGACGGCGCACATCAATCGCCTGCGCCTGAAGATAGAGCCGAATCCGGCCGAGCCGGAATACATCCTCACCGCCTGGGGCACAGGCTACCGTTTTGCCGAATGAAGCCGAAAAGCCTTACCCTGTTCAGCCGCATCATCCTGTTTGTAGCGGGGATAATTACCGCCCTGGCAGTAGTGTTCGTTGCACTCACTTACATCGTCGCAACGAATTATTACGAAAGCAGCACGCAGCTGCTTAATAAGGATGTGGCCGCGCATATCGCCGAGTTTACCTCGCCCTTCAATGCGCAGGGATTGAATAAACGTAAGGCCGATTCCGTCTTTCACGATGCGATGGTGCTTAGCCCCAATTCTGAAGTCTATTTCTTAGACACGGGTGGCGCGGTGATTGACTATTATGAGAAAAGCAAGAAGCCCTCCATCCGTTTATGGAAAGTCTCGCTGGAGCCGGTCCGCAGGCATATAGCCGCGGGCAATGAAGATTACATCAAAGGCCCCGACCCGCGTGACCCGGATAAGCCTAAAATCTTCTCCGCCGCCGAGGTCGTCCGCAATGGCCGGAAGCTCGGCTACATCTACGTTATCCTCGCCAGCAGTGAAGCGCGGCAGGTGGCTTCCATGCTGCTGAGCAACCACGTTATCATTCTTTCCATCGTCGCCGTATCCTGCATCATTGTGCTGTCGCTGCTGCTAAGCTCGCTCTATGTGCGGCGCATCCAGCGGCGCTTCACCCGCGTGCTGGATGTGCTGGAACGTTTTCAGCAGGGAGATTTTGACGCGCGCTTCACCATTCACCGGCAGGACGGCCTCGGCCCGATAAAAGGTGCATTCAACACGATGGCCGATATGCTGGTCTATCATATCAACCGCCTGACGAAAAGCGAGGCCGATCGCAAGGCATTCATCGCCGGCATCACACATGACCTGCGTGCGCCGCTTTCGGCGGCAGGAGGCTACGCGGAGACGCTCAGCATGAAGCGCAGCGACGGCAGCCTGACGCCGCAGCAGGGCGAAGAATACAGCGGCCTCGTGCTGCAGAAAATCCATCAGTTGGAGCACATGGTGGCGCAGCTATACGAGCTGTCTTCTATGGATTCTGTAGCCTTTGAGCCGAAGCGCGAGCCGTTTATGTTCTCCGAGCTTTTGCAGGAAATCGCGGAAGGCTTTAGAATGCAGGCAGACACAAAAGGCATCACCGTAAATTGTGAGGACTGCAAGGACGACGCATACGTCAACGCCGATATCGGCATGATGGAGCGCGTGATGCAGAACCTGCTGGCCAACGCCGTCGCGTATTCGCCGCATAAGGAAATCGTAACCGCCGAGCTTTCGCGCGAAGGAAGCCTGCTTGTTTTCTCCATCAGAAACCGCTGCACGCACCTGCCCGCCGAGCTGCTGGCCTGGCTGAATGCGCAGGATGGGAATGACGCGCCTACGGCAAACACCGGCAGGCCTTCCATTGGCCTGACCATTGTCAAGCGCATCCTGCAACTGCATCATTATCCTCTACGCGTCATGGAATACGACAGCCATATACGCTTTGAAATAAGGATGGAAGTGGTTGCTGTATAATGCGCTGCTTTGACAACGGCGAGGTAAACGTTAGACTCCTGTGAGAACTTTAAAAAATGCGCGCCGTTCCTTTGCGCCGTAAAATTCTGCCATTCCCGGGCGGCAACCGCTTTATCATTCTAACCAACCAACCAACCAACAAAAACACAGCACATGAAAAAGACACTACTTCTGTTCGCAGCCGCAGCCTGCCTTGCTTCCTGCAACAATGACGCTACAACGAGCACAAGCACCACAACTGACAGCATGGCAATGGCCGCTCCGCCCGCAGCTATGGACAATAACATGATGGCGCCCGCCGGCATGAGCGACGGAATGGTGATGATGAAGGACGGCAAGATGATGATGATGAGCGGCGGTAAGATGATGATGATGGACAAAGACATGAGCTATCCTAACGGCAGCAAAGTGATGATGGACGGCAACATGATGCACAGCGACGGCAGCAAGATGATGATGAGCGAAGGCCAGATGGTGGACGCTCAGGGCAACATGATGGGCGCCGACGGCAAGATGATGCAGGGTGGTAAAATGGACGGCGGCAAGATGAGCGGCGACATGGGCATGATGAAGGACGGCATGGCTATGATGAAGGACGGCAAAATGATGATGATGAAGGATGGCAAGTCCATGATGATGGATAAGGACATGACCATGGGCAAGATGATGATGATGAAGGACGGCCACTACATGATGAAGAGCGGCGGCAAGAAGATGATGATGAAGGACGGCATGATGATGGACGCCGACGGCAACGTAATGGACAAGGACGGCAAAATGATGATGATGGACGAGAAGATGTAAAGCCTCTCGCCTTACGATAGTGAAGCGCGGCCGATTGGCCGCGCTTTTTTATTGGCCGCGCTCTTATTCTTCGCCGGATATCTCTTGCAAATGGCTAATGAACAGCGGAACAATGGCAGCTTCCCTGCTGAAAAATCGCCGCGCTGCATACTTTGCATCCAGCAGTAATCATTCATGAGCCGCCTCAACGACCTTTTTCACCACTACTTTAATCTGGACGCCGACCGCGATACGGAGACAGAGGTCGTTGAGTCTATCAGGCGCAATATATCTTTTCGTGGCGCCAACCTGTGGACGCTCATCTTCGCCATCATTATAGCCTCTGTCGGGCTTAATGTGAACGCCACAGCGGTGATTATCGGCGCGATGCTCATCTCGCCGCTCATGGGGCCGATTATGGGCGTGGGGCTTGGCATAGCCATCGCCGACTTTGACATTGTGCGGCGCGGGCTGAAAAATCTGGCGATCGCCGTTTTCATCAGTATCATCACCTCAACCATCTACTTCTTCTTCACGCCGCTGCACAATGCCAATTCGGAATTGCTGGCGCGCACCACGCCCACCATTTGGGATGTGGCGATTGCATTCGCGGGCGGCATGGCAGGAGCCGTCGGCGCTACACGGCGCGAAAAGAGCAATGTGATTCCCGGCGTAGCCATAGCCACGGCGCTTATGCCGCCGCTTTGCACGGCAGGCTTCGGATTGGCAACCGGACATTTTTACTTTCTGCTTGGCGCATTTTATCTGTTTTTCATCAACAGCGTTTTTATCTGCATTGCTACACTGCTTGTGCTGCGCTTTATGAAGTTTCACCGGCGTGAGTTTGAGGGCGAGGCCCGGCGCAAACGCATGGCGCGCTATATCTGGCTGGTGGTTGTCATTACGGTTGCGCCGAGCATCTGGCTTGCTTACAGGATTGTTCAAAAGGCGGTTTTTGAAAGCAATGCGCAGGCTTTCGTGCGGAAGGAATTCCGGTTTCCGCGCACGCAGGTAGTGAGCAGGAATTTTCTATTTGAGCGAAAGAAGATGCCGGCGATAGAGCTCCTGCTTGTAGGCGAAACGCTGGACTCCGCCCGGATTGATACGCTCAGAAAAAAGCTTCCCGAATACAATCTAAAGGGTGCACAGCTTGTGCTGCGGCAGGGATTGGACGCACGTAAAGACATAGACTTTGCGCAAATAAGGGCGAACATTCTTGATGAGATTTTTAAGCAAGAAGACTCGGCGGCGCCGGTTCCAATACCACCGCCGCTGCCGCCAAAGCTGCCAGACCTCAAAGCCGAACTGCAAGCGCTTTTCCCCCAGATTGCCGCCTACAGCATCGTCAAATCGCCCATCATCCGCACTGATACGCTGCGCCGCGCAGACAGCATTGTAATGCTGGTGATGAGCGGCAAAATGCCATTGCCGCCGCCGGAGCAAAAACGTTTGCGGCGCTGGCTGGCGACGAAGCTCGCTCCCGATTCGGTGCTGCTTCATTACCTGGTAATCAAGTAAACTGACTTGCGCTTGCAGGCGATTATACAATGGAGATAATGGCCGATTTTCAATAGCTTTAACCGGAGCATCTAAATCGCTGACTATGCTTAAAACCCGTATCACATTTTCGCGGCTGACGCTGCTCCTTAGTTCTTTACGTCAGCACGCTGGCTTACGTAGAGGTGATGGCAGGTACGTTGCTGCACCGCAAGGCAGATACACGTAAGTACCTGAGAAATTGCTGCTGAAGCCATTTGATACATCTGCGTCTGACGTGGCCGCACAGCTTGCTGCAAAATATCTGGTGGACAAAAGCAGTAAGCCATACGATGTACTGATTGCCGCAAATGCATTGTCCTTAATGCTCGCATTTATTATGGCTAACACGAAGGATTACAACTTCCGGCGGCTTAATGTGAATGATTTCAATAGCCTTTGAGTTAATGCCGTAAATCGCCAAGAAAAGCCGCCCCGAAAATCACCCGAAGCGGCTCATTCACCATACACACCATCTTTACCGCATCATATAAACCACCGCCCCCTTAGGCCGCACCGTATTCGCCACCGGCAGTTGCACCGGGTCGGCAGGCTCGCTCAGCGTGCCGTCGGCGGCAATGTTTACCACATGCAGGTAGTTGAAGTTGCCGACGCTGAAATCCTTGTTTGTGTGCTGGCAGACCACGTACATGCACTTCTCATCGGTAGAGAGCGTGAAGGCAAAATCCTGGCTCGTTTTGAAGGGCATACCCATGTCCGTGTAGGTCGGGCCGGCTTTCTTCAGCGTCAGCTTGCCAATCGGCTTTGGCGCTGCCGCATTCGTGGAATTAAATTCCGAAATCGTGTTCTCGCCGGAGTTGAGCGCATACAGGTGGCTTCCGGATTTATTTGTGCGTATCCAGCAGGCGGCAGGTCCGGCCATCAGCGCGGAGCTGTAGGTCAGCGCACCGCTCTTCGGGTTGATGTTGTAAACGCCCACCTTCCCGGCCAGCGGAAATCCCACATACAACACATTGGCGGAAGGATGTTGCCACAGCCCGAGTGCACCGCCTTTTTCCGGAATAGTCATCGGCTCACCAACTGACGATAGCACGCCGTTCTTCACCGTGAACGACCGTAGCGTGCCCACCGGCGGCTGCACCATAAAACCCAGAAAATCCGTTCCGAAAGCGAAGCGCTTATCATTAGACAGCAGCGTCAGGGCGGGCGATGAGCCCATCGTCGTCTCCAGCTTTGCGCCTTCCACCGGCGAGAGCTGCCCTTCTGCATTGATGCGGAACGTCGTGTAATTCGGCCTGCTGCTCGTCGGGCTTTCCGGGTTCTGGCTTTTATTCACGACATAGACATTGCCGCCCGATTCGCAGACGCTCACCGGCGTCTCGCCGCCTGAAGAAAAAGGTGAGCCGGGCACAGGCGACAGGCGACCATCGTCTGCCACGCGGAACACCGTGATGTTGTTGCTGCCAGAATTAACCGCCAGCAGAAAATGTTTGTCGCCGGTAAGCCACAGCTCAAAATCGCTGTCCGAAGGCCCAAGCATCTGCATCGGGTTGCCTATGCCGGAGCCACCGGTTTTGAAAGGGCTACCCGGGATTTGCTTCAGCCTGCCGCCGCCGGAGTGGCGATAAGCCAGCACGGCATTTCCATTGCCATCGTACCCATTGGTCTGGACGTAAATGATTTCTCCGGCAATCTTGCCTTTGGCCGCCGCAGCTGTTTCGGACAGTGAAAGGAGACCGCCGAGCAGTGCCAGCGCTGTTGTGAGTTTTCGCATCTTGTAGATTGTTTTAGTGAAACAGGATGCTGCTGCTCTTCTTAAAACATCAGCCACGACGCCTGGAAAACCTCGCCAAATTCTAACGATACTATTGTAATTTGAAACAGGGCTAAAACGCAGTGCGGGCCCCGTTACTTTTAGCCTCCTAACCGTCCGAGGCGGCGTATGCTATTCCGTACCGCAGGGTGAATACAGCTTCAGATTAACATCCGATCATAACGCCGTACGAAAAGAAATTCCGGTGGCAGTATAATTTCAATAATGAAGCATGCAACAAGCAACAAGCCGCTGGAGCGCCTACGGGATGGAAGCGGCGGGCCTTTTCGGCTTCGTACTCGTCGCGGGCCTGATTTCCATTTTCTTTGAGCACCCTGAATTGCCCGGCAAGCAGGGCTTCATCGGCACGCAGCCCTTGCTTCGCCATTTCCTGCTCGGCATTGGCATCGGCTTGTACACGTTTGCGGCAGTGAGGCTCATCAGCAAACGCAGCGGCGCACACATGAACCCCGCCGTCACGCTCGCATTCTGGATGCTGAACAAAATGCGCGGTCGTGACGTTATCGGGTACATCGCCGCGCAGTTTGCCGGCGCAGCTGCGGCTTCATTCCTGCTTAAAGCAACGTTATACGAATGGTTCAGTCATCCCGACATCCACTTTGGCGCAACGGAGCCGCAGCCGCCGCATGGATGCAGCGCGGCAGTCGTCGCTGAGCTCATTATCTCTTTCCTGCTAATGGCCGCAATTCTTGTTACCGCAAGCTCTAAGCGACTGGAAAAAGCCGGGCCGCTCATCATTGCTTTGCTGCTTTGCGCGTTCCTCACGTTTGAGCTGCCCTATTCCGGAATGAGCATGAACCCCGCGCGTTCCTTCTCCGGCGATGCGGCAGCGGGAGCATGGGAGCATCTCTGGATATATTTTGCCGCACCTGTGGGAGCTATGTTGCTGGCTGCTTACCTGTATCATTTCTGGCTCGGCTACAAGATGCGCAAGCCTGCACTTGCGGCAGACCACAAGGAACTGCCCTGTTATCCTTCCGTGATAAAAACGTTAGATGGGAAGGCATGATTTGTTTGCCATCCATAACACAAATACATCCATGAGCAAGCCAAAAGAATATCCTACGGCGCAAGATATGAAGGGCCAGAAGCAGCCCTATCCTGCTAAGCAACACGCCATGGAGCCGCAGCCGGACACGAGCTTCAGCGAATACAAAGGCGCCGGCAAGCTGAAGGATAAAGTTGCCCTCATAACCGGAGGCGACAGTGGCATCGGCCGGGCAGTTGCTATTTGCTTTAGCATAGAAGGCGCACAGGTCGCTATTCTCTATAATGAAAATGATGAAGACGCGCAGGAGACGAAGCGCCTTTGCGAAGAGCGTGGCAGCAAGTGCCTGCTGATTAAAAAGGACGTTCGCCAATCCGCCGAATGCAAAGCTGCTGTGGCAATGGTTCTAAAAGAATGGGGCAGCCTGAACATCCTTGTCAATAATGCAGCCTATCAGATGGCACAGAAAGATTTTCTGGACATCACGGAAGAACAATTGCGCCGCACGTTTGAGACAAACATCTTCGGCTACTTCTTCATGGCGCAGGCTGCGCTGCCGCACCTAAAGAAAGGCGATGCCATCATCAATACCGGTTCCATCGTAGGCATGACCGGCATCCCGATTCTTGTGGATTATTCTGCGACGAAAGGGGCGATTCATGCATTTACACGCTCGCTGGCGCAGACGCTGGGCGAGAGCGGCATCCGTGTAAACTGCGTGGTGCCCGGGCCGGTCTGGACGCCCAATATTCCTGGCACCATGCCGATTGAAGAAGTGGAAAATTTCGGTCATGAAGTAGCGCTGAAGCGGCCCGGACAACCGGAAGAGCTGGCGCCCGCTTACGTACTGCTCGCATCATCCGACGGCTCCTTTATGACTGGCAGCCTTGTGCAGGTAACCGGCGGCAAGCTTTCAAGCGACGCGTAATGAGACCGTCTAATCATTTGCCCAAAAGCTTCAGTGAGATCTTAGCGAGCGGTGCTGTTACGGTGCATACGCGCGCCATTCTGCAGGAACGAATGGCGCACCCCGCCGTTGCCACGCCTTCCTTTTTCAGCGAAGCGCAGTTTGAGACTTTGAAAGCCGTTTGCGCACGCCTGATCCCTCAGGATGGGCCGGGAGAATGCGTTGATCTTGCCGGCTTGCTGGATACGCAATTGAACGAAGGCAGCGGTAAAGGCTGGCGTTATGATGCGCTGCCGCCCGACTGGAAAATGTATCCTCTTGGAATGGAAGGCGTTTTCCGAAGCGCTAATGCACTATTTGGCGCGCCATTTCAATGGATTGCGCCGGAAGAACAGGATGAGGTGCTATCCGCCGTTCAGCAAGGCACTGCGCAGAGCAGTATATGGCGCGAAATATCGCCGCATCGTTTTTTTGAAGAGCTGCTCGCCGCCGTTACGGCGCTTTACTATAGTCACCCGGTTGCGAAACGCCTCATTGGAGACTTGTCCTTTGCGGATGCACGAGGATGGCATTACATCGGTCTGGAAGAGCAGCGCGATTACAGCGGTCTCTGAGTTATTATACCCGTCAGGAAGAGCAAATGCGTACATATTCTGCGACAGAAGCGGTAGATGCCGTGGTGATAGGCACGGGCGCCGGCGGCGCGCCGCTGCTTGCGCGGCTGGCTGCCGCGGGCCTGAAAGTCGTGGCGCTGGAAGCAGGCCGGCAATGGAATCCGCCGGCAGATTTTGCGACGGACGAAGTAGGACAGGATGCGCTGTTCTGGAAAGATGAGCGCCTGAGCGCCGGTGGCGACCCGCTCGCCTTCGGCAGCAACAACAGCGGCACCGGCGTGGGCGGCTCAACGCTGCATTTCACAGCCTACACGCCGCGCGCCCAGGCTGATGATTTCCGGCTGAGGACAGACTTTGGCGTCGGTGAAGACTGGCCGCTTTCCTACGACGACCTGGAACCTTATTATGACGAGGTAGAACAGACGATTGGTATTTCCGGCCCTGCGCACTATCCCTGGGGCGCGGCGCGGAAAAACCCTTATCCGCTTCCGCCCTTGCCATTAAACGGCGCGGCGCAGCTGATGCAGCGCGGCTGTGAAAGCCTCGGCATCCACACGTCGCCCGCGCCGAATGCGGCGCTCTCCCAGCCTTATTACCGGGAGGGAATTGGTGAGCGCGCCGCCTGCACGAACCGGGGCTTCTGCCAGGCAGGATGCAGCACCGGCGCTAAAGGCAGCATGGATGTAACCTACATTCCGCTGGCCCTGTATCATGGCGCGGAGCTGCGTCCGGACTGCTTCGTTACATCTTTTGAAAGAGATGCCGCCGGTAATATCAGCGCTGTGATTTATGAGCATGAAGGCAGCGAACATCGTCAAAAATGTAAAGCCGTTTTTCTTTGCGCGGGCGCTATAGAGACACCACGATTGTTATTGATGAATGACCTCGCCAACAGCAACGGACAGGTTGGCAAAAACTTCATGGCGCACACTGGCGTACAGCTTTGGGGTCGCTTTGCACAAACTATCCATCCCTGGAAAGGTATTCCCGGCGCGCTGATTTCCGAGGACACGCACCGGCCTGCAGATGCGGATTTTGCCGGCGGATATCTGCTTCAATCCATCGGCGTGATGCCGGTAACCTATGCTACGCAGGTAGCGCGTGGGCTGGGGCTTTGGGGCACCGCGCTGAAGGCGCACATGCAGGGCTACACCCATACAGCAGGCATCAATATTCTCGGCGACTGCCTGCCAAATGTCCAAAATTTTTTGGAGCTGAGCGAAGAGCGTGACGAGCGCGGACTGCCGAAGCCGCGCATCCATTTTACCGCAGGCGAGAACGAAAAGCGCATGACCGCCCACGGCGAAAAGCTGATGCGCGCCATTTGGGAACGCGCAGGCGCTCAGGAGCTGTGGGCATTCCCGCGCTACGCCCATACTATCGGCACTTGCCGAATGGGAGCCGAAGCCGCGGATTCGGTTATTGACAGGGACGGCCGCAGCCACGATATTCCGAATCTCTACGTCTCCGACAATTCTACTTTTCCAAGCGCCTTGAGCGCCAATCCAGCGCTGACGATTATGGCGCTTTCGCTACGTACTGCCGTCCGGTTTCTTCAATCCCTCAAACAGGGAAAGTAACCCGCTCCCATATAAAACACTTACACAATGCCTACCTCAAAAAGTTTCCTGGAAATCATCAAAAAAGCCCGCGGCAGCGACAACTATCTCGGTGACGACCATGGCGGCGCGACCGGCTCCAGCGGCAGTGGATTGCCGGACGGATACAAAGGGAATTTCCTGTTTGCCACTGGCATAGAATGCTCCTACCCGACGATCCGCAAAGGCAACATCCGTCGCGATATGCTGGCGGAATGCGGGCATTACGATTACTGGAAAGAAGACCTGCGCCTCGTGCAGGAATTAGGTTTGAAGGTGCTTCGCTACGGATTGCCCTACTATAAGATTCACAAAGGGCCCGGCAAATACGACTGGCGCTTCGCCGACGAGGTAATGACGGAAATGCAGCGCCTCGGCATCACGCCCATTCTTGACTTGCTGCACTTCGGCGTGCCGGCGTGGATAGGTGATTTCCAGAACCCGGAGCTTCCGGTGCATTTTGCGGAATACGCGGGCGCGGTGGCTATGCGCTATCCCTGGGTGCGCTACTATACGCCTGTGAATGAGATATACGTCACCGCGAAAATGAGCGCCAAGGACGGGCATTGGAACGAGCAGATGAAGTCGGACAAGGCTTTTGTGACTGCGCTGAAGCATCTTGTTGCTGCCAGCATTCTGGCTACGCACAGCATTGCAGAGCGCCGGCCAGACGCGATTATCGTGCAAAGCGAAAGCGCCGAATATACCCACGAGGCAAAGGCCGATCAGAGTGCCGCTATAAGGCTGGAAAATAAACAGCGCCTGCTTTCGCTTGACCTGCTCTATGCCCACCCGCCTGACGCGGACGTGTGCATGTGGATGATGGATAACGGCCTGACGCGCGAGGAGTACGACTGGTTTATGAAGGGTGAGCCGCCGGGCTACCAGATTATGGGCAATGACTATTACGGCCGCAATGAGAAAATCATCAAGCCCGATGGCGGCATTGTAGTGGCCGAAGATGTGATGGGCTGGTACAATATCACACGCGAATATTACCAGCGCTACAAGAAGCCCGTGATGCACACCGAGACCAATACGCTGAACGCGAAAGACGCGCCGACCTGGCTCTGGAAGCAATGGATCAACGTGCTGAGGATGCGGGCTGATGGCGTACCCGTGCTTGGCTTCACCTGGTATAGCCTGATAGACCAGATAGACTGGGACTGCGGCCTCGCGAAAAAGCGCGGCACCGTGAATGAGTGCGGCCTCTACGATCTGAAGCGAAAGCCGCGGCCCGTAGCGCATGATTACCGGATGCTGCTGGAAGAGTTCGGGCAGATTACCATCGTGCCGCACGGCGAATTGTTTGAGGTTACGGACCGTCCGGCGCGGCTAAAAGTGGAAGTGTGATTAGCGCCAACGGCTTGTACTATGAGGATAGCGGCAGCGGTAATGTTGCCGTGGTGTTCCTCCATTATTTTGGAAGCTCTGGCAGTGCGTGGAGCCTGCTCGCGGCCGCGCTGTGCGACCACGTGCGTTGTATAGTTCCCGATCTACGTGGGTTTGGGAAATCGCAATCCGGCGCGCGCGCTTTTCAGGTAGAGGATTATGCGGATGATGTGGCGGAATTGATTCGCTCGCTGCGCCTGGAAAAATATGTGCTTGTCGGGCATTCCATGGGTGGAAAGATTGCTCTTGCGCTGGCCGCGCGTCGTCCTGCAGGCTTGCAGTCATTGGTATTGCTTGCGCCCTCTCCGCCTACGCCGGAGCCGATGGACGATGATGCGCGGGATGAATTGCGGGATATGTTCGGCGACAGGGAGAAGATTGAAGCGCATCTGAAAAAGCTGTGTGCGCGGCCATTACCGCATAATGTATTGTACGGGGAGTGTGCGCAGCATCTGATGGCTTCCGCTGCAGCGTGGAATGCCTGGATAGATGGCGGCAGCCGCGAGGATATTTCGGACGGTATGGCTACGATTAATGTGCCTGCGCTGGTGATCAGCGGCGAAGATGATGAGGGCATTACGCCGGAACTGCTACGGCGGGAAGTAGCGGCGCGTGTCCCGCAGGCAAGGCTCGGCATTCTTGCAGATACAGGACATTTACTGCCGTTGGAACGCCACACGGAGCTTGCATCCCTGCTGCAAGACTGGCTGAATGGAACATGAGGCGCGTGGGCCTCTATTGCTTTGTTAAGTAGAAGCGATGACTGCCCAGGCCCGTATTAATCCGCAGAATGTATTGGCCAGGCGCCAGTTGACTGACGTTAATCTGCGTGGAGCCGCTAATCTTTTGCTGCCGCACCTCCCGGCCCTGAAAATCGTAAATGTCAACTACGCCTTCAGTCCCGACCGTATTTTCCACCCGGATAAAACCGGTGGCTGGATTCGGATAGACGGTAAATGATTCCTGCTCGTTTACAGTGCCAATGCCCGTCGGCCCGGCGGTGAATTTGCCGGAACGCGCCGCCTGTACAAGCGCTCCATTCCCTTCCTGCACAATACCTATGCCGTACATCTTGCTCAATGTCCACGCCGCATCTACTGGAAAGTTGTGTGTAAAAACTACGGAGTCGCCGACCACTACAGGCGCTTTTACGCGCAGGGGCTGGGTACCCCAGACCGAGCGTCGGAAGACATTGTAATGCTCTTGCTCGCCATTGTGCGCGGCAAATAGCAAGGTATCTTCCACCACAGCTGCGTACAGCGACACCGAATCCAGCGAGCTGGTATCAGCCTTGCGAATCATCAGCCTTGCCTCGCCGCTTGTTGCGGAAAGCAATTTTAGTTGCAGGCTGACGGCGAATGCGCTCGTCTTTCCCATCTCGTTCTGAAAAAGTGCATTGCTCGTATAGTCGGCATTGGCAGGAATTGCCGCACCTTGTACCGCAAGCCTCGGTGTGCCGCCATATACGCCGTAGTAGTTGGTGCGCGCGTCGGCTTCCGGCTTGTTGTACTGGTTGACCGGACAGGCAGGATAGGGCGAGCTTGGGTAATAGGAGACGTGCAGGGCCTGTGGAAACTGCGCGAGGTTTTGGTAAAATCCGGGATTTCGGCCCGCGCAGATGCTGCAATAGCTGTTCGTAAAATGCTCCACCAGCACGGCTTTAGGTACGCGCTGGGCCTGGCTGATGTTGCACCACAAGGCGGCAGAAACAATGGCGGTAAAACGGAGCATTTTCTTCATTAAAAACATTTACGTAAAGTTCCGGTCTTTGGTCTGCGCCATTTGTCTCCTGCGCGACATAAGACACGCCCGCTACATAAATTAATGCCGGGAGCGCTTGTAGCGCAGGGTCAGCACCCAGTGCCGCGTGAGGCCATCCGGCCGTACGCTCCGCACGACGAAGGGCGCGCCGCCTGCCAGTTCCCAATGCGATTTCTTAGCGCCGTACGCAAGCTTTGCCGCGATATTCAGGGTGGCTCCCTGGCTGCCTGGAAGCGTAATATCCTGTCCCGACGGTCGGGTTATGCGGTCGTCGCCGAGGTGATAAATGAGCAGCGGGCCGCCGGTAAGGGACCAGCGGTTACGCGTATAAGTTCCTTCGGCGCGGAGCAATACGTCACCGCGACGCTCCAGTTTCCGGGAGTCAAAATAAGCCTTGTAGTCATCACTTTCAAGCGGCAATGCCTGCGCGAGATAGGCGTTGTTGTTGTATTGAAACAGGGGTTGCTGGTATCCGGCGGAAAGCGAAAGCCAGGTCTTGTATTGCGCGGCCACGCCGGCAATCAGGTCTGTCGTACCGAGCCCGTGCTGGTATGGCATAGGCAGCGGGCGGCCATGCTCATCAGATGCGCCCGCATCTGTCAGCGAAACCCTTGTTCCCCCAATGGCGAAGACTTTCCAGGCTTGCTTTAGCACCCAGGATTTGGAGACCGTTGCAATCGGGTCGCCGATGCCGGAATGCGTGCCGAGATTGCCGGTGGCGAGATAGTACGGCAGCTTCAGCTCCAGACGCCATGAGGCGCTTAGTTGCTGCGTCCATTCCGCCTGCGGCGTAATGATTGTCGTGCCTTGTTCGCCGCTGCCTATTGTTAGCGAAATGCCGAGGCTGCTTTGCGGAAGGGAATCTGCAGCGGGCTTATGCTGCAGCGCGCCTGCGGTGCAAAAGCCGGCGTCCGAGCATCCCTGAGCCTTCGCAAGACCAGTAGTCCAGACAATGCAGACAATCAATAATCCATATTTCAACGCCTGCGCCATGAGCTGTATTTGTTGCAAGTTCGGCATATTGATGCCGGCTTTGTGTCAGCGATGCGACATCAACCAATAGGCATTGTCCAACTAAAGCTTTGCGTACGGCAGCTATCAGGCCTATGTTGAGGACGAAGCGGCGGATAGAATGCTATACCAGCAAGATAGACGCCCGGCTTATGGAATATGAGCTATACGAAAGCAGCCGCCGAAGTCCGCAAAGTGAGAAACCCGCGTAAAGGGCGGATGTTCAGTACGAAAAAATAGTAAATGCGCTGCGAAGACCCCAATAGTCCACGCCACATAGCTGCCTGCGGCGCTTGGAAAGTGCTCTGCTTTGCGAAGAAATGATACAGGGGCGCTCAAAAATGCTTGGGGGCCGGCCCCGCAAGCGTCTGACAGGCACCGGCCCTTATTCCGGTTCCCTCCCAAAGGTGTTCGCAAGATTGGTCTATGTTCAAAGCCTGAATGATTTAAGGGCTCGCAGCGGCTTTTGTCATCCCGGAACGGGAACCTTCTGTATGTGGCTGATAATTCATTATAAAAGGCTACCGTTCCGGGATGACAAAAGATTGGGAAAGAAAAGGCCTATTTCCAGTGAAAACCGGCTTCTGTACACCTTTGGTTCTCTCTGGATTTCCGAGATAGTCTTTGCAACGGTAGCGCAACGCAAAAATGAAAAACCCGCGTAAAACGCGGGTTTTTCCAGTGTGGACAAGCTTACAGCTTTCGAACCATTTCATGAAGGATTTGGAGCTGATTAATGAATACCTGCGCTAATCAGTCTTCTTCAAGGTAAGTTTTACTCCGAGATTTTTTTTGGCAATTTACTCATCTAAGTATTCAACAAACCACCGCTTGAAAGAGTTCAGCTTACGGGGTGAGCCAAAATCAGCAATAGGCATTTTCCACAGTAAACCGTAACGCGCAAAGTAGAGGCCTATAGCGTCAATCTTCTTACCCTTAGACTTTGCCTTTCCCTTTTCAATCAATGATAGGACGTAATAGCACATCACCTGATTAAGATCTTTACGAACGAGTTTAAAGTGCTTCGTACACTTAACATCAATAAGCGTCCTATCAATTATTAAATCCGCATCGGCACCGCATACCAAGTTGGAGCATTCCCCAAAATTTGGGTTCAGATGTAAACACTCCTCTACCATAAAATCATTATCATTGACTAAGTCTATCAGCTCCATTAAATCCCGAATATCTTCTGGATGGTGGTCGTCAAGTGTGTGATCAATTATCCCTGCTCGGTGAAATAGGTCAAGCTTTGCAAGGAACAAGCAAGATGTAGTAACCTCGTCATTGATTTCGCCGGTTTGCTGATAGACGGAGTAATTTTCTTTTGCCTGCCAATATTGCCTTGTAATGGCTGCAAGTAGCTCATCAGCCAAGTACCTTTTACGATTTACAAATCCTGTCCAAACTTTCTTCCCCTTTGCTGCTTTTAGTATGCTCTTCACGCCAAAGAATGCGACATCCGCAACCCAGTAAGTCCTGTGTATTCTCTTGCCAGAGTTGATGCGCTCAACATGAAAACGCAGCAGGTAATCAAAAGCAGTTCCCACTATACCACAGTTCGCAGTTAGTGGAGCTGCCTGGATTTGCGGGTGAAAGCCTAATCCCGGATTGATGAAATCCGTTTTTAGTCTGTCCCTAAGCGGCTGATGGTGCGGGTCGGTAAGGATGGAAGTGAGGCTCACGATGGATAGACTAAGCTAAAATACCCACCTCCTTAGTTCTTTCTGAAACGTCAATGCAGAAATAAATGACTGTGCCTGCGGAGAAGTGATAAAAGCTGCTTGTGCGCCTTTATTCTTCTAAATATTGTTTTCTGCTGTTTTTATCTCCGCCAGCTCTCTCGCGAAGTCTGTAAAAACCTTGTATGCGGGTGTGAAACAAAATTTGTCGTCGTTGATTTTTTCAACAATATTTTTCTTGTTCATTGTCGTGAACAATAATTTTCTTCTTGCATCTGCATCTCTCAATTGTTTGTTTGTAAGAATCAGGTCAATAAAGGACGAGTTTTCAAAAAGCAAATTCACTTCTTCAAAGGAATACTCTGAATACTGAAGTCCATCTAAAAAGTTTTTGCCGTGCTTATCCAATTCGTAACAAAAAATCGCAAAGAAAATACTGATGTCTCGCGAAATGTTTTCGTCTGTGTCCTCTGAAACTAAATAACCGTACTCTTGGGTAATGATTAGCTTGTATCCAAAAGACTTCTGAAAAAATGGAACATAAAAATCCTGTTCTTGTTCTTTCAGCTGGTCAAAATGATTTTCTGTTGAAAGAATAAATCTTCCATTCATCAGTGCCTCTACAATCTGTCTATGTTTTTCAGGATACTCCATTTCGTTTCACAATAAGTTTTGGCACGTTAAGATTTGAAGTAGCAGTTTTGATTTTGATCGGCTCACTTTTTTCTAAAAAGCCTATTTCCAGATCTTCCTCAAAAAGCAAACTTGTCAATGCAAAAATCTTTTCTGTTGTAATCTCATTTGTTTCGTCTTTTAATTCCTCCCGACACCAGTCAAAGAAATTTTCAACTGGCAATTTCTCAATGAGTTTTTTCTTGAAATAGGCTTTCTGAAAAATCCATCTTTGCACTGTGTCAGCTTCTTCCTCAAGGACTGCTTCTTCTGCAAGCGTGAATCGCCCAAAATACTCTTTCGTGTTCAGATAGATTTTAGTTGAAAACGGTTTGTCTGTATCTGTCTTTAAAAGCCTCGGAGGTGAAATTCTGTAAGGGTTTTTCAGAAACTCAATCCATCCGGTAAGAATCAAGTTTTCTGTTCTTATTCTTTCAATCAATGGAAGAAGCTCATTTGTCAGAATCTTTGATTGCCTTAGCAAATCATCATTCGTTTGTCTTAGCAAGTAGTACAGTCTTAGAAAAGACTTGCGAATTGCTTCATCATCAAAATTCAGTTGTCTTTGATTTGCATATTCCGAAATGTCCAAAAGTTTGTTTGAGATAGATTCGGAATGATTCACATCAAGGATTGTATTTAACGGCTTAATGTAATACTGAATCCAAAAGGATGCTTTTACAATTTTCTCTTTGTAGTCAATCCGATTCACGTTTGCTTTCAAGTCCCGTGTCTCACTCAAAAGCCGAATGGAATTTTTCTCAACCGAATCGGAAAACTCTTTTATTTGTGCTGAAAGTGCAATAAGCCGTTCAAGCAAAATGTTTTTGTCGCCTGTAATACCTTCTTTAATTTTTCGGAAAAGCTCTGAAATGGACGTACCGAACTTTTCAATTTCTTCAGGCAGCATGGGTCTGAACTCAAACAAAACAAACTCAATCAATTTGTGATAGACATCTCGCAATTCAAAATCATCATTGACCGGGCGGATAATTTTATACTCAATGAGCTGATGCTTTATGTCTTTCCTATGCTTGTCAAGAATTACTGAGAGCGTTTCCTTTCGGACAATTCCTTCGTTTGCCTGTGTGTCAAATAGATCTCTAACCACATCGAAGTAGTTCCAAATAAAATACAGTATCGCCTTAGGCTCAGCTTTAATCATCGGTCAAAATTTCTTGCTCGAGAAAGCGGTTTGTTTTAGAAACCAGCTCCCTGATTTGAATTACTTCTTTCAAATTTGATTGGGCCACTTTTATAGATTGTCTTTGACGGCCATCAATGGCTTTACTGCAATTCTCAAGCAGTTCCTTATAGTTTTCAGGAATAAAAAGCGTTGCGTTTTCGTAAACACTTTTTATTCTCAGATATTCGGCTATCCCATTGAAATCAAAATCAACAAACACTACAACTTCGGTTGCAGAAATGGCGCTTAGTGATTTAATGCCTATTCTACCGTATTTATGTAAGTAGATAAAATCATTTCCGAAAACTCTTTCAGCTTTCAGAAATGAATCAAGATTTTCCACGAAGCAAATTTTGTCCGTATCAATTGTTGGTTGCCGCACTCCGAATAAACCAAATGACTTTGTATATGCTGATAGGTCAAGATTCTCACCGTTAAGTTTGATGTTCTTAAAACCACGAATAAAAAAAACAGGTGGGGATTTTGTTTTTCTTCCTTTGGAATCCCTCAACTTTTTAATGTTGGATGCTTTTGTGATTGTGGTTATTTCTTCCTCGGAAAAATGTCTTGAATAAAAGGAATGAAACTTCTCTACATTTTTGATAACGATTTTTGAACCTCGTCCCGACTTCTCAGTATCGAGCGTTTTTGCAGCAAACAAATTCTGATAGTGCAAGGACTTCTTGACGCTCTTTGGGACAGCATTGACAGGAATGCTTGCATTCCGAAGCTCAGAATAGAATTTGTAATCATGCTCCTTCATTCGTTTTAATTTTCTTTTGAGTAATTACATTGGAGGTTTCGCTGATGTAGGTCTTCATTCCTTTCTCAGGTCTATAAAGGAGGACGTACTTATCAAAGCCATCTAAAATTGTTTCTTCCGTAGAAGTGCAAACAGGGATGAAGTTGTGCTCTTTGCAGAACTTAAATAGCTGAACTCTGTTCTTGCCGTCAATCCTGGCAATTTCATCAATGCCTATCGTGATTTTATTTTCCTTGCTGCTAATTGCAAGACGATTCATTATCGACATGATAATTACCAACCGAATCATTATATCTGTTCCAGTAGATTCATCTTGTTTTTCAAGGTCAAGTTTTTTCTCCTTGCCGTCGATTGTAAGACGAAGCTCTATGTCAAACAATTCTGCAAATTCAATTTTCTTTCCAGAATCTAAATAGGCATTTAGCACTTTCAAGTTTTCGGTTTTGTCAAAATCGAAACTTGTCTGCGGTGTAAACTCGTCTATAGAACTGATCTTCTTCAAATCAGAAAGCACTTTTGCATTGTCGTTCAAGATAATTTTCAATGCGTCGATGTCAGAAATGCTTGTTCTTGCGAGCTTGTTGTTGAATCTATTGTAAACAAATTCCTTAAACTCCCCGTATCGCTTAACTATCAAGTGGGCAGGATTTGCAAACTGTGTGCTGATCGCTTGCAAAATGATTTCTACACTTTTTTGTTTATCGGTTAAGCAGGCAATTTCATCTTCAATGAAACTCACAAATTTCTCTTCGTCTGCCTCTGTACTGTTGACTTTGTTCTTTAATTTTTCAAACGTCACATCTTTGTTCGCCTTCAGAGTTTCTCTCTGCGAATTGTGGTGTCTAATTTTTGCATAAATACTTTTAAGCGGCTCTGTCTCTTCATTTTCCTTAGGATCAAAAGGGATATTCTCAACTTCCTCTTTCCATTGGCGTAACTCTTTTGCTCTGTTATCCAACCTGTCTTTTTCCTCGGTTAAAACTCCAATGGATTCAGTTTTCCGAACAATCTCCTCTGAAAGAATATTGAGTTCTTTCTCCAGCTTTTCCTTGCCGGTTGTTGTCTCAGAAAATACAGCAATAAGTTCTGAAAGTGCCTTCTCGATATTTGGCTTTTCATCCGTCTTACGAATTCTCTCGGTTACAATTCTGATAGCTTGCTTTATTATGTCCAAATCGTTTTTGGCTGATTCCAAATCCATAGCAACAGGGAGTAGCTTATCGTAATCGTCTTTTTCCTTTTGAGTAGATATGAGTTCTTCTTTCAGAGCATCCAGAGAAGGAACATTGCTTTTCTTTAGTCCGGACGTTAGTTTTATTTCTCCATCAAACAAAAGCATCAGGGAATCAATGTTCTTAATCTGCTTCTCTATTGTTTCCGCGATGCTCCCTGAAAAGTCGGCAGAAAGGATGTAGTTAAGGATTTCTTTGTATTCCTGCTTGTCCGTGATTTTATGAATTAGTTGGTTTGAGTAATCTTTTATCTGGCTGTCTATTCTTCTAACTGCTTGTTCAAGCAATGAAATTTTTTGTTCGATCTGCTTTACAGTAAGCCCACGGGTCTGAATGTTTGTGATTTTCGTTTCAATTCCCCTTCGCTTTTCCTCATGATTTGCGAGGCTTTGTTTGAGAAAATCAATTCCCTCATAGGAGTTGATTTCTAAAAGCTGATTTTGAATTTCTGTTTGTTGTCCAAGATTTAGTTTTAGCGCTTCTCCTTTAGCTCCAATCTCTCTGTCCAAATGCTGCTTCTTAGGATTCAGCGTTTCGCTTAATTCAATGGTCGTGTCTGAAATTTCTTTCTTCTTTTTTTGAAACAGAAATTCAACTTCAGTAAAAGTTGGAACGTATTGCTGGTTGAAGGCGTAAATAAGCTCGCCTAGGATATTTCGCTTGGCTTTATATTAATTTACTGCTTCTCTGAATTGAAAAAAGTCATTCTGAATACTTGTAATGATTTTTATCTCATCGTTTACACGCAATAAGCCATTGATGTCTTTTTTGCTTTTCTGAGAAAAGTTTAAAACTTCCTTATCCCGATTATCAGCAATGATTAATGCTTCCTTCAGAGTCGTGTTGGTAATCAATTTTGAGTTTATCAGGTAACGATAAATCTTAGAAAAGTTGTTGCTTATGCCGTCGCTCATGACGGTATCCTCAAGCCAAACGACGCCGTTATTTTTCTTGCCCCGCTGATAAACGAAATTGAATACTTCTCGCTTGTCCTTGAATGATTTCAAGGTGACACCAGCGTCAAGAAGATTCGCTTGCAAATCTTCAAATTTTAAAATGATCTGCTTTCCGTTCTCTATCCTGACAAAGAAGTCATCTTTGTACTCATGGTCAAACTTGTAATACTCAAGCTCTCCATCGTTGTTTCTCTTTACAAGAATGCAGTAGTATCGCTCCTTGAATATTTCAAAGACGATATAGCTATTAATAGGCGATGGGAAATAATGGTGAATCGTTTCTTTGTCTCCTGTTCTATCGCCCACGAAAGTCATTTTCTTCCCATCAATGATAAAGAGGAGATTCAGGGTAAAAATGAAGGTGCTCTTGCCAACACGATTAGATCCAGCCAACTGAATAGAATCGCAATCGTCAAGTCGGACAATTGCTTTGCGGTAGGTAGCAGAGTTTAGAATAACTATTCGTGTGAGCATCTTTTGAGCCGAGGAAGTTCAAATTAATAAGTTGACAAAGCACCAGCAGGTGAAAAATTACGTACAACTTTTGTCCTATTTTTTCATGATAAATAGGTCAGATGAAATGCATATGAAAAAGGTGGGGGTTTCATTTCAAAATGCTCTTATCCCCTTGCGTCATACAAATGCCCCTTAGCCGGTTCTCCTTTGTCCTTATTCACGATCATTTTCCTCCTTATGCTTAACGCTCCCAGTTGTAGGGAAATAGTCTTTGAAGAAAGTAGCTTCCTCCCTGCACTACTCGACAGGCTCAATATACTCAACACAAGTTGGTGTCTAAAACAATAATCGCGACAGGCTGCTCTTCAGCAATTTTCTGTGCCGTGTCAATCACTTCAAATTCTATACCGCTTAGCTTTCTCCTTATGTCTTCAATAATAAGGGTTACCCGCTGCTCAATAAATATATCCAACGCGTTGTCTGGCATTGTTTCCTCCCGCGCCCACGTTAGAATTTGTTCAGGCAGTAAATGCGTAGGCATTATCGCCACAAATTCCGGCGTGTCGTAATCCTTCATGTATTCTAAAGGATTTCTGTTGGTGATGTCAAGGTTAGTGCTAAAGGTTATGTAGGCAATGTTCATCAGGCTATCGCTGTGTATGCGATTATGATGCCTGTTATTCAGCACATACTCAGAGTTGGTTGGAAAAACATGATGGAGGTTTGGCTTATCAGTAGCGAAGAAGCGGTTATCTACATGGATGGGCCTGTCGCAATGCTCCCAATCTTTTGGTTGCAGGCTGGCATACAGCGACAGTATGGCACGACTCATGCGGCCTTTTGAACTATAAGATGCAGCACGGAGTTTTTGCTTGTCAATCAGAAAGCTATTGAACTGATATGGCTGCCCATACTTCTGTTTGTCCAAAAAGTCTATGTGCTGGAAGAGTTGTGACGTGTTACTCAGCAAGTCTTCATTGTGCAGCGCGTTGAACCAGAAATATTGCTTGATGAATCCGTAACTCGGATTGGCATTCCGAAAAAAATACGCAACGATGGTAAAGTAGAAATAGCGGTACGGAATCAGGTATGGCGTTCTAATGTGAAGATGGTTTTCAAAGAAGTCAAACGTCTTTAAGATGGCTCGCTTCGCATCTTCCCAAATAGCAAGAATTTGCTCTGTCTTTATTTCGTTGAGGTATCGGTCGGTAATGTTTCTAACACCGCTATCTGGCACATTTCGGCTTATCAGTACGGCAAGAATTTGCAGATAGTCAAGGTCACTAATTCTTAAGAAAGGGCTATTGTTAGCGGTCTTAAAATCATCAATCAATTCTCTCAGATAAAACCCCTCCACTACTTGTGAGCCATTCGCGGCGCTTGCTGGCCTAAAAGTCTTTGCAACTACTATGTCAAAAATATTGAGCGGCTTACCGGCCTGATTAATGCGCTCAAATATTTGGCATACCTCGGCAACCTGAATGCCTTTGACTTCAATGAAAGAGATGCGATAGTTGTCAAGTATTGCCTTCAAGCGACGCAGCTCTTCACGAATTGGATGGTCAAAATCCTTGTAGTCTGCATTCGCATGGTTGACCAAATTCCGTTCTAACGTCCCCATATCATTCTTGATGTCGATGAGCTTGACGATGAGCTTTTCGTCAAAGCGCTTCCGCTTTCCAATGTTTGGCCGTATTTCACCATTTCGGTCATCTATTTCATCCCAAAACAGGAAACGGTTTTTATAGCTCTCGTCATCAGTGTCACCGTCTGATGGTACAGTTAAGTCCACATAAAGCGTAGGATTGAAGCCGTCTCTCCCTTCAATACTTCCCCCATAAAGGGAAGTAAGTAGAGATGTCGTTCTTTGTTGCCCATCCAATATGTACTGGTATTCTGTACGGGAGAAACTTGTATCGGTGATAAGATGTCCACCAATTTGCCGATGGTTCTGAAGCTGCAAATCAGTCTTCCAAATAAGGATGCTTCCGAGCGGATAAAATTTATAAATGCTGTCCCATAATTTCTTGACATTATCCTTGTCCCAAACGACATCTCTTTGAAAGGTTGGAATTTGATAATTTCTGCTTAGCAGCTCGTCCAGATAAGTTGTAAGGCCTTTATTTTCTGGCTTAATTCTGTCGGTATAATTCATGGTTGGTGGTTACTGGCTAAAAGTATGCAGCATTAATGAATCCGGCCCTTGCTATGACCTGCTGATATTGTAGAAACCCTCTGGTGCTACGCGTCTTTGCTGAGACTTGGGGCGTATCTTTTCAAGATCAACCTCGTTGATTGATTTGCTATACAGGACTTCCTAATCCCTGAACAAAGTTCCGCATCCCTTCCAGAATTCTTTCTGCCTGCTCATAGGCAAACCGAAATTCAAGGTGGCAACTCAGCCATTCTTCTATAGAAGGTTCAGCCAACAACTCCGCGAAAGAAGTCGCAAGATAATCCCGCACATCTTGTGGCGCACTCGCGCATTCCGTCCATATTTCGGGGCGGTTGTTCAGGATGTAGATAATGTCTTCAAAATCGGTGCTTGTCCGTCCGTCATTGTTACCTCGGTCGCCGAATGCTTCCAGCTTGGCTGCAAGAAAGTAAGGCGCGGTAAAAATGCGCACCGAAATATCATCAACCGGATGCGTAACGGACGTTTTGAAGCCTTCAGGATACCACCTGCTGTTGAAGCCTAAAAAGGAGCCGTCAGTCGGCATAACATCAACGATAAAGCCCTGCACCCGGTAGCGGCAGATAACGCCGGACGTATCATCATTCACAAAGCCGAGACCGCGCAGTCGCTCTTCCAGCGCAGCAAATGCGCCATAGGTGGTAAGCTCCACAACAATATCCACATCATCAGTTGGCCGCACTTCCTCAGCGGCTGTATCTGTAGCATATAGTGACACGGTAGCGCCGCCGACGAATACAACCTCGTCTGATAGCGGCCCTAATTGCCGGCTGAGCGCACGGATGCGCAGTAGATTGGTACGGTCTGAACTCAAGGTTTCAATAGTTTTTTCAGTTCGGCTTCTGCAAATTGCTTCTCGCGGGTCTTGCCCATACGAAGCACATCTATAAGGGCAGCCGCATAATAAAGCTTATCATCAGTCTTTGCGGCTTCAGGCAAAGAGGGGTAAAGCGGATTAATCGTATAGCCACGTGCCACTCCCGAAGCATGGGGCCATACCAATACCTCGTTGCTGCTAAAGTGCTGGCTGATATCCGGATGGGAAACGGCGGTCGGAATGCCTCTGACAGGAGCGCCCGGCCTCACCGGAAAAACGTAGGGCAAGCCATATTTTATAAATTCCAACAGCGCACCGAGCGATATTTTGTCACCAACAATCAGCCCGGAATATTGGCTGCGCTGCATGGACTTTGAGATTTCGGAAGAGCTTATGCCCAATAAGTTGGAAAGTGCAGGCAAGGTAAATTTAGCCCGGCTTTCAAACACGAGCTTTATTAAGACAATTACGTCTTGTGGCCGCATCCCGTTATGCTCCTGCATGGTTACAAATGTAAGCGTTTCTGTTTTCCAAATTGGAAAACAGAAACATTTAAATGTGTATGGGTTGACAACTTAACAGGGTTGCTTACTTGCCGACTTTTCATTTTCTGATTGCAACAAGAACGCCAAAGTGCTGAACGCACTCTTTATAAAGTTGCTGGACGACTACAGCCTGAAACCGGAACTAAAAGCGCCGCTGATTGCCATGACAGGCAACATTTGGAAGGATATTGACAAGGAGCGGGACGAACTGGAAGGGGCCTATAAGAAGCAACTGGCGGAGGTAGAAAAGAAGATAGAGGGCATCGAGGAAAGCTACTTCGTGAACAAGGAAATGAGTCGTGAAACTTACGAGAAATTCAGTCAGCGGTTTGGGCAGCAAAGGGAAGAAGTTGCCCGACAGCTCAAGGAATTAGGCAGGAGCATTTCGAACCCTTCGGAAACGATGGAGGAAGCGATGGAGCTTTCACTGAAACTCGCTACAGTGTGGGCTTCCGGGTCTGTCGGTACTAAAGAAAAGCTGCAAAAACTGGTCTTTCCAGAGGGGATTATTTACGACAAGGAAAAAGGTGCATTTCGAACCCCGAAAGTGAATGCAGTTTTTGAGCTGATGTCAAGCCTGACAAGGGTTTCAGACAAAAAAGAAAGGCAACAAAAAGGAAGTGATTCCAATTTGTCGCCTCGTGTGCGCGTGGAGGGACTCGAACCCCCATGCCTCGCGGCGCCAGATCCTAAGTCTGGTACGTCTACCAATTTCGCCACACGCGCATTGCGGAGGGCGAAGGTAAGTTGATAGGTTGAAAGGTTGTGAAGTTGATATGGCCGCTAAAGGAATTTTAATGTCTGTCAGCCAATCAGCCTATCAACTTCGCAACGTAACAACGCCCCTTACCTTCGCGCCATGCAATCCTTACAGGAGCAAATAGCCGCTCATGAGGCGGAAATCAAGGCATTCGCGCCTGGTGATACGGCGGAGCTGGAGGCCTACCGGATAAAATACCTCGGCACCAAGGGCATTGTCAAAGCCATCTTCGGGGAGATGAAGAACGTGCCGGCGGAGCAAAAGAAAGAGGCCGGCCAGCAACTGAACGCATTCAAGCAATTAGCAGAAGGCAAGTATGCGGAGTTTGAACATCTTCAATCCCAAGCTCCCCCTTTAGGGGGCCGGGGGGTTGAAGATATTTCCCTGCCCGGCCCGGTTATTCCCTTCGGCACCCGCCACCCGCTGCGCGTGATAGAAAACCGCATCGTTCACATCTTTGAAAAGCTCGGCTTCTCCGAAGCCACCGGCCCGGAGATTGAAGACGACTGGCACAACTTCACTTCACTCAACATGCCCGCCGACCATCCGGCGCGCGACATGCAGGATACGTTTTACGTCTCACAAAATCCTGATTGGGTGTTGCGCACGCACACCTCATCGGTTCAGGCGAGAATGCTGGAACAGGGCAGCCTGCCGCTGCGCGTAATATGCCCGGGCCGCGTTTACCGGAATGAGACCATTTCGGCGCGTGCGCACTGCTTCTTCCATCAATGCGAAGGGCTGTATGTGGACATAGACGTTTCCTTCGCCGACCTGAAGCAGACGCTGTATTACTTCGTGACTGAAATGTTCGGCTCGGATACAAAGCTGCGCTTCCGGCCATCCTACTTCCCCTTTACAGAGCCGAGTGCGGAGATGGATATTTCCTGCACCGTCTGCGGAGGCAGCGGCTGCAACCTATGCAAGCATACCGGCTGGGTAGAAATTCTCGGCTGCGGCATGGTGCATCCCAACATGCTGCGCAACTTCGGCATAGACCCGGATGTTTATAGCGGGTATGCCTTCGGCATGGGCGTAGAGCGCATCACGCAAATCAAATACCGCGTCAACGACCTGCGGCTTTATTCGCAGAATGATGTGCGCTTTCTGCGACAGTTTGAAGCGCTATGAGTCTAAAATCATTAGTAGAAAGTAGAAAGCAGTTTTGCAATTCTCAGATGCCGGCTTTCTACTTTCTACTCTATACTTTTTACTAAAATGATTTTAGTAACAGGCGCCAGCGGCTTTGTAGGTGCGCATCTTACAAAACGCCTTTCAGATGGAGGCGGCTCAATCCGCGCCCTTTACAACAGCAACCCGCCGACGGTCGCAATGCAATCCTGGCCCGGCGTCCAATGGCAGCAGGCAGACTTGTTAGACATCTTCGCGGCTGATGAAGCAATGCAAGGCGTCACCAAAGTTTATCATTGCGCCGCCATCGTCTCCTTTAATCCCGCACGGCGCAAAGAGCTTATCCATACCAACTGCGAGATGGCGTGCAACATCGTCAACGCAGCCTTAGACGCGGACGTGCGTAAGCTCGTCCACATTTCTTCTGTTGCGGCATTGGGCCGCGATGGCACCGGCAAGGAAATAACCGAAGAAGCCGAGTGGGAGGAAAGCCGCCGTAATTCCGGCTACGGCCTCAGCAAATACGCGGCTGAGATGGAGGTATGGCGCGGCATCGGCGAAGGATTGGAAGGCGCAATTCTGAACCCCGGCATCATCCTCGGCGAGCCGCTCAACCCCAAAAGCTGGGCGGAAGGCTCCGCTAAGCTGATGCAGGTAGCGCAGGATGAGTTTCCATATTATACAGACGGAATCACGGCCTTCGTGGATGTGCAGGATGTAGCGAAGGCCGCTATTGGCTTGATGCATTCTGATGTGGGTGGCGAGCGTTTCATCCTGAGCGAAGGCAATCGCCCCTTCCGCGAAATTTTTACGATGATGGCGGAAGCACTTGGGCGGAAAGCTCCGCGGATTCACGCCAATGCTACCATGAGCGGCCTGGTGTGGCGCGCCTCCGCATTGAAGGCCGCATTCACAGGAGGCACGCCGACCATCACGAAAGAAACGGCGCGCAATGCGCAGACGAAATCCTTTTACAAGGCCGACAAGATTTTTAGTGCTCTACCCGGCTTTGCCTACACGCCGATGGCGGAAACGATAGCGCGAATGGCCGCAGCATTCCAAGTGCATCTACATCCCACTACGTAGGGACACGCGCAGCGTGTCTGCAACATGCGGCCTACAATCACAAACAATTGGCATAATTATTTTCTGACCAATCCCGAAAGCTTCGTATTCTTGCAACATCGGACGGCCATCAGCGCCTTTCGCGGCTCAGGAATTCCATCTTAGCCGACCACGTTCCCGGTTTTCTTTTCTTTTTCTGTTTCTTCTTTTCGTCCCAGCGCCATGCGTCTGAGGTCTTTTTCAGAAATAATTCTTTTTGGCGTCCGGCTTTCATAGCCCATTCTAAAACGACGCCCCATTACCCAAGTCTCTTCATGCCTTACGACATTAACCAGCTCAATGACCTGCTGCTGCCTGAACTCCAGGACGTAGCCACCCGCCTCCGGATAGCCGACACGGCCGGCCTTGATAAGCAGCGCCTCATTTATAAAATCATAGACCAGCAGGCCCTTGTAGCTGCAAAAGGAGGTCGTGATAACAGCCCGGCGACCGACGAAGCAACTGCTGATGGCGAAGCGCCGAAGAAAAAGCGTGGTCGCCCGGCAAAGCCAAAGGTGGACGAGCGTGACGCGGATGCCGGTGAGCCGCTGCCTACCAAAGAAGCCAGCGCAGAAGGCGAGGAACCGAAGAAAAAACGCGGTCGTCCTGCAAAGAATAAAGACGCTACTACTGCTACGCCAGATATGCAGGTAGCCGATCAAAGCGCTGAAAACGGCGCTGAATGGGCGCAGCTCTCCCGCAATCAGGAGGAAGGCCGTGTGCAGACGACGCCCGATGCGCAACCCGCAGCTACCGAAGGCGGCAGCGAAGTGACGACGCAAACAACCAGCGAAACCTTTGCGCCTGCTCAGGCTACTGACGGCGCAGCACAAGCCGGCGGTGGACAGAACCGTGAGCGCCGCGAAAACAATAATAATCAGAATCGCGAGCGCCGGGATTTTCAGAATAACAACGGGGAAGGCCGCCAGCGTTTCAACAACGACCGCCAGGGCGAGCGTCAACAGCAGGGTGATCGCACGCAGGGCGAGCGCCAGGGCCAGCAGCAAGGAGCCGACCGCCAGCAAACGCAGATCGGCGACCGCCCGCAGGGCGACCGCCCCCAACAAGCTGAGCGCCGACAAAACCAGAACCAGAACGGGGCTCAGAACAACAATAATAGTCAGCAGCAAGTCCGCGGCGACCGCCAGCAGAATTTTCAGCAGCGCCATCAGCAAGGTGAGCGCCAACAGCAACAGCTGCCTGCGGAAGGCGGCGAGGTGGCCATTCAGCAACAGCCGCAGCAGCAGCCTCAGCGCCGCCCGGCTTTCCAGTCAGAATTTGACGGCGTAGTGCGCGGCGAAGGCGTGGTAGAAATGATGCCTGACGGCTATGCATTCCTGCGCTCTGCGGATTATAACTATCTCTCTTCTCCCGATGACGTTTACGTTTCGCAGCAGCAAATCAAGGCCTATGGCCTGAAGGTCGGCGACAGCGTCATCGGTACTGTGCGTACACCGAAGGAAGGGGAGAAATATTTCGCGCTTACCAAAGTTGAAAGCATTAATGGCCGCCAGCCGGATGAAATCCGCGACCGTGTCCCGTTTGATTATCTGACGCCGCTTTTTCCTTTTGAGAAGCTGAATCTGACAACCGGCAAGCCCGGCGAAGCGAGCAATTTCTCTATCCGCATCGTTGACCTCTTCACGCCCATCGGCAAGGGCCAGCGCGGCCTGATTGTGGCACAGCCAAAGACAGGCAAGACGATGCTGCTAAAGGAAATTGCCAACGCCATTGCTAAAAATCACCCGGAAGTTTACCTGATGGTCGTGCTCATTGACGAGCGCCCTGAAGAAGTGACCGATATGCAGCGCTCTGTGCGCGCGGAAGTGATTGCGTCCACTTTTGACGAGCCTGCCGATAAGCATGTGAAGGTTTCGGCCATCGCGCTGCAAAAGGCGAAGCGGCTTGTGGAAGTAGGCCATGATGTTGTGATACTTTTGGATTCCATCACGCGTCTTGCCCGCGCGCACAACACCGTTGCGCCCGCATCCGGCAAAGTCCTTTCCGGCGGTGTGGAAGCAAATGCGATGCAGAAGCCGAAGCAGTTTTTCGGCGCGGCGCGTAAGATTGAGAACGGAGGCTCGCTCACCATTCTCGCTACTGCGCTCATTGACACCGGCTCCAAGATGGACGAGGTAATCTTTGAAGAGTTCAAGGGCACCGGCAATATGGAGCTGCAGCTCGACCGCCGCCTGGCCAACAAACGCATCTTCCCGGCCATTGACATCACGACATCCTCTACCCGTCGCGACGACCTGCTACTGCCGCAGGAAGTACACAACAAGATGTGGATTCTGCGCAAGCACATCTCCGATATGAATACCGATGAAGCGATGAACTTCCTCATGAAGCAGATGCGCGGCACCAGCCACAACGAAGAGTTTCTGGCGACGATGAACAAGTGACAATTCGGTCGGTACGGCAGAGCCGGGCTGACCTTTCTTTCTTTAAATTGTCAAAAGGCAAGCACAAATTGTGCTTGCCTTTTGCATTCAAGGACTTCCACCGCCAAAAGCCCTAAATTTATCCGCGAGCGATTTGAGCTGTCAATCATCAATCGCACCCTTCGGCTACGCTCAGGGTAAAAATCATAAATCGCAAATAAACAATGGCCCTAAAACGAGACCAGCCCGCAAAAGCTTCCCTGCTTGTTGTGGAAGATGAGGAAAGCCTTCGTGAAGCCCTCAAGCTCAACCTTGAACTGGAGAACTATGAGGTTACCCTCGCCGTCAACGGCCCGCAGGCGCTCAAGGCGGTGAAGAACGAATTTTTTGATCTCATCATCCTGGACATCATGCTTCCGGAGATGGACGGCCTCGCCGTTTGCGAGACCATTCGTATGCAGCACAATGCCGTGCCTATCCTCTTCCTCTCCGCCCGCAACACCGGCGCCGATCGCGTAGCCGGCCTGAAAAAAGGCGGCGATGATTACCTCACGAAGCCATTTAATCTGGAAGAACTGCTGCTTCGCGTGGACAAGCTCATCTCCAAGAATAGAAAGATTCGCGAGCCGCAGGCAGTGGCCAACGTCTATGAGTTTGACGGCTGCAAGATTGACTTTGCCGCGCATGAGTGCCTGGACAAAGACGGCAGGAAGCAAGAGCTTTCTAAGAAAGAAGCCGCGCTGCTGAAGCTGCTGGTGGAGCACAAGGGCGAGGTCGTCAGCCGCGAGCACATCCTGCAAGTAGTCTGGGGCTACAACGTTTATCCAACAACGCGCACCATAGACAATTTCATCCTCAACTTCCGCAAATACTTTGAGCGCGACAGCCGCAATCCGATTCACTTCCATAGTGTACGCGGTATCGGCTATAAGTTCACTGAGTAATACTCCAACCGATTTATACCGCAGAGACGCAAAGACGCAGAGCAGGTTCGTCTTTGCGTCTCTGCCGTTATTTTTCAATTCAATCCGAATTCCGCACTCCGAATTCCGTATTCAGAAATGATTTACCGATCCAAAGCTCCGCTCCGCATCGGCCTTGCCGGCGGCGGCACCGATGTAAGCCCTTACTGTGATATTTATGGTGGCGCAATCCTCAACGCCACCATCTCTCTCTACGCTTATGCGACAATAGAGCCGTTGGATGGCGCCGAAATCCTATTTGAAGCCGTTGACCGTGGCGAGAAAGTTTCTTACGAAGCTGCGTCAGAGCTGCCGATAGACGACAAGCTGGACCTCGCTACCGGCGTTTATAACCGTCTCGTCCGCCAGTACGGCCCAATGCCTTCGCCCTTTCGCCTCACCACGTTTGTGGATGCGCCTGCCGGCTCCGGGCTTGGCACTTCATCCACGCTCGTTGTCGCCATCATCGGCGCATTCGCGGAATGGCTGCGGCTGCCGCTCGGTGAGTATGACGTAGCGCACCTTGCTTACGAGATAGAGCGCGAAGATTTGAAAATGGCTGGCGGCAAGCAAGACCAGTACGCGGCCACCTTCGGCGGTGTCAACTACATGGAGTTTTATGAGGAAGGCCGCGTCATTGTCAATCCGCTGCGCATTAAGACGCAAATCCTGAATGAACTGGAGAACAACCTGCTTCTTTACTTCACCGCCACCAGCCGTAAGAGCGCCGACATCATAGAGGTGCAAAGCAAGAACGTTACGGACAAAAATGCCCAAAGCATAGAAGCCATGCACCAGCTCAAAGAGCAGGCCCGCATGATGAAGGAAGCCCTGCTCCGCGGCAAGGTCAACGACATCGGCGCCATCCTGGACTATGGCTTCAAATTCAAGAAGCAGATGGCTGCCGGCATCTCCAACGAGCGCATGGATTCCATCTACGACGCGGCCTTGGCGGCAGGCGCAACAGGTGGCAAAATCAGCGGCGCGGGCGGTGGCGGCTTTATGATGTTTTACTGCCCGGCCAATACGCGCTATGCGGTGCAGGAAGCGTTGAAAGGCTTTGGCGGAGCGTTGAAGGAATATCAGTTTACCGAACGGGGATTGTTTACATGGAGCGTATAGAAGCCATCATCCTCGCCGGCGGCCTCGGCACCCGACTGCGCGATGTCATCGGCGAAGACACGCCGAAGTGCATGGCGCCTGTTGCCGGCAAACCTTTCCTGCATTATCTGCTGCAATACGCTACGCGGCAAGGAGTAGAAAAAATTGTCCTTAGCCTCGGCCACAAAAGCAGCGCGGTCACGGATTGGCTGGCTACGCGGAGTTTTCCGTTGCAAATAGATTGGGTAATAGAAAGAGAACCGCTTGGCACTGGCGGCGGCATTCAACTGGCACTGCAAGCCTGCAAAAAAGAAGGAGTCGCGGTCCTCAATGGTGATACGATGTTCAGCATTGATCTTCCTGCGATGTTTGCCAGCCACCAAAGCACCGGAGCCGAAACAAGCCTCGCCCTAAAAGCGCTAACAGACTTTGAGCGCTACGGCATTGTTGAAAAAGACAGTCAAAACATCATCACCGCCTTCCAAGAAAAAGCGCCGCGCGAAAGCGGCCTTATCAATGGCGGCGTTTACATCATAGACCGCGAAGCGTTTCTGAAAAGAAAGCTGCCGCAAAAATTCTCTTTTGAGAAGGACTATCTGGAGCGCTTTATCGGAGAAAGAAAATTCCACGGCCACGAAGATGCCGGATACTTCATAGACATCGGCGTGCCGCAGGATTACAAGCAGGCGCAAAGCGATTTTCAAACGCTATTTTCGCCCGCATGAAGATTGGCATCATAGGCCCGGCCTGGCCCCTGCGCGGTGGCCTTGCCGATTTTGACGAGCGTTTCGCACACGAGCTTCAGGCGCTTGGCAACGATGTTGTCATCTATTCCTATTCGCTTCAATACCCGTCCAGGCTCTTTCCCGGAAAAACACAGCTTACGGACGCGCCAGCGCCGCAAGGCCTGCGCATCATTCCGCTTATCAACTCTGTCAATCCGATTAACTGGCGTAGCGCCGGCGCGCAAATCCGCCGCGATATGCCGGACATTCTGGTAGTGCGTTACTGGATGCCCTTCTTCGGCCCGGCCCTTGGCACCGTCCTGCGCATCGTGGCTAAGAACAAGCACACACGCATCATCACCATCGCCGATAATATCCTGCCGCACGAAAAGCGACCCGGTGACGCCTCGTTTACGAATTACTTCATCAAGCCGGTGCATGGCTTCGTAACGATGAGCGGAGAGGTGAGCGCAGATCTAAAGCGCCTGACGCCGAAGCCTGCCATCCGCCTGCACCATCCGCTTTACGATAATTACGGCGAAGGCAGCCCAAGAAAAGAAGCTTTAGAAAAGCTGGGTCTTCCGCCAGACAATAAGTACGCCCTCTTCTTCGGCTTCATCCGCAAGTACAAAGGCCTTGATTTACTATTGGAAGCGATGGCCGACAAGCGCATCGCCGTTGCCGGCATCCATCTAATCATCGCCGGCGAATACTACGGCGACAAGGAATTTTACGAGAGTCTCGTCACAAAGCACTGCATAGCCGACCGCGTGCACGCCTTCACTGAATTTATTCCAAACGACGAGGTGAAGCACTACTTCTCCGCCAGCGATTGTGTGGTACTGCCTTATCGCAGCGCTACGCAAAGCGGCATTACGCAGGTCGCTTATCATTTTGAGCGCGGCATGGTGGCGACAAACGTGGGTGGCCTGCCGGAGTCGGTGAAGGATGGTGAAACCGGCTTTATCTGTGAGCCAACGCCGGAGTCCATTGCCGATGCGCTACTGGAGTTTTTCACGCCCGGCGGTTTGCCGCATCTGGCGCAGAATCTCGCCGCGCACCGCCAGCATTATTCCTGGAAAAGCTTTTCGGAAGCCCTTATTGATTTTGCTTCCGGGCTTCCCGTGAAAACGTAGGAGACCCGCCCAAACGGTTCAGGCCTTGCTCTCTTTAATCTTTTCAATCCACACGTCCGCATACTTCTCCAACGCACGCTTCGCAGCAGCTTTGTATTTATCCCGCGTGGTGGAGATGACTACCGGCGTTGATTCCAGCTTGGTGGAGAAGGAGAACATCGCCCGCCGCTTTTTAGCGCGCTCCGCGTCTTCGGTAATTTCTGTGGTGTAATCTATTTCAGCCGGCACATCGCTTGTCAGGTTCGCTGCCTCGGCCACGTTCTTCTCATTGTAGAGCATAGACAGTCCGCCATTACCGGCCACCTTCATCATGGCCCGCACCGTCGTTTTGCTGCTCATTTTCGTCACTGGATAGCTGGCGTTGTAGCCCGGCGACCACGTAGAGCGATAGCCGGATGTCTTGACGTCCACGTCCACATCAATATCGGCGAAGTCAACGGTGAGGTTCAAATAAGCGCCGGCACCGCCGGTTTCCTCTGACAGCCGCGCCGCTCGTTTTGCCTTGCCGAATGCAAAACCGCCAAGCTGCTTGCGGTTGTACATCATGCTACCATGACGCGCCGATACGGGCGTCCACCAGTTGCCGCCTTTGCGTTCCTGCTCGCGCTCATCGTCCCCTTCTTCTTTGCCTTCGCGGTACATATCAGTGCCGGTGATAGCGCTCCATGCTACGGTGTCAAAGCCGGCCTTCTTCAGCGCCGCCTGAAAATAATTGTAGCCATAGTCCGCCACTTCCTGAAAGTCGTCCGCTGTCAGCTCGCCGTCGGTTGTTTCAAGATAGGCCGTGACAGAAGCCGTAGCGGCGCTGCCGTAGGAATGGCCGATGCCCGTGAATTTCTTCTCGCGTTTCGTGATGGCCACTGTGCTCGCCTGTTTAAAGTTTACGATATACTGTGCTATGCTCAGCTTATCCATCTTGCTCAGGATTTTCACCTTGGCAAAAGTGCCGCCGCCCGTTACGGTCAGCGCGTCTGCCGGGTTACTGCTGTTCTCGGATTTGTCTTTATCCTTTGCAAGCGCGGCGGTGGTAAGCAGGCAACATGTGATGAGCGTGCAGAGCGTTTTCATAAAGAATCGGGTTTTTGGGGCTGTTCGTTTCGGGGCAAAGAAAAAGGCAGCGCCCGGCTGCCCCAGTGTGATTTTCGTTGTAATTCGCGGCACATCTCCATGCTGCGTATAGGGCCGACGCACGTCCCCCTTTCGCCCGCACGCATGCCTTCGCGCAAGGGTGAGATTGAATCAGGTAATGCCCGCTTTCCGCAGTGCTTCCTTGCGGCTGTTCACCTGCAGCTTCACGTAGATGTTGTGGATGTGCGTGCGCACCGTTTCTGTGCTTACAAACAGCTTAGCGGCAATTTCCTTGTAGCGGAAGCCTTTGGAGAGCAAATCCAATATTTCGTTTTCCCTGCGGGAAAGCTCTTCGCACTGCACCTCTTTCGGTTTCTGCGCTGAGAACTCCGTCACCACTTTCCGCGCAATGCCGCTGCTCATGGGCGAGCCGCCGGCATGAACCTCTTTGATGGCGGAAATGACCTGCTCTAATTGCTGCGCTTTCAAAATGTAGCCTGTGGCTCCGGCGCGGATCGCCCGGAAAATGTGGTCGGCATCTTCGTAAGAAGAAAGTACGACGCATTGCGTTTCCGGATAGCGGTCTTTGAGCTGCGCAATGACTTCTATGCCGCTCATGCCGGGGAGGTTGATGTCGCAAAGCGCTACATCAACCGGCGCCGCCAAAAGCTGTTTCAGCGCGCCTTCACCATCCGCGAAGACGGCTTGCAACTCTATCTCCTCGTGGCCGGTCAGCAGGTCTTCCAGCGCCCCGCGGATGGTGGCCTCGTCTTCCAGAATGGCGACGGTAATGCGTTTCATAGGGTGTGGATTGAGACAAATATTCGGAAGGAGGCTGTGTAGCTTTCGTGTGAAAATAGTTGTAGGCAATATGACATCTTGTATGACTGCCGTTTTTCGGTTCCGGATTGCAATCCGGGGAAGGGAAGACTATCTGAGTACGCTGTAACGTACCGAAGTGCCATCGCCCATTATACTTTTAATAGAAAGACACCCGTCCGCCGCCGCCATCCTTACCGCCATATTCTTCAGGCCGTTGCCGCTGCCACCCTTGCTACGCTCGCCTTCGGCGAATCCGCGCCCGTTGTCGTTCACTTCAAAGAGGATTGCGTCTGCGCTCATCCGCATACGCACCACAATCTCAACTGCGTCGGAATATTTCACGGCATTGTTGACTGCCTCCTTCGTCACCAGCAGCAACGCCTGGCGCTTACTGTGACTGAGGGAAATGGCGGGAAGCTGCTCTTCAAAATCCGTTTTTACAGCCACGCCTTCCAGCGCATCATACTGCTCCTGCACCCACTCCCGTATATAAGAGGCCAGCGTATCCAGCGTGTCGTTCTGCGGGTTCAGCGTCCATACAATCTCGCCAATCTTCTGCGTCAGCTGCCGGCTTGTGCTGTTGATTTCCATAAACGATGCCGGCTGCGTACCTGCCGATTTACGCTGCGCTACCTGGGTAAGCAATGCAATCTTGGTGAGGCCAGTCCCCAGCTCGTCGTGCATGTCGCGGGAGATGCGCAGGCGCTCTTCGTTCACCGCCTGCTGCTTTTCCAGCTCGCGCAGCCGGGCTGCTACGCGACGGCGGATGTATGAGCGGATGCCCAACGCGAGCAGTGCTGCCAGCGCCAGCGCGGCAGCTATGCGGGCGGTGATGGTGCCCCACCACGGCGGATAGATAGTGATATGCAGCGCCGCGGGCTGACTGCTCCATATGCCGTCGCCATTGGCGGCCTTAGCCAGAAAAAGGTAGCGGCCAGGCGGCAGATTGGCGTAACGGGCCTCGCCGCGATTTCCGGCTGCTACCCAGTCTTTGTCAATGCCCTCCAGCTTGTAAGCATAGCGATTGGCTGCCGGATTGGTAAACTCCAACGCTGTCATTTGAAAAGCAAGCGTATTCTGGGAGTAAGGCAGGAAGATCGTTTGGAGATATGCATAGCCGGTATCGCTGCGCAAGAGCTGCTCATTCACCGAAATTTCAGTAAGCACCACCGGCGGCTGATGCGGATTGGCGCGGAGCGCTGCGGGGTAAAACCAGTTGACGCCCGCCACGCCGCCAAAGGCAACCGAGCCATCCGCCATGCGGCAAAATGCGCCGGTATTAAATTCATTGCTCTGGAGGCCGTCTTTGGTGCTGTAGCTACGGACGTGCATGTCGCGCAGGGCGCCGCCCGCTGCATCGTGCCGGAAAGACAGGCGGTTCAGGCCCTTGTTGGTGCTTAGCCAAAGGGCGGTGTCGCCGTCGGGAACGATGCCGTAAATATGGCTGTTGCTCAGGCCGTCCGCTTCATCCAGCAAACGCAGTTCTTTGCGCTCTGGCTGGTAGCCGGCAAGGCCGTGTTCGGTTGCCATCCATACATAGCGGCCCTCCGGGGATAGCTGAAAATCGCGGACGCCGGTGTAGTGCAGCCCTTCGTCCAGGATTTTAATCCCAGTGTCCGCAAGACGGATGCGGTAGAAGCCGTCCCGCACTTTACCAATGAAGATGCTGCCGTCGGCATAGCGCTCAAGCGCGGCGATTATGCCGCTTGTTGCCCGATGGCCGGGAGCCAGTTCCCGGATGCTGATGCGGCCATTTTTAATGAAGATGCGATGCAGGCCAAAGGTGGTACCGGCCAGATAATCGCCACTTGCAAGCTCTATCATAGAGTAAGCTGTCAGGTTATCGTTCCGGATGCCCGGGAAAATCGCCGAAATGCGAAACTGCTTCGTCAGGGTATCCACGATGCCGATGCGGCCGTCGCGATTCATCCAGATGCGCCCGTCTGAATCGCGAAAGAAAAGGCTGGTGCGGCGCAGACCTTTTCCCGGCGGGATGATGTGCTGCGCGCTGCCGTTTGCCCGATTCAGGACGTATATCCCGTCATCAAAAGTGCCGATCCATAGCTTGCCGGCAACGTCGCACAGGCTCTTTACCATGAGTTCCCGCAGCCGACCGTCGGGTGTGTGTGGCGGCCAGCCGCTGAATTTGCTTCCTTTTGTATCCAGCACATCCAGGCCGGTGCCCTCGGTGCCGATCCAGAGGTTGCCGCTGCGGTCGGGCATTACCACATTTATGAGCACGTTGCTCAGGCTGCGTGCGGGATCGGAGCGGGTGGGGAAGGATTGCAACCCGCCTGCCCCGCAGTCGTAACGTATTAAACCGGTCGCACCTACGCCGTAGCCCGAAGCCGGGCCGGTGACATATCGCGCGGAGAACTGCGACTGCATCAGGCTTGGCAACGGGTATCGTTTTACGTTTTTCCCGTTCCAAAAGAGCAGCTCCTGCGGCGTGAGCAGCTGTATGCCGCTATCGCCTACGGGCAATATTTGCTGAATGCCATTTTGAGCCAGTACCCGCAACTGTTTCCCATCGCGCAGCGGAAATGTCGCCAGGCCGGCGCTGTCGGCTATATAAAGCCTGCCGCCGAGGATCATAGCCTGGGCAGTCTCCGGTAAGGCAATGCTGAGGCTTTCCCATGCTGTAGCTGGATGCATGCTTCGGTAGTAAATGCGCTTGCCTGCCCGCAGAAATAATCGGCCCTTGTCGGCGCCCAGTATCTGGTCCCGCTCTACGTCAAACGGTACAGGCAGGGGTAAAACCCGAAAGCGCTCGCGCCATTGGTCATAGCGGACGATGCCGAGGCTTGTAGCCATCCAAAGGCCGCCGGCGCTGTCTTCCAGCATGGTGCCGCGCACCATGCGCGCGGGCAATACCCGCCCGCTCGTATCATTATACCGGCCCCTGAAGGTCCTGAACGTACGCCCGTCCCAGCAGGCCAGCCCGTCGCCCGTGCCAATCCAGACAAAGCCCTTCTTATCCTGGTAAAGGCTATAGACCGAGCCCTGCGGCAAGCCCTCGCCCACGCCGAGGTGCTGCACCGCCAGGCCCGGCCCCTGTGCAGGCGCCCGACCCGGCCCCGTCAGACAGACCAGAAGCACAATCAGAAGAGGCAAGCGCTTCACTTTATGAAACAGAAGGTATTGTGCGAGATAACGGCTGAAGGAAATTTGCTTTCAATGCCGGGCTCACTTGACAAGCCGTTACCAGAATTAGCCGCCAGCCATTAGCTTTGTAAGCCGCCTTTCTCAAAGCGGCCTCACATTCCTAACAAAGACATGAGCAAAACCTTACTCGCAGCAGCGCTCTTAGCAATCATCGGCCTGGGCGCCTGCAAGCCGGCCGACGAAGACGACATGGGACGCCCTACGAATTATCTGGAAAAGGGCGCCCTCCGCTTTAAGAATAGCAGCACAGACCTGTATGACATCTATCTGGATGATGCGCGCTATGGCAACCTGTATGGCGGCGATTCTTCCACCTATCCCAATATTACCGTCGGCACGCACCGCGTAAAGGCCATTCAGACAGAGCATGTAATGGGCACGGCAATCCTGCGCCAGCAAATCGTGATCGTAGCCAAGGACACGGTGACCACGTTCGTTTTTCCATAGCCGGCCGGTTTCCGGCAGTGAGGGCTCCGGCCGGATGCACAATATAAAGCAGCCAGCCGGAGCCTTTTTATATCACGGTCAGGTAGGACGCATCATTCTTAAAAAGCCTCCTCATGCCCTTCTCCCGCCGTCATTTTCTGCGCAGTGCGACGCTGCTGTCGGTAAGCTCACTGGCAGACATAGCGGCAGCCCTGCCTGTGGGCAGGGCCAACGCCGGGCCGCCGGATTCTTCCAGTGAGGCTTACTGGCAAAGCATACGGGCCTCATTTCCGCTGTCACGGGAGTGGGCTTATCTCAATAATGGCACAGTCGGCCCCTCGCCGTATCCGGTGATAGAGGCGACGCGCGCAGGCATGATGGAAACGGACCTGACCGGCAGCTACAACGGCTACGAGGCCGCTGCGGAGAAGCTCGGACATTTTCTTGGCGCTGGTGCAGAAGAGATAGCCCTCACGCACAATACGACCGAGGGCATCAACATAGCCTGCTGGGGCCTGCCGCTGCGGCGCGGCGATGAGGTGATTATGACCACGCATGAGCACGTAGGCAATGCATTTCCCTGGCTGAACCGCCGGAAGCTGCATGGCGTTGTGCTGAAGGCATTTACCCCCGCGCCATCTGCTGATGAGACGCTGAGCCGCATCTCCGCGCTCATTACAAAGAAGACACGGGCTATAGCCGTGCCCCACATCCCCTGCACTCAGGGCCAGGTGCTTCCGGTGCGGGAAATCTGCCGGCTGGCAAGGGAAAAGGGATTGTATTCCGTTATTGATGGCGCGCATGGAGCCGGAATGATGCCGCTGAACCTGCACGACATCGGCTGCGATACATATGCCGGCTGCTGCCACAAATGGATGCTCGGCCCTAAGGGAACCGGCTTCCTGTACGTGCGCAAGGCTTTTCAGGAAACCCTGCAACCGCTCTTCGTAGGTGGCGGCGGCGATACCGGCGTCTGGAATATGGCGGCTTCGCCGGTGAAGGGCACGGAATACGCGGCGTCCGCTCACCGCTATTACGGCGGCACGCAGAATCTCGGCCTGGCGAAAGGCATCATTGCCGCTGTTGATTTTCTGGAAGGAATAGGCATGGAGGCAGTTGCGCGGCGCATCAACAGCCTGGGCGCTTACACCCAGGAGCGGCTTCTGGCCTTTGGCGATAAAGTGCAGCTGCTAACGCCGACTGAAGAACGGTCAAGAGCGGCTATTAACGGCTTCCGCATCAATGGCGTGAAGCATACCGGCTTTTTCAATCAGTGCATGGCGGCAAAAGTGCGCATACGCGCCGTATCAGAAAACGGGCTGGACTGCCTGCGCGTATCCACGCATATCTACAATAGCCGTGCAGACGTGGACCGGCTGATGGAGGAGATCAGGAAGGCATTATAGGTTGGTACGCGATTATTAAAATACCGGCAATGCCAGCTACATACCTACCCGACAAAGCCGCCCAGCTACGCGCGCACAAGCGCCTTGCTACCGGCCTGTTTATCCTGATGGCCTGTATCTATGCCGGCTGTGTATGGCTGGGCCGCAGCCAGTCGCCGGCATGGCTGGGTTATGTAAAGGCATTTTCAGAAGCTGCCATGGTGGGCGCGCTGGCCGATTGGTTTGCCGTGACCGCCTTGTTTCATCACCCGCTGGGCATTCCAATTCCGCATACCAACCTTATAGAGCGGGGCAAGCAGGCCATCGGGGCCAATCTGGGCTCCTTTGTCGTATCTAACTTCCTGACGCCAGCGTCCATAAGGCCTTACATAGGCAAGCTGCAGCTTTCCGCCGTGGCGGCTGGCTGGCTCGGCGTGGAAAAGAACAAGCGCCTGCTGGTGGGCGAGGCGGGCAAGCTGCTTCAGGACATTCTGGGCAGAATGGATGATGCGACGGTAGCCAAGTTTCTGGCGCGGCGGGGCAGGGGATTGCTGGAGGAGATTAAGCTGGCCGGCCTTGCCGCCAATGCCCTGGAGTTTTTCCTGGACAAGGGCGGCCAGCAGCAGCTTATCACGATGCTGGCCAGCAAGCTGAAGGCTTATATCCGCGACAACTCCGGCATTGTAAAGGAGCGTGTGAAGAAGGAAAGCTACTTTTTCATTCCCTCCTTTGTGGACAATAAGCTGGCGGAGAAGATCACCTCCGGCTTAGGTGGCTATTTTGACGAGATAGCTTCCGACCCGGCCCACCGCCTCCGTGCGGATATTACCGCGCAGCTCTATGCATTTGCCGAAAGCCTGCGCAGCGACGAGGCCTGGGCGGAGCAGTTCCGAAACCTGAGCAGTCATCTCCTTTCACCTGAAAAGCTGGAAGAATATGCCGCCGGCGCATGGGCATCGGTTAAGGCCACGCTTCAGCGGGAGCTGGTATCGGAACGCTCGGCATTCTCCAAATACCTGTCCCGCAACATCGGTGAGCTGGCGCAGAGCCTCCGGGATAATCCTGCCATGCAACAGAAGATTGACGGTTGGATACGCCATACGGCTTACCGCTATATCCTGCGCAATGGCGAGCAGGTTGGCGCGTTGATTTCTAATACCGTCGGGAACTGGCAGGGGAGGGAATTGAGCCGTAAGCTGGAACTGGAAGTGGGGAAGGACCTGCAGTATATCCGGATTAACGGGACGCTGGTGGGTGGGCTGGTGGGATTGATTATATATACAGTGACCGAATTACTGGGTTGAGCTTCCTGAGATGATTTGATCATTCAGCAGATACTCTTTCCCGTCAAAGCGCATAAAAAGCTGTGGCTGCGCATACCAGAGCCTGATGTCATTGCTTAATGCGTGCGCCTGAATATGCAAGTGCGGCTCAATGCTCATCCCGCTATTACCCGCAAGGCCGAGCGCCTGTCCGGCTACGATGGCCTGGCCCACCCTCACAAAGACACGTCCCTGCTGCATGTGGCCAAGAAATACTGTGCACCTTTCGCCATGTATCACTACGCCGTTCAGGTTATGCGGACCGCGTCTGCGGTCCGGAGGCGTATTGTCCGGATTGTCGCTAACCGCACGTACTACTATGCCCGCACAAGGTGCAAATACAGTGTCGCCGTAAATGAAGTAATCGTCCAAGCGTTTGGAAAATACTTTTTCGCCGCGCCGCCCCCACTTATCCAGCTTCACAATGTCCATAGCATACACAGCATGGTGATTGCTATAATGAAAAATATTTGCCGGCAGGCCTCTGCCGCCCTGCAACACTAAGTAGCGGCCGCCTTTCAGCGGAAATTGCAGCTCTGCGTAGCCAGTATTGCCGGCTGTGCCGGTGAAGAAGAGGATGTTGAGCACTAGGAACAGAAAAGCGAGCACCAAAAATGAGACTGTCCGCCCTTGGGCCTTTGCTCCTTGCCGGCTGCGCAGCAGCGACAAGCCAGCTGCTATTATCCAGCCCAGCGCCAATACATTGCGCAGATAGATAGAGCCGAATGCCCATGCACCATACAGGTATGCAAAACATGCAAGCATAGCCCCTGCCGTGATGCGCGCCAATTGTGCCCGGACGTAATAATGCCGGGCACGCCAGGTAAGGTGCATAGCCAGCACAAACAGCATCAGACTCATACTCAGGGTGAGGAACGGGAACATAAAACCGGGCACCAATTTTTTAGTGTAAGCAAATTAACCTGCCCTCATCAGCATGAAAAAAATATTACACTGCAGCCTGCTTACACTGCTCACCTCTGTTACCGCTTTTGCGCAAGGCACTAAAACCATCCCGCAGCAAAAGCAGCTTCCGCCTCCCGGCGAATCCGTCAAAAACTTCAGCAAGGTGAAAGGCTGGGCCGATGGTCAAACGCCAACCGCGCCGGCCGGCTTCACCGTATCGCTCTATGCGGATGGCTTCAATAATCCCCGCTGGCTTTACCAGCTGCCCAACGGCGACATACTCGTGGCGGAGTCAAACACGATTAAAAGTACCGTCATGCAGATAGGCGCGGTCGTTCTTGGCGCGGGTGGCGCGGAAAACCTGAAGAAAAGCGAGAACCGCATCACCCTGCTGCGCGATGCCGACGGCGACGGCAGGCCGGAACTGCGTGAATCCCTGCTGGAAGGCCTGACTCAGCCCTTCGGCATGCTGCTGCTCAAAGACTGGCTCTATATAGGCAATACCGACGGCATCATCCGATTCCCCTACAAGACGGGCGACACGAAAATCACTGCGGCGCCACAGAAGATCGCCGACCTGCCCGCCGAAAGGCCAAACCAGCACTGGACACGCAACATCATCGCTAATGCCGACGGCTCAAAAATCTACGTAGGCGTAGGCTCTGTGGACAACATCGGCTCTAAGGGCAAATCTGTGAATCCGCGCCGCGCCTGCATCCTTGAAATGAATCCTGACGGCTCCGGCGAGCGGGTTTATGCTTACGGCCTGCGCAATCCCGTTGGTATGGCCTGGGCGCCCGGCACTAAAACGCTTTGGGCGGCGGTTAATGAGCGCGACGAGCTGGGCGATGAGCTGGTGCCTGATTATTTTACCAGTGTGAAGCCCGGCGGATTCTACGGCTGGCCCTGGTACTATTACGGCGCTCATGAAGACCCGCGCATGGAGGCAAAGCGGCCTGATCTTGCAAGCAAGGTTATTGTGCCAGACGTACAGCTCGGCGCACATACGGCATCGCTGGGACTGGCCTTTTATACGAAGCAAGCTTTCCCTAAAAAGTACACAGGCGGCGCCTTCATCACGCAGCATGGCTCCTGGAACCGCTCAGTGCTTTCCGGTTATAAGGTGGTTTATATTCCGTTCAAAGGCGGCAAACCGTCCGGCCCGCCTGAAGATTTTCTGACCGGCTTCAAAGCCTCCGACACGGAAGAAAAGGAGGTGTATGGCCGCCCGGTAGGTATCACCGTCTTAACGGATGGCTCCATGCTGGTAACCGACGATGTGAACGACCGCATCTGGCGGGTGGCGGCTGCTAAGTAAGAAACAACTTTCTTTGAGCCGAAATATCAAGCCCTTTGTCCGATAGCCACGACTCCCGCAGCAGCGAAAAGCCTTTACTTGTCCAGGATGAAGCCGCCCTGAGCAGTTGTCTGGACGTCTTGCGTGCCTGCGATACCCTTGCCTTTGACCTGGAGTTTGATTCCCATCGCAACGCATATGGCGTCACACTTTGCCTTATTCAGGTAGCGGCTCCCGGACACTGCTTTATCATTGACCCGCTTGCGCAGCCGGCATTGGAGGGTTTATGGGCCGTGTTTGAAGATGAGCGCATTCTGAAAATCGTGCATAGCCCCGGAGAAGACCTTAGGCTGTTGCATTCCATTGGCTGCTTCCCTAAAAATATTTTTGATACCGAAGTTGTTGCGAAGCTGCTGGATTATGAGCAGACCTCGCTTTCTGCAATGCTACAGGCAAAGCTCGGCTACAGCCTGGATAAGGGGCAGCAGCGCAGCAACTGGCTTCGCCGGCCCTTGCTGCCGGAGCAGATCATCTACGCCGCCGAAGATGTGCTCGGGCTCCATGCACTCAAAAACCTGCTGCTCACGGAAGCCGGGCCAAAGGAATTGATGCCGTTTATTCTGGAAGAGCAGGATGCGCTGACTACAACAATACACCAAACCGAGCGCAAGGATTTTTTCCTGAAAAGCGGCGATGTAGCCAACCTGAGTCCATACGATCAGCACGTGCTCAATGCACTCTTTCTGCACCGGGACGAGCTGGCCCGCAGCCTGAACAAGCCTGCCTTTCAGGTGATGGACGAGAGCCTGGTGCGCGCGCTGGCAAAAGGCGAAATCAGCGCCGGGGATCTGCCCTACGAGCGGGGCGTATATGGCGGCTATAAGAATGACCGCTTTGCCCGGCAGCTGGCAGACCGCTTAGATCGCATTCATGCAGCGGCGGAAGAACAGGGACTTTCCCAAAAGCGTCCGCCCCGGCATGCTGCGCACGAGGGCCGTGCCGCCCGTGAGCTGATGGACGAGCAGAAGGAAGCGGTCTTTACGCCCATACAGGAGGAGCTTGTGGCACGCTATGGTGCGTTTGCAGGCCGCTTCATCCTGAGCAACGGCGCTGTAGCCGATATCCTGAAAGGCGTGACGCCGATCAGCAAGCTGAAACGGCTTTACAAGCAGCAGCTGATCCGGGAGATTGCGGAGGTGAAGGGGATAGATCTGACCCCGTTTCTTTAAGGATGCCCGCTTGTTGCGAGGATGTTTAGCGAGCCCACACCTGGCGGCCTCCTGAGTACGTCCTGAGTACGCCGGCTCCCAATATTGCCGAGTCTGCAACCGTCATCAGGTCGCGGTCCAGAATTACGAAATCTGCCTTCTTGCCCCGCTCGAGGCTGCCTGCATCGCCTTCCATAAAGCCGGCCTTAGCCGCCCAGATGGTCATCCCGCGCAGCGCCTGCTGCCGGGTGAGGGCGTCCTCCATCTGAAACCCGCCTGCGGGAAATCCCCTGGCATCTTTGCGTACAACAGCAGCATAGAAAGTTTTGAAGGGCGAAATATCTTCTACCGGAAAGTCGGTGCCCAGAGGAAGCCAACCGTTGACTGCTCCAGCAGCTGCCGGTAGGCATATGCGCCTTTCAGCCGCTCGCTGCCGAGGCGGGTGCCGGCCCAGTACATATCGCTGGTGGCGTGTGTTGGTTGGACGGAAGGAATAACGGAAGTCTTTCCGAAAAGTGCAAAATCTGCCGGCGCTACCACCTGGGCGTGCTCAATGCGCCAGCGGCGATCGTTTTTCCCTTTCAGGTAGCGGTTGTAAATCTGCAGCATTACCCTGGCCCCGCTATCGCCGATGGCATGTGTACACATCTGGAAGTCAGTGCCGACCAGCATCCGCGCTAAAGAATCAAAATGGCTGACTGGGCTCAGCAGGAATCCGCGCCAGCCGGGCTGGTCGGCATAGGGCTGCAACAGGCAGGCCCCGCGGCTGCCGAGGGCGCCATCCGCATACACCTTGATGCCTTTGATAAAGAGGCGGTCGTTTTTGTAAGGGCCTTTTGACAGGTAGTGCTGGTAATTGACGGTGTCGTCGCTCAGCATCACGTAGAGGCGCATGAGCAGCTTGCCGGCGTTCTGCAGATTTTCTATTGCTTCTACTTCGTCCCGTTTCAGTCCGCAATCGGTTATAGTAGTAAGCCCCTGCGCAAAGCACATAGCCTGAGCTTTGGTAAGCCAGCGCTCATAATCCGCCTTTGAGGGTGTGGGCACTACCCGCGTCACTAGCTCAACCGCATTGTCTATCAGCAAGCCGGTCGGCCTGCCCCCTTTCATTTCCACGGTGCCACCTGTCAGGTTCTTCTGGCTGCCGGTTATCCCGGCCATCGCCAGCGCCGCCGCATTGGCGATGGCTGCATGTCCGTCCACACGATCCAGGAGTACAGGCGTATTGGGGAACAGCGCATTGAGCTCTGCATTATCCGGAAAGGCCTTCCCCGGAAAAGTATTCTGGTCCCAGCCCCGCCCGCGCAGCCAGGCCTCGCAGGGATGCGCCTTTGCAAAATCCTGTACGCGCCGCATGGCTTCGCTCCAGTCTTTACAGCCCCAGAGATTCACCTCAAAAAGTGAGCGGCCATAGCCTACAAAGTGGGCATGCGCATCTATAAAGCCGGGATAGACGGCCGCGCCTCCGGCGTCAACCACACTGTCTGAACGATAAGCCGACAGTACGTACTCATTGCTTCCGGTCGCGACAATTTTCCCGTCTTTTACCGCAAAGGCTTCCCTCGTGCTGAACGCTGAATCTACCGTATAGACGCGCCCGTGATGCAGGATAAGATCAGCGGACTGTTTATTGCCGCAGGCGGCAAACAGGAACAAAAGAAGGAGGAGAAATGGATAGCAGCGCATGTAGAGCGCATAAAAGTAGCAAGACGAACGAGTGTCACGTCTGTAGTATCGCCCAATCTATCCGGCCTGCGTTGCCTGCATCTGTGGCTCCAGCCAGTTATAGACAAAGTCCGCAACCTCTTCCCAGCCCGGCTCGCCGCAGATGAAGTGGGAGCGGCCTTTGAACCGCTTATAGACGTTCGCGCCACCGGTTTTGTCTGTGAAAGCCTTACTGTTTTTCTCCACCAGCTCTGTAGGGACAATCCGGTCTTCCTCGCCGCTGATAAAAGCCATAGGCACATGCGGCAGGTCCAGGTTTATATGCCCGGACGGGCCGAGGCAGCCGCGCAGCACATTGCGGCTGTCGTGGGTAGCAGTTTCTGCATACGCCTGCCGCGCCGCGGTCTCGCTCAAAGTATTGCAGAAGTCGGCGTGGAAGCTTTCGGGAGTCTGCTCAAAAGGCGCGTTGCCCGCCAGTGGATTGGCAATTGCAGTGACGTTCTTAAAGAAAGGCCAGTCCAGCGTCATCATCATGTTGGGCGCTACCGGCGAGATGGGCACGGCGAAGGAGACCAGATTTCTGTTGGCGAATATTTGCGCCAGCAGACCGCCTACGGAATGTCCGATTACAATGGGTCTGTCCCGCAGTTCGGGCGCGTTGCCGCCTGCGCTGATGACTACAGCCTCCATGGCGCTGATTACCTCGTCAAGCGACAGGTCGCCAAGGCCGGTTGGCGGCGCCTGGCGCAGTGCAGCCGGCTCGCCTTCGTGAAGCGGCCAGGATGGGGCGATGCAGTTGTAGCCTTTGGCGGTAAAGTAGCTGATCCAGCTGTCCCAGCTTTTGGCATTCTGAAACATGCCGTGGATAAATACGATGGTCTTGCTCACAGGATAATTTTTAAATGAGCCAGACACGCCTAAAAAAGTGTACCTGCCATTACTCCTAGGCTACCCGCCAGCGCCCGAGCTCCGCGAATATGGCTATGGAGACAGCTACTGCGGTAATCATCAGATAGGTATATGGCACCTGGATAAATGCCAGAAAGAGGCTGAGGTAGATTTTGAAAGACGCCAGCAGGAAGATTCTTGGGTGCAGGCGTCTGCGCCAGCGCGCATAGGCGGCGCCCATGAGCACGCTGCTGCCAAGGCAAATCCAAAAGTGAACCTGCTGAAGTATATGCAGGCGCTCGGGCAGTGTGCGCCCGGAGAAGCCGAGGTAAAACCAGCGCGCGAAGCCGATCCCGCGATCCAGGTGCTGCGGCATGCCTTCGTCATCCCATTCGCCGATAGCGGCTTGGGTATAATATGCATAGCCTTCGCCGAAAGCGCTCCAGTCTTTACTTAGAAAAGGGATGATGTAGATGAGCAGCACGAGCGCGGCAATCATTGTTGCAGAGCGGTAGAATCCCTTTCGGTCCACATACATCCATTCTATGAAAGCCCAGAGCGGCAGCCAGAGCACCAGACTGTAGCGGCTCAGCAGGCAAAGCGCGATTGCTGCGCCGCGCAGCCAAGGATTTTTCCCGCCTATACCCATAATCAGCAGCATATAGTAGCCGGCAACCATGATTTCAACGGTCATATTCAGGATGCCGGTGTCATGGTTCAGTATCATCCAGCCGAAGTACAGCGTCAGGATGGTCACGACAAAGCCCCGGCTAATAGAAATGCGGCTGCAACGCCATACCATCAATAGGGCCGCTAAATAGAAAATTCCGCCAGCCACCCAGCGGTAGTCAAAACGCAGGGCTTCTGAAATCGTAAACGGCAGCCATTGCATCGGCAGATAAGTCAACGGCAAAGGGTAACCCCATTCATATATGGTACTATAAACAGTCTCGCCCGCCAGCAGCCGCCTTACGGCCGCCCTAATGGTTAAGATAATGTCTGAGCCCTGCCCAATCGGAATCTCCCGGAATGCCTGTGCTGCAAAGGGTATAAAGGCGATAATCCCGATTGTCAAAACGATTGCCGGACCGAAACGTTCCAGTTGCGTCCGGCTGAAGTTTGGTTCAGGATGATATTCCGGCCGCTTTCCCCAATACTTCCAGATAACGACGCCCCCGATGAGCAGGGAGCAAAGCGCATTGCAGACCTCGCTGACGGTATGCGGCAGGAGCTTAGACAGCCATAACAGGAAGGCCGCTTCCAGCAGGATCAGCATTACCAGAATTACATCCGGATAAGGGCGTTTCAACGAGCGCATGTTTTACGAAAATACGCATGCCGCAGGATGCACTTTCAGGATTTTCGGCTTGCATCCGCAGGATTAGCCGCCTGCCAGCTGCTCAGCTCGGCAAAGGTGGCAATGGATACCGCCACCGCCGTAATCATCAGGTAAGCGTAGGGTACTTGTATAAAAGCAAGGAACAGGCTGAGGTAGATCTTGAAAGAAACCATCAGGAAGATGCGTGGATGCAGCTTCTTCTTGAGGCGTGTGTAAGCCAGGCTCATCAGCGCAATGCTCCCGGCACAAACCCACAGATGAACCCTTTGCAGCAGATGCAGCCGCTCCGCCACGCTGTGAGCCGGGTTGCTGAGATAAAACCGCCGCGCGAAGCCAAGACCCTGATTCAGCTGGAACGGGACGCCATCGTTATCCCATTCACCCATTGCCGCTTCTGTGTAGTAAGTGTATCCTTTGCCCAGCGTACTCCAGTCGCGGCTCAGAAACGGCAGGACGTAGATGCCGGCTACGAGCAAGGCAATTACGAGCGCGGAGCGATAGAGATTTTTGCGGTCTGCATACATCCATTCCACAAAGGCCCAGAGCGGCAGCCAGAGCACCAAGCTGTAGCGGCTGAGCAGGCAAAGCGCGATTGCCGCGCCGCTCAGCCAGGGATTTTTACCACCTATACCCATGACCAGCAGCATGTAGTAGCCGGCGATCATCAGCTCCACCGTGCTGTCTATAATGCCCGTGTTGTGGTTCAGCAGCATCCAAACCAGATACAGGGTCATGGTGGCTACTGCAAAGGCTCGGGCTGCCGAGCGCCGGCTGCAGCTCCATACCGTCGCCAACGAGGCTGCGTAGAAGATGCCCGCAGCCACCCAGCGGTAATCAAAGCGCAGTAGCTCCGCAACCACGTATGGCAGCCATTGCATGGGCATATATGTGAGCGGCTGTGGCCCGCCATTCATGACGATGGTCTTGTAAGGCGCCTCGCCAGCCAAAAGGCGCCGGACAGCAACGGCAATAGTTGGAATGATGTCGGAATGCTCAATGGTAGCCGGCGTCTCCCGGAAAGCAAGGGCAATAAAGGGGGCAAATGCAGCCATCCCGACGGTAAGCAGCGCCGCAGGACCGAAGCGGCGCCAGGCCATTGGCTGCGCCGGTTGCACTTTTGGCTGTAGTGGTATCCCCCAACTCCTGGCTGCGACCGCCAGCCCGATCAGGAACGAGCATAATGTGTAGCCAACCTCATTGGCGCCATGCCACAGTATTTCTTCCGGCAGCCAGAGGATGAAAGCCGCTTCCAGGAGGATGAGTCCGGCGATTATGACATCCCAATAAAATTTCCTCGTAAAGCGCCGCATTGCGCACGAAAATAACCCGGGCCGGGGCGCAAAATTCAAAATGCCTGTACTTCCAGGCGCTCAATCCAAAGCTTTTCGCGGGTGCCGGTATTCACGAAGCGCACATAGATGCTGTCCGCATCTGCATGGCGCGGCAGCCTGAAGTCAACGGAAATGTTTTTGGTTTCGCCATCGCTCAGGAGGCGATGCACGCGGATTATGGTGTTATCCAGATCAACGCCCCCTTTGCGGATACCGATGACGAACTGCGTCATCTTCCAGAAAGTCCATTCTTTGATGTCGCAATGAAAAGTAGCGGAGGCACGCAGCCAGCGGGCGCCGTCTTCTTTACGAAAGGGCAGGCCAAAGTCCGGGCTAGACCGTTCCGGAGTGCTCATCAGCAGCATCGTGTCCTCGCCTTGCGCATTGGCACCGTGCAGCGAAGCCCGGTATATCTCGTGCGCGTTTTGAGGCAGCGGTCCTTCGTACAGATATCGGCCATCGCGCAGCTTCAGGGTTTCTTCGGGCGCAGACCAGCGGCCTATGACGCGCCAGAAGTATTGCCCCGTCATGTTGCCCTCCGCATCGTATAGCGAGCCCGCATGAGCGTGATAAGTAAACCAGATATTGATGTAGCAAAGCGCGGCAATGATGGGAAGCGATGCCCACGCGCGCAGGCGGCGCGCTCCAAGCCATTGCAGCAGCGCGGCTAAGGGCATTGCCAGGGCCGGATAGTACTGTACCATCGCCCGCCCGCCGCTGCCGGAATACCACCATATATCCCATGCTGTGACGATGTAAAAAGCCAGCGCAAGAAAAGTGAGTATGGCGACGCGGGAAGCGCCACGGCGTAAAAAATACACGAGCCCGATCAGCGAAAGCGCCATAGCCGGAGTGTAAGTAAGCCAGCCACTCTTGTAGCTAATGGAGTAATTCAGCAAATGCGGGTGCAGCCAGCTAAAGCCCTGATCGCCATAAGCATTATACAGCCAATGTCCGGACACGCTTTTCCAGTAAATAAGCTGTACGGATGCGATCATCAGCATCAGTCCCGCTGCGACTGCCAGCTTCAACCGCTGCGCCGCCAGAAACCGAAGATGCCTTCGCCGCGAAGCTGTCTTTAAATCCGGAAGTGTCCATAGCAGCGGTATGAGCACCGCGATAATATCCGTTGCCCGGATTAAAAATGCCCAGCCGCAAAGGAGGCCTATTATCGCAGCCGTCTTCCATGCGGGTTTCTGGTAAAAGGAATGGCTTGCCAGCAGGAGCCCGGCATAAGCCGTAAAGAGCCAGGTATGGGAAAGGCCGCCGTCTATGGCGCTGTAATTCAGGTAATTGCTGCCAATGACAATAATCAGCAGCACGGCCGCGACAACGCCATCTGTATAGTAATGACGCAGGAAGCGCCGCAAGAGCCAGAGGCCAAGGATGGCATTCAGCAGGGCGCCGAACTGAACCGCTGCCTGGTAAGGTCTTGAAAATCCGTCAGCCTGGTAACCCATAGGCCGGGCCAGCGCATGCGCTATCAGGAAGGCCGGGCTTTCCCCGATCGCCACGCCGGGCCCATACTTCAGCACTACATTGCCATTATCTGAGCGCGCGCCCAATTCTTCCGCCTTGGCGGGGCCGGGCTGATACCGATGAATGATGCTGTCTGCCCAATGAAACTGCTTTATGTCTTTGTATATGAACACTGAGGGCAAATAGGCATAATAACCCATCGCATCCCAGGACAAGGTCGCATTGTTGCCCGCCTGCCGGTAGCGCGGATAGAAAAAGAGGCTGCAATACATCATAGCCGCCACTGCGATGCCAAGTGCTATACAAGACCAGTAGCTTGCGGCAGGCTTCACTGTGGTTTCGCTCATGACGGTGCGATCGGCAGCAATTCTGCGGAGCATTGTATTCTATGGCCGCCGGAACCTTGCTTTGTGTGCAATGTAATGGCTGCGGCGAAGATGAACCCAACACCGGTATTTCTTCGCTAATAATTTGACAAGGCGGAATATATGCTCTGCTGGTAGTTGAGGCGCTGAATAAATAAGTCGGTATTGTCAATAAAGCCGTCCAGATTCAGGTCGGTCACATGATATACATCGTACAGACTTTGCAGAAAGAAGGATCGCGTGATTGATATATCTGCGTTGTCAATAAACAGATCCTGCGGCGCATCAACATCACCTGCCCACATACACCACTTTCCGCCCGTCTGCACCATTTGCGGCGGATCAGAAAAGGGATTAACCGCCTGGGATAACAATGCAGTGAAATTATATCCGGTGCTATCATTCAGTCCGAAGGCAGAAACAGGATTGCTCAGTATCGCTAAATGACTTCTATGCCAGAGTGCGAGGCGCACCTTAGAAGGCATTGCATTGAACCTCGGGGTTATGCCGCCTGTATCAACGATTTTTCCGTCACTTTTAAGCAACAGCGCCCGCGTCTGATACACAGTTGCAGGCTGCGCGGAATCCCGCACTTCCAGCTTTACCCAATCCACTATATCGCCTGCGGGTCCTGTCGGCTTATTAATTTGTGTGTAAATCTGCCCGAGGCTGTAGGGGTCTGACGTTGGCAGCAGGCCGTTATTGCCTCCAAAATAGTTCTGCAGATCCGTGCGCATGGTACCGTTGCTTTGCATAGCTCCCTGCAGGCCGGCGGTAACGGAGAGGATCGGCCCGGGATAATAAGCGCTGGACAGCGGGCTATTGCCGCTGCCCAGCGCAAAAGGTGAAAAGGATGTGACGCCGCTGCGGGTAAAGGTGTAAGGATTTGTTCCGGTTGCGCTGCCGGCCATGCTGATGTCCCATTGAGAGGCGGTAAAGTGGCTCAACTTGCAGGCTGTGCGGGTAAAGCCGGTGAGCTCATCGCCGGGAATCCATTGCACTTTTAAGCTGGCGTTACTGCCGCCGGGTGTGTCTTCATCCACAAACCAGGTGCGGTCCACGATGTTGGAAGCGAGCAGGACGCCGTTTGTACCGTTGCTGTAAACGCCGCTTGCCACGCGCACACCGAAGTTGTCTGATGTGCCGGAGTTGTTGATAGTAACCGGATTGTAGGTGCTGCTGCCGTAGCTGACGGGGAAGAGGACATTGCTCTTGCCGCCTGGGCCGATGCTTTCTATGATGAGCTTGCCGGCGCCGTCTGTGATGATTTTGCTGGTCGCGGAGTTGAAGTTCTGGATGCTGTTGCGGATGCGGAGGTTGTACGCGCCGAGGGCGATGCTTACGCGGTCAGCATTGAAGTTGGCTACTGTAAGATTTCCGGAAAGCGAATAAGAGCGGGTATTTGTACTTGCTACAATGCTGAGGTGTGCAGCGGCAGTGTCCTGTAGCTTGATTTGCGGGCTTATAGGCGTAGCCGCGGTGTTATTGCTGCTTACGTAAGATGTCAGGCTAGAGTTACCTGATATGTATAATCCTTTGCAATTTGCAGTGTCGGTGGTGCTGTTATTATCCAGAATGTTGCCGCCTACAGCCAGATTACAGGCATTCCCCGATGAATCCCGTAGCAATATGAGCGCTGCATTGGAATCTATTTGCAGGTTGCGGTCAACTACCAACTGGTAACCGTTACCGGCATGACCGGACAACTCAAATTTTCCGGACTGCACCTTCAGGCTGCCGCGCACATAGATGGGTGTCGTGTCAGCTATTACTTTTCCGCAGCCGGTTTTTGCAATAACCAGTGTATCTAACCAAAGCGGGGTGGGCCATTGGATGCGGCTGGTGCCGGGGCCAGAAAATGTTAGGCGATAAACCTGGCCGGCGTCGCATCTGCTTTTTAGCGCTGTGAATACAGGCGTATTTCCAACCTTGATACTCTGCTGGAAAGCATTTCCATAGCATGAAAAAGTTGTCGGGAAACTTGACGTGCCTGTATTCAACAGATCGCCGGTAATATTCAGGCCGGTATAAACACCATAAACGGATAAGTTCCCTGCCGCCATTATTATACTGCCATTGATAGTGCTTGTATTTGTGATGTAGTATCCCCCAGGCCAAGTGTTGCTGAAGTTGAGTATATACTCTTGATTTGTTTGCTCGGAAATGACATTGCCATTCCAAGTCATATTGCCGTTCAATCTGAATGTCATTGTCCCGGAGCCCGAACAACTAATCGGCTGATTCAAATATCTGACAGTAACATTATTAGTAATTAGGTACGGATACGCGCCTAAATTGGGGTAATTGCTTGTTGAAAATTGTCCTAGCTGAATTTCGGAGTTTGAAATAGAAGCTATCGCAGCATTTGTAGTATAGCTTGAAGTGAATTGCCCGGTTTTAAGGACACTGTTATTAATGCTTATCTGGTACGGAAAATTTCCGGCGGAATTTGTGCCCATTTGATTTTTACTATACAGTAAGCTGTTGGTAACATTTACATTGCCTTGAAAGCCAATCCCAGAATACTGGTGCGTGCAATTAATAACTGCATTGTTGATAACGGCTGTATAGGGCTGACTGGTACTACTACGAGCTATTTCAAGATTGCCGGGTACATTCAAAACGCCGCCATTTATATTGATGGAGCCGTAGTTATCCCAAACTGTTAGATATACCGGATTAGAATTGGAAGAATAGCAATTCAGAGTAGTAGCATTTGTAACGTTTAGAAATCTACAAGACAGACCCGTGCTGGAATTACTCGCGGTACTTCCGCCGTTCTGACCAACCACAATTTGAGAAAAGCTAATTATTAGATGTGCAGTGCCGCCGTTATTAAAATAAACGCTATCCCATCCCTGCGGATATGTATGCAGCACGTTCGTTCCACCCGGCACACCGGTACGCATCCAATTATTGGCGCTTGTCCACAAAGAATCGCCAGCATATCCAGTCCACGTAAACTGATAAGCACGAGCGACAAAAGTCATAAGCAGTACAACGGCTGTAGATAAAAAAATTTTCATTGAACGATTTTTCGCAAAGTAATCAACATCCGAGATAATAAAACAAGTATAATTACTTTTTTTACTGCCATAGCTGTAAATAAGTAATTATACAGGTGGGTTTGTAATTTAAGGCTGTCACTTTTTGGTATCCGCGCCGCGCCCTAAGCCCTACCTTTGCCGACTTTTCAGAAAATCATCATTAAGATATGGCAACAATAACCCGTCAACCCATAGCAGACCTGCACGAGAAGGTCATAGTAAAGCTTTCCAAAGAAGATTATTACCCCGGTTTTGAGAAGAGCCTCAAGGGCTACGCCAAGACAGCCAACGTGCCCGGCTTCCGCAAAGGCATGGTGCCTGCAGGCATGGTTAAAAAAATGTATGGCCAGAGCGTGTTTCAGGATGAAGTCCTGCGTGTTGCCGGCCAGCAGATGGAGCAGTACCTGAACAAGGAGTCCGTAGGAATTTTCGGGCAGCCCATGATTATGCCTGCGGAGAGCGCCTTGCGCTTTGATATGAATAATCCGCAGGATATGGACTTCGCCTTTGAAATCGGCCTGAAGCCTGCGTTTCCGATTCCTGCGCTGGACGGTGGCTATACACTTACGCATTATAATGTACAGGTGAGCGATTCAGTCATTGAAGACGAGATCAAGCGCATCACACGCCGCTACGGAAAGGTTGAAAACCCGGATACCATTACCACTGCAGACAATATCCTGTACGCCACTTTCACACCCACCGATGCTGCCGGCACGCCCGTAGAAGGCGCGACACCTGTTGAAGACACCGAGCTGCTGGAAAAACTGCCCGTTAAGCTGCGTGGGCTGCTCATGGGCAAGGCTGCAGGCGATTCCCTGCTGCTTACGCCTGTTGACATAGCGACCGCCGAAGAGCTGCCTGCGTTTATGAAGGACAGCCTGAAAAACGACATGGCCGCGGCAGAGCAGCACTTTGAGCTCAAGATCACTAAAGTAGGGCTGCTGGTTCCGCGCGAGCTGGATGTGCTGCTTTACGGCGAGGTTTTTCCGGTTGATAATATCCTGGACGAGGCCGGCTTCCGCCAGCGTGTGCGCGAAGAGCTTGCCCGCGAATATGCAAAGGCTGCCGAAAATCGCATGAACGATGAGATATATGAAACGCTTGTTCATTCCACGCCTATTCCCCTGCCAACCGCTTTCCTGAAACGCTGGATGCGGGAAGGCCAGGAGAAACCGCTGAGCGATGCGCAGGTAGAGCGGGAATACGGTGGCTTTGAGCATCAGCTGCGCTGGACGCTTATATCCGACAAGCTTGTCCAGGAAGCCGGCATCAGCGTAGATCGCGAGGAAGTGCTTGGCGACATACGGGGCCGTGTGCTCAGCCACTTCGGTATGGAGCCTGACGAGGAAGCCCCATGGATGAAGGATTACATGGCTAAGCTCGCTAAAGATGAGAAGACCATGAATGAGACTTACCGCCAGATTCTATTTGCAAAGCTCTTTGGCTGGCTGCGGAGCAAGTTTGCCATTGTTGAGAAGGACGTGGACGAGCACGAGTTCCTTAATCTGGTGAGTGCGCACCAGGCGCATCATCAGCATGCGCATTAAATAAAGCGGTTTTGAACCGCGAAATGCTGAAAAGCCCGGAGCCTTTGTTCCGGGCTTTTCTTTGCGAAATTTTGCGCCGCCTGACCGTCCTTTGCGCTTTCAACAAAGCGTATGTCATTCTTTCCATTAAGCCTTCAGGGCAGAAATGCCCTTATTTCCGGCTCTACGCAGGGCATCGGCCTTGCAGCCGCAGAGGCGCTGGCGTCTTTAGGGGCCTCATGTACCCTGCTTGCCCGCAATGAAAATTCCCTTAAAGCTGCAGTAGCTTCTTTATCCGCAACCGCTGGCCAGGTACACAACTATCTTGTGGCAGACTTCAGCAGGCCGGAAGAGCTGCGCGTCGTAGCAGCGGATTATTTCAGGACGCATACAGCGCATATTCTTATCAACAATACCGGCGGCCCGGCGGCGGGGCCGGTCACCGGCGCTGCTACAGACGCATTTCTGGCCGCTTTCAATCAGCACCTCATCTGCAATCACATACTCACAACAGGGGCTGCCGAAGGCATGAAGGCAGCAGGCTGGGGCAGAATAGTAAATGTGATTTCTACATCCGTAAAAATTCCATTGAAAGGCCTGGGCGTATCCAACACCATTCGCGGAGCGGTTGCATCTTGGGCAAAGACGATGGCGAATGAGCTCGCGCCCTTTGGAATTACCGTAAATAATGTTTTGCCCGGCGCTACGGCCACCGGCCGGCTGGACGCTATAATAAATAATAAGGCAGGAAAAAGCGGCGCGTCCACGGCGGAGGTTTCTGGAGAAATGCTGTCGGAAATACCGGCAGGGCGCTTCGGCCAGCCCGGAGAAATCGCGGCGATGATCGCATTTCTGGCATCAGACGCCGCCGGTTACGTAAACGGCGTCAGCATCCCTGTTGACGGCGGGCGGACAGGGAGTATCTGAGCCCGCCGCATCTACCACATTCGGGAAATTTTTTTGTCAAAAAGGGACAAACGGTTTCGTCACGGCACTGTATTTTTGCCACCGTCTTAGTTAAAGGCTACGTTAATTCTCAAACGCAACACTGTGCCCGAATTTTATAGACTGTTGGCCCGCAATAGCCGAACGCTGTTCGCCGGACTGATTTCCCTATTATTTCTTCTTTCTTCCCAACAGTCTATAGCCGCTCCTGACGGCAAAGACACTTTTTCAGGCTAATTGCGCTACCTGCCACAACCCTTTGAAAGACGCTACGGGCCCGGCTTTACAAGGCGCTCGTAACTGGTTGGCCCCGCCCCGATTGGGTTTATGATTGGGTACATAACCCGAGCGGTATGATTGCCTCCGGCGATAAGCACGCAAATGAGCTGTTCAGCAAGTATAAGCCCACGGTAATGACCGCCTTCCCGGCGCTGGCTAAGGAAGACATTGACGCGATATTCAAGTATGTAGATGAGTATAAGGCTCCGCCGCCAGTTGCAGCTACTGGCGGCGGCGGTGCGGCGGCTAGTGGCGATGACGATACATGGCTTTATTCCCTGATTACTATTGTCTTGCTCGTTCTTGCCATCATTCTGTGGCGTATAAATTCTGGCCTGAAACGCGTTGCACAGGCTAAAGAAGGCCTACCGGTTGAAAAGGAAATCCCGATTTATCGCCACAAGTTCTGGATAGCTGCTGCAATTATTCTGGTAACAATCATGGCGGGCTACTGGATAGTAAACGGCGCAGTGAACATGGGCCGTCAGCAAAACTATCAGCCGAAGCAGCCGATTTTCTACAGCCACAAGGTGCATGCTGGCGTCAACCAGATTAACTGCCTTTATTGCCACGCCGGCGCGGAAAAGAGCAAGCACGCCATGATTCCTTCCACCAACGTGTGTATGAACTGCCATAAGCAGATTTCGGAATACACCGGCGAGAAGGAGCACGAGCTGAAGGATGCGGAAGGCCACACATATAATGGTACACAGCAGATCCAGGAGCTTTACAAGTATGCCGGCTGGGACCCTGCCAAGAAGGATTACCACCGCGATGCGAAGGGCAATATCCTCGCCACCTCACCGCAATGGGTGAAGATTCACAACCTGCCCGACCACGTTTACTTCAACCACAGCCAGCACGTAAAGGTGGGCCAGATTCAGTGCCAGCGCTGCCACGGCAATATTGAGGAGATGGATGAAGTGTATCAGGCCGCTCCGCTCACCATGGGCTGGTGCGTAAACTGCCACCGCCAGACGCAGGTGAAGTTTGCCGAAAACAACTACTACAGCATCTTTGAAAAGTACCACAAGGAAATAAAGGACGGCAAGCGCGATGGCGTAACGGTAGAGGACATTGGCGGTATTGAGTGCCAGAAGTGCCACTATTAAAATTGAAAAGGTAAAAGGTAAAAGGTAAAACGCAGCGATGCGACAGCCTTTTCTGAGTAGCCGAAAGCTTATTCTAACGAAGTAAAAAGAGACAGGTGGGAGCGGAGAGGTTTTTACCTTTTACCTTTTACCTTTTACCTTATAAAATGAGTCAGAAAAAATACTGGAAGGGACTGGAAGAGCTGCATAACACGCCCGCTCACCAGAACATAGTAGCCAATGAGTTCGCAGAAGAACGCCTGCCCTTTGCAGATGTGTCTGAAAGCCTGCTATCGGCTACTACGCCCCGCCGTGACTTCCTGAAATACCTCGGCTTCTCCACCGCTGCTGCTATGCTGGCTGCGTCCTGTGAGCTGCCGGTGCGCAAGGCTATTCCTTACGCCATCAAGCCGGAGGACATCACGCCGGGCGTGCCCAATTGGTATGCTTCTACGTTTGTGGACGGCGGCGATTACTGCGCCATTGTTGTAAAGACCCGCGACGGCCGCCCTATTAAAATTGAAGGCAATGAGCTAAGCTCCATTACCCGTGGCGGCACTTCTGCCCGTGTGCAGGCTTCCGTTCTTTCGCTTTATGATAAAGCCCGTATCCGCCAGCCTTATGCAGACGGCAAGCCGGTGGATATGTTTGAAGCAGTTGACCGTCAGGTTATGCAGGGCCTCGCGTCCGGCAAGGCGACTTACATCCTTACTTCTACGATTATTTCGCCGACGGTAAAGGCGGTTATTGACCAGTTCATTGCCCGCTATCCTGGCGCGAAGCATGTTACGCACGACGCGGTTTCTTACTCCGGCATGTTGCTGGCTAACGAAGCAAGCTACGGCAAGCGCGCACTGCCTTCCTATCATTTTGATAAGGCAAAGACCATCGTTTCCATCGGCGCCGACTTCCTCGGCACATGGCTTTCTCCGATTGAGTTTGCGAAGGGCTATTCCACTGGTCGCAAGATGAATGCGAAGAACATGGTGATGAGCAAGCATTACCAGTTTGAAGGCATGCACTCCATGACCGGCGCCAATGCAGACGTGCGCGCTACCTGTCGTCCGTCTGAGTATGGGGCGGTTACTGTTGCGTTGTATAACGCTGTTGCTACCGGGCGCTGCGCCGTCGTTTGCTTCCAAAAAACTCAACGATTCTATCGTAAAGGCTGCTGCCGACCTTAAGAAAGGTGGCGGCCTCGTGGTTTCCGGCTCCAATAACGTTGCGGTTCAGACGATAGTAAACGCCATCAACGGCGCAATCGGCGCGAACGGCACGACGGTAAACTGGGCGGTTACTTCCAATTACAAGCAAGGCATTGATGCCGATATGGTGAACCTGGTTGCGGCGATGAAGGCCGGACAGGTAGGTACTCTCATTATGCACGGTGTGAATCCCGTATATGATTATATGGACGGCGCAGGCTTCGCGCAGGCGCTGAAGAGCATTCCGGTAAGTATTTCTACCTGCGACCGCATGGATGAAACTGCTGCGGTATGTAAGTACATCGTTCCCGACCACCATTTCTTAGAAAGCTGGGGCGATGCTGAGCCGAAAACCGGCTATTACAGCCTCATGCAGCCGACGATTGCTCCGCTGTTCAAGACGCGCGGCTTCGCGGATTCGCTCTTGACATGGGCAGGTGCTACCACCACTTACGGTGATATGTGGAAGCAGTGGTGGATGCAGAAGCTGGGCTCGCAAAGCGCCTTTGACCAGGCATTGCAGGATGGGGTGGTGGAGCCGGGCGGCGTTGCTA
>CBDFFJ010000004.1:0-647138 GCA_965246765.1 Chitinophagaceae bacterium
TGCTGGCAGTTTAAGAAACAGGCATTGTGGGACGACACCTGCTTAACACGCCTTCCCTACCTCTTATTACAATCTGCCTATTTCTCGTCTGCGCTTGGGCCGTATATGCTGGGCAGCGGCACATCGTTCATGCGCAGGTACACGCTGAGCTGTCCACGGTGATGCACCAGATGGTTCAGCGCAAAAGAGCGCATCACCGCGATTTTTGGCATTGTAAAAAGGACATGATCGCCGCGACGGAGCGTCCATGGCTTCATAAGCGCTTCCATATCCGTGGATTGGAGCGCCTCTTTAGCTGCTGCCACATTCTCATCAAACACACGCAGCAGATCTGCATTGCTCTCCGGCTTGGGCGATTGGTAAGAGCCATCACTGAAATCCAGCCCGTCTTTTTTTACGGCCATCGTGATCCAGGCAGGTAATTCTGCTACGTGCGCTGCCAGGCGCCCGAGAGGAAAGCTTTTCTCGTGGGGCTTGTAGTCACGTTTTTCAAAAGGAACGCGCTCCAGCATCTTACGGGTGTTGGTCGCCTCTTGGGTAAACTCATTCAGGACGCCCTGGATCATATCGCTCATGGAGTAGTGGTTTTTGCTTAAAATAAAAACGCCCGTAAAAATAAGCGCCCGCATCTGGATGGATGCGGGCGCCTGTCATATTCTTAATACAGATCGTGCTTATTCTACAATCGCCTTCACGCTGCCCACGCTCTTGCCATCATCCACGCGGATCATATAAGTGCCGGCGGGAAGCGCTGCAGGAATCTGAAAGCGGTTTTCGCCTTTCACAGCGTTGTAAGACCTTACAAGAAGCTCGCGGCCGTTCATGTCGTACACGCGTGCAGTAAGCGTTGCGGACTGCTGTATCGCGCATGAGATGGCAAACATTCCGTGAGCTGCAGGATTCACAACCGTTACCGGCAGTGACGCTGTGCTGAATTTTCCAATGCCGGTGCTGACCGTACTGAACTTCCAGGCCGTCGAGTCGTAGATGCCGTAAGAATGGTAGCCGGCAGTGTCAAAAGCGGTGGAATCAAAAGTCACATGGTAGGTGGTGTTTGACGCAAGACCAACGCCGCTAATGCTTACGATATAGCCGCCGGTAACTGTTATGGAAGCAGAGCTTGCCGCAATCGTATTCGTTGTCTGAGTCTTACGGTTCTTTATGTAGATGTTGCCCGTACCCTTCGTTACCTTCTTGTCGAAAATCAGCGTAAGATTGCTCGCCGGAGCTACGCCCGTCGCATTGTTAGCCGGGGTCATTGAGATGATATTCGGGCGCGGGCTGCCTGCTGCCGTGCCGGTCCAGTTCAGGGTTACATCGTCAATGGCTGAAGAAGCGCGGTTGTTTGCTCCCGATGTAGCGCTGTCAGTGACAATCCGAATCCATACAGGGCCTGCAATATTATTCAAGCCGGTACCGAAGGATACACTTACGGAGTTATTAGCGTAAGTAAAGCCGCCGGTCGTAAGGGTGCCTGTAGCTGTCGCGGAGCTGAAAGATGTTGGAATCGCGCCCATGCCGTACTGCACCTTCCATTTTGTAACCCGCTGCGATGAGGAATCCAGCGATTGCAGCTTGAAGCTCATGCTGAAGTTGGTAAGACCGGCAGTGTTGGCAAGCAGCAAGGCAAAGGAAGCGCCAGAATCAGTACCTGGAAATGAGGCGCTTGTGCCGGAAACCTGGCGAACGCCGAGGGCGCGGTCCGCCGCATTATTCTGGCCGGCAGTGTCCGTGCTCAGTGGCGAAAATGAGGCCGTATTATTTGCAGACGCGAAGTTTTTATATCCGCCGGCAGTTGATTTCCATGCCGTGTTGCTGCTTGGCGTGAGAAATAGTTTGGATGACGTGTCCTGAATAATACCAAGTGCGGAAGAAGTAGCAAAGTTGAACACATGCCAGCCCGTAGGCAAGCCACCGCCGAGCCCGTTGAAGTTTTGCGTGTAGGAAGTACCGCTCAGCGTGAGCGACTGTGCGCTGGCTGCAAGCGTGGTTCCTGCGGCAAGAATGAGTAAAGCAATACGTTTCATGATCGTCTGTTTCTTTAGTTTGTGGCGCAAAATTCCGGGATTAAAACCGGACTTAAAGCCATGTAGGTTAATAAATTTTTAAGCAAATGAAAGCCCGGTGTTCAGCCGGGCTTTCCAGTTTCAAGTTTTTAATACACGTCAATGGCCGGGTCGCGCAGCTTGATCTCGTTCGGCGTGAAGATGGTCGCGATGCCGACAAAAGTCTTAGGCGTCGTTGGTACCGGCGTGGAGGCAAACGTAGCACCGGAAGCAGTGTAGAGGCTGATGTTGCCGGTGCCGTCTGTAAGCGTCTTATTGCCGCTGTAGGTGCCGCCGCCTGTAATGGTAGCATTCACAATCTTTACGAGCACGGACTCGTACTGACCGAAGGAGGCGTTAAGCTGCGCAATGGTGAGCTGAATCGGCGCAACCGTTTTGCCGGTGGCCTGCTTCGTTATCTTAGACGAGGTAACGCCGGTAAGCTCAAGCGCGCCTTGGTAGGGCTGCAGCTTCGCTCCGGTCGCGTCAATTACCAGCGAGTCACCGAGCGCAAAGGAGGCGCCGCTCATGTAAAGGATAATGCCCTTCTTGCTGCCGTCTTCCAGGATAAAGTTGCCAGTGGCGGCATTGCCCTTAGATAAATCCGATATGACGGTTCCGGAAATTTTGAGCGCAGGTAGTGTGATGGTCGTAGTGCCGGAAGACATCCTACGAAGGCTGTCAATCGTCACCGGCGTAGTAGCCGTTACGGCGCCGCAGCGATCGGCGTAAAACTTTACATCGCCTGTGTCGCGGATCACGAGCTGCGGTGTATAAGAAGAGCTCTGATAAACCGTGTAGATGCCGGTAATGCTGCCGCGACCTTTACCAACCTTCAACGCATGAAAGTCGGCGTAATTGCTGGTGCGCACTACAAGCGATGCGGGGCTGCCAAGACAGTCTGTGATAGTACGGTTTGTGGTAACCGCCGGATCCGTATAAGTAAGGTTTGTGTCGGTAAACTGCACATCGCTGATAGTAATCAGGCGGCCAACAAGCACACGGTTTGCGGTAGAGGCGCTCATGGTGCGCACGGCTGCCAGGGAGACGACCGTGTCTTTCACCGCATTCCCTACAGCACCCTTTATAATGTGATCGCTGATCTCAGCGCCGCTGAGGCCATTCACAGAAAGCTGCTCTGTAAGCGAAGAGCCAAGCTCCATGGTGCCGGAGTTGTAGCCAAGCATCAGGCCTTTGCACTTAATATATACGCGGCGCCCAACGGGGTATTGCGTAAACAGGCTATAGGCGTTAATGTCAATAAACAGCCCGCCGGTGCTGTCCTGAATAACGATTTGCTTGTAAAAGTTGCCTGAACGGTCATCCGCAACTACAATGCCCGAAATAGAAATGTCATCTGTAATAAGTGTCGTGTCGCCGCCTGTTGACGAGGTGTAAAGGCCATTCATCGCCTTAAGCTGCGCAATGGTCTTCAGCGTGGTGCCCGCGGGTACGCCCGGGTCGTAGTTTGACGTGTCCGGCGGATTATCAAAGTTCTTTTTCAGGCAGGATGTGAGCGCAACAGTTGCCGCGATCACCAGTGATGCTGCGAAGAGTATCTTTTTCATAAAAGCAGTAGTTAGAGAGAATAGACTTTAGAATTTAAGGCTGAGGTTGATAAAGAAGTTACGGCCCAGACCATAGAAGTATTTCGTGGCAAACTTGTCTGGATTGTTATCGGTAAAGTCGTAGCGCAGCTGCTCAAAGCCGCCCGTACGCACATCGGCGTCAAATAGGTTGGAGATGCCGGCATTCAGATAGAGGAAAGTGCTGCGCGGCACTGCCTTGGTGTACTTTGACAGCAGCCATGATTTGCCGCCAAAAAGGTCAACGGTAAAAGCTGAAGGCAGCACATGCTGGTCCAGGATGCTGTGGTAAAGCGGGCTGCCCGTTTGCACGCCGGATATCGCCAGCTCCGTCCGCTGGTCGGGTGAAATATCTACATAATTCCGGTCAAAGTAGTTGAAGTTGATGCTGGCATACCAGAAACGCTTGGAGCGGTAGTTGAAGCCAAGCGTATAGGCGCTTTGCGGGCCTGCGGCAATGTAGTAGTTCTTTATGTACACCTCCCGTGCGCTCGCCGTGCTGGTAGTGTCATTGTCCCGGTATATGCCCACGGACTTCGGATTTTCTGTGTAGAATGCCTGGCCGACCGCCGCTACGCCGGTCACCGACAGTGCCGAAGTCACCTTAACCTCGGCAGCCAGTTCCAGCCCGGTATTGCGGGTGCTGATGCCCTGAAGCACGTAGTTGATAAAAGATTTAAACGCCGGATCGTCGTTATAATAACGCTTGATCTCGGTGGCGTCCTTAATATCTGTCGCGTAGCCTACCGCGCGTAGATTGTATTTCGGAGTTCGCATCAGGTAGCCGGCCTCTACAGAGCTGATCTTTTCTACTGTCGGACTTCCGATTGTCAGGTTGCGGGTGCGGGATGAGATGAATGTGTTTTCAATCGCTGGCGCCTCTTGTCCGATGCTGCCGTTAGCGAAGAGATAGTTGCGGCCGTCAAGCTTGTATGTGACGCCGCCCTTAACGCTGAACGTCGTGAATTTCTGAACATCGCTTTTGCCAAAAGAGGCATTTTCAAAAAGCCCGTTTCGATATAGGCCCTCGCGGGAAAAGTCATTGTATCCAAGGCGGCCTGCGAGGAAGAAATCAACCTTGTTGTAGCTGAACCCGCTCTGCGCCCAGAGAATGCCTTTCTGAAAGCGGCTGATGTAGTCGTAATTATACTTGTCGCCCTGACGGATTACGCGGTTTGGCGTATTCAGATCGTATTGATTGAAGGAGACATTAGGCACGTTTTGCTGGAAGGCAAACTGGTTAAGATTCAGGTAGAAATCGCCGCCCATCAGGTCGCTTAGCTCGCGATAGCTCTCCGTGCGTTGCGAAATGAACTGTATGCCGGTCGTCAGCGTGATGTGCTCGCTTACAACTTTCTCCAGGTTCGTGTTGAATGTGTACTTGTGCACATCGTCCACATCGTTATAAATAACGTACAAGGATCGGCGACCCTTTATCGTATTCCCAGAAATGCCGTTGGCATCCGTTACGGAGTCATAGTTCACATAGTTCTGGTTGTACAGGCCATCCCAGTTAATCTGCTTCTGCGTAAAAAATTCCGCGTTAGCCGGATTGAGCGTATTAAGTACATAATATGAAGGGAGATAACGGTAGTAATCCGGGCGCGGGTTGTTGGCGTTATAGTAATCCAGCGCACTGCTTTTGTTCTTGCCAAACTGGTATCCGATGGTCGTCTCCCAGCGCAGTGAGCTGGAAGGATTGTATTCATAGCTAAGAATAGTGACCGGCTGAAAGTTGTCGGCCACCTTGGCATTGCGCTTTTCACCATTCTGATAACCCCAGTTCGGGTTGTAGAAATTTGAGCCGGCAATGTCCACCGTTTCTTCCGTTACCGGAGCGCTCTTGCCGCGGCGGGTTGGCGCGCCAAAGGTGATGAGATTCAGTTCGTGCTTGCCGCCGCCAAAGCGCTTGCTTAAGCCGCCGTAGTAGGAATACCCGTCATAGAAGGTGCCTTCAATGTAGCCTTCCTTAGCCCAGCGCTTGGAGACTGAAAACGACCAGGCCCAGCCGCTTTTCATCAGGCCGCTGCTCTTGGTCAACACGATTCGGTTGCGGTAGCTGCGATCGGTAAGCGAATAGGTGATGCGCGTCTGCTTGCGCTGACTGGACGCTGCCGCGTCAAAATAGACCGAGCCGCTTACGCCGCCAAAGGTGTACTCGGAAGGCTGGAGTCCATACGTATTGCTGCGACTGCAGAATACGTCATTGAGGCCGCCCCACTGTGCCCAATAGGCGTCGCCGGTTTCTACGTCGTTCATGGGATTGCCGTTTATCTGCACTTCCTGGCTGCTGCGGTTGTAGCCGCGCGGCTGAAAGCGGTACGGACCAAACACGAAGGCCGCTGCTGACACAAACGGGTCGCGCGAAGCGGCGAGCAGACCGCTGACGTTGCTCACTCTCACACCATCGTCCTCTGTACTGATTGAATTTTCCTCCAGCGCGATAACAGGTATCTGATTGCTCAGAGGCACGGCGCTTGAATCGTTCAGGCCCACTACAACGTTTCCAAGATCGGTAACGGCGTCATGCACATTAATGGTAATGGTGTCCGCTTTTGCAATATTCCCGCCCAGAACAATGGCGTGGGTGCCATATGGCACGCGGCTAAAAGTGAAATTGCCATCCGGGTCAGAATTTACAAGCTGCTTTAGTGCCGGAATGGTCAACTGCACGTCCGTAGCCGGTTGATTACTCACTGCCGTTATAAGTCGTCCCTTAACGAGGCCGGTGCCTGACTCCTGGCCGATTGCTAAATTCCAGAAAGCGGACAAAAACAACAGGAGTGTTACGTGTATGTATCGTTGCATAATGTTTATCACGAATCGGCGGCAAAAGTAAGCGTTCGCCCCGACAGGTATGCCCATTATGGCATTATGATATTGTTAGACACAGCTTGAGTCACCGACCTGACGCATGCTGCTTTACACTGTACGGCTAATTTCCGAATGACCGGTACCTCTTTTGGTTGTCGGGCTCCGTTTCAGACAGGGCCACATCGGCTGCATACTTCTCCGCAAGGGCCTTGCGCGATGCGTCGCTCTTTTTTCTATACGCATCTCTCAGCTCAAAGAGATTTGAGCCAATGTTGAGCCGGTACCCGCGGATAGGCTCGCCCTTTGCCATGTCTGCCAGCAGGCGAAGCGCCCGCTCAAACAGGGCATTATTCTTTACCGCATACGCATATCGCTCCACATTGTTGGCAAGGGCAACTTTCTCCAGGCCATAGACCCGTAGCGCCGTCTCTTGAAACCGCTCTATATCCGCGGGGGCTCCTTTGGAAACGATAGCCGTCCATGCAGCAGTCAGCAACGGACCTTTGGGATCAGCCTTGAGAATGTCATTGGCAAGGGTGTAAGCGGTGTCCGAGCCAATAGCGGATAATGCCTGCAATGCTGCGCCGGCTATATAATACGAACTGTCGCTTACGGCACTAATCATAGCCGGCAGCTCAGTCCGGTCTTTCCAGGCGCCAAGCACCGTAAATGCCGCAGCTCTCACCCTGTTAGACCCATTCAAAAACAGAATTTCCTTTACGTCTCTCAGCAAAGCGTCCTTCCAGGACTGGCGTTCTACGCCCGCAAGCTGCTGCAGTGCGTATAGGCGGATGCCGTAGCCTGTATCTTTCAGCGCAGTCTTCATAATTGCCGGCGACAGGTCGGCTGTTTCATTAGCGATCGCGGCGTCAATAGCCAGGCGCTTGCTCACATAGTCGCCTGAGTAGCGGATTTGTGTCAGCCAGCTTTCTACAGCCTTATCCTCCCGGATGCGTCCCGGCAATACATGCTGCGCGTCGGGGATTATCACCGGGCGACTGCCGCCTTTCGCGTAGGGTATTGTGAATGTCTGGGAGCGATCCCTGATAAGCCAGTCTTCATAGCGGCGACCGCCGTCCTGCAGCACGCAGGCCTTCAGCGGCAGTGTGTAAAGGATGGAAGTATCCGGCGAGCTCGCCTGGCGCACCGTAACCTTGAGCAGCCCGGCGGCATCGTCGTAGGCGTAATGGACGCGCAGCACCGGATGCCCGCCGCGGTAATACCATTGATTGAAGAACAGTGCCCAGTCTTTTCCTGTTGCGGTTTCTAAGGCTAACCGCCATTGGCCAGCCTCCGCGCTTTCCAGCGCATTGCCGCACAGATAAAACTCCATGGATTTGGAGAAGAGGGTATCGCCGGCTATGCTGTGGATATAACGGAGAATTGATGCGCCTTTCTGATACGAAATCCGGTCAAACATCTCCTCCCGGTCGCGGTAATAGTAGCGTACCAGCGGCGGATCGGCCCGCTCAGCAGCCCCGAGATAACGCTGCAGATCATTCCATGCCTGTTCGTCTTCCGAGGCCTGCCCGTGCCTGTACCTTCTCCATATCTGTTCGCCATAAGTGGCAAAGGATTCATTAAGGGTGAGGTTGCTCCAGCTTTCGGCCGTCACATAGTCTCCGAACCATTGGTGGAAGAGCTCATGGCTTATGATGTCTTCATTGCCTTCATCCGTCAGCTGGCGGGCAGTCTTATTGGCATATTCTGCGAACAGAGACGCGGTCGTATTTTCCATCGCGCCGCTCACATAGTCGCGCACTACTATCTGGCTGTATTTGTTCCAGGGATACGCCACGCCGGTAGTTTTTGAAAAACAGCTCATCATTTCCGGCGTATTCCGGAACATCTCTTTTGCATAAGGCCCGAACGCCGGCTCCGTATAGTAGCTTACTTCTACCGGCGCGCCCTGCGGGTCCTTCCAGCTTTCTTTTGCAATCGCAAACCGGCCAATCGCGAACATGGCGGCGTACACCTGTATAGGCTGATACATACGCCACTCGTCTTTGCGCAGACCGTCGCCCGTCGGACTACTTTTCATCAGCTGCCCGTTGCTAAGCGTCTGCATCGTGTCCGGCACGATGAGCGCAATGTCAAAGGTGCTTCTCTGGTTGGGCTTGTCAATAGTGGGCATCCAGTGGCTGTTACTTTCTGTCTCGCCCTGAGTCCATATCTGAATGGGCTTGCCCGGAATGCTGCCATCAGTGTTGATGAAGTACAGGCCACGGTCTTCGGTAATGGCGCGGGATCCGCCTACGGGCTCTGCATAAGGTTGTGCCGTGTATTCAATGCGTATCAGCTGACGGCGTTTGACGGCGAGAGAACCGAACTCAAGACCCCGGACGTCAATTTTCAGCTGCTCGTCCTCATACCGGTAGCTGAGTGGCATCATGCTGCCGCTCGCGTCATTCTTTACCTGCACCGCTGCGATCTTCATGCTCTTCGCGTCCAGAACGAGCGTGTCGGCGGGTGACGTATAGGCCATGACGCTTAGCAGCGCTTCACCCTGCGCCTCCTTCTTCAGAAAATCAAACCGGAGTATAAGACCCGTGTGTACGATCTCCCATACGCGCGGCGTTGTGGCGCGATAGATATCCAAAGGATTATTGCGCGCGCTGACCGTGATGGTGTCCATCAAACGGTACTGAGGAGCGGCAAGCTTACTAGACGAATGGCAGGACAGTAGGAGCGCGGCGCAGCAGGCTGCCGGCAATACGCGGAGAAGAAACGGCATGAAAGTATCGGACGCCTTAAAAGACTGGCGGTAAAAGTCTGTCATTTCAATGAATCGCCTATCCCCTGCAGCGGGTGATTGGGACAGCGTCGCCTCATTGGCTGTCTATGGCGGATAAGAGGCTTTGCAGCCGGGCTTTCACAGCAGGCCATTCCTGCCGGATAATACTATACACCATCGTATCGCGAACCGAACCGTCGGGCATAATGCGGTCTGCGCGAAGCGTGCCCTCGTAGCCTGCGCCGATTTTTTCTATGGCAGCGCGGGAGCGAAGATTGGTATTGCGGGTTTTGAGCTGCACCCGGTTAAGGTTAAGATGCTCAAACAGGAAGGTGAGGAGCAGGAGCTTACATTCGGTATTGTAGCCGCTGCCCCATACAGTGGGTGTGTACCAGGTCCAGCCCAGCTCCAGTTTTTTATGCTCCGGCAGTATCTCAAACAGCCGCGTGCCGCCTATGATCCGGCCATCTTTCTGCGCCATAATGGTAAAGGGATACTGGCTTCCCTGAATGCGGTTGTTGATGGCAGTAGCCAGCTCCCGCCGCAGCCGGACAGGGTCGCTGCCATCTACCGGAAGCTGAGACCAAATTGCGGGGTCGGCGCCGGCGGCAATGAGCGCATCAAAGTGTGATTCATGAAGCGGCTCAAGGCGCACAAGGGTGCCGGAAAGGCGGATCGGGTGGGGAAGGGCTTGCATAGGACCAGAGTTTCAAACTTACCAGTTTAAGACGGCTTTGCTGCGGACGGCTCAATCATGCGAGATTCGCGTCACCAATGCCTGCTGCAAGATGTCTGTAATTCGTTTCCTGCTTTATCCGTTTGCACTGATCTATGGCGTAGTTGTATGGCTGCGCAACCGGCTGTACGACTCTGGGTTTTCATCTTCAGTAGAGTTCAGTGTGCCGGTTATTTGCGTCGGCAACCTTTCCGTGGGCGGCACCGGCAAGACGCCGCACGTGGAGTACCTTATCCGCCTGCTGCAATATCAGTACCGCCTGGCCACAATGAGCAGAGGCTACAAGCGCAGCACGCAGGGCTTTGTGCTGGCTAATGAGCAGAGCAATGCCCTGCGCATTGGCGATGAGCCCATGCAATATCACCTCGCCTTTCCGGACGTAGCAGTCAGCGTGGCGGAAGAGCGCATGACGGGAATCCCGCTTCTGCTACAGCGGAGGCCTGATGTTGAAGTAGTAATACTGGACGATGCCTTCCAGCACCGCTCGGTAAAAGCGGGCCTTAATATCCTGATCACGGACTTTGCCCGGCCCTTTTACAATGACTACATCCTGCCATATGGCCGGCTGCGCGAGGGAAGAGCTGCTTACAAGCGTGCGCAGCTGATAATTGTGTCAAAGTGCCCGCCGCAGCTGTCGCGGGTAGCGGCAGATGCTATGGCAACTAAAATTGCCCCATTGCCGGAGCAGGTGGTGTTTTTCTCAACGATTCGCTACGGAGCTGCTTACTGGCTTATCAATCGCGCAGCAGTAGCAATTGAAGGGAAAAACATCGTCCTGGTTTGCTGCATTGCCCGGCCCGAACCCCTGGTAGCGCATCTGAAAAGCCTGGCGGCAGACGTTCATGTGCTTTCTTACGCAGACCATCATTATTTCGGCTCGCGCGACCTGGAGGAGATCCGGCAGACTTATGAAGGCTGGGATGCGCCGGATAAGATTATTGTAACAACGGAGAAGGACGCTACACGCCTCTTGCTGCACCGCGAAAAACTGGAAGCGCTTCATTTGCCTATAGCCGTACTGCCTATTGAAGTAGCCCTGCTTTTTGAGGCGGGCGTTAGAATGGATGGGATAATTGAGGCGTATGTGGCGCGAACGCAGGCGGAGAATGACGAAGGGAATGGAGTTGTCGCCCAATAATTCAGGCATCGCAGGCTATATTTGATAAATAGAAATCACACCTTTCATGAAGAAAACATTACTCTTTGCGCTTGTTGCGCTTACCACGGCTCCAGCAATGGCACAGATCACCATTCAGGCGGCAGATATGCCTGTAAACGGCGATACCCTGCGCTACAGCACTTCACTGACGCTGACCGGCTTGAATCTGACCAATACCGGCGCTAACATCACCTGGGATTATTCCATGCTTACGCCTCTTGCGCAACAGGTAGATACGTATAAGACCGCATCGCAGGCCGGTTACGGCGGCGGCGGCATCCCGACGACAGCGGCGGGCTATAAAGTGGCGGATACGCTGGCTTTCCCCGGCGCAACCGGCATCTCTGCAACCAATGTCTATACCTTCTTCAGCGTAAAGACCGGGCCCGGCCGCTATGTGGCAGAAGGTTTCGGCGCAAAGCTCAACGGAGCCCTCCCCATTCCGGCAGCCTATAGCGATGAAGACGAGTGGTACTTCTTTCCCCTGAGCTTTGGCCGTAAAGACACCTCTACATTTAAGCTTACCGTCAGCGTCCTTGGCAACAGCCTGAAGCAGCAAGGCACGCGCTGGACTAATGTGGACGGCTGGGGAACCATAAAGACTCCTTATTACACGACACCCGTAGCGGCAATCCGTGTACGCAGCGAAGTGGATGAGGTTGACTCTGTATCCTTCAGCGGAACCAACTTCGCCATACCACGTCACTATGTAGATTACAAGTGGCTCGCCAACGGCCAGCATTATCCCGCCATGTGGATTACGACAAACATCGTTGGCACAACAGAAACGCCAACCACAGTTCGCTATCGCGATACACGTCGCGCATTGGGCGTAGGCGCCGTGAATCCTGTGTTTGAAGTATTGGCGGTCTATCCAAACCCAGCAATTGCAGGTGAGGTGACTGTCAGGGTGCCGGCGTCCTGGAACAATTACACGCTGCATCTTTTTGATGCTACCGGCCGGGCCGTAAGTAATGTGACGAATACGTCAAAGCTTGCTACCGATGCGCTTCCTTCCGGCCACTACACAATTATAGCCGAAAGTAATGGCAACTATGGCGCTGCACAATTTGTAAAGTAGTCCTGATCTTTAGTCATAATAAGAAAGGCTGCCCGACGGGCAGCCTTTCTTATTGAAGGCGCTTTTGAATTATCCGTTTATCGCAGCGATGCCCGGCAAAGTCTTGCCTTCAAAAAATTCCAGCAGTGCCCCGCCGCCGGTGCTCACATAGCTCACCTTATCCGTGTAGCCAAACTTGTTGACCGCCGCCACGCTGTCGCCACCGCCAACAAGCGAGTAGGCACCGTCCGCTGTGGCATCCGCCACCGCATCAGCCACGCACTTAGTGCCGTGCTGAAACTTTTCCATCTCAAAGACGCCCATCGGGCCGTTCCAGAGAATGGTTTTGGAAGCCCGAATCACTTTGGAAAACATATCGCAGGCCATGTGGCCGATGTCTAAGCCCATCCAGCCTTTCGGAATATCGTGGTTTTGCGCGGAAGAGGTTGAAGCGTCGGCGGCAAACTTGTCGGCAATGATAGAATCCGCCGGCAGGTGGATGCAGCAGCCTTTCTCATCTGCTTTCTTCAGCAATTCCTTTGCTGTTTCCAGGCGGTCGTCTTCTACAAGAGAGTTTCCAACTTCGCAACCCTGAGCCTTCCAGAACGTGTACGCCATCCCGCCGCCGATGATGATGTCGGTAGCTTTCTCAAGCAGGTTTTCAATAATGAGAATTTTATCGCTCACTTTGGCGCCGCCAATGATGGCTGTGAAAGGCTTCTGCGGGTTCTGCATCACCTGCTGCGCGGCCTTTATCTCGCCTTCCATCACCAGGCCGAACATCTTTTTGTCTGCCGGGAAGAACTCTGCAATGATGGCGGTGCTTGCGTGCGCACGATGCGCTGTGCCAAAGGCATCGCTTACATAGACGTCGCCCAGCTTAGCGAGCTTTTCAGCGAAGGCACGGTCGCCCTTTTCTTCTTCTTTGTGGTAGCGGAGGTTTTCCAGCAGCAGCACTTCACCAGGTTTGAGCGCATCTGCCATCTGCTGTGCATCCTCACCATCCTTTACAAACTTCACATCCCGCTTTAAGAGCGTGGAAAGATGCGCCGCAACCGGAGCCAGCGTAAAATCAGCCAGCGTCTTTTCCGGCTTCTTGGCAATCTCCTTATGCGGACGGCCAAGATGACTCATCAGGACGACGCTGCCGCCATCGTCCAGGATTTTTTGAACGGTGGGCAGGGCTGCGGTAATGCGGGTGTCGTCGGAGATTTTGCCGTCTTTGATGGGCACATTGAAATCCACGCGGACGAGAGCGCGCTGGTTGGCGAAATTGTGGTCGGAGAAGTTGGGCATGTTGCGCTTGCGATTATTCTATGTCAATGATTCTTGTTTCAAAGGAACGGAGCAGTCTTGTGGCTTTTGGTAATTCAGCGGAAAGAAATGCAAACATTTCCTGATTATCGCTGTTGCCCATTTTTACGTTTATCACTTTTGGCGGCGGGCCATGCCGCGCCATGATGTCGGAAAAGTCGGTGTCTTTTGTGACGATAATGATATCGTCTCCGGCTGATTTTGCTTTCAGGAATATGTCAAGGTCGTCCACGCCGGTCAGGTTCAAACTTCAGGACGATTTTACACTCCATCCAAAAGCGTCTTTCAGCCATTTTGCTACGATAGGCGAGAAGTGGTTATCAAACCATAATTCCATTTCAAGCAGTATGAAACACGGCGAAGTTTTTCAAGCGAAGCGCCGCATAATAAAGGGCTGCATTGATGTCGTCCTTTTCCAGGCTGGGATGCTCTTCAATGATTTGCTCATGGCTCATGCCGGATGCAAGCAGCTCTAACACGTCCGCCACCGGAAAGCGCATCCCGCGAATTACCGGCTTACCGCCAAGCATCCCGGGGTTGCTGGTAACTCGTTTTACGAGATTGAGAATTTCTGCGTTGCTCATCTTGTTCGCTTTCTACAAAAATAAGAAAGGCCTTCCGTAGAAAGCCTTTCTCAAAAAATACAATCAGTCAGCCTTACTTGCTAATCAAACCAGCGAAATACTTCACTGTCCGTACAAGCTGGCTCACATAGCTCATCTCATTATCGTACCAGCTAACGGCGCGCACCATTTGCTTGCCGCCGGCGGAAATCACCTTCGTCTGCGTAGCATCAAACAGGGAGCCGAAATGCGTACCGATTATGTCGGAGCTTACAATCTCATCCTCGTTGTAGCCAAACGACTCGTTGGCGGCAGCCTTCATCGCAGCGTTCACGCTTTCAATAGAAGCTTCCTTTTCCAGCAGCACATTCAGCTCAGTCAGTGAACCGGTAACGGTTGGTACGCGCTGCGCGCCGCCGTCCAGCTTGCCCTTCAACTCAGGCAGTACAAGGCCAATGGCCTTTGCCGCGCCCGTAGAGTTCGGAACAATGTTCTCGGCAGCAGCACGTGCCCGGCGCAGGTCGCCCTTCGGGTGCGGTGCGTCCAGCGTGTTCTGGTCGTTGGTATAAGCGTGCACGGTAGTCATCAGGCCGGTGATGATGCCGAAAGAATCGTTCAGCACCTTCGCCATTGGCGCGAGGCAGTTGGTGGTGCAGGAAGCGCAGGAGATAACCGTCTCTGAGCCGTCCAGGATGTCGTGGTTTACGTTGAAAACCACCGTCTTCATATCGCCGGTGGCTGGTGCGGAAATCACCACACGCTTAGCGCCTGCCTTGATGTGACCTTCCGCCTTTTCCTTATCTGTAAAGAAGCCCGTGCACTCCAGCACCACGTCCACATCGTGCTGTCCCCAGGGGATTTGCGCCGGGTCTTTCTGAGCGTAAATCTTGATTTCGTTGCCCGCTACAGAGATGCTGTCTTCGCCGTGCGTTACCGTCGCCTCGTCAAAGCGGCCTTGCGCCGTATCGTACTTCAGGAGGTGCGCCAGTACGGCCGGCTTCGTCAGGTCGTTAATAGCTACAACCTCAATGCCTTCCATATTATAAATCTGGCGGAAAGCAAGACGGCCAATCCGGCCAAAGCCGTTGATGGCCACTTTTACGGTGCTCATAATCGTGTTTTAGTGATTTGGCGCGAAGGTAAGGATTGGGGCGGTGCAGGAAGGTATTTGCAGCTTGTGTTGGTATTCTTTAGGATTTTTTATTGGGTTCCGATGCAAGGTTGAGTAACGCAATTATCAATGTTGATATCTACTGTTGGAACAACATATCTACGTCAGGAAGGTTCTGTCTAATGTGCACAGCCCAATCCTGATAACGGAAAGACCGAGCGCTCGGGTGCTTACACACTATTACCCGCATCTTGTGTTCTCCCTTTCTCAGGTTTATTGCGAATAATTCTTTACGAAACTCCGATTCGTTGTCCATTATCCAACCGGTATTCCCAATTTGCAGCATATGACATAGGCCACCTGTTGCAAGAACACCAGACTTAATGCAAGTTCTAGGCTTGATAATGTCTGCTACTTTCAGAAAACTAATCCAACCTTTATCATAATCAGCACTATTTGGACGGTCTTTTACAGATGGTAGAAGGCGTTGAACAAGTTCTGTAAATGCTACATTTTTCCAGAGCGTCTCACGTTGCCGGAAAGAACTAGTTGGTTGATTAAGAAGCGTTTTTTCAATGGCGGCATGAAAGGGTCTTTTCTCATTGCCGGGTTCATTGGAATTAAGACCGCACTTATTTACTAAATGACGAAGGACGTTTGGATTCCCCTCCATCCATTGTTTGGTTTTGTCAAAACCGCTATCATCATAACAGCTTTCTGCCATTATCAATATCCTGTGCTGGTTATAGTTTTCGCCAATCCACGGCATCCAACGAAGTTCGGGAATAGCGGCCAGCGCAGAATCGTACTGCGTATCTGCGTTAGATAAGAATTCAGATTGATTCATTTTGCGTAGAATTTTCCGAAAGGTAGAGTTTCCACTACTGGCGCGAGCATGCTGCTAACCCTACTGGCGCGAGCATGCCGTTAAGCCTTATGTGCAGAAGGGTGCTCGTGCCCATGCGCTACGCACGAGCATGCCACGCGCATAGCTCTACTGCATGCCCGTCACTGGTTTAAGTCTTGCGAAGCAGACTTAAATCCGGAATGCAAGCAAGTCTCTGACTTGCCGTAGCTTATGCAAGACACAGTCTTGCTTCTATTCATCATTGAAGTCCGCTTCGCAAGACTTCAACGAGTAAACGGTAGAAAGACTTTCGCGTATCGTGCTCGTGCGTACACGAATCTTATCTTTGATTCAAGCTATGTCAGTTCGCCGTAGCCTGCAAACCAAAAGCAGATAACAGTTAAGCGAAGCCTCTGGCTTCATTTGACTATCCTGTAGCTTGGGGCTACATCACATATAGGTATCCCCCACTCGCGCGAGCATGCCGCTGAGCCTTTTGTGCGGAACGGTGCTCGTGCCCGCCACGCACGAGCACCCTACGCATGGAGCTCTGCTTCATGCTCGCGCGAGTGAGGACAAAGGGTGTATTTCCGAATGACATGGCTTTGCTGAAGCTGATATACCTGGCGTCAACCCGGATAGAAGAAAAGTGGAAGCGACCCTTGCCTGGTTGGGGGCTGGCCGCCAATCAGCTCAGCATTATCTTCGGAGGGAGGATGGCGCTGACGATCTAAAATCTTTCCTCCTCCATCCGGCCCCATGGAGCCGGATGGAGGAGGAATTCAAAACGGACACAGTTCAGTTACACTCCCCTCTGAGGTATTTATTGGAGCCAGTGAGGAAATAATTGATGCCTTTTTAACATCAACGCAAATCCACCACCTCCACCTTCGGGTGGGCCTTCGTATCAAAGGTAAACTGGCTTTCCGCCAGCGGCGCATTCGGCGTAAAGCCGCTTACCTCGTATTGATATTGGTTGCCGTTTTTCTCAAAAATATTTCCACCTGCTATGGCGCCGCTTTTATCTATTGCCAGCTCCACTTTGGTGAACTGAGCGCTCTTGCCGGAAGCCGGCTGTAGCTCTATTACGTCACAGGCCTTGCCGCCTACTTTTCGCGCAGCGAGGTAGCGGTAGTTGTATTCTTTGTCGTAGAAATTTGTGAACAGCTTCGTCGGGCTCATCGTCTGCTCCGCCGGGTTGTACGTGCTTACCTGCACCTCGTTCGCGTCCGCCATATACGTCCACACCGTCTTGCCGTCGCAAATGATTTCCTGCCCGGGGATGGTGATGTGATACTTGATGCCTTTCATCAGAAAGCTGCCCTTCTTCGTATCCTGCGCCTTGCCGTTCTTCCCAATTAGCTTTAGCGTAAAGCCGGACTTCAAGGTTTTGAGGCTGCCCATCTTTTTCTGCGCCGCTTCAAGAATACTTTTTGCCTTTGCATCTTGTGCCTGTGCTGCTGTAGCCGTCAGTAATATCGCCGTTGCGGCGATGAAAAGCTGCTTCATTTAGTCCTTGTTTTCAGAAGCCGCGAAGTACGCGCTTCTGTGGTTAAGGAGGGTTTAAAGCGTCAGCTCATGTTTTCCAGGTAATGCTCCAGCTCCATCTCCGTGCCGTACAAAACTTCACGTGGCTTGGAGCCGACCGCCGGGCCTACAATGCCTGCGGCTTCCAACTGGTCCATGATCCGGCCGGCGCGATTGTAGCCAAGGTTGAACTTTCGCTGCAGGTTAGAAGTAGAGCCGCTTTGGGTAGAGACAACCGTGCGGGCGCAGTCTTCAAACAGCTTGTCGCGGTTTGCAGCGTCAAACGATTTGGTATCTGCATCGCTTTCATCGCCCACATATTCCGGCAGCTCAAAGGCGTGCGGATAGCCGCGCTGCTTGCCGATGAAGTTGACGATCTCTTCTACTTCCGGCGTATCTACGAACGCGCATTGGAGCCGCAGCAGCTCAGAGCCGTGGCTCACCAGCATATCTCCGCGGCCAACGAGCTGCTCCGCGCCGCCGACATCCAGAATGGTTCGGGAGTCCACTTTTGCAGAAACCTTAAACGCGATCCGCGCCGGGAAGTTGGCTTTGATGGTGCCCGTAATTACGTTCACACTCGGGCGCTGCGTGGCAACGATGAGGTGAATGCCTACCGCACGCGCAAGCTGCGCCAGCCGCGCAATCGGCATTTCCACTTCCTTGCCGGCAGTCATAATAAGGTCGGCAAACTCATCCACCACCAGCACAATAAAGGGAAGGTAGGCGTGGCCTTTTTCCGGGTTCAGGCGGCGGGCAATGAACTTCTCATTGTACTCCTTGATGTTTCGTGCGCCTGCTTCCTTTAGTTTTTCGTAACGGTTGTCCATCTCAATGCAAAGCGCATTGAGGGTGTTTATGACCTTCTTCGTGTCGGTGATGATGGCTTCCTCTTCGTTCGGAAGCTTCGCTAAGAAGTGCTTTTCAATAAGCCGATAAACGGAAAGCTCCACCTTCTTCGGATCCACCATCACAAACTTCAGCTGGCTTGGATGCTTTTTGTAAAGCAGCGAAATCAGGATGGCATTAATCCCAACCGACTTACCCTGACCCGTAGCGCCCGCCATCAGCAGGTGCGGCATGGTAGCAAGATCAACGATATAGTTCTCGTTGTTGATTTGCTTGCCAAGGGCAATCGGCAGGCTCATCTTGTTGTTCACAAACTTTTCCGAGGAAAGTAGCGTGCGCATGGACACAATCTGCTTGTTCGCGTTCGGCACCTCAATGCCAATGGTGCCCTTACCGGGAATCGGCGCGATGATGCGGATGCCAAGCGCAGCAAGGTTCAGCGCGATGTCATCCTCCAGATTCCGGATTTTAGAAATGCGCACGCCTTCCGCCGGCACAATCTCATAAAGCGTTACTGTTGGGCCCACCGTCGCGGCGATTCGCTGAATGGTAATGCCGAAGGATAGCAGCGTTTTTTCAATCTGCGCCTTATTCAGCTCCAGCTCTTCTTTGTTCAGGGCTATGGTTTCCATCGCGCGGTCTTCCAGCAGGTCCAGCGTCGGGAATTTATAATCGGGCAGGTCCAGCTCCGGCGCATAAGCTTCGCCACTTTCTATAGAAATGTGGGCGCCGTGCGTAATCGTTGCCGCGGCTGGCTGCTCTGCCTGCTGCACCACTTCAAAAGAAAATCCGGATGCCTCCGTATTCGCCGATGTCTTTGGCGCAGCTGCCTTACGCACCGCTTCTTCCTGCTGAAAGCGCTGGAAAGCAAGCTCCTCCTCATCCGGCTCTTCCTCTTCTTCCATCCCGTCCGGCAAAACTGCTTTCGCACTCGTCTGCATCGCAGCTTCCTTCTCGGCAACCGTCATCGCGTAATTCTTCACCTTGCCCATCACCTCATTGATCGTATCCACCTGGCTGGCGTCTCCGTCTGCCTTATTCCCTTTTCTCGTGAAGGCCGCTGCTTCCGGAATGACTGTCGGCGCTCCGCTTAACCCGTCCTGCTGTTCCGTAGATTCTCCAGTCATAAAATCTTCCTCATTCTCGTCGCTGCCCCGGAAGCTCTGCATGCCATCGCGCATCTTTTGCGCCGTGCGCCGTGCCCGGCGGATCATCGGCGTCACATCCAGCGCGAAGATGGCGAAGAGCACAAAAAAAGCCAGTCCTAAAAGCACAAGCCCGGTTCCGGCCTGGCCTATAAATCCATTGCTATAAGCTACGGCTTCGGCGCCAAGCGCACCGCCCCATGGAAAGGAGGCGTCCGGGAAAACGTAAGCAAGAATCGGCGCCACCGTCAGCAGGACGAGGCATACCCAACGGAGGTAGCGCATTGTGCTGGCCATGCGCTTTGCATAAATGATGTGCAGACCCATGCTAAGTGCCCAAAGCCCGACAGCTAAGGACGCGAGGCCCGCGCCGCGGTACACGAGCACGTGAGCGGCCGCCGCGCCAAGACGTCCGCACCAGTTGGCTACAACCGCATCTTTGCCATGAAGGATGAATGATTTCAGTCCGCCGGCGCGCATGAGCATATCCTGGTCGGCGCGCCAGGTAGCGAAGTAAGAGACTATAGACAGGCTGACAAACGCGCCGGCAATCAAGAACAGAAGCCCTGTCGCCATGCGTAGCTGCCGTCGGCGGGTCGGGGTGTCTTTAATCTCTGCTTCGGTTTTGGGGGCTGCGACTTTCTTTTTCGGAGCGGTCTTCTTCGGGGCGGCCATGTGTGCGGCGATGTAATGGGATTAAGGCGAAGATACTATTTCAACATTGGCATAAATAGTCTGTTTGCAACCGGCGGGTTAGTGGGTGAAAGCAAAGGCTTTCGGTAAATTTGGAGTTCTTATGTCGTCGCGTTGGCTCCGTTGGTGTTTGTGTGCGCTTGCTTTGGCGGTACTGGTTACGCCGGCGTTTTTTTGCCGCAGCCCCAAGGCCGATGTGGCGCAGCCGGGCGCGCATTCCGAGTGGCTTAATGTCTATGATACCTCGGCGCATTACGTGGGTATGGATCAGTGCCGCCAATGCCATGCAAGCGTCTATGAGAGCTTCATGCAGACGGGAATGGGACAGAGCTTTGCACCGGCCTCACGCAAAAAGAGCGCAGCGGATTTTACGCCGGCGCATGCCCTTGTTTATGACAAGGATGCAGACTTCTACTACAAGCCGTATTTCGCCGGAGACTCATTTTACATCATGGAGTACCGCCTGGAAGGGCGCGATACAACGCACAAGCGCATTGAGCGCGTGGATTATATCATCGGCTCCGGGCAGCACACTAACTCGCACATCTACAACAGTAACGGCTACCTCTACCAGGCGCCGATCACCTTTTATACGCAGCAGCGCAAATGGGATCTCGCGCCAGGTTTTGAGAAAGGCGCTACCAGCCGTTTCAACCGCCTCATACAGCTGGAGTGCATGAGCTGCCACAATGGTTACCCTGACTTTGTGGCCAATAGCGAAAACAAATATGTCGCGCTTAAATCCGGCATTGACTGCGAGCGCTGTCATGGCCCCGGCTCGCTGCATGTGGCAGAGAAAAGCGCTGGCCACATCGTTGATACCGCGAAAGGGCCGGACTTTACGATTGTAAACCCGCGCAGGCTGAGCACCGAGCTTCAGAATAATGTCTGCCAGCGCTGCCATCTGCAAGGCATTGCCGTGCTGAACGACGGACGCGGCTTCTATGATTTCCATCCCGGCATGAAGCTGTCGGAGGTGATGAATGTATTTATCCCGCAGTACGAGGGCGCGCAGGACAAAATGATCATGGCCTCGCACGTAGAGCGGATGAAGAAAAGTCCATGCTACGTACAGAGCGGCAAGATGAGCTGCATTACCTGCCACAACCCGCACCTGAGCGTCAAGTTTACGCCGCGCACGCAATTTCTCAATGCCTGCTATTCCTGCCATGGCAATAGCCAACAATCCGCAGTTGCCGGCGGCCAGCCCTCGCACGGCTGCACGGAGAAGCCGGAGGTGCGCGCGGCTAAAAACAACGATTGCATCACCTGTCACATGCCGCACAATGGCTCCATTGACATCCCGCACGTCGCGGTCACCGATCACTATATCCGCCGCAGGCCGCTGGCGGATGCCGAGAAGACGAAGATCACTGCCTTCCTCGGCATGAAGTGCTTCAACAATGACGCGGTTGACGCCATTACCACCGCGCGGGCGTTTATGGAATTTTATGAGCGTTATCGGCAAAGCCCGGCCCTGCTGGACTCTGCCTTAAAATACCTTGCGCGGCAGGACGCAGAAGAATCCGGCCCCAAGCAATCGCGCGATTATATCCGCGCCTATTTTCTGCGTGGCGATTATGCGCGTGTGCTGCAATATGCTGCTGCCTTGCAGCCAGCTTCCCTGACGGATGCCTGGACCTGCTACCGCGTCGGTGAAGCTTATATGCAGCAGCACGACGCGGCGAAGGCGCAGCCCTGGTACAACCAGGCCGTCGCCATCTGGCCTTATTCGCTGGACTTTCAGAACAAATACGGCGCCTGTCTTCTTGCGCAGCACAACCTTCCGGACGCGGAGAAAACCTTTAAATACATCCTCTCAGAAAACCCGAAGCATGCGCCCGCCGCCGGCAATCTCGGCTTTATATATATGCAGCAGGGCCAGCCGACGCTTGCTTACGAATACTTCATGCGCTCCATCGCGCTGGATCCCGATGCCGCGCAGGTGCTCATAAATCTGGCCGTGTATTATCACAACAACAGCGACCTCATTCGCTGCCGGCAAGTGCTGCAGCACCTATTGAAGCGTTACCCCGAGAACGCGCAAGGGCAGGCGATGCTGGCTGACCTGGGCAGAAGCTGACCGCGCTTCCTGACCGCGGGCCTATTTTTGCCGCTCATGTCCGGCGTTGCTGCTCATTTCCTTTTTTTATTGCTGATCGTGACGGCCCTTGGCGGCTGCGCCAATATTGTTCCGCCAACCGGCGGCGAGAAAGATGTGACGCCGCCGAAGCTACGCAGCATTACCCCCGCCGACTCGCAGCGCAACACGCGTATAAAAAAGCTTGAGCTTGGCTTTGACGAATACATCACCATCAACGATGTGGCTGCGCAGGTACACATCTCGCCGCTGCTATCTATTCCTCTTACCGTAACCGCCACTACGAAGCGCGTTACCGTCGTCATTCCCGATTCCCTGCTGCAGGACGAAACCACTTATCGCATCACATTCGGCAACGCCGTCCGCGATCTGCATGAGGGGAATGTCTGGGAAGGCAAGGGCTACACCTTCAGCACCGGCGGCCATTTTGATTCGCTTTCGCTCGCTGGCACTGTGTATAACGCCCACACCGGCCTGCGCGATTCTGCCATGCAGGTGATGCTTTATGCATCAGGCGACGGAGACAGCGCCGTGGTGCGTCATAGCCCTATGTACGTTGTGCGCACCGATGCCGCAGGCAACTTCCTTCTTCAAGGCCTTCCTGCGCGCTCTTTCCGCGTCTATGCCCTGCGCGATGCCAATGCCAACCTCACCTTCGACGGCGGCGCCGAATGGATTGGCTTTTACGACAGCGTCGTTACGCCCACGCCTGCTGGCAGGGCGGACATCATACTCCGGGCGTTCCCCGAAACCCTCAGCGATACCGCCGCACCCGGCTCTGACCTTCAACGGCTTGGCTTCAGAGCAGGCAGCCGCACGGTGGCAACACCCATCCCACCCGGCAGGTATGTGATTGGCGCGGATACCACCGACAGCAAACGGCGTACTCAGGAGCTCACCGCTCCTTTGCGTATCAGCTTTGGGCGCAAGCCAGCCGCGGGCATTACCGAAGGCAAAATATTCCTAAGCGCAGACAGCGCCGGCGCCACGGTAGAAGTACCTTTTCGCGCAAGTGCTGCCGATACCACAGGTTTGCAGTACCACATCATTACTCCCTGGAAGGAAGATGCGCTTTACACCCTCCGCCTGCAAAAAGGCTTTGCTAAAGACAGCGGCGGCGCCGATCTGCTGCCGGGCCGCTACACCTTCCGTACCAAGCGCGACGAGGACTACGGCAAGCTGCGCGTCCACCTTCCCGCGCGCTTCTATGGCCGCGGCCACATCCTGCAGGTAAGCAATGAGCGCGATACTGTCTATGAGCAGGCTGTTACAGACACCATCGTGAATCTGCCGCGCATCCCGCCGGGTGTGTATAGGCTGCGGATTATAGAAGACCGCAACCAAAACGGCCGCTGGGATGCCGGCGACCTCTTCCTGCGGCGCCAGCCGGAGCTGGTGCTGCCTTACGGCGATGCCATTAATCTAAAAGCCGGCTGGGAGCAGCAGATAGACTTTGAGGAGCCACGCAAGCGGGCGCTTGACAATGCATTTGACAAAAGATAACCGGCGTCTTATCAAAATGGAATCCCGGACGGGCATCCGGCAGCGATCACTTTGGATATATTCGCATCTTACCGGCACGTCCTCCCTTAAATTCGCGGCATGCCTGCGCTCATTCCCGCCATTCTTTCTATGAAATGCCCTTGTTGCCGCAAGGGTAAGATGTTCAGGAATGACTCCATCTTTCCTTTCTCGCAAATGCTGGATATGCCGGAGCGCTGCCCGCACTGCGGGCAAAAAATGGAGCTGGAACCCGGCTTTTACTACGGCACCGGCTATGTAAGCTATGGCCTGTCAGTAGGCCTGCTTGCGCTTTATGCGCTGATCTTCGGCCTGGCTATTGGCTTTTCTTACTTAGACAACAGTGTGTACCAGTTTCTGGTTACGGGCATCGTGGGGCTTGCCCTGCTGCAGCCATGGCTCATGCGGATGTCGCGGGTACTTTATTTGTATATGTTTGTAAAGTACCGGCAGCGCCGCGAGGGTAAGTAGGCCTATCACAGGCTATCCGACTTTTCCTTGCGCTTTAGCGTTGTCGCGCTCCATTCCATCATTTCTACGGCTATACAGCATTCTATGGTCAGGCCGCAGTGCTGGGCAGCAGCTTTAAGCTCGGCCCGCGCGTCTTTTGGCTTCCCGCGTTCTTTATACAGGGTGCCTAAAGGAAGGGCGGAAACTATTTTTTCGCCCCTGGCATTCAGGCCGGTTATAGAGTCATCAAAACCTTTTGCCTTGAGCATTTCTTTGAGCCTCGGGATATTCTTGTCATCAGAAAGGCTGGATGCGGAAAGTTGATAAATGATAAGAATTTGCATAACGTGTCTTTTGCCTCAGTAATCATTGCTGCCAGTGCGGACAGCACGGGTACTTACGTGAAAAGGTTCGCGGATTGTTCTTAATGCGATGCTAATGAAATTGGATCGTGCATATATTTATGGCTTGAGGGAAAAGCAGCCATGAAAAAAATATACCGGATCCTTCTGCCATTTGCCGTTTTGGTCTCTCAGTCCTGCACCACAGATAAATGCAGCGGCGCTTACCCGCTTTACGTCAGGCTAAGCGGTTACGAGGCTGACACGATGCTGCCGGTAATTCTTTCCTGCTGCCAGGGCTCATTCACGAACGTCCTCCGGCGCGACACGCTTTACATCACACATAATGAGCCATACGCGCGGGTGCAGGCTGATACCGGCTACCGTTATCAGTCTTCGGGATTTAACGTCTATGCTCCTTTTGACTGGCAGATAGACGTGCCGTCCACCGGCAGGCGCGACCGCATTTCCGGTATCACCAACACCGAAGGCAGTATCACCCAGAGTTGGAACCCAGTTGGTCAGGCAGATGGCTGCTTTGACATATGTACCGGATATTATCTCAACGGTACCTATGTATCCACCGGATATTCGGAGGCTACAAAAGGGCAACAGAAGTATGCGCATCTGGAGCTGAGCAAATAAGCGGCTTTGTGCGCCCGCAGGGTTACAGGTGGCCCGTGAATGAAGGAAACACCGGCTTCAAGTCCGGGCTTATCTTCGCGCCGCCCGCATGACCCCTATTTTAGACAAGCTGGATGCCATTAAAGCCCGTTTTGACGAGCTCGGTATCACCCTCACCAACCCAGAGGTGGTGAGCGACAACAAGCGATTCACCGCCATCAGCCGCGAATACCGCAAGCTGGAGCCAATCGTAGAAGCCTGGAAGCGATACCGCGCCACGCTGGACGCAATAGCCTTCGGCAAAGAAGTGCTCGCCTCCGAAAGCGACGAAGACCTGCGCGGGATGGCGCGCGAAGAGCTGGAAGAGCAGGAAGTGCGCCAGAAAGAGCTGGAAGCCGAGATCCGCACGCTTCTTATACCTAAAGACCCGCAGGACGAGAAGAACGCAATTATAGAAGTCCGCGCGGGCACGGGTGGGGATGAGGCGGCCATATTCGCCGGCGACCTGATGCGCATGTACGTCCGCTACTGCGAGCGCCGCGGCTTTAAGGTGGCCCTGCTTTCAGAAACCGAAGGAACGGTAGGCGGCTACAAAGAAGTGCAGCTTGAGGTGACCGGCGAGGATGTGTATGGCACGCTGAAGTTTGAGAGCGGGGTACATCGCGTGCAGCGCGTGCCGGCTACAGAGACGCAGGGCCGGGTGCATACGAGCGCAGCAACCATTGCCATCATGCCGGAAGCCGAAGAGATTGACTTTGAGCTAAAAGAAAGCGACCTGAAGATGGAAACGGCACGGAGCGGCGGCGCAGGCGGTCAGAACGTGAACAAGGTGGAAACTAAGGTTATCCTTACCCACATTCCCACAGGCACAGTCATCACCTGCCAGACGGAGCGGAATCAGCTTGGCAACCGGGAGAAAGCTACCGCGATGATGCGCACCAAGCTTTATGAAGAAGAAGTACGTAAGCATGAGGAAGCCATCAGCCGCCGCCGTAAGAGCCTTGTAAGCACCGGCGATCGGAGCGCGAAGATTCGCACCTACAATTATCCGCAGGGGCGGGTAACCGATCACAGAATAAATATGACCATCTACTCGTTAGATGCCTTCATGAACGGAGACATACAGGAAATGCTGGACGCGCTGCAGCTGGCAGAGAATGCGGAGAAGATGGAGGCAGGGGAGAGCGTTTAGGAAGTTTCTGAGTGTTGGGTGCTAAGTGTTGAGTTGCTTGGTTCTGACATTCATAACGGCTAAGAGGCAAAATCCAACTCAACACTTAATATTCAACACTTAACACCTCAATTTGTGGCTGACACTCCAAGGTTTGATCTGATAGACATTGCGCAGGCGATTCACAGGAAATTGCGCTTAATACTTATGGTTGCCCTGATTGCCGCGGTGGCGTCTGCAATTGTTTATCTCATCGCGCCACGGAAGTACAAAGCAGCGAGTGCCTTTCTCGTTTCAAACCCGCTATATACCGACCGCAACAACATTTTCCGAAACGACAAGACTTCGTTCGTGGACTATTATGGCCGAGAGGATGACGTGGATAAAGTATTGGCTGTAGCAAAAGCAGACGGTACGCACGACAGCATTCTATACATAGCCAGCCTTTGGGCGCGGTATGGCATGGACACGAATGCAAATAAGAAGTGGAAGAAGGAAACGGAAATGCGTTTTGACCAGTCGTTTGACGTTAAGCGCACTGAGTACCAGACTGTGGAAGCAAGCTATACAGACGCCGACCCTAAGCTGGCCGCAGACCTTTGCAACCAGAGCGTGGCTATCATTAACCAGGTGTACTCGGGTTACTACAACTCATTGCGCAGTGCCAACCGCCGCACCGTGGAGCGCCAGCTTTCTTATGTGGACAGCCAGATCGCGATACTGACAGACACGCTTGCTGCGATGCGCGACCATTTCGGCATCTACGATATCATATCCCCTGCACGGATGGGGAGCAGCATGCTAAGCGGCGGCTCAAAGGGCGCCGGTTATGGCCGTGCTATGGAAGAGATACAGAACCTGGAAGCCACGAAAGATCAGCTCGTAATGGACCGCATGCGCTACGTATCGCTCATCGGCGAATTCAGCACGGGCATGCACACCGGCGATCAGCCGCAGATTCAGGTCATCTCGCCCGCTATCGTGCCTACTAAGCCGAAAGGGCTCGGGTTGGTGCTGACTGTGCTGGCGGCAGCGGCCACAGCAGCCTTCTTTGCAACGCTGTGGGTATTGTTCAATACCTACTTCCGCAAGCTCACCAACGTTCAGCGCTAAGTAAAGATGATTGCCGCTGAAGAAATAGATCACAGGTGGCTTTGGGGCGGGGCAGCGCTCTGCATTGCCGCCGTTTGCGCCTATGCGGCAACTGCATTCCTGCCGCTGCTGGCTATTCCCTTTGGAATCCTGTTCGCGGCGCTGATATTTATCAACTGGCGCGGGGCATGGTGGATATTCCTCTTCACCGTTCCGCTTTCGCAGCAGATAGATCTCATTGAAGGCCGTCTCACGACAACCCTGCCCGACGAGCCGCTCATGTGGCTGTTTCTGCTGCTGGCTATTGTGCTTATAGTCTCGCGCCCACGCAGCGTGCCGCAATGGTGGCTGAGAAGCCCGCTCACACTGGTTTTAGCTGCTCAGTTTATCTGGATGCTTGTAGCAGTTGCCTGCTCGCTGGAGCAGGACGTGTCGCTGAAGTTTGCTGCCGCCAAATGCTGGTTCCTGGCCGCGTATTTCGTACTGCCGGTTTTTATCTTCCGGGAAAAGGCAGACTTTAAGAAGGGTTTTCTGATCGTCCTGATACCGACCGTAGCGACTATGCTGGTGGTGAATTACTGGCATTACACCATGAGCTTCTCCTTTCAACTGATCAACAAAGCTATAGGCCGGTTATACTACAACCGCGTGGACTACTCCTCTTTCATGTCCATGTTTTTTCCGCTGCTGCTGGTGGCCATTCCACTTTCCAAAGGGTTGAAATGGTGGTGGCGCGCGGCAATTGCCGGGCTTATTCTGTTCTTTCTCTTTGCCACCTACGTCACGTTTGCGCGCGGCGCCATGCTGGCCATCGTCTTTGCCATTGCAGTTGGTTTCGCTATAAGCTGGAAGCTCGCCCGGGCTGTAATGCCGGCTTTCTACGGGCTGATAGCCTTGCTGATGGTGTTTATGGTAAAGCACAACAAATACATAGACTTTCGCCCCAATTACGAGCACACCTACACGCATTTCACCTTCACCGACCACATGGTGGCCACCTTTCGGGGCGAGGATATGAGCTCTATGGAGCGCCTGTATCGCTGGATAGCTGCAGTAAGAATGAGTACTGACCGGCCTGTTACAGGCGTTGGCCCCAATGCGTTCTACTATTACTATAAGCCCTATGCTGTTTCATCCTTCCGGACCTATGTCAGCCGGAATACGGAGCAAAGCACCACGCACAACTACTTCCTGTACATGCTGGTGGAGCAGGGCTGGCCCGCCATGCTGCTGTATGCCGTTTTGGTAATGGTCTTTTTCAGCGTGGCTCAGAAGACCTATCACCGGTTTAAGGGTGAGCGCTTTTACCGGCATGCCACGCTCGGCATCGCCATGATGTTCGCGGCTGGGTTCATTGACAACTTCTTTTCGGAGCTGATAGAAACACATAAGGTGGGCGCGCTGTTCTACATCTCCATCGCGCTGATGATCGTGCTGTCGGAAAAGAGCCGCCAATGGCAGCGGCAACGCAGTGCCGGCAGGAATAGTTTTGCTGAGTAAGCCTCGTTATGCGCACAATTCTTTGTCTTCTCGCCTCCAACTGCTTCATGACTTTTGCCTGGTATGGCGGCGGATTTCTAAAGAAAGGCTTTACTCATGCAAGTCTCTGGCAGCTTGTATTCCTCAGCTGGGCAGTGGCTTTCTTTGAGTATTGCTTTATGGTACCGGCAAACAATTACTTCGGTCCGGCAGAAGGATTCAGCTTTTTCAGCTCAAGACCATACAGGAAATTATCTCGCTGATTGTTTTCGTGCTGTTTGCCGTCTTTGCCCTTCATCAGCCCCTCCGCTGGAACTATATCGTTGCTTTTGTGCTCATTGCCGCCGCGGCCTGGTTCATGTTTATGCCGCAGCCGAAGGCATAGCTTATCATTGCCCGCTCAGTGCCTCCTCTGTAGTCTTACGCCCGTGACGTAAGGGATCCCAACCGATTTTTACGCCCTCACCCGTAGGGTCTTGCGCGCGCAGATGCACCACAAAGCCCTTGCCCTTGCGCAGGAGCATCCCGATCGGCGTTGCGGCGCCTTCTTTTACCGGATTTCGCAACGGCACCTGTATGAAAATGTCTGTGCCGCCCGTCAGACCATAAACGCCCTGGACGTCCATGTTCACTACGCTTGTCTGAATGCTCATAGGGCGTATAAAGATCTTAGTGCCGGAAATGTCCAGCTCGCCTTTGAGGTCTTTTACGGCCACAGCCGACAGGTTTCGCTTCTTAAATATAAACTTACTCACCTTCTCAAAAGGCGCGAAACGGTTTATCTGTCCATCCTCCAGCCGGAAACTCACAGAGCCGTTAAGAGAATTTTTCAGGATGGCGCCGGCGTCCGTGATATTTCCTTTTAGGTCGGCGTCTGCGGTGATGCGTCCGGTTAGGTTATCTGCAACAATCGCTTTCTGTCCGAAGTTGTCAAAGGATGAAAAAAGATTTGCAACATCCACGTTGCGTACCTGTGCTTTCATCGTAAACGGATTGTCGCGCGCCGCCTGATCCATGCTGCCGCTGATGTTCAGCGAGCCGCCACCGCTGCTTACCTGCACCTGCTGCAGGAATATGCCGGACTGCGCGAAGCTGCCGCGGGCTATCACCGACTCGGCATTGAAGGACTTATAAAGCACCCGGCTGATGCGGGCATCTACAGCAAAGCTTGCGGCATCTAATACGCGGTCAAGCTGAGCGCCGATCCGGCTGGTCGCATTGTTTCGTGTCGTCTGCACGGCAGAGCGCTTACGCTTCGCTATGAAACCCGCGAAATCGTTCAGATTAATCATTGGGCTACGTATCCGCCAGGCAACGGATACTTTTCCCGGATCGCTGAAGTAAAGGCGCAGAAAGTGCAGTGCGTCACCTTCCATCGTCAGACTGCTCTGCCTGCTGCTGAGGCTGATGTTGCGGAAAAAAAGATTGTCGCCCTGAAACAGCAGTGTTGCCCCAACCTTGCTGAAAAGCAGGTTTCGTGGCAGGTAGGTCAGTCCTGCATCCGCCACGCGCACATAGCCATTAATAGAGTAGGGCGTCGGGTCGTCGGGAAGGATGCCGCCTTCGTACCGGAGGTCTGCATTGGCGGTACCTTGTTCAAAAGACATCACTGCCCCGCCAATGATATCGTTGAGCCTGCTAAGCGGGAAGGCGGACCGGATATGGGCTTTAACTACCGGCTTAAGCAGGTTGGTCACCGCAAGCGTATCGCTTTTAAACGGCAGGCCCTGCCACTCACCAGACAGGCCGTAGAGCGCTATGCGCGAATTGTCGTCGCCGTGACTGCCGCCCGCTACGGCCTGATTGTAGTATTCGCCGGTATAGCTCATATGCTCAATCGCTCCTAACGGGGTCTGAAGTGTATTGTCGCTGATGGGATACACGATGCGGATGAGTGGGATGGTTCTATACTTCATGACCCCGCTCACGCTCACGTCTATGGAAATTGGCCTGACGAATGAGTAAGGCTGCAGCACGCGCTGGATGTTGCCTGATGCCCAGCTAAGCGCCTTTTTATAGGGCAGGTCTTTACCGCTGACATGAATAGCAAAAGCTGCCGGCGTTCTGTTGAAGTAAAAGTCGCCGCCAAAGGATATGGGCGTACCGCTAATGCGTAGCGTTTGCTCCGCGATGCTCAGATGCTTGTCTGCGATGTGGTAGTCAAGCGTCATGTCCAGCCCCAGTTCCTGGTCTTTAAGGTACGAGCCGCGAATGGTGCTAAAGGCAAGTTCATAGACATGAGCCGAGCCGGATATGCGCGTTTTAATAACTCCGGTATTGCGCGTAGCGCGACCGTTAAGCTCCTTGAAATGCAGGTGGAAAAGCTTCTGCTTCATTTTATTGACAAACCAGAAGTGAATATCCTCCAGGCCAAAGCGGTCCACGAGTGCAGGGTGGTTTTTTTTGCTCGTATCCCGTCGTTCTAAAAGGTATGCGTTGGAATAACCAAGCGAATCAGTGTATAAAAAGATGCTGCCGTGTGCTGCCGTTATTTTCCGGACTTCGACACGGTGACTCAGCAGCGCAAATGGATTTACTCGGACGTACATGGCACGAACGTCAAGCAGGCTATGCCGGTGCTGCGCCCAAAGGCTGTCGTGAATGCTGACGTCTCTGAGCACCAGTGAAATATCCGGAAAGCTCCGAAACACAGAGGGATCCATGCTCTTGATATGGATGTCGCCGCGCATGCGCTCGCTCAGTACATCAGTGACCTTTTTGAGCAGCTCCTCTTCGTGGGTATTAATATAAACGGCCAGGCTCAGCCAGGCGATGATGACAATCCCCGCGAAAGCCGCCAAAGTCCTTAGCAGGCGGCGAAAAGCCCTGGGCCAATGGATAGAAAATGCCATCGGGAGAAGCAGCATAAGTAATCATGCCACTTCTCCCGAAGTATAAATGGTTTTGAAGACCTTATCCGCCAAAGCGGAAGCGGATGCCGACGGCTACCGGAAAGGTGAACACGTCAAACGGACCATTGCGCCCAGCAGCACGGTTGTCCACGGTATTAAGGTGATTGAACCGGGGAGCAAACTCGGCATTCACGCCCAGGTGCCCGGACGCCCACCATTCCATGCCTACCTGAAAGCCAACAGTATAGCCGGCAGCCGGCTCATAGCGGTATTCGGAAAGAAAGCGGTATTCCTCGCCGGGCTGGTCATAAAGCTGACGATATTCCTGGCCGCCGTCATTGACCGTGAAAATGGCGCCGATGCCAAGACCATAATAAAAATTAGAGCGGATCTCGCGAAAACGGTCATAAATAGGCACCATGCCATTCACCCGCACCTGCGTTGTCCATACCCGGTCGGCATAAACATAGCGAATGCCTGGCTGGCCGAGGGTGGTGCCATTGAGGCCATTCAATGTAATAATCCCCTTAGCGCTCCATTCAGAGGAAGTATTGATGTCCAGTCCTACCTGGAACTTATCGGTTATGTTACAATGGCCTACGATGCCAAACATATTCGGCAGGCTTTTCTCGTCGGCGGTGTAATCTACTGTGCGGTAAATGCGCGTAGTAGGCGCCAGGCCGCCGTAAACACCAATGTTGAAGCGATAATCCGGCGCATAAAACTGAGCGGAAGCCGCGTTGCCGCAAATGAGCAATGCAAAAGCGAAGAGTAGGCGTTGTATCATCATCCGTTTTTTCGGTGGCGAAAGATAGTTAAGAAATGGGAAGTTGACGAACCCGGATAAATGGAAGCCGGAATGCCCGCGCTGTCTAGTCCGGGCGCGCATTCCAACGCGCCGGGCTTTTATCTTTGCCCGAATATGCCAGCAAATACGCCTCCGCCAGCAAAACCCGCTTACCTCCTGCTTGAAGACGGAACTTTTTTTACAGGAATCTCTTTTGGCGCCGAAGGAACAAGCGGCGGCGAAATTTGCTTTAATACGGGTATGACGGGCTATCAGGAGGTATTTACAGATCCATCCTATACCGGCCAGCTGCTGATCATGAACAACGCCTATGTAGGCAACTACGGCGTGAAGACCAGCGATGTGGAAAGTGATTCAGTAAAAATCCGGGGCCTTATCTGCAAAAACATCTCCGGCCGTTATAGCCGCATGCAGGCCAGCGGCGACATTGCCGATTATCTCCGGGCGAATAACATTGTGGCTATTGAAGGCGTTGACACCCGCGCGCTGGTGCAGCATATCCGCAGCAAAGGGGCAATGAACGGCATTATTTCCACAGAAATCACAGATGCGGCGGCGCTGAAGGCAAGGCTCAGTGAAGTTCCTTCCATGGACGGACTTGAGCTCTCTTCTGAGGTTTCAACTAAGGAAGCATACACTTTCGGCTCGCCCAACGCGAAGCTTCGCGTAGCGGTGCTGGACTTTGGCCTGAAGCAGAGCATGCTTAGAAATTTCGCGGAGCGCGGCGTGTTTGTAAAGGTTTTCCCCGGCCACACCTCATTTGAAGCCATGCAGGAGTTTAAGCCGCACGGTTACTTTGTGTCCAATGGACCCGGCGACCCGGCAGCTATGGATTATGCAGTGGACACGGTAAAGGATATTCTGGCCGCTGACCAGCCTATGTTTGGCATCTGCCTCGGTCAGCAGCTGCTCGCCCGCGCCAATGGCATCCCGACTTATAAAATGCACCATGGTCACCGGGGCCTGAATCACCCGGTAAAAAATCTGCGCACCGGAAAGAGCGAGATAACGACGCAAAACCACGGCTTTTCAATTGACGGCGACGCGGCCCGCGCGGCCGAGAATGTGGAGATCACCCACATCAACCTGAATGACGGTTCCGTGGAAGGCATCCGCCTGACGGACAAGCCGGCATTCTCGGTGCAATACCATCCGGAAAGCACGCCCGGAACTTACGACGCGCGGTATCTGTTTGACGAATTTATACAGCTCATAGCGGCAGGCAACATCGCTCAGACTACGGCCTCAGGCAATTTGGCGGACGCCGGGGCCTCATCCCTTTAATCTATAGCCACCCATCAATATGGCCCAGGAACGAATACTCATTATTGGCGCCTGCGGGCAGATAGGCGTAGAGCTGACGCTCGCCTTGCGGCAGATATACGGCACCGCCAACGTGATAGCATCGGATATCCGACCTGCGCATCCGCTGCTTGCCGATGGGCCTTACATGATCGTCAACGCTATGGACGAGCAGTCTCTGGATATGCTTATCAAGCGCGAGCACATCACACAGGTTTATCTGCTGGCGGCGGTATTGTCTGCCACAGGCGAGCAGAACCCGATGCGTGCCTGGGAGATCAACATGAAGAGCTTGCTGCAGCTGCTGGAGATTGCCGTGCAGGAAAAAGTGAAGAAGATTTACTGGCCGTCCTCCATCGCTGTATTTGGCCCGACAACGCCCCGGCAGAACACGGAGCAGGCGACGATTGTAGAGCCCCGGACGGTGTATGGCATCTCAAAATATGCCGGCGAGCTCTGGTGCCAGTATTATCATCAGCGTTATGGGCTGGACGTGCGCAGCATCCGGTACCCGGGTCTTATTTCCTGGAAGAGCGATCCGGGGGGCGGCACTACCGACTATGCGATTGAGATCTATCACGACGCATTGGAGAAAGGCCATTACACCTGTTTTCTGAAAGAGGACACGTACCTGCCCATGATGTATATGGATGACGCTATCCGCGCTACCATTGAGCTGATGGAAGCTCCGGCAGCACAGATGAAGACCCGCATGTCCTACAACCTGAGCGGAATGTCTTTTTCGCCAAAAGAAATTGCCGCATCCATCCGGCAGCACATCCCGGACTTTAAGATTGACTACGCGCCTGATTTCCGTCAGGCCATCGCCGAGGGCTGGCCTCAAAGCATAGACGACAGCGCCGCACAGGAGCACTGGGGCTGGAAGCCCCGCTTTGACTTAGAAGCAATGACCGTAGAGATGCTGACAAACCTGCGCGAGCAGAAGGGCATTCAAAAAAAATAAGAACCGGGGCATGAGCAGAGCCAAAATTGTAGTGCTTACCGGCGCCGGCATATCAGCCGAGAGTGGCCTGCGCACTTTCCGCGATGCCGATGGTCTTTGGGAAGGCTACAATGTAGAAGACGTGGCCACGCCCCGCGCCTGGCAAGCCGATCAGGAACTTGTTCTGGATTTTTACAATCAGCGTCGCCGGGATGTGGCGGCGGCAACGCCCAACCGTGCGCACACAGCCCTCGCCGCCCTGGAGCGGGACTTTGACGTACATATCATAACCCAGAATATTGATGATCTGCACGAGCGCGCCGGCAGTACGTAGGTGCTGCATCTGCATGGCGAGATTTTCAAAAAAAGGTCGGACCGGCAGGCGCATGACGACCAGATAGCGGAGGAAGTGCGCGGCGATATGGCATTGGGGGCAAAGGCAGAAGACGGAGGCTTCTGGCGTCCGCATATCGTCTGGTTTGAAGAGCCGGTGCCGACTACATCGCAAGCTGCGGCTGTGATGGAGACCGCAGAAATCTTTATTCTGATCGGGACCTCGCTGGCTGTTTACCCGGCCGCAGGCCTCATTGACTTTGTGAAGCCAGGAGTCACTAAGTACATCATTGACAAGAATATTCCTATGGTGGCGCAATACCGGAATGTGATGCCGATTCAAAAACCAGCAACCGATGGAATGGAAGAGCTGCGGGAAATATTACTTGGAGCCATGTAGCGGCCGTGTATATATGCCACAGAGTTCGTACGCTATGTCAGGCTAAATAAACTATCTACGAACTCCGCTTTGTTGAAAATCTGCAGGTCTTCCATGCGCTCGCCGACGCCGATATATTTTACGGGTATCCTGAACTGCGATGCAATGCCGAGCACCACGCCGCCCTTGGCCGTGCCGTCAAGCTTAGTGACTGCGATAGCGGTGACGTCTGTGGCGGCGGTAAATTGCTTTGCCTGCTCCAGCGCATTCTGGCCCGTAGAGCCATCTAACACCAGTACGACCTCGTGCGGAGCGTCCGGCATTTTCTTGCTTATCACCCGGCGGATCTTACCAAGCTCTTCCATCAGGTAAGCTTTGTTGTGCAGGCGTCCTGCCGTGTCGATGATCAGCACGTCGGCGTTACGCGCCATAGCTTGCTGCACAGCTTCAAACGCTACGGCGCTTGGGTCTGAGCCCATCTCCTTCTTTACGATGGGCACGCCGGTGCGCTCGCTCCATATGGTAAGCTGATCAACGGCTGCAGCGCGGAACGTGTCCGCAGCACCGAGGATTACGCTCTTGCCCGCCTTTTTGAAATTGTAAGCCAGTTTGCCTATGGTCGTGGTCTTGCCAACGCCATTAACGCCGACTACCAGAATGACATAAGGTTTCTTGCCTGCGGGCAGGTCAAAGGTTTCGTGCTCAGACGAAGGCGCATCAGTGAGGATGCCCATCATCTCTTCCTGCAGGATGCGGTTCAGGTCGCTTGTACCCAGGAATTTGTCGCGGGCTACGCGCGCCTCAATACGGTTAATGATTTCAATAGTGGTGTCAAGCCCTACATCGGCGCCTACAAGGGCTTCCTCCACTTGGTCAAGCACTTCTTCATCTACCTTATCCTTGCCGACAATTGCCTTTGTCAGCTTGGAAAAGAAGCCCTGCTTTGTTTTTTCAAGGCCCTGATCCAGAGCTTCCTTTTGTTCCTGCTGCTCTTTATTGCGCTTGAAAAGCTTATCAAATAGACCCATATTGGTGTTGACTCAAAATACGGACTCCGGATTTCGGAATTCGGGACGAAGGTAAGCCTCGCGTCATACCTTAGAATGATGAGCACATTTGCAGAGCGCGTGATGAATTTTAATCGCTCCCTGCACCTTTCTGCAAAGCTGCCGCCGGGCGTATCTGCAATGAATCCATTCACTGAAAACGGGCTTGCGACGCGGCTTGCAAATCAATTCTACAGGAAGTTTTACGGTGATAATGAAAGACGCCGGCTGATTCTGGGCATAAATCCCGGTCGCTTCGGAGCCGCGCTGAGCGGTGTGCCTTTTACGGACTTTAAACGGCTGGAAGCTTTTTGCGGCATCTCTGCGGAAGGGCAGCGCGCGCACGAGCCCTCAAGCGAATTCATCTACGCGATGATTACAGCTATGGGCCCGGTGGAGGATTTCTACAAGCGCTTTTACATCAACTCTGTCTGCCCTTTGGGCTTTGCCATTCAAAAACAAGGCGGGCGCGTGGTAAATTATAACTACTACGATGACCCTGCGCTCTACTGTCCCGTAAAGCCATTTATCATAGACAGCATCCGGCGGCAGATAGATCTGGGCTGCTACACAGAGGCATGCATCTGCCTTGGGATAAAGAACGGCGCATATCTGATGAAGCTGAATGATGAGCATCATTTCTTCAATCAGATTGAAGTCGTTACCGCATCCGCGTTATATTATGCAGTATCGGCGTAAGGATATTACAAACGCAATACGTCAATATCATACGGCCTTGCACTTCCTGAGCCCGCCTGCAACTGACGTCGTAAAATAAAAACGGCCCGCACTTTTGGTGCGGGCCGTTCAGCTTACCAGCGCTGAATGTTTTTAATTAATAACCACCGTCGTTATCCCGGCGATTGTTATAACCTGAGTTATTGCCATAGCCTCCGCCGCCGCCGCGACGTCCGCCACCACCTCCGTATCCGCCGCCACCGCCTGAGCGCTGTTCCATCGGACGGGCTTCGTTCACTACCAGCTTACGGCCGGACAAGTCCTGACCATTTGTAGCTGCAACGGCTGCTTCGCCGTCTTCCTTGTTAGTGAATGTTACAAAGCCAAAGCCGCGGCTGCGGCCTGTCTCACGGTCAGAGGCTACAAAAGAGTCCTCTACGTTTCCGAATTGGCTGAAGTGGTTGCGCAGCTGGTCTGCGTCTGTGGCGAAGGCGAGGTTGCCTACGTAAAGCTTGATTGACATGTTCTTGTCTTGGTGGTTTGTTTGCACTGGTATGCTTTGCGAATATCTGCTTTTTATTTGGTGCTGGTGCCTGTGGCCGAAAATGTTTTTAGTTAACCATTGTACCTAAGCGTATAAATGCAGCGTGGCAAGGCTGCTCACCAGCAAATAATGGCGCTGCACGGCACGGCATCCTGTTATGCTATGCGCAGCATTCTGTTATCTACCAGCTGAAAAAAATGCAAGGGCCGGAATGTGCGCCAGGCCTCATATTCCTGCATCCTGACGAGGCGGTCTATATGGCTTTTATGAAAGTCATATTGCGTTTGCGAGGGCATATTTACAGCTACGATCCAGCCGCCGTCGTCTTTAATGTCATCGTACCACTCTTCATAGTACTCCGCATCCGAGCTATGAAAGTTGAGCACATTTTCGGTGATCAGAATAAACTTGACGATGCCGCTTTCAATCATGGGATCAATTACTTCCCGTTTCAGGTGCATGATGTCGTTTTCCACCGCATCATTCCATTCGCCAAGCAACTCCAGAATTACAAAGCCAAGCTCATAGTCGGCGTACAGCTGTTTTACATAAAGGGTTCGGCTGCCAAACTCATCCCACTGTGGATGTATGTAATAGTTGTAAACTGTGTTTGAAAACTCAAATTCGCTGTGCTCCCGGCCAAAAAAGGGAGAACGTTCGTCATCTTCGGCGGTGTAATGATCCCGCCAGTTGAAAAAGGGCTCTATTTCGTGCATAAATGCCGCTCAATTTCGGGTAAAACAAGAAAGAAAACGTGCTTGTTGCCGGCATATTTCTTATAACCGGGTTAAAGCTGAAATTGTTAGCTTTGCCAGCTTTTCCCAATTTCCCCCTCTCCTTATGAAGTTATCGCAATTCAAGTTTGAGCTTCCGCTCAATCTCATTGCCCAGCACCCTGCCAAAAGCCGCGAAGACAGTCGTCTGATGGTAGTGCATCGCGACACCGGCAAGATAGAACACAAGATTTTCCGTGACATCATCACTTACTTTGACGATAAGGATGTAATGATTGTCAATAATACGAAGGTCTTTCCGGCCCGCCTCTATGGCCGTAAAGAGAAGACCGGCGCCAAGATTGAAGTTTTTCTCCTGCGCGAGCTGAATAAGCCAAATCGTCTCTGGGACGTAATCGTTGATCCCGCAAGGAAAATAAGAGTAGGCAATAAGCTCTACTTTGGTGATAATGAGGAATTGGTAGCAGAAGTAATAGACAATACGACTTCACGCGGCCGTACCATCCGCTTCCTTTTTGACGGAAATGAAGATGCCTTCAAGGCAGTCCTGGAGCAGCTTGGAGAGACCCCGTTGCCCCGATACATCAAGCGCCAGCCGGATGCTATGGACCGTGAGCGCTACCAGACGGTATATGCCCGCTACGAGGGCGCTGTTGCCGCTCCCACTGCCGGCCTTCACTTTTCCCGTGAGCTGATTAAGCGCCTTGAGATCGTAGGCGTGCAGTTTGCCGAAGTAACCCTGCATACAGGCCTTGGAACCTTCCGTCCTATAGAGGTGGAAGATCTGAGCAAGCATAAGATGGACGCTGAATACTTCCGCGTGGACGAATATGCTGCACAGATTGTAAACAAAGGCATTCAGAATGAGCGCCGCATCTGCTCTATTGGCACCACAACCATGCGGGCACTGGAAAGCTCCGTGACCGCTACAGGCCTGCTTAAACCAGCTGAGGGTTGGACGAACGTGTTCATTCACCCGCCATATAAGTTCAACATCGCCAACGCGCTCGTAACCAACTTTCATCTCCCGAAGACAGGCCTGCAAATCATGGCTGCCGCCTTCGCGGGCTATGAGCTGCTGACGGAAGCTTACAATACGGCCATGAAGGAGAAATACCGCTTCTTCTCTTATGGCGATGCGATGCTGATTATCTAAGTCTGATGTCCTTAAAAAAAGGCGTTATGCATTTGCATAACGCCTTTTTTTATTGCGGCACAGCCTCTTATTTATCAATGCAGCCTTCCGAGCGCATCTGCCATGCGCTGCATAGCTTCCTGAAGTTGCTCCATGCCGGTTGCAAACGAAATCCGGATGCAGCGGTCATCGCCAAAAGCGCCGCCGTTTACCGTTGTTATATTGGCCGTATGGAGCAGATACATAGATAGGTCTTCATCGTTGGAAACCTCGGTAATGCCATCGCTCGTGCCAAAAAAAGAACTTATGTCCGGGAATGCGTAGAAGGCGCCCTTCGGATGGTTGATCTTAACGCCCGGCATCTTATTCAAGGCGCCAATCACAAAATCACGCCGGGCTTCAAATGCCTTCGTCATCTCGCGTGTGGGCTGCTGCGTTCCGTTGAGCGCTGTGATCGCCGCGCGCTGCGCAATGGAGTTGGCGCCGGAGGTAAACTGGCTCTGAAATTTGTCGCATGCCTGTGCCAGGGCTTTTGGCGCGGCGATGTAGCCGAGACGCCAACCCGTCATTGCGTAGCCCTTAGAGAAGCCATTGACCACAACCATCTGCTCACGCAAGGCTTCAAACTGTGCAATGCTTTCGTGCTTACCAGCGTAGTTGATGTGCTCATAAATCTCATCGCTCACAATCACAACTTCGGGATGACGCTCAAAAACTTCCGCCAGCGCAGCCAGTTCGTCACGCGTGTAAACTGTGCCGGTAGGGTTGCAAGGCGAGGAAAAGATGAACATCCGTGTGCGATCCGTGATGGAATCCTCCAGCTGTTGCGGCGTGATTTTAAAATCTGCGTCAATAGTCGTTGGAACGAATACGGAATTGCCTTCCGCAAGCTGCACAAGCGCATGATAGGTAACCCAATAGGGCGTTGGGATAATTACCTCATCGCCGGGATTTATGACGCTTAAAACCACGTTCGCGAGCGACTGCTTTGCGCCGGTTGACACGACTATATTTTCATTCTCGTAGCTCAGGCCATTCTCACGCCGCAGCTTATCGCAGATCGCCTGCCGCAGCTCCGGGAATCCGGCAACGGGCGTGTACTTTGTGTAGCCGTCGCCCATTGCCTTTGTCGCGGCTTCGCAAATGTGCGCAGGCGTGGCAAAATCCGGCTCGCCAAGGCTGAGGTCTATGATATTCAGCCCTTGCGCCTTCAATTCCCGGCTTAGCTTGGCCATTCGGATGGTCTGCGGCTCGGATACACGGTCAAGGCGATTGGCAAGTTGCATTGGCGGCTGTAAATCAGTTAACATAAGGGAAGGCGCGAAATTAGGCCACACATCCTTAAGACTTTCAATAAACAGACCTTTATAGCCAACGATTAACTTCGCCCTTATGGCGGAAACACCCATGTTTTTCTATTCCGGACGGCTCCTGGAAGGCGCAAAGGAGATGCTACCGGAAGACACTGCAAAGCACATCGGGCAGGTTTTGCGGATGATGACAGGAGCGGCAATTCGGCTTACTGATGGTCTTGGTATGATGGCAGATTGCCGCCTGAACAGCGTAGCAAAAAGGCGCGTTGAAGTGACCGTGGGCCGGGTTTCTGCTTTGCCCCAGCAAGCGCCGGCACTTCGCCTGGCAATCGCTTTTACAAAGAATGCTGCGCGCAATGAGTGGCTGCTTGAGAAGGCGACTGAGCTTGGTGTACAGCGCATTACACCGCTCATCACGGAGCGTTCGGTGCGGGAACGCGCGCGCACGGAACGGTGGACGGCTATTCTGATTTCTGCCATGCTGCAGAGTAAGCAATCATGGCTGCCGGTGTTAGACGCGCCAGTAACGGTTAGCGGGCTGCTCAATGCGCAACAGGGCGGGCAGCTCATGATAGCACATTGTATGGACGCGGCGGATGCTGTGCCCTGGGCGAGCCGGTCGGCCCTCCCGCAAGCCGCTCAGCCGGGCTCTGCGCGAGCGCCGTTGCTGCAAGCCCTGCAAAAGGGTCAAAATGCTGTTATTATGATCGGGCCGGAGGGAGATTTTACGCCTGCGGAGGTATCTTTAGCAGAAGCCGCAGGCGCTGTCGCAATTTCGCTTGGACCGAACCGTCTGCGTACGGAAACCGCCGCGCTTGCCGCTATAACCCATTTCTACCTGCTCAATCATGCTTCGCCGGATTAGTTTGTTTTTGCTTCCGCTTTTATTGCCGGTTTTCAGCGCGTCCGCGCAATCCATGAAGCTTGGCCTGCTTGTGTATAGCGGCGGCGGAGACTGGTATGCGAATCCGACTTCCCTTAAGAATCTTGCTGACTTTACGAATGCGCAGCTTCATACGCATTTCACCGTAGGCGAGGGGCAGGTGCAATCCGCAAGTCCGGAAATATTCAACTATCCCTTCGTTCATATGACCGGCCACGGCCGCTGGGACCCGACGCCTGAGGAAGCGCAAAACCTGCGGCTTTATCTGGAGAGTGGCGGCTTCCTGCACATTGATGACAACTATGGCCTTGATCCTTACGTGCGCCCGGCCTTGAAGAAGATTTTCCCCGAAGCGAGCTTAATTGAGCTGCCGTTTAATCATCCTGTTTATCATCAGCGATTCAACTTCCCGAACGGATTGCCGAAAGTGCATGAGCACGAAGGCAAGGCACCCAAAGGCTACGGACTTTTCTGGAAAGGCAGGCTGGTGTGCTTTTACAGCTATGAGTGCGATCTTGGCGACGGTTGGGAAGACCAGGATGTGCATAGAGACTCGCCGGAAAAGCATACGGCCGCTTTGCAGATGGGCGCAAACCTGATACAGTACATATTTACTGGTAATAGCTCACTCTAAAGGAAGGTCTTCAGCAAAACTGCGACCAACAAAAGCGCAAGCACAGTAAAAACGATATAACGGAGGCGTGCACCCGGGCCTCGCTTCAGTATGTCGGGCAGATCAAAGAAAAGATAGAGCACGATACCTATCGCGAGTGCGAGCGTCATAATCTTGACCATAAGCTATGGCTTGTCAACCTCGAGAATCTCATAGACGTGTACGCCTCTGAAGTCTTCCAGCAGGCGGGTTTTGCAGTGAGACGTTATAAACTCCTTCATATCTTGTTGAAATGCGGCCACTTTTTGTCCGGCTTGAAACCGGCGGTCTTCAACTGTAGTAACGGGTCGGCCCTGCCTGGCTAAGACTTTGAAGTACCAACGAATATTGCCCTCGTAACTTTCTATAGCGACTGAACAATTTCCCAGGCTGCGGCGGCCATGTAGGACGTCCTTCATGAAAAATCCCATCATGGCATTCTCCCGCATAGATTCCGAAAGCTCCACACCTAAGGTCCGGTCAAGCGCGGCACGATAAGGAAACAAAAAAATGAGAATGGTTGATGCCGCGGTAACGATTGAAATCGTGCGGCGAGAACGTCCAATGGTCGTGCTTAGCGCAGAAATAATTGTCCGTAATCCCATGGCTGAAAGTATAGCCAGGAGCGGGTATGCAGGCAAAAGATACCAGTAAAACTTTGTAACCGAAAATGATAGCACTGCTATAAATACGCCAACAGTCAGTATGAGGTAAAGTGATAAGCGTCGTGTGGCTCCATTGCCGGAATGCACTGCTGCGGCAACGCCTGCAAGGGCGAGGGGCATCCAGGGCGAAAAGCTTCCGCCGAATAGCATGCCAATGTAATAGCCCGGACTTCGTGGAAAGCTTAGCGCCTCATTATATCTGCCGAATAGGTCCATTTTCCAGACCGCATTAAGATAGCCGCCGTCCAGATGTTGACGGACGGCATACCATGTGGCCACAGGCAAGATCAATAACAATAACCCGAAGTAGAAATGCTTGTTGCGGAGCAGTGGCCCGATAGCGCCCCTGCAAATTGTAAAAACAGCCAGTGCAGGAAGCATAAGGCATGCAGCCGTGCATTTCGTGAGTACTGCGAGCAATAATGCCCCAAAGAAAAAATAAAGCGTACGATTCCTGCGCTCTTCAAGGAATACAAACCACAGCAGACAATATGCCGTTGTGAAAAAAGTCAGCAGGGCGTCGTAATCCCCTGTTCGGGTGCCATGAATATCCGGATATCCATGGGTGGTACACAGCACCGCTACCGCACAAATACCGGTGAGCGGAGATCGGAGCCGACGCGCGCAGAACGCATACAACAACAGGCACGTAGCCAGCGCGGCTAACGCGCTCGGCAATCTTACGGCCAGCTCATTGTCGCCAAACAACTGCATGGATGCCGCTTGTAGCCATATCATGAGCGGAGGCTTGGTATTGCTGTAATCGGGTGCGCCGTCGTACGTGGTGACGATGAGGTTGCCGCTATCGTTCATCTCCAGCGCATTCGTTGCCAGGCGCTGCTCATCGTAGAGCAGGATTGGCAATTCATCCAGATGTCCGAACAGCGGAAGCGCAGCAATAAGCACTACGACGAGATATCCCCACATGTGAGCCGCGAACCTGTGAGGCCCGTTCGGTTGTAATGCGCCTGTACTGAGGCCGGACACCATTATACGTCCTGATTCCGCTTCTTCACCATCGTAAGAATTGTTGCTATTGCAACCGTCTCGCCGGTCTCGTCATAGACATCTACGAGCCATTTCACTATGCCTTTGGCAATATCTTCCTCGCTGCGCTTTTCCTGGTCCACCTTTTCCTTTACGGTCAGCTTTACGCCAATGGTAGCGCCGGGGTAAACAGGTTTTGTAAAACGGGCTTCGTCAATGCCATAGTTCAGCAGCACCGGGCCCTTCTTCGCATCCACAAACAGCCCCGCGGCTTTGGAAAGAATAAAGTAGCCGTGCGCCACACGGCCGGTGAATATGGTGCCTTCCAATGAAGTGGCGTCCATGTGGGCGTAGAAATTATCACCGCTGACATTCGCAAAGTTGGTGATGTCGGTTTCGCTCACTGTATGCTTTGCAGTGATAAGCGTATCGCCTACCTGTAGGTCTTCAAAATATTTTTTGAATGGGTGTACATCGCCTTCCGTCTGCTTCGCATATTGCTGGTAAACGCCCGTGATTTTTGTAATCGTAGTAGGCGTGCCTTGAATTGCTGTACGCTGCAGGTAATGCAGCACGCCGCGTTTGCCGCCCATTTCTTCGCCGCCGCCCGCGCGCCCGGGGCCGCCGTGCACGAGCAGCGGCATTGGCGAGCCGTGACCGGTGCTTTCCTTCGCACACTCTGCATTCAATACAAGGATGCGGCCGTGCATCAGCGCCGTGCCAAGCACAAAGTCTTTTGCAATCGCGTTGTCCGCCGTAATGATGGAACACACAAGCGAGCCTTGCCCCATCCGCGCCAGCGCAATGGCGTCGTCCAGATCGCCGTAAGGCATGATGGTGCTGACCGGGCCGAAAGCCTCAATCGTATGCGCATCCGTCTTATTGAAAGGGTCGTCATTGAAAAAGACGATTGGGGGAAGAAACGCGCCTTTTTCTTTGTCGGCGCCCTTTACGTCAAAAGCTTCCAGGTTGCCGATGACGATTGCCTGGCTTTTTGCCAGCTCCGCAATGCGCTCGCTCACTTCCTTCTTCTGCCCAAGACCGGCAAGCGGCCCCATGCGTACACCTTCTACGCGCGGGTCGCCGATAACGGTCCCTGAAAGGCGTTTGCCCAAAGCAATCTGTACATCTTCTACCTTATCGGAAGGAACGATTATCCGGCGGATGGCCGTGCATTTCTGGCCTGCTTTCGTCGTCATCTCGCGCACTACTTCCTTAATAAAAATGTCCCATTCCGGCTTATCGGGCGTCACGTCGGGGCCGAGCACGCAGCAGTTGAGCGAATCGGCTTCCAGGTTAAAAGGGACTGCCTGCTCCAGCACACGCGGATGGCTCTTCAGGCTGCGGCCGGTGGTTGCGGAGCCGGTAAACGTAACCACATCCTGATTTTCTATTGTATCCAGGATGCCACGCGCAGAGCCGCAAATGAGCTGTAAGGAACCTTCGGGCAGGATATCGCTTTTGATGATGGCTTCAAAGACGGCTTCCGTTAAGTAGCTGGTAAGCGTAGCCGGCTTCACGATGGCGGGCACGCCGGCCAGCAGATTCACGGCAATCTTCTCCAGCATTCCCCATACGGGAAAGTTGAAGGCATTGATGTGAATGGCGACGCCCTCGCGTGGCACCATGATGTGATGGCCTATAAAGGTGTTATTCTTACTGAGCTTTGCAGCTTCTCCATCCACATAAAAACGTTCGTCGGGAAACTGGCGGCGCAGGCTGGCATAGGCAAAAAGGTTACCGATGCCGCCTTCAATATCCACCCAGCTATCAGTGCGCGTGGCGCCGGTAAGCGAGGAGATTTCGTAGAAAAATTCTTTCTTTTCCAGCAGGTGCATAGCCAGCGCCTTCAGCATTCTGCCGCGCTCCTGAAAAGTGAGCTTTCGCAGCAGCGGACCGCCTACGGTCCGGGCATACCTCATCATAGCGCCAAAGTCCAGACCTTCGGAAGACGCGGTATAAATCGGCTCGCCGGTGACGGCGTTATGAAGCTGCTCACCTTCAGTTTTGGCAGTGCGCCAGGCGCCTTCGGCGTAGTTTTTCAGTTGGGGAAGAGGCATCAGGGGATTGCGGATTTCGGATTGTGAATTTCGGATTAATAGCTAAATTGAAGCGAGCGGTGCTCCGTGCAGCGTTAATGCGCCACTGCCGGCTTCAGAACTCCGTAGGCATAATCGCTCAGGTATTCGTAAAGCGGCGTAAGCGCGCCATTGGCGCAGATGGTGGCGCGCGCTATAAGATCGCTCTCCGGCTGGAGTAGCTCGCGCATCACATACTTTTCCAGGTGATTTCCAAAATGCGCGGAGGCGTCGCGCGGAAGCTCATTCGGCAGGTTGTCCACCGCCATCAGGTCTATAATTGCGTCGTCGTGCAAAAACGGTTCTGTGCGTTGCAATGAAAAGCGGTTCACGCCGTACACGGGGTTGTCAATAGTGGTGGATCCCTGGTTGACAGGCACAGACCCGTCCACATCGCAGGTAATGTCTGCAATCACGTTCATCGTGTAGTCGGCCCTTGCAATGTCGTGCTTCGCAAAAAGACGTGGCACACGCATATCCCAATACACGCCGTTCATCAGGATGTCCGTCCGGCTCAGATAAGGCTCAAAAACGCAGTGGTAGTATTCCGGATGTTTGTGAAAGTCCTCGCGGTGATACCGCTCACCATCCTTGCGCAGGTATAGCGACGCTCCTTTCAAATGCGTATAAACAGGATAGGCGTAGTCGGTTTCCAGAAAATCTTCCGGCTCAATGTACTCTACATCCAGGTAGTGCATAACCTCCAGCACCCCGGCTGCCACCTTGCCAGAGCCCGTTACAACAATGCGCAACGGCGGCAGTACAAGCTCGTCATAGACTGCTTTCAAACCTTCAGTAGTGCCCAGGTAACTGGCTGCCGGAAGGCTGAAGGCACCAGTTCGGCGGCCATAAGTAAGCAGTCCGTTGTGAGCGCCTACCAGCCCCGCAAAAAAGCCAAATCCCAGAATACGCTGGCCATCGGTATGTGTGAGGCATTCATAGTCCACCATGCGTATGCGCTGCCGGATCATAGCCTGCATAAGACCCTGATTATACGGCTGCGCCTTTTTAGTGTGCGAGAAAAAAAGATAAGTCTTGCCGGCAATTAATTCTTCCATCTTAACCTCTTTGATGCCCAGCAGTATGTCGCACGCGTGCAGGTCATCGGTTACTGCGACGCCTTCTCCGCGGTATTCATCATCAGTGAAGCATCGGGTGGGAGAGCTCTGAGCAATAATGCGAAGGCCGGGCATAGACTTCATAAGGTCGCGGCACTGGCGCGGCGTGAGGGCAACACGGGTGTCGGGAGGCGTTTTGACCTCGCGAAGAAGGCCGATGCAATGCGCGCTATACATTTGCGGGCAAAGATAAACTCAATGCGCGCGCAGCCCGATTACTTCGCTTTATATGGCATAGCGCCCACGCTCTCGCCCGATGCGGCAGCGCTTCGGAAGACCTATTACCAGCTAAGCAAAGAGCATCACCCGGACCGACATTCCGGAACAGACGGCGGCGGTCAGGCCGATGCCTTGCAGATGTCATCGCAGGTCAATGAGGGCTACCGGATTATGAACGACGAAGACGCGCTCCTCGGCTATATGCTACGATATGCGGGCGTACTGGAGGACGAAGAGCAGTATAAGCTCCCAGCCGACTTTTTGATGGAGATGATGGAGTTGAACGAAGCTGTAGGCAATGTGGCAATGGCGCCCGACATGGCCGGCGAAGCCCGGCGCGAGTACGAGCAGGCGGCGAGTGCGTGGAAAGACGGCTTTGCGCCATTGCGCGACCGATACAACTTTGGCGAACGGACGCCTGAACTTCTGGCCGCAATAAAAGATTACTACTTCCGAAAAAAATATCTGCTGCGAATTAAAGAGCGATTGATATAGATTTGTGGCGTTGAACCCCGGGTAGCGGAACCCGTGATGGACATAACCCTACGTGACCGTGGCGGCTGTCTGCTCCCGGGGTTCAAACCAAGCTAACAGAGATTGTTGAGCCCAAATGGCGGAATTGGTAGACGCGCTAGACTCAAAATCTTGTTTCGGCAACGGAGTGCAGGTTCGATTCCTGTTTTGGGCACCCAAGTGGAAAGGTCAGCATTTTGCTGACCTTTCTTGTTTTTAGAAGTGCCGAAACCCGCGCCAGTGGCGGCTATCAGGTCAAGCACAGGGTTTTCTCCAATGGTTCGATAAGTTGTTTTCTCAAAAACGAGTTTTTGCGGAAATATTGAACCAACAATGTGCTGTTTTCCGTTCAAATCCGCTGCCAGCCAGTGTTTGTCTATATTTTGCAACATCGGGATGCCTTTGTCCAAATACTCCTGATAGTCGTCCTCAGAGGTGAGTAGGGCAACCTTCCTTCGCTCTAAGACATCTATCTCTGGGGCCAGCGCATTGCGGACATCCTTGTATTCTGTTACCGTCAATTCCGCGTCCAGCATCAGGGCTTGCGCATTCTGGATACGCTGCTTCAGCTTATCAATCTGTGCCTGGATTTCCTTAGTCTGCTTAGTCTTGTCCGAGCCATTCTTCTTGTAGTATTCGCTCATGATTGTGTAGTACAAACTGAGCACTTCTTTCTTGGCAGATATTTCCTGAAGCTTCTTTACAAATGCCTTGTGGGCATCATCGGCTCTGTAACGTTCCTTACAAGCCGCTGCCGTTTGACAGTTGTAGTAATAATACTTCCCGCCATTGCCACTTACTGCACCTCCGGTGATTGGCTTTCCGCAAGTCTTGCAAACAAGAAAGCCACGAAGCGGCAATGCTTCGTCCTTTGAGCTACGAACCTTAGTTACCCGCTTTCTGCCATGAAGGATGTCCTGCACTTCATCAAACTGCGCTTCGGAAATGAGCGGCTGATGAATGCCCTTGACGTAATGAGCACTCTCATCCTTGTAGGCAGATATTTCTACCCTTCCGCAATAGACCATGTTGTGAACAAGATTCCAGAACTGGCTTTTGCTCACATACAGACCCTTCTTTGATACGCGCCTTCTTACTGACTCCATATCAGAAATACCAAGCGCCATTTCCTCAAACACCCACTGAATGAGCGGAGCCAGCTTTTCGTCTGGAACAAGAATAGGCTTGTCCTGCACATCTCGCGCATTCTTGTAACCTTTAGGCGCTTGCCCTAACCACCGGCCTTCCTTTCTTGCCCTGCGCATTCCTGCAACTGTATTAAGCGCCCTTCTATCATTTTCTACTTCGGGTGCTGCCAGATAGAAAGCCAGCATCATCTTGTTTTCAGGAATATTGAGGTCTAATGGTTGCTCTATGGACTGCGGTTCTATTTGCAGCTTTTTGAGCGTGTTTATCATTCCATAAGCATCGCCTGCGTTACGACTAAACCTGTCCCATTTTAGAAACAGCAGCAGGTTCGCCATGCCTTTATTCTACTTCAGCGCAGCCAATAGGTTTTGGAACTCCGGTCTTTCAAAAGTCTTTGCTGAATGGTCTTCCCGGTAAATGGCTACTACGTTGATGCCTTGCAGGTCGCAGTAAGTAGTAAGCCTTTCTTCCTGATGCGCGGGGCTATAACCATTAACCTGTTCGTCCGTAGATACGCGGATGTAGAGAATAGCTGTTTTGTTGCTCATGCGGTGTAGTGTGAATAGGGATGGTTGTGCTTTGCTTTTCTGCTTTCAGGTGAGTGTGGTACTTATAGTCCACTTCTGCAAGTGCGTAGAGGACTTGGCGGATTAGGGCTACTTGTTCATCATTATATACCGCACCGTCCTTGCAAAGAATAGCCTTGCATTGAGCGATAGATAGTTTGCCAGTTTCATCAAGCCGGGCACGTGTTTCAGAGGATGGAAAGGGGAGAGATTTATTGCTGTTCCTTTTGCTTTTATCTCTTGTTTTTTCTGTTTTTGGTATCGCTACTTTCATGCCAAAGATAGAATTAGGGTTTGTCAGTGAATGGAATAGTTACTAACATTCGCGCGCGAGGCTTAGGTTTAGATTTGATGCCTGCTGATTCAAAGGCAGGTTAAACCGGAAAGTGATTGCAGTATGCACCATTCCCTAACCTCATCTTGCGATAAAGGATTTACACAAACAACCATTTTCAGACTTCCCTTGAGGAAGCCTGAGATATAGTGACGAAGGCAACTGCGCCTGAGAAAAGTTGTTGTTTGACACAACCTGCCTGCGTCAATAGTCAAGTGGTGGATGCGTGAGACGCTAAGGCCGGTATTTTCCTTTGTCTTACGTTCGCTTGTCTTTTTCGTCCTGAGAAAAGCCTTACGGTTGCTTTGATTTAATCTGCTCATATTTTGTCGTAGTCCCTGTGGGACTATAACAAAATTGAGACGGTGGGGGTACCCTCCGAAGGGCCTCCGATTGTGTTATTGCCCTCTTTCCTCCTGTTCAAACACTATATCGGACTGAATCTTTTCTACCAGCTTGGCAGCATCAACTGATTCAAATAAAGGGACAATCGCTTTTAGATTATCCAGATGATACGGTTTGCCAGTAACACTCAAAGTCGGGAACTTTTCTTTGACGGTGCCAACTGATATGCCGGTAAGCGCTGCTATGAATCGCTGTTGCCTGGCTCCTTGCCGCTGGCCTAACTCTATTCCCGACCATCGCATCAGGTAATAAATGGCAAGCACCTTTTGGGCGGCGGTAAGATGGCTGACCTTTTCATCCTTTACCTCTTTAACTTCTTCAGGTGACAGCTTCTCGCCGTCGTTGTGTGCCTCGGACAAATCCATCAGCTCCTTTATCCGCTCTAAAAAGTCCTGTTGGGTGAGATAATTCTTGTAGCCCTTCAGAATTACATAAACCGGATGGTCGGCAGGGATAGCATTTAATTCAACGCTTTCTATCTGGGAGAAGTCTATCTGCTCTAATTGGCCGGTTATGCCTATGAAGCTACCAAATCTGTTTATTACATCTGAAAGCTGCGCCACATCCATCCCTGATTCAGGAAGCATTTGCAACATTAAAGGGAACTGATAAGCACCGCTTTCATCAAGCTCTTTCAGTGCATCCAATGCTTCGTTGTAGTAGGATGTGAGTAGGTCTAATTGCTCCTTCGCAGTACGCAGCCTGCCTAACTGTAAGCCCAGCTTCAACATCAAGCTGTTTGCCTCGTACTCTGCTACTTGATGCAAAGCCTCCTCATGCCGGGCCAAGAGTTTAGCAGCCTCTATTAGAAAACCCATTTGGTATTGCTTTTATTAGATAGTCAGATAAATAGACCAGACTCAACCTTACCACATTTCATCCCTCATAGCCTTAGACAGATTTCCGTTCTTATCAACCCACTTTGGTAGCGCATAATAAGCGCCACGTGTACCCGGCATCTTGAATTGTGTTAGCCTGCCCGCAGTCACTGCCCTCCTAAGCGCCACAGACAAAGACCCTTCCGGGTTGTCCAGCACCTTAATTGCTGCATCCCTGTCCATTGCCTTCAATTCGTGCATAATCTCGCGGGAACGCATTGGCCTGCCTGCGCGACCTATTATCAGGCTAATCTTGTCTATCCAGCTCCGGTCTTCGTGTCTGCGGCCTTTCGGATTTTCCAGCTCTCGTACACGAGCCTCCAGCCACCTGTTTCGCGCTGCCAGAATCTCATTGTACTCGTTGGAGTCCTGGAGTTCTTGTAATGCAATGGCTTCCCTCAACTTGGCCGCCTTGAGGTCGTCCTGTAATTCCTGAATACTCATTGTATCCTCAATTTAGATAGTCAACCCATTGCTTTAGGCGCTTTCAAATCAGGCAAAAATATTATTTGATGCGTTTTATTGCCATTTATTGCGGAAAATGGTAGAAAATCGTTGATTTTAGCTGCGAAAAATTCCATTTCGGATACTTGCGCTATCTGAGCACTAACAGATCAATATCCCGGCCTTAAAATTACGCGCTTATTTTGGTTGAAATCGGTTGCAAAAAGCTGCAAAAAGCGAGTAGCACTATCTGAACACTAACAACGACGTTCTTTTTTCTGTTTTGAACGCATAAGACGAGGTTCTTCCCCGGTGCAACTTCAGAATTTTTCAAAAATTTCCGCTATAACTTCCAGTCTGCTGCATAGATTAGCTATTTTTTATGCCGTAACAATTGAGACGAGCAAAAATTTCGTTCGCATCGGGTGACTTTCTCATACTCAACGTATCAATTCAATCGGAAGTTGGGATGAACCGTATTTGAGCGCATAATGGTGTGCAAGGAAAGACCTATTTAGCATTACGTCCAATAGTTTCCGCTAATCATCATCAGGTTCCTAAAAAATTTGCGCCCACTGTCGGCGCAGATGATTTTTGGCAAATTCTATTCATGGCCTGCTATTGTTCCAGGATAGATTTCTATCGCTAATGATTTTATGTAAGCGATATCAACCCGCCAGAGGCAACTTATTGCACAATGAGTAGTAATGCTGTAGTATAATTATACTGAGTTGGAATAAATTAATTAGCCTGCTTTATACGGTGGTTGCTACAACGTAGTAGCTGCGAGTGGCGATAAAATAGGATGGTAACCGTCACCTTTGCGTCAATGGCAAATACGGTACTGATTGTTGACGACGAAGAAAAACTCCGCAAGCTCCTCGGCAGAATCATTTCGCTGGAAGGATACAAGGTGCTGGAGGCCGGAAGCCTGAGCACTGCAAGAAGCATTCTGGCAAAAGAATCCCCCGACCTCATGCTCTGCGACGTAAAGCTCCCTGACGGTAATGGTGTTGACTTCACGAAAGAAATCAAGGACAGATACCCGCATCTGGAAATCGTCCTGCTCACCGCCTACGGAAATATCCCGGATGGTGTGCGGGCTACGCGTAATGGTGCATTTGACTACATCGTAAAGGGCGACGACAACGATAAAATCATCCCGCTGCTCAGTCAGGCCGCGCAGAAGATTGCGGCAGAGCCGAGGGTAAAGACGCTGCCCGCGCAAACCGCCGGGCGGCGTAGCTTTAGCGACATTCTCGGAGAAAGCAAGCAGACAAAAGCTGCCATCGCACTTGCGCAAAAAGTCGCGCCTTTAGACACTGCGGTATTACTCACCGGCGAGACGGGAACGGGCAAGGAAGTCTTTGCTCAGACCATCCATTACAACAGCGCGCGGGCTGCAAAGCCTTTCGTTGCCATCAATTGCAGTGCCTTCGGCAAAGAGCTTTTGGAAAGCGAATTGTTCGGGCACAAAGCGGGTGCATTTACAGGAGCAATCAAAGACAAGAAAGGCCTGCTGGACGAAGCAGAAGGTGGCACACTCTTCTTAGACGAAATCGGTGACATGCCGCCAGAGCTGCAGCCAAAGCTGCTACGCGTTCTGGAAGACGGCAGCTTTTATCTGGTTGGCGATACAAAGCAGCGTCAGGCTTCCGTCCGCGTCATTGCTGCCACCAATAGGCCCCTGGAGGCAGAGACAGCTAGCGGCAGATTTCGGGCCGACCTTTATTACCGACTGGCGATATTCGCGATAGAGTTGCCGCCGCTGCGGGAGCGGGTCAAAGACATTCCATTGCTAGCCGATTACTTTCTCAACCATTTTGCGGAGAAGATGGGCAAGCGCATAAAAGGCATTTCGGCAAAAGCGGTTTCGTGTATGCAGCATCATGCGTGGAAGGGCAATATCCGCGAGCTAAAGAATGCGCTGGAGCGGGCCGTGATTCTGGAAGACGGCGATATGCTTACACTGGAAAGCCTGCCGATGGAAATACAGAATTGCGCGGAGGCTACAGCGCCCGTATTTCATCTGGCTACGGCAGAGAAAGAGCACATCCGAAAAGTGCTTGCTGCGACGGGTGGTAATAAGGCGGAGGCTGCGCGGTTGCTGGCCATCGGGATTGCTACGTTGTACAGGAAGGTGGAGGAGTATGGGTTTAATAGCTAATGTCTGCTATATCCTATACGCTTGTCCAAAAGCGCGAGATATTTCATCCCGCTTTGGTCAATTACTTTTTCAGGACGTTCAATTTGTAATGCTGAATTAATTGCTACAGCCAATCCTGCTATTGCACCCATTACTGCCCAGCCGCCAGCTGCTGTACCTACAGATACGCCTGCGGAAATTACCCCGCAAGACCCCCATATCAAGTCCTTAATTTTATTTTCTTTCATTCGCTCCGATACTTCTTCTTTATGCTGACGTAACCTCTCAACACGGTTATTATAAAGGTCGCTTCCTTCAACCAAGTTATCGTCAAATATAATGTTCTGAATCTCAGTTCTAAATTCTGCTAACAGTTCAGGATAAGTGAATTTGAAATCAAACAGCTTGCTAAGGTTAACTTCTCTTGGAAATGGTATTAGCTGCTCCAGCACTTTTGCTGTCTTTTGATAATGTTCGGATGCTTGTTTGGAAAACGCACGGGTTGGCAGAGTATCTGTGGTGGGCATTCTATCTAACTTTTCCGAAAGAATAGTCGCCAAATACTCCATTAGGTAACTTGCTGTAGCTTTTTCAACATCGTACCAGTTACCATCTCCTCTTTTTGCCAGCCCAATTTGTGTGAGTGAGTAATAAACGCTGTCAGCAAATTTCTGCGAATGAATTCGGCTGCCGACAAACTTGTCTTTGTGGATTCTTCCCCATTCACCCTCGCGAAATGCTCTTCGTTTAAGATGTAGTGGAAAATCGTCGCTTTGCACAAACCGAAGGAACGGTTCACCAATTTCCCACGGATTTTCCAATGCTTGTATAGGGTCTATAGGAACTACAAAACCTTCCCGAACAAGCTCCCACATGAACGGTTCGTAGTGGCCTTGTGGCTCATAGATAAATTCCTGTGGAACGATAGATGCGATAGTGTCATAATAAAACAGAGCCCTGTAAGTCCATTCGGTTCTTGGTATATCAATGTATGGGTAGTAAAGGATGCCGTTCATATAAAAGCAAATTCTTGAAACGCGGCTAAGCTACTTATTATCATTTTGATAAACGAGCCTATCAAAATGATAGGCTTTTTTGTGTGCCACCAAAGGCCACAATCCCGCAAACCCAATAGGGTCAAGTCTTTACACAATCCCCACCCACATCGGCAGCCAATTTGCTCCCCCACGGGCGAATAGATTACCGATGTACAGCCAGACGGAATGTTTAGAAGAAATAGCGCGCAGCATTCCCGCGCTGAGTGAGGCTTTGCATAAGCCCGATTGTGAGAAAAGCATTTACAAGCAGGTAATTGTGCTTTCGCAATACACAGCCGAAAAGCTGTACAAGGAAGAAATAGCTGAGGTGGAGCAAAGCTTCTACCTCGCAGACAATCTGTATCAAAACGGAAACAACATGGTGCGGAGCGCCATTGAAAATGTGTTTGTGTACGCACTCACTTCTGTATTAGGACAGGCAAAGGCCAGACGCAGGCATATAATAAGCCTCATCCCCATCACGCTCTTCACGCTTTATATGAAACAGGTATTGCACCGAGGTTGCTAAACATCACCACTCAAACCATTCTACATGCTACTTACCCTGTCCCTTTTAGCTCTTACCGCCCTCGGCTTCGGGCTCATCTACGCATCCATCAACTGGTTTGAGAAAATCTAACACGCTATGCTTCTACTCTTCATCGTCGCGCTGCTCGTGTTCGCCTACATGGCTTACGTGCTCATCAAACCCGAAAATTTCTAAGCTGCATCCCTATGAATAACCAACTACTCGGCGTCGTCCTGATGTATGGGCTTACCCTCGCCCTCGCCATCCCGTTTGGGAAGTATATGGCGAAGGTGTTTGCTGGCGAGCGCACCTGGACGGATGCCGTATTCAATCCGGTAGAGCGCCTATTCTTCCGCGTCTCGCGCATAGACCCTGCTCGGGAGATGAGCTGGAAGCAGAACCTGAAAGCCATGCTGGCGCTGAATATCGTCTGGTTCGTGTGGGTAATGTTCTGCCTCATGAATCAAGGCTGGCTGCCGCTCAATCCCGACCATAATCCTTCGCAGTCGCCCGACCTCGCTTTCAACACCGCCATCTCCTTTCTGGTAAACTGCAACCTGCAGCACTACAGCGGCGAGACAGGCGTAAGCTATTTCACACAAACTTTCGCGCTGCAATTCCTGCACTTCGTGAGCGCTGCTACCGGCATTGCTGCCGCAGTGCTGGTATTCAATTCATTCAAGGAACGCAGCAGCGAAACGCTCGGCAACTTCTATACCTACTTCGTAAAAAGCTGCACGCGCATCCTGCTGCCGCTTTGCATAGTGCTGGCCGTCGTTCAGCTCCTCAACGGCACTCCGATGACCTTTGAAGGCAAGGACAGAATCATCACGCTGCAAGGCGATACGCAGTATGTAAGTCGCGGGCCGGTGGCCAGCATGATTCCCATTAAGCACGTCGGCACGAACGGCGGCGGCTTCTTCGGGGCGAACTCCGCCCACCCTTTAGAAAACCCGAATTATACCACCAATGTCGCGCAGATGATTGCGCAGGTGCTTATACCCATCGCGCTCATTTTCGCCCTCGGTTTTTACCTGAAGCGCCGCAGGCTTTCATGGATGATTTATGGTGTGATGACCATTGGATTTATCATGCTGCTCATCCCGACGCTAAGCTCCGAGATGGCGGGCAACCCGCTTATTTCAAAGATGGGCATCGCGCAGCACGCCGGTAACATGGAAGGAAAGGAAGTGCGCTTCGGCACGCCTGCATCGGCTTATTGGTCTATCGCTACCACAGTTATCTCTACCGGTTCCGTCAACGCCATGCACGACTCTTTCATGCCGCTGAGCGGGATGAATATGATGCTGGGCATGATGGTCAACTGCTTCTACGGCGGATGCGGCGTTGGCTTTCTCAACTTCTACATCTTTATCATCCTCGCGGTATTCATAAGCGGACTGATGGTAGGGCGCACCCCTGAGTTTATGGGCAAGAAGGTGGAAGCGAAAGAAATGAAGATTGCGATGATTATCGCGCTCTTGCACCCATTTCTGATACTCACCGGAACAGCCATCGCATCCTACCTCGCTGCGCACGATGCGAACATGGGCTGGTGGGCCGTTGATGCTGCGGGCAAAAGCATTCACGCAACAGGCTTCCTCAACAATCCATCTTATCACGGCTTCAGTGAGATGCTCTACGAATACACGAGCAGCTCCGCCAATAACGGCAGCGGCTTTGAAGGTCTCGGCGACAACAATCTATTCTGGAATATCACAACCGGCATTGTGCTGCTGCTTTCCCGCTTCCTGCCCATTATAGGGCCGGTGGCTATCGCAGGCTTGCTGGCGCAAAAGAAATACATCCCCGAAAGCGCGGGCACGCTGAAGACAGACACCGCAACTTTTGGACTGGTCGTGTTCGCAGTAATTGCAATCATCGCTGCACTCGCATTCTTTCCCGCCCTTGCGCTCGGCCCCATTGCCGAGGGTTTGCAATAGACTGAAATAACGTAGGAACGCGCCGCGGCGCGTTCCTACAACCAAAAACATCCTGACCAATGGCAACAAAGAATAAACGCAGCATGTTTGAGCCGGCCCTCGTACGCGAGGCGCTGAAAGGCTCTGTCATCAAGCTCAATCCCAAAATTCAGTTCCGCAATCCAGTGATGTTTTGCGTGGAAATCGGCATGTTCATCATGCTTGCGGTGTGCATCTGGACGCTCGTTGGTGGTGCGGGGCAAGGCTCCTTCGCTTACAACTTTACAATCTTCATCATCCTGCTGCTGACGCTGCTCTTCGCAAATTTTGCCGAAGGTCTTGCGGAGGCGCGCGGCAAGGCACAAGCTGCGTCGCTGCGTAAAACGAGGGAAGAAACACCGGCCAAGAAAATCGCTGCGCTGGGACAAATCTTTGTCAATGAGATTCAGATAGTCCCTTCATCATCGCTGAAAAAAGACGACCTGTTTTTCTGCGAGATGGGCGACATCATCCCAACAGACGGCGAGATTGTACAAGGAATAGCCACCATTGACGAAAGCGCCATCACCGGCGAAAGCGCCCCTGTAATCCGCGAGGCGGGCGGCGATAAATCTTCCGTAACAGGCGGCACGCGCGTGCTAAGCGACCGCATACAAGTACGGGTAACGACTGAGCCGGGCGAGAGCTTTCTTGATAAAATGATTGCACTTGTGGAAGGCGCAAGCCGTCAGAAGACGCCGAATGAAATCGCGCTGAATATCCTGCTGGCGGGCTTCACGCTCGTGTTCATCATCGTCTGCATCACGTTGTATCCCTTCGCTACATACGCGAAGACGCCGATTCCCATTTCTGCTTACATCTCGCTGTTTGTCTGCCTCATTCCTACAACAATCGGTGGACTGCTATCGGCCATCGGCATATCCGGTATGGATAGGGCGCTTGGCGCGAATGTGATTGCGAAAAGCGGGAAAGCGGTGGAGACGGCAGGCGACTTAGATGTGCTGCTGCTGGATAAAACCGGTACGATTACTATCGGCAATCGCAAGGCCACCAATTTCTATGCTGCGCCCGGTGTGGATTGGAAGGAGATGATAAACGCTGCCATGCTCAGCTCGCTGAGCGATGAAACGCCGGAAGGAAAATCAATCGTAGAGCTGGCAAGAAAGACATTGCCTGAAGACGCGCAGGTTGACCGCGGACGCTATGTGAGCAATGGAGACCTGAATAGATACGAATCTCCGGCGGACGTAGAGATAAAGTTTACCGCCGAAACCCGCAGTAGCGGCGTGACGCTGAAGAACGGCACTAAAATCCGCAAGGGCGCTTTTGATGCAATCAAAGCAATGGCGGATGAGGCGGGCAGCGGTATGCCGGTGGAAACGTCCGACCGCACAAAGCAAATTTCCGGCAATGGCGGTACTCCGCTTGTTGTACTGGAAGGCAGTAGGGTGCTCGGCGTAATAGAGCTTCAGGACATCATCAAGACCGGCATCACCGAGCGCTTTGAGCGCCTGCGCAAAATGGGCGTGAAGACAGTAATGGTAACCGGCGACAATCCGCTCACCGCAAAATTCATCGCAGAAAAAGCAGGCGTTGACGATTTCATCGCCGAGGCAAAGCCGGAAGACAAGATGAACTACATCCGCAAGGAGCAGGCGTCTGGCAAACTCGTAGCCATGATGGGCGACGGCACCAACGATGCACCCGCCCTTGCGCAGGCGGACGTGGGTGTAGCGATGAATAGCGGAACCGCAGCAGCCAAAGAAGCTGGCAATATGGTGGACTTAGACAACGACCCGACGAAGCTGATTGAGATTGTAGAAATCGGCAAGCAGCTTCTCATGACGCGCGGCACGCTTACCACCTTCTCTATTGCGAATGATGTGGCCAAGTATTTCGCCATTGTACCGGCGCTGTTTATCATCAGCATCCCTGCGCTAGGCAAGCTCAATCTGATGCACCTGCATTCGCCACAAAGCGCCATCCTTTCGGCAGTAATCTTCAATGCCATCATCATTCCAATGCTGATACCGCTTGCCCTGAAAGGCGTGGCTTACAAACCGCTCGGCGCAAGCGCGCTGCTGCGCAGGAACCTTCTCTACTTCGGTATTGGCGGCATTGTGCTGCCGTTTATCGGGATTAAACTCATTGACCTTCTGGTAGCCCTCTTTGTATAAATCAAGAAACTTAAAAAGATATGAAAAAGGAATGGCTCTCCGCCACACTGCTCACAATCCTTTGCCTCGTAATTCTCAACGGCGGCTTCACCGCCATTGTTTGGGGCATCGCTAAGCTAACGCCGCAGCATGGCCTTGCCGAGCGTGTTGCCAAAGGCGACGGCACTCATTATTACGCCAATATCGCTCAAAAGTTCACGGACGATAAGTATTTCTGGCCGCGCCCATCGGCGGTTGATTATAATGCCGCAGGAAGCGGTGGCAGCAATAAGGGGCCGTCAAATCCAGATTACCTGAAAACGGTTTTAGATAGGATTGATTCGTTTGCCGCGCACAATCCTGGCGTTGCAAAGAGCAGCATTCCCTCAGAGCTTGTTACGGCAAGCGGCAGCGGCTTAGACCCGAATATCAGCGTGGAAGCAGCTACGGCGCAGGTGCCGCGCATTGCAAAGAGCAGGGCTGTGGCGGAAGCAGCTGTGAAAGACCTAATCAGCAAATCAACAGAACGCGCCATAGCCGGTATTGGCCCGGAGAAGATAAATGTGCTGCGGCTCAACCTTCAGCTTGACAGGTTAAATCATTAATGCAGATGCTGAAAGCGCAAATGACTTATTCACTCCTGCTGTTTTTCCTGGCTGCGCTTCTGGAAGTGGCCGGCTGCTATCTGCTCTGGCAGACGGTAAAAGGCGAAAGACCGCTCTGGATGGGCATTTCAGGCGGGCTGATGCTGGTTGCTTACGGCTTGATTGCTACACAGCAGCCGGCTGGCTTTGGCAGGACATACGCCGCCTATGGCGGTGCGTTCGTGCTCCTTTCTATGCTTTGGGCCTGGCACGTTGACAAGGTAAAGCCCGACCTGTATGACGTAATCGGCGGAGCTGTAATCATGCTCGGTGCCGGGATTGTATTCTTCACATCAAGACATACTTGAATCAATGAAACACCTGCTCGCTGCATCGCTACTTGCCATTAGTATTCTAACTGCGAAAGCCCAAACCGCTTCCGGCATTTATCTGAGCGCAAAAGATTTCAACAACGGAACGCTTTCGTTTTCACCCGCAGCCAATCATAAGTTTCGTTTACGGCTGAATGAGCTTTTGTCGTCGCCTTACGTAACCATTATAGACAGTGCCGGTAAGCACAGCATTGCTAAAGATTCCATTTTCGGATACCGCAGTGAGGGGATTACCTACCGGCTTTTCAAACGGGAATCCTACGAAGTGCTGAATACAGGTGCATCGCCGCTGCTCTACAAACGCATCCAGATGCATGGCGGAAGGGGAGCTTATACAGACGTTACTTATTACTTCAGCAAAGACGGTAGCTCGCCCATACAGCGCCTTTCGCGAGACAACATACGCGCAGCTTATGCGGCAGACTCGGCTTTCGTGGAAGCTGTTTATGACACATTCAATACCGATGGTGAGCTAATCATATATGACACCTACCGGCGCATGTACCGGCTGAATAAGCTGTATCAAAAGCTTCATGCTCAAAATCCTTGAATCTAATGCTGCGCTATCTCCTACTACTTATTAGCCTCACGACGGGCATTGCCGCGAATGCGCAGTTCATCCGAATCTCGCCGAATGGCGACAGCACGCGCAGCATCAGCATAGAAGGCTATGCAGACGTTTATTTCGGCTTTGACTTCAACCAACCAAAGGACGCAACACGGCCTTACTTCGTATCGCACTCGCGGCACAATGAGACGAACGTAAACCTGGCGTACCTGAGCATTAAATACAGCTCGTCAAGAGCGCGTGCGACGTTTACGCCCGGCTTCGGCACCTACATGAATGCCAACTACGCTACAGAGCGCCAGACCTTGCAGAATCTGGTTGAAGCCAACATCGGGTTCAAGCCGTTCAAGAAGCGCGGTATCTGGATGGACGCAGGTGTTTTTGGAGTACCCTACACGCCCGAAGGCGCTGTAGCGCACGACCAGATACTTTATACCCGCTCGCTCGGCGCTGAATATTCTCCTTACTATCTCACAGGAATTCGCGCTACGCTGCCGCTTAGCAAGACGGTGAATCTTTACCTCTACCTCGTCAACGGCTGGCAGATTATTCAGGACGTAAACGACCCGCTGTCCTTCGGCTCCGCGCTGGAATGGAAGCCGTCAGATAAGCTCATTGTGAACTGGTCAACGTATGTTGGCAATGAAGGCTCGGCATCGCAGCCTGACTACAAGGGCCGCTACTTCTCCGACCTCTATGTCGTCTATGCTCCCAGTAAAAAGCTTACGCTATCGGCAGACGTATATGCAGGTCGGCAAAAGCTGTCCGACAGTCTTAATAAGAAAAGCCCGGTGAGCTGGTATCAGGGTAATATCAATGCGCGATACAATCTTACCGCCAGCCAGTCTATCGCCGGCAGGGTAGAATACTTCCATGATGCACATGCGGTGCTTGTGGTGCCTGTTACCGGCCTGAAACGCTTTGACTGCGGGAGCCTGAGCCTAGGTTACCATGTCGCTATTACCGACAACGTTTCCTTCCATGCGGAAGGACGCTACTTCCAGTCGGGCGGCGAAGTATTCTATGATGATGAGGTAAAGCCAACCAACAACACAGCACTCTTAATCGGCGGACTCACCGCCAAATTTTAAACGACCAATTATCTCAAAGCAACCTTTACCATGAACAAGCAAAAGCTTATTACAACTGCACTTGCGTTCGCGCTATTTAGCGGCAGCGCATTCGCACAAAAAACCTCGCGCGACGACCGGCAATCTTCCGATGAACAGGAGGAAATGCCGGCAACAGAAATCGTCCCGACCGTCGCTACTTACGACAACGACCCGTCACCCGACACGGTACATGTGCCCTTCAGCGGCTTTGACATGAGCTGGATGAACGGCAACGACCGGCGCGACCATCCGTTGCTCGCCACCAAGTATTTCACCGGCTCTTTTATGCTGGATGGCAATTACACATACTCGTTCAACAACCCGAACGATAATACGGTCGTTGGCTCTACTGCGCTCGCCCGCAACAATGAGGTGCAGCTTTCGCACATCTCGCTCGGCGGCGACTTCAACTACAAGAATGCCCGTGGCCGCGTGATGCTGCAATACGGCACCCGCTCTATCGTGATTCCGCGCAACGACATCAGCCCTTATCGCGGGCAATATGAGCTCAATAATGTGTATCGCTACCTCAGCGAGGCATACGCCGGCTACCATATCAACAAGTGGTACGGCATCAATGTGGATGCGGGGCTATTCCTGTCTTACGTGGGTCTCAACTCTTACTATCAGGTGGAGAACTGGGAGTATCAGGCATCGTTCACTTCCGACAACACACCGTGGTTTTTCAATGGCGTGCGCGTTCAGATATTCCCGTCAAAGACTGTGAAGATTGAGCCGTGGCTGGTGAACGGCTGGCAGAGCTACGGAAGGTTCAATAAGCAGCCGGGCGTAGGCTTCAACATTACCTGGGTACCCAACGAAGCCTTCAAGACGCTCACCAATAATTACTACGGCGCAGACGCAGCAGGCATTCCTGACCGGAAACGTTTTCACTCCGACAACTCTGTGCTTTACCGCTACTACAACCGCAAAGAAAGCAAGGGCCTGTCGCGCGCGGCATTCTCCCTAACCGGCGATATAGGCGCCGAATGGGGCGACGGCGCGGTGAGCGGCTTCAATGATAAGGACGGCAAGAAAGCGCAATACTTCGCCAGCATCATGTTTTACAACCGGCTGTGGTTTGCGAAGAATAAGTTTGCCTGGACGCTGGGCGGCGGCTACATGAAGAATCCAGGCCGCTACCTCGTGCTGTATCCTACCGGGCAGGCCAGTCCGCTGCCCAACCCGAACAACCCTACCGGTACCGAAGGCGCATTTCCGTTTTCTGCCAATCCCGGCGACCAATTTACTGGCTGGGATGCCTCATCAAACCTTGACTGGATGCCCAACCAGAGCCTTACGGTGCGGTTTGAGTATGTGCACCGCCATGCGGACGTGCCTTACTTCGCCGGCCCCGGCGGCGTGACATCGCCCAATGGCTATACCACAACGCCGCTGCCCCCGAGCTGGCGTCCTGACCTTGTGAACGATGAAGACCGAATCATATTCGCGTTGCTTTTCCGGCTATAGTTTTTTGAAAGGGTGGCATCTCGTGATGCTGCCCTTTCTTTTTTAGACTGACGATACAGACCTTGTGCAGACATAGCCTTTATGAACACAGCAGGACATAATGCGGGAACATTTCACAGCAGGATAAAGCTGGCCGGAATGCTAATAGCTGTAGGAATCGTATTCGGCGACATAGGCACCTCGCCGCTCTACACGCTCAACGCGATTTTCAAGCCCGGCGAAGTAATCAATCCCGCTAAAGCGCTTGGGGTATTGAGCTGCATCATCTGGACGCTCACGCTGCAAACAACGCTGAAGTACATCTTCATCACGCTGCAAGCCGACAACAAGGGCGAGGGGGGCATCTTCTCGCTTTATGCTCTGGTGCGGCGCTACTTCGGCAAATGGCTGGTGGTGCTTGCGGTAATTGGTGGTTCCTTCCTCGTAGCCGATGGTGTGATTACGCCGCCTATTTCGGTGTCGTCCGCGATAGAAGGAATGCAGGCAATCTACCCAAAGCTGAATACAGTGCCAATCGTAATTGGCATCATCATTCTGCTCTTCGCAGTTCAACAATTCGGCACCAACCAGATTGGCAAAATCTTCGGGCCGGTAATGGTAGTGTGGTTCACATTTATTGGCGTAATAGGGACAATGGCGCTAATGCACGACCCATCTGTAATTCGGGCGCTCAATCCCGTCTATGCCTACGACCTGCTGGCGCATTATCCAAGAGGCTTCTGGCTGCTCGGCGGCGTATTTCTCTGCACCACCGGCGCAGAAGCCCTGTACAGTGACATGGGCCACGTCGGGCGAAATAACATCCGGGCCAGCTGGGGCTATGTGAAGGTGACGCTCATTCTCTCCTATGCCGGGCAGACGGCATGGCTGCTTCATGCGGGAACTGCAAATGACAACAGCCCTTTTTACAACATTATCCCGCAGGCTATCTATATCCCTTCGGTAATGCTGGCTACGCTTGCCACAATCATCGCAAGCCAGGCACTTATTTCAGGCTGCTTCACACTGGCCAATGAAGCAATCCGGCTTGGCCTTTGGCCAAAGCACCGGGTGATTTTCCCCAGCAACATCAAAGGGCAGATTTACATCCCGTTCTTCAACTGGACGCTGATGTGCGCTTGCATCTTGACGGTTCTTTACTTTAGAAAGAGCAGTGCAATGGAAGCAGCATTCGGGCTTTCGGTAACGCTTACGATGCTTGTAACCACTGCGCTGATGGCGATGTATCTGACGGCGCGAAGAGTGCATATCACTATCGTTGTTGCCATCACCGTTGTATTTCTGGCTGTGGAAATTTCCTTCCTTGTAGCCAACCTCCAAAAGGTAGCCGAGGGCGGTTGGATAATGCTCGTGGTCGGCGCAGTGCTTACTACCATCATGCTTACCTGGCGCAAAGGCCGCGAGACGCAGCAGGCCTTTGTAAAGTACACCGCTATTGGCTCGGAGCAGATTGCGCACCTTAAAAGCCTGAGCCATAATGAAGGCATTCCACGCTATGCCACCAACCTTGTTTACCTCACTGCTTCCGCGAAAGAAGGTGTGGTGGAAGAAAAGGTGCTCAACTCTATTTTCCGCACGCCGACGAAAAAGGCAGACGTTTATTGGTTCCTCAATGTGCATGTAACCGACGAGCCTTACACTATGCAGTACGAGGTGCGGACGCTGGCACCGAATGATGTGTACGACGTGGTGCTGCACCTCGGTTTTCGTGTAGAGCCGAAGGTGGATTTGTACTTCCGAAAAATTCTGCTCAGCATGGTAAAGAGTGGCGAGCTGCGCCTGGATGCCGCGCCCGGAATTGCAATACCAGAGCCGCGAAATAGGCGACTATAAATTCATCATCACCAACTCCTTTCTTTCCTACGACAACGATTTGCCCTTCTGGAAAAACCTGCTCATCAAAACGTACTACAACATCAAAGCAGTCGGCGTGCGCGAGGCGGTGAACTACGAGATAGACCCCAGCAATGTGGTCTATGAAAAGTATCCGCTCGTGTACGGCTCGGCTGATGTGGGGACGCTGGAGCGCATAAACGGATAAATCATGGCAGACGAGCGGGCACAAAATGCCGAGCATTTTTTAGACCTCATCCGCCAGTCGCGGCGCGGCAAATTCAAGCTGTACATCGGCATGGCGGCAGGCGTAGGCAAGACCTACCGCATGTTGCAGGAAGCGCATTCGCTGCTGAAGAATAAAGTGAACGTACAGGTTGGATTTATAGAGACGCACAGGCGCGAAGAGACGCAGGCGCTAGTGGAAGGACTGCCAATCATCCCGCGCAGAAAGGCTTTCTACAAAGGCAAGCAGCTTGAAGAATTGGACGTGCAAGCTGTGATAAACATGCACCCGGAAGTAGTGCTTGTGGATGAGCTGGCGCACAGCAACATTGCCGGCAGCAAGAACGAAAAACGCTGGCAGGATGTAGTAGAAATTCTGGACGCCGGCATCAACGTAATCTCCGCCGTCAACATCCAGCACATAGAAAGCCTGAATGACACAGTTAAGGAAATCACCGGCGTGGAAGTAAGCGAGCGTGTGCCCGACAAGGTGCTGAAGATGGCAGACGAAGTGGTGAACATAGACCTTACCGCCGCCGACCTGATTGAGCGCCTCAAAGAAGGCAAAATTTATGCGCCGGAGAAAGTAGCCATTGCCCTAAAGAATTTCTTTAAGGCCAGAAAGCATCCTGCAACTGCGCGAGCTGGCGCTGAAAGAGGTAGCCGGTCAGATAGAGCGAAAGGTGGAGAACGAGGTGCCCAAAGACATCTCCTACCGCCACGAAAAGATTCTGACCTGCATCAGCACCAATGAAGAAGTTGCGCGTAACGTGATTCGCAAATCAGCAAGGCTGGCGAGCTACTACAATGCGCAGTGGAGCGTGCTGTATGTAGAGACGCCGAAGGAAAGCCCCGACCGGATAGCGCTGGATGCCCAGCGGCACCTTATCAACAATTTCAAGCTCGCCATGGAGCTTGGCGCGAATGTAGAGCGGATAAAGAGCAAGGCTATTGCGCAGTGCATTGCAGATTTTGTAGAGCAGCACGACATTACCACTGTCTGCATCGGCAAGCCTACGCTCAGCCTTATGAACATCATCCTTGCCACCAACGTTTTCAATCAGCTGCTGAAAAAGCTGGCGGCGAATGATACCGACCTTATTATCCTGTCTTCTTAGCGCATGGCACAATCCATAAAAACCAAGATTGCTTCCGGCATCGGCGTGATGTTCGGGCTGCTGCTCATTATCAGCATCGTGGCTTTAGTGGCCATCAACCTGCTTTCCAGCAAGACCGAAAACCTGCTTACGGCGAACTATAAAACCATCCGCTACTGCAACCAGATGATGCACGCGATGGATGCAATATTCCAAAGAGCGCATCAGCTTACCCGGAGTTTGAAGCCGCACTTGCTGCGCAGGAGAAAAACATTACAGAACAGGGCGAAGCTGAGGCAACGGCAAAGCTGCGGCTGTACTTCAGCGAGCTAAAAGCGGGCAAAGACATTGCATCTTTAACAGACAGCATAAACCGGACGCTCTACGCCATCAGCACGCTCAATCAACATGCGCTGGAACGCAAGAACGAGCGGGCATTGGCAACTGCTTCATCCGCTAAACTATGGCTTACAATACTTACTACATTAGTGATTCTTGTTGGCTTCTCACTCGCACTGAACCTACCCGGCGTAGTGGCTTCACCTTTGCTGAAAATCACTGCCGGCATCCGCGAGATTGCGCGGAAAAATTACAAGACACGCATCCACGCTTGCCAACCGCGATGAGTTTGGCGAGATGGCGGCGGCATTCAATCAAATGGCCGAGCGATTAGACGAATGGGAGGGCAGCAGCATGGCGCAAATCATGTTTGAGAAGAGCCGCGTGGACAGCATCATCAACCAGATGGAAGATGCGGTGCTCGGCCTTGATGCCGACGGCAGAATCCTTTTTATCAATGGCGCAGCGGCAGACTTATTTCACCTCAATCCCTGCCGAAGTCTCCGGCAAGTATGCGCCGGACGTGGCGCTATACAACGACTTGCTGCGAACAGTTCTTCAGAAAGAAGCTGCGCGGCCCGCTGAAAATTGTGCTGGATGGCAAGGAGCAATTTTTTACGCTCAATCATAAAGCTGTTGCAAGCGAAGGCAAGCCGCTGGGTGATGTCTTCACACTAAAAAACATCACCCACTTCAAAGAGCTTGACCTTTCTAAAACGAACCTGCTGGCGACTATTTCGCACGAATTAAAGACGCCAATTTCTTCCATTAAAATGAGCGCGCAGACTTCTGGAAGATGCCCGCGTAGGCGCGATGAATGAGGAGCAGAAAGAGATGGTGCATAGCATAGCGGACGATGCCGAGCGCCTGCTGCGCCTCACTGGAGAGCTGCTCAACATGACGCAGTTGGAGACTGGAAACATTCAGCTGAAGTTTCAGCATGTTGCGCCAAAGGCTATCGTGCATGAAGCAGTGCAGGCCGTGCAGAATGCAGCGCAGGGACGCTACATAACTATAAGTCAGTTGCTGCCCGATGCCTTGCCCCTCATACATGCTGATGCGGATAAGACCGCGCTCGTGCTGGTAAATCTTCTGACGAACGCGATTAAGTATTCGCCGGAAGGCAGCGCCATTGATTTGGTTGTTGCGCAAGAAGGTGCTAAGGTCGTCTTCACCGTCAGAGACGTAGGTGAGGGTATAGACCCGAAATATCAGCCGCGCATTTTTGACCGGTATTTCAAGGTTCCGGGAAGCATCAATAAGATGGGAACCGGACTGGGGCTGGCGATTTCAAAGGAGTTTATTGAGGCGCAGGGCGGGGCCATTTCTGTAACGAGCGATTCCGGTAAGGGCTCTTCATTCTCCTTTACTTTACCGCTTGCATAGACTGCCTGCCATTACAAAGGTTTTTGAGAGACGGTACGAACCTCGTCGCCCGCTACGCTTACTTTGGCAGCCGGATTTATAACAGCAGCAATCATGTACGATACGCTTCGGGACTACATAAACAAGTATGCGCCTTCCCAAATTTCGGATGAAGATTTTGAGGCGATAAAGAGCAAATTTGTGCCCGCGCATTATGGAAAGAATCAGCATCTCTTACAAGAAGGTGAAGTTTGCAGGCTCTTAATTTTTATTGGCAGGGGCGCAGTGCGGCAATATTCCATTGATGCCAAAGGCGCAGAGCACATCATCAACCTGTGCACCGAAAACTGGTGGGTAGGCGACCGGCAGAGCTTTACCATGCTTACGCCCACGCCCTACAACATCACTGCCGTTGAGGATACCGACGTGCTCCTGCTGAGCAAAGCTCATTTTGACGAGCTGCTGAGCACTACCATTCTTGCATCGGTATTCCGCAATCTGGATTACAACAATCAGGTGGCTACTCTAAAGCGGATAAACGCATCGCTGAGCCTGACTGCCGAGCAACGCTATAGGCAATTGGCGGAGGCCAATCCAGACTTGTTGCAGCGCTTTCCGCAGCACATGATTGCTTCTTTTCTCGGTGTTTCTCCCGAGACCATCAGCCGCGTTCGCAGCAAGGCACGCTGAGGCTCATTCCTACACTTCCACACCGGAGAAATTCCTTTCTTGACATTAGTCATTGGAGCCGGGACGGGCGCGCCTGCACTTTTGCGAAGCATTGCCAATAGACAGTGCTAACCGCAAAAAACGCTACAAACATGAACAACACACAAGCGCCAATCAATCCCGCCAACACCGCCATTATTTTAGTTGACCATCAGCCGGGCGTGCTGCAAATGGTGGGCAGCCTTCCCGCAAAAACAGTCATCACAAACGCCACGATGCTTGCGAAGCTGGGCGAGGAGCTCGGCATTCCAATGGTCATTACAAGCACCCGCGAGACGCTGCCTTTTTTGGGAACCACGCTGCCCGAAATTCAAATGGCGGCACCAAGAGCATACGCAGCAAGAATAAGCCGGGCAGGCACTTTAAATGCTTTTCACGACAAGGCTTTTGCAGATGCGATTAAGGCCACTGGCAGGCGAAACCTGGTTATCGCCGGGCTGCTTACCGATGTATGCCTTTACCACTGCGTCGTTTCGGCTATTGAAGCCGGCTACCAGCCATATGTGGTGGCTGATGCCAGCGGCACAAGCACTACGCTCGGCGATATGGTTACTTACGACCGGCTGCGCGATTTGGGCGCCATCATTACAACCGCTTACGGCATCCTGTTTCAGCTGTACTCCGACTTGTCCTCGCCCGAAGGCCAGATGGCTGAAGGCGTGGCATCTTAATCAGTAGCTTAATAAAGCGCATGAGCACATCGCTGCTACATCAAAAAGCTTATTTCCATGAACCGGAACATTGAATTTACCTACAGAGGCCGCAAGGGCAGCATCGGCGAGATGACCATCATGCACATGCTGCCTAATAGCAGGATGCAGTCTGTCGGGCCTTTTGTGATTGCCGACCTGATGCGGCGGATGCACTTCAAGGCAAGACCTCCGAAAATGCCCGACGGGCACGGCGCGCATCCGCATCGGGGCATTGCCACCTTCACCTATTTGCTCCATGGGGAGATAGAGCATTTTGACAGCCGCGGCCATCACGGCATTGTAGCAGACGGCGGCGGGCAATGGATGAACGCGGGTAATGGCATTATCCACGACGAGAACTTCTCACAGGCATTTCAGAAAAGTGGCGGCCCGCTACTGGGTGTGCAGTTCTGGATAAATCTTCCGGCAAAAGAGAAAGGTGGTGCGCCGGATTATATGGCCGTTCAGGATGCAGACCTGCCCAAAATAGAATTGACAGGCGGCGCCGGCATCTTCAAAATAGTCGTCGGCAGCTACGAAGGCCAGACCTCCCGCATAAAAACCTTTAGCCGCCAATTTCTCTACCACATTCGCCTGATGCCAGGCAAGACGTTCACCATGCGCACTCAGCATGGGCTGGAATATGCGGTGCTTCTGGCCGGCGGCAGCGCTACTATCAACGGTAGCGATTTGAAGGAAGCCGACTTCGCTGTGTTTGGTCAAGAAGGCGATTCAATAAGCTGCTCAAACAACGGCGATGCCACTGCGGACATACTCATTTTTGGCGGAGAACCATACAGCGAGCCGATTGCAGCCCATGGTCCTTTCGTAATGAATACGGAAACGGAAATAATGGAAGCTTACGCCGATTACCGGGTAGGCAAATATGGCAAGGTGGACCATTCAAAAGCGCAGCCTGCGTAAGAAACTATCGGCCCTCAACTTCTTTTGAACAAACAACAAACAACACAATCATGAACAACAAGCTCACGCTTAAACAGTCGCTTTTAGCCGGCCTCTTCGCTGGCCTCGCGGCTGCCGTTATCAACGCAGTCTTATTTCTCATTTTCCGCGGCACGGGCGTTATCACCGACAGCATTTATGTAAAGCCGAAAGAGCCTCTTACTATAGTGCCTGTAATTATGGCGTCCATCGTTCCGCTGGTTATCGGCAGCTTCCTGTTTTACCTCGTTGAAAGATTCACGGCCAGCGGCCTCAAAATCTTTACCGTCGTAGCGCTCGTGCTTACGGCGATTTCACTGATTAGCCCGTTTACCGTGATACCAGGCGTCACTACAGGCTATGCGCTGGTGCTTTGCCTCATGCATATTGTAGCTGCCCTGTCTCTGCTCTATTTCCTCCGGCGGGCGAAGGGGACAACTACCAATTTTCAAACCACTTAAACCTAATTAGCAATGCCTAAAGGATACTGGATTTGCAGCAACAACATTTTTGACATGGCCGGCCTGATGGAATACCGGGCCGCCAATCGCGAGGTGATGACGCGCTACGGCGCAAAGTTTCTGGTGATGCACGGGCAGCAAAGCATAGAGGAGGGAAGTACGCGCGCGAAGCAAATCATCGTAGAATTTCCGAGCTACGAAGCTGCGCTTGCCTGCCATCATTCGCCCGAATACCAGGAAGCCGCGAAGCTGCGACGGGCCGTGTCAGACGGCTCATTGCTTATTGTAGAAGGCTATGACGGGCCGCAGGGGTTGGACTTGTGAGCGGAATCAGTTCGTCGTGTCGCTGAATGAATTCACAGGCAGCGTAATAATAAACTTCGCTCCTTCCCCTTCCATGCCTTCTGCTGCAATGCTTCCGCCGTGCCGTTCGGTAATCTTTCTGCAAAGAGAGAGGCCAAGCCCTGTGCCTTCGTAATAGTCTTTGGTATTTAGCCTGGTAAACGTCTTGAAGATGCGTTCGGCGTATTCCTGCTCAAAGCCAATGCCGTTATCCGCAACCACAATCTTCGCCATTCCATCGGCTCCAGCTTGTCCCGTTATAATGATGCGCGGCGGTACACCCGCTTTGCTAAACTTCAGTGCGTTGTTGATGAGATTGTAGAATAGCTGACGAATGAGCACTGGAAAGCCATCCATTTTGGGTAAAGCACCAATTATAATAGATGCCGATTTTTGCTGCATCAGCACCTCTAAGTCAGATTCAACGCCACGGATTGTTTCATTCAAGTCTATCGCTTCCACCTTTTCGTCAGTTGCCGCAAGTTTGGAGTATACAAGCACGCCGTTAACCATATCCATCATCCGCTCTGCTGAACTGTGCACCTTACTGAGGCTGAGCTTTGCCCTTTCCGATAGTGTGCCAGTCGCCTTCCGTGATTACCGCTACAGCGCGGCTCAATTCAATAGCGGCATCGGGCGGCAGTCCAAACCATTCCTTCAGCCGCGCAATCCCAGACGCCAAGCTCTGTTGCCTCAATGGCGAAGTGCAGCTCCTCATCACTGCTGCGCAGCTTTTCCAGCGCCACTACCTTGTCGGTGGTTTCGTTGCATATCATAAGTACGCCGCCGATGGCGCCATCATCATCGCGCACCGGGCTGTAGCCGAATGTCCAATAAACATTTTCCAGCCGCTCGTTTCGGTAGATGGGTATGAGCTGGTCTTCACTCCAGGTTGGCTCGCCACCGGCCAGCACCTGCTGGATAAGCGGCGAAATGGTGGGCCATATCTCGGCCCAGCAATCCGCTCCGCGCTGGCCCAATGCCTGCGGGTGCTTGCCGGTAATGCCGAAGCTGGGCCGGTAGGCATCATTGTAAAATTGGATGAGCTCCGACCCCCACCAGAGAAACATAGGGAAGCGCGAGTTGAGTAGGATGCTCAGCGTTGTGCGCAGGCTTTGCGGCCAGTGTTCCGGCCCGCCGATTGGTGTTATATGCCAGTCAAAAGCACGGGTCAGCGCGCCCATCTCGCCGCCGCCTTGCAGGAAGGAAAGTCCGCGCTACTGCTGACAATTGCTTTATTGTGCGACATGTAACGAGACGAAATCGTAATGGTGTCAAAAATAGGCCATTTGGATGCGGAATGCAGTGGAAATAATTGTTTATTCCAGGCCATCCCTTTGTGCATTTATTCCTTAGCGATTTTCTGCAAAAGCACATATTTCTATTATGTGATTAAGCCTCCTGATATTTCAAAATAGAACGGTTGTAATGTCGGTAACACTAATCAGCACATAAGGCTTTACGACATAATGATGTTAGCGGCAGAATCCGACAGTGGGCAAATTGCAGAATTGTTTTCATCATGGACTTAAGTCTGCTTCACATAACTTAAACGAGGGAGGGGAAAACTTAATCCAGAAGAGGAGGGCACTCAGTAGATGAACTGATTTTTATCTTTGCAAGCATCGTTATCGCCAAATAGCCCATTCATGAAACATCTTTGCCTCTTGCTCACCAGCATCGCGCTCACCTCATCTTTACAGGCGCAAACAATTACCGTAGAGGAAGACAAGGCGCAGGTGGAGAAGCAGCTTCGCAATATCCTCCACAAGGCGGAACGCGGCGATACGGCCGCAATGGCCGCCGCTGCATACATCTATGGCTTAGGCTATGCCCCCGGCAGGTACTGGCGGCCAGAAAACTGGCTGTACGACGAAGGCAAGTGCAGGTACTGGTATGCCCGGGGCATGGATGCAGGCAGCGCAAACTGTGCATATAGGCTGGGCGAGCGTTTTGACGGTTCCATGCGCCCCAAAAATGAGAATAAGGATTCGGCTATTTTCTTCTTTAAAAAGGCCGCCGCGCTTGGCTCGGTAGATGCGATGAAAGACCTCGGTACCATGTACTGCTATGCGCCGCACAACGAACCTCAGGAAGCCAGGTATTGGTACGGGCAGGCGGCCGCTCATGGCTCCGAATTTGCCGCCGGTCAGCTTCGGAATATGAAGCTTGCATCATCCCATACTTACGAAGACGGCTTAGCCGCCTACAACAGCGGGCGCTACGCGGAAGCCATTGAATTTTTTGAAGCCGCTGCCGGCAACAACTACGATACCCGCGCACTGGAAAAGCTGGGGGATATGTACACCCAAGGCCAGGGAACGCCTGTAAATCTGCAGCGCGCCTACATTCGGTACTTTACCTGTAGCGCAATGCACAGCGGCGCATGCAGCTATAAGCTCGGCGAATGGTACTATGCCAACGAGCGTTCGCCCAACTGGAGGCTGATGGCGCGCCACGCCTGGGATTCTGCAAGCGCCCAAGGCTATCTGCCTGCCGCCGCCCGCATTGCGCAGTATGATGCAGAAGTGGCAGATGTAGCCCGCAAGGACGACGCGGCTGAAGCGCTTCGCCAGTCGCGTCAGATTACCAAAGCCGACCTCGGCCCTACACCAAGCGCAGGCGAGATTGAAGCGTATAAAAAGCAACAGGCAGCCAACGCCGCTAATCGTCCGCTGCCGAAATATGAGCAGCCTGTTCTAAACTGGAGTACACCCTCCCAGACCGGCGCGCAGCGCGACCAGGAGATGTACGACAAGATGCATAAAGAGGCCGACCAGCGCGAAAAGAATTATAATGATAAATGGGGGCGGTAGCGCTAGTTGTCTGTTGCAGCCTTATTGAAGCCTTGCGAAACAGCTTTCAATGATGAACAGCGGCAAGACTGCATCGTGCATTCCCTTGCTACAGATGATGCAACTTGGAAACTTGCAGATACAGTGGGTTAAAGTCTGCTGCGCAAGACTCAAACCAGTCAAGGCCTGCGGACAATCGTCACTTCATTTTGCGGCATTGAAGGGCTGGTTGGGAGGAGCTTTCAAAAATAGTCCATTCCACTACCTCCACGACAACTTAATGCAACAGGCAATTGGCCTCGCCACCTTCCGCCGCCGGAGCACTCACGGCAAATCCACAGGCTCAGGAAACCAGCAGGTGAAAACACTGCCTCCTTCCGCGCGGCTTTCTGCCGTAATGGAGCCCCCGTGTATCTCCATGATTTTCCGGCACAGCGAAAGGCCGATGCCGTTGCCTGGATATTGCTCTGGCTGATGCAGCTTCTGAAACAACCCGAAGATGCGTTCGTTGTACTCCGGCTCAAAGCCAATGCCATTGTCCTTGAAGCTTATCCAGCGATAACGGCCCCCATTAGGCTCATTATGCTGGCTATGCCCATTTTGAGCACCTACGCCGGTACGGATAATGATATGCGGGGACTGGCCTGCCTGGCAAAACTTCAGGGAATTATGCACGAGATTATGAAAAAGATGGTGCAGCAATTTGCGATAGCCTTTGATAACAGGCAGCGGCTCTGCGTCAATGCCGGCATTGCAATCCACGATTTCCAGGTGCAGGTTTTGGCGCGTAACGCTTAAGGTGACGTTGAGATTCACGTCACTCAGCAACTCAGTGACCCTATGGATGTTGGCAAAGGCGAAAATATCGTCTGTCAGGGCTTCCGCCCGCTTTGCTGACTTCTGAATTCTCCGGAACAATGACGTTCCTTCCTCCGAGAATCTTCCTTCCTCACGCTGAAGCAGCATAGTGGTGAAGATGTTGATTTTACGCAAAGGCTCCTTCAGATCGTGGCTCGTTACCCTGCCAAAGGAAACAAGCTCGGCATTGCTTGCTTCAAGTTCCTTCGCCTTTCGGCTCAATGCGAGGTTCAGCCGCTTTAATTCGAGCTCTGCCTTTTGGCGGTGCGCCACATCGTGCCGGATAATGAGCACGCCAACAACCTGCTCCAGTACATCTTTGAGGGGTATCACGTGCGTCTCTACATACTCGCCGGAAAACGAGCCTTCCTGCATGGACACAAAAGACTTTAAGCCGGTTAGCGCATTATTCAGCGCCGCAGTCAGTGCTTTAGATTCCGCCAGCTCCGGAAACACTTCGCCAATGTGCTTTCCAAGCACGCTCGCTCTTGGCTTGCCGCTAAGCGCTTCGCACATCGTGTTCCATGAGGTGACTCTCAGCTCGGCGTCAGTGGATACCACGCTGTCAATGCTGGCATCGTTTAGCATCTCAGCCAGAAACATGCGCTTGTTGATATCGTCGTTTGGTTGCGGCATTTGAGCCGCTGAATATACAAAGCATTAGCCCGTTCGTTTTATCGTTCTGCCAAAAGTTGCTGCACGTTATGCAGTAGCTCACGCATGGCAAAGGGCTTCTCAATGAAATTGTCTGCCCCTGCAGCAAGCGCAAGCCTTTTCATCTGAGGGCTGGCGGAGATAATAATCACGGAAATACCCCTGCTGCGCTCACTCGCCTTTAAATGCCTGCAAATGTCTAAGCCGTCCACACCGGAGACTTGTTTGTCCAGGATAATAATGTCCGGATGCTGGAATAAGCCTTACCTGGATAAGTCAGCCACCTGCATACCGGCCCGGCGAAAGGCAATCCTGCCAGTAGTCCACGATTTTACGCAGTGTGCCAACTAATACGTCGTAGGTATTTGGCTTCATAAAAAATCCCTGCACCGACATCTGGTAGGCTTCAGCAACAGCGTTCTCACTTGCATGCGTGGAGAAAAAAAGGTAGGGAATACATTTTGACGCAAGGTCTGTGTCCGTCTGGATGATTTTGCGCAGCTCATAGCCGGTTAGCCGTGGCATATTTACATCCGAAAGGATGATGAATGGAAATACGCCTTCCTGACGCAGATAAGCAAGCGCATCAAAACCATTGACAAAGAATCTAAGTTCATTTGGGTAAGCAAGCTCCCGGAAAGCTTCGGCAAGTAAGTGCTGGTCGTCGGCATCATCCTCAATGATTACAATTGGCCCCTTTTTATTCATAATTTATTAGGATGAAACGTCAAAAGTAATCCTAAGCGGCTCAAAGACATAATCCTTTCAATACTAATAGGCAAAGTGCCGAAACAGACAAGCCCGTTTTAGAAAATTTGTGACGCTCACCCAGAACGTTATCGCGTTCACGAATCTGCCTGTCTATTAGAAATGGCTAACAATTGCTGCAATCTTATCATCTATATTTGACCGGAGTCAGCGATTAAATATGCTTACCGTGACGAACGAGATTGACAAGCAAGCGGAAACCTCTTTAGCAGCCTTATCTGTCTTGCAAGGCGATGAGCGCACCAAAATCTTCATAGAGCAGACAATGCATGCCGTGGCCATGCTGGACAAAGACATGTGCTATCTCGCCGCTTCAGCGCGCTGGAAAAGCGATTATAACCTTCATGGCCAAGAGCTTTCCGGCAGGTCACACTACGAGCTGTTTCCCGAAATCGGCGAGGGTTGGAAGACGATTCATCGTGAATGCCTTGGCGGCGCCACCAATGTCTGTGAGGAGGCAATGTTCCTCCGGCAGGATGGTTCGGTACAATGGATTAGCTGGGAGATACGGCCTTGGCACCTTGCCGACGGGCGTATCGGAGGATTGCTCATTTCAACCTCGGATATTACGAAGCGAAAAGCGGCGGAGAAAGAGCGCAGCCGGATGGAAGAAATCATTTCCAAAACGAATGAGATTGCCCGCATAGGCGCCTGGGAGCTGGATTTCCTGACCGATACCGCAACCTGGACAAAAATGGTACGCGAGATTCTGGAACTTGATGATGATTTTGTGCCGTCAATCAATAGCGGTATTGAGTATTTTAAAGAAGGCGACAGCCGGGAGCGTATTACTAACGCCATCGCCACGGCCATAGAGCACGGCATACCATACGACCTGGAGCTTGAGCTGATAACAGCCAGAAACAAGCCCATCTGGGTACGCAGCATTGGTCAGGCGGAATTCAGGGAGGGTAAATGTATCCGGCTGTTCGGAGTATTCCAGGATATAGATAACGCGCGCCGAGTGCAAGACGAGCTGACCATTAGCGAAACCCAGTTTGAGCGCACCTTTGAAAATTCGCTGCTTGGTATGGGCATTGTCTCCACCACTGGGCGCTGGCTGCGGGTAAACAACGGTGTCTGTGGCATCACCGGATATGCTAAAGACGAGCTGCTTGCAAAGACAATTCTGGACATCACGCATCCCGACGACCGCGCAAACGATTTGGTTCTTCTGGGTCAGCTCCTGCGTAAGGAAATAGATTCCTACCAGATTGAGAAACGATACTATCACAAGCAAGGACATATTGTATGGATTTCGCTTGTTGTCTCTATGGTCGCGGATAAGCAGGGCAATCCAGTACATTTCATCGGGCAGATTGAGGATATCACGTCACGTAAAGAAGCACAGTCGGCGCTTCTAAAGATGAATCAAGAGCTAAACGCCATACTCGATACGGCACATGTCTCTATCATCGGAACTGACACAAATGGAGTAGTCACGCACTTTAACAGAGGCGCGGAAATCCTGCTGGGCTACAAGGCGGCGGAGGTAATTGGCATTCACACACCGGTTCTTATTCATTTGGAAGAAGAAGTGGTGCGGCGAGGTCGTGAGCTGTCAGTCATGCTCAATCGCGAGATTAAGGGCTTTGACGTGTTTGTGGAGACAGCACGGCAGGCAAGTTACGAGTCCCGGGAATGGACGTATATTACAAAAGAGGGTAAGGCCTTTCCGGTACAGCTTGTCGTCACGGCTATTAAGACCGCGACAGGTAGCATCACCGGTTACCTGGGCATTGCCACCGACATGTCGCAACGTAAGGCCTTTGAAGCCTCCGAGCGGAGATATGCTATTCTGGAATCCAAGAGCAGGGAGATGGAACAATTTGCCTATATGGCATCTCATTATCTGCGCGAGCCATTGCTCAATATACTGGGTTGTATTCAGATTGTGAGCGAGGAATATGCCGATGGGTTTAGTGATGATTTGAAATCCTGCTTCAATGGCGTCAGCGACGCGGCAACGAGAATGGACGGACTCATAAAAGGACTTCTTGATTACACAAGACTCAGCCGCATCCCGCATATGGCGCAGGCAGACACCCAGACCATAGCCGAGTCAGCCCTTGCCGAGCTATATCCGGTTGTCTCGCAGACGAAGGCAGTGGTTGAGATAGGCCCATTGCCCCTGCTACGCGGGAATGTACCCGCGCTGAAACAGCTATTTGTCAGTCTATTGCATAATGCGCTGAAATTTCAGCCGGAAGGCTCAACTCCGCTTGTGCGCCTCAGTGCGCTCAGCTGCGGCGACGAATGGGCATTTGAAATCCGCGATAACGGTATCGGGCTTCCTGCAAACGCCAATGAAAAGATATTTTCTATCTTCCAGCGCCTTCACAAGCGCGATGAATACGGGGGCGGGCTAGGTGTAGGCTTATCACTGTGTAAAAAGATCGTGGAACTGCACCAAGGCGCTATTGCCGCCGAAGCTGGTACCACGGGTGGTGCGACCTTCCGGTTCACGATATCGCAGCATCTATGAACAAGAAACTATCTTGCATTCTGCTCGTTGACGACGACCCCATGTGTCACTTCGTCCATAAACGGGTTATTCGGAATGCGGACTGCGCTGAATGGGTGCAGGTCGCGCACGACGGTGCAGAAGCCATTATCTATTTGGAGAAAGCGCGTACCGGTGAAACTCTCTGGCCGGATCTGATATTTCTGGACATAAATATGCCTGGCGTTGACGGCTGGGATTTTCTGGATGCTTACAAAGGCCTTTACGAAGTCGGGAAAGTAGTCACTGCAATCGTGGTTCTTTCATCCTCGCTCAATCCCGACGATGAAGCACGTGCCCTGGCTGACCCGAATGTGCGCAGCTACGACACAAAAATCCTAACACCTGCTGCGCTGCAAGGACATTTGGAGCGCCTATTCGCAGATAACGGAGGCCGGTAAGTAATAAGAAATATCTGAGGCAACTAAGAAATGAGCATTACGGTGGCGGAGGAGGATATGGTTGTCATGCAATGATTTGGGCTATCAATCAGGATTTACAGTCAAAAAAACCTCCTGACTTTTAGAGCAAACTGATAGGGTTTATGCCTTGTCTGCGTTCTGAATAATTTTGCTTGCACACACTTGTGGGAAGGAAATCTCATCAGCTAAACTCAACAATATCAAGCTGAATAGAATTCTCATCTTATTAAGGCACCCGCCTTATCAACGTCTGTTTGGTATAAGCCTCAAAAATGCCCAGTGCCTTGTCGCCGCGGATGTTGTTAGGTGGATTGGACAGCGTGGTGCCACCACCCGGTCCTCCGCCGCTTATTTGCGCCAACGTATAATAGTAGTTATAGGCGCCGAGATCAATGCAGCGCATTTCTACTGACACCATCGCTCCCGCTTTTGTATCCAAATCCCGGTCAATTACCGGACGACCATTTATCTGCCCATTGTTGATGTTGTCGTTGAAAACAATGTACGACTTGCTTCTTTCACTGTCCACGCTGAGGATAAACCGGTAGTTGTTGCCGGCTACATCCGGGTCCCGGAAAATGGGTGTCGTAGTCACCCCGCCGTCGCTGCCTGGAAAACTCAGGGTATTGAATCGCAGGCTGTCAAGCGGGACTTTGGTGGGCATGGATGATGATGCGTAATAGTTCTTCCCATTCAATGCTACCGACAGATTATAGGTACCGCCCGGACGAGCAACAATTTGGTGTGTTTGATAAACACCCACTGAAGCCTCGCTCAACGTATCGGCGAGACCAGTATTGTCTGAGATAATTACTAGGGCGCCCGCTACGCCCGGATAAGTGTTCGGAGCGCTAAAGCTTACAGTCTGGCTGATGCGGACAAAGTAGGGGCCTGGCTCGTCTGTGACAGCGCCGTCAATCACCAATTGCCTATCGGCATCGTTAAGCTTAATGTCAATTTCCTTCTGGCAGGATGCGAGCAAAATTGTCGCGGCCATTATGGACAAAAGATTCTTCATGGTACAATACGGCGGTTAAAATTTGAAATTGTAGGTAACAGACGGCACCCAACGGAACAGGGACGTTTGTATCGCGCGGGTACGGGTAGGGTCGTCCGGGTTATCCTCAAACGTAATCGTGTAGGCGTTTTCGCGACCATAGACATTGTACAGGCTAAAATTCCATGAGGACTCCAGGTTTTTCCTTTTAGGCCGCGTCCAGGTAGCGCTGAAGTCCATTCGGTGGTAATCCGGCATCCGGTAGCCATTGCGCTCCGTGTAATAATAGACCGTCTGTCCGCCGACGCTGTATTTGCTGCTCGGAAAGGTGACCGCGTTCCCCGTGTTATAGACAAAGAGCCCGCTTACACTCCACCGTTTTGTAAGCTGATAGGTGCCCACAACGGATAAATCATGCGTCCTGTCCTGCTTTGCCACATACCATTCGCCCTCATTAATGCCCTCAATCTTTCGCTCCGTGCGCGATAAGGTATAGCCTATCCATCCCGTAAGCCGACCTTCCGTTTTCTTGATGAGAAACTCCGCGCCGTAGGCTCTTCCTTCGCCAAAGAGCAGCTCGCTTTCTATGTCGGGCGAGCTGTTTATGTCCGCGCCGTTTTTGTAATCCACCTGATTCTGCATGGCCTTGTAATAAACCTCAACACTTGCCTGATACCTGCTGTTATTGAAGTTGCGGAAATAGCCCAGGCTTATTTGGTCGCTGATTTCCGGCTTGATGTTGTAGGAGTCGCCAATCCATTGGTCGGAAGGCGATGTGCTGGTGCTGTTACTCAACAGGTGCAGGTGCTGAACGTTGCGCGCGTAGCCGCCTTTAATGCTGCTGAGCGCGTTGAGCAGGTAGCTGAACTGCAATCGCGGCTCCACATTATAATAGGTTGTTCCAAACGTCCCGGACGCCAAAACGACGCTATCCGTTTTCAACCCTTTGTCAAAGATGTGGTACGTGTCGCCGCCAAGAATGCTATAAAATGAAAAGCGCATCCCATAGTCAAGCGTAAGGCTCTGCGACAGCTTCATGGTGTTATTTGCGAACACTGCATTGTCCAGTGAGTAGCGGCTTTTCTTGGTGTCCTCGTTAATCTGGCTGCCTCCAAAACGGTTAGGTGTAATCGTGTGGTAGATGCTATTGAAGCCGAAGCGAATGGTGTTTTTACTGTTTGGATAGAAGCTGAATTCTTCTTTCAGATTCCAATCCCGGATTTGGGAATTAATGTGAAAATCGTTTCCACCGCTACTGATTTTAATATTGAAATCGTAGTTGCTATAAATCAAGGAGGTGTTAGAAAACAGCTTGGAATTTACAATGCTGTTCCAGCGTAATGTGCCGGTAGTATTGCCCCAGTCTATGCCAAAATCGTCGCCGATGCCCAGCACGTCCTTTCCAAAATAACCGGAAATGTAAATCCTGTTTTTGTCGTTGATTTGGTAGTTGGCCTTGGCGTTCAGGTCGTAGAAATAGAGCGCGTTGTTCTTAAAATCATCGGTAGCCTTTAGAAAAACGTCTGCGTATGTCCGGCGTCCGGATATGATAAACGAAGACTTGTCCTTTTGAATCGGCCCTTCTACGCTGAGCCTGCTGCTGATGAGACCAATGCCGCCGGCCACATCGTAATTCTGATTGTCGCCATCCTTCATTTTTACATCCAGAACCGATGAAAGCCGGCCTCCGTATTGCGCCGGGCTGTTGCCCTTAATGATGGTTACGTCCTTCAGCGCATCGCTATTAAACGTGCTGAAAAAGCCGAGCAGGTGCGAGGCATTATAGACCGGAGCTTCATCCAGTAGAATCAGGTTCTGGTCAGCCGAGCCGCCACGGACAAAGAACCCGCTAGCTCCTTCCCCGGCAGACTTAACGCCTGGCAAAAGCTGGATGGTCTTCAGGATATCCTTTTCGCCAAACAACACCGGCAGCTTATCAATCTCCCTGATATCCAGCTTCTCGGTTCCGATGTCCGTGCGGCGGATATTATCATCCTTCTTACGTGCTGTAACTACGGTTTCTGACAAAGTTTGTCCCTCGCTTCCCAGCTTCACGTCCAGCGACCTGCTCGCTTTAAGCGCTACCAGAATGGTATCTGACTCAAAGCCAAGCGTGCTGAATATGATGTGATAGCTGCCTTCGCCAAGCGTGAGCGAGTAAAAACCGTACTCGTTTGAACTTGCACCGACATCAGGAAGCTCCTGCGGACGCACAATAGCGCCAATCAGGGATTCGCCGTTTTTACGGTCGCGAATCGTACCGCTGATGGTGTATTTGGTTTGAGCAGATGCTAATCCTGAAAAGAATGGCAATACAAAGGAGAGGAACAGCAGAAATTTCCGAAGCATAAGATGGCGCGTTGTAAAGGGCAAAGTTTGCCCGATTGATAGGCTGTTGCAATGCAACAATATCTGGAGTGGACAAAAATGTATTTAAAAAGGAACTTTTATTGGAGCGTGGCGTTGTAGCAGCCTCATTCAATTCACGAACGACCGGCCAACCATTCCAAAAAGCGCTGGCCTTTAATTTGCCTACCAGCACCGTTTCATTAAAGGGTATGGAAAGATTAAGTGCGATTTTCCGGTGCGCGAAATGTTCCGCATCTTTTACTGCTTTCCGGTTTACAAGATGCTGCCGGTTGGCACGAAAGAAGGAACCTCCAAAGGTCTTTTCCAAAGCGTCCAGCTTCTGAGACAGCATGAAATTGTCGCCGTCAAAAGTGTGGGCAAAAGTATAGTCGCCTTCAATGGAGAAGAGGGCTATTTTTTCGCCTTCCAGCGGAATAATTTTCTCCCCCTGATGAATGATTACCGAAGGCATCGGCCCGTTTTGCAAATGCTGCATCATTGTTTTCAGCACGGTACCGAAATCGTTCGGCGGCGGTTCAAAGGCCGCTTTCAGCGTCTGAAATTTCTCCAAAGCCTTGCTAACGCTAAGCCGTGAGAAAGGCTTGAGGAGATAATCAATGCCCGCCGTTTTGAAGGCTTGTATCGCATATTCGTCGTAGGCTGTGCAGAATATTATGGGGATGCAGCAATTCATCTCCTTAAAAATCACGAAGCTTAAACCGTCTCCGAGCTGTATGTCGGAGAAAATCAGGTCTGGCGCGGGACTTTTTTTAAAAAAAGAAATGCCTTCCTCTACTGAGGATAAAATCGCCACGATTTCGGCGTCCGGGTCAATGCTTGTTATGGTCTTCGCAAGGTCTCTTGCCGTGAGGCTTTCATCCTCAATAATTGCAATCTTCATTGGTAGAGCAGGGGAATTGTTACGCAAAATTCAAGCGCATTCTGGCGCACCTCAATATGTTCACCCGCGATTAGCTTGTACCGCTTTGATAGATTGTCAAGCCCAGTGCAGCTGACATTTTTTACCTTGATTAGCGCCAGATTATTGCAGATGCTAAGTTTTCCTTCAAGGTGGGTGATGGAAATTTTGAGCGGTGATTTTTCCGTAAAATAATTGTGCTTAAAGCAATTCTCTACGAGCGTCTGCAAAGCAAATGCCGGCAGGGTCAGTGCCATTGCGGATTGCGGAATTTCAATGGTGCAGTAGAAAGCTCCGGCAAAGCGCAACCGTTGCAGTTCAAGGTAATCCTCGGTGAATTTGTGCTCTTCGGCCTAGCGCCCGACAAAGTAGATGTGCGAAAGCCACAGGCTGGTAGTATTGATGGTAATGCCTGCCAGAAGCTTAGTAACATCCATTGCGGAGAGCAAACTGAAAAGATAGAATGGCAATGAGCCATACGCAGCTATGATCGGAAGCGTAATAAGTGCGGTTACATATAGCCTTCGTTTCACCAAATAAAGGTATCCTACGGAAATACTGCTGCACAGCATTACGCCTCCGTCAGGACATAAAGGCTTTCCAAGTGGACATAACCGACCCGGAGCAGGCTTGTCGGCGGGATATTGACAAGTTGAGTCGCCATTTGCACGGTGGTTTATTCAGGCCGTTACAATAGAGGGGCAATATTGACTCCTTAATATTACAGAATCAGCATGTGCATTTTGGGCAATACGAAAGACATTGTATTTGCATCGCGAAATAGTCATCATATTTATTTGTAGTGCATTTAGTTATTTGACTAAGGGTCTGATGTGCCAAGCGCCATCAACAAATTAATGCATTGAGCTTTCTAAAATAAAAGTGTAATCTTTATGCGACCTTAACAACCTGTTATGAAACGACTCGGCGTACTCCTCATTTTATGTTACTCGCTCAACACCTCACTTAAGGCGCAAACCTGGACAGGTGCTGTTGGCAACGATTGGTTTACGGCCGGAAACTGGAGTCCGGCTACTGTGCCTGGCAGCTCCTCAACTGCAATTATTCCCGGCTCGTTGGCTACATACCCTACGCTAAGCGGAAATGTGACGGTAGCCAACCTGACAATGAGCAGCGGCAGCGCGCTGCATTTAGCAGGATTTACGTTTACGGATAATGGGCCGGTATCGCTGACATCCGCAGCGGTGGATGGCGGCGGAGCGTTCACAGTTTCCGGTGCAAGCAGCGTTGTAGTCACATCAAGTACGCTGACTACCGCTTTAAGCATTACGGGCTACACGGGAGGCGCCAATATTTTTGACAATACCATCACCGGCGCCACAACTATCTCTGATGCGGCATCGCAGGCAAATGATGTAAACTGGATTGACGGCAACCTGATTAACGGCAGCCTGAATCTTACTCATGCCTCTGCTACTAACGAGATGGAGGATGGATACGGAAGCCCTGCGGGAAACGGCAATCACATAACCGGCAATATGGTTATTACAATTTCCGGCGCAGGCCAATTCCAGGCGGCTTATAGCCACATGCTAACTGTGGACGGGAACCTCACTGTTAACCGGACATCATCTGCCGGCAATACATTTCTTGCCGGACAGGGTACCGCAGGTATCGTAGTCGGAGGTATGTTTTCGGTTAGTTCAGCGGCCAATGGATACTTCGCAATGCTGCATGTGAAAAATGCTGTTGCGGGGGGCGCGGTATCGGTAAGTGGTGCAACTACTTTGAATGTGCGCAATGACACGCTTAAAGCCACGGTAAGCATAACCGGCTACACGGGTTCAGCCAATATTTTTGATAACAGCTTTACCGGCACTACCACCATTTCCGATGCTTCCACGCAGGCCAATGACGTGAACTGGATTGATGGCAATCTGATTACCGGCAATCTAAACCTTACGCATGCCTCAGCAGCTAATGAGATGACGGACGGTTACGGAAGTCCTACGGCCAATGGTAACCGGATTACCGGTAATATGGCCATTACAATTTCCGGTGCAGGCCAATTCCAGGCAGCCTACAATCATCCGCTCACTGTTGGTGGAAACCTTACGATAAATCGCGCCACAGCCACCGGCAATACGATAATCAGCGGGGCAAATGTTGCCAGCGTCTCCGTGGGCGGGACCGTTTCGGGCACCATCACCACAGCAGGCCCCTTTACCATGCTGCGCACGAAGAACAGCACTGGCGGCGGCAACCTGTCTATATCCAACGCGACCTATATCAATGTGCAGAAAGACACTTTAATCACTACGTTCGCCATTACGGCCTACACAGGCGCGGCCAATATTTTTGATAATTCATTCACGGGAGCGACAACGATATCCGACGCGGCTTCGCAAGCCTCCGGCACAAATTATATTGACGGCAACCTTTTTACCGGTGCCCTGTCGCTGACCCATGCTTCTGGCACAGATGTCATGTATGAAGGCTATGGCAGCCCTTCGGGAAATGCAAATCGCGTGACCGGCAATGCGACATTTAACCTCACGGGCGCGGGCGGGTTTTATTCATCATACAGCCGCGGATTGGGCGTTGGCGGAAACCTGTCAGTGAGCCGCACGGTAGCTGGCTACACCAATCTTTTTGTCACGCCCGGCACCACTGCGAGCGTGGGCGGGAGCTTCACCTATTCCACCACAGGAACAGGCGATAATTACATCAATCCGGTCAATACTTCTACAGTTCCCGTTGGCGGTTCCTTCAGCGTCACTACCGGAGCTACTACAGGTGTGTTTAGAATGTACCGGATGAAAAGCGCCACTGCCAGCGGAACTGTATCCATCAGCAGTCCCAGCGACCTGGACATCCGCAACGATACGCTGAATGCTACGGTGAACATTACGGGCTACAGAGGCGCAGGCTATGTACTGGACAATTCTTTCACCGGTAGCACCACCATTTCAGATGCCGCCACACAAAACAGCGGCGCTAACTACATTGACGGAAATCTATTTACCGGAAGCCTGACGCTTACGCACGCCTCGGCGACCGATGATATGTACGAGGGCTTTGCAAGCCCGTCAGGCAATGGTAACCGTGTAACGGGCAGTGCGACGATCAACCTGAGTGGGGCAGGACGTTTCTTCTCTTCTTATGACCACAGTCTCCGGGTAGCGGGAAATCTGACGATAAACAGAACTGTAGCGGGCTATACGAATCTGTATCGCACATCTGTAAGCACAAGCAGCGTGGGCGGTAATTTTTCATATATCAGCAGCGGCGGAGATTCATACATTAATGAGAACAACGGCAACGTAACGCTCATCAATGGCACCATCACTATCAATGCCTCGGCTGCCGGCGCATTCAAAATGTATAAGGTGAAAAACGGGTTGAGCGGCGGCTTCGTATCCGTAGCCGGCTCCACCAGTCTTGACCTGCAAAGGGATACGCTTCTTGCTACCGTTAACCTCACAGGCTATACCAACTCCTGCAGTGTTTGGGACAACTCCTTTACCGGCGCGACTACTATTGCAGATGCCGCCTCGCAGAATTCCGGCTACAACTATATTGATGGAAATCTCTTCGCCGGAACGCTTGACCTGACACATAACTCGGCGACAGACCAAATGCTGGAAGGTTACGCCAGCCCTACGTCCAATGCCAATCGCGTAACGGGCAATGCCCAGTTTGTCATTGCCGGTGCGGGGAATTTTTATAGCTCTTATGACCATCCGATCCGCGTGGACGGCAATCTTACGGTGACGAGGCAGACGGCTGGCTACACTAATCTCTTTCGCAATCCGGCAGCTCCGGGTAATGTGGGCGGCAACCTGACGGTCTATATCCCATACGACAATAATACCTACATCAATGATGGGAACCTTGCCAATGTGGTCATCGGCGGCACAGTGAGCGTTACGACCAGCGGCACCGGTGCATTCCACATGCACCATGTGAAGAACAATACAACCGGCGGCTTTGTGAATGTAACCGGCTCCAGCAATGTGGAGCTGCGCGCGGACACACTGAAGGCCAGCCTTTCTGTAACGGCCTATACGAACGCATGCAGCATCTGGGATAACAGCATTTTTGGTGCTGCAACTATCGCTGACGCTTCCACGCAGAATAGCGGCTACAATTACATTGACGGAAACTACATAACCGGCAATCTGCAGCTCACGCATCTAAGCAGCACAGACGCTATGCTGGAAGGCTATGGCAGCCCGTCGGGCAATCCAAACCGTATTCTTGGCAATTGCACAATTACTCTGGCCGACGGGCTTTTCTATTCCTCGCATACGCACGGTCTGCGCGTGGATGGCAATTTTAGCGTTCAGCGAAATAATGCGGGCGGCAGCGCGACCTATCTCTTTTATAACGGTGTACCGCAGGGTAGTGTAGGCGGCAATTTCAGCCTCATAACCCAGAACAGTAATAATATTTACATCAATGATGGCGGCGCCACGAACGTTCCTGTTGGCGGCACCTTCAATGTCAATGCACCGCTTGCAGGGTATTTTCACATGTATCGCATGAAGAACCTGATTACCGGCGGAACGGTAAGCGTCAGCGGTGCCACAAATCTGGACGTTCGTAGCGACTCGCTCGCAGCGAATCTTAGCCTCACCCGCTACAGCGGCCCAGGCTATATCTGGGACAACAGCATAACCGGCAATACGCTCATTTCCGATTCCACAACGCAAAACTCGGGAGCCAATTATATAGACGGCAATCGCTTTGCCGGTAATCTGACACTCATCCACAACTCCACAACGGATGCGATGGCAGAAGGCTATGGCGCACCCAGTGGTTTTGGAAATGTGGTAACCGGCATTGACAGCATCGTAAAAGCATCAGGCTCGGCAGGCATGACTATCAGCTATAATCACCCGCATGAGGCAGATGGCAATTTTATTCTTAATGCTCCGTCTGGTTTGGCTTTGAACAGCCTGACGTTTGGCGGCGCTACATTCAGCACTGTGAAGCAGGCAGGCGCGCAGCCAATCAGCGTCCCGAATATTTACCTCAATAAACCGTCCGGCTATTATATCGGTCTGCTTTCCACCATGACGGTGACGAGCAACCTGTCCTTTATCTCCGGTCAAATTGTTGCCTCAACTGCTCCGATAGTATTTGCAGATAATGCGACACACAGCGGCGCGACTTCCGGGGCATCCTCATCATCTCCCGGAAAATTTGTGGCAGGCACAGTGTATAAAGCCGGCAACGATGCCTTTACGTTTCCGCTGGGATATATTTCAGGTTATAATCCCGCAGGTATTTCGGCGCCCGCTTCCGTTACCGACACATTCAGCGCGCAATATTTCCCCTCCGGCCCGCATCCGACATACGATTCCAGCCTTCACGATGCCAGCATCAACCATATCTCTAAAAAGGAATACTGGATTATCAACCGGGTGGCCGGCTCATCCAATGTATCTGTAACGCTTGGCTACAATAGCTTCAACAGCGGCTCTGTCACCGACATGAGCAAGCTGGTAGTGGCTCATTGGTACAACAATGGCGCTTCTACGTCCTGGCATAATGAAGGCAATGGTGCGACAAGCGGCACTAATACATTGGGGAGCGTAACCAGCAGCGGCGCGGTTAGCTCTTTTAGTCCCTTTACGCTCGGTTCTACCACTATAGCCAATCCGCTGGGCAGCCCGGGCGTTGCGCTTCCAGTAAGCCTGATTGCTTTTGATGCGCAGGCGCGCGGCAAGCAGGCGTTATTGACCTGGCAGACGGCTGACGATCGGGCGACAGACCGCTATGAGGTGGAGCGCAGCAGCGATGGGTATTCTTACCAGCCAGTTGGCGGCGTGAAGGCAAATGGTACAGCGACTGAAAAAACCTATGAACTGTATGATATTGCGCCGTTTACAGGTCTCAATTATTACCGGCTGGCCATCATTGGTACTGACGGCAGCAAAAGCCGCAGCGCCGTTCGCACGCTGCAATTTGTGGCGGGCGATGCTGCAAAAGTTACTATCTATCCAAATCCGGCAACTGAAGTGCTCAACGTAGCAAATATTGCGGGCTGGAGTGGCGCTCAGCTTACGGTCAGAGCAAGCAATGGACAGCTTTTATACAGAACGCTGCTGACCGGCGAGCCCGGAACGACAATCACAACCCGCCTGTGGCCGGCAGGCCTCTATTTCCTGGAAGTGACAGATGGCACATGTGGCTCAACTCAAACATTTATAAAGAGGTAACCGGAAGGAATTCCTGTAACACCTTCAGCGTTGGCTACAGCATTCCCCGCTCATAAGCCAGCTTCAGCGCCTGCGCCCGTGTATGCACATGCAGCTTGTCATATACATTGATGACGTGCTTCTTGGCGGTATTAGGTGAAATGTCCAGCCGCGCGCCAAGCTCTTTATAGCCCAGGCCCTGGGCCAGCAGCTTCAGGATTTCTGCCTCACGCTCGGATAGCCGGAAGAAGTTGGTGTCGTAAGAAACCGACGCAGGCTTATCATCGCCTTTGCGCACCAGGCCCAACATGCGGTGCGCAATGCCCGGCGATATGGCGCCCGCACCCGTCTCGTGCATTGCCCAGAGCGCGTCTGCGAGGCTTGCGGCGCTTTCTTCTTTCAGCAGATAGCCATGTGCGCCCGCCTTAATGGCTTTGAAAATTTTCTCCTCATCGTCAAAAACCGTCAGAACTACAAACTTTACATGAGGATACAGCGAAGAGCCGGTAGCAATCGCCGCTACGCCGTCCATGCCGGGCATTTCCAGGTCCATCAGTACAACGTCAGGATGTACTTTGGCTACAGCCATCTTATCCAGGAAATCTTTGCCGTCGGCAGCTGTGAGCGTCACTTTGAAAAGCGCATTCGTTGCCAGCTTCTCAGCCACCATTCGCCGGTTGGCGGGCTTGTCGTCCACGATTGCGATGTTGAGCGGCATAGTGCAAAGATGGTTAAGCCTGAACTTAATGCAATGCTCCAAACGGATGAGCGAATTGCCGCGCTACGGCTCCTGCATAAGAATCTTGACCACCGTGCCGCCGGCATCCCTGCGGCCGATGGAAAGGCGCAAGCCGGCCTCGCGGCTGCGCTGCGCCATGTTGTGCAGGCCGTTTCCCTCACCAGATGCCCTTACCGCTTCTACATCAAAGCCCCGCCCGTTATCGGCTACTTCAAACAGAAGCCCTGCCGGCGTAGGCGCCGCGGTAACCGTAATCAGGGATGCGTTTCCGTGCTTCACGGCGTTCATTGACGCCTCCTGCAGGATGCGGAGCAGGCTTAGGGCGCGGGCGTAATCCAGCGGCTCCGCAGGAAGCGCCTCTTCTTCCACCACAAAGCGTATCCTGGTATAAGTGGCATCCAGCTTTGAAATGAAGTTTTTGTAGCGAAGCCACAGGCTTTCCGCCGTCACGCCTTCCTGCTTCAGGGTCCATACCGTTTCGCGGAGCGCCGTAAGCATGTCGGCAGTTGTCTCCGCAATGCGGTCTGTGAACAGCGTAGTATCGCCGCTCCGTTTTGCCGCGTCGGCCAGCAGGCCCGCATTGTGTGCAATGAGCGCCGCCCGCGCACCCAACTCATCATGCAGCTCCCGGGAGATGCGCTCTTTTTCTTCCTGAATGCGCCGCGTGGTTTCCAGAACGGAGAGCCTGCGCCGATAGCGTGTACGGGCAGCAGTAATGAAAACACCCGCTATCGCAATACCGGTGAGCGCAATCATCAACAGCATAAACCAGGCCCTGCGGTAAAAAGGCGGCGCTACATTCACCCATACATCCGCTACGCTGGCCGGAACGCCGTGCAGCCGCACCAGAATATGATACAATCCGGGCGCGAGATACAACTGAAGCTCGTCTGAGTTGCCATTGTCCGTCCAAAGAGAGTCGGCATCCCGCAGCCGGTATTCATATTGGCGCAGATCTGGGGAGGAAGGCTGCCCGCAGGTGAAGGCGAGCTGCACATTTGCACGGTCGTGCGGAAGCTGCAGCCGCGGCGGCACGGATGCGCCGGGATAGGTGTAATACACAGTATCCGGCGCGGCAATTCGCGTAATGGTCACCCGGCCGGCTACATCCTCGCGCAGCGCATCCGCAGGATAAAACACGTTGACGCCGTTCATGCCGCCGAAGTAAAATCTGCCCTGCGCATCTGTTGCAGCTGCGCCGGAATTGAACTCGGCCCCTTGCAGGCCCTCGCCGCTGGTAAAAGACCGTATGCGAAAGTCGTCGGTTCGCACGGCAAACAGGCCGCCGTTGGTGGAGCCCCACATCCATCCTGCGCTGTCCGGCAGCAGGGCGTACACATGGTTGTTGGGCAGGCGGTTTTCGGTGGTGATGGTTCGCTCTGTCCGGCCATCGCGCCACAGCATCACGCCGCTTTCCGTTGCAATCCATAAGCGGCCTTGTTTGTCCGGTTGCAGGCAGGTGACAAGACTTTTCAGCGGCAGCGAGAAACTGTCAGCGGCGCCCGCAGGTCCCATTCTGTACAGCATCCCTGCCGTAGCGCACCACAGAGAGTTATTGTACCACGTGATGCCTTCGGGATGCGCGCCGGGCAGTGGAATGTGTTGCTGCAATTCCAGCCGCCGCTCATTGCCGCTGCCGCTCAGTCGCCAGCGTGCAAGGCCGTGTCCTGCGGTCATCCACCATTCACCCGCGCCGGTGCGGTAAACAGAACGGCGTCCGGGCTGGTTGTAAACCGGCAAGCCAAATTTTTCCAGCGAGGCCTTGATGCCTGCGTCAAGAAAGCGGACAGTTCCCCTCTCCGGGTAGTACAGGCGGGCATATTGCGTGCTTCCGATAATGAGCAGTGCCCCATCTTCCAGACGCTCTATATGGTTATAATATCCTGACAAGCCCCGGCCCGGCTGGCGCATCAGTGGCGTCAAGTCGCGGAGGAAGGTTCCGGCGGAATCATATTCTGCAAAGGACCCGGCATAGGCGCCGGTGTAAATGCGCCCGTGCGCCAGGTCCGGGAAAATGGCATTGATAAAGTTGTGCGCAGGCGTGGGGGCGTGCAGGTGACGGAAGCGCGTGCCTTCCAGCGAGAGCCTCAGCAGGCCGCTGGCATTTGTGCCCAGCCACAGCGTTCTTCCGTCATGAAGAAAGTGCGTGATGACTCCTTTAGTTACCAGTGGATTTCCGGCTTCGTCCAGGATTTCAACAAGGCGTTTCGTCGCCGCGTTAAAGCGCATCAGCCGGCTGTTAGCCGACAGATAGATGTCTTGGCCTATGCCGGTCGCGTGAAGCTCGTAAACCGGTGAGCTAAATGTGGCTACCGGAAGCGGAGCGCTGCCGCGTCGTGCCCAATAAAGGTGCTGCGGGCTTGCACCGTCCAGCAATAAAAAACCTGTTGGCAGACGCAGTGCGGATAGGATGCGGAAAGGCGCGCTACAGCTGTCCAGCGCCCTTGCCGTCAGTGGCTGCAAAAAGCGCAGTGTTCTGCCGCCAGCGCTTGTATCGCCGCGCAGGCGGTATACCGCGTCGCCACGCACATCCGCCACCATTCTTTGCAAGGGAAAGGATGTGACGTCCGTCCACCGTCTCGTCGCGGGATAGTAGCGCGCCTCAGTGAGGGCGGAGGAAAATGAGTACCAGCCCGGCCGGGCGTCGGGTGTGAGGGCAGCGTACGTTGCCGCTTCCGAAGATGAGGATGGCAGGCGCAGGGGCTGCAGCAAACCGCTTGTGGCGGCATACTGGTGCGCGCCGCCTTCATGCAGGATAAGGAAGGTGTCGCGACCGGCCTGAAGCGTGACGGCCCGGCGAAAAGGCGCAGTCGCGTTTGACATTGCGGAATCGCGGTACCGGAAAGGCCTGAAACTGTGCCCATCGTACAGGAGCAGCTCATCGGGCGTGCCTATCCAGAGAAAGCCGCGGCTGTCCTTAGCCAGTGAGGTGATGGTAGCGCCGCCGAGGCCGTCGTCGGCGGTGAAGATGCGGACGGGCAGGCGCAGTGGCTGCGCCAGGGCAGCCTCATGCAGCCATGCAATAAGGATGAAAAGACAGACACGGCGCAGCACCGGGGCAAAGTACGCAAAGCCATACGCGGGCGACTGTAATCCAAATGGAGCATTGCGTCGGAGCAGAAGAGAGTAGAAGTTTGTATGAGGCGAAACTCCTCCTTCTGCGATAAAAATCACTCTTCAATCAAGTTGTCTGACAAATGGCCACCGTTATCCATCCACATTCGCTGTCTGCGCTTTAGGCATTGCCGCGACAATCATGATCTCACTTACGCCTGCATCCGCGCAGAAGAAGACCGTGGGAACCTCAGGCTCTCGCTTAAGAGCCAGAATAAGTGTGCAGGGCCAGGATATAGGCGACTCTTCCGTCTATGTCTATCCGAACAATGCTACGGATACGGCTTCCGAAGTTTACAGTTATCTTATTCCCTCCCAGCGATTTGCTCCGCGACAGAAAATTATCTCCTGTATAACACACTGGGGCGGAACTACCTCACCTATGGTTTTGTACGCGATACTACGACTGGCATATACGATACTACCAGTCGTATCACGGTGACCTATGATGCAGCCGGCGACCCTGTAATGTCTTTAAGTGAGGACAGAAACCCAACAACCGGCGCCTGGACGGTGTATTCCAGAAATACAAACATCTTTAACGCTGCTCATTACCTTTTAAAGCGAACCACTGAGCGCTGGCGCAGCAGCGGCAGTGTCTGGGACACCAACGCTCAGCGGGTTTACGCGTACAATGCTCAAGGGTTTGAGACGAAGAATGTATCCAGAAACTGGAGCACTACGACGCATCTCCAAATCTCAGGCGACAGCGTCCTCACCGGCTATGACGCTTCGGGAACTTTGGAAATGAGCTATAGCCGCTATGTCTATTCTTCAACGGTCAAAAAATATGTCCCCTCCGTACGCAGCATTTATGTACGCAGTGGCACAGGTCAGGTTGATACGAGCTACCGCGACGTTTGGGATGCTGCGGCCAATGCCTGGAAACCTGATGTCAAAAACATCTCAACCTATGCTGCCGGAAAGCTAATTGCCGATACTGCATATAGCTGGAACACTGCGACAAGCTCCTGGAAGCTAAGCGGGAAAAGCATTCATACTTATGCTGCTTCCGGGAAACATCTTGCCGATACAGGCTATAGCTGGAATGCCGCTACAGCTTCGTGGAAGCTCTCAAGTCTGCACACCTATACCGCGCTGACTTTAGGATATACAGTTACCGACTACAATTGGAACGCTACATCAAACAGTTTTGAGCCCTACTTCCGAAGTTCAAATGACACGAACAGCTACGGACAGGTGCTGCAGGAATTTTACGAGGATTATGTGCCGGGAATCGGATGGCAAACCAACTTCGGCTCCAAAAATTATTACGAGACTTATGGCACAACCTCCATCGCATCCGCCAATGCGTCCCCGCCGCGTCTGAGCCTTTCTCCCAATCCCGCTTCCGGCTTCATCACAGCCAGCATTCAGTGGGAAGCGCAGCAGGATTTTACGATTACAGTTGTAGATATGCAGGGAAGAGTTGTTCAGCAGATTGCGGGCAATAGTGCAAAGAATAGCCGGACGATTATTCCGGTTGACGCACTACTGGCGGGCACTTACATCCTGAGGGTTGCCGGCGAATCGGGTGTCAGTGCTTCAAAGGTGTTTGTCGTGCGGCATTAATCCGGCAAGGCCGGTCTGCGGGCGGCGCAGCCATGAATGCCCGTTGAAAACAGCTCTATTTTCAGACAATTTCTCGCCATGAAAACCTTTCTCCTCTTTATTCTTTGCGCCTTCAGCGCATCATTCATCCATGCCCAATCCGCGAGGCTCACTTGGGCGAAGGCTCCTGACTTTGAGACATCCACGGGCGGCGTGGAAGCGACCAATCGCCTGACGGCGGTTGACCCTTCGGGTAACAGCTACGTCACCGGCACGCTCTACGGCACCGTTGATTTTGACCCCGGCCCGGCCACGGCGAACCTTACTTCCACCGCTTCATTCAGCAGTGCATTCATTGCAAAATACGACCCTCAGGGCGTCCTGATCTGGGCGAAGCATATACCAGCAACAAAGCTCCTCTTCCCGCTTGGCCTCACCTTAGACGGGCGGGGCAGCCTGTTGATTACCGGCACTTTTCAGGACAGCGTGGACTTTGACCCGGGCGCAGGCCTTCAAAGAAGGAAAACTGTGGACCGCTTTACCTACGCCGGCTACGTCCTGAAGCTGGATGCGGCCGGCACATTCGTCTGGGTGACCACTATGGATGACGCAAGTACGAATCCATTGTTCACAGGCGGTGCAGGCGGCAGCGTCATCGTTACCGACACATCAGGCAATGCCTATGTAGCCGGAGATTTCAGCTACGTGGTGCGCTTTGGTACCATCGTGCTACAGGCAGAAGGCGCTGCTCCGACATCAGCCGCCGACATTTTCGTATGCAAGCTCTCCGGCGCGACCGGCGCTGTAAGTTGGGTAAAAGCTTATACCGGCAATGCGGATTCTCGCGCGGCATTTCCCAAAGGCATTGCATTAGACGCAGGCGGAAGCATCTACATCGTTGGCGACCTGGACAGCAACATTACAGGCTTTAAGCCGGTGGACTTTGACCCGGGACCCGGTAAGTACGAGCTTAGCCCTGTTGGCGCTACTGATATGTATGTGCTGAAGCTGAAGCCTGACGGTAGCTTCGGATGGGTAAAGCTGACAGGTGGCCGAGGCTATGATTATACTTACAATCTGATGGTGGATGCGGCTGCCAACGTTTACATCGCAGGCAGCTTTGAAGACACCGTTGACTTTGACCCGGGCGCCGGCGTCAGCAGGATTATATCCGCAGGCGATGGCGACGGCAGCCTGCTGAAACTGGACTCTTCCGGCGCATTTATCTGGGTAAAAACAATCGGAGGGCCGGGTTACCAAAGCGCCCGGTTGCTCGCGAGAGATCCGGCTGGCAACATCTATGTCGGCGGCAATTTTGACAGCACTACGGATTTCAACCCAGGCTCAGCAACCTTCAATATCGCATCGCGTGGTGAAGGCGATGCCTTCATCCTGAAGCTTGACCCTTCCGCCAGCTTTACCTGGGCGGCCGCCGTGGGCGGTCGCGGAGACGAGTCGCTGTATGGATTAGGTCTTGAAGCCACTGGCAATGTTTACCTCCGGGGCGCATTCAACGACACGGCAGACTTTGATCCTTGCGCGACGGTTTCAAACCTCTTCACTACCGACCGGGATCATACTTTTTTGGTAAAGCTGGGTCAGAGCCTTTCCAACTGTCCTACGGCTGGAGTCGAGAGCGTTTCTTCTGAGGCGGGCATGTGGCTTTATCCTAACCCTGCCGGCTGCAGCGTGACTATTAAATGCGAAAACGGCTTTCAGAATGCCCGCATTCGCTTGCAGAACATCAGCGGGCAGATTGTAAAAGAATGGCAGAGCGTCGCCGGAAATACGATGACCTTAGAAATAAGCGGTGTGCCCGCAGGAATGTATTTCGTGGAGGTATCGGCTGGCGATGGCAGCGTCAAAAGGCTGCGGCTGGCGAAGCAGTAAGCTATTCCTTCTAATCTTTTAAAATGCTCCCGATGAAAACAATGTACCTCCTGCTCCTTGCTTTTTTCAGCCTGAATGCCGCCTCTGCGCAAAGCCCGCAGCTTGCCTGGGCAAAGGCAATAAGAACGTCCGTTAACCTTGGCCGCGAAGACGGCAAGCACATGGCCATAGATGCCCAGGGGAATGTATATACCGCGGGAATTTTCAGAGCCACCGTAGATTTTGACCCTGGCCCCGGCACTTACAACATCACGCCCTTTTCCGGCGACACTTACATCCAGAAGTTAGACGCTTCGGGCAATTTCCTTTGGGCTAAAAGTATAGGTGGCCCCGGCGGTGTGGCTAATGACGGCATTGCCGTGGATGCTTCCGGGAATGTATATCTGACAGGCACCTTTGACTCAACGGCTGATTTTGACCCCGGGCCGGGCAGCTTCCCAATGACGGCCAGCCCCAATTTCTTTTACACGCTCCTCTTCGGTCCACTCCTTCTGACCCGTGCAAGCACTGCATACATCTGCAAGCTGAACAGCTCAGGGGACTTTGTGTGGGCAAAGAAGATTGACAATGCAGAGGCCTGCTCCATAGCTATTGACCTTTCCGGCAATGTTTATACGACCGGCTATTTCAGGATACATACGGATTTTGATCCCGGCCCGGCCACGGCAGTTCTTACGCCTGCTGCGCCCGATTCCAGCTCCTACTATTTGCTGAAGCTCAATAGCGCAGGAGATTACGTCTGGGCAAAGCATCTGGTTTCTCACGGTGTAAGTCTGGGCGACGGATTCGGCGTCGCCGGCCTGCAAACAGATGCGGCAGGCAACATTTATACCTGCGGAGTCTATGGTTACCTTACGGGCACTACCGGCGATTTTGACCCCGGCCCCGGCACTTTCATTATGAACGCCGCAGGTTATTCAGCGGGATTTATCTCTAAGCTTGACTCTTCAGCTAACTTCATCTGGGCGAAAAAAATTGACGGACCGGGTGTGGACCTTGGGCAAAACCTGACACTGGATGCCTCGGGCAATGTGTATTTCACCGGCGCTTTTGAAGGAAAAGTTGACTTTGATCCCGGAACAGGCACCGACAGCATTGCCTCGGCAGGCGGCCTTGATGCGTTCCTGGTGAAGCTGGATGCCGGGGGAAATTATAAGTGGGCAAAGACTTTCGGCGGCAAGAGCACGGACTTTAGCAACACGGTCAGGACGGATGCCCTCAAGAATATTTATGTCGGAGGCGCCTTTGAAGACACGGTAGATTTTGACCCCGGGCCAGGCACGGCATTCCGCTATGCAGCCGGCTTTGAGCCGGATGGCTACATCATGCGGATGGATTCAACCGGTAAATTTGTGTGGGCTACGGACATTGGCAAAGACAAGCTCAACAAAGAAGACTTCTGCTGGAATCTGGAAGTGGACGGCGCCGGAAATGTATATGTCACGGGCGGCTTTTCAGACACCGTTGATTTTGACCCCGGGCCAGGGGTAAGCAATCTTGTAGGCGGCAGTTACGAGACTTTTGTGATGAAGCTCAGCCAGCCCGGACTTTCCGTTGCGCCGCTTTCTTCTTCAAAGAATGACATCCGTATTTATCCCAACCCGGCTGCAGGAATGGTGACGCTGGAAAGCAAAGTTTTGTTGCGGAATGCCCGCATCCGTATGATGGATGTCAGCGGGCGCACAGTGCGGTATTGGTCAATGCAGTCTGGCAGCAACATTGCATTAGACTTAGGCAGCCAGGCCCCGGGATTCTACGTCATAGAAGTGAATGGTGAGGAGGGATACGCCCAAAGGCTGTCGTTGCTTAAGAGATAGCTGCGTCTTCATGCTGGCTTACAGGCGACAAAGCTTTTTGCACCGCAGGGCAGCACAACCTTAGTCAGCTGACTGCCATATCGCGGCCCGGCAGGGCGACCAAAAGTAATTGGCAGGTTTTTTGCTTTCTGCATTTATTACCTTGCGCACGTTCGGCGCCGGAGCCATTTACAGCATTACTTTTTATGACACACACACTCAAAATCAGCCTGTTGGTTGCTTTATGCGCGCTCTTCTGCGCTCCAACAGGAGCGCAAGAGCTGAAGGGCGGCCTTACCTGGTACACGGATGCTGCGAAGGCTTCTGAAGTATCTAATCAGGAAAAAAAGCCCATTTTCGGATTCTTCACCGGGAGCGATTGGTGTGGCTGGTGCCACCGCCTTGAGGCCAATGTATTTGACAAGCCCGGCTTTAAGGAATGGGCAAAGAAGAACGTGATTTTACTGGAGCTTGATTTCCCAAGGAACAAGCAGCTGCCGCCGGAGCTTGCCAATCAGAACGCAGGCCTGCAGCAGGCTTTTGGCGTGCAGGGATATCCTACCATCTGGGTGTTTTACATGACGAAGGACGCCGCAACTCAGAAGTTCAGTATCAATGCCTTAGGCTCATTGAGCTACCCTCAGGCGGAAGCGGGAAAAGAAGAGCGCACCTTTTTGGCGAATGCAGCTGCGGTGCTAAAGAACAAGCCTAAGTAGGCGCCCATAGATATTTTAAAACAAAAAAGTGCGCCGTTTCGGACGCACTTTTTTGTTTCTGATAAATCTTTTACTTAACGGCCTGCAGGCTTGGTGCCGGTACCGGATTGGCCCGTCTTCGTTCCCGCGCCACTCGTCGCATCTACGCCGGTGCCGCCGGCGGGCGTGGAGCCAATGGTGCTGCCGCCGGTGCCGTTGCCGAAAAATCCGACGCCTTCGGTGCCGGCAGGCTCATATGCGTGGTCAGGCACAACGATGTCGGTGCTTACCGCGCGTCCCGGATTGTTCACGGCCGGGGCGTCAACAGCGTTGCCAGGGGTTGGTGCAATTGCATTGCTGCCGGATGTCGTTGCGCCTGCGGATTTTTGCCGGGCCATAGGGGCCGCGGTGGCTGTCTTCGTAGTCGTTGCCGGCGTTTTTGCTGCACGACGTTGTGTCTGTGCATTTGACGCCTCCGCGATGAGTGTCAATGCGGCAAGCGCGAATATGATCTTTTTCATGGTACTTATTTTTTATTGAAAGGTCAGGTTAAAAGGGAGTTGACTGTAAGCTGTACTAATAAATCATACCGCTGTGGATAGCCGGTAAGTGAAATCCGGCGGTTGTAGTCTGGAAGCAGCCGGAAACCGGCAGTCCGGTGTGTGCGCCGGTTTTATCGCCTTCCTTTGCAATTCCCGTTTCATGCGCACACTTCTACCGCTGCTTTTTTGGCTGTCAATGTCGCCGCTCTTTGCGCAGGAGGTTTCTGTTCGTATCCATATCACTGACGACAGCCTGCGCCCCGTTCCGGCTGCGGTCATTACCTTAAGCACGGGCAATGAGCGACTTATTAGAGACACTTCTGACGCGCTCGGAGCAGTAACGCTCAGGCTGCGCAAGGCAGCTACGTATGTTGTGGATATAGTCGCGTCCGGCTGGGCGTCCTACACAGGGAGCCTTTTTGCAGACAGTAGCCATCCTGCCGTCACCTATAAGCTGCACAAAAGCCGGGATCTCCAGGGCGCCATCGTTACCGCGACCCAGCCAATGATGCGGCAGGAAGGCGACATGACCATTATTGATCCGGAACAGCTTGCGGCTGCCTCCACGAGCAGCTATGAGATTCTGGAAAAAACGCCCGGCGTAGTCGCGGATCAGGACGGCAATTTTTACATGACTTCCTCAACGCCCGCCGCTATCTACATCAATGGCCGGGAGATGAAAATGAGCGCGGCTGACGTAGCGGCAATGCTTAAATCAGTGCCTCCAAATTCCATTCAGCGAATTGAAATTATGCGCACGCCTTCCGCGCGTTATGATGCATCGGGCGGTGGCGGCATTATCAATATTGTGCTGAAGAAAGGCGTGAAGCTCGGCCTTACCGGCAGCGTGAATGCCGGCGTGCAGCAAGGCGTTTACAGTAATCAGACGGCGGGGCTGAATCTCAGCTACGGAGATGGCGGTGTGAGCAGCTATCTGAATGTCAACCTTGCCCGTCGTCAAAGCCTGGAGCATATCAGCTCCACGAGAATTTTATCCGCAGACTCCCTTCTCAGTCAGGATGCCAATACGGTATATGACGGGCGAAACATCTACCTCGGCTACGGCGTAGCTAAGACGGTTGGAGGAAAGTGGGATCTTAGCTATGACGGGCGGGTAAGCGGCAACTCCAATGATAACCTTTCAGACAATGAGAGCATCATCAGCGCGAAAAGCAGTGGCGTTGCGGCGAGCGACAACCTGACCGGCATCCGGAATACCGGCGCAACATGGACAATCAACCAAAGCATAGATGCGAAGTACAGGATTGACACCTCGGGCTCCGAGTGGACACTCGCAGCCACCTGGAACGGCGTCTTCGGCGACAACGGGCAAGATATTCATTCGCGATTCGCGTCCGCGCCCGGCAATGAAGTGACAAACAACGGAGACATCGCAACACAGCGGCATTACTTCATGCTCCAGACCGACCTGAAATACCAGCTTCGCCGTAAGCTAAGTCTTGAAGGAGGCGTCAAGTCTGCCGTTTCGCCATTTCGCCACGAAAGCGACTATGAGATAATGTACGCGGGCGCCAGCTACACGGATCCGCTGCGGAGCACCACTTACCGGTATAGCGAGGCCATTCATGCGGCCTATGCTCAGGCTACAAAGCAATGGGGCAACCTTATTCTCAAAGGCGGCTTACGGGCAGAATACACAGGAATGGACGGTACGCAAACCCGCCCCGGCGACACAAGCTTTTCCATCCACCGCACAGATCTGTTTCCTTACGTCTATCTCAGCAAGCCAATTGTCAAGATGCTTGGCTTTGAACTGCGTGCTTACCTCGTGTACCGTAAGACAATTCAACGGCCCGCATACGATTACCTGAATCCCTTCCAGCGCTTTGTAGATCAGTATCTGTACGAGGCGGGAAATCCGGCGCTGAGGCCGCAGTTTACCTACAACTACGAGTTCAATATCAGCGCGGATGAGCATCCTGTTATAGTAGTCGGCTACAACGATGTCAAAGACGTTTTTGCCAATGTGGTGTACGAGAGTGAGCTCAATAAAAACATTGCGTTGCGCACCTGGGACAACCTCGGCGCCAGCAAGGAATTGTACGTGCGCGGCTTAGGCGGTGTGCCGCCCGGCGGCAAATACTTCGGAATCGTTGGCGGGCAGTATAATCTGAACATGTATGACGGCTACTACAATGGCGCGCCGCTTCAGTACCGGCGCGAAAGCTTCACCTTCTTTACCTACCATAACCTGAAACTGGGCCGCAAGACAAATATTGTCGTCAATGGATTCGCACGGCTTAAAGGCATACTTCAGTTTTATGAGCTGGGCACCTTTGGCGCGCTCAATGCAAGTGTGAGCCGGCATTTCCTGGACAAAAAACTGACGCTCACGGCTGCCGTGCAGGATATCTTTTATACCAACCGCTACAACGCCACGATAGATCAGAGCGGTATAAGCGGCGCCATCTCGCGCTATAATGATTCCCGACGCTTTGGCATCAATCTGCGCTACAACTTCGGCGTCAGGAAGCGGGAAGAGAAGAAAAGCTTTTTGAACGGCACAGACGCAGAGAAAGGTAACGAGGAATAAGGGAAAGTATAGCCTTGCCGGCCTAAGCGCTGGCCGCCGGTATCCGTTCTAAAACATCCAGCAGATACCCCCAGAATTTCTCCACGGAGCTTATCTGCACTTTTTCGTCCGGAGAATGAGCGCCCGTGATGTTTGGTCCAAAAGAGATCATCTCCATATCGGGATAATTGGCGCCGATAATGCCGCATTCCAGGCCTGCGTGGCAGGCATATACATGCGGTTCTCCCTTGAAGCGCATCCTGTATAGCTCACTCATCAATTTTACGATGCCGGAATCGGGCTTTGGCGCCCAGCCCGGGTAAGCGCCGCCGAATATTACGGATGCTCCGGCAAGCTCGATCGCGGCCTTTATTGCAGTGGCGAGGTCCATTTTTTCCGTGTCCACCGCGGAACGCGTAAGGCATTGCAGGGAATAGCTGCCGTCGCCAACCTGCACCCGCGCGAGGTTGTTGGATGTCTGCACCAGCCCGGGGACGTCAGGGCTCATCCGGTAAATTCCGTTGGGGCATGCATAGATGACGCTCAGCAGGCGATCCTGGAAGGCCTTGTTTAAAAAGTATTGCGGCGCATCGGCCTCCGAGAGGCTTACCTGCAGCAAAGGATCGGTGCCGGGGTATTCAGCTTGCAGCACCTGCCCTTCTGCCGCAACAAATGCGCGGAATGCAGTCACGCTTGCCACGGGCACGGCAACAACGGCTTTAGACTCTCGCGGTATCGCGTTGCGAAGGCTGCCGCCGTCAACAGTGGCAATGCGCAGGTCAAAATCTTTTGATGCCCGGTAAAGCAAGCGGTTCATCAGCTTGTTGGCATTCCCTCGGCCCAGGATGATATCCATACCCGAATGGCCGCCTTTAAGACCTGTAATGGCCAGGACGAAGCCCCTAAGCTCGCCTGCGGCTTTTTCGGGCTCATATATTCCTGTGCCAGTTACATCCACGCCGCCGGCGCAGCCTATTGTAAGTTCATGGTCGTCTTCGGTGTCAAGGTTCAGCATAATTGAAGCCTTGAGCATCCCACCCTTGATCCCGAGCGCGCCGGTCATTCCTGTTTCTTCGTCCACTGTGAAGAGCGCTTCCAGTGGCGGGTGCGGGATGTCGTCTGCCTGCAGAATGGCCATGATGCTGGCCACGCCGATGCCATTATCCGCTCCGAGCGTGGTGCCTTTTGCCTTTACCCAGTCGCCGTCCACATACATGTCTATGCCTTGCGTGGCAAAGTCAAAAAGGACATCGCTATTCTTTTGATGCACCATGTCCACGTGGCTTTGAAGCAGCACAGTAGCCCGGTGCTCCATGCCGGCGGTTGCAGGCTTGCGGATGACTACGTTGCCGGTCTCGTCCTGAAACGTTTCCAGACCCAGACGCTCGCCAAAGGAGCGCATGAACTGAATGACCTGTGCTTCTTTTTTAGAAGCCCGTGGAATGACATTGAGATCGGCAAATGCGTTCCAGAGCAGGGCTGGTTTAAGTTGACGGATGTCCATAGCGATGTATTGCCCGCAATATTACCTACGAATAGCGCAGGCACTTTAGAGACTGTCTCGATTAAAAGCTCCATATAGGAATCGCCGGAAGACCTGGTCATTGTAATGCGCTCGTTAAGAGGCGTGTAGTGAAAAGAATTCTGCCGGCATTCGCCGAAACTTTGAGGACGGACACCGCAAATTACAGTCAGTTCATACGCAGGAATTCCCGCTTTGGTAACATCGCAGGGATGGGATACGTCAGGCTATTTATCATTGTGTACACGTTTTTGTATGCCGCACTACTGATCTATGAGGAGCACGTTTTTACCAACTATTATTACCATTATTGTTTTTCTGCTGAGCTGTGCCGGCATCGCAAGCGCGCAGGTATATTGCCCGAACAACGTCAATTTTGAAAATGGCAATCTGAATTTCTGGAATTTTTACACCGCCTCCAACAATGGTGCGTCCGGCATTTCAACGCTTACGGCAACGACGCCGCTCAGCAGCCGCCACACGCTTACCTCCGGCGCCGCCACAGACTACTATGGCGGATTCCCGATCGTGGATCCCATCGGCGGCAGCTATTCGCTGAAGCTTGGGAACGATGGGGTGGGGGCGCAGGTAGATCAGGCCCGCTACAAGTTTACCATCCCGGCCAGCGTCAATAACTACAGCCTGATCTACCGGTATGCCGTAGTGCTTGAAAATCCGGCGCACAACAGTAATGAGCAGCCCTTTTTTCGCGTGCGCGTGTATGACAGCGCCACCGGCGCCATCATTAATTGCGCTTCCTTCCTGTATGTATCTCAAAGCAGTCTGCCCGGCTTCAGCACCAGCACACAGATAGGTAACCACACCCAAGGCGCGGTCGTTTATTACAAGCCCTGGTCCACGGCAAGCCTGAATCTGACTGGCCAGGCGGGCAAAACGCTCGTTGTTGAGTTTACGGCCTCCGATTGCGCGCTCGGCGCGCACATGGGCTATGGTTATGTGGACGTAAGCTGCGGCCTGTTCGCCATCACCGGCACCACCTGCAATGCTACTTCGCCCCTTACGGCGCCACCGGGCTTTCAAAGCTACACATGGTACAATGCCAATTACAGCGCTGTAATTGGCAGCGGCCAGACGGTCACCATAGCGACGCCGACTGTGCTATCGCAATATCACGTTGTGCTCACCCCATACCCGGGATATGGCTGTCAGGATACGCTGCACACGGAGCTGATAGGCTCTACACTCTCCCTGGGACAGATGCCAGACACGATGCTGTGCAATAATGCAGGGATCACACTTAACCCGACTGTAACAGGCAACGTGCCGCCCTTCACGTACAGCTGGTCGCCGGCAGCGGGGCTCAGCTGTACTGCCTGCGCATCTCCTGTTGCCTCACCTGCAACCACCACAAATTATATTCTTACCGTTACCGACAGCTTTGGCTGCGTGCGCCGCGACACAATAAATGTGAAGGCGAAAGTGGCATTAGCTGCTACCGGAAATAATGCGCCCTGCTATGGACTGCCGGGCGGCAGCGCAACCGCGGTCGCTTATTCGGGAACTGCTCCCTACACTTATAGCTGGAGCACCCTGCCGGCGCAGACTACTGCTACTGCCACAGCCCTTCAGGCCGGCAGCTATATGGTGACGGCTACCGATGTGAAAGGATGTATCGCGGTAGGTACGGTGATCATTTCTTCGCCTTCGCCTCTGCTTGTAAACATCGCATCAAAAGACAGCGTCAGCTGCTACGGCGGCGCGGACGGGAAAGCTGCGGCAACAGCAGGCGGCGGCACTAGTCCATACACGTATAGCTGGAACACTACACCTGCCGGCACGGGTGCAAGTGTATCAGGACTCAGCAGCGGCCCCGGGCTCGTAACAGCAACGGACGCGCATGGCTGTACAGATACCGAAACTGTAATTATCCTTCAGCCATTGCCCCTTTCATTGCTTCCGGCACTCACACAGGTGCTTTGCAGCGGCGACAGCTCAGGCAGTGCCGCCATCAGCGCAGCCGGCGGCACGCCTCCTTACCTGTATGCGGTTGACGGGCGCGCCTTTGGCAGCATTAGCCTGCTTAGCGGGCTGAATGCCGGCCCTCATACGCTGCACCTGAAAGACGCGCATGGTTGCACGAAGGACAGCAACATCAATATCACAGAGCCCGCGAAGCTTGCACTGGGTTATGCGGCAACGCAGCCCTTATGCTTCGGCAGCGCAAATGGCACTTTAGCGCTCGCCGGTGCCGGAGGGACGCCTCCTTACCAGTTTGCAATAGGCTCGGGCGGCTTTGGGATCAGTGCCGCTTTTAATGGCCTTACCGCCGGGCCCTATATCCTTCATGTGAAAGATGCCAACGGTTGCACAAGAGACAGCTCTATTGTGCTGAATCAGCCGCCGCCATTGGTCTTCACACCCGTCGTCTCCAATGTGCAGTGCTTCGGCGGAACTACAGGCAGCGTAAGTGTATCCGCTTCGGGTGGCACTGCCGCTTACACCTTCGCCATCGGGTCGGGCGCATTTGGCGCGGCCACTACATTTGGCGGCCTTGCCGCCGGGCCTTTTACCCTGCATCTGAAGGACGCCAACGGCTGTCTGAAAGATTCGGGCATTACAGTAACTCAGCCTGCCGCGCTCAGAATCGGTTATACCGCCACGCAGCCGCTTTGCAACGGCGCGTCTAATGGCAGCATTTCCATTTCCGGGTCAGGAGGGATCACGCCTTACCAGTTTGCCCTGAATACGGGCAGCTTCGGAGCTTCTGGATCGTTCACAGGCCTGGCCGCCGGCGCTTACACGCTGCATATCCTTGACGCGAACGGCTGTGCGAAGGAAAGCATCATCAATCTTGCCCAGCCAACGCAGCTTTCCCTTGCCGCCACAAAAAGCAACGTAAGCTGCAATGGCGGCACAAACGGGTCCGCGTTGGTAATCGCAAGCGGCGCAACCGCGCCTTACTCATACGTGTGGACAGGCACTACGCAGACAAGCGCTTCTGTAACCGGCCTCGCAGCGGGCAGCTATACAGTATCGGTTACAGACGCCAGGGGCTGCAACCTTTCTGCAACTTTGAGCATCAGCCAGCCGGCGGCGCTGTCTGCAGCCACAAGTGCCGTTGCGCCTGTGTGCAACAATACGGCCACCGGTTCGGCAGCGGTAAGCGTAAGTGGCGGCATAGCTCCCTATAGCTATAACTGGAACACCGCGCCTGTGAAGACCACGGCTTCGGTATCGGGCATAGGTTCCGGAAGCTATACCGTAACTATTACAGACAGTGCCGGCTGTACGCTTGCCGCTGCTGTGAGCGTGCCTCAGACGCTGCCGATCGTAGTAAGCGTGCTGCCTGCCTACGTGAGCTGCAATGGCGGCAAAGACGGCACTGCGTCTGCTTCGGCATTCAACGGCAGTACACCTTACACCTATCTCTGGAGTACCGTCCCGGCGCAGAGCGGCGCTACGGCTACGGGACTGGCCAGCGGCAGCTACACCGTGACGGTAACGAGCGCTGCCGGCTGCATTTGCACCGGAACCGTATTTGTACCCGAGCCGGCCATACTGCTCGTGAAGGCAACATCAAAAGCGACCTGTCCGGGCTTTGCGCAGGGAAGCATCAGTGCGGTGGCGACTGGCGGGAATCCTGCCTACGCGTACCAATGGGCAATAACTCCCGTTCAGGCTGGCGCTACCGCCACAGGCCTTAAGGAAGGCACGTACGGGCTCACTGTGACCGATAGCAAGGGCTGTACCGACACGCTTTCGGCAACGGTAGGCTTGTTTACGCCGCCACAGGTTGAAGCAGGCGCTGACCAGGAAATATGCAGGGGTAGTAGCGCTGCATTGTCGGCAAGCGGCGCGCTCACATATACCTGGATTCCGGCAACATTACTCTCCTGCAGCGCCTGCGCCTCGCCGATGGCCGCGCCGCCAGCCGATACTACTTACGTTGTAATAGGAACGGATGCAAATAGCTGCAAGGACACCGATGCGGTGCATATCGTCGTGATACAGCATGTGCCGGTGACTGTTGAGCCAAAGCATGTGATTTGCGAAGGCGACAGCGTGCGGCTTGGCGTCGCGGGCGGCATTGCCTGGCAGTGGCTGCCTCCGGCCCCCACTGACAGCAGCCGGACGACGCGCCTGACTGTCGCGCCGACTGTCACAACAAACTATCAGGTAGTGGTTACTGAAAATCGCTGCTTTAAGGATACGCTTTCGCAGGAAGTGGAGGTTATGCCGCTGCCCACGGTGAGCCTGGGGCCGGACATTGAAGCGCCCAATGGCGCATTGATAACTATAAATGCGGCAATGACGAATGCCATTCTTATCCGGTGGCTGCCCGCCACCGGGCTAAGCTGTGCAGATTGCTATGCGCCGCAGCATACCGTGCGTGGCAAAGCGAACTATGTAGCGCGCGTAGAAAACAGTCTCGGCTGTCCGGCGACCGACACGATCAATATCCGGGACATCTGCGATGAGCACTATTTCTACTTTGCCAACGTCTTCTCGCCAAATGGGGATGGCGCAAACGACCGCTTCTTTCCACAGGGTGTGGGTAGCTTTCCGGTGCAGCATTTTATGATCTATGACCGCTGGGGGGAAATCGTGTTTTCGGAGACCAATATTTCTGTAAACGACGCGCAGGCGGGCTGGGACGGAACCTTCAAGGGGCAGGCGCTAAAGCCGGATGTGTATGTCTATGTGATGGATGCCGTGTGCGAGAGCGGTACGCAGGTGATGATACGCGGCGACGTCACGCTTATCCGGTAAGAAAATTCCATTCCTCCAAAAAGAACATCGTGAACAGGATTTTTTACATCATCGTATTGGCCGCGCTCACCGGGCAGGCCCGGTCGCAGGATATTCATTTCTCCCAGTTCTTTGAGAACGCTGCCCTCCGCAACCCGGCGCTCACCGGCATCTACAGCGGCGACTACAGGCTGAGCGCAAACTATCGCAGCCAGTGGGGATCATTCGTTGTTCCTTTTCAAACGGCGCTGGTATGCGCGGAAACAAAAGCGCTTCTGCGTGAAGAGACCGGCGATTACCTGAGCTTCGGCCTGACTGCCGTTTATGACAAGGCGGGCAGTCTTGACTTCACCAGCAGCGCGGTGTACAGCGCAGCGAATTACAACAAGTCGCTGGGCGGCGGAATGCCAACTTACCTGTCATTAGGTTTATGCGCCGGCTACATACAGCGCTCCTTTGATGTGAGCAAGATGCGCACGGCAAGCCAGTTCAGCGGCGGCGCCTACAGTGCATCTAATCCAACCGGAGAAACGACGGATTTTGGGGTAATAAGACATTGGGACGCGTCCGCGGGGATTAGCCTGAGCGGCGCGGTTACCCGCTATGTAAACTATTACATCGGCGGGGCGGGCTATCATATATCCAAGCCGCAGGAAAGCTATTTTGACGCCTCATTCATCCGCCTCACGACGCGCTGGACGGGCAATGCCGGCATCAGCGCGCGTCTGGGCTATGGCTTGGGGCTTACCGTGCATGCCAACTACCAATATCAGGAGCCCTATCAGGAAATAATACTGGGAGGCCTGCTGAGCCATTCGTTCAAAACGCTGAAAACCGGCCAGAAAGTTGTCTTGTCCGCTGGCTGCTTTTACCGCCTTGAAGACGCCGTGATTCCCATGACAAAGCTGGAGTATGATAACTGGGCGCTCACAATCTCTTATGACGTGACGCTGGCCAGCAAGCGCCTTTATCTGAGTGGCTTCGGCGGCTATGAGCTATCGCTTGCCCTGCGCGGCAGATACAATCATGAGCAATCGGCAGAAATAAAGTGTCCCCGCTTTGAGCATGAACTTGATTTTGAAGACTGAGGGCTAAAGACGCCCTCCGGCCATCCTTGCCACCTCTTCCCGGTACTGCTCGCCGACCGGAAGCTCCGTCTCGCCGATAAACAGGCTATTCCTGCGTATGGCCGTGAGGTGGCGGATGCTGATGACGTAGGATTTGTGGATGCGCATAAAGCCGGCGCTTTCCACCTGCTCCTCTATGCCTTTCATGCTCATGCGCACAAGCAGGGGGCGCTTGCCGTCGCTGAAGTGAATGCGTATGTAGTCCTTCACGCCCTCAATCATGCTTACCTGCGCCAGCGAGATTTTTACCAGCTTATAATCCACCGGCAAAAAGACAAACTCCTTGTGCTCGCCCTTTGCGCCGCCCTGCCGCAAAGCATGCCGCTCCAGCGCCTTGCCGCAGGCCTTTACAAACCGCTCGTAAGCAACAGGCTTCAGCAGGTAATCCACGACATCCAGGTCATAGCTCTCTAAAGCAAATTTTTCATGAGCCGTTATCAGGATGAACATTGGCTTTGTCTGCATGGCCTGAATCAGCTGCAGGCCGCTCAGACCCGGCATCTGGATGTCAGAAAATACAAGATCAACCGGCTTGCCTTGCAGCATCTGCATCGCTTCCATCGCGTTGCGGCAACGCCCAGCCAGAGAAAGAAAGGGCGTTTTGCGGATGTTGTCCTCCAGCAGATCAAGCGCCAGCGGTTCGTCGTCTATCGCTATGCAGCGCAGCATCAGGTAAGGGCAATTTTGAGGGAAACTATGAAGTTCTCGCCCGTCTCTATGCTCAGCGTGTGACGCCCCTCATAGAGCAGGGCAAGCCGCTTGCGCACATTTGCCAGCCCGAGGCCATGCGCGTCGTCGTGTGGGGCCGGCTTTGTATCGCAGCATTTATTATGCACGCTGAACAGGAGCGTTCCTTCTTCTACGCGTAGCCGTATGCCGATCAAGGGCGCCTCAACACCGTCAATGCCATGCTTGAAAGCGTTCTCCACAAAGGGAATTAGCAGCATCGGCTCTATGTGATAATCCGTAAGCTCCGACACTTCAATATGCGTCTCTATGCGCACGCCTTCGTAGCGTATGCTTTGTAGGGCAATAAAGCTGCGGAGATACTGTGCTTCCTTGAGCAGGCTTACCACCGATTCCGAGGTTTCGTACAGCATATAGCGCATCATGCCAGACAGGCTGATGAGCATGGGCTCCAGCGCATCGCTCTTCTTGCGCGCCAGCGCCACCATATTGTTGAGGGCGTTAAACAGAAAGTGCGGACTGATTTGCCAGCGGAGAAACTGCAGCTCCGTCTTTAAGGCTTCCGTCTCACGCTCCTTCCGGGTTTTTTCCACCCTCAGGGCCTCGCTGTAAGAGTGGTATGCAAAGGCAGCCGACAGCACGATGAGATAGGCAACCACAGAGGCATATTTGTGTGGCCCGCCGTTGGTTCCCGGAAACACCAGGCCTGACATAGCCTGTGTCCACCCGAAAATAGCCATCGCCAGTACGATCTCCACGACTGCAAGCAGTCTGTACCGTCCGGCACGCATCAGCCCGGGCAGCAGGTAAAGGACATTAAGGTATAAAAGCGGCAGCAGTGGCATGTTCTTTAGCGTGGAAAACGCCAGCCAGAAAAGGTCTGTATGAGCTGCCGGCGGAGGATGGTAGCGCTGCATGCCGCCATGCGTGCCGCCGGGATCGGGCATGGGATTATTGATGCCGGGCAGCACAAAAAACAGGGCCCAGGCAACAATATGAGCCGCCACCGGAATCCATGATCTGTACCGGGTCGCTGACGCTTTGAAAATGTTCATTCCGGGGCGCAAGCTGTACAAATTAATGCTGCGGCGGGTCTTGATCGGGATGTAAGCCGGGAATATTGATACGAAAAGGGTTGGCGTCGCAAAAAAAATGATTTTGGTCGTATTGACGGCAGCGGCCTTTATGTGTGGAATACATTCGTAAGGAGAACGGGCCAATCACTTTTTAAAATCAAATCCATGAAGCGTAAGGAATTTCTCAGAGGGGTGGGCCTCGTCGGGCTTGGCAGCCTGCTTCCTGTAGGCAAGGCATCGGCTGACAGCGGCGTATCGGCGGCGAAAAGCCGCTCGGCCTGCGTGCTGATCCCGTCAGAGACTGAAGGCCCTTTTCCTTTAGATCTGACTACAACCAATTCTGCGACCTATTTCCGTTCAGACCTCCGCGAGACACAGGCGGGCGTTGACCTGCATGTGAAGATGAAAATCTTCGGCCTGAGCAATTGCGCGCCCATGACCAATGTCCGCGTCAACATCTGGCATTGTAACAATCTCGGCATCTACAGCGGTTACAACTACAACATTAATGCCGGCGATTTGAATGCCACCTTTCTACGGGGCTATCAGATGACGGACGCGTATGGCGAGGTAAGCTTTCTTACCAAATTCCCCGGTCACTACAGTGGCCGTGTAACGCACATTCACTTCCAGGTTTATGTCAGCTCGGCTTACAAGGCGGTATCGCAGTTTACGTTTGATACAAACCTGAAGAACGCCCTGTACACCGCAAATTCTTCTACCTACAACGGTACAGACACACAATCAATCACTACCGACAATGTGTTCAGCGACGGGTATGCCAATCAGCTGGGCACACTGACAAAAAACAGCGACGGCTCCTACAGCACCTATTTTGAAGCCTCCATTCAGGGCAGCGGCTCCGGCTCTATGGGCATGGCTCATTATGAAGGCGAGACAGGCGGGCAGTTTAAGCTGGGTCAGAACTTCCCGAACCCTCATACCGGCTTAACGAGCATTCCATTTACGCTGAATGCCGCATCGCAGGTACAAATAGATATTTATGACTTGCAGGCGCGTAAGGTAGCAACTATCGGTAAAGGCAATCTGGCGCCGGGCGAATACATCGTGCCGGTTGATTTTGAAGCCCTCGGCATTGCCGCCGGCTCATATCTCTATCAGATACAGGTCAGCAACAGCAATGGCGTTTTCCGGCAGGTTAAGATGATGACCGCGGCGCGCTAAAACAGCACTATTTCTTTCAAAAGAATATCAAATCCCTAAAAACAAGCAGCATGAAAGCAACACTCATAGCACTGGCAGTCCTTTGCCTCTCCTTCACGTTCACCAAAGACTATTTTGACGGCAAGGGAGCAAGCCCGGTCGGGGAGGAAGCCGCCGCCACATTGCCTGCGGAAACTCCGATGGCTGAAGCAGCAGGAAAGGCCGGCTCCGTATCCGGCGTTGTCACTGCCGCGCTTGCGTTTAAAGCTTCTTTAAGCACATCGCAACAAACAACCCTGGAGCAGGCCTACACCGCAACGCTCGCGCGTAAGTGGAGCAACCTGCCCTGCGGCGCAAGCTGCCGAAATGGTATCCAGTTCGGAACACTCACGTCATCGCAGTTGCAGTTGGCGCTGGCGCTTATAAAAGAAGCGACTGGTACTGGCGCCAATGACGGTTACGACGAGTTCAACCAAAATCGTCTTGCAGAAGCCTATCTGCATGCCAACGGCGGCGGCAGCGGGTACGACTCCACGCTCCGCTGGATTGCCTTTCTGAACATCCCGTCGGCAAGCGGCGCGTGGATGCTGCAGTTTGGCGGCCATCACTTCGCGGCCAACATAGCATTTAATAACGGCCACGTGATCGGAGCCACGCCGTACTTCCAGGGACTGGAGCCGCTTTCATTTACCCTGAACGGAAACACCTACGCGCCCCTGAATGATGAGCACGATGCTCTGGCTGCCATGCTTGCCTCCCTTTCGGCTTCCGAGCTTACTTCGGCAAAGCTGAGCACCAGCTTTTCCGACTGCTATATGGTGCCCGGCGAGACGAATGGCGGTAAATCGGCCTTCCCGGCCAGAGTAGGCGTGGCCTGCAGCACACTGACTACCGCTCAGAAGAATCTTGTAGTTGCGGCGATACGGCACTATGTGGAGGATGTAGATGCCACCACTGCCGCGGCGATTATGGCGGTGTACAATACCGAGCTTGACGCTACTTGCATCTCTTACACCGGCAGCGGCACATCCGGCAACGCCAGCTCTTTTCTCAATGCAAATTCCAACTATGTACGCATTGACGGGCCTTCCGTATGGATAGAATTATCCTGTCAGAATGGGGTAGTGCTCTCGGGCATTCACTACCACACTATCTGGCGAGACCATGTACATGATTACGGCGTGGATCTCAGCGGTGCCGCCATTGATGGCGGCGGAACGACCACCGCAGTAGCCGGCGTAAGCAACGCTACAAGCATCGCAGTATATCCAAATCCTGCGGGCGACTACATCAATGTTGCGGTTCCTGAGCGCCTGAAAGCCGCTTCAATCCGCATCGTAAACGCCTGCAATGGTCAGCTGGTGCAGCGCGTGGCAAACTACGGCGGCTCAAGCGTTGGCATGGATGTGAGCCAGCTTCCGGCAGGCAGCTATATGCTTCGTATTGATAACGGATCTGCGGCCTACACGGGAAGGTTTACCAAGCTGTAAGTCTCAACGCTTCATTTTTTAAATGAAAATTTCCCGTGCAGTGGTGCCAAAGCGTTTGCCATTGCGCGGGATTGTTTTGCACAGGAAGACTGATTCTTTTTCATGAAGGCTTTTGCTGGCTGTTTTTTAATGCTGCTCACACTCATCGGGGCCCGGTCAGCAGCGCATCCCATGCCATCCAGCATCCTGATGATGGATGTGGCCCGGAACGGCATTGACGCTGAGCTAAAGCTTCCGCTTAAAGAGCTGCAGATTGCCGTAAGCCAGGATGTGACTACCGACCCGCAGACGCTGGTGAGCCGGCTCGGCCCCTGGCTGACATCCTATCTTCTGGAGCACATACATCCCCGCGGATTAGATGGCAGGCCATGGAGTGTGCGCATACGCAGCATGTCGGTTGCCAGAGGGGAACAGGCCGGTACGGGCGCCTATGATGAGCTTACTGTACAGCTTTGGCTCACGCCGGCTCCGGGCGGCGATGTACGTCACTTTGATCTCTATTATGACGCAATCATTCATCAGCTTGTGACGCACAAAGCGCTTGTGTCATTGCGTGAGGACTGGGAGGGCGGACAAACCGGTGAAGGAGGCGGCATGGAAGTAGGGTTTCTGGGCGTGAATCCGGAAGACAACACTATTCCGCCACTCCCGGTGCGGCTGGGTGAAGGCAGCAGTTGGCGCGGCTTCCGGCGGATGGTAGTGCTTGGTATTGATCACATTTCAAACGGCACCGATCACCTGCTTTTTCTGCTTGTACTGCTCCTGCCCGCCCCATTGATTGCGAGAGCCGGAAAGTGGTCGGAGGGAGGCGACACAAAGTATGCGGCGGTGAGGTTGCTGCGTATTATTACGGCGTTTACCATTGGTCATTCTGTTACTCTGCTGGCAGGCGCGCTCGGCTGGCTACGCCTGCCGCAGCAGCCTGTGGAGATTCTGATTGCATTTTCTATCCTGGTAACGGCCGTTCACGCGCTTCGGCCCCTGTTTCCTGGCCGCGAGAGCCTGGTGGCTACAGGTTTTGGACTTGTACACGGACTGGCCTTTGCCGGCATTGTCGGGAGATTGCACCTCTCCAGTCCGCGGTTAGCGCTCAGCATCCTTGGATTTAATGTTGGCATTGAGCTGATGCAGCTTTTTGTAATGCTCATGGTAGTGCCCTGGCTATTACTGCTGGGCAGCTACCGGCATTATTCAATCGTAAGAGTGGGCGGCGCGATAGGAGCGGGAGTTGCCGCAATGGCCTGGATTGCAGAGCGATGGGCTGGCAGGCCTAATGGCATAACGGCAGCGGTGGAGAAAGGCGCGTCACAAGGGAAATGGATCGTTCTAACCATTGCGCTTTTTGCCGGAGGCAGCTATCTCATGCACATGCGCAAAGGGAAGTAGGTCTGGCACCTGTTCGTTAAGACGCGGATGTACAAGCCCTAAACCGGTTTTCCATAACCCGCTCTTGGCCTCTTCCGGGACAGATGACGGCTATCATTGCGCCTCTGTTCTATAAGCACATGGCAAAACATTTAGTTCTTACCCTCGCAGCAGTCGCCTCCTTATTGCTGGTATCCTGCAAAAAATCAGACGATGTTGCGCCAGCGGGCACAGGCGCTTCATCTGTTATCCCTGCTGACACATCCGGCGTTTATCCGGCGCCGGCCGGGCCGGGTGGCGGTACCATTGGCGGTCCATCTACGCGCGACGATAATATGGGCATGGGGAATCCGAGCGGGGCCGGCCTTGCGAGCGCGGACAACTGGCTCATCGCTAAAACCCAGTACGCGCTCTCTTACAACAACAGCAAAGGCATGGCCAACTGGGTAAGCTGGCACCTGAGCAGCGCCTGGAAGGGCACTGCTACCCGCTGCGACTGCTTTGCATCGGATGCGAGCCTGCCGGCCTCCTGCTATCACGCAGTGACTGCCAATTATACAAACACCGGATTTGACCGCGGCCACCTGTGCCCCTCTGACGACCGCGACGGCAGCAGCGCAGACAATTCAGCCACCTTCCAGATGACGAACATCGGCCCGCAATCGCCCGTTATGAATCAGCAGACCTGGGGAAATCTGGAAGACTATTGCCGTACGCTTGCTGCCGCCGGAAATGAGCTATACATTATTGCCGGGGCATACGGCCAGGGAGGCTCGGGCAGCAAAGGCGGCACGACAAATACCGTTGCCTCAGGCAATATTAACGTACCTGCCCATTACTGGAAGGTAGTAGTAGTGCTTCCGCTTGGCAGCTATGATGCGGGCCGTGTAAACAGCGCCACGCGCGTGATAGCAGTGGATATGCCAAACCAGCAAACGGTTAACGCGCACGGCTGGGGCTATTACCGCACAAGTGTAGATGCGCTGGAAGGATTGACGGGCTACGATTTTTTAAGTAATGTAGTAACGTCGGTACAGGCAGGCCTGGAAGCGCAGACTGATAGCGGGCCCACGCAGTAGAATCAGCCGGTATGATTTGAGGCCCGCCTAAGGTGCCGAAGCCATCCGTTGAAAAGTCATGATAATTCCTGGACAGCCTTTAATAAATGAGAAATTTTCCGATCAGATTTTTAATGAGGTTATCTTTGCCGCCATTAAAAATGTGAGCATTTGAAACTTTCACTACGTACCCTCTTCCTTACTCTGGTTTCCTGTGCTATCTGTGCGCACAAGGCTTATTCAGGCTTAGACACCTGGCTTTTTTCGCAAAGCTCCGGCACCTACACAGCGCTTACCAGCACTAATATCCAGGTACCAACTATCAGGGAGTACCACGTGGCTCTGCCGTTCCGGTTCAGGGTGGATAGCGTGGTCTCCGACTCCCTGTGGATCAGCGTGGACGGCTATGCCGCGCTTCGTAAAGGCAATGGCCCTATTACCTACACGGGCGCAGCTCTTGCCGGCAACCTGCAGTATATCGGCGTGATGTCTGTATGGTCAAATGGATTGTACCTCGGCACGTCCACGCCGGCAAATGCCGCCATTAGAACCGCCAGCACAGGCACTGCCCCCAACCGTGTCTTCACAGTGGACTGGCAAAATCAGGAAGCATATGGCGTCACGGTTAACTTTCAGCTGAAGATGTATGAGTCGGGCAACATGGTACAGTATGTCTATGGCGCCTTTCAGCCGGTGGTCGGTATGACCTACCCTTTGTCCCGCGGGGGACAGACGGGCCTGCGCGGCGTGGACACCGGCATCTACACTGGTGGCGTAACTGCCCGTGTAAACGGGGCTACTTCGGGTCAATGGACTGCTACCGTGCCCGCTACGTCCAGCAATGGCTTTCTGAATACTTACTGGCAGACCGCCACCAGCTCAAACAATTACAAGCCTGCACCGGGCCAAACCTTCAATTTTTATCCTGCGCCAGCCTGCAATGCTACTTCCGGGCCCGGCACGCTTCCTGATTCGGTCATTACCTGTTACGGAAAGACGGTGCTGCTTACGCCTGTTTCCGTGCGCGACAGCCTGAGCTATCAATGGGAGGCTTCAACGAATGGCTCCACCTGGGTCAACTACAACGGCGGCTTCGGCGGCATCTACAATTCGGTGCGCACGCCGGATGTTACCGGCACCGTGTACTACCGTCAGAAGGCCACTTGTCAGGTTACCTCTACGGTTTTTTATACCAATGCTGTAAAGGTGAGGCCCTATGCAGCCCAGAGTGTGCCTTATAAGGAAGGCTTTGAGCAGATTACTGCCTCCAACGGACTGCCGGATTGCATGGTGGTGACTCCAGGCAATGCCGGGAGCATTTCCACCTTTGCTTATAATGCGCATACAGGAACATATTCCGGCTCATTCACCAATAACGCCTTTGCTACATTCATAACGCCTGGCATTGCCCTGCAGGCCGGGAAGACATATCGTTTTTCGGTGTGGCTTTCCGCGGGCGTAAATGATACGCTCCGGCTTGGCGTCGGCACCTATCCGCAGCAGGATAGCGTTATGACTGTAGCGGCTTCAGCTACAACTTTCATCGGCGATCATGTGTACCGCCGCGCAAGCCACGTCTTTACCGTACCACAAACGGGACTGTACTTTGCCGGCGCGCGGTATCGTGGCGGCAGCGGCTTTGGAAATATTGATGATCTGGAGCTGCGCGAGGTGCCGAATACAGACGCCGGCGTCGATTCTTTTATTGCGCCTCTGGCAGATAAAGTGCCTTGCGCCAATACGGCCGTGCCGGTCATCATACGCGTGCGCAATGCAGGCCAGCAATCTCTTACAAATGTGCCCGTGTATTTTAGCGTGAACGGAACCAGATACGGCCCTGAATACGTGGCAGGCATCGCTCCCGGGGCAACTACAGCATACACTTTCACGCAGACGGCAAATATGTCGGGTGTATATACGCTTTATGACCTGAAGGCCTGGTCGCTTATGCCGGGCGACAGCGTTACAAGCAATGACTCCGCTTATCCGCAGACGATTCGTACCGATACCCTGTTTGCAGTGGGCTATTATCAGGATTTTAATAATACCTATTATCTGGGCGGGGTAAAATGGTCGCCGATCTTCCCGCTTTACACAGGCGTTTACACCGGGTTTTCCCGCAATAACAGCAGTGCTTTCGTTGAAACCTATCCCGGCAGTATTCCGGCCAATGCCTCCGATAGCGTTACTTCCTCGCCGCTTGGGCCTATTCATGCCAAGACCTTCCTGACCTTTGACTATCGCCTTGTGGACTATGCCGGTACGATGCCGGTAAAGCTGTCTGCCGGCGATACGATTTTTGTGCTGGCGACGTCCAATTGCGGCCTTACGCGGGATACGCTGCTGCGCATACACAGCGGCAATCAATACAACTCAGATTCTTTCAAGACCATACAGCCCGCCTACCTCGGCGCTTATGCCGGCGGAGTTTTACGCATTGCGATGGTTGTCAGGCATGGGTCGGCGGCGAGTACCGCTTATTTTCAATGGGATAATTTCAGAATCTCTGATATGACGCTCTACAATGCCGGTGTTTTATGGCTGGAGCCTACGAGTAATTTTCTGTGCGTCGGCGGATCGGTGCCTGTAAAAGCAGTGCTGACGAATCTCGGTGGCATTGCAGCGAGCAATTTCCCGGTTAGGGTTACGCTTAATGGCGCCCTTGCCATTAATTACACCTACAACAAGGTGCTGGGAACCGGCAAGACCGATACCGTGTCGTTAGGATCGCTCACACCTGCGACCGTCGGCACGCACACCATCAAGGTTTATACGGCGCTGAGCGGCGACACCACCAATGCCAATGATTCGCTGGCTACGGCAATCCTCACCACTTATCCGCCAACGGCACCGATACTAAGCGGCAAAACAATTTGCCAGGGAGATACGGCAAGAATCAGTGCTGTGACTAACGATACGACTGCCGTTTTCTGGTATGTGGCCGCTACGGCACCCGCGCCGGTTTCCGCCAGTTCGCCGCTTGCCGTCTCACCACTTTCTACCGCCACCTATTATGGGGCTGCGCGCGCTGCGCGAAAGGCTCATACGGGCAAGCCTGCATTTACCAGTTCAGTGGGCAGCGGCTTTTATAATGGCTATGGTCTGCAGCTTGATGCTGTAAACGACTTCCTGCTGGATTCTATGGCGGTGTATCCTGTGGGCACCGGCTCGCTGACGGTTGGCGTCTATTCCTGCGCCGGCTGTCCTGCTGCCGCTACACTGGGCATCTTCACTTACAGCTTTACGGCGGCGACCGGCGCGAAGATGATGATCCCGGTCGGCCTGTACCTACCTAAGGGCAAAGGATACCTGATGCAGGTCAATACCAGCAGCGGCCTCACTAATCTGAAGCGCGATTTTCCGTTTTCCGGCTATCCGGTTGTTACGCCTTTTGCTCCTGTGATAATTAGCAACGGATGGGGCAACAATCAGCAGCAGTATGATGGCTACTACTACTTCTACGACCTTGTGACGACCGCGACAGCCTGCGAGAGTTCACGCACACCTGTAACAATAATGGTAGAGTCGCGGCCGCAACCGTTCTTTTCGCTGAAGCAAAGCGGGAGCTCGGTAACGTTTGCCAACGGCTCTAACGGAACGGGAACGTTTTTATGGCTGTTTGGGGATGGCGATTCCAGCCGGGTTTCCTCGCCATCGCACACGTATGCGGCCAATGGCACCTATCCGGCGATGCTTATTCAAACCAATATCTGCGGTTCAGATACCTTCCGCCAGGATGTGGTGATCGCGGGCTTGAGCGTTGGGAGCAGTCTGCATAATCCCGGCAGCTTGCAGCTGACGCCAAACCCGGCGCGGCGCCAGGTGCAGCTTTCATTTACCTCCGGCATAGCCGGTAAAATGAGCGTGTCCATCTATGATGTAATGGGCGGCATGGTGCAGCAAAGCATAGTCACGGCAGTATCCGGTCGCAATACAGCGACGCTGATGCTGAAGGATCTTCCAACGGGCATCTATCAGCTTACACTGACCGGCGGGGGAGGTCGCGAGCGAATACCGTTCGTAATCTCAGGCGAATAGGAAAGCGTGATTAATTCGGGACGGCAGACTGGAAAGATCAGGCGCTTGCAAGCGAGGCATTGCTCCACACGCCTGCCTCCTGCAGCAGACTTATCAGCTCTTCAACCGCCGTTTCACTCGGCACGTTCCGCTTCACCACTTCCTTACCCTGGTAAAGCGTGATCTTACCCGGCCCGCTGCCTACATAGCCAAAGTCCGCATCTGCCATCTCGCCGGGGCCGTTCACGATGCAGCCCATGATGGCGATTTTGACGCCTTTAAGATGCGAGGTGGCCGCACGGATTTTTGCCGTTGTTTCCTGGAGGTCAAAGAGCGTACGCCCGCAGGACGGGCAGGAAATGTATTCGGTCTTGGAGATGCGCGTGCGTGTGGCCTGCAGGATGGAAAAGGCGGTGTTGTTGAGGAATTGGTGGTTGTTCGTGACGGGCAGGTAGGTGCGGCCGGTTACGACGTCATTTGCCAGTTTAGCCGGGTCGTTCATCAGCCAGAGACCGTCGCCGATGCCGTCCAGTAATAAGGCGCCGGCATCCGTTGAAAAATCAATCAGCTGCTTATCAACTGTATTGCTGTGGCTTTCGGCGGCAATGATAACCGGGGTCTTCCTGCCTGCTGCGGCGAGTATATTTACGAGGGCACGGATTGCAGGCATAGGCTGCAGAGCGGTTGCGTAGATGCAGAGAACGGCGGTTGGGTCGTCGGCGAGCTTCAGCGCTTCGCCTTCAGCGTTTTCCGACGCTGCATCTATAGCAATGAAATTGAGTGTCGCATGTTTTTCCTTTGAAGAAAAGAATGCACCTGCCTCAAAAAGTGGGTAATGACGCGCTTCATTCAGGCTCCATTGCGCGGCGTCCGCAATTACGCCGAGCGTTCCCGGCAGGGCAAAATCAACAGGCTTACTGCCTGCGTAGAGATAGTCCGCTGCTGCATCGCCGATATTCCACTTGTCTAAGGATTCGTCGTAGTTATAGCCAATTGAAGAAAGGCTTTCCGGCGTAATAACCTTCTCATGCATGAAATCAGCAATGATTACAGGCACATGACTGCCGCCGATATTATCAATTGCAGTGGCTGTGCGCCGCTGATAGCCTGCCTGCATCTCGCCTGACCTGGCAAGTCTTCCTTTGGGACTTGTCAAGTCTGTGACTGCTGAATCACGACCGGCATACCGCGCCACTATATCCTTACACACCGGCAGCTCAAATTCCGGGTCTTCAGTCAGGCTGACACGTATTGTATCGCCAATCCCTTCTTCCAGCAAAGTGCCGATGCCGATGGCGCTTTTGATGCGGCCATCCTCGCCATCTCCTGCTTCCGTAACGCCGAGGTGCAGCGGGTAGCATTCGCCAAACTCTGCCTGCATCTGCGCCACCAGCAGCCGGTATGCCTGCACCATCACCAGCGGGTTAGAGCTTTTCATGGAGAGCACAATCTGATGATAGGCCTCGTCGCGCGCGATGCGTAAAAACTCCATGGCGCTTTCCACCATTCCGAACGGCGTATCGCCGTAGCGGCTCATGATGCGGTCGCTCAGGGAGCCATGATTGGTGCCGATGCGCATGGCGGTGCCATACTCCTTGCAAATCTTTACCAACGGCGTAAAACGTTCGCGGATGCGCTCAATTTCAGCACGGTATTCCACATCTGTATAATCTATTTGGTCAAACTTTTTCTTGTCCACATAATTGCCCGGGTTCACGCGGACTTTCTCAATGATGCGGGCGGCAATTTCGGCGGCATTGGGTGTGAAATGTATGTCTGCTACCAGCGGCGTATCGTAGCCTGCAGCTCTTACAGCCTGCTTAATCAGGAGCAGGTTTTCGGCTTCGCGCCTGCTCGGAGCCGTGATCCGCACCAACTCTGCGCCGGCCTCAATGCAGCGGATCGTTTGCGCAACGGTGGCAGCTGTATCCATCGTATCCGTCGTAGTCATTGTCTGAATACGAACCGGCTGGCTGCCGCCGATTAATAATGACCCGACCCGGACTTCCCGGGTCGCAAGACGTGAGTAGCTGTTGACTGGCTGCATGTAGTCCGCAAATTTAGCGGCCCGGCCTGCCGAATAGTCGCGAATCGGGTAGGCAGGCCGTTATTTTTGCATTTCATGCCGCGTCGCCTTGTTGTGCTTTTAGCACTCGCCAGTGCCATCTGTCTTATAAGCAAGCCGGCTCTTTCACGCGTGGCGCCGGCAAAGTGGGGCATTGTGCTTTCTGCCTCAGATTCGCTGGCACTTAGCAGATCGGTTGTTTCCTTTTCGGACAGTATGCTGCTTTTAAATCCGCCGGGACACGTGGTTTTAAGCTATGATATACAGCGCTTAAGACCCTTTCATAACGCTGCGGGCGACTTTTACCTGCTGAGCGGGCTTTGCCTGCTGCTGGGAGCAATCCGGTACCTTAATCCGCAATACTTCGCGCTGCTGACCGGCGCATTTCGCAATCCGGGCACAGGCCACCAATGGCGCGACATGCTAAAGGCCGCCGCTATGCCCAACCTTTGCATGAATATCTTTTTTGGGGTTGTCGCGGGCTGCTACATTTATTACTTGTCAGGCGGGGCCGGCAGGCACTTGCCGGGAGTAAGGGCTCCGCTCATATTACCACTGCTCATCGCCGGCATGCTGCTTATGTATGTTGCAAAATATGCGGTTATAAGATTCAGCGGCTGGGCATTCCGGGTAGAAGGCCTGGCGGATCAATATCTTTTCAATGTATTTCTGGTCAACAAGATCACGGGCATAGCGTTGCTGCCTTTTGTCATCCTGATTGCTTTTGCCGGGCCGCGGTGGCTTGTGCCGCTTGGCATTTTGTCGGCGACCATGGCGCTTGCCTTGCTGAGCACCCGATATCTGCGTTCGTGGTCCACGTTTATCAGCTTCTTCCAAGGCTCCAGATTTCATTTTTTCACCTACCTTTGCGCCTCGGAAATCCTGCCTATGGCAGTGTTGGTCAAATGGTTGCTGCATTTACTGCGTTGAATGCGAAGCTTCTTGTCCCTCCGTGATCAAACTACCTGGACCTCAATATGGCTAAAGCTGTACGCCCGAAAAACAGTACAAGCGCGGTAGCAAAGGCTGAAAAGCCTCTGGCGGCTGCAACGGACAAGAAAAAGGTGAAGGAAGTTTCCGCCGGCGCTATGGTAAAGGCGGCGCCTGCCCGAAAGGTAAGTAAGATACTGGTGACGCAGCCGCGCCCCGATACGGATAAAAGCCCTTATTACGATCTGGCACGTAGGTACAACCTGGAGCTTGAATTTCACCCTTTTATACGCGTCGAGGGGGTCTCGGGGCGCGATTTTCGGCGGCAGCGCGTGGACGTTTCCGAATATACTGCTATCATTTTCACAAGCCGCAGCGCAGTGGATCATTTCTTCCGCATTATGGAAGAGATGAAGCTCAAGGTGAGCCAGGAGATGAAGTATTGCTGCATCACGGAGGCAGTTGCGCTCTATCTTCAGAAGTTTATTCTTTACCGCAAGCGTAAAGTGTTCTTTTCCGCCGATGGCTCTACGCAGGGCCTGCTGGACGTTATCGGCAAGCACAAAGCGGAAAAATATGTGCTTCCCACCTCGGAAAGCGGCAAGAACGAGATCCATAACTATCTCACCAAGCACGCTATCCCGTTTGCGGAAGTAACGCTCTATCACACAGTAAGCAATGATATTGAGCCTGTGATGAAGCAGCATCCATACGACATGATTCTGTTCTTCTCGCCTTTTTCCGTACAGACGCTTTTCACGCACGACCCTAAGTTTAAGCAGAACGGCACCCTTATTGGCGCCTTCGGCCCTACCACCTCAAAAGCCGTAGAGGATTCCGGCCTGCGCCTGGATGTAAAGGCGCCTGCGCCAAATGCGCCCTCTATGGTTACCGCGCTGGAGCAATACCTGGAAACGGGCAAAAAGTAACAGCTTTAACGCACTCTTGCAGGCCGGCAGAGCTAATCGGCGTAGGTTTGCAAAGCAGTTTTTCGCTTCTTTTCGTTTTATAATCCATGTCGTCCTCAGCGGCGAATTCCCGCCGGCTTGTTCTGCTTGCCATCTTTATCGGCATGGGCCTCGTGCTCGTCACGCGTCTGCTGTTTCTGCAGCTTTTTGAGCAGAAATATAAGGTGATGGCAGCCGATATTGCCATCTATCGCCAGGTCGTTTACCCACCGCGCGGCGTGGTGTATGACCGCCGCGGAAAGGTGATGTGCTACAACGAGGTAGTGTATGACCTGCAGATGACGGCTAACAATGTGCTACGCGATTTTGACTCCTCCGCACTCTGCCGCGTGCTGACTATTGACGGCGCTGCATATCGCAATCTTTACGAAAAAGCGAAATGGAGCAACGGCCCCATGCGCCCGGGCACTTTCCTGGCGCAGCTTTCAAAGGCTCAGGCTGCCCGCTTCGGCGAGAACCGCTATTCTTTCCCCGGCTTTGACCTGGTGGAGCGCAACATCCGCAGTTATCCCGAGCCTTATGGGGGCGCCTTTCTCGGCTATATCGGCGAGGTGTCTTCGGGAATGCTCAGGCGGCCGAGGTTCAGCACTTATCAGCAGGGCGACTATGTGGGGCTTGACGGATTAGAGCTTGCCTATGAGGAGGTGCTGCGTGGACAAAGAGGGGTTTATTTCAAGGAAAAAGACAACTTCAACCGGCCGCGCGATGCCTATCTCAAAGGCGCGCTGGATACACCGGCTGTGGCAGGCCGCGCTCTTCAGCTCTATGTTGACAAAGAACTCCAGAAGTATGGCGAACGGCTGATGCAAAACAAGCTCGGTTCCGTGGTGGCTATAGATCCTTCAACCGGGGGCATCCTTGCAATGGTGTCCTCGCCAAACTACGATCCGAATCTGCTGCGCGGCTCAGACCGCTCCCGGAATTTCGCTAACCTCTACAAGCTGCATACCAAGCCGCTCTTCAACCGGGCGATGAAGGCGTTTTATAATCCCGGCTCTAGCCAAAAGCCGCTAACGGCGCTTATTGCGCTGAATAACGGCGTGATTACCCCGTCATATGGCTATCCCTGCGGCGGCGGCTACAATGCCTGCGGCCGGCATATTGCCTGCACCCACAGCGGTGGCGGACACGCGGCAAATCTCCGCCTGGCTCTGGCCAACTCCTGCAATGCCTACTTCTGCCACATCTACCGCCTGAGCGTGGATGCTCCGAAATTCGGCGGTGTAAAACGCGGCCTTGAAGACTGGTATGCGCATATGTATGCCTTTGGCTTCGGACATCCTACTGGCGTTGATCTTCCCTACGAAATCGGAGGAACCCTGTTTGACACTGTGGCTTACAACAAAATGTATCATGGCGTCTGGAACTCATGCACCAACGTCTATATCGGCATGGGGCAGGGGGAGCTTGCCGCTACGCCCATCCAGATGGCGAACGGCATGTGCATCATAGCCAACAGGGGCTTCTACTACACGCCTCACCTCGTTCGCGCGGTCGCTAATAATCCTAAAGATTCTTCCCTGGCGCCTTACCTCATAAAACATCAGGTAGCCAATATTCCCGATACCGTTTTCGGCATCGTAGGCCTTGGTATGATGGACGTCGTGGAGCATGGCACTGGCACCGTAGCCAAAATGGAAGGCATTGAGGTATGCGCAAAAACCGGAACAGTTGAAAACTACGCGATGCTGAACGGCGTGCGGACCAAGCTCCAGAACCACTCCATGTTCGTCGCCTTTGCGCCGCGGGTAAATCCTAAAATCGCCATCGCCGTTACCGTGGAGAACGCCGGTTACGGCGCTACGTGGGCGGGGCCGGTAGCATCCCTGATGATAGAAAAATACCTGCACGACTCCGTTTCCTTAAAGCGAAAGCCGCTGGAAGAGCGGATGTTCAAAGGGAACGTGATAAACATGAGGCAGGTAGCTATCATAGATTCTACCCAGCGTGCAAGAGACGAGCAGCGCCGCCGCGACAGACTCATGTTTGCCGCGTCGCGCGACAGCCTGAAGCGGGCGCAGGATTCCACGATGCTTTTCTGGTACGTCAATCATTACCTGCTTAAAAAGAAACAATAGCCGCCATGTCAAGAGACAATCGCTCGCTCGCGGCACGCATTGATGCCTTAACCCTTGTGCTTTACTTCGCGCTGGTGCTTATAGGGCTTGTTGCTGTTTTTTCGGTAGAATACCGCAGCACGGACGTAGGCTTATTTATCAGAGGAAAGAACTACACGAGCCAAACGGTATTCCTCGGCCTTTCGCTGTTTGTAGGAATGATCATTCTGTTCACCGACAGCAAGGCCTTTGCTTCCGTTAGCTTTCTGTCTTACCTGTTAGGAATACTGCTGCTCGTCGTCACCATCTTTCTCGGAAAAAACGTGAAGGGCTCCCGTTCCTGGCTAAGTGTCGGGCCCATGGCGTTTCAGCCCGGCGAAGTCTGCAAGATTTTTACCGCGCTAGCCCTGGCTAAGTTTCTTTCGCTGACCGAAACGAATTTTAAGACGCTGAAGCACCGCGCCATCGGCATTGCAATCGCCCTGTTGCCGGCGATAATCATTATTCTTCAGAATGAAACGGGATTGGCGCTCGTCTATTTTTCTTTTTTTCTGGCTATGTACCGGGAAGGCCTGCCCAACGCGATCCTTGTTGTTGGCTTTTCGTTCGTAGCCCTGGCGCTGGCAAGCCTGCTGATTTCGAGAATGCCCTTATTTATTATCCTGACGGCGCTTGTCGCAGTGGCCGTATTCCTGCTGCGCAAACAGTTTTTAAAAGACGGGCGGCTGCGGCTGGTGATTATCGGCGCCTATGCCGTGGCAATACTATTCTCGCAGGTTGCCATTCCTTTTGCCTTCAAAAAAGTGCTGCAAGGCTATCAGATTGAACGCATCTATGCAATGCTTGGTCAGGACGTGCCGGACGCATTCGTAAAGACGGACAAAGCGCCCACAGACGAGCCGGTGAAGAAAAAGGACAATAATTATAACGTCACCCAATCCAAAATTGCAATCGGTTCCGGCGGCTTCGCCGGCAAAGGCATTTTAAACGGGACGTCCACCAAAAACGGCTTTGTACCGGAACAACACACTGATTTCATCTTCTCATCTATCGCTGAGCAGTTCGGTTTCTTAGGCAGCCTCGGGCTGATAGCGCTGTATGTCGGGCTTATGGTGCGCATTACCATCCTTGCAGAGCGGCAGCGATCTGTATTCAGCCGGGTGTATGCCTATTGCGTCGCCTCAATCCTGTTTTTTCACTTCGCAGTAAATATCTCCATGACCATAGGCCTGGCGCCGGTTATTGGCATCACCTTGCCGTTTCTCTCTTATGGCGGATCCTCATTGCTGTCGTTTTCCATCCTCATCTTTATCCTGCTGCGGCTTGATGCCGACCGGCAGGTTTTAATCCGCTAATCCGCAGATGATTTTTCCGCTTTCAGAAGGTGAGTTCACGATTGGCCACGATAAGGTGTTTGTTCCCTTTGTTCCAGGCCGGGATGTGCTTACCGAGCGCCCCGTCGGCTCACTGCTGGTGGAAATACAGCCTTTTCTGGTAAAGCTGGATGATGAACTGCTGCTTTTTGATACAGGGCTTGGATTCTCCGGACTCAACGGCGATATGCAGCTCCATGCAGCTATCCGTAAACACGGCTATACGCCCGATCAGGTTACGAAAGTCCTGCTCAGCCACCTGCACAAGGATCACGCAGGCGGATTGTTACAGCGCGATGCCTCCGGCCTGACGAGGCCCTCCTTTGCGAATGCTGCTTACTACATCTACCGCGCGGAGGCTGGCTATGCACTGGAGACGGGCTATCCGTCTTATCATCCTGAGGAGCTGGAGCCGCTGTTCGCCTCGGGACAGGTCGTATGGCTGGACGGGCCCGATGGCCGCATCAACGAGCACATCACTTTTCGCCACAGTGGCGGCCATTGTCCGCAGCACATCGTGTTTCTGGTTGAAGACGGCGGCGACACCATTTTCTATGGCGGCGATGAAGCGCCGCAGCTAAAGCAGATGAAGATGAAGTATGTAGCCAAGTACGACTACAACGGCAAGCGCGCGATGGAATTGCGGCAGCAATGGGCAGACGAAGGCCGGCGCGGCAAGTGGAAGTTCCTGTTTTATCATGATGTGAAATGCCCGGTTGCTCAGCTTTAAAGGCTTGTCGTCCGTTTACCGGCGCATCCTGCCGCCACCGCCGCGCCGCTCGCGCAACTGTTGCAGCAGCAGCTTTTTAAAATCACGTTCTGCTTCATAAAGCGTAGCAAGCTGCTGCGGCGAAATGACCTTCAGCATCCGGTCTTTATACATCCTGTTTATCGCAAGGGCGTCTTCCTGAAAGTCCAGATTATCTTCAATAAAACGGCCTGCCTCGGCGTCTGTTTCCGTCCCTGCGCCGTTACGGTACTTCTGCCGGAATGCCTTGCGCGCGCCTTTTAGCTCGCCCTCATATTCATCGTACACAGGCCAGAATGTGGCCGCCTGCGTGGTGGTCAGGTGCAGCCGATCAGTCAGGTAGCCGATCTTAATAGCATGAATGCGTTCGGCGCGCTGTCCTGGCTGCGCGCACAGGCTCAGGCAAAGTAGTAGCAGGCTGAAAATTCCGGTAATGCGCTTCATCAGTGTTTCGTCTCTTGAGTTGTATTTATAAAGTTCCCGGTTTAGCGGCGGCGCCGGTCTCGCCGGTTTCCTGCAGATAATCCTGAATTTCCGGGGCGTCCAGCGTAGAGATTCCCGCAGGAATATCAGGATTGGCGGAAGCGGTCGCCCATTCGAGGCTCTCAGCGTCAAATTCATCTACATGCTGCTCTACATAGCTGCTGATATCCTCCTGATCCAGCTTAGCCAGCTGCCTTGCCGCTGCTGCCTCCGGCATTGCCGGATGGTAGTACCGGTAAGCGCCAAAGCCAACTCCCAGTACCAAAACTGCTGCTGCAGCTAATCGCCGCAGCTGTTTCCACCCCATGTGGAATTGCATCGCGCGCCGCTTAGGACGGTTTTCGGCTGTCTCTGCCTTTGCCATTTTTACAAACCTTTCAGGCAGCTCTTCAAAATAGCCTTCCGGCGTGTAGAAAGGCGCTTGCTCCCCGGCGCCGGTGTCCGCCACGCGGGCAAGTACAGAAAGGTTTTGAGCAAGGGTGTCAAAGTATCCGTCGGGCGCGGTGAATGGAAGCATCCGGGAGGTAATGGAAAGAACGGGGTCCCCAGCTTCCGGGTATTGCGCAGAAGCTGCCAATAGCAACGCAACAGAAGGCAGGTAGCCTTCCGGCGCCGCGTAAGGAAGCCGCCGCAGAAAATCTGCCAGCGGGCTGCCCATCGCTCTGAGCTCTTCTGATATGTCCGTTTGCCTGTCCACGTCTTTCTGATTGCTTATTTACCTCCGGGTTTAATTGAAGCTTTCCTTAAAAAATGCCTCTACCTTCTTTACCGCATGATGGTAAGAAGCCTTGAGCGCCCCAACGGAAGTGCCCGTTATCTCGCTCATCTGCTCGTAAGGCATCTCGTCATAGTATCTCAGGTTAAACACCACACGCTGCTTTTCAGGAAGGGATTGAATGGCTTGTTGAAGCCGCCACTCAATTTTATGCGCATCAAAGCCTTTTTCAGCAACCAGCTTCTGCTCCAGGCTGCCTTCATGGTCGCTGATGGAAAGCGTTGCGCGCCGCTTCTGAGCTTCCAGAAACGAGAGCGCTTCGTTTGTGGCGATTCTGTAAAGCCAGGTGTAGAGATTCGCTTCTTCGCGAAAGTCCGCAAGGGCGCGCCATACTTTAATGCTCACATTCTGCAGCACATCGTCCGCATCGTCATGGCTAACCACCATGCGGCGTATATGCCAGTAGAGGCGCTCGCTGTACTTCCGCAGAATGTCTGTAAAGGCACGCTCTTTTGTTGCCTCATCCTTAAAGAGCGCCAACAGCGCGCGGTCGTCTGTATTGGTCAGCGAGACATTCATGTGCGTTTACGCGGCATTGGACGGCTAAAAGGTAGTGAGGTTTAATGTGCCTGCCTGCATCTTTGCAGCCTCATGAAGATGGCAAAGGACCTGCGCATCGTATTCTTTGGTACCCCCGGATTTGCCGTGGCTTCCCTGGCCGCGCTGATGGATGCGGGCGCACAGGTACAGGCAGTCGTTACGGCTCCCGATAAGCCTGCCGGCCGTGGATTGCAGATTAGCCAGACACCAGTGAAAGAATATGCGCTGGCAGCCGGCATTCCCGTGCTGCAGCCGCCAAAGCTGAAAGACCCTCAGTTCCTGGAGATGCTCCGCTCAATCGGCGCCGATTTGCATATTGTAGTGGCATTCCGGATGCTGCCCGAGGCCGTCTGGGCAATGCCGCCGATAGGCACCATCAACGTGCATGCATCCTTACTGCCGCAATACCGGGGCGCCGCGCCAATAAACTGGGCTATAGTAAATGGCGAAACAGAAACAGGCGTAACCACCTTCCGGCTGAAGCATGAGATAGATACGGGCAATATCCTCCTGCAGGAGTCCGTCGCTATTGATCCGGTTGATGATGCCGGTACGCTGCACGATAAGCTTATGGCTTCCGGCGCAGACCTGCTGGTGCGCACGCTTAATGGCCTCGCAAGCGACATAATTACTCCGCAGCCACAGACGCTGAACGCAGCGGCGAGGCACGCGCCGAAAATCTTTAAAGAGGATACGCGCGTCAACTGGCAGAGTGCTGCGGGAACTGTTCGCAATTTTATCCGCGGCATGTCGCCGCACCCGGCGGCTTTCACCGTTTTGGCGGGTAAAAGCTTGAAAATATTCCGGGCAAAGGCTGTCGCAGAAAGGCATGAGACCATGCCGGGCGAGCCTCAGACAGATGGCAAAACATTCCTAAAGGTGGCTGCTACAGATGGCTGGGTTTATCTGGAAGAAGTACAGCAGGAAGGTAAAAAGCGCATGGGCATTGCCGAGTTTCTGCGGGGATTCCGCCTGCCTTAGTGCGGCTTGGCTGTGCTCAGGAAATACTGCGCAGCCAGCGCGTAGCCTTCCAGGCCGAGGCCGCTGATGGAGCCCTTACACTTCGCTGCTATGAAGGACGTCTTGCGGTAGTCTTCGCGGGCCAGCACATTGGAGATATGAACCTCAACCACAGGCATCCCCATCGCGGCAACGGCATCGCCAAGCGCCACGCTGGTGTGCGAATAGCCTCCTGCGTTGAGAATAATACCATCCGCGCTATTCCGGCAGGCGTGCAGGAGATTGATAAGCTCACCTTCTATGTTGCTCTGCGTAAAAGAAAAAGCGATTTGCGGAAAACGGGCCTGAAGCGCTTCAAAAAATGCCGGGAAGGTCTCATGGCCGTAAATGTCTGTTTCCCGGACGCCCAGCAGATTCAGGTTAGCGCCATTAATGATGGAGAGCCGGAGCATATTCGTAAAATAGGGTGGAAAGATAAGGCGCGCTGCCTGTAGCTTTGGCCGCACCTGTATCACCCCAAATACATACCCTATGGCCACGCTGGAAGCTCAGCTGAAATCCAAGCCCATTACCGACCCGCATATGCGCGCCTTTCTGAACATAATGGTGACGGGCGCATGGCTTGAGGCGCGTGTAAACAGCCTGTTGAAGCCCTATGACCTTACCGAGCCCCAGTTTAATGTGCTGCGCATTCTTCGTGGTCAGCAAGGCGCGCCTATGAATCTATATGAGATCAGCGAGCGCATGGTACATCCTACCTCTAATGTGTCGCGCATTATAGATAAGCTCCTGGAAAAAGGCCGTGCGCTGCGCAAAGCATGTGAGGAAAACCGCCGGCGTGTTGATATTACCATTACGCCTGCCGGGCTTGCCTTGCTGGAGCAGGTACAGCCGGTACTGGAGGCCCTGTTTAAAGATATGGCCATGCGCCTGCCTGTGGAAGATGCGAAGTGTGTGAGCGATGCGCTGGAGCAAGTAAGAAACGGATAGAAGTGCATGTCTCCGTACCTGAAGAGCTTTAAGGCCTACATGCAACTAGAGCGGGCAATGGCCGGCCACACCGTAGAAAGCTATCTGCGCGACGCAGGCATGCTGGAACGCTATCTTGCCGATGCGCATCCGGGCATGGCATTCAAAGACGTAAAGCTGCCGGAGCTGCAGGACTTTGTTAAGACAGTTCATGAGCTTGGCCTGGCCCCGGCCTCGCAGGCGCGCATCCTGAGCGGAATAAAATCTTTCTTCCGTTTTTTGCTGCTGGAAGGCGTCATTTCCATGGACCCGACAGAGCTTCTTTCAGCCCCAAAAACACGCAGGCCGCTTCCTGAAGTGCTGAGCCTGGCGGAAATTGATGCGCTGATAGCCGCCATAGACCGCAGCACGCCTGAAGGCGCCCGCAATGCGGCAATGGTAGAAACGCTCTACAGCAGCGGCCTCCGCGTAAGCGAGCTGACGGGACTGCTCATTTCAAACCTGTATCTGGACATCGGCTTCGTGCGCGTTGTTGGAAAAGGAAACAAAGAGCGGCTGGTGCCTCTGGGCGCCGAAGCGGCAAAGCAAATCGGTATATATAAATCCCATATCCGGTCGCAACTTACGGTTAAGGAGGCCGCGCGGGACATCCTTTTTCTGAACCGCCGCGGAAGTGGGCTTAGCCGGATGATGGTGTTCAACATTATTAAAGACGCAGCGGCCAAAGCCGGGATAAAGGCGAATGTGCATCCGCACACATTCAGGCACTCCTTTGCCACGCACCTCGTGGAGCGCGGCGCCGACCTGCGCGCAGTTCAGGAAATGCTCGGCCATGTCAGCATTACCACGACAGAGATTTACACGCATCTGGATCGCGGCTACCTGCGCGACACGCTGGAGAAATTCCACCCGAGATACAAATAATTGCAGCCGGGCCCGTTAATACGCTTTGGTTTTATAAGGCACAGCTTTTAACCGGTCAAAAAAAGCTTTGGTACGCGCAAGCCCTTCGGCGCCATTGATGGCGAAGTACCAGAACTGCTCATAATCGCCCATATTCATGGCCAGTTGCATCGTGCCCTGGCTTTTATGCTCGGCAATTTCCCAGTTTACAATGATCCGGTAGTCCAGCGAAGACTTGTAGCCAAACTTCACGGTGCGGTCAAAGAGAAACATAGGCGTATCCGCTATTGTACGCGTCTCTGCGTACTTTTTTAATTGGCTGAAACGTGTGACCGCGGTATCGCCTTTTCTTCCTACGCCACCACCGAGCACGATAGGCTTCTTGTCAGTCTTCATATCGCGGACAGCGCGGAGCGCCAGCAATGTGGCCCCTTTGTGCCCGCCGTGGGTGCCGGGCACGGGCAATAGACAAAGGAGATAGTCATATGCGCCGGCTACCAATACATCGTTCAGGCGCTGCTGCACCTGTGCCACATGCCAGGATGTATCCAAGGGCTCGCGCTCGTCAAGACCATAGTGCGCATCTTTCTGATCCATAAAAGTAAAATTCCGGATCCCGATAATGCGCCCGGCGTTCTGAAGCTCCTGCTTCCGGATCTGCGGCAGGGCTTCCCGGCCAATCCGCTCATCAGTCAGCTCTTTCCCGTAATAGGCTTCTGCTAATGTTGAATATTTGTAGCCGCCCTCACCATTGGTAACCAGAAAAAGGTCGGCTACGCCATGCAATTCCTTTGTGATCTTATAAACCGTTGCGGCAAAACCCGTTTCATCATCCGGGTGCGCAATAACGATCAGCACACGCGGCGAATCCTGAGCGCCGGCAAGAGGAAGTGCGAAGCTCATGGTAAAAAGGAATAAAAGAAGATAGCGCATATAAGAGCGGTGATTTTGGGTTTGAAAATTACGCTTCCACGCCGCTGCAGTATTTATAACCATATTGCTGGCGGCTGCCGTGGGCAATGAAAAAGGGCATATCCGTTTGGATATGCCCTTAATTACCTTAGTATGAACGGTGTTCTGCCTTAGATAACTTTTACATTGATCGCATTCAGACCCTTACGGCCATCTTGCACTTCAAAGGAGACCCGGTCGTTTTCACGCACCTGATCAATGAGACCTGTAGAGTGTACGAAGATGTCTTCGCCATTCTCAGGCTTGATAAAACCAAAACCTTTGGTTTCGTTGAAAAACTTTACTGTTCCCTCTTGCATTGTACTGGTTTAAAAAAATGAGTGGCGAAGGTAGCCCAAAGCATTTGATATTGAGGGAATTTTTTATTAATGGGGTTTGTTTAACAGGAATGGCAACAACTTCAGGCCTGTAAGCTGTTGCCATTGTTTAACGCAACGTAGATAAACCGGTAAGACTCGGGCAACGTATCTTTAGACACGCTCGGTAGCTCAATTTTTGGTTTTGCATACATATCAGTCCTGCACTTCAGCAGGCTGCCATCTACAAATCAGGGCTGCGCTTATATAACCAGCCTAAACTGATTTCAATGGCTATTTTCCTTTTTTTCGTAGCGATATGGTATCTGTCGCTCACCTTCCAGACTCTTTTTCAGCATCGTTACGCGGCGCATGGCGCTTTTAAGATGAGCAAAGGCTGGGAAAAAGTGTTTTTCATTGGCTCCTGGCTCGCTCAGGGCTCCTCATACATGAGTCCACGCGGATATGCCGTGATGCATCGATATCACCATGCCTACACGGATACCGAGCTTGATCCGCATTCTCCGTCTTACTCTTCCAACATATTCTCGATGATGTGGCGCACGCGCGCTTTCTACCGCGATGTGGTGGATGGAAAAATGGAAGTAGAGCCGCGTTTTGAAAAAAACCTTCCGCTATGGCCGGGTTTTGACCGTTTTGCGAACAGCACCTTATCCAGAACTCTTTGGGTGGGTGCATATGTGGCATTCTTTTACTTCTTCAACACGGGCGCATGGCAGTGGATATTTCTTCCCGTTGTGCTGACGATGGGCGCCTTTCATGGTGCGGTGATCAATTGGTTTGCGCATAAGTATGGCTATAAGAATTTTCTTATGAAAAATACTTCTACCAACCTTTTTTCCATAGACGTGCTTATGCTGGGCGAGTCTTATCATAACAATCATCATAAGCATCCTTCTGCAATCAATTTTGGCCGCCGCTGGCACGAGATAGACCCGATGTACCCGGTTATCCGCCTGCTTGCATGGATGAAGGTGATTCAGATCGTTAAGCTGGCGCCGGTTGCGGCGGAAAGGGCAGGGCAGGATTAACCTACATGCGGCCTCGCCCGGCGCTCATATAACAGGTTTCCGGTTTTTGCTGCTTACATTGCCAGCCATAAATCTACGGCCTTATGCTCAGGCGCTTTTTCAGTCTCGCCACTGCTTTCCTTTATAGTTTTTGCGCCTTTGCTCAGTCCGGTGAAAGCGATATGGCCAAGGCCTTTCGCAGAGGCCTGGAAGCAGCCGAAGAAAAGCGTGTGCGCTACTTAGATCCGAAGGTTTCCATCAGCGGCTCTCTATATACTGACTCCGCTTACGGCTTTCAATTCCGCTTTGACCCCGGCGACAGCATCATTAATAAATCCGCAAACGGACAGATGGTAGTTATCGTTGAGAATCGCCTGTTTTATGCGCGGCTCAACTCCGTGGATGCAGGTACCGGGCTGTCCGATTATGCGAAAGCCCAGCGGGAATACAGCAAAGACAATATGCCACCCGGCGCTACGCGCTATAAAGTCAGCAAGCTCTCGCAGGAGGATTACACCTATAAATACACCATCCGCTATGTGTCTGCCGATGGATTGGCTACTATTTCCTCCATCCGCATGAAGTATGCGCAACGGAAATACGGATACCTGAAAATTGCGGGGCTGTTCCCCGATGATGCGGATGCGCCAGCAAAACAGGAACGGCTGGACCGGCTGATGCGGGTGTTGGAGACGTTTTCTGCGCCTTGAATGCCATGGCAAGACTATAATAAAGCCGCCGATCTTCTATCATAATGCCTTCAGCCTCAAAGTAAAACCCAAAGGTATCCCGGATTTTTGCCGGCTCACGGCCTGCATCAATGCCGCCGGCTTTCAGCGACTGCCATGTGGTGGTGACCTGCTCCTTACTATCCGGCAGAAAGCCGATATGGAATGCGTCAGGGTAAGCCGTGCTGCCGCTTTTGGCCATAACTGCCGACATGAGGACGAGTGTAAAGCCGTCTCTGCCGTGAAGGATGGCGATGGCGTTGTCGCCTTTTACCTCCTGCAGCCGGAAGCCGAAGTGCGTGGTGAAGAGGGCTATGGCCGAAGCGACATTTTGGACGGGGAGGTTGAGGTGACTGAGCTTCATGGCTTTATAGGACGAGGCAAAATTATTGCCGCAGCAGCGAATCCACCGCAGCCAACTACTCTGCCCGGTACCGCAGCAAAAAGTCATTGTGGCTTGCCTGCGGCAGTTTCAGCACCCGCTTAGGTCCTACCAGGCGCGCGAAAATCGTGTCTGTTTCCTCCTCACTCACCTTCGGGTCTTTGCCGCCCCAGACGAGTAGGGTAGGACAGTGGATGTCGCAGGCATAATCTTCCGGCCTCAGGCGAAAGGCATTAAAGCCGTTCTCAAAGCCGCCCCAAAACACCAGCAGATTGGCCAGCGGAAAATGAGGTACGCCAACTGAATGAAAACGATTCTGCACCGTGCGCAGCATAGAGCCGTACGGGCATTCCAGAATCAGCGCACGCACCGGCATGGCTGTGTCGTGCATCGCCTTCATAATGGCCGCCGCGCCCATAGATAGGCCGAAGAGCACGATGTTATGTTCGCCTTTCGCCTGCAAATAATTTACGCAGCTGCGTACTTGAGCCGCTTCATCATAGCCAATAGTGCAGGTATTGCCTTCTGAGCCGCCCGCGCCCTCAAAATCGGGCAACAGCGTATTGTAGCCGGCCTGACGGAATATGTCAGCCTTCTCCAGCATAGATGCCTTTGCGCCGCCATAGCCGTGGCAAAGGACTACCGTGCCGCGCACTATGGCGCCCGCGGGGCTGTCTGCCGGAATTTCCCAGCATTCTATGCGCTTATTGCTGCGAAGCATGATGGTCTGATAGCGGCCTGTCGGCTTCACACGGTTCTCCGGGCGCGGCAGGCTAACGCCGAAAAACAGCGCCGACAGCTTCTCGCCAAAAGATAGCTGCGTCTCATCTTTAGTGTGCTGCACCGCGCCAGGCCTGAAGTGCGTGAACTTCCACGCGTGGAAAGCTGCCATAATATTGACCAGCACGAAGAGGGCCGATAGGCTGTAGGAAGCTTTGCAGAGAAGACGTTTTCGCAATGATTTTCGGCTAAGGCTAATAGAATGAGTAAGATCCTGCTGTATTGTCTGCCATCATTTGAAGCAGCGCTTACTATTTTGCAGCTACAAGAACACTGCAAAGCCAGTAAAAACTTTCAGCTTCACCCGCCTGTCGGGCGCAGATTTTTCGCGCCTGTAGCATCAAGGTGCTGCGCAATCAGTGCACTTACTTCTTCTGCCCGGTTGTAAATCATGATGTGGCCGCCACCTTCCACCCAATGCGTAGGCTTGATGCGTGCAGGCGGTATTATTTCATCTGCCGTACCGTGGATGTGTACGAGGCTTGCCGGCGGTTGTACAGCGCTTCGCCAGTCTATAATAGCGCGGAAAGCACAACGGGCGAAGTGACCGTCTGTTTCTTCAAGAATGGATTGAATCAGTGCGCGGTCTTCCACTGTTTCTGCGCCGAAGCGCTCTGCAATCTGCTTTCCGCCCAAAGGTGCAAGTCCAATCGGCAGCAAGCCTTTATGGACAATGAATTGCAGGAACTTTCCTGGCATTTCCACCTCGCCCGGTGCTTTAGCGGAGGAGACGATGATTACTTTCTGCTGTGGCCGCACCCGTGCAATTTCCGAGGCGAGCATTCCCCCGAATGAAAGACCGAGAATGACATCGTCCGGCCCATCAGGGATTTGCGCAGCCATTTTCTGTGCGTAACAAGCCATCTCGTCGTGCTTATCTATATCCGCCCAAGGGACAGCTTTTAATGTAGCGCCGGGGATATTCAGCCTTGTAAAGACGCGTTGGTCGGCGCCGAGGCCGGAGATGCAATGGATGGTCATTTTGTCTGAACCGGAATTTGGGGAATTATGGAATTTCCAGAATTCAGATACCAAATTCCGGCCATTCTGCAATTCTGAAAATTCCGGTTCAGACAGTTGCCGTGGCAAACCGCGCCTTAAACGCATCTATCAGATTGGAAGCGATAATCTTCCGCGCGGCCTCAATCATATTCCGGAAGGCCAGCGCCGATGAAATGCCGTGCCCGATGAGCACCGGCGCATTGATGCCGAGGATGGGCGTGCCGCCGTATATCTCGTAATTGAAATTGCCGAGGAACTCGTCCTTCAGGCCGCGCTGCTCGGAGAAGATGTGGTAGATGCTCTCCGCCATCTTCAAGGCCACATTACCTACAAAGCCTTCGCAAACAATGACGTCCGCCTTATCCCCGAAGAGGTCGCGGCCTTCTATGTTGCCGGCGAAATTGATGTTCTCTGATTCTTTCAGCAGCGGATAAGTGGCTTGGGCCAGTATATTGCCCTTGCCTTCTTCCTCACCGATATTCAGCAGGCCTACGCGCGGATTTTCCTTCCCAAGAACGTGTTGCACATACAGCGAGCCGAGCGCGGCAAACTGCACGAGATGCTCCGGCTTGCAGTCGGCATTGATGCCCACATCCAGCAGGAAGTTAAAGCCGCCGTCCGTACGGGGCAGCGGCGAGGCGATGGTTGGCCGCAGGATGCCCTCTATCGTCTTAATGGAGAACATAGCGCCGACGAGCATCGCGCCGGTATTGCCGGCGGAAATAAAAGCGTCGGCCTTGCCGCGCGCTAACACGCCAAAGCCGACTGCTATGGATGAATCTGTCTTTTCCTTGAGCGCCTTTGTGGGGTGCTCATGCATGTCTATCACCTGCGTGGCAGGGACCAGCGTATAGCGGCCTTCGTACCGGGAAAGCTGTGCCATATAGGGCACCGCAGCTGCAGGGTCGCCGACGAGGAGCAGATGCACATCATCGTGACCACTTTCTTCAAAATAGCGGCGTACGCCGAGCAGGGCCTGCTCGGGCGCATAATCGCCGCCCATAATGTCCAGCGCTATCTTCATGCGGACGCGAAGATAGGTTTAGGCTGCCGTATCGGAGTCGGTAGATGCTGCTTCGGCAGGCGTCTTATTCATTACTACGCGGCCTTTGTAGAAGAGCTTGCCTTCTACCCAATGGGCGCGGTGGCGGAGGTGGCTTTCGCCGGTTGTCTTGTCCACAGACCATGTTTCCGCAGTCGCCTTGTAGTGCGTACGGCGCTTGGCAGAGCGTTGCTGGGAGTGGCGGCGTTTTGGATTTGGCATTTCGGTTGGATGTTAGAAGTTGGAGGTTGGAAGTATGAGGTGGAGCGGGTTGGGGATACATGGGAATGAACTTGATTAACTCGTTCAACCCGTTCAACTTTTCTTATTCTCTTTTGGAATTTGGATTTTGGAATTTTGTTTTTCCTCATCTATTTTAATGTCTTTCAGTCCTTTCCAGATATCGTTCTTCGGGGCGTCTTCTGTGGCGCCAAGCTGGTTGAGCAGCTCCAGGGCTTCGGGATTGCACTGTCCTTCGGGATGGACTTTCTGCAGCGGCATGCTCAGCATCACGAATTCGTATATCCAGCCGGAGATGTCAATGACCGTCTCGTGGCGGGAGATGAATGCTACATCTGCCTCATCATCAGTTTCTTCCGCGTCTTCGTCCTCGCCGGTGAGCTTGATGAGGAGGTCAAACTCGTCCCACAGGGCCAGTGGAAACTCGTCGCCGCAACGGTCGCAAGGGACTGTGACGGAGCCGGATATGTCAAAATGAAGCTGGAAGAAGCTTTGCTGGCGGTTGAAACGCAGCTTTACCTGCGCGGCCCAATCGCGGGTCTCGGCAGGTGCGCCGCGCTCCCGCATAAACTCATCGCCTACGCTGAATTCATACACATGCTCCCCGACTTTCAACCCGAGCCATGCTATCTCAAATTCGCGGTTGTGTTTCATTCTGACCTTCTTCTGCTGCCCGATTCAATGAGCTTCAAATGCCCAAAGGGATTTTGGGGTTGCGAAGGTAAGGAAGATAAAGGAAATTAGGATGAAAAGTCTAATGGCTCGTTGAAATCTTCCGGCAGATTGTTGCGGCTTTTTAATAAGTTTTTATTTAGAAAACCATCTCCGACTTGCATCAGTTTCTGTGTTTTCATGCCGGGCTATGTTTTTCGTCGGTGCTTAATGGCGCGGACATTTACTGCTGTTCGCCTAACCCTTTTCATTCCCGTAGGGAACCTCACAGGCGCTGCGAGCGATTATACTTCCTGCGGGATTGACAAAATCGCTGTAAGGAGCTTATGCGCTTCAGGCGAATAACTTCTTACGGAAACTTGTCGTGATATTTTATCGGGACGACAAAATCGCTTTAAAGGATAGGCGCGTAATTTTAGGTTGTGCCCATTATAATCACCAGCATCAAAACGCCCGTCGGTGAGCTAATAGCCGGCGCCACGGACGCAGGCATTTGTTTGCTGGACTGGAAATACCGGAAGATGCTGCCGGCCATTCAGCGCCGCATCAGCACGGGCCTGAACGATGTGTTTGAAGAAGGCAATCATCCGTTGCTTCAGCAAATGCGCTGCGAACTGGACGAATATTTCACCGGAAAACGGATGGAGTTTTCTGTTCCATTACAAACAGTTGGCTCCCCCTTTCAGAAGTCTGTCTGGGATTCCCTAAGTCGCATTCCTTACGGCAGGACTGTAACATACATGCACCAGGCTAGGGTTTACGGCGACGAAAAGGCTATACGAGCCATTGCAACGGCAAACGGTGCTAACAGCATTTCCGTCATCATTCCCTGTCACCGCGTAATAGGCGCAGATGGGGCGCTGACAGGCTATGCCGGCGGATTGAGCACTAAGCGCTGGCTGCTGGAGCACGAGCGCAAACACGCAGGCATAGAAATGCAGGCTTCGCTTTTCTAAAGCGTATTTTTACACCGAACTACAAGCCGGGTTATCGCTACGCAGCAATGCATAGAGGAAAGTCCGGACAGCATAGAGCAGCGCACCGGCTAACGGCCGGGCAATCCGGGGCTTCGGCTCCGCTCAGCCACCGGATTGACAGATAGTGCCACAGAAAATAACCGTCCGCCACGGCGGATAAGGGTGAAAATGTGGGGTAAGAGCCCACGGCTTTTATTGGCAACAATAATCGCGGGTAAACCTTGCGTGCTGAAATGCCAAATAGGCGAGTGATTCCGGGCGGCTCGTCCGGGTTCCTGAAAAGGACGCATTCGCGGGTTGGCAGCTAGAGCCTTGCAGCAATGTAAGGCTAAGATAAATGATAGCCACTCAAGCAATTGGGTACAGAATCCGGCTTACAGGCTTGTAGTTTCTTCTTGTTTTCCACACCCATTCATTAATGAATTTCACGCGGCGGCAGCGGTTTCGCGGCAGGCGCAACGTGAAGTCTGTATAAAATTGCGCTGCGCCCTCTGCGTATCCTTTACGTCTGATGCGTGAAATGACTGCTAGTTGTGGATAAATTTCCGGGCGACGGAATAAATGCTTTGTTAGTATTGATGTCAACAGTCTGACACTATTAGTAGCAAACGATAAAAACCGTCCGCCATGCAGTACTATGCAAATGCAATGGTGGCGAAGCCTGAAGCAGTAGTGATGTATGTGGATATGAACAGCTTCTTCGCCTCCTGCGAGCAACAGAAAAACCCGGCCCTCCGCGGCCGCCCCATCGGCGTGACCGCCGGTAGCAAATACTATGCGGTCATTATTGCACCTTCCATTGAAGCCAAAAAGCTTGGTGTCAAAACGGGCATGCGCATCAATGAAGTCAGGCAATTCTGTCCAGAGATTGTTCAGGTAGCCGCGAATCCTGTCCTTTATCGTGAGAAGCACATCGGCATCATGAAGGTGCTGCGCAGCTATTGCTCCGAAGGCGAAGTAATTCCAAAGAGCATTGACGAGGCCGCAATGAACCTGAGCGGCTACAAGCTGGTCTATAAAGACCTGAAAGTCATTGCAAGAAAAATCAAGGAAGACCTGATAGCCGAAGTAGGCGAGTGCGTCACCTGTTCCATCGGCATTGCGCCGAATACTTTTCTGGCAAAACTGGCAACGGACTTTGAAAAGCTCAACGGCCTGGTGGAAATCACGCGGGAAAACGTGGATGAATATCTCGCGCGCATCTCACTGACGGACATGCCTGGCATCGGCAAACGCAATGAGCGCAGGCTGCAAATGATAGGCATCAAGACACCGCTGCAAATGCGGCACACATCGCAATCGCTGCTACGGAAAGCCTTTGGCGGGATAGCCGGCTATTACTGGCATTGCCGCCTGAATTTTGCGGAGGTTGACCTGTACCACACGGGCGATTACCGCAGCATGAGCGCTACGCGGATGGTATCGCCGGAGCAGCGGGATTCTTACGAAAAGCTGGACGCGTTGCTCATCTCGCTCTGCACAAAGCTGGAGCAGCGGCTCGTAACAACGGGCGCTTTCTGCAAGCAGATTTCTTTCTTCATCCGCTACAAAAATCTGACGGGCTGGGAAATGAGTGCCCACTTCAACGATGCCGTGCAGGATGCGATGGAGATGCGCTATTACATCCTGCAGCACATGCGCGCCTTTGAAATTTCCCGCCATTGCGGGCCGCTGCTGCACGATGGGACGAAACAGATGGGCATCACCATCATGGACTTTGTAAAAACCGATGAGGTGCAATATGGCCTCTTTGACAACCGTATGAAGCAGGACAAGCTGCGCAAAGTGCTCTATGGCATTAAGGACAAATGGGGCAAGTACACCGTGCGCAAAGCCACGGAGCTGGTAGAGCCGAGCAAGATGGTAGATGCAATCGGCTTCGGCTCTGTGAAGGATTTGTACGAGGGCGGTGAGAGTCTGAATAAGTACCTATTGGAAGAAACGGACGAATAGGAACCGGTCTGACCGACCAAAGTGAGGTCTTACAGGTTCCGCCACGAGCAGAGATTTTCCAAACAACTAACCATGGTCAGCCCGGCTGCGCCGTACCGATGAATTGTCCCATGATTAACCAACAAGCCAACAACCGTTTTGACAAAGGCCGCGGCGCGCAGTTCAATCCAAAGAATCGCTTCCTGAAAGGCGAGTACCTGCAGGAATTTCCGGAAGCCATTGACGATTGGGAAGCCGAGCCGCGTAAGACAGAATACATTTTTGACGAAAACAAAACCCTCGTCAACAAAGTAACCAGCCCCGACGTAGGCATGATGTACTCCGCCAATCCTTATCAGGGCTGCGAGCACGGCTGTATCTATTGCTATGCGCGCAATTCCCACGAATACTGGGGCTACTCTGCAGGGCTGGATTTTGAAAGCCGAATCGTGGTGAAAAAGAATGCCCCCGCGCTGCTGCGCAAATTTTTTGAGAACAAGAACTGGCAGCCCGCACCCATATCCCTTTCCGGCAATACCGATTGCTATCAGCCCATTGAGCGCCGGATGCGCATCACGAGGCAGCTGCTGGAAATCTGTCTGGAATACCGCAACCCCGTAGGCGTGCTTTCCAAGAACGCGCTTGTGTTGCGCGATACAGACATCCTACAGGAATTAGCGAAGCTGAACCTTGTCCGCGTCTTCTCATCCATCACGTCCTTAGACGAAAACATCCGCCTGAAGATGGAGCCGCGCACGGCTTCTTACAAGCAACGCTTAAAGGTGGTAGAGACAATGTCCAGGCTCGGCATCCCGACGGGCATCATGAACGCCCCTATCATCCCCGGCCTTACCGATAAAGACATGCCCGCCGTGCTTAAAGGTGCCTCCGAAGCGGGCGCGAAGTGGGCAGGTTATACCGTGGTACGCCTCAACGGCGCCATCGGCCCTATCTTCCAGGACTGGCTCTTCAAAGCATTCCCTGACCGGGCTGAAAAAGTATGGCATGCCATTCAGGAATGCCACGAGGGAGCGGTGAACGACAGCCGCTGGGGCAACCGCATCGTTGGCGACGGCAAATTTGCAGAGATGATACGCGACCAGTTCAAGCTCTTCTGCAAAAAGTACGGCCTCAACGAAGCAAAGATGGAATACAACACCAGCTTATTCAGAAGGATAAAAAATAGCCAGCTTCCCCTTTTTTAATTCCCAACTTTGCCTCTATGGCGGTAGGCGTGAGGAGGCTGATTTTTACCGGGGACGGCTCGCATTCTGTGGTGGAAGAGGATACGGGCATCACCTACCATTCGCGACATGGCGCAATCCAGGAGTCGCGACATGTGTTTATTGAGGCGGGCCTGCATGCCGCGCAGTCCACCTTCCCCGCGGATACGCTTAGCGTCTTTGAGATGGGCTTCGGCACCGGCCTCAACGCTTTTCTCACGGCCATTGAGGCACTTGGCAGGCAGCCCGTGCGCTATGTTGCGCTGGACGCTTATCCGCTGGAGCTGGGCACCATTATTCTGCTCAATTATCCGGAGCAGCTGGGCCACGAAGACCTCTTCAACGCTATTCAGCTTGCACCCTGGAATGCCCTCGCGCCCATACACAACGCGTTCTCGCTTCAGAAGCAGGCAGCCGGCCTGCTTGACTACGCCTGCGGACAGCGTTTTCACCTTATTTATTTTGACGCCTTTGCGCCTGAGGCGCAGCCGGAGCTCTGGACGGAAGCCGTTTTTAAAAAGCTGGGCGCATGCATGTATCCGGGCGGGCTGCTGGTTACCTACTGTAGCAAGGCGGCGGTGCGCCGCGCTTTGGAAGCCGCCGGATGGCAGGTGGAGAAGCTGCCGGGCCCTGCCGGAAAGCGTGAAATGGCGCGTGCGCGCTGGACGGACGGCGCTTAGACTCTCCCGCAGCGACAAAAGGCCGGGTGGGCAGATTACTCATTCGTAAGCTTGTACAATCCCGCAGCCGTTACACGTAAGTCCTGCGCACGGAGGGCGACGCCAAAAGGTAACTCGCGAGCGCTCAGCATCACCCGGTAGGTGCTTCCCGCGTCAAATGAAATGCATACCGGTACCCGCAGATTTATATCCGGCCTGTCCCAGTTGAAGTAAATCTTGTGGTCTTTGAAAGAAGCCTTCCACGTTAAGGTGGGAACGTACGTGCTGCGCAGATAGATGTCAAAAAACGCTTTCAAATCCCTCCCCACAAACCTGCTGATATAATCCTCCACCTCCTTACTCGTAACAATCTTGTGGTAAAAATCCCGGTTCAATCCACGCAGCAATTGCCGGAATGCCGAGTCGTTGTTTATCATCATCCGTATCATATGCACCACCGCCGCGCCTTTGTCGTACTTGTCGCTTGAGCCTTCATCGTTCACGCCGTAGTCGCCTATTACCGGGCGGTCGTTCTTGATGTTTTTCCATTCTCCCTGAGCGTAGGCGAAGGCGCTGTCTTTGCCTTTTATCCATTCTGCGAAGAGGGTTTCGGTGTAGGTGGTGAAGCCTTCGTGCAGCCAGTTGTCGGCGATGTCTTGGGCAGTGATGCTGTTGCCGAACCACTCGTGGCCGCTTTCGTGGATGATGATGAAGTCGAAGGACATGCCTACGCCGGTGCCGCTGCGGTCTATGGGGCCGGTGGGGCGGTAGTAGCCGTTGGTGTAGTGATTGCCGTAGGCGATGGCGCTCTGGTGCTCCATGCCGAGGTAGGGGGCCTCCACCAGCTTGTAGCCATCCTCGTAGAAAGGGTAGGGGCCCATCCACCATTCAAAGCAGCGGAGCATCTCTTTGGCTTGTGCCCATTGTTTGCGGGCCTTGGCCTCGTTGTAGCGGAGGGGGTAGAAGTCTAAGTCCAGCACGCCCTTCTCGCCATGGAGGGTGTCGTGCCAGTGGGCGTAGTCGCCTATGTAGAAGGTGGTGTTGTAGGTGTTGATGGGGTTGTGAATGCGCCAAACATCTGCGCCGGCAGTTATTGGACTTATTGAAAGCAAGCGTTCTCTGATCTGCCCGGTAAAAGCGTTTTCAATAAATAATGTATCGCCCAACGTGCCTTCGCCATTGGCAATTATTCCTAAGCCTGATGGATAATTTTCTATTAGAAGCTCAGTGCCAAGCTCCGGTTCATCACCTTGATAGTCCTTACAAGGCCACCAACTACTTGCACCTAAGCCTTGACAAGCCACTGCAATCCACGGCTTGCCCATGCTGTCTTTCGTCCAGATAAAGCCGCCATCCCAAGGTGGATTTATTGCAGCTCTAGGTTTCCCTTTAAATGTTAGAGTTAAACGCTCTTGCTCACCAATCTTCTTTGGCCACAAGGGGTTTGTTTTCTTTAACCAATAAACATTTCCTTCCCTGACGAAATTGTGGCTAGGCGGGTCGTAATCGCCATTGAAGTATGGAATTGCGCGCATCAATTCCATTCCTTCCTGCAAATCAATTTGCATGCTATCCGAAGGAGTACTAATGACTTTGAAAGTTATTGTTACACTCCCTGAAATTTCCTTTGTTGCTGTGTCCAAACTTATGTGCAGTTCATACTTCACCACATCCCACCAATCCCGCCCCCTCCCATTACTCCCCCGCAGCGTATCCTGCCGCGTATAAGCATCCCCATAAAAAGGCAGCAGCAAGAGCAGAAGAAGCAATCGTTTCATTGTCTGAACCTTGAAAGGATAAATAGGTTTAAGGCTGCTAAAGTAATCCTGCCCGTCCTTCTACCCTTTCGGTTTGTCTGGCTGCCGGTAAGGCATATGGCACATTGGTTTTCTCAAGCGGTCATAAGCTGGTGCGCGGCAAATTTTGTGTCCTGCGGCTTATTAACCAATCTTGCAGGCTGATGATAAATCCGGAGCGCAAAAGATGGATGAAGCCTGCCCTGTGGGTTCTGGTATTGCTGCCCGTCTGGCTGCGGCTTACTGCGCTGCCCATACAACTATGGGATGAGTCAAGGCTGGCGATGAATGCGCTTGAGATGTACAGCGACGGCGATTGGATCACGACGCACTTCAGAGGATTGCCGGATATGTGGAACACGAAGCCGCCCCTGTTGATCTGGCTGCAGGTGGTGAGCTTCAGGCTGTTCGGAATCAATGAATTTGCGCTGCGCTTGCCCTCCGCACTGGCCGGCACAGCCACCTGCATGCTGCTGTATAGCTTTCTTCATCGCGCCACAAAGAACGTGCTGCTTGCAGCATTATCCGTCCTAATTCTCGTTACATCGTATGGCTTTATCAAGTATCATCATAGCCCGCGTACGGGTGACTATGATGCGCTGCTGACTTTGTATACTACGGCTTATTCGCTTTCCTTCTACCGTTTTATTGAGGAAGAGAAAGGGAAGCACCTGATTACGGCCATCGTGTGTGTGACCCTGGCTGTGCTTGTCAAGGGCGTAGCTGGTCTGTTTTTCCTGCCCGGCCTGTTGCTTTATGCCCTCTACCGCAGAAAGCTTACTGCCATATTCAAATCACCCCTGTTTTATGCCGGCATCGCGGTCTTTGTGGTATTTGCCGGAGGCTACTACTGGTTGCGTGAGGCGCATAACCCCGGCTATCTGCAGGCAGTTATGAGCAATGAGCTTGGCGGCCGCATGTTTAATCATCTGGATGCAACGGAAAAACGCGCAAGACAACCTTTTTACTATTATGATCTGATCACCACGCTTGACTTCCGGTTTTGGTATCTGTTTCTGCCATTCGGGGCAGCGCTGGGCCTATTCACTAAAGATTTAGTGCTGCGGCGGATTGTCGTTCTGTCGCTCACTCTTTGTGTAACATTCTTTGCCGTCATCGCGCTCGCATCCAATAAGCACGATTGGTACGATATGCCGATGTACCCGTTTCTGTCTGTGCTGGCCGCTACCGGTATCTGCCTCTTCACAACCATCCTGCTGAAATCAAAAGCCTGGGATGGTATCCTGACGCGCAATGCCTTGCCGCTAGTGTTTGGGGCGGTCGCGCTTACGGCATATCTGCATATCCTCACCGATTGCCTGAAGCCCGATCCCGGTGAGTGGGCGATAGAGAATACTTCGGCCTGCCGGTACCTGAAAGCCATCTATCATGGAAACGAGCAGCCGCCTGCCGATCGCAACATTGTAGTTGCGATGAATGATGAGTATCAGGCAAATGTGGAGTGGTACGCTAAAGTGCTTGCCCGAAAAAACATTTACCTGAAACTTCAGCGCTACGAGGCGCTGGAGCCTGCAAAATTTGTCGTGGTTTATAATGACAAGCTGTTTTGGCGGCTTGAAGCCGATTATGACGTAGTGCTGCAGCGGCGTCTGCTTGGCGACCGCGTGCGCATATATCAGGTGAGTCGCAAAAGGTAAGCCGGCAAATGGGAGTGCATAAATGAATGCCTGGCGCAGTTTTTAATCCTGCTAACGGATACATTTACCACCGTAATCAATGCTCATGTCTAAAGAAGCCCGTATCGGACTGCTGGTCGCCATTTCTGTTCTTGTTTTTTTCGCAGGCTTTTACTTCCTGAAAGGGTCCAGCATTTTTTCAAATGAATATGAATACCATGCGTATTACGAGAATGTGCAGGGCCTTCAGCCTTCTGCCAGCGTACAGATCCATGGCCTTCAGGTAGGTAAAGTCAGCCGCATTCTGCTGAACCGGGCTCAGTTGGGCAATCCGCTGGAGGTAGTATTAGCTATTAATAAGAAAACCCGGCTGCCGCGCGGCACCGTGGCCAAGCTTACTTCGCTGGACCTGCTGGGCACGAAAGGCATCACGCTTGAGCTTGGCACCTCAACAGAGCTGGTAGATGATGATGAAAAGCTGCCGACCGCGGTTGAAGGAGGCATCGTTGATAAAATCTCCGTGGAGGTGACACCATTGCTGCAAGACGTACGAAAGGTGGTGAACAGCATTGATTCCGTGTTGCTTAGCGTCAACGATATATTTAACGACAAAGCCCGCGCCGACCTGCAGATGGCGATGACCGGCCTGCACAGCACGACAGACAACTTTTCTTCACTCTCCGCTAAGCTCAACGGTCAGAGCACTGCGCTCGCGCATGTCATTCAGAATGCAGACAATATCACCACCAAACTCGCTAACGGGAAACTGGACCAGACTCTTGAGAATCTTCGCGTAACCTCCGATAAGCTGTCCCATTCGCCCATTCAGGAAGCTGTGAGCAACGTAGATAAGATGACGGCAAACCTGAACGATATTGTCCGGAAGATCAATAACAATGAGGGCAGCATGGGCCTGCTGGTGAACGACAAGAATCTTTATAATAACCTGAATAACACGCTCGGCGAGCTCACCCGGCTTTCCGCCGATCTGAAGGCGCATCCAAGCCGCTACATCAACCTCACCGTGTTTGGCCGCAAGGCAAAGCTGTCTGAATAAGCCGGCAGTCTTTTCTTAAAAACGGACGGAGGGAGTAGTCAGGCATAGTCAGAAGCTATCTTTGCCCGCTTTCCCAAAAAATACGTGCGTCGTTCTGTAATACACTGTTTGTTTAGCTGCTGCTACCTGTTATGTACATGGCTTCCAGCCGCAGCAACGCCCGCAGACACGGGGAAGAGCACAACGGTAAACATTCTTTTTGCGAGAAATTTTGTTGGCCGGCAGACGGATTCCGGCATGGTGCAAAAGCTCATTGACAGTGTGGGCCTGCAGCAAGGCACCACGATCATGAATTGCGACAGCGCATTTCTAAACCTGCTGACAAATAACCTGGAAGCCTTCGGTAATGTGCGCATTACACAGCCCGGCGGCACGCAGGTGACGAGCGATTACCTGCGCTACACAGGAAATAACAAACTGGCCTACCTGCGGGGAAATGTGGCGTTGACCGATGGAAAAAGCAGCCTTTGGAGCGAAGAGCTTACGTATGACGTAGGCACAAAGACCGGTGTTTATACGAACGGCGGCACGCTTCAGAACGATGCCACAACCGTAAGCTCCAATGAAGGCACTTACAACCTCAACAGCAAAGATTCCCGCTTCAAAGGCGAAGTCTATATTTCTGATCCGCAGTACAATGTGACGTCTGAGGATTTGGGCTACAACACTGAAAGCAAGCTCGTCCGATTCTATGCTCCCAGCGTGGTAACAAATGAAAAGAGCGAGCTGCGCACCAGCAATGGCACCTACGACAGCAAGCGGCAGATAGCGCATTTCGTCTCCCGGTCGTCTATCCTCAATGGCTCCAATTACATTGAAGCAGACACGCTGGATTATAACAAGCCCACCGGCTGGGGCATCGCGCGCGGTAAAGTAATTGCCATTGATACCGCAAACCACAGCAAGATGTGGAGCGGCTACGCATCGTACAATGAAATCTCGCGCAAGCTTTTCGCCAACAAAAAGCCAGTGCTGCGCAATGCGAACGGAAAAGACACGCTTTATATCGCTGCGGATACTTTTTACTCCGCTCCGCAAAAATTCAAGGCCTTAGTCACGCCAACAAAAGATACCGCTACTTCCAAAACAGGTAAGAAAGCCAAACGCTCCAACAATCCAACGCTCCAACAATCCAACAGTTTTGAGCCACCCGCCGACACGACTGCCCCGCGTTATTTCATCGGCTTCCACCACGTGCGCATCTGGAGCGATTCGCTACAAGGCCTTTGCGACAGCATTGCCTACCTGCCGCGCGACTCGGTGATGAAGATGATGGGCCGTCCGGTGGCCTGGAGCCGCGAAAGCCAAATCACAGGTGATACGCTGCTCTTGTATTCCGACAGCAGCCGCATCAAGCGGCTTTTTGTGCCGAACAATGCGCTCATCATCTCCCGCACCGGCCCGGTAAAGGCCAACCTGTACGACCAAGTACAAGGCAAGACGCTCACGGCTTATTTCAAAAACAATAAGGTGGACTACATGGTTGTCTTCCCGGCGGCGGAGAGCATTTATTACCCGAAAGACGAGCGCGGCGCATACCTCGGCGTCAACCAGGCGGAGAGCGAGCGGATGAAAGTCTTTTTTAAGGACAACAAAATACACCGCATCATCTTTGAGCAGGAAGTGAAGCAGAAGATGAGTCCACTGGATAAAGTGAATATTCCAACGATGCGGCTTGGCCGCTTTCAATGGCTGGACGAAAAGCGTCCCAAGAGCCGAGAGTCGCTATTTGATTTTGCAGGGCGTGGCGGGCAGCCTTTTGAATACTGGCAATACTGATTATGAACGTTTATAAATTCGGAGGCGCTTCAATCGCAACGCCCGAGCGCATAAAGGCGCTTTTGCCAATTATTCAGGATGCGAAAGGCGCGCTTACCGTGGTTGTTTCCGCAATGGGCAAAACAACGAACGCGCTGGAAGCTATCGTGAATGCGGCGTGTGCAGACAATGATGCGACGAGTGCTCTGCTTGCACAGTTGGAGACGCACCACCTTGACTACGCACAGTCTGTGCTTTCAGCTGCCGGTTTTGAAAAAGCAAAGGTCGTGCTTGCACCATTCTTCACGGAGCTGCAATGGGCAACGGATGACGCGGATGCTGCGCGCTACGACTATTCCTACGACCAGATTGTGTGCATCGGTGAGCTGTTGAGCACGCGCATCTTTTCGCTGTTCCTGGAAGAAGCCGGCGTACCTAATGAGTGGATAGACATTCGTCAGGTTATCCGCACCGATGATACGTGGCGCGATGCGAAAGTGGATTTGACTTACAGTACCGCAAAGGCAAAGGAGGTTTTGCAACCCATCTTGGACAACGGCCGACGCATCATCACGCAAGGCTTCATCGGCGCTACGGATAACAATGAGTCCGTGACGCTGGGCCGCGAAGGCTCCGACTATACTGCCGCGCTGCTGGCGCCCATGCTTGGCGCAGAAGGCGTGACGATTTGGAAAGACGTAGCCGGCCTGCGCAATGCCGACCCGAAGCTGTTTCCGGACACCGTGCAGATTCCGGTTATCTCCTTCCATGAGGTGATTGAAATGGCCTATTACGGTGCGCAGGTCATCCACCCGAAGACGGTGAAGCCCCTGCAAAATGCTGGCATTCCGCTGCACGTACGCTGCTTTTTAGACCTGGCGGAGAAGGGCACTACCATTCGCACTGAGGTGGAAGGCATTGCCTACCCGCCCATCATCGTTTGGAAACGGGAGCAGGTGCTCTTGCAGGTAACGACGCTGGACTTTTCCTTTATCACAGAGGATGCGCTTTGCCATCTGTACGAAACTTTCGCGCGCCTAAAAGTCCGGGTCAATATGATTCAAAATGCTGCCATCTCCTTTATCGCCTGCCTGGATAATAACCCGGAAAAGATTGCTGCGGTGATAGCAGCCTTGGAATCTGATTATAAAGTGCGCCGGAATGAAGGCGTGAGCCTGCTAACCGTGCGGCATTACACGCCGGAAATTCTCTTCGGCATGACGATGAACAAGACGGTCTTGTTGGAACAGAAAACGCGCACTACAGTGCAGGTCGTTATTGCCGGATAGCACTTGATAAGTCCTTTGCGGACTTATCAAGTGCGTAGTCAGATCACCTTTTTCCCCTTCATCGCGTCCTTCAAAGCTGCATCCATCAGCCGCTCCGCAAATGGGCGGCTGACTTCATTTAGTGCTTCCGTTGCGTGCTGAATGCGGTCCTTGTCCTTTGCTGTGATGGCTTCGCGTAATGCGGACATATGGCTCTGCGTCAGCGTCACTTCTTCTTCAGACAGTAAACTGCGATTCTTCTCAATGAATTTTGAAGTAGTCTCCAGCATTTGCTCGCCTTCCGTAGCAGCTTCTACCAGTGCGCGCATCTGCATATCGGTGCGGGCGTGCGTAAGGGAATCTAACAGCATCTGCTCTACCTGCGTATCAGTGAGGCCGTATTGAGGCTGTACCTGTATGGTTTGTGCTACGCCGCTGCGCAGTTCCGTTGCGCTTACTTTTAGAATGCCATCCGCGTCTATCAGGAAAGTGATTTCCACCTTCGGTAATCCGGCGGGCATGCCGGGAATGCCGTTAAGGTTGAACGAAGCGAGCTTGCGGTTGTCGCTCACCAAATCCCGCTCGCCTTGGAATACGGAAATAGCCATCGCGCTCTGTCCGTCTTTCTGCGTCGTGTACTGACGGCCTGCCTTTGCAGGAATCTTTGAGTTGCGGGGAATGAGCACATCCATCAGCCCGCCCATCGTCTCAATGCCGAGGGAGAGCGGCGTGACGTCCAGAAGGAGCATATCGGTGTTCTTTCCGGCAAGAATATCAGCCTGCACAGCGGCGCCAAGGGCCACGACTTCATCAGGATTCAGGTTGTCGTAAAGCTCACGACCAAACAGCTCTTTCACAGAATCTTTTACGAGCGGAACGCGCGTTGAGCCGCCGACCATAACCACCGCATCAATGTCCGAAGCTTGGAGCTTGGCATCTTTCAGCGCCTGCCTGCAGCTATCCAATGTCCGGTCAACAAGGGGCTGAATAAGCGCATTAAATGCTATGCGGGAAATGCTGACCTGCGTGCCGCGAATGCTGCCTTCAAACTGCTCGTTGTTAGAAAGCGTCTTCTTGGCTTCCTCCGCAATCAGCCGTATTTCCTGACGTAAGGAAGCATCTGCGCCGTCCAGATTATGTGCTTTCCGGATAAAATCATCCGCGATAGCGCGGTCAAAATCATCGCCGCCTAAGTAAGTATCACCGTGCGTAGACAATACTTCAAAGATGCCGCCCGAGATGCGCAGGATGGAAATGTCAAAAGTTCCGCCGCCCAAATCATACACTGCGATTATGCGTTCTTCTTCGCTTTTCGCGCCAAGGCCGTAAGCCAGCGCTGCAGCGGTTGGCTCATTCACGATGCGCAACACGTCTAATCCGGCAAGTCGCCCGGCATCGCGCGTAGCCTGGCGCTGAGTGTCGTTGAAGTAAGCAGGTACCGTAATCACTGCCTTGGTGACTTGCACTTTGAGCAAATGCTCTGCGCGCGCTTTGAGCTGATGCAGTATGTGCGCGGACAGCTCAATCGGAGAATAGTATTTATCGCCAACAGCAATTTTTACGAGCGAGTCTGTATCGTCGTCAATCACTTTATAAGAAAAGCGGGCGGCGTCGCCCTGCACGTCTTTGTAGCTCTTACCCATCAGGCGCTTTACGGAATAGATGGTGCGCTCAGGCGCTGCAACGAGGTGTTCCCGCGCTTCATTGCCCACATGTACTTCACCGTGCTGGCCGAAGTGAACGATGGATGGCACAAGCGTCAGCCCGTCGGTTTCGCGCAGCGCAATCGGGTGGCGTGTGCCTTCGTCGTCCCGCACAATGGCAATGAGCGAATTAGTAGTGCCGAGGTCTATGCCGACGATGAGCTCTTCCTGTTGAATGGAGCCGGTTGCAATATTGATAGATACTTTAGCCATGGAATGGTTGAACAGTTGTTTGACGGTTGTGTGCGCAAGCCTATTTACGGCGGTGGCTTGTCCCTTTTACGTCGTTGCTAAGGAATCGCGCTAAAAAATTCTTCGCCTTGCCTTCCGCCGCCAGCTGCAGCTTTTTCACCACGCCGTCTTCCGGCCGGGCGTAGAAAGTCGTTTTGTGAATATGCTCCTTGTGATTAGATGGAATGGGCGAGAAGTAATAGTTGGAAATACAGGCACGCATCCCGCCCGGTTGCGCCACCTTGGTTACGCTGTGAACACTTTCAGTGTGCGTTTCCATCAGCACAAGGCGGTTGAACTTTGCATGAATCTCCTTTCGCTCTTTCATTGACTTGTCCCACAATTCCAGATTGCCGCCGCTGCCTTCCAGCCATTCGGGCGTGATGTAGTAAAGCAGGTTGAGCACACGGTATAGCTTGCCGTCACCATCATGGGAATTATCTAAGTGCGGCAGCAGAAAGTCGCCTTCCAGCATCAGCGAAATACCGGAACCGTAGAGCGATGCGTCTGCTGAAAGTTGTTCCTGGCCTGTGATGCCGCTCACTGCCTTCACTACATCGGCTTCCTGAAAGGCAAATAGAATGGCTGCCATTTCGGGCGCGTAATCATCTACTTTAATGCCCACACGCTTCCGCTCTTTTATGCTTTCGCGCAGCATTAGCGTAGAGGGGCCAGGCAACGATTTATAGATACGATGGGCAATCTCTTCAGGCAGCAAATCGTCCAGATAGCAATGGCGTACCGGCGCGGCCGATTCCCAAAATGCCTTTAGCGTGCCTGCATTGTCGCGAATCCGTGTTGCAATGAGCTTGCCTAATTCCTGCTGATTCATGAAGGCGCAAAATTACCGCCGGCAGAGCAGTTGTCTTTGCATTATAATTTCATCGTCCCGGTAAGTATCTTTCGGGCAAATTGATATTTTATGAAAAGCACGCTGCTCGCTATCGTCTTCGTATTGACTGCCACTATACTTCATGCCCAGTCCGCCCTGACTCCGCTTGAATTCAACGATAAGCTTACACAAGTGACTGACAGCCTTTACGCCCGGGGACAGGCCTGGGGTTTACAATTCAATCAGGCTTACAAAAGCAAGGACTTTAAATCACTTACATCTTACCGCCAGGGTATGGTGCAGTTTATTAATGCCAATATTGCCCGCATCAACGCTATGAAGGATGTAAAGAATTCAAAGCCTTTGCGCATGGCAATGATTAGCTTTCTGCGCTTTGAGCTGCACATGGCTACGGACGCCTTTCAGCCAATGGAAAAATTTACCCCATCGTCCACAAATGAAGAAATAAAGACGGCGTACGATAATTTAAAGGCACTTTCTGGCGGAGAAGAGCCAGAGCTAGCCAAAGTGGCTGCCGCGCAGGAAGCTTACGCAAAAGAGAATGGCTTTAGGATTGAAACGGAGGCTGAAGCAAAAGCGAAAGGAAATTGAGCGATGGCGAATGATTAAATTCGCCTTTTCTGTTTCCTTTTCATACATAGCCTCCCTTGCGTTTACGTTCCCTTGATATCAAAGGCTTCAAATCCTTTGCCGATAAGACCCAGGTACTTCTTGATCATCCCATCACCGGCATTGTAGGTCCCAATGGCTGCGGCAAGAGCAACATCGTGGATGCAATACGCTGGGTAATCGGCGAGCACAAAATAAAGAATCTGCGCTCGGACAATCTGGAAGACCTCATTTTTAATGGCTCCAGAACCCGCTCGGCAAGCGGCATGGCGGAAGTCTCACTGACGTTTGAGAATACACGAAATCTGCTCCCGACGGAGTTTACGACCGTTACTATTACGCGGAAATTCTACAAGAATGGTGAGAGTGAATATCGCCTCAACGACGTAGCCTGCCGCCTTAAAGACATCCACAATCTATTTCTGGATACGGGTGTCTCTAACGATTCCTACGCCATCATTGAGCTGGGCATGGTGGACGATATCATTAAGGATAAAGAAGGCAGCCGCCGCCGGATGCTGGAACAGGCTGCCGGCATTTCTATCTATAAAACACGTAAGAAAGAAGCCAAGCAAAAGCTGGAAGCCACCGAGGCCGACATAGCACGCATTGAAGACCTGCTGTTTGAAATTGCCGCGAATCTGCGCACGCTGGAAAGTCAGGCGAGAAAGGCGGAGCGCTATTTCCAGATTCGCGGCGAGTATAAGGAAGTGAGCATTGAGCTGGCCAAGGCAAGCCTGGAGCATTTCAACGACCAATACAAGAGTCTCAATGAGCAGGAGCGGAAAGAAGTAGATAGAAAGGCGGAGCTGGAAGCAGTCGTTGCAACCGGCGAGGCCGCCATTGAAAAAGACAAAACCGCCCTCATCAGCCATGAGCAGGAATTAAACGGCCTGCAAAAAGCGTTCAATGAATTGCTCAACCGCGTCCGCCAGTTGGAAGGCGACAAGCGTCTTGCTGCGCAACGCTTAGAGCATTTGCGCGAGCGTGAAAGGAGCCTGAGCGAAACCATATCCGGCGCCAGCCAGCAGCTCGGCAAGCTGGAAGAGAGCATTGCCTTCGCTGGCGAGCAGATTGCATCCGAAACCGCAGCCTTGGACGAGCTAAGAACAGCGCTGGAATCATTGCGTAAAGATGTAGATGAGCAACGCAGCGCCTACGATGAAGCCAAACGCGCTTTAGATAACACCCGCTCCCGCGTCCAAACGGCCCAGCGCCGGCAGTTTGACGCAGAGAAGAAAGTAGCTATCGCCGATACATCGGTGATGAATTTGCAGCGCAACATTCAGCATTTACAGGAAGAAGCCGCAGGCCGTGCTACGCAGATTGAGAACATTCAAAAGGAACGTGCAACCGCAGAAGGCACATTAGAATCAAAGGGGGAATCCCTGCAAGTGCTGCTTAACCGCCAGGAAGAAGTAAAAGGCCGCATCCTGCAAGGTCAGGAAGAGTTAGAAAGTCTGCGCGCAAACCTCGTAGAGGAAAATCGCAAGCTGGACGCGCGCAAGAATGAGCACGACCTGCTGAAAAGCCTCGTTGATTCTTTGGAAGGCTATCCGGATAGCATCAAATTCCTGAAGCGCAATAAAGAATGGGGTAGTAATGCGCCGTTGCTAAGCGATGTATTCGTGGTGCAGCCAGAATATCGCATTGCCATTGAAAGCGTGCTGGAGCAATACCTGAATTACTATGTTGTAGAAAACATTGGCGAAGCTGCTGCAGCGATTCGCTTGCTAGAACGCGGCAAAAAAGGAAAGGCTAACTTTTTATTGCTGGATAAGGTTGCAGCTCAGCCACGTAGAAACGCTCCGCGGCGCGTTCCAATAGAAGCAAACGCTATTCCGGCATTAAACACAATAGAAGTAGAAGAGAAGTTCCGTTCGCTCGCTGAGCACCTTTTAGGCAATGTATTCATCTACGAAAACCTGTCGGAAGGCACGCAAAGCGCCGACGGCGAAATGCTGGTAGATAAAAGCGGGCGTTACAAAACTGATAGCCTGACAGTGGCAGGTGGCTCGGTCGGTTCTTTTGAAGGCAATAAGATTGGCCGCGCGAAAAATCTGGAACGGCTTGCTGCTGAGATTGCCGCACTTACAGAAACGACCACGGGATTGCGTAAGCAAATCTCCGAGACGCAAAGCAAGCTCGCAGGCTTCAACGCGGAGCTTGCTGATAAAACCATTGAAGCAACGCGCCAGGAGATTAATCGTCTCCAAAACAGCATAGCCAACTTCGCTAACCGCATTGAAACTTATGAAGGCGCTAACGCTACCGGCAAGCGCCGGATGGAAGAGCTGCAAGCACAACTGACACAGACGCAGGAAAGCATTGCAGGTACGCGCGTGGAACTGACGGCAGTAGAAAGCGAGATGCGTGAAATAGCTTCGGCAGTGAAAGAAGCAGAAGGGGCTTTTGCTGCCGTGGAAGGGCGCTTCAATACGGCAACGCAACAATACAATGCGCAAAACCTGCAATACACCCGTCAGCAAAGCAAGCTGGAAAGCCTGAAGGGCGAACTGAAGTTCCGCAGCAATCAGCTTAGCGATACGCGCCAGCAAATTGAGCAGGCGCAGCATTCACTTACAGCAGCGAAGGAGCACATCACCGAAACAGAATATCAGCTTCATTCAGGCGACGAAGAATTGTACAAGCTGCTTTCCAGAAAGGAGGCCGACGAGCGAACCCTGAATGAGAAAGACCGTGCTTACTACGAGTTACGAAATGCAGTAAGTGCCGCCGAAAGCGCCCTTTCGCAAAAGCGCCGCGAGAAGGAAAGTGCTGATGCGTTGCTCTCTGGAATTAAAGACAAGCTGGGCGAGATGAAGCTGCAGCTTGCCGGCATGAAAGAGCGTCTGCATGTTGAGTTCAAAGTTTCGTTGGATGAAATCTTAGACCAGCCGCGTCATGGGGAGCAAACGGTTGAAGAGCTTACTACGGATTCAGACCGTATGAAGAAGCGCTTGGAGAGCATGGGCGAAGTCAACCCGACGGCCATTGAAGCCTTCACAGAAGTAAAAGCCCGCCACGACTTCATCGTAGAGCAAAAGACTGACTTGGTAAATGCAAAGGATTCTCTTTTAGCTACGATTGAAGAAGTAGAAAGCACTGCCAATGCCCGCTTCAAGGAAACCTTTGAGGCCGTCCGCGAAAACTTCGTGCAGGTTTTTAAAGCCCTCTTCACCGCAGAAGATTCCGCAGATTTGCGCCTTACCAACCCGGATAACATCGCCGAAAGCGGCATTGAAATATACGCGCAACCAAAAGGGAAGAAGCCATCTACGCTCACGCAATTGAGTGGTGGCGAAAAGACGCTGACTTCAACGGCTTTCCTTTTCGCCATCTACCTCATCAAGCCTGCGCCTTTCTGTATTCTGGACGAAGTGGACGCGCCGCTGGACGATGCTAACGTAGGCAAGTTCACCAACATGATTCGCAAGTTTTCCGACAACTCGCAGTTCATCATCGTGACGCACAACAAGCAGACTATGGCTGCTGTGGATGTGATTTACGGCGTTACGATGCAGGAGCCGGGGGTGAGTAAATTGGTGCCGGTGGATTTTAGGAGTCTGAACTAATATTGTTTATGGTAAGATTAGAGTTTACGCTGACGTCTGAAGATATTCTGGCATTCAGACAAGCGCATTTTCTCAGGAGAAGGTTGCGTCGCGTCGTGCTTATTGCCGTAACCTCTTTTATAATGACACAGATTTTTTTTCATAAGAAACATGACAGCCTTACGGTCACTATAACTAGTGGATGTTTTGCTCTTCTGATTTTCAGTTTATTGGTTTTCTATGTCTGGAGCAAAGAAACTCGCACTCCGTCAGATATTAAGTCTATGATCGGTCCGCAGCAGTTTATCTTTTCCGACAATGGTGTTGAGTATATCAACAACCAAGGTCAAGGAAAATTTAATTGGTCAACCATCGTCAACTTCAAGCGAAACGAAAAGGCTGAGTATCTATATATTGATGAGCAGCGTGCTTTTATCATTCCGATTCGGGCATTCGCAAATGAGCAAGAGAAGTCTGAATTTCAGAGAATTGCAAATAGGAATATGGGTTTAAATTCTTGACGTGAGTTAGGTTTTTAGACCGGAACTGTGCAATAAAAGCTGGTAGTTTTTTTTGCAGGCACAAATTTTTCATCCGTCAAAAGCATGGAATCCGCCAACGAAAAATTCAACCGCTCCACCTACAACCGTCCTGAAGGCACCCGCACCTTGGACGCGCCCATTCTGCGCATCAACCTGCCGGATTATATCCGCCAAATCCGCACCGAAGCTGCATGGGAGAATGGCGACCGCAACGCAATCACAGTGCTACACAGCGCGCACATGCGCATTGTGCTGGTGGCTTTAAAAGAAGGCGCAGAAATGTCCCGCCACGCGATTGACGGTGCGTTGTCCATTCAGGTATTTACCGGCCGCCTTTGGGTAGAAACCGACGCTCAAAGCTTTTCCATTGACGATGAAGAAATTGCGGCGCTGCAGCCTGGCTTGCCGCATTATGTTTTCGCAGAAAAAGAAAGCTTGTTCTTGCTAACGCTCGCCGGAAATACGGACGGTGAGTTCTGAATGCCCTACTTGAGCAGGTATAACAATACCGCCAGGATAATGGAAAACGCCAGCACAACCAGCGGCCTGTAAAACCTCCATTTAGCTTCCCGGTTGCGGCGCGCTATCCATTCAATCGCGCTGCGCTGCAGGTCTAGGTCAACGCCCGTCAGCATTTTTAGGCGTTCTGCAACCGGGCCGCTGTATTCGTGCCGCAAGTGTGTAGCGCTTCCAATCACAGAGTTAAAGATGGATTCCTTCAATTCCGGGGCGTCCTGCAGCACGCTAAGGTGCGCATCGCTGAGCAGGGCCAGTATGTACTCGCTGAGCGCAGCATGATTCATGCGATACGTGTCTATTGACTTCATATGCTGTTCCAGTCGCTTCGCTTCATTTAGCAGCCATTCCGCGGTAATGCGTGTCGCGGTACTGCTGCGGTCGGCCAGGCCGCGAAGCCAGCGCTCTTCATCATAAGCCGCCCGGCGTGCGGGATTGGAAAGCAATTCGTAGGCAGCCTGTATCTCCGCGAAATGCGCGCCTGCAAAGGGATTTCCCGGCGCTTTGTCGGGATGATATTGCTTCGCCAATGCACGAAACGCCTTGCGGATAGCTTCGGCGTCGGCCGTCTGCGGCACGCCCAAGACGGCATAGTGATTCTTAAGCGTGCGGCTGCTCATGGCGGTAAAACGAAAGTAGCTAATCAGCAAAAAAGCAGCGCCATCAGGCGCTGCTTTTTGTTCTAAAAATTGACAGAGCCTTTAGCTCGCTCCGCCGTCACCCGCGCTTCCGCCGCCGCTGCCGGAGCCGAAGTCCATTATGCTTTCGTCGTCTGAATCTGAAAGCACCTCGTCTTCGCCAGTGTCCAGATTGTGGGTGACTTTGGCTTTGCTGCTTTGCGTATCGTTGCTAAATGGCTTGTCGGCTTCATTGCCGGATTGGGAATTGTCAGGCGTGTTCATGCTTGTATTATTTTGTGCCTGAGTCACCACTAAAAGCGTTCCGCGAAAGAATGCCGAACCGAATCATCTCATACCATCCTGCACTGAAGATGCTGGCGCGCAGGCTGAGGCAGGAAGGCACATTTGCCGAAATTTCGCTTTGGAAGCGCATTCAGCGCAAAGCGCTCGGCGTAGAATTTCACCGCCAGCTGCCGATTGATAATTTCAATGTGGACTTTTACTGCCATGAATTATTCCTTGCCATAGAAATTGACTGCGGCAGCCATAAAGATGAAGTTGTAAGCACGCGAGATGCCTCGCGGCAGGCCAGGCTGGAAGGCTTGGGCGTGCGCTTCATTCGCTTTACGGAAAGCGATGTGCGGCAAAAGATGGATGAGGTACTGATGAAACTACAAGCAATGATTGAACATCTGCAACAGCAGAGGTAGCCGGCTCCTTCCCCCTTGGTGTGCAGGCTTAGCGGGCGGCGAAGGGGGACGTGCGCGGGCAGCGTGCGGTGGCAGGGGGATGTGGCTCCCGTTCCCGCTCCAGAAAACATCCCCCTGCTCACGCACAAAGCTGCCGCACGTCCCCCTTCGCTCACGCACAAGGCAACGCGCAAGGGGGATTACCGAGGCAAACGCACTAGAGAAGGCGCCTAAAACAAATCAGCCCACCTGGTAGGGCGGGCTGATTTTAATCATTCTAAAAAGCAGTCTTACAGTGCAAGGTCTGCGTCATCAACATCACCACCACCACTATTCCCAGCATTAAAGCCTGAATTCATCTGTGATTGTTGCTGCTGGCCGGCGTCACCACCGTTGGCGTTGTTATTCCCGCCACCGTTGTTTTCAATATTGTTATCAAACTCACGCTTTGGACGCTCCGGACGGTCGCCACGCTCAGGACGCTCGCGGCGCTCACCACGCTGCTCACCGCCTCCGCCGCTATTACGACGGTCGCCGCCGCGGTCGCCATCACGGCGCTGACGGTCGCCGCCACCGCCCTCGCGGCGCTCACCGCGCTCCGGGCGATCACGGCGCTCCTGCTCTACATAGCCTTCCGGCTGTGGAAGGAGTGCCTTGCGGCTGAGGCGCAGCTTGCCAGTCTTTGGGTCAGTGCCTACCAGCTTGATTTTTACCTTGTCGCCTTCCTTCATTACGCCTTCCAATGTGTCCAGACGGCTCCAGCTTACTTCCGAGATGTGCAGCAGACCTTGCTTGCCGGGCATAAACTCTACGAATGCGCCGAATGGCATAATGCTCTTCACGGTGCCTTCATATTCTGCGCCTACTTCCGGCTGCTGCACGATGCTCTTTATCCAGACCATCGCCTTGTCCAGATTGTCCTTGTTGTCGGAGAAGACCTTCACGTAGCCCTTGCCTTCCTTCTCGTCCACAGAAATCTTCGTGCTTGTCTCGCGCTGGATTTCCTGAATAATCTTTCCGCCGGGGCCGATGATGGCGCCGATGAATTCGGAATCAATGATGATTTGCTCAACGCGCGGCGTGTGCGGCTTCAGCTCCGGACGGTAAGCTGGCATCACCTCATACATCGCATCCAGAATGTGCAGGCGACCCTGACGGGCTTGCGAAAGCGCAGCGCGCATTACATCCATGCTCAGACCATCCACCTTGATATCCATCTGGATGCCGCAGATGCCGTCGCGGGTGCCGGTAACTTTAAAGTCCATGTCTCCAAGGTGGTCCTCGTCGCCAAGGATGTCGGTGAGGACGGCATACTTGCCATCTTCAGCGCGGGAGATAAGGCCCATTGCTACGCCGCTCACGTGCTTAGGAAAGGGAACGCCAGCGTCCATCAGCGCCAGCGAACCGGCGCAAACCGTAGCCATAGAAGAAGAGCCATTAGACTCAAGAATGTCAGAAACTACACGGATAGTATAAGGATATTCCTCGCCCGGCAGCATTTGCGCCAGCGAGCGCTTGGCAAGGTTGCCATGGCCCACCTCGCGACGCCCGGGGCCGCGCTGAGGCTTTACTTCGCCCGTAGAAAACGGCGGGAAGTTGTAGTGCAGGATGAAGTTGGAATAGTTAGAAACGGCAGCGCTTTCAATAAGCAACTCGTCTTCTGAAGTGCCGAGTGTAGCCGTAGTCAACGACTGCGTTTCGCCACGGGTAAATAGCGCAGAGCCGTGCGGGCCAGGCAGATAATCTGTTTCCATAGCAAGGCCACGCACCTCGTCCGTCTTACGACCGTCAAGGCGAACGCCTTCGTCCAGAATCATGTCGCGGACTGTGTGGTATTGCAGGTCGTCAAAGTAGCGCTTGGCAGCACCCCAGACTTCGCCGGAAAGCTCTGCAGCGTCTTCAAGGCCTTCCTGCAGATGTACTTTCAGTGCGGCAGAAAGCTCTTTGTAGTGTCCGCTGCGCTCATGCTTGGCAGAACCACCACGGCTGATTTCAAGCATGCGCTGCTTAGCAAACGCTTCAACCTTTGCCTTTAGTTCTTCGTTGACTTCAGCGCCCTTTACTTCACGCTTTGCTGGATTTCCAACAGCGGCGCGAAGCTCTTCCTGAGCCTTTACCTGCTGTTTGATGGCTTCGTGGCCCAGCTCAATAGCCTTTACCACGTCCTCTTCCTGGCACTCCTTGCTTTCGCCTTCCACCATCATGATATTCTTATCGGTTGCGGCGATAATGAAGTTCATGTCGGCAGTCATTAGCTGCGTGCGGGTAGGGTTGATGATGAACTGACCATCAACGCGGCCAACGCGTGTCTCAGAGATGATTTCCTGAATTGGAACGTCGCTCACTGCGAGCGCGGCGGATGCGGCAAGGCAAGCCAGCGCATCAGGCATTACTTCAGGGTCGGACGAAACGAGGGTAACGATTACCTGGACCTCGCAGAGATAATCTTCCGGGAAGAGCGGGCGCAGGGCGCGGTCAATCAGGCGGGAAATCAGGATTTCGGAATCAGTGATACGACCTTCGCGCTTGAAGAATGAGCCGGGAATGCGGCCTGCAGACGCGAATTTTTCCTGGTAGTCAACGGTCAGCGGAAAGAAGCTTTGGCCTGGCTTAGGCTCGCGTGTGGCTACTACGGTAGCAAGTATCATACAGTTGCCGCAGCGTACTACTACGGCGCCATCGGCCTGGCGGGCAAGTTTGCCGGTTTCCAGCGTAACGGTTTGTCCGTTAGCCAACTGGAAGCTTACGGATTTGGGATTCAATTGCAACATGTGCGTGTAAAGGGAGATTTAGGCAGCCTGTTTCAGCTTTGGGCAGGCTACGGGATGAGAAATGAAAAAGAGGAATGTCAGTGTCTTCGTTGCTGTAAAGCAAACCAGTAAGCGAGAGGCTTGAAATTGCCAATCGCCACACGGATTACTCAGGCAACTTTTCAGTAACAGTAGTAATCAATTGATACACGAGGAAGCCAAAAATGGTCAGGCCAAAAACGGTTCCTACTACAAGCTGAGACATACATTCAGGATATTTTGGAAATCAACTGTTTGATTTGCCTTGTGATAACTGCAATGAGGAATACAATCAGAATAATAGAACAGGCGCCCAAGTTCATTAGTCGGCTCTGAATAGGCGAAAGGCTTTCTTTGACTACTAAGGTACCAACTCCGGTTCCAAGGGCAATCAAAAGGATAAAGTAAAACTTCAAGAACTCAGTCTTCAGTTTTACGCGCTCCTTTGCTTGTTCGGTACTCATGGTAATTACTAAAAACAACTATTCCCAACTTGAAGGTTGGGAATAGTTAATGGAAAAGCGAATTTTACTTACGAAGACCGAGCTTCTCAATCAGCGAACGATACAGGGTGATGTCCTTCTTCGCCAGGTAAGTGAGGAGGCGCTTGCGGCGGCCTACCATCATAACGAGGCCGCGCTCGGAATTAAAATCCTTCTTCTGGCCCTTTACGTGGGCCGAAATGTGGTTGATACGCTCGGTAAGCATAGCAACCTGAGCCTCAATGGAGCCGGTATTAGTTTCGGAAGCTCCGTGTGTAGCAAAAAGGTTCTTCTTAGCAGCAGTTGTAAGGTGGGACATGATGAAAACGTGTCGTGAAGTTTAGGCGCGGCATTCGCGCTTTCTTGAATTTTTGAGTGTGCGAAAGTATTAAAGCATTACCGAAAAGAAAAATCAATTTTAAGGTGGGAAGTTAAACCCATGGCATTTTTTTTTTTGATGTACATTGTGCAAAGGCAGAGATAGTCGCGAATATCTTGGGAGTTTTTGTCGGGGATGCTGAAAACCGAATAGAGTAGGCAGGCTCTAAAACTAAATGCACATGATAAAAAGAATATGTGTTATGGTACTGCTCTTCATTGGTACTGTAACAGTTTCTAATGCGATGAAGGTTTATGCCTTCTATGTTGGACAATACCCTCAGACAAATTGCCACAAGATACACATAGTGGTAACTGATGACAAGGGTAACGTCTATGCTTCTGGTGATGTAAACGTTGGTACTGGCGGTCCATGTGGTATGGTAGCTCCGAACCCTAACTGCCCTGACGATGGGCAATATGGAATAACGACTGATACAGGGTCCACGTATTGCTTCTCAACACTTTTTAGCCAGAACAGCGGATTATATCAGGAAGTGATTGATTCTGCAAATAATGTAATTCCCAGTCAACGGATACCCCTCTCTATTACGCCTGTGCCAACAACGAAGTACGTTATTGTCGCACCTAATATTCTAAATGATGGCCAACTAAGTTTGAGAATAGAATTTCAAAATTCTATTGAATCTACGCAGTTGAGCGTTGATATTATGGACATAGCTGGGAAACTAGTACATCACCAGAAAATAGAAAATACAGGAAGTCAAGTAATAACCTTACCAAAAGGTACGGAATCTGGACTTTACATTGTGCAACTAAAGAATGCAAATATAGTTTTGCAACAAGAAAAACTCACAATTCAATAGTACAGAAGATAATCAAATAAAAGGCGCTATTATTAATAGCGCCTTTTATTTGATTATAATATTTTTTAAACTAAATAATAGTTAATATATTTAATTAGACTCAGAAAATAAAACTGACTAACTTCAGGATTGATATGCCTACTTATTCCGTCGCTCAAGCTCTTTCTATGTTCCTTGAGAAATCCAAATGGAAGCCTAAGATGCATGAGGTGCGGCTGCGCGCGGAATGGGAGCAGATAGCCGGCAAAATCATAGCTAAGTACACGCGCAATCTGAATCTGGCCGATAAGAAGCTGACCATTTTTACAGATGTTGCCGCCCTAAAGCAGGAAATCCTGTTTGGAAAGGAGCAGTTGATTATCACCATCAACAAGCATTTTGAGGAAACGGTGGTGACGGATATTATAGTCCGCTGAAACCTACAGGATTTTCATAAGCTCCTCCAGATGAGCCACTTCATAAGTAGGCTTCTCCTTGTGCGGCATCCGCTTCGGATTGTAATACACGCAATCCATTCCCACACGCATCGCGCCTAAAACGTCAATATCCAGCGCATCACCAATCATCAGGCAGTCGGGACATGCAGCTCTGGTCGTGGTCAGCGCATATTCAAATATCTCTTTATGCGGCTTCATGCTGCCGCTCTTTTCTGAGGTGATAACTTCCGTAAAATAGCCTTCTATACCAGCATGTTGCAGCTTCAAGCGTTGGGTTTCCTCAAAGCCATTTGTGATTAGGTGAAGGCTGTAGCGGCCTTTGCAGTGTTCCAGCAATTCCTTTGCCGCAGGCATTAAAACGGCTTGCATAGGCAGTAATTCCAGATAAGCCACACTTAGCTCATGCGCTAAAGCAGTATCGTAAACTTTAAAGTCTATCAGTGTATGCCAGATTCGCTTCCAACGCAATTCTTCCCGCTTCATATGGCCATTGCGGAAGCGCTCCCACATGCGGTCGTTGTGGGCATTATAGACTTTGAAAAAGGCAACGAAGTCTTTTACTCCTTTGTCGTTCAACCCAAATTTTTCATACAGCGCTTTCCAGGTCAGCTCTGAGGCAGTCTCAAAATCCCAAAGCGTGTGGTCCAGGTCAAAGAAGAGGTGCTTGTATTTCATCGCTTTTCTAAATAAAGAAAGCCGCCAAAGGCAGCTTTCAGTATGTGCTATAAATCAGCCTTCGCTTACTTCTTGTAATAAATCTCATCGTTTATAAATTCGGCAGTAGCCTGTAGCGCCGGGTTTGCCATGCGCTCATATACGCGGCTTACCTCAATCTGCTCCTTGTTCTCATTCACTTCTTCCAGGTTGTCGCCGAGGATGGCATTGAACTCGTCCAGGCGCTTGTGCAGCTCCTCCTTGATGTTGATATTGATTTGGTTAGCACGGCGGGAGATCACCGTAATGCTCTCATAAAGGTTGCCGGTCTTTTCTTTCATAGCCACTACGTCACGCGTCTCTACGAGCGAGTTAATGGCGGAATTTGACTTCTTGGTAAGTGTGCTCATTATTGAGGTTGTGATTTTCTAATGTTGTTATTTGCCAGCAGCTCATAGCGCTCTGCGTCTTTTACAAAGGTAGAGCTTGGATAAGCAGCTTTCAGGTCATTAAATGCAGCCACCGTGCTGGCGTAGCGCTCAATCTGTTTTTCGGTGATGCTGGATTCCGCGTAATTATAAAATGATTTCACAACCATATACTGATAATAATCGCTGTTTGGCGACTCCGGATACTGATTGATCACATCCTTGTAGGCAATTGCTGCAGCCTTAAACTGACCTATATTATAATACAGACGGGCAGCGCTCGCTTCCTTGGTTTCCAGCTTCTTACGATTTTCATCAATAAACTGATTCGCCTCCGCAAGCCGCTTGCTTTCCGGGTGTGTATTGATGAAGGACTGCAAAGCCTCCATGGACTTAATGGTGTTTGTCTGATCCAAATTTGCCTTCGGACTCATTTTTACCAAACAGGTAGCATGCATAAATTCGCACTCCTCAGCGTCCTTGCTATTCGGAAAGTAGCCCGTGAAGTTTTTGAAATACAAAGCAGCCGTCGGATAATCTTTCTGATAATAGAAAGTATAAGCGTAACGATAAAATAGCTGCTCGTAATTGCGCGTGCCGCGCAATACCGGCAAGAGGTCGTGATACAGCTCATTAGCCCGCTGATACTTCTTCTTATCGTAATATTCATTGGCCTTCGTCAGCTTCAGATTTACATCTGAGCTTTTCCGCACCTTTTCATAAGGTGAACAGGAAGTAGTCAGAACAAAAGCAATAGCAGCAAAAAAAAGCAGGATCCGGCTTACAGCGCGCATAGAGTAGGGGCAAAAATAAGGGAATACCAGTGCATGCCTTAATGAGAAGTGTTAAACGTCGGCCGGGGCAGAATGACTACGGATGCATAGTTTCTTCATACTTTGGCGCGACAACTCACGTGATATTGGGTTGCGGATGGCTGACATAGACTTTTTAAGCTTCCCCGCTCAATTTTAAAAAAGCGCCAGCCTGCACTCTTCTTTACCTATAAAGTTGCAATATCAGCTAATGCGATATTGTTTATCACGCTCAATATTTAGAATCATCCTGAGCTTGTGCAGTATAAGCGCAGGAAGCTTCTGCACGACTTTTTCTTTAATCAAAGCATCATGGAATAGGGATATAAATAAATTGTGTGGATTTACTTAAGTTGAATTACTTTTCACTCAAATTTTCAATCCAAAAAAACCATCTGCTATGCCGCTAACAATGACCTATGACGAATGGATGAAGGACACCCATTCGCTCATCAAATCGCGCAGCGAAGAACTAAAGAAGATTGACAACTTCGTAAAAGCGCGCAACTCGGCCGAGGCGCTGAAGGCGCTGACGTTTTGGATAGACAGTCAAAACAAAAAAGGGCAAGACTGGCACCGCAGCGTGCGCAATCAGAAAAAGGCGGTAGAGAAACTGGCCCAGCAGCTTGGGTATATGTCCACTGCAGCAAAGCCAATGTCGCAGTCGGAGAAGATGGCCGATTCGGAAGCAAAATCTTTAGTGAGAAGCCAGATTCGTCGCGCCTCCGCGCAGATGTTTGCCGGGCGCCGCGTCGTTTTTTCAAACATGTTTCTGCAGGCTATCAACGACCGGAAGCTCAAAGGCAACCAAAAGCTTAAGAACAGTGGCGGCAAGCTCGGTAAAGCGGCGGCCTTTGGCCAGGACGCCAAAGGCGTTGCCGGCGGCGTCTCGCAGGTGAGGTCCATTGCAACACAGCTTCAGCAAGGCATTGAGTCAATCCTGCATGGCATTCCCGAAGGGCAAAGAAACAGCCTGGTTGAAATGGCACTCGGTACGGGCGCGGCTGATTTTGCGCTGGACTGCGCCCCGCTTGTAGGCACCATCAGCTCCGGTGGAAAGACGATCATGAACATCATCAACATGATCATGGGCCAGTTTGACCTTACAGAAATGGAAAGCAGGAAAGGCGATGTGCGGCCCGGCGACGCAGGCGGTGCGCTCGCGGCAATTACCCAGATAATAGACGATGAGATAATCAGAAACGGAAAGGAAGCCGCCATTCATGGTTCCGCATTTGCCGCCAAGGCAGGTCTGCTCGCAGCAATGGTGCCCGGCGACAGCATTGTCGGCGCCGTAGAAGGCATGCTCATGCTGCTGCACAACCTGTATGAGCTCTCCAAGCAATACAAGCAGATGAATGCAGCCAATGCCAAGATTGAGGCTGGTAATATTGACGTCACCATCTTCAACACCTGCCCGATACTCGGCTGCTACTATGTATGCGTACAGGGCGATTTTACCATCATGAACTTTGACGTGGCCAATATGGGCAAGCAAAACTGGACGCAGGAGGTGCTGCGCCTCAAGCATGCGCTGGAGCCGGTCAAGAAAAAGGCGCTGTCCTTTATCGGCAGCTCGTCCATCATTGTAGAAGGAATGGAAAATACGCAAGGCGTCTATCAGGAGTCCATGTGGCACAAGGTATCACAGCCGTTCAAGAACAAGTTCGGCAACCACGCCTCTAAGCCCGGCACGGCTATGGGCGGCTTTGTAAAAGAAGACTACAAACTGCCCGGCATTGACAGCGGGAAGTACAGTGAGAAGGAGCTTCAGTTTCTGAAAATGTTTGAGCCGGCGTAATTAATCATAGCCGCTTATATGCAGAAAAAAGCAGCGCTGGCTATTGCCGGCGCTGCTTTTTTATAGAATGGCTTTAGCGGTTGTGCGGACCTTCTGCAATTTCTTCAATCATCTTCTTACAAAATGCGGGCAGGTCGGCAGGCTTTCGGCTCGTGACGAGTCCTTTGTCTGTCACTACTTCCTCATCCATCCAAGTACCGCCTGCATTCTCTATGTCCGTTTTCAGAGAAGGCCAGGAAGTTAATTTGCGGCCCTTCAGCGCGCCCGCTTCAATGAGCGTCCATGGACCGTGGCAAATAGCAGCAACGGGTTTCATTGCGGTCATAAAGTCGCTGACGAATGCGACCGCGTCTTTGTTGGTGCGCAGCGTATCAGGATTCATGACGCCGCCGGGCAGCACGAGCGCATCATAGTCTGCAGCCTTGACGCTGTCAACCGTTTTATCAACGTTTACTTCATCGCCCCAGTCTTTCTCGTCCCAGCCCTTGATGGAGCCGCTTTTCAGGGAAATGATTTCTACAGTTGCGCCCGCTTCTTTCAGGGCTTCAACCGGCTTTTGGAGTTCGGATTGCTCAAAGCCGTCTGTGGCGAGCACGGCTACTTTCTTGTTTTGGATGTTTGGCATTGGAATGTTTTTACAATGCCTGATGCGTGAAAATAATTGTGCCGGTTGGGCATGACAGGCTCTCAGGTGGTGCGGTTTCCACTACTGGTTTAAGTCTTGCGAAGCAGACTTAAACCAGTAATAGCAGCAAGTCTCCGACTTGCAAAATCAACCCTGCAAAAGCACAAGCGGCAGCCGCCCCGGCTGAATGCCGCTGGAATACTCCAAGGCGCTGCTATAAACATACTGTTGCGCTTCCCAAACCAATCCCGCCCGCACGGGATTCTCGTGGAGATAGTTCAGCCGCTGTTCAATCATCTCCCAGCTTATCAATTCAATCGGATGATTGTCCTGCTGCCAGAATTGATGGGTTTTATTGTTGCTGTTCTTTTCGGCGGCGCTGCGAAAGAGCCAAAGCAGCCAATTGCGGCGGCTCTCAGATGGATTGTCAATCGCAGCCGTCAGTTGGCGGGAAGTGAACTTTTTGTGGTCGCGCATGATGTCTTCCAGCGCAATATCCGGGCGGGCGGCAGAGGCTATGAGGTGGACGTGATTGCTCATGATGACATACGCATGAAGCACCAATCCTTTCTCATCAATGCAATGCCGCAGGCTGGCCATTATGATGTCCTTGTAATGAGGCCGGCTCAGCGCATCAGCCCATTGTACGGTGGAGTAAGTAATGAAATGCGGAATGAGTGAATCGCCGAAGCGGTAGCGGGTGGCCATGGCGTTTATTAAAACGCCAACCTACAAAATCTTCTCAATCATTCATAACGTTCACAACACTCACAACACTCGTTGAAGTCTTGCGAAGCAGACTTCAATGATGGATGACGGCAAGACTGTGTCTTGCAATGGTTTTGCAAGTCGGAGACTTGCTTCTATTCTGGGTTTAAGTCTGCTTCGCAAGACTTAAACCAGTATGCGTAGGACTGCAATCTGAAGATTGCCCGCCGCGCCTGCCAAGTCCGAAGACTTGGCAGAACTATCATAGACTTAGCAGAACTGGGCCGACATCTTTACGCGGCAGGTTTACCGCGATATTGTCGTGGACAGCATCAATTATTGCATTGAGCACAAAGGTCTTCGCGTTCTTGCTTATGTGTTTATGAGCAATCATATACACTGCATTTTATCGGCTGCCAACGGCAATCTGTCTGGTATCCTGCGCGATATGAAGAGCTTTACGTCCAAAGCTATCTTCAAACAAATTCAGGAAGGCTCAGAAAGCCGCTGCGAGTGGCTGACGATGGTTTGCGAATACGCCGCAGGTGGCCACGCGCGCAATAAGGACTTTCAGGTCTGGAGCCATGACAACCATCCTGAGGAGCTGTGGAGCAATAAATTTATTCGGCAGAAGATGGACTACCTGCATAATAACCCTGTAAAGGCCGGGCTGGTGGCGGAAGCGCATTATTGGCTGTACAGCAGCGCGGCGGATTATATAGCAGGGCGGCAGGTGGGGCCGATTAAGGTTGCGCTTTTGGATGTACTGTAGCCACAGGCTACACCATAGTCCGACGAAGCCACAGGCTTCGCCGAACTATTATGAATTATAGGCTACGCCGAACGGGTGGGGCTGTTATAATTATAGGCTACGCCGAACTGGGTTGGTCAACTTCTATACTTTACTGCATAAACATGTTTACCTTGTTCAGGCGGCGTAATCATAAAATGCACATTAACTTCTGGAGTGTTATTCTTAACGTCTAGTAAGTTAACTCTATATAAAATCCCATTTTTTTGAATCACCATAATAGCAGAAAGGCAGTTTGCCGGTAAGTCAATTAATGCAGTATTAGTAGCGTCAAAATTTACATTCAGTTCACCAGGAATTTGTTGAGCAGAATATGAACAAATTTGTCCAGCTATACTGAATCGTACCCACTTAGAGCGGTCATATATTCTTACTCTAACTTGATTAGATTCAGTTAAACCTGGTTTTACAACACCGTTTTCGTAATAATCAATATAAGTTTGAACATAGTTATAAACTTGTTCATCGTTTGCACCTTGCCTTATCAATTGTATATCTTTATATTTTCGCCCATCAGAAAGTATGGGTAAAGTTCTTTGTAATAATTGTGTAGGTTGACCTCCAGCTGTAGGTTCATTTACATAAAAAGCTTCAAAAGAATCGCCACCTCCACTTATATAATCACCTAATTTGGTACCGGTTTTCAAAAAAATTCCAAGGTGATTATTATGATTTCCTTCGTTTGTAAAAGTTTTTTCATTATATGGTTGACATGATGGAATCATTACTCCTGATATTGCATTGTAAGTAATAAAACCTGGAGTCATCTCCCCATCAATAAAGAAACTTATTCCTTTAATTCCCTTCTTAAAATTTAAACTAAAAAAACTCCTTGTCCATTTTGTTCCAGACTTTCTCTTTAATATAATTGCATTAGTTTTTCCGATAGATTTACCAATCCATTTTTTGTCATTCAAAGAGAAAATGCTTCTATCATACTCTAAACCTTCAATTACGGGATAATTTTGGCCATCTTCAACTGGTGTAAATTGAAATTGTATAACTACACTATTCTCAGTTCTATCAACTTTTTTTAAAAAAACTAAACGTCCCTCACTTTCTTGACAAGGATTTTCATTACAGGATTGTAAAGCCCTGTTGAATTCATTTGCCATTCCAATGTCAGGATTAAGACTCCAGAATTGTGTGAAAAAATGGTCGTCTAATTGCAGGTTTTTTTGTTCTATAATGGTTTTTCGCCTCTGCCAATCTGAGTTTTCGTCATGAGAAAAGTTTAAAGGCACACCATAAATGGGAATTGTAAGACCAGTACTATTACTGTTTACATACTTTACAAAATCATCACTAAAAAACCAAGACTTGAATGATTCATTTATGTCGGTGGTATTAGTATAATTGAAGAGCCGAGCCATATTGGGCGCAAAAGCGGCATTAATAGTTTGATAACAGGCTTCGCAGTTGGATTGAGCAAGGTTTTGACTTAGTGCAGTCATTCTAAACCCTATTAGAGCGACTATTAAAAGGAAGTTCTTTTGCATAAAATGGTTTATAATTTTAAGTTGACTATTTTCCATTGGTGATTTTGTAAATTAATGTTTCCGTTAGCTAACAATAATGCGTTTGATGGCTAACTATGAGAACTATCGTAAGTTTCTCCGAAAACTTCCCCAAGTTTCCCTGAAAACTCCAACCACTTTCCCCGAAAACTTCCCTACTCCTTCCTATACTCCATATTCTTCAGCATCGCCTGTAAAGTATCACCGGGCCGAAAGTTGATATGCGCCTCACGGATTACATTTGGAGTGACTTCATCTTGGTTTGCAACACCATCACTGCTAAGGGCTACCCGCAAATCGCCCAACTCGCCAAGCCTTACAATAGTGCCTTGCGAAAGATAGTCGGGTATCAATTCCGTAATGGCAATGACTGCCGCGCGGCTGTCCGCCACACTCAGGGTGCTCCGCTGCGCGATTTGCCGCGCCAATTCATCTATGTTTATCTCTTCACGCTCGGCGGCAGAGGCATACCATTTTAAAGTTCCGCCCTTTTTACCGGGCTGAGAATTGCGTTGAACGGCTTTGTATTTGAAAGGCATAATGCGTTATGCGTTTAGATGCGATAAATGTAGGCGCTTCTCTAAAACAAAAAGTTTTTAGAAAAAGAATTTGTTGTCGGCGCCGTTTGGAATAATATTTGCTTCAAGCCACCGCTTCGCCCTATATTTGCAGTCCGCGCGTGCACCCATCACTGATTGTAATAAGCAACTAATACCGTAATTACCCGCAAGGAAAAAGCGACCCTTTTCCTTCGGGCTTTTTGACGTCTGTATTGGTCAGCCCTAAAACTGCAAGAAAAAGGACTCAATATACTATGGCTAACATAACCAAGAAAACGGCTTCCGGCCGCATCAACTTCGGCAAGATAGGAGATGTAGCGGATACCCCGGACCTGCTGGCGATTCAGCTCCAGGCGTTCAAGGAATTCTTCCAGCTGGAGACGACGCCTGACAAGCGTAACAATGAGGGCTTGTTCAACGTGTTTAACGAGAACTTCCCCATCACGGACACGCGCAACATCTTTGTGCTGGAGTTTCTGGATTACTTCGTTGACCCGCCACGCTACTCCATTGAGGAGTGTATGGACCGCGGCCTCACGTACAGCGTTCCGCTGAAGGCGAAGCTGAAGCTGAGCTGTAATGACGAAGAGCACATTGACTTTGAAACCATCGTTCAGGATGTGTTTCTGGGCAACATCCCGTACATGACGCCGCGCGGTACGTTCGTAGTGAACGGTGCTGAGCGCGTTGTTGTAAGCCAGCTGCACCGCTCTCCAGGCGTATTCTTCGGACAGAGCGTGCACCCGAACGGCACCAAGATTTATTCCGCCCGCGTAATCCCGTTCAAGGGCGCGTGGATGGAGTTTGCGACGGACATCAACAATGTGATGTACGCGTACATTGACCGTAAGAAAAAATTCCCGGTAACTACGCTTCTGCGCTCTATTGGCTACGAAACAGATAAGGACATCCTGCAGCTCTTCGGCATGGCCGATGAGGTGAAGACGGATAAGAAGACGCTGAGTGCCCACATCGGTCGTCGCCTGGCAGCCCGCGTACTGCGCAGCTGGACGGAAGACTTCGTAGATGAGGACACCGGCGAAGTAGTATCTATTGAGCGTAATGAAGTAGTGCTTGACCGTGATAGCGTTCTGGACGAGGACAACGCTGCGATGATTCAGGAAATGAACATCCCGACGGTGTTCCTGCAGAAGGAAGAGCTGAGTGGTGACTACTCTATTATATACAACACGCTGAATAAGGATACTTCCAACTCTGAGCTGGAAGCAGTGCAGCACATCTATCGTCAGCTCCGCGGCTCTGATGCCCCGGATGATGAGACGGCGCGCGGCATTATTGAAAAGCTCTTCTTTTCCGACAAACGTTATGACCTCGGCGAAGTAGGCCGCTATAAGATTAACCGTAAGCTCGGTCTGGATATCAAGATTGAGAAGAAGGTTCTTACCAAGGAAGACATCATCACCATCATCAAGTACCTCGTTCGCCTGACGAACGGCAAGGCTGATATTGACGATATTGACCACCTCTCCAACCGTCGCGTGCGCACGGTAGGCGAGCAGCTGTTTGCGCAGTTTGGCGTAGGCTTGGCGCGTATGGCGCGTACCATCCGCGAGCGGATGAACGTTCGGGACAATGAGGTGTTCACGCCGATTGACCTGATTAATGCGCGTACGCTTTCTTCCGTAATCAACTCCTTCTTTGGTACAAGCCAGCTGTCGCAGTTTCTTGACCAGACGAATCCACTTTCTGAAATCACCCACAAGCGCCGTATCTCGGCACTCGGCCCAGGCGGTCTGAGCCGTGAGCGTGCGGGCTTTGAGGTTCGTGACGTACACTATTCTCACTACGGCCGTCTCTGTACTATTGAGACGCCGGAAGGCCCGAACATCGGTCTGATTTCAACACTTTGCGTACACGCGAAGATTAATGAAATGGGCTTCATTGAAACGCCATACCGCAAGGTGAAGGGCGGCAAGGTTGACCTGAAGAACCAACACTATCTATCTGCAGAAGAAGAAGACGAAGCTAAGATTGCCCAGGCCAATGTGCCTATGGACGACAAGGGCAATTTCACCGGCGCAACTGTAACAAGCCGCCAGACCGGCGACTTCCCGCTGCTGCCGCCGGACGAAGTAGAATACATGGACGTGGCGCCGAATCAAATCGTGGGTCTGTCTGCATCACTGATTCCGTTCCTGGAGCATGATGACGCCAACCGTGCCCTGATGGGTTCAAACATGCAACGTCAGGCCGTTCCGCTGATTCGTCCGCAAGTGCCAATCGTTGGTACAGGTCTTGAAGGCCGTGCTGCCCGCGATGCGCGTATTCAAATCCACGCCGAAGGCGATGGTGTAATTGAATACGTTGACGCGAACGAGATTCACGTGCGCTACAACCGCAATGAAGCGGCCCGTTTGGTATCGTTTGACGACGACCTGAAGGTGTACCGCCTCACAAAATATAAGAAGACTAACCAGAGCACGTCTATCACGCTGCGTCCATGCGTTCGCAAGGGCCAGAAGGTGAAGCAGCACGACTTCCTCACAGAAGGCTATGCAACGCAGGCGGGAGAGCTGGCACTGGGCCGGAACCTGAAAGTGGCGTTCATGCCTTGGAAGGGTTACAACTTTGAGGATGCCATCGTAATCAACGAAAAGGTAGCCCGTGAAGACTGGTTCACATCCGTACACATTGACGAGTATGAGCTGGAAGTGCGCGACACCAAGCTGGGCGAAGAAGAGCTGACCTCCGACATTCCGAACGTTTCTGAAGAAGCAACGAAGGATTTGGACGAGAACGGCCTCATCCGCATCGGCGCACACATCGGCGAAGGCGATATCCTGATTGGTAAGATTACCCCGAAGGGTGAAACTGACCCGACTCCGGAAGAAAAGCTCCTCCGCGCCATCTTCGGCGACAAGGCCGGTGATGCCAAGGATGCTTCGCTGAAGGCTTCATCAGGTACAGAAGGTATCGTTATTGAAAAGCAACTTTTCCAGCGCGCTAAGAAGGATAAGAACTCTAAGGTGCGTGAGAAGGCTGCGCTTGAGAAGATTGAAGAAGTACACACGAAGAACACGACAGGCATCAAGGAGCTGTTGATGGAAAAGCTGATGACTATCCTCAGCAATAAAACATCAGCGGGCGTTCAAAACAACTTCGGCGAGCCGGTTATCACTAAGGGTGGTAAGTTCAACACGAAGACGCTGGGCTCCATTGATTATTCCACTGTAAACCCGCTGAACTGGACTGGCGAAGCGGAGACAGATGAGATGATTAATCAGCTCCTGCACAATTATAGCATTAAGTATAACGAAGAGCTGGGCCGCTACAAGCGCGAGAAGTTCAACCTCTCAATCGGTGATGAATTGCCGGCTGGTGTGTTGAAGCTTGCGAAGGTTTATCTCGCATCAAAGCGTAAGCTGAAGGTGGGTGATAAGATGGCGGGTCGCCACGGAAACAAGGGCATCGTAGCACGTATTGTTCGTGCGGAAGATATGCCGTTCCTGGAAGACGGAACACCGGTTGATATCGTTCTGAACCCACTCGGCGTACCAAGCCGTATGAACCTTGGACAGATTTACGAAACTGTTCTTGGCTGGGCTGGTGAGAAGCTGGGTGTGAAGTTCGCGACGCCAATCTTTGACGGCGCAAGCGTTGAAGAAATCGGTGAGCTGGTGAAGGAAGCCGGTCTGCCGGAGTTCGGTCACACTTATCTGTATGATGGCGAAACCGGAGAGCGTTTTCACCAGAAAGCGACGGTAGGTATCATCTACATGATTAAGCTGCACCACATGGTTGACGATAAGATGCACGCGCGTTCTATCGGCCCATACTCCCTCATTACACAGCAGCCGCTGGGTGGTAAGGCGCAGTTCGGTGGTCAGCGTTTCGGTGAAATGGAGGTGTGGGCGCTGGAGGCATATGGGGCGTCCAACATCCTGCAGGAACTTCTTACACTGAAGTCGGATGATATTGTTGGCCGCGCGAAGACGTACGAGAGCATTGTTAAGGGTGATAATGTTCCTAAGCCTGGGACACCTGAGTCCTTCAATGTACTTGTGAACGAATTACGTGGTTTAGGGCTTGAACTGAAGTTTGAATAATTATGAAGCGGATGTAGAGACGCGATTAAGCGTCTCTACATTGCTCTTTACGACAATATCATGGGACTGATTTACGCAGATATTGAATTGATAAACGCAGGCGACATTGAAATGGCGCGTCGTCACATTATTGGCGAGGAAGAAATCAAACGCATGCCAGTTACAATGCTCGTGGACTCCGGAAGTGAATACACCTGCATCAACGAAACAATCAGAGAGCAATTGGACTTGCCAACAATCAAAACACGTAAAGGACAGTTAGCAGACGGACGCGTGGTAGAATATGATGTAGTCGGACCCATCAAAGTGGTGTTTAGCAATCGCGCATGCCACACGGATGCGATGGTTTTGCCAGGCGATAATGAGCCACTGTTTGGCGCCATTACAATGGAAGACCTGGATGTTATTATACATCCACATCGCAGAGAGATGGTAGTCAACCCGGAACATCCATACTACGCGCAAATGAAACTGAAGGGCATGCCGCCAAAGCGAACTTCATAACCTACTCTCTACAAAACAAACTACTAATAAAGAAATGGCTATCAAGAAGGACCTGAAACCAAAACCGGGTTTCAACAAAATCACCATCTCCCTCGCATCGCCTGATAATATCCTTGACCGTTCATTCGGTGAGGTATTGAAGCCGGAGACTATCAACTACCGGACCTACAAGCCCGAGCGTGACGGCCTGTTCTGCGAGAAGATATTCGGTCCCGTAAAGGACTACGAATGCTATTGCGGCAAGTACAAGCGTATCCGCTACAAGGGTATCGTTTGCGACCGTTGCGGCGTAGAAGTGACGGAGAAGAAAGTACGCCGTGAGCGCATGGGCCACATCAAGCTCGTGGTGCCTATTGTACACATCTGGTACTTCAAATCCCTGCCGAATAAAATCGGCTACCTGCTCGGCACTTCTTCCAAGAAGATGGAGAGCATTGTGTACTACGAGCGTTATGTGGTGGTACAGGGCGGTGCCGCGGACGAGATGATTCGCACAAAGCTCAACCTGAAAGAAAAAGAAGGCACGACGCTTCAGCTCATCACTGAAGATGAGTACCTCGAAATTCTTGACGCTCTTCCGCGCGAGAATGCCATGCTGCCGGACGAAGACCCGAATAAGTTCATCGCTAAGATGGGCGCAGAAAGCCTTCAGGCGCTGCTTTCCCGCATTGACCTGGACTCGCTTTCTTACGACCTGCGTAATGCTGCCGCGAATGAAACATCCCAGCAGCGCAAGCAGGAAGCCCTGAAGCGCTTGAGCGTAGTAGAAGCTTTCCGCGATGCGAACAGCCGCGTAGAGAATAAGCTGGAGTGGATGATTATGCAGTACATCCCGGTTATTCCACCGGAACTGCGTCCGCTCGTTCCACTGGATGGTGGCCGTTTTGCGTCTTCTGACCTGAACGACCTCTATCGCCGTGTAATCATTCGTAACAATCGTTTGAAGCGTCTGATTGAGATCAAGGCACCTGAAGTAATCCTGCGGAATGAAAAGCGGATGCTGCAGGAAGCTGTGGATTCCCTGTTTGATAACTCCCGTAAGTCTAATGCCGTAAAGGCGGAAGGCGGACGCGCGCTGAAGTCTTTGTCAGATGTTCTGAAAGGCAAGCAAGGCCGTTTCCGTCAGAACCTGCTTGGTAAGCGCGTTGACTACTCCGGTCGTTCTGTAATCGTGGTAGGCCCTGAAATGAAGCTGCATGAGTGCGGTCTTCCGAAGGACATGGCTGCCGAGCTGTTTAAACCATTCATTATCCGCAAACTCATTGAGCGCGGCATTGTGAAGACGGTGAAGAGCGCGAAGAAGATGGTAGAGCGCAAGGAGAGCGTTATCTGGGACATCCTGGAAAACGTCCTGAAGGGTCACCCGGTAATGCTAAACCGCGCCCCAACACTTCACCGTCTTTCCATCCAGGCCTTCCAGCCGAAGATGATTGAGGGTAAGGCTATTCAGCTCCACCCGCTCGTTTGTTCTGCCTTCAACGCCGACTTTGACGGTGACCAGATGGCGGTTCACGTACCACTTTCCAATGCAGCTATCTTGGAGGCGCAGCTCCTGATGCTGGCTTCTCACAATATCCTGAACCCGCAGAATGGTACGCCGATCACCCTTCCTTCTCAGGACATGGTGCTTGGTCTGTACTACATCTCTAAGGGCAAGAAGAGCATCAACGGCGAAGTGATGAAGGGCGAAGGCATGACCTTCTACGGCCCGGATGAAGTTATCATGGCGCACAACGAAGGCCGTGTTGACCTGCACGCATGGATTAAGGTGCGCGTGAACGTGCGCAATAAGGAAGGCCAGCTGGAACTAAAGCTGACGGAAACAACCGTTGGCCGCGTACTCTTCAACCAATTCGTGCCTAAGCGCAGTGGTTATGTGAATGCCATTCTGACCAAGAAGAGCCTTCGCGAAATCATCGGCGACATCCTTAAGAACACAACTATTCCGGAAACTGTACAGTTCCTGGATGATATCAAGACGCTTGGTTTCCGTACCGCATTCCGCGGCGGACTTTCCTTCTCTATCAACGACCTTACCATTCCTGCCGTGAAGGAGGAACTGGTAGCCGCCGCGCAGGTAGAAGTGGACGATGTGATGGAGAACTATAACAATGGTCTCATCACCAACAACGAGCGCTACAACCAAATCATTGACATTTGGAGCCGCGTAGATACGCGCGTAACAGAGACGCTGATTAAGGAAATGCAGGCGGACAAGCAGGGCTTCAACTCTGTGTACATGATGCTTGATTCCGGCGCCCGTGGTTCCAAGCAGCAGGTAAAGCAGCTCGCAGGCCTCCGGGGTCTGATGGCCAAGCCGCGCCGCTCTGGCTCTTCCGGTTCAGAAATCATTGAGAACCCAATCCTTTCCAACTTTAAGACCGGTCTTTCGGTTCTTGAGTACTTCATCTCTACCCACGGTGCCCGTAAGGGTCTCGCCGATACCGCCCTTAAGACGGCAGATGCCGGTTACCTCACGCGTCGTCTGGTTGACGTTGCGCAGGATGTGGTGATTAATGAAGAAGATTGCGGCACGCTCCGCGGCATCGCAACAACTGCCCTGAAGGATAACGAGGACATCGTAGAACCACTTTACGACCGTATCCTCGGCCGTACTTCCCTGCACGACGTTTACGACCCGCTTTCCGATAAGCTCGTAATCAGCGCTGGCGAAGAAATCACGGAAGATGTTGCCCGCAACATTGACGAGACCGCTATTGAAATGGTGGAAATCCGCTCTGTACTGACTTGCGAAAGCAAGCGCGGTGTTTGTGCGAAGTGCTATGGTAAGAACCTCGCGACCGGTTACATGGCGCAGAAGGGTGATGCCGTTGGTATCATCGCTGCGCAGTCTATCGGTGAGCCGGGTACACAGCTTACCCTTCGTACCTTCCACGTGGGTGGTGTGGCTGGTGCAAGCGCTATTGAGAGCAACCTTAATGCGAAGTTTGACGGTACGCTCCAGTTTGACGGCGTTCGTACAACAACCTATACAAATGCAGAAGGCCAGAAAGAAACAGTCGTTATCGGCCGTACCGGTGAGGCTCGGATTATTGATGTAAAGGCCGACCGCTTGCTCATCACTAACAACGTTCCTTATGGTTCTATCCTCAAGGCCAAGGATGGCCAGAAGGTGAGCAAGGGCGACGTTATCTGCACATGGGATCCGTTCAACGCCGTTATCATTTCAGAAGTAAGCGGTTCTGTTCGCTTTGACAATATCATTGAAGGCGTAACCTTCCGTGAAGAAGCTGACGAGCAAACCGGTCACCGCGAGAAGGTGGTGATTGAAACAAAGGACAAGACCAAGATTCCGGTTATCACCATTGATGGCAAGGACAGCAAATCATACAACCTGCCGGTAGGCTCACACATCGTGGTGGAAGACGGGCAGACGGTTCAGAACGGCCACGTAATCGTGAAGATTGCGCGCGTGATGGGCCGCAGCCGCGACATCACCGGTGGTCTGCCGCGGGTAACGGAGCTTTTTGAAGCACGTAACCCAAGCAACCCTGCTGTAGTTGCTGAAATAGACGGCGTAGTAAGCTTCGGCGGTGTAAAGCGCGGTAACCGCGAAATCACTGTAGAAAGCCGCGAAGGCCTCGTCAAGAAATACCTCGTTCCGCTCACACGCCACATCATGGTGCAGGATGGCGACTTCGTGAAGGCCGGCGCTCCGCTTTCTGATGGTGCGACTACGCCGAGCGATATCCTCGCCATCAAGGGGCCGTTCGCTGTACAGGAATACCTCGTGAACGAAATCCAGGAAGTGTATCGCCTGCAGGGTGTAAACATCAACGACAAGCACATTGAGGTAATCGTCCGCCAGATGATGCGCAAGGTGACCATCGTTGACCCGGGCGACACCAAGTTCCTGGAAGACGATACTGAAGACAAGGCAGACTTCCAGACAGAGAACGACTGGATTTTTGACAAGAAAGTAATCACCGAAGGCGGTGACAGCGAAACGCTGAAAGCCGGCCAGATTGTAACCATCCGCGAAATCCGCGAAGAGAACTCCGCCCTGAAGCGCGCCGATAAGAAGCCGGTTGAATACCGCGACGCATCATCCGCCACATCGGCGCCGCTGCTGCTCGGTATCACCAAGGCATCCCTTGGTACCCGCTCATGGATTTCCGCGGCTTCCTTCCAGGAAACAACGAAGGTGCTCTCACAAGCGGCCATCAACGGCAAGACCGACAACCTGCAAGGCCTGAAGGAAAACGTAATTACCGGCAACCTCATCCCGGCGGGTACAGGTATGCGCGATTATAACGACCTCGTGGTAGGCTCTAAGGAAGAAATGGAACTCCTCATGAATTCCCGCGCTGTGCTGGAGTTTGATGATGAGGAATAATTCAAAAGGTAAAAGGTAAAAGTCAAAAGACCGCTCAGAGATGGGCGGTCTTTTTTATTTTCCGCCATTGTCAAGTCTTATGAGCGGCAGCGGATTCGTAGCTTGTGGGAAGCTGTTGATTAAAATCGCCAGCAGCATCAAAAAATCAAAGCGCATGTCTATAATCCCAGTCATAAAATGGTTCTCATTGGCAGCGCTCTCGTGCGTGGTTATTTGCGTACTGTCCTGCAACAAACCTGAGGGTGCCCGGCAATACCTATACATTCCGGTCAGCGGCGGCGTGTACGATACCAGCCTCAACAAAGGCATGGCAGGTGCCTGGATATTCATTGGCAGAAGACCGTCGTATTCTGGTATTGGCAACGGGCCGGCCTTCACTATTTATGACTCCCTCCGCACCGATTCTGCAGGCCACTACAGTTATATGGTGAAAGAAGAAGGAAGTCAGAACTATTCCGTAGGCTGCGGTGTGCCGCCAGGCTATACAGACAGTGCTTTTAATAATTTTTATCAGCTTTTTTATGGGAGGGTGAATGATAAGATTGCTCCATTGAAAATTGACTTCGTGCTAGTGCGATAACCCCAAAGTATTCTGCCATTTCTGCCGTTGTTGGTGTTGTCACCAACAACGAATCCCGATGCACCTGCCCATATATTGTTGTCATAAGACCAGCAATGGCGGGAGACCAACAATGGCGGGAACCGCAATGATACACGTTCCGTTGCGTGGAGACACGCAGCCGGGGCTCACGGATGTGCCGCGCCACCCCCGGCCGGTTTTTGTGCAATTCTGCACAGCACACAGCCAAGACCTTTATATGGCATGTGCAGTTCTGCACAAGCCATCCGCAGCCTCCAAACCTGTATGTGCAGTTCTGCACATGCCATTCCCTGAGCCCTGCTACGATGTGTGCAGAACCCCCGCAGCGCGGGATTTGCAATCCCGCGCAACATGTGTGGGGATTTGCCATCCCCTTTTTAGGTAAGCAGACGTAATAGCGCGGATTGCAAATCCGCTACCAGCTTGCGCGGGATTGCTAATCCCGCGCTGTGGGATGATAACATGGGCAATCGCGCAAGAGATTGCGGGTCAAGCCCGCAATGACAGGTGCCGCCATTGTCATTTCTGACAAGGTCATTCCTGAATCCAGTATAGGCCTTGTCATTTCTGACAATAGAACCCGGGAGGCTAAAAATGCCCTTGTCATTTCTGACAATGTCATTCCAAACACCCGGATGTGCCCTTGTTCATTTCTGACATCGTCATTCCTGAGCTCGCTATATCCCCTTGTCATTTCTGACATAGTCGTTCCTGGCGTTTGGACATGCCTTGTCATTTCTGACAATGCCGTTCCTAACTATTTTAGCTTGCAGACTTGCTTTTATGAAATGTAAATTTTAATATAGCGCCACATTTCATCCACATTTAAAACAACACCCTATGCCAAGGCCAGCTATTCAGGACATGAGGAATTTCTTTGAAAATCCCTTCTCAGACAACGACCGCATCTCGGATGACAACATGAAAAAGTTCTCCGAAGAGCACCTCGGCCGCCTCACCGCCAACAATCCCGGCGGCGCGCTGGATATCATCCTCACCCCCCTCGGCGCCGCGCATATCGCCTACTTCGGCGCCATCTCCAGCGAAGATGTAGCCACCGCCGTGCGCAAGGGCATGACCAAAGCGGTGGACGACCGCATTGCCCTGTTCAAGGCTACCGTAAAGCGCCGCGAGCCCTTTATCCACGCTACGTTTATAGATGACGAGCCTACGTATCTCCAGTTTTTCCCGCAGGGAATGACCGAATACACCGCCGCCGACAAGGGCAATATTGAAACCCTCATGGCCCGCTGGGAAACCCTTACGCAGACGCACGCCGACTTTTTGGGCGATGAGCTGCATACAGAATTTGCGGGCCTCCACACTGGCTATAAGAATCTGCGCACCGCCCAGATAGGCAAGAAGGGCGAGGTGAGCGACGACAAAGACACCACCGCCGCCAAGCGCGATGCGGTAGAGGCGCAGCTGTGGAAGAATGTGCATTACCTCGCCTGGTACTACAACGGCGATGTGGAGCAGTGCATGGCCTACTTTGACTAGAGCATGCTGCGCCAGGGCGCAAATACGGGCGGTGATGATGATGGCGTGAGCGATCCGCCATTGCCCGGGAGCTAAGCCGCGGTAATTGCGCCGCGAAGGCCCCAACTTCGCGCCCATCATGATTACCACCGTCATCTTTGACATGGACGGCCTTCTGCTGGATACCGAAAACCTCTGGGGCGTCTCTATGAACCGCGTTGCGGATAAGCACGGCATAGGCATCAGCGCGGAGCGTTTTAAAGAAACAACGGGGCTGCGCATCTACGAGGTCACCGAGCACTGGGCGCGGCATTACCCCTGGCAGGGCAGCACGCCAATGGCGGTAGCGGAGGAAATACTGGACGACATAATTGCGCTGAGCAAAGAGCAGGGCGGCATCATGCGCGGCGTGCTGCCGCTGCTTCATTTATTAGAAAGAAAGGAGCTGAAGATCGGCCTGGCCACATCGTCGCCCACGCGCATGGTAGAGGCGCTGGTGGCGCACTTCGGCATTGCGGAGCGCTTTCACTGCATCACATCGGCCGATGTGGTGGCCGTGGGCAAGCCGCACCCCGCAGTATTTCTGCATTGCGCGCAAAGCCTCGGCAGCGAGCCCCACGAATGCCTCGTGCTGGAAGATTCGGTAAACGGCGCGATAGCCGGGAAAGCGGCGCGCATGAAGGTGATTGCCGTGCCCAACGACCTGCATTGGGACGATCCGCGCTTCAGCATTGCAGACATGAAGCTGCGCACGCTGGAAGATCTGGACGAGGCAACGCTGCTCAGCTTTTAGCGCCGGCTATCTGCGCGGCAAAGGCGGCATTAAAAGCAGCTGTTCCGCCGCGCGGAATGCTCAGCGACTGCCATCCGTCGCCTTTCTGCTGCTTGCACAGGAGCACGATCTGGCCTACATGGTAGGCATAGTGGGTAAGCTGCCGGATTATGCCGTCCATAGCCGTCATAGGCTCGGTGCGGATGTGAATGGTGCGGGTAAGCTCGGCATCGGTGAGGGAGCGCATTGTAGCAAGCACGCAGTCCCAGCCTTCATTCCAGACGGATAGCAGGGCCTCGCGCGAGATGGCCTCGTGGCCAAACTCCTCTTCACGGGCACGCCAGGGCTTTTCGCCATCCTCGGTCAGGAAGGCGGTCCAGCGGCTCAGCATATTGCCGTGCATATGCTTAATGATGACGACGATGCTGTTGGCATCCGCGTCGGGCAGGTCGCGCAGGAGCGTTTCGTTGGGAAGCTGCGCCATAGCCTTTTCGGCAAGCGCTTTATACTGCTGAAACTGCGCGGTGCTGCGCTGGATGAAGCTCATGGAGTGGGTTTTGAGGGTAGATAAATGTCTGATGAGCGCTTGATCTCCATCATCCGGTCGGGCGCATGAAGATCAGCGAAACCGTATTGCCGGTAAAGCCCGTGCGCGTCAAGGGTGCCCAATATGATTCGCCGCAGGCCGGGTATCCAGGACTGGCCCATCAACACATCCATCATGCGCTTGCTGAGGCCCTTGCCACGGTGCGCTTCTTCCACATACACATCGGCGAGGTAGGCAAAGACGGCGTAGTCGGTTACGAAGCGCGCAAACCCGATCTGCACATCCTCGTAAAACACCCCAACACAAAATGAATGCTCAATCATCGTTCTGACCGTCTCAAGGGGAATGCCTTTAGCCCAGTACGAGTGCTCGTGCAGCCAGGCATGAATGCGTTCCTGCTGCATTAATTCGCTGCCTGTTGTTACTATGTACGCGGAGGTGCTATTCATGCTACAATGTGGTTCCAGCCGTGAATGTCTGGGCGCTTGCCTTTCTGTACATCGTCCAGCGCCGCTGCCAGGCGGAACATTACGCCATCGGGGCCGGTATAACATTCATAATCATTCCCGTTGATGCTGATGATGCGTATGGGAGCGATTACGGCCGCGGTGCCTGCGCCGAAGGCTTCTACTTTTTCGCCGGAGGCGAGCGCGGCTTCCAGCTCCATCCAGTCTATGGGGCGGGTTTCCTGCCGGATATCCAGCTGCTGTGCAAGGCGGAGGAGGCTGTCGCGCGTAATGCCATCCAGGATGGTGCCGCTGAGCGGCGGCGTCAGCAGGTGGCCGTTCCAGAAAAACATCAGGTTCATGGTGCCGGATTCTTCAATGTGCGTATGGGTGCGGGCGTCGGTCCAGATCACCTGGTCAAAGCCTTCGGCGCGCGCCAGCTGAGTAGGGTAGAATGCGCCGCCGTAGTTGCCGCCGCACTTTGCGGCACCCGTGCCGCCATCCGCGGCTCTTGAAAAGGTCGTCTCCAGCTTTACGCGCAGCGGCTCACTGTAGTATGCATAGGCAGGGGTGGCCACCACCATAAAAACATACTCATCGCTCACCTTCACACCCACGCGCGCCTCCGTGGCAATCACAAAGGGCCGGATGTACAGGGAGCCGTCGGCGTCTCCCGGAATCCAGCCGCGGTCCAGTCCGATAAGGCCGTCCAGCGATTGAATGAACAATTCATAGGGCACCACCGGCATGCACATGCGGGTAAGCGACTTTACAAAGCGCTCATAGTGCTTCTCCGGACGGAAGATATTGACACGACCGTCGGCCATTTTAAAGGCCTTCATTCCCTCAAACACCGTTTGCCCGTAGTGCAGGCAAAGGGCCAGCGGACTCATGGTCAGGTCGCCGAAGGGCAGGATTTGCGCGTGTTGCCATTCACCGTCAGCAAAGTCGGCAATGAACATATGCTCGGTAGGGATTTTCCCGAAGGGGAGTGATCGTGTTTCCTTTACCTCGCGTTCCGGCTTAATGCTTACCTGGATTGTTGTACTCATGGTGATGGTGAGATTGAGGGAGTGAATGATTATTTATATCCGGAAACAGTAACTATTGTAGCTGCCCCGGCGGCCGCCAGCTTTTTACGGCGCCCGTAGCCCGCGTTTACAATAGCGACGCCAGCGATAATAGCGGCAAAGGACAGGGCAGTCCAGCCGGTAACGACCTCGCCGGCAAAGAAGCCGATGATGACGGCAACCAGCGGATTGACATATGCGTAGCTTGTTACAAAGCCAACCGGGAGATTTTTCAGTGCATAACGATATGCGGTAAAGGCAATGACAGAGCCGAATATGATCAGGTAGATGAGCGCCCACATGGCATCGGTATTGTGCCAGTCTGTTACAGCGTAGTTATCTACCAGCGGGCTGCCAAGCAGGAGGAAGACGCCGCCGAAACCCACCTGCATGCCGGCGTCCATCATGGGGTTAACCGGATTACTCCATTTTTTGCTCAGGATGCTGCCGCCGCCCCAGCCAAACGTGGCAAGCAGCGTGGCAAGTATCCCGAACAGATAGCGCGGGTCGCTGAGGGCTGCAAGGTCGTTCCGGAAAATGAGGGCGACGCCGGCAAAGCCCAGCAGCATACCCAGGCCGATGAGCCAGTCGGGCCGCTCCACGCTGGAAAAAAGAAGGTTCAGTATTACTACAGAGATCGGCATCATGCTGCATACCAGCGCCGCAACTCCAGATGGGATTACCTGCTCCGCATATGATACCACGCCATTGCCTACAGTGATCATCAGGAAGCCGATGATTGCATTGCGCAGCTGGTTTTGCTTTGAGAAATTTACCTTCTTGTTGATGCTGAGCGCAATGGCGGCAATGATGAAGAACGAAACAAGCTGGCGCACGCCTGCCATAAGAAAAGGCGGGTAATGCAGCACCGCTACGCGAATGGCAAAATAAGTAGTGCCCCATATGAGCGCAACGTATGCGTATGCGAGATAAGCCTTGGTTTTTGTACTCACAGACACAAAAGTGAAATAAACGCCCGGAACAGTACAGATACAATTCCTGTACTTTTGGCCATAACAGTTATAACGCTTCCGGCAATGCACCCACAAACCGACCACCTCTACATGCGCGTTGCAGAGCTCCTGGAACGGCAGATTTCCGAAGATGTATTGAACGTGGGCGACAAGCTGCCGAGCGTGCGGGAGTTGAGCAAGCTGCAAGGCATAAGCGTAAGCACGGCGATACAGGCATATTATCATCTGGAAGGCAAAGGCCTGATTGCCTCCAAGCCCCAAAGCGGCTACTATGTAAGATTCAGTCCGCAGTTGGCGCCGGGCCGGCCCGATGTGAGCAAGCCCCTGCCGGCAGTGCGCAACAAGAATGTAGATGCCCTGATCTCGGAAGTATATGAAGGCCTTGCCGACCCGCGGGTGACGAAATTCTCGCTGAGCGTCCCTTCTGCCGCGCTGCTGCCTGTTGCCAAGCTCAATAAAGCGATGGCCCAGGCCATGCGAGACTCTGAAGACAGCTGCACCTCCTATGAGCAGGTACGTGGCAATCCTGAATTGCGCCGGCAGATTGCCCGATGGGCGCTCAACTGGGACGGCAGGCTGGGCGAGGAAGACCTGATAACCACTGCCGGCGCTATGAACGCAATTGCGTTTGCCTTGATGGCCCTTACCAAACCCGGCGATACAGTAGCCGTGGAAAGCCCCAGCTATTTCGGTACACTCCGCCTGCTGAACAGCCTGGGGCTGAAAGTGCTGGAGCTTCCTACCCATCCTGACACGGGCATTGCGCCGGATGACCTTCGTGGGGCGATAGTCCGGCATAAAATCAAGGCCTGTCTGTTTGTGACCAATTTCGGTAATCCACTTGGCCACTGTATGCCGGACGATGCCAAGAAGGAGGTGGTGCAGATCCTAGGGCAGGCCGGCATTCCGCTCATTGAGGATGACCTGTACGGCGATGTTTACTTCGGGAAGAAGCGCCCTAAAAGCTGCAAGTCTTTTGATGAGGAGGGAACTGTGCTCTGGTGCGGCTCAGTCTCCAAAACGCTGGCGCCGGGCTACAGAGTAGGGTGGATTGCGCCCGGAAGGCATTACGAAGCCGTAAAGCAGCTGAAGCTTTATCATAGCATCACCAATTCTTCTCCGGAACAGGCGGCTATTGCCAACTTTCTGGCAACGGGCCGCTACGAGCATCATCTTCGTAAGCTGCGGCACACCCTTCAGGCCAACTGTCTGCAGTACATCCGCGCTATCAGCGAGTACTTTCCGGAGGGTACGAAAGTGACGCACCCGGAAGGCGGCTTTATTCTCTGGGTAGAGCTGGACAAGCGGATAGATACCCAGGAGCTTTACCAGCTGGCTATGAAGCAGCGCATCTCTATCGCGCCGGGCGCCATGTTCTCTATGCAAGACCGGTATCACCACTGCATGCGCCTGAGCTACGGCATGCCTTGGACCGCCGCACTTGACGAGGCATTGAAAAAATTAGGCAACATGGCGAAGGCCATGCTTTCAGTTTAGCATTGCGCAGCTGCGCAATAAAGGCTAACGATCGTCCAGCGTGCTTTTCTTACGCACGACAATCCACTCCTCAATGCCGACCTGAAAAGGCAGCTTGCCAATTCTTACCGTCGCCTTCTTGTCACGCAGATCAGTGACTGTGCCTACCTGATGATTGGTCTTGTGACGGACCAGATCGCCCACCTGCGGCTGCCCGCCAACGGTATCATAGTTTTTGTCAGCTTTCTTCGCAGCAGACACATTGCCGGCGATCTGCTTTCTGCGGAAAAGCACATTTTCAGCCGCCTCCAGCACATCCTGCTTATTTTCTGCTTTCTTCCAGTCATTGATGATCTGCTTGAATTTCCGCTCGGTGTCGCGCAGATAATCCAATTCTTCCTTCTTGATCTTATTCTGAAGTTTCAGCGTCTCGTAATGCTGTTTGAGGCGCTCTTTGTCAATGAGCTTACCATAAGTGTCCTTCAGCTTTTCATTTTCAGCCATCAGATCATCCAGCTGCTTTTCCTTTCCGCCAAGACGCACGCTTTGCTGCTCTGTCTGATGCAGTATTTTATCCAGCTTGAAATGGCCGCGCTCCGTAAGCTGGCGAGCGCGCTCAATGATTTTAGCAGGCAGCCCGCTGCGCTGCGCGATGGCGAATGTGTAAGATGATCCCGGCTTACCGGTGCTGAGCTGGTACAGTGGCTCCAGCCGCTCTTCGTCAAACATCATGGCGCCGTTAAAAATGCCCGGCACTTTGCCAGCCATCACCTTAAGATTCAGGTAGTGCGTAGTAATAATACCAATGGCGTTCTTTCGGGTAAGTTCCTCTACTATGGCTTCTGCGAATGCGCCGCCGAGGGCAGGATCCGATCCGGAGCCAAGCTCGTCAATAAAAAAAAGTGTTTTGCCGCTCGCGAAGTCCATGAAATACTTCATGTCGCGCAGGTGGGCGCTGTAAGTGCTCAGCTCGTGCTCAATGCTCTGCGTATCGCCGATGTGAATCATCAGCTGCTTGAAAATGCCCACTTCGCTTCTTGGATCGGCAGGAATCAGAAGTCCGGCCTGCACCATCATCTGAAGCAAGCCTGCCGTTTTCATGCTCACTGTTTTGCCGCCCGCATTCGGGCCGGAGATTATCAGTATGCGGTTATTACGATCCAGATGCAGGTTGAGCGGTATGACGGTCTTTCCGCTGCCCTTGCTTTGCAGCAGGAGGAGCGGGTGGTAGGCATTTACAAGGCTCAGGCCGGGGTGCGGCGACAAGGCAGGCAGATCGGCGTTCATATCCTGGCCAAGCACGGCTTTCGCTCGGATAAAGTCAAACAGGCCGATCAGGTGGTAATATTTCTGCAGCACGGGCGCATGGGGCGCCAACGCTGCCGTCGTTGCCTGCAGGATCCGCTGAATTTCCCGGCCCTCCTCACGCTCCAGGGAAAAAACCGCGTTATTAAGCTCAATAGTTTCTTCCGGCTCTATGAACGTTGTGCGGGCGGTGTCGCTTTCGCCATGCAGAATGCCGCGCACCTGCCGCTTGTACTCCGCGGCGACAGCAACAACGCGCCTGCCATTCATAAAGCTCTCTGAGATGTCGGCCAGATAGCCGGATTTGCCGAGGCGGCGGAGAATATGCTCAAAAGTCCGGCGAACCGTTTGCCGCGATGATGCAAGGCTTGCGCGGATCTGCATCAGCTCGCGCGAGGCATTGTCGCGCACCTGGCCGGCATCGTCTATAACCGCGCCGATGATGGCTACAACATCTTTTTCGTAGGAAACGCCTTCCGTGAGCGCCTCCAGCGAAGGGTAAAATCCGCCGTGTCCTTTAAACCAGAGTAGAATGCTTTGGATAGTCTTTGTCAGCATGCTGATGGCCTGCAGGCTGTCTCCCGTCAATACTGCGCCCTGTACGCTTATCAGCCGTAGCTCCTGCGACAGGTTGCGGGTAAATTCACCGGGAAAGTAGTCGCCGCCACCGAGTGTGAGCCGGAATTCGGCTGTTTGCTTCAGCGCTTTTTCTATCAGCTCTATCCGGCTCATAAAGCGCATCGCTGCCACCCGTGAACGGGCCTCGTCGGTTCGGCATTTCTCCAGCAGCAGTGCGCGGACCTTCGTAAACTCCAGTGAATCTGCCGCGTGGGCGGGGTATAGTTGCAGCATGCTGGCTCCAGCTCAAAAAGAAAGGCCAAAGGTAGGCCGGCTTATACGGGCGTACTGCGCTAATCGTCTGCCAATTCTATCCACACCGGCGCGTGGTCGCTGGTTTTCTCCCAGCCCCGTACCTGCTTATCTACGCCCACGGCCTGCAGGCGCTTGTCCAGACCCGGGCTTAGCAGAAAGTGGTCAATCCGGAGACCGGCATCGCGGCCAAAGGCATTTCTGAAATAATCCCAAAAGGTGTACATCGTTTCGCCGGGATGCAGCTTGCGTATCGCGTCTGTCCAGCCCTGCGCCATTATCTTTTCAAAGGCGGTGCGCGTTTCCTGCCGGAACAGGGCGTCGTCCACCCAGCGCTCGGGCTTATATACATCCTGGCCGGTTGGAATAACGTTGTAATCGCCGGTCAGCACAACGGGCGTGCCGTGCCCGAGCAATGCTGCCGCATGTGTCCGAAGCCGTTCCATCCAGGCAAGCTTGTAATCGTATTTAGGCCCGGGCACCGGGTTGCCATTTGGAAGATACAGACAGCCGATCGCTATATCATCAATCCGCGCCTGAATGTAACGGCTCTGCAGGTCTTCGGCATCGCCGGGCAGCCCCTTGCTGCTTTCTTCCGGCTTGCCGCCGCGTTTCAGAATGGCGACGCCGTTCCAGCTTTTCTGGCCGTGCCAGATCGCCCCGTAACCTGCGCCGATCAACGCTTCTTCCGGAAATTTTTCGTCGGGAGTCTTTAATTCCTGGAGACAGACGATATCCGGTGCCGTTTCTTCCAGCCAGCGAAGAAGCACCGGGAGGCGTGCGTGAATGGAATTGACGTTGTAAGTGGCGATTTTCATAAGTCATTCAAGGCGTCCACGAATCTATACTTCTGTGGATAAATTCCTGTTATTGTTTTCTAATGACAACGCTGGCCTGACGGGTGTCGTAAATTGCGGTAAGCAATACTATGCAGACCTATTCCTGGCTCCTGTCTCGGCTGGACGCTTTTATCCGGAAATATTACCTCAACCAACTGGTGCGCGGCAGCCTCATTCTGCTTACCTGCCTGCTGGCCTATATCTTGCTTGTGAGCGTAGGCGAATACTGTCTGTACCTGCCTGTCTGGGCCAGGATTTCCATTGCAATAATCTTCGTAGCCCTTGGTGGGTCCGCGCTCGTGTTCTGGATCATAAGGCCGCTAAGCAAGATGGGGCGGATGGGCAAGACGCTTTCTCATGAAGACGCCGCGGTCATCATAGGGCGACATTTTCCTGAGATTTCCGATAAGCTGCTGAACGTTCTGCAGTTGAAAGCCGACAATGCAGGCACTGCAAGCCGGGAACTGATAGAAGCAAGCATTGACCAGAAAGCGTCTCAGATTTCGGTTGTGCCCATTTCCGGCGCTATTGATCTTTCCAGAAACAGGCGCTACCTGCCGCTGCTGATTCCGGTGATGCTGATTGGCATATTCATTCTGGTCGTGTCTCCGAAGGTGTTCACAGATGCCGGCACGCGGCTGCTGCAGCCTACCCGCGCTTTTGAGAAGCCGGCGCCTTTTACATTCCACATCGTTTCAGGCGACCTGATTGTTACCCGCAATAGTGACTACGTGCTGAAGGTTTCCGTCAGCGGTGCCGCGTTGCCTGCCGAGGTGTTCGTGGCGATCGGCGACGAGCGCGTTCCTGCCACGGCGCTCAGCAATCATGTTTTCCAATACACGTTTAAAGATGTAACCGAACCTGTCAGCTTCAGGCTGTTTGCCGCCGGTTTTTATTCTAAACAATACAATCTGCAGGTGGCCCAGATGCCCGTTTTAAAGGCTATCCGCGTGCAGATAGACTACCCGGACTATACAGGAAAAAAAGACGAGATCCGGGCTTCACTTGGCGACTTGACCATCCCTGCCGGAACCCGGGTGGGCTATTCTCTGATGACCGACTATACGGATGCCGCCACTTTGCAGTGGCCCAGCGGCGCCTTGGTAAATCTCCCTTCCAGTAACGGCAAACTTTTTAATTACGTACACCGCTTTATGCAGGATACCTCTTATACTATCCTGCTCCATAATGCCCGGACGCCTGCCGCGCCTGGCTTTCGGTACAATGTACAGGTCATTCCGGACCAATATCCGGTTGTTCAGGTTCAGGAGTTTCGCGATACTGTTACCGGCCGACAGATTGTATTAACGGGAACTGCGGGCGATGACTATGGTATCAGCCGGGTCACTTTTCACTACAGTATTTCTGACGAGCAGGGCCGGTCGTCCGGCGACAAATCTTTTCAGCTCGCAGGCGGCGGTGCGCTGGTGCCCTTTCAAAAGTATTTTGATCTCCAGGTACTTGATCTCCGGCCAGGTCAGAAAGTCAGCTATTACGTTGAAGCGTATGATAATGATGGCGTGAACGGACCCAAAGCCTCGCGCAGCACTACGATGGTGTATGCCATGTACACGCCGCGCCAGCTTGATTCGTCCATGAATATGAATGCCAGGCAGATCGATGCAGGCTTAAGCAATTCTGCGCAGCAAAGCAAAGAGATTCAGAAAGACCTGAAAGACGCGCAGGATAAGATGCTGCAGAGCACAGAGATGTCTTTTGAGCAGCAGCAGAACCTGAAAGACCTGGCCGAAAAGCAGGATGATCTTCAGGCGAAAATGGAAGCGACAAAGAAGCGTCTGGAAGAGCAGATGCGCCAAAGCGCACAAAAAGAATATAGCCAAGACGTTCGTGAGAAACAGGAAGAAGTGAAGAAACAGCTTGACAACCTCCTGAGCAATGAGCTGAAAGAGCAGATGAAAAAGCTCCAGGAGCTGATGGCGAAACTGAATAAGGAAGATGCGCAAAAGACTTTGGAACAGTTGCAAGAGCAAAACAAGCTCTTCAATATGGATATGGAGCGCATGAAGGAGCTCATGAAGCAGCTTGAAGCCCAGATGAGGATGGAGGACCTGGCCAATAAAGTGGATAAGCTTGCCAGCCAGCAGCAGGACTTAAAGAAAGTAACCGACGCACAAAAGAAAGATGCTTCCTCGCTGGGCAAGGAGCAGCAGGAACTGAAGAAGGAGCTTGAGAAGGCAATGAGTGAGGACATGAAAGAGCTGCAAAAGCTTAATAAAGGCATGGAGCGCCAGCAGGATGTTGATAAGCCAGCGGAAGAAGGTAAAAAGGCGGGTGAAAATATGCAGCAAAGCGAGGAGCAGCTTAGCAAGGATAATAAGAGTAAGAGCAGCCAGAGCCAACAAAAAGCTGCGGAAAATCTGCAGCAAATGGCTGCGGCCCTGCGCGCCATGTCCGGCGGCATGGATGCAGAGCAGATAGATATAGACATTCGCGCAACCCGCCAACTGCTCACAAACCTTATACGCCTGTCGTTTGATCAGGAAAATCTGATGAATGGGGTACGGGGCACCGCTGCATCCAGCCAAAGCTACATTGCCAACCAGCGGGAGCAGGCGCGGCTCTACGCTGCCTCACGCATGATCCGCGATAGCCTTTTTTCACTCAGCAAACGGGTATTTAAGCTGGCGCCTTCAGTAAATAAGGAAACGCGCGACCTGGAAAAGAATATGAGAATGGCGACGGCATCCCTTGAAAATCGCGTAATCAGCGATGCGCTTACAAAGCAGCAGTACGTGATGACGCATACCAATAATCTGGCGCTGATGCTCAACGAGCTCCTCGCTAACCTGATGCAGATGCAGATGCAAAGCAAAAGTCAGGGTGGTGGTGGCGGATCCTGCTCAAAACCCGGCGGTGGCCCGCCCAAGCCGGGCGCCGGCAAAAAGCCTGGAGCAGGCGAGCAGCTCAGCGACATTATAACGCAGCAGCAGGGCCTGGGCAGTGCTATGCAGCAAGCCGCATCGGGTAAAAAGCCTGGTGCCGGCAAAAAGCCAAGTGATGGGAAAGATGGCAAAGACGGAAAGGATGGAAAAGATGGAAAAGAAGGTCAGAGCGGCAAGGAACAAGGGAAAGGCGGCACGGGCGGAGCGGGCGGCAGCGGTTCGGGGCAGGGTAGTGAGGGTGACAGCGAGTATGGCGACGCCGAGCAGCTAGCGCGTTTGGCTGCGCAGCAGGCTGCCGTCCGGAAACAGCTTCAGGATTTACAGAGTCGGTTGGCGGGCACAGGCGTGGGCAGCAGCAAAGAGCTGCGCGAAATACAGCAGCAGATGGACCGCAATGAAACCGACCTCGTAAACCGCAGACTCACCAGTCAGTTCCTGATGCGCCAGCAGGAAATTCTAACCCGTCTGCTCCAGGCCGAAAAATCCTTGCGCGAGCAGGAGCAGGATGATAAGCGTGCATCTAACGCAGCAAAGGAAGTTTCGCGGCCGGTGCCGCCAGAGCTGCAACGCTACCTGCAAAACAGGCAGCAGCTTCTGGAGCTGTACCGCACAATTCTGCCTCAGCTAAAGCCGTATTACAAGGATATGGTGGATCAATACTTCCGCACAATCGGGACAAAACAATAGTTGCGTGCGGTGTCCACATTTAATCGACCGTTTAAAAACGGTACTTGCATGACAGCACAGAATGAGTATCTTTCGGACTGTAAAACCGATTACTCAAACTAAAAAACTGACGGCCATGCTTTTTACGCGACACTTCAGGTATCAGACGAGTAGTTCAGCCGAGGAAATCAAACAGCGCCTTATCGGAAAGCACGTCAAAATCCACAACATGGATTTTGAGATTTACGATAAAGACCGGATGGTTAAGATCATCCCTCACGCCGAGCAGGAAACCAACATCAAAACGCTCCCCATAACGCACGTGGAGTTCAAGGGCAAAGGAAACAAGACAGACGTCGTCATCTCTTCCAAAATGCGGAAGATTGATAAGGGTGGGCCGATGATCCTGCTTATTTTCTGTTTCTTTCTGCTCGCTTCCGCGCTTGTAATGCTTCTTTCTATTAAAGAAGAAGGCTTTGAGGTTTACGCATATCCTATGATTGCCGTGAGCCTGCTTGTGTTCATCATCTTTTGGATAAGGCTGGAGAGTGGTTATTTCGACTACATCCGCAAAATCCGCGATTATGTAAAGCAGCAATCTATGGTCGATACAAAAACAGCCGTTGGCTGACCGTGACAAAATCGTTTGCGCATTCAGATGCATATCTAACAATGCGCATGGTAATTTTGGGCTGCTTCGGCAGCCTTTTCTTTTGTACGGTTGACACCGGACTGTGAATTTCAATACTCCAAATCGCCATCTTGAAAAAAGAATCTATTTCCGTCTTCCATATGTTCAAGATCGGCATCGGTCCGAGCTCCTCGCATACGCTTGGTCCTTGGCGTGCTGCGCTGAGATTTATTGATGGGCTGAATAGCCGGAATAGTCTGGTGAACGTTGAGTCGGTGCAGGTGCTGCTTTATGGCTCGCTGGCGAAGACAGGTAAAGGCCACGGCACAGACGTGGCAGTAATATTAGGACTGTGCGGAGAAGACCCGGTAAGCTTTGACGTGAATGCCGTTACGCCGCGCATTCAAAGCATCGGGAAAAGCGGCAGAATGCTGTTTGCCGGCGTAAAAGAGATTCCTTTTGAGCCGGTAAAAGATGTGGTATTCCTGATGAATGAATCACTGCCTGCCCATCCCAACGCACTCACTTTTTTGTGCAGCCTAAGAGGCGGGCAGCAAATTGCCGAAACTTATTACAGCATCGGCGGCGGTTTTGTAATTAAGGAAGGCGAAGGCGATTCTGCCGGTGAACTGGTGGATCTGCCTTTTCCTATTGACTACGCCGCCGATTTGCTGCACTGGTGCATCAAAACAGGCCTGTCAATATCTGAAGTAGTCATGGAAAATGAGCATGCATGGCGCAGCGAGGCAGAGACAAGGGAAGGAATCCTCAACATTTGGAATGTGATGAAAGATTGCGTGTACCGGGGTGCGCATATTGCAGGCAAGCTGCCGGGTGGCCTGGACGTAACCCGGCGCGCATCACCGCTGAATGACCGGCTTATCAAGGGCCGGCCTTATACTGATTTTGCTGAATGGGTGTCTGCCATACGCGCCGGCGGCCAGGGTTTCCAGTATATTCTGGACTGGGTCAGCTGCTTTGCCCTTGCGGTGAATGAGGAGAATGCGGCTTTTGGCCGTGTAGTCACAGCCCCCACCAATGGCGCCGCTGGCGTGATTCCGGCTGTACTGATGTATTACGCCATCTTCAATGATGCACTGGATGATGATAAGCTGGTTCGCTTCCTGCTGAATGCGTCCGAGATCGGCTCTATTTTTAAAAAAGGCGCAACCATCAGCGCGGCTATGGGTGGCTGTCAGGCAGAGATCGGCGTATCGTCGGCTATGGCCGCAAGCGCACTGACAGAATGCCTTGGCGGCACGCCGCGACAGTGCATGCAGGCCGCAGAAATCGCGATGGAGCACCACCTCGGCATGACCTGCGACCCGGTGGCCGGTCTTGTGCAGGTGCCGTGCATTGAGCGGAATACGATGGGCGCCATCAAGGCCATTACCGCATCGCAGCTCGCCTTGCAAAGCAATCCCGATAACGCCCGTGTATCGCTGGACGCCGTGGTAAGCACCATGTGGCAGACGGCCCTGGATATGAACGGCAAATACAAAGAGACCGCAGAGGCAGGGCTTGCTACCAATATTCCGCAGGCCGAGGCGCTGTGTTAGCCGTGGTAGCATAATACCTTCGCTGTGTGTCGGTGCTGTACAATATCTTTCTCCTACTTTACCGCGCATCAATAGCGTTGGCCGCAGGCTGGAATCCAAAGGCGCGCGCATGGCAGCAAGGCAGGAAAGGCCAATGGTCTCGTATAATATCAAAGCTTTCAGCTGCCGGCTCCCGCAAGCGCATCTGGATGCACTGCGCATCGCTGGGCGAGTTTGAGCAAGGAAGGCCAGTGCTTGAAAGGCTTCGCGAAAAATATGACGATGCGTTTATTGTGCTGACATTCTTCTCGCCGTCCGGCTACGAGGTGCAGAAGGATTGGGACGGCGCTGACTTCATCTGTTACCTGCCGATGGATGGACCGCGCACGGCAAAGCGGTTTGTGAGAATTGTGCAACCATCGCTCACATTGTTTGTGAAGTATGAATTCTGGCATTATTATCTGAAAGAGCTGTCGGAGCGCAAGGTGACGACTGTACTTGTTTCTGGAGCCTTCCGGAAAAGCCAGTCATTCTTTAAGCCCTGGGGCAGATTTTTCAGGAAGATGCTGCTGCGGTTCAGCCTGCTGACAGTTCAGGATAAGCAGTCGTTGGCATTGTTGGAAAAGATTGGCCTGCGAGCGGAACTGACCGGCGACACACGCTACGATCGGGTGGCGCAGATCGCCGAAACATCAAAAGCCTTTCAACTCATAGAGCTGTTTCGCGGCGGCGGGAAACTCATCATTGCCGGCAGTACATGGCCAGAAGATGAACAAATGCTTAGGGCTTGCCTGCCGCATTTGCCGGAAAGCTGGAAGCTGGTGCTCGCGCCGCATGAGATTAATGAAGCCCATCTTCAGGACATTAAAAACCTGTTTGGCGATTCTTGTATCTTCTATTCCGGTTTTCAATCCGGCACAAGCGCACAAGTTTTGGTGATTGATAATATCGGGATGCTGTCCAGCCTCTATCGCTATGGCGAAATAGCTTGCATTGGCGGCGGCTATAATCGCGGCGGAATTCACAACGTGTTGGAGCCTGCGGTGTTTGGATTGCCGGTAGTGATAGGGCCTGAATATCAAAAATTCACCGAAGCGGTGGCGATGGTGAAAAAGGAATTTGCCTTTCCGGCTAAAGACGAGGATGATTATCGCAGTACGTTACAAAATCTGACGCTGGACGACGATGGCCGGATAGCACTACAAGGATTCATCAAAACTTATATTCACGAGCAAACCGGCGCAACTGCTAAAATTCTGGCGCTCCTGCCTCACGCAATCTGATGGCGTAACTTCGCCCCGCTTTTGAATTTTGCAGCCTAAATTTTTAATTAATCATGCCCGGAACAGAACTTTTTGGCAAGGAAGAACGCAAGGAAATCAACGATGTGCTGGACACCGGCGTCCTCTTCCGCTACAACCACGACGCGCAGCGCAATGGCCATTGGAAGGCAAAGGATTTTGAAGCGGAGGTACAGAAAATTACCGGTGCGAAATATGTCCACGCTATGTCGTCGGGCTCAACGGCCGTGATGACTGCTTTGGCCGCTTCCGGCATTGGCGCGGGCGATGAGGTGATTGTTCCGCCTTTTACATTCATTGCCACCATTGAAGCAGTGCTCTTCCTCGGCGCGCTGCCTGTCTTCGCTGAGATTGATGAGACGCTCTGCCTTTCAGCGGAAGGTATTCGTAAGGCAGTTACGCCGAAAACGAAAGCAGTCTGCCTCGTACACATGTGCGGCGGCATGGGCGATATGGATGCGGTGCTGGAAGTGTGCCGGGAGCATAACCTGACGCTCGTGGATGATGCCGGACAAGCCTTCGGCGCTTCTTATAAAGGGACAGCGGTCGGGTTGTTTGGTAAAGCGGGCGCATTTTCCTTTGACTTTTTCAAAATAGCCACTGCTGGCGAAGGTGGCATTCTTGTCACCAATGACGAAAAAGTTTATAAGCTGGCCGATGCCTACTCCGACCATGGACACAGCCACGTGGGCAATAACCGTGGCATGGAGCCGCACCCGGTGCTGGGCTTCAACTACCGCATCGGTGAATTGAATGCCGCAGTAGGCGTTGCGCAAACGCGCCGCGTGCCGCAGGTACTGGAAGCAAATCGCAAGCATAAAGCTGCGCTGGTCGCCGCGCTGAGCAAGACAGAAGGCATTTCCTTCGCCCGCCTCGCCGACCCGGGTGGCGACAGCGCTACCTTCCTCAATATGTTCCTGCCGGATACAGAAAGCGCGAAGCGGGTGGTTGATGAGCTGAACGCGGCGGGCGTCGGCGGTTTCAACTATTGGTTTACGAACATGTACCACTTCATCAACCAATGGGAGCATATCAAAGAGATGAAAACAGCGTCCAAGCTGAATGTGCAGCTTCTCGGTGCGCCTCAGGATTATGCAGCTTTGGATTTACCGAAGTCACAAGAGGTAATTGGCCGGCTTATTTCCTTCGGCATCCGCTGCACTTGGACGGATGAGGAGGTGCAGGAATTGGCCGGGAGAATCAGTGCATGCGTAAAGAAAGCATTGCAGACTGTCGCAGCGTAACGCACACTCCAACAATCCAACGCTCCAACTTTCCAACAATGCTGCACAAGAATTTCAAAAACATAGAAAAGGTCTGCTACGGACGAGGCTCCTTCTCCATGATAGAAAGCATCCTTGCTGATAAGCGGGAAGGCGGCTTTTTCGTTTTCCTCGTTGACCATTACTTCAAGGGGAAAGAATTAGAAAGCCGCTTGCCGGTGACGGATGAGGATGTGGTGCGTTTCATTGACGTTGACCCGCACGAGCCGACTACCGAGCAGATTGACGGCCTGAGAGACGAAATCCTGGCTGTTCGCGGCTTACCGGCGGGAGTAATCGGCATTGGCGGCGGCTCTATTATGGACATTGCCAAAGCGCTAAGCCTGATGTTCACCAATGAAGGCTCTTCCACGCTTTATCAGGGCCTGAATCTGGTAAAGAAGCCCGGCATTTACCACCTCGGCGTGCCAACCATTTCCGGTACCGGCGCAGAGGTAAGTATGACGGCTGTTCTTACCGGCCCGGAAAAAAAGCTCGGCCTGAAGTGCGACTGGACGGTTTTCAACCAGGTCATTCTTGACCCCGAGCTGATTGCCTCCGTGCCGCGTGATAAGTGGTTTTACACCGGCATGGATACGTACATCCATTGCATAGAAAGCGAGAACGGCGCGCTGAATAATGCATTTTCCCATGCTTATGCGGAACAATCGCTGAAGCTGTGCCGCGATATTTTTCTTGGTGATGCAGCTGGACAGACGCCGGAAAATGATGATAAGCTGATGGTGGCGTCGCTGATGGGTGGCATGTCGCTGACGTATTCAGAGGTGGGCGTTTGCCACGCGCTTTCATACGGCCTTTCCAAGATTCTGGATGAGAAGCATTGCTACGCGAACTGCCTTGCTTTCCAGCACTTAGAAGATTACTATCCGGAAGGCGTGCGAGAGTTTAAGACGATGCTGACCAAGCACAACATCACGCTGCCCCAGGGCCTGAGCGCCTCCTGGAGCGATGAGACGATTACGGCGATGGCTAAGGTTGCTTATAACCTGCCGCACATGTGGCGTCACGCTGTGGGCGAGGATTGGCAGGAAAAGGTGACGCTTGGGGATATTGAGGGGCTTTTTAGAAGGATGTAACTTTGAGAATATGCAGCCTTTGAATTTTAATCCCCAATTTATCTACGGAAAGGATGGATTGCCCACAAATGTTGTCCTTTCCTATGAAGAGTGGGCGATGTTGCAGGAACAGCTGCCGATGGCAATTCCGCAGTGGCAGATTGACGAGAGCATGAGAAGGATGGCGGCTTACAATGCAAATCCTGAATCTGCCATATTGTTGGACGATTTCCTGAAGCAATTGGATGCGGACGATGCTGCCGAAGTATAAGTATGTTGTCTTGCCCGCAGCGGTAAAGGATTTTGAGACGGCAATATGCTGGTATAAAGCCGTCAATCCTAAGCTGCCTCAGAGTTTCCGGGCGAGTTTCAGAGTAGGGGCGGAAAAAATTAAAGCATTTCCTTTCTCCTGCGCTATCCGGTATGCCGACATTCGTATTCGCAAAATGACGGGCTTCCCGAATGTAATCCATTACTGGATAGAAGAGGATTCAGCAATTGCTTCATCACAGGCATTTACCACGAAAGCAGTAATCCTAAAAAAAAATGGCTTGACCGTTCTTAAAGCCTGAACCATTATGTCCCAAAAAAAATTCCCCCTCGCCAACATCACAATCGGCTCTGACGAGCTGTTCCTCATCTCCGGCCCATGCGTCATTGAGGACGAAACGGTGATGATGAAAACCGCCGAGATGCTCCGCGAAGTAGGCGAGCGCCTGAAGTTGCCCATCATCTACAAAAGCTCTTTCAACAAAGACAACCGCAGCTCGCTGAAGTATTATGACGGCCCGGGCCTGGACAAAGGCCTTAAGATGCTACAAAAGGTCAAGGATCAGTTCGGCTTCCCCATCCTGACCGACATTCACTATCCTGACCAGGCCGCGCCTGCCGGCGAAGTCTGCGACATCCTGCAAATCCCTGCATACCTCTGTATGCAAAGCGGGTTGCTTGTCGCTGCGGCGAAAACCGGTCGCATTATCAACATCAAGCACGGCCAGTTTCTTGCCCCGGAAAACATGAAGCATCCGGTGGGCAAAGTAGTAGATTCTGGCAACGACAAAATCATCCTTACCGAACGCGGCTATACGATGGGCTACAACGATCTGGTTGTTGACCCACGCTCATTTTACCATATGGGCCAGCTAGGCTACCCGGTGGTTTTTGACATAACACACAGCATCCGAAAGTACGGTATTCCCTCTGCGGACGCAGAGGGTGGGGCGCGCGAGTTTCTGCCCGTGCTGAGCCGGGCGGGCGTAGCTGCGGGTGTGGATGGCGTATTCATAGAAACGCATCCGGAGCCCGAAAAGGCCCTTTGCGATGCGGCCAGCCAGCTTTGCGTTTATGATTTGGAGGAGTTTATGAAGCCGCTGCTGGAATTGCATGCTGTAGCGAAGAAATATCCGGCATAAGGGGCGGATTTTCGCGCTAAATTGCGCGCCCATGGAACTATACCTTGACTCCGCCAACCTGCGCGAGATAGAAGAAGGCTTTAAGCTTGGCTTCTTAGATGGCCTTACCACTACACCCACGTTCATGCAGCGTGAAGGCATTACCGATATTGACGGCACCATCGTCAAGTTGTCCAAGATGGTTCCGGTGCTGCAGATAGAGGCGCTGGGAAATACCGCCGAAGAAGTAGTTGCGGAAGCAAAGCGTCAGCTTGATTTGGGCCTTGACCCTGCTAAGACTGTTTTCAAAATCCCCGTTTCACTGGAAGGCGTTCGTGCATGCAAAATGCTGCGCAATGAAGGCCTGCTGGTGAATGTGCATCTCGTCTATACGCTGCAACAAGCCTACATGGCTATGCATGCGGGTGCTACTTATGTATGTCCGCTTGTAGGCCGACTGCAAGACCAGGGGCACGATGCGCTAATGCTGGTTGAGCAATGTGTGGATGCCGTTCTGAAATATGGCTACGATAGCAAAATCATGTTTTCCTCAGTGCGTCACGCTGAGCATGTGCGCAATGCGATAAACATCGGCGTGCATACCATCACGGTGCCGCTGAAAGTATTAAAGAACCTTACAGATAATAATTTCACGACGCTAGGTACGGAGCAGTTCCTGCAAGACACGCGTCTGATGACAATGCGGGTACGTGAGGCAGCCAGTAAGGTAAATCCGGTTGTCGCTTCAACGGCAGCACTGAAAGATGCGCTGGTGAAAATGACGGAATACGGCTTCGGCGCGGTGACGGTCACGAATACCGACGGCTCCGTGCGCGGCGTGTTCACGGACGGCGACGTCCGCCGCCTGCTGCAAACGGAAGGCGAGCACATTCTGGATAAGAAGATGGATGCGATGATTTACAAGACGCCCATTTCCATTGAAGGCGACGCCCTGCTGAACGATGCGCACAATCTCTTCAAGAAAACCAACGTGGACACCATCCTCATTACCGAAGCAGGCAAGCCTATCGGCATGTTAGACATTCAGGATTTAGAAGCCTAAGAGACAATTCGGTCGGTACGGCGCAGCCGGGCTGACCTATGCCGCCCAATGGACATCCGCCAAATAGCCGCCCGCTTTAAAGGCCAGTTCCTGACAGAACCGGAGGAACTTGCGGCAAAGCTGCATCGCATCAAAGCCTTCGTCTTTGACTGGGACGGCGTCTTCAACGGCGGTTGGAAAGACAGCGAAGGCTCCAGCGCATTCAATGAGGTGGACGCGATGGGCACCAACCTCCTGCGCTTCAATCATCATTTAAGAAACAACAGTCAGGCGGTCGCTGCCATCATTACCGGCGAGAATAACAAGGCGGCAATTGCTTTTGCGAAGCGTGAGCATTTCAACGCCGTTTACTGTGGCATTAAGTATAAGGCTGTAGCGCTTGACCATCTCTGCGAAGCTTACGGTATCAAGGATGAAGAAGTGGCCTTCGTCTTTGACGATGTGCTGGACTTCTCCATCTCCGCCCGCGCCGGATTGCGCATTATGATAGGCCGCGATTGCAATCCTCTAATGATTGATTGGGCTAAGAGCAAAGACTACATTGATTATCTGACCGCAAACGACGGCGTTCATTATGCCTTGCGCGAAACGGTAGAGTTGCTGACCGGCATCAGCGGTAAGTACGCGGAAACCATTTCAGAGCGCGCGCAATTCACTAACCGCTACCAGCAATATCTGAAAGAGCGAAACGAAGCCCAGCCGTCTTTTTACACCGTAAAGGATTCCAAAATCGTTGACCTATGATTGCAGGCATCATCCCCGCCCGCTACGCTTCCACACGCTTCCCCGGCAAGCCACTGGTGAAGATTGAAGGCAAGACGATGATTCACCGCGTTTGGGAACAGGCCATGAAAAGCAAGAGCCTGAGCAGGGTAGTGGTGGCTACGGATGACAACCGCATCGCGCAGCATGTAAAAGACTTTGGCGGCGAGGCTATCATAACAGCATCAAACCATCCTTCCGGCACCGACCGCTGTGCGGAACTCCTGCAAAAGCTAGGGAAAGATTACCAGTATGTAATCAATATCCAGGGCGACGAGCCGTTTATTGACCCGGAGCAGATTGACACGCTTGCCGGCGTATTGCAGGATGGCAGCACCGAAATTGCCACGCTCATCATTCCGGTAGATAATAAAGACGTCCTCTTTGACATCGGTGAGGTGAAGGTGGTGCTCAATCCTAAAATGGAAGCGATTTACTTCAGCCGATCTGTCATTCCTTTTCTGAAAGATGTTCCTGAGCGCGAATGGCACCTGCGACGGATGTATTATCGCCATGTAGGTATGTACGCCTATCGCGCTGACATTCTCTGGCAAATCACGAAGCTGGCCGTTTCCTCTTTGGAAAAGGCTGAATCATTAGAGCAATTGCGCTGGGTAGAAGCGGGCTATAAGGTAAAATGTGCCGTCACGCACCACGACAGCCATTGTATAGACACTCCGGAAGACATTGATAAGGTCTTGAGACTGATGAAAGCTACGAAAGGTTAATCGCCTGCATCGGCGCTAAACTTCCGCACTAAAGGGCGTTAGCGGCATTACCTTCGTGCCGTATTTTAAAAGCATCGGGATAAATCCCACGGCTATGAGCCATCATAAAAACATGAATAAGGCCACCGCTGCCGGCCTGCTCATTGCGCTCGGCATCGTGTTTGGCGACATCGGTACCTCTCCGCTTTACGTTTTCAATGCCATCTGCAATCACCAGATAATCCGCCCCGAGCTGATTATTGGGGCGCTCTCATGCATCATCTGGACGCTAACGCTGCAAACGACGATAAAGTACGTAGCGCTGACGCTAAAAGCTGATAACCGGGGGGAAGGCGGTATTTTCTCGCTCTACGCCCTGATTAGGCGGCATGGACGATGGGCCGTATTCCTTGCTATGGTTGGCGGCGCAGCGCTCATTGCGGATGGAATGATTACACCGCCCATCTCGGTTATATCGGCGGTGGAAGGGCTTCGCAACATTTCCTTTCTGAAACATATTGACGACTGGACGATTGTATTTATTGGTCTTGGTATCATTGCTGTCCTGTTTTTCTTTCAGCAGTTTGGCACCACGTTTATCGGTAAGGCCTTTGGCCCTGTGATGACGATCTGGTTCCTGATGCTGGCCGCATTAGGTCTTTATCATCTGAATGACGATTGGGGCATCCTGCGCGCTTTTAATCCGGTGTACGCCATTAAACTGCTTACTACGAAAGGGATGCTTATTGGGCCGGATGGATTTCCTACGGCTGGTTTCTGGGTACTTGGCTCTGTATTTCTCTGCACCACCGGGGCCGAGGCGTTATATTCAGACCTCGGCCACGCGGGCCGCGGGAACATCCGCGTGTCATGGGCATTTGTAAAAATCTGTTTACTGCTCAATTATCTGGGACAAGGGGCGTGGTTGCTGCGTCAGCAAGGCATTCGCTGGAATGCGGACATCAAAAATCCTTTTTACGAGCTGATGCCGCAGTGGTTTGTGATTCCCGGAATCGTCATTGCGACTGCCGCCGCAATTATTGCCTCACAGGCGCTCATCTCTGGTTCATTCACGCTCATTTCAGAAGCTATCAAGCTGAACCTTTGGCCGAAGATGAAGATTGTATTCCCTACGGTGGAGCGTGGGCAGACCTTCATTCCCGGTATCAATCTGCTCCTGTTCCTGGGCTGCGTCGGCATTACGCTTATCTTCCGTAAGTCGGCTAATATGGATGCTGCCTATGGCCTCGCCATTACGGTGTGCATGATAATGACCTCACTGCTCTTCGCGTACTACATGTTCACGCGGCGGGTAGCTATAGGTTACATTGTAGCCTATCTCCTGGTATTCCTGACTATTGAAGTGTCCTTCCTCATAGCCAACCTCGTGAAGTTTGCGCACGGTGGTTATGTGACGGTGATTATGGGTTCCGGGCTATTCATGATAATGTTCATCTGGTTCAAGGCGCGGCGCATCAAGAACCGCTATGTGGAATTTGTGCGGCTGGAAGATTACGTGCCCATCATCCAGGAGCTGAGCAACGATCGCACTATTCCAAAGTACGCAACGCACCTCGTGTATCTCACCTCTGCCAATAACCCGATGGAGATTGAGCATAAGGTGGTATTCTCCATCCTTTACCGCAAGCCGAAGCGTGCCGACATCTATTGGTTCGTGCACGTGGATGTACTGGACGACCCGTACACGATGGAGTACAGCGTCAACACCATCATCCCCAATGAAATTGTCCGCGTAGAATTCCGCCTCGGCTTCCGCGTTGACCACCGCGTGCCAATGATGTTCCGCAAAGTAGTAGAGGAGATGGTGAAGAACAAGGAGGTCAACATCGTAAGCCGTTACGAGTCCCTGAGCCGCAATAATGTGATGGGTGATTTCCGCTTTATCGTGCTGGAAAAGTTCCTGAGCCGCGACAATGAGCTTCCGCTTTGGGAGCGTATGATGATGCGCGGCTATTTCATCCTGAAACGCTTCTCGCTTTCGGAAGAGCGCGGATTTGGCCTTGATTCTTCTGATGTGACGGTGGAGAAATACCCCATCATCGTCAGCACGCCGACAGAATACAAGCTAAAGCGTGTGGGTGTGAACGTTGAATAGGGATTATCCTAATTCCCAGACGCTGTGTCGCTCCGGAATCACGACATCGGAGTAGCCCTTCGTATTGAGTCGCTTCGCAAACGCCTGCTGCACCTCATACTCGCCGTGTACTAAGAAAACCTTGTACACTTCTTCCGGCTTCTGGCAGGATAGCCAATGAATAAGGTCGTCATAATCGCCGTGCGCGCTCATGCTGTTGATGGCGCCCACTTGCGCGTTCACATTAAACTCCTTCCCAAAAATCTTCACCTCTTTAGCGCCGGCTTTTAGCTGTCCGCCCAGCGAGCGCGCTTCGCAATAGCCGACCAAAAGAATCGTATTCTTAACCGAGCCAATGTTGTGCGCAATGTGGTGCTTCACCCGCCCCGCTTCTGCCATTCCTGAAGAAGAAATAATCACGCAAGGCTCCTGCACATCATTCAGCGCCTGCGATTCCTCCGCGCTGCGGATATACTCCAGCCCGTTGAACAGAAACACATCGTCGTCCGTGCGCATCACCTGCTCCACTTGCTCATTGTAGCATTCCGGATGCGCCTTGATTATTTCCGTTGCATCAATCGAAAGCGGCGAATCCACGTAGTATTTCAGCTCCGGCAGCCGCCGCTCCAGCTCCAGCCGGTTGAGCTGATAAAGAATTTCCTGCGTGCGGCCTACCGAGAAAGATGGGATGATGAGCTTACCGCCCTTTTCAATACACGTCAGCTTTATCCAGCGAAGTAAATCGTTTGCCGCAGGCATCGTCAGCTCATGCAGCGAGTCGCCATAGGTGCATTCCATAATCACGTAGTCGGCCCGGTGAAACTCCTGCGGCGCGCGTAGGATGGCATCGTGATAGCGGCCAATGTCGCCGGAGAAGGAGACGCGCGTCACCTTCTCTCCTTCCGTCAATTTCAAATTGACAGAGGCGCTGCCAAGCAGATGGCCGGCATCCGTAAAGGTTAGACGCACACCGTCAAAAATGTCTGTCGGCTGTTCGTAGGCAATGCAGGTAAACATTTCCGTTACCGCAACCGCATCCTCTTCCGTATAAAGCGGCTCTGCCAATTCGCGGCCTTCCTTCGCACGTTTTTTATTGATGTAGCGCACATCGCCCTCCTGGATGCGCGCGGAATCGCGCATGAGGATGCGAGCCAGGTCGGCAGTTGCAGCAGTACACCAGATTTTACCCTTGTAGCCATCGCGTACAAGCTTTGGCATCAGGCCTACGTGGTCTATGTGCGCATGAGAAAGGACAACAACATCTATCTCCGAAGGCTCAAAGCCCCATTCCTGGTTCAGGCCAAGCGTCTCTTTTCCCATGCCTTGAAACAGGCCGCAGTCCAAGAGAATCTTCGTGCCGTTCTCTAATTGAATCAGATGCTTGGAGCCAGTTACCGTGCGCGCCGCGCCATGGAAAGATATTTTCATTGCGGTGTGCTTAAAACAATGGTGCCCGGCGCGGTGCGCTGTTTTAAGAAGATACTGCGTTTGCCGCCCGCGTTGCCGCAGCATTCGCTAACACCCGTTTTTTATTATACCACCACTCCGGCGCCAGCTTTATGAGGATGTTATTGAGCGTGCGCATTGGCAGCAGGTGATAGAGCCCATTCAGCTTTTGTCCTAAGCCCTCTGGCAACGCGCGCAGGCTCATGGCAAAGCCGCTGTCCATATACTGCATATGATGCCAGTAGCCAGTAGGCATGAATAGCGTCTCCCCATGCTCCAAGATGGTTTCGTAGCCTTTTGCCTTTGCCAGCGCCGAAAATTTCTGCTCGTCCACACCATATTCCCAGTTTACAAAGGACGCCGCGCTCTCAACAGTGAGGGGCATACGGTATATCAACGGCGACTGGGAATTCGGCATCAGCAACACCCGCTTACGACCCATAAACTGCGTGTGAAAAATATGAGACAGGTCTATGTCGTAGTGCATGTGGGCAATGGATCCCGCTCCGCCAACGAATAGCATGGGATACTTCTTCAGAAACACAGTTGTAAACTGTTCCGGGAAGGAAAAGTCTTTGGTCAGGTCTGGAGCGTATTTAAAGATATTGAACAGGAATATCCGCAACTCAACCGGGCCGGTCTGAATAAGGTCGAGATAGTCACCGAAGGACATCGTGTCGTCCGCGCCGTTTACCGGCACCTTCGCGCCAGCGCGAATGTTGTTGTAAACGCCAACCTGGACGCCCCCTACCAGCTCCTTAAAATATTCCCAGTTCCAGCGCTTGTAAGCCGGCCAGCCTTTAGAAAGCTCGGTGATGATAAGCGGCTTCTTAGGCAAAAGATAATTTCTGCGAAAGTCTTCCGGCGAGATATTAGCTACGCGGTCTATCGGTATGAGTTGCATGGTTTAAACAGGGCAATTTGCCGGCAGGCAGCGAAGTTAGCCTGATGCCCTTCCCGGCAATGCAGTAAACCGATTCTTACTTAATCATTGAGCGGAAGACCGGCTCCTCCACTTTAACGGGATATTTCGCCCGCAGCTCGGCATTCCATGTTTTTTCAAGCGCATCCTGATATTCCGCAACCGCATATCCGCGCGCTTCGTCCAGTGTCTTCGGAGCAGCCTGCACATATACGCTCTCCGTTTTCACTACAGTGTAGCTGCCGTCTGCCGCGCGTGCGGGCTCGCTTAGCCTGCCCTTTTGGATACCGCTCTGAGGCACGTCCTTGAATTTGGAATATTCATAACGGCCTTTTTGCGCATTGAAGGCATCGGGCGTATTCTCGGTATTCAGGGCTTTGTACAGGTCTTCTTCTTTGGTGCCTGCTTTTTGCAGCATGGTAAGGCCTTTCTTCATAGCTGCCTCATCTCGGAAATGATAAACGGTGCCCTGGAAACCCGGTTCCCATTGCCATTTGCCGGTGTTTTTGCTGTAAAAGCTTTTGAGCCCCGTCGTGTCGCGCGAGGCCTTGCCCCATACGTTCCGGTCCATCAGTTCAAAAAGCATAATACCGTTGCGGTATTCTTCCATCAGGTTGCGGAAGTCAACGTTATTCTCCGCGAGGTAATGCTCTTCGTAATCATTCACCGTTCGTTCCACGTACAGCTTGTAGATATCATTCATCACAGCCTGCTTAGGGCCATTCAGGCGGCCGCGCGTAAGGCCTTCTGCGAAGGTCATAAAATCGCTCTGCATATACTTATTGCCGCCAAGCTCAAAAATGGGTGTATTCATACCGCTGAAATCCGCGCCGCGGAAAGTATTGGCTTTTGCGCCCGTATCGGGTAGGGCATTGATGCGGGCCATAACGGGCTGCATTGCTGCCGGATATTCTTTAAAGCCATGCTGCTGCTTGATTCGGCTCATAAATTGCTCTTGTGCAATGGTGGCACGCGCGTCATTATCCACTCGGCGACGGATGCCATCCTGCAATGAGTCAAATGGCTTCAGTGGCATTTTCCGCAGAAGCTTGACGATATGAAAGCCATATTCCGTCTGAATTGGCGCCGACACATCGCCGGGCTTTTTTAATGCAAAGGCGGCATTCTCAAACGCAGGAGCCATGCGCCCGGCGCCAAATGGCTGTAACACGCCATGCTCGGCAATAGTCAGCTTGTCTTCGGAATAGCGCGCTACAAGGGTATCAAACGATACGCCCTGCGCGGCCATCATCTCAATGCTGTCTGCGCGGCGACGTGCCGCTGCTATGCCGGCCTCGCCCTTGCTTTTTGGTGTCAGGAGCAGAATGTGCGCGACCTGCACCTCGCCGCGCGCGGGGCGCTTGTCAAGCACTTTCAGAATATGATAGCCGAATTGTGTGCGGAAAGGGGGAGACACCTTGCCAACGGGCGTTGCATAGGCCGCGTTTTCAAATGGATAAACGGTCTGAAGGCTTGTCAGATAACCGATATCACCGCCGGCCTCGCGGGTGCCGCGGTCGTCTGAAAACGCGCTGGCGAGTTTTGCAAAGTCTGCCTTGCCTTTTGTGATTGCCTTGTAAAGGCTGTCAATCTTTGCGTAAGCCTTTGCCGTGTCTGCCGGCTGTGCATTTTGCGGAGCTGATATAAGGATATGAGTGACGTGCAGTTCTTCCTTCATCCGGTCATATACTTCGTGAACCAGGCGGTTGGTGACTTCCTTATCTGTCAGGTAATTTTTTGAAAGCTGATGCCGATAGTTGTCTAACTCTGCGGCAATGCTTTGCACGGTGTCCAGCTTCATGCCTTCTGCCTCGTGCACTTTCATCTTGAAGAGCGAGTACAGGTCAAGGTATTCGCTGAGCGCGGGTTCCGAAAAATCCGTCTTCTTATTGATGCTGTTTTTTTGATAGACCCGCAGAAACTCCTGCTTGCTTACCGGCATTCCGCCGTAAGTAAAGAGCGTCTGGGCCTGAAGGGAAAGGGTGATTGCGCCTGTTGCAAAACAGGATAATACCAGCTTACGCATGTATGTGTTAAGTGTGTTTGGTATGGTAATAAGTAGCGTGTAAAAAGCGGATAGGCTGACGTGCAAGGAGACAATTCAATACAAATTGCCGTCGCCGCCTGTCAACCTATCCTGATACCGGCTTACCGCCCGGCTTGCTTATCCTTCCGCTCCAGCATCTCTATAACCTGGCCGACGTTGGAGTGGTCAATACGCTTGCCGCGGATGATTTTTTTCTCGTCCAGCAAATATAGCACCGGCGTGCTATAGACGTCATACTTCGTGCGGAAGTCGCTTTCGTGATTCGGGTCGTACACGTTTGTCCAGTCCTCAATGTGATTCTTCTTGATGAAGTCCTGCCACTGCTGCGGATCGTCTTCTGTCCGCACAGCGTAGATCTTAACGCCCTTGGCTTTTAGCGATGCCCGGTAAGCAGAGTCAATCTTTGGAATCTCCTGCTGGCAGTGTCCGCAGGACGGCGTCCAGAAAACAACCAGAGTGTACTTTGCCTTTACGGATGAAAGCGGAATCTTCTTTCCGCTGAAATCCTCCATATTTATTTCAGGAGCTACGTTGCCGATTACGTTAGGCGCAATCTTCTGTACGCGATCCACGTATTTCTGCAGGTCCTCGTTTGTCAGCCAATAGGCGTCGCCCTTCATGTAATACTTCTCCACGAGATAGACGAACAGTTCGTCCATGCCCATGATCTTGCTGTTTTCCGCATTCCGTGTGACCCACCAAAGCGTATATTTAAACAAGTCTTTGGAACCGCGGGTTCGTGCGAGCAATGTATCGCTTTCTTTTTCCTGGCTATCTACATAAGGCAGCACAAGCTTGTTGAAATATTCTTCCAGCTTTGCATCATATAGGGGCGACTGGATCAGGCGATTGTCCTTGAAGTTGAAGTTGTCCCAATAGTGCTGCTTGTAATAACGGTAGGCGAAAGAGGAGTCTTCCTTGCCGTCAGCAAGCATATGCTTGCCGTCGGGCACCACGGGCACCATAATAGCTTTAAAAATATTGGTAAGAAGCGTATTGGGATATTTGGAAATGTAGTCAGTACGATACTTCATCAGTTGCTCATTGGCCGCCGCCGCTTTGGTTCTTACTGCAGTGGTATCGGCTTTATTCTTAGCTACGCGGATCTCCTGCTGCAGCTTTTGCTGACCTTCGCCAAAGTCTTTCAGAAAGCGCTCATAGGCGATAAAGCGCTCATTCTCAGGCGAGCCTTTCACGATGATTCCATCGGGCAGATTGGTTGAGGTGGCAGTCATGCTCATCTCGTCGCCGTTATTCAGCAAGAACTCAAAAAAGGTCTTGTGGTCGGAAAGCAGGATAATATAGATCCCTCCAACCAGCTCCTCCTTGCTTTGCAGAACAGCCACATTGTTCTTGTCAAACCTGGCTGAGTCCGCTTTGTAAATTGTGGGCAGCGCCTTACCATAGTAGTGAGCCAGATAGACAAGACTATCCTTCAGGTTCAGGTCGGTAAACTTGAGCGTGATTTTGTAGCCGTCTTTAGCAGATGCAGCGCCCGCAAAGCCAGCAAGCAGTGCTACGAACAGAAGAAGTTTTTTCATGATAAATGTGGTGTGAAATTAGTGCGATTGAAGCAGATAGAGACGCGTGGCCTGAAAGATGAGTTTGGTGTGAAATTATATTTAGGCGGGCTTTAACAGCCTGCCCCTGCTACGCGCTTCCCGTCTATCAGCAACATTTCCACAGGATTGTTGCCATAGTCATAAGCTATGTATGAAGGGGATGTCATGGGCTTAGTGACGATAAGATTCGCGCATTTACCAACGGCAATGCTGCCGATCTCATGCTGGAGCTCCAATGCGGCAGCGCCGTTCAAAGTAACTGCATTGATCGCCTCTTCCGGCAGCATCTTCATTTGCGTACAGGCAATAGTCAGAAGCAGGGGCACATTTCCGCTCGGGCAGCTTCCGGGGTTATAATCGGTTGCGAGGCATACGGGCAAGCCTGCATCTATCATGGCGCGCGCGGGTTGATAATGCATGCCCAGGAAGAATGCCGCGCCGGGCAGCAGGGTCGGTATAGTTGCAGACGCTTTAAGCGCCTGAATCTCCGCGTCGCCTATGCACTCAAGGTGATCAACAGAGACAGCCCTGTGCTTTACGCCTATTTGCACACCGCCGCTGATATGCAACTGATTGGCGTGGATCTTTGGTTTGAGGCCATGTGCATCCGCTGCGGTCAATAGTCGGTCTGTGTCTGCCACACTGAAAAAGCCTTCCTCGCAAAACACGTCCATGTAATCCGCAAGCCCTTCGTCCGCCACCCGCGGCAGCATCTCATCAATTATCAGGCTTATATAGCCCTGCTTGTCGTCGCGGAACTCCTGCGGGTAGGCGTGGGCAGCGAGAAAAGAAGCTTTTACCGGAATAGGCAGTGTCTCTTTCAACCGGCGGATGACGCGCAGCATCTTGAGCTCTGCCTCCGTGTTCAGGCCATATCCGCTTTTAATCTCAATAGCCCCGGTTCCCTGTGCCATTACCTGCAGTACCCGCAAGAGCGACTGATCGAACAGCTCTGATTCGTCCATGCCATTCAGGCGCTTTGCTGAATTGAGGATTCCGCCGCCCCGCGCGGCAATCTCCGCATAGCTGAGCCCGCGCATGCGATCTACAAACTCTCCGTCGCGCGGACCGGCAAACACGATATGGGTGTGAGAATCGCACCATGCCGGCAGCACAATCCGGCCCACGGCACTGATCGTTTCATCGGCCCGGAACTCCGGTAGCGATTCCATACTGCCGAAAGAATGAATGCGGCCCCCCTCTGCAAGTAGCCAGGCATTTTCCAGGGCAGAAAGCTCCGCCATTTCGGCGCCGGAAATCCGTGACTTACGCACGCTGCCCCGCTCAATTCCGGCCAGCAGCTTTATCTCGGTGATCAGGGTTCTCATGTTCTGGATGGCTTCAGACCCCCATGCAAGCTGCCGCCTTTTATAAAGTTGACAAACGGACAGGGAGGGGCGGCGCTGTAGCGGCGTAATTTCGTTCACTCTCTGTGCGCATCCTAAAAAAAATCCTGAAAATATGTGGCTGGACGCTGACGGCGCTTCTTGTACTGATTGTTGTGTTTTGCACCTATGTCTATAGCGTAAGCGATCCGAAGCCGCCAAGGGTGGCCGACACGTCTGCGCTCCTGCTTCAGGCGGCACATCAGGAGGGCACGCTTTATACCATCGGCGCTAACGACTGGATTCGCAGAAATGAATACGGGCTCTACGAAATGTACGTTTCCGGCAAGCCTTACGAGCGCGGCGTGAAGGCCGGCAAGCTATCCGCCCCGCTGATCACTGCCCAAGAGAAAGCCTTTACCGATCAGATCCGGCAGATGATTCCCTCACCCGGCTATCTCAGGTTCCTGCGCTACATCGTAGGGTTTATGAACCGGAATCTTTCGGCCTCGGTAGATTCTGAAAACAAGGAAGAAATTTATGGCATCTCCCATGCGGCGGCAGATTCATTTAGCTGGATTGGCAGCAACTATGCGCGGATTCTCAACTACCATGCGGCCCATGATATAGGGCATGCGCTCCAAAGCATGATGCTTGTTGGCTGCACCTCCTTTGGCGCCTGGGGCGAAAAGACGGCTGATGGCGCGCTGCTTATCGGCAGAAATTTTGACTTCTGGGTAGGAGACGAGTTCGCGGAAAACAAGATCATTGCATTCTACGCTCCGGATAACGGCCACAAATTCATGTTTGTAACCTGGGGCGGCTTTACAGGCGTCGTATCCGGCATGAATGAGGCGGGCCTTACCGTCACTATTAACGCGGCGAAGTCCAAAATTCCCTTTGGGGCGGCAACGCCGGTTTCGCTTGTGGCCCGGGAAATCTTACAATATGCCGGAAATATCGGCGAAGCTGTGACTATTGCAAAAAGCAAAAAGATGTTTGTCTCAGAGAGTTTTCTGGTAGGCAGCGCCGCCGACCATAAAGCAGTGACGATTGAAAAAACGCCGGATGAGCTGGCCGTTTTTGATCCGGAAGGCGACAACATCCTTTGCACCAATCACTATCAGAGCACGCACTTTGCAAACCAGGCGCTGAATAAAGAGCAGAAGGACAAAAGCGCTTCCATATACCGTTACCAGCGTCTGCAGGAGCTGATGCTCCGCAGCAATCCCCTTACGCCTCAAAAGGCAGCCGGCATTCTGCGCGACCGCCGTGGCCTGCACGATGCTGACATTGGCAATGGAAATGAAAAAGCAGTAAACCAGCTGATCGCCCATCACAGCATCATTTTTTCGCCTGACAGCCTGCGGGTTTGGGTAAGCACATCTCCATGGCAGCTCGGGGCCTACGTATGCTACGATTTAAAGAAGATTTTTGCGATGAAAGGCCTGCGGCGCGATACGGCTATTGCCGACAATGCCCGCAACATCCCGCCTGACACCTTTCTTTATACGCAGGCATATCGTGATTTTATCCGCTTTCGCGGTAACAAGCTCTCGCTGTCCCGGAAAGGCCCGGTAGATACAGGCCTTACTGTAAGCAGTAATCCGATGTACTACGATGCTTACCGCGTGGCGGGCGACTATTGTGTGTCGCAGAAATGGTGGACGGCGGCAAAGGCCTATTATGTCGCCGCGCTTCAGCACCAGGTGGCTACTATCACTGAGCGGGAGGCCATCCGGAAAAAGATCGCAGTCTGCGAAAAGAAGATGTAGTTACGACGCTCATCTTTGCGGCCGCGCGCCATCGCAGCACACCACTTTTAAGTCTTGAGAGTCATCATGCAGCCACTTCCTACATACCAGGACGAGTTCCGGCAGTTGAAGACTTGCGTGCTTCTGCCGACATACAATAATGCCCGGACTTTGAAGGCTGTTATTGAGGATGTGTTGAAATTTACGACCAACCTGATAGTGATCAATGACGGTTCTACCGACAACACTGCCAGGATTCTTACCGCGTATGCTCAGCTCCGGATAATCACTTATGCTGACAATCGCGGCAAAGGATACGCCTTGCGCAGGGGTTTGCGGGCAGCGGCAGAAGAAGGTTATGAGTACGCAATAACCCTTGACAGCGACGGGCAGCATTTTGCCTCCGACCTCCCCGTCTTCCTGGCCGAAATCCGTAAAACACCGGATGCACTGCTTGTAGGCGCGCGCAACATGCAGGTTGAAAACGTGCCTGTAAAAAGCTCTTTTGGCAATCGGTTCTCCAACTTCTGGTTTTGGTTTAACACACATATTCGTCTTCCCGACACGCAGAGCGGCTATCGTCTTTATCCCGTACAGCGCATCGGCCGCAGGCGTTATTTTACCCGCAAGTATGAGTTTGAGATTGAAGTGCTGGTACGGGCAGCCTGGAGTGGGGTAGCAGTGCGTCCGGTTCCCGTCTCCGTGTACTACCCACCTGCTAAGGAGCGCGTATCACACTTCAGGCCATTCAAAGATTTCAGTCGCATCTCGGTGCTAAATACGGTTCTGGTGCTGATAGCATTATTGTGGATAAAGCCGCGGGATCTGGTGACCAGCGCATTTACAACGGCCGGTTGGCGAATGCTCTGGCAAATGCTGTTTCAACATCCGGAAGAAAGTAATTTGCGAAAGGCCGCGTCAGTAGGATTTGGCGCATTCATGGGAATAGTGCCGGTCTGGGGCTTTCAGCTGCTCATAGGCATTCCGCTCGCGCTCATTATGCGACTGAACAAAGGCCTCTTTCTTGTAGCGGCCAACGTAAGCATCTTTCCTTTCATTGTGTTCTGGCTCGCTGCATCCCTGGCGCTGGGCAAATGGATATTGCGGTACAATAGCTGGAGCTTTCACCTTCAAGGCATCACCCTCGCACATGTCCGGCAGGATGGCTACGCCTTCTTTTTAGGTGGAAGCGCGCTGGCAGTTGGGGCCGGCCTGGCAGCCTTTTCGATTACCTGGGTGGGACTAAGCCTGTTCAGACGGCCGGCGACCGGTAGGGCAGTAAAATGAAAAAGCTGCCAGAAGGCAGCTTTTTCTTAGAAAACGTGCTGGCTGAAGCAACCAGCAAAATTTTTATCCGAGATACACCTTCAAAGCATTGCTGTACCGTGCCTTCTGCAGGCGCTTAATTGCGCGCTCTTTAATCTGGCGGATACGCTCCTTCGTAAGGTCATACTTCTCGCCAATCTCCTCAATCGTTGGCCCGGAATCGCCTTCAAGCCCAAAATAAGCAGACAGAATCTCCGCCTCACGCATAGAAAGCGAGTTCAGAATGCGGCGGATTTCATTGCGCAGCGAATCTTTCATCACATCTTCGTCTGTGTCGTTGGCGCCTTCCAGCAGGTCGCCCATCGCCACATCTTCAGCCTCGTGCACCGGTGCGTCAAGCGACGTATGGCGAGTGTTGGACGTAAAAATGTTCGTGATTTCCGTCTCGCTCATGTCCAGGATTTCGGCCAGCTCTTCCGTAGAAGGCTCGCGCTCATGCTCCTGCTCAAAGGCGATGTAGGCCTTGTTGGCCTTGTTGTAAGTGCCAATCTTGTTCTGAGGAAGGCGTACCAGACGACCCTGCTCGGCAAGTGCCTGAAGGATACTCTGACGAATCCACCATACGGCGTAAGAGATGAACTTAAAGCCCTTGGTTTCGTCAAAGCGCTGAGCAGCTTTGATGAGGCCGAGGTTGCCCTCGTTAATCAAGTCAGACAGGCTAAGTCCCTGGTGTTGATACTGTTTTGCTACGGAAACGACGAAGCGGAGGTTGGCCTGCACCAGCTTTTCAAGGGCGCGGCGGCCGGCTTCGGGTTCTTTGAGGTTTTTGATTTTCTGGGCGAGGGTCGTCTCCTCTTCCGGTGTAATCATGGAGATTTTAGAAATCTCCTGCAAATACTTTTCTACCGCCTGCGAATCACGGTTGGTGATTTGCGTAGCGATTTTTAACTGCCTCATTAAGAAAAAATAATTTTAATCTAAAAACGTGTAAAAGTAAATCCCCACTGCCAGCAATGCAAGGTGCGCCGAAGAAACCTTTGTTAAATGGACGCCTTTTTAGCGCCGAACGTTTGGCAGCAAAGGCCTTGCCACCGTATATAGTTTTTCAGCGCTGTGGGTAAGGATGCAGCAAAGATGGCGAAGTCAATGCCTTTTGCGCGCCGGATTTTGTTGATGAGCGGATAAGGGAGGCCGCTGATTTCTGGCATGAATGTCTGACTTGCTGAACTCTTGCGAAGCAGACTTCAATTATAGAACTGGAAAATATGTGTTGGATACACTTTGCGAGTCCGTGACATGCCGGCATTCTGGAGACACCAGCAGATTGCGGCTCGGGGCCGCAATGACAGGTTTGATTGGGCTTTGGAATACTTATCAGGCTGCGGTGTGTAGAGGCACTGGTGGTTGGCGAAGCGCAATCAATGTGTTGTAGCCTGATGGTTCCTGTCATTGCGGGCTTGACCCGCAATCTGTTTTATCAGGGCTTTAATAGATGAGCGCACGAGTACCCTCCGTCCAAGGCTGTTCTGCATGCTCGCGCAAGTGGGGGAGTGAGGGACTAAGCCGAATTGGTTAGCTGGCGATAGAATTTTGCTTTAGGTGTGGTAGCTTAAGAGTACTAATTATTATTCTTGACTGCTTCAAAACCTTATTTCTTTTTAAAAATTTATAGTAACCTGATTTAATCATAATACTGTTGTATTTGGTTGACATCAAGTCTTTCAACTTCTTTTTGTCGGTATAATGGTAATCAAGCCCATACTCATTCAAGAACAACATTAAAAACAAATGAAAACATTTAATTACGTTGTAATTGTAATTATTTAATTCATCGGTTGTATTAGCAATGTATCTAACCACATCTTTTATGGCATCTATGTTTTCGTTGAACTTTTCTTCAAACTCCTTAAAGCTAATATGGCTTCCTTCTTTATCTAAATAACAGCAATATTTTACAATGTTGTCTTTATAAAAATGATTGCTATTACTTCCAGTTTGATACCCTAATTCGTCAAGAATTTCTCTTTCACAGAAAAAGTGTTTTAATGTACTTTAAATATATCGCATCTTCCTTATCAGCTTGCTGAAGGTCAAAACTATAAATTGATTCCTCGCATTTCATAGTCCAATAAAAGAACGACAACAACCTATATGTAAAGCTTTTTAAATAATAGTTGGAGCCATTCTGCCATTTCTCTTCATCCACATTATGCCATTTTTGGCCAATATGTGTTGAAAGATTCCAAAGTCTATAATTCAATTCTTCGGCGGATTTAATTAGCGGAGTCTTAGTTGAGGAGAGCGTTTTCTTTATTTCAATTTTCTGCTTAAAGAAAAACTCTCTTTTCATTTTGTAACTGAATGAATGTTTTTCGTAAAAAAATTTCGCTATGCCTCCTACTATAAAGATTGCAATAGTCACTGTTGCGCTAATGATTGCGCTTTGAGCTGCAGGTTGAAGGCTATTAAACCACCTGATAAATTCTTGAATCAAAATGCTTTTGAATTGGCTGAGTAGAAATAGAATGTCAAACTACAAAGTCAAAAGTAAATTACGCTTCCCGCATTAATTACCTTCGCCCCGCAAGCGAAAACATCCCCAATGGCCCAAGACCTCTATCAGCATCCCGACCACTACCTCCTTGACGAGCTCCTCACCGACGAGCACAAGCTTATCCGTGAGAGCGTCCGCGCTTTCGTGAAAAAGGAAATCTCGCCCATCATTGAAGATTATGCGCAGCGCGCGGCCTTCCCTAATCAGATTATCAAAGGCTTAGGCGAGCTGGGCTGCTTTGGCCCCTTTGTGCCGGAAGAATACGGCGGCGCGGGACTGGATTATATCTCTTACGGCATCATGATGCAGGAGCTGGAGCGCGGCGACAGCGGCGTGCGCTCTACGGCCTCCGTGCAGGGCTCGCTGGTGATGTACCCGATTTACAAGTACGGCAGCGAGGAGCAGAAACGGAAATTCCTGCCCAAGCTGGCACCGGCGAGTGGATGGGCTGCTTCGGCCTTACGGAGCCTAACCACGGCTCCAACCCCGCCGGCATGGAGACCAAGTTCGTGGACAAAGGCGACCACGTGGTGCTCAACGGCGCCAAGATGTGGATTTCCAACGCGCCCTTCGCGCAGGTCGCGGTGGTATGGGCAAAGGACGAGGCCGGCGACATCCGCGGCCTTATCGTAGAGCGCGGCATGGAAGGCTTTACCACGCCCGAGACGCACGGCAAATGGAGCCTCCGCGCATCAGCCACCGGCGAGCTGGTGTTTGACAATGTGAAGGTGCCGAAGGAGAATATCTTCCCGAATATCAAAGGCCTCAAAGGCCCGCTGGGCTGCCTTTCCAGCGCCCGCTACGGCATTGCCTGGGGCGCGCTCGGCTGCGCGATGGATTGCTACGATGTAGCCCTGCGCTACTCACTGCAGCGCGAGCAATTTGGCAAGCCAGATTGCCGGCTTCCAGCTCACGCAGAAGAAGCTGGCGGAGATGATTACGGAAATTACGAAGGGCCAGCTGCTCGTGTGGCGCCTCGGCACCCTGCGCAATGAAGACCGTGCTACGTCCGCGCAAATATCCATGGCCAAACGCAACAGCGTGGAGACGGCACTCGTGATTGCCCGCGAGGCCCGGCAGATGCTCGGCGGCATGGGCATCACCGGCGAATACCCGATTATGCGCCACATGATGAACCTCGAAAGCGTGGTGACGTATGAAGGCACGCACGACATCCACCTGCTGATTACTGGGATGGAGGTGACGGGGATTAATGCGTTTAAGTAGGCTGTATTGATGTATGGTTGTATTGCTGAATTGTTTTGCTGAAGCCCAATGGGATTCCAGCGAAGCCTAATAGACTTGTCATTCCGACGCAAGGAGGAATCCGCTGGGCAAGACATAACATAGATAGATTTCGCGGCCAAAATGCAAATCGCATATAAGGAAGCACGCGAAACGAAATATTGGCTTCGTTTGCTGAAAGCAACTGATACGCTTGATGCAACAGCAGCAGATTCTTTGTTGAGCGATATGTGAAGAGTTGATAAGAATCTTAGTTTCAATCCTCAAGTCAACAAAAATTGAAGCCAATTAATTCCTTCATTACTTCATTCTTAATTCCTTCATTCTTTTGAAGACACTTTTAGACGCTTCGCAGCTTTCCATAACGCTCCACCGCCTCGCGCACCAACTCGCCGAAGAGCACCACATCTTCGCAGAAGCTGCCATCGTGGGCATACAGCCGCGCGGCGTGGCGCTGTCGGACAGATTGGTTGAGTTGCTGAAAGGTATCACCGGCAACGAAAACATCCGCTACGGCAAGCTGGACATTACCTTCCACCGCGACGATGTACACAGCGGTGGCGGGTTGCATACGCCGAGTGTAAACAGCATGAACTTTTCCGTTGAAGGCCGCACGGTGATTCTGGTGGATGATGTGCTGCACACTGGTCGTACCATCCGCGCGGCGATGGATGCGCTGATTGGCGTATGGCCGCCCGGCGCGTGTGGAATTGCTGACGTTGATTGACCGGAAGTTTTCCCGCGAGCTGCCCGTGCAGCCGGATTATACCGGGCGAAGCATTGATACGATTATGAGCCAGAAGGTAGTTGTGGATTGGGGGAAAGAGGAGGTGATGCTGATTGGATGAATTGAAAGCAATAAATAATGAAGGAATGCAACGGCCGCTATTCATTACCGATATCAACCCACTGCGTCCGAAGAAGGGAAGGCAGCTTGCGTCTGCTTCAGCGTGATTCCTTCAGCTTCTTATCATTCGCTTCATTCCATGTCATTTATCGGTGAAACACCTGCTTGGAATCAAAGAGCTTCAGACCGAAGAAATCCACACCATTTTCCAGACGGCCGACCGCTTCAAGGAAGTCCTGCAGCAGCCCATTAAGAAAGTGCCCGGCGCTGCGCGACACGACGATTGCCAACATCTTCTTTGAAAATTCCACCCGCACCCGCATCTCCTTTGAGCTGGCGCAAAAGCGGCTTTCCGCCGATGTGGTGAATTTTTCGGCCTCCGGCTCCTCCGTTTCCAAAGGCGAGACCCTCATTGACACCGTCCACAACATCCTCGCGATGAAGGTGGACATGGTGGTGATGCGCCACTCCGCATCCGGCGCGCCCTGGTTCCTTTCCCGCCATACCGACGCGGCCATCATCAATGCCGGCGACGGCACCAACGAGCATCCTACACAGGCTCTGCTGGACGCATTTTCCATGCGCGAAAAGCTGGGCGATTTGAAAGGTAAACGCATCGCCATTATCGGCGACATCATGCACTCACGCGTAGCGCTGTCCAATATCTACTGCCTCATCAAGCTTGGCGCGGAAGTCACCGTTGCCGGCCCGCCTACGCTGATTCCGAAGGACATTGAAGGCCTCGGTGTGCGCGTGGAATATGATGTAAAGAAAGCCCTGCAATGGTGCGAGGTTGCTAACGTCCTGCGCATTCAATTAGAGCGCCAGCACAAACCACTCTTTTCTACGCTGCGCGAATACGCGATGTATTACGGCATCAATAAGGCCCTGCTGCAATCCCTGCAAAAGGAAATTATCATCATGCACCCCGGCCCCATTAATCGCGGCGTGGAAATCAGCAGTGATGTGGCAGATGGCGATACGTCGATAATATCTGGAGCAGGTGGAGAATGGCGTTGCTGATGCGCATGGCCGTGGTTTATTTGCTCAGCGGCGCTGCCGCGAATGGCTAAGATGTTAACCGGGTTTTAAATTGCCTATTGTTTAAGTGTCAATTTAGTAAAACCGGGCGCGGCGGCGGCATACCTTTGTGCGGCGTGAGTGAAACCGGATCGACCTTTTTCATAATCTGCAGATTAGGCTTTTTAAGACAGGTTTTCTGATTGTTCTGCCTGTTGCTTTTAGCGCTTTCACTTTACCAGTACTTGCGCAGCTGAACATCACCAATACCCAGTCGGCCTGCGGCACCCTTGCTCGAGAAGCTGACAGGCCAGGGCGTCACTGTGCTGAACCCTGTGCTGACCTGCGACTATTTCGCAGCGGGTATTTTTCAGCTCAAGTCGCATCCAATCTCGGCCTTGACAGCGGCATCCTGCTGAGCAACAGGCATCGCTGCGGATGCTGCCGGGCATGCGCTGCGATGCTTGCGAGTACAAGGCTGAACGCTCGCCGGCGACCCGCAACTCGCATCGCTGGCCCACGCAACCACCTATGACGCCTGCCGGCTGGAGTTTGATGTGATTCCTAAAGATGACAGTCTGCGGTTTGAGTATGTTTTTGGGTCTGAGGAATATAACAACGCCACTTGCGGACCTTACAACGACGCCTTTTCATTTTTTATATCCGGCCCGGGCATTACCGGCCAGGACAACATGGCGCTGGTGCCCGGCACCAGAATTCCGGTTGCGGTCAATAGCATCAACAATGGCGTGCCCGGGCCACAGGGAAATATATCCAACTGTACTTCTATGGGGCCTGGCGCTCCCTTTACCGCTTATTATGTAGATAACAGCGCCGGTACAAGCATTAGCTACAAGGGTTTTACCACCGTATTACGCGCCACCCACGCCGTTCAGCCCTGCGCCACATACCACCTGCAGCTGACCATAGCTGATGCGGGCAATGGCCTGTATGACAGCGGTGTGTTTTTGAAAGCCGGAAGTCTGCGCACCGCCACGTATAATATCTCGGCAATCAGCAGTACGGGTGCAGCGCCGCCGGTAGTTGCGCCGGGATGTGCCAGCGCCCGTGTTACAATCAGGCGCAGCGAGAAGAAGCCCTTGTCTCAAAGCATTCACTATCAGATTGGCGGCAATGCCTTGAATGGCGGCGACTACGCGGCGATCGCAGACAGCCTTGTCATTGCCGCTGGCGACTCAGCCGCTTCGTTCCCTGTAAATGCGCTCCAGGGGCCAATCAATGGGCCTAAGACGGTGAAGCTGTATCTCCTGGATCCATATGCCTGCGGCCAGCAGCGCAGCATCATTGACAGTACGACCGTAACCCTGTATGATGCGCCGGCCGTTACAATCCTTACGCCGGACACTACCATCTGCCGCGGAGATGTGATTGCATTGCGCACACGAGGAACAGCCGGCCTGGCTTACAGCTGGACGCCCGCCGCTAATGTCATAGGCCCTGCCACGCCCAATCCTTTGGTACGCCCTGATTCCGCCACATCTTATATCGTTACGGCAAGCCTTCCGAACTCCGGCTGTGCTGCCGTACATGATACAGTTGCTGTATCGCTCATGAAAGGGCCCCTTGTAAACGCCGGTCCGGACAGGGAAGTTTGTAATGGTCAAAGCCTGCTGGTTTCAGCTACGGCAATGCCGGCGGGCGGCTATACTTATTCCTGGATAGGCCCTGACGGCAGCATCGTTGCCGCCGGCGATATACTAAGCATCGCGCCCGCCCGCACCTCCGACAGCGGGCGATACATTGCGCAGGCATTAGGCGCCACCAGCGTTTGTTTTGGCCGCGACACGGTGCTTATCAAAGTAAAGCCGCTTCCTGCCGCGCCACGGGTTCTCTCGCCTGTAGAGTTGTGCGTGCATGCAGATGTGCATCCGCTCCGCGCCTCCGGCTACGGCCAGCTTTGGTACACAGATACTGCGTCTGGCGGAAGTCCTGAGGCGCCGGTACCATCTGTTGAGGCTGGCGGCCAGCAACATTATTACGTCTCTGCCAAGGTAGATGGCTGCGAAAGCCGCAAAGCTGCAATTGACGTGCTTGTGTTCAACTGCTGCGGCAGCGAAGTAGTGCTTCCAAGCGCCATTACGCCGAACGGCGACGGGCGCAATGACCGCTTTGGCGTGCTAAGCGGCGCGGAGGGCGTGGGGGTGGACACCTATGTGTACAACCGCTGGGGCCAGGCCGTATTTCACGGCTATGGAGCGGAGCGATGGGATGGAACGCAGGCAGGCCAGCCTGTGCCCGCCGGCATCTATTTCTATCAGGTCAGCCTGGATTGCCGCAATGGCAATCGCGTCATCAAGAAAGGTGAGCTCACAGTTATTCGCTGACCGGCCCTCCTGCTTCCTGCGCCTTTGCCGTATCCGGGAGCATATCGTAACCCACACCCCAGGCAGATTTCCGGTATTGAGTTCCATTGCCGGGCGATACAGGCTGGCCATGCAGCAGCTTAAGGTAGTGTCTGAATGCTTCATCCGGAATAGGCGGGCGTCCGTGCAGGTTTAAGAAGTTGCTGTGGGTATTGCCGCATAATGCATTGAAGTTGACATAAACAGCCTGCTTGCTGAGCGGAACGTCAGGACGTTCACCCAGGATGCCGCTTACACCAGCCAGCCGCGCAAATTTTAGCGTAAAATCCTGCGGGTTGTAATGCACGTACACGTGCTTCGCGAAGCGAATTCTGTCTATCCAGTCTGCCGCGCCGTAATTGCTTACGCAGGGCGCATTCAGTACGAGGTTATCAACCCAGATTTCGTCATTATAGTGATTCAGGACGCTCGTCTGCGCAATCCGCCGCGGTATATGATTGCCCATACTGTGGAAGAATAGCGTAAGCCGGCCGCTGCCTGCCATGCCCGCCATGCGCAATAAGCGGAAGGTGTCCAGCACCTGGGCAAAATCCTTATACGCCCTTGTAGCATTGCGCAGCACGAAGCGGTAATTTTTGTAAGCGCTGTAATGGCTGTGAATGCTGGGATAATCCAGCAGCAGGACGTTCACCGAATACTGCCCGGCAAGGTTGAGGCCGCGGTCAAGGTCTGTGGTGAAAATCTTGCCCATGCCTTCCGCGTATACCACCCAGTCGCGCTGCGGCTGCATCATATCATTGATAGCTGCGCGCAGGCTGGGGCGGCGGCGCACGCGCCACTGGCCACTGCGTGTATAGGCCACGTAATAGCGCACTACCCCGGCTGTGTCGCGGTCTTCGCTCATAAAGCGGAGGCTGCCGGGCGCAGTGGCGCGATTGGACGCGATAGCGATGGCGGTATCACCGGGCGTGAGGACGATGGGCGGGCCTGCGGGGTCTTCTACCAGCCTTTGCCAAAAGGCGTCGGTATTGAAGTAGCTGAAATAATTGCCGGAAGGCTTGCGGGCGGATGCGGGGACGCTAAGTATGAAAAAGAGGAGCAGATGAGAAAGACGCATACGGAGCGGCCATTCAAAAATGGGGCCCTTCCGAAAAAACGGCTATGCCTGCTAAAAGGCCCGCCTTACCACTTGTAAACTGGCTTTACCCACTTAAAAAGGGGTACCCACCCGCTAAAAGAGGGGGGCCAGGGGCTTTTAGCTGGCACCGACTGCCAAAAAGGCCCGGCTTGCCAGCTAAAAGGTGGTAGCGATGTGCTTTTTGGCAGTCGCTCCCTGCTTTTTGCAGGTAGGCCGGGGCAAAAAGGTGGGTAGCCGCCTCTTGGAGCAGGTAGCGCGTAGCTACATTTGCGGCCTATGCGTTTAAGAAACCTGCTTTGCATTTTTATAATAAGCCTTACGGCAAATGCCGCCTTTGCGCAAAAGCGCCAGTACACGATGGCGGAGGCGGTGAACGGCCTGAGCACTACGCTTGCGCCCAAGAGCATAAAGCAGCCAATGTGGCGGCCCGGCACGCACCAGTTTTTTTATCGCGATGATAATGGTGTGCTGAAAATGTATGACGCGGACACGCGCGACACGGTGATCCGATATATCCTTGGCGCCGAGACGCGGAAACCGGGATTTGCCTGGCGGCTAAAGAACAGCAACTACTTGTATGCGAATGATACGCTGACCATTCATTCCATGAAGGCAGATAAGGGCGCTGTGAATAGCCAGCTAATGGTACGCGGCCTGCCGAAGGGCATTGCCAACCTGACGGTGGAGCCGTACACGGGCGGATATGCCTTTACTAAAGACAACAACCTCTTTTACGGACGCAGCGATGCGCGGCCGGAGGCTGTTGCCGTAAATGGGGACAAGAATATCATTCACGGCCAGGCCGTTCACCGCAATGAGTTCGGCATTGACAAAGGCATCTTCTTCTCGCCGAAGGGAGCTTATCTGGCCTATTACCGCATGGACCAGACGATGGTGGAAGATTACCCGGTGATAGACTGGAGCGTGACGCCGGCTAAGGCTGAGAACGTGAAATACCCGATGGCAGGCCGCAAGAGCCACGAGGTAACCCTTCAGATTTACAACATCACGACGAAGGAGACCATTCCGGTAAAAACGGAAGGCCCGAAGGACCAATACCTCACCTGCGTCACATGGAGCCCGGATGAGCGCTATATCTACATCGCCATCCTGGCCCGCGACCAGAATCATCTTTGGCTGAACCAATACGATGCGCGCACGGGTGAAAAGGTCAAGACTATCCTGCAAGAGAAGGACGACAAGTACGTAGAGCCACAGCATCCGCTGGCGTTCCTGCCCGGCAGCACCACGCAATTCATCTGGTGGAGCCAGCGCGACGGCTACATGCACCTCTATCTGTGCGACATGGCGAAGAACAGCATAAGCTGCCTGACGCCGGGCGCTTATGTGGTGAATGAGCTAATCGGCTTTTGCCCACGCACAAAGGAAGTGCTGCTGACATCCGCCAGGGAAGACCCGCGCGAAAAGCACGGCTATGCGGTGAATTGGGAGACGGGGAAGATGCGAAGGCTGGATACGGAGCCGGGGACGCATACTTATACGGCGAGTGAGGATGGGGAGTATCTGTATGACAGCTATTCTGTAGAGATTTCTAACTATCATCTTTCTGAGCAAGATTTTTCGGGTGACGTTACCAAGTATGGTGGTAAGTATTCTAAACCACTCATGCTGGAAACTACGACGGCGCCAAGCATTGATGTAGTTGCTAAAAAGTCAGAAATACTTGCCGTCAGCGGAAAGACTCTGAACACATTTCTTGACGCTCAAAATCCGCTTGCCAATTTTGATCGCCCGAAGATTTTTGACACGCGTTTGCTCACCAAAACTGGTGCACCCTTATTTGGCAGGCTTATCCTTCCTACAAAATTCGACGAAAACAAAAAATATCCCGTCATCGTCTATCTCTACAACGGCCCCCACGTCCAGCTTGTCAAAAACAGTTTCCCTGCATCCGGCAACCTCTGGTACGAATACCTCGCTCAGCACGGCTACATCGTCTGGACAATGGACGGCCGCGGCTCTTCTAACCGCGGGCAGAAGTTTGAGCAGGCCGTCTTCCGCAAGCTCGGCACGGTGGAGATGGAAGACCAGTTGCAAGGTGTGAAATTCCTCAAGTCGCTGCCGTATGTGGATTCCACCCGCATCGGTGTCCACGGCTGGAGCTTCGGCGGTTTTATGACCACCAGCCTCATGCTGCGCCATCCCGGCGTCTTCAAATGCGCGGTGGCCGGCGGCCCTGTGATGGACTGGAGCATGTACGAAATCATGTACGGCGAGCGCTACATGGACACGCCGGAGCAAAACCCGGACGGCTATAAGAACAGCGCGCTTATTGACAAGGTGAAGAACCTCAAAGGCAAGCTCCTGCTCATCCACGGCACGCAGGACGCCACGGTCGTCTGGCAGCACAGCATTAAGTTCCTCAAAGCCGCCGTGGATGCCGGCAAGCAGGTGGATTACTTCGTCTATCCCGGCTACGAGCACAACGTGCGCGGTAAAGACCGCGTACACCTGATACAGAAGATTACGGGACTACTTTGACCAGAACTTGTAGTTCACAGAATCTTTAGTTCAGGTAAATCATCGCCAGGTGCGCGGCCTTCTTCCAGTCAATGTACTTGGGAAGCGCCGCAATCTGGAGCATGCCTTCTTCCGCGGGAAGGGCAGGCAGCTCGCCGATGTCCACGTACTGAATATCCAGCGCAAAGGACTTTTCGCCGACTACGTTTTCCAGCATCTTGTACATGGCGGGGCGCAGCCACTCATAGTCCTTCAGCCGGTCATAGTGCGGCGTGAAGACCTTGATCGCTACTATTTCAGGCCGTGCTTTATCCTGAAGGGGGACAAACCATATATCACTCGCCTTCAGCACAACATCTTCAAAGCCAAACTCAAAGGAGTCGCCCCGGGGCGGTATAAAAGCGATAAAATCCCAATCCGCCAATTTAGGCGCGTTGCTTATCAGGGTGTTTACCTCCTCAAAATAGAAGGCGTCTCCATCGGCCGTGATGATCAGCTCCAGCTTACCGCCGGGCTCGCCGCCTATTTCAAAATTGAGATGCTCGCAATACCAGTGCAGATGCGTCAGCAGATCGTTCAGCAGCAGTGTCTTTTTATCCTGTTCCAGCTCATTGAGGAAGATATACGGCTTGCAATGCGCCTCAAACCATTCCCAGAACTGTCTTGCCTTATCTTTCATAACCAATTCAGGATGAAAGGCTACTGATGCACGCCGGCTGTCAGGTTTCATCCTTCCATACAGGTATAGAAAATTCTATGCCGGAGCATTTGCCGCTATTACAAGGAAATGAAAAATTCCCGAAAACGGACATTTATATGGCAAGCACGTCACACATCGTAAATACGCCGCTCTTTCCCGGAATGAACTCTGCGGCCAGCACCGCGCCCAGCGCAAAACCGTCCCGGCTGTGCGCAATGTGCTTTATCTCAATAGTGTCCGCCTCCGACGACCAGGCTACAACGTGCGTTCCGGGCACGTTTTCCGTCCGTAAAGCGGTAATAGGAAGCAAATTCCGCTCAAGGCCATCATTGGTCAGCGCCCAGGCTTTTAAATGCTGCGATCCCAGCAAAATCTGTTCTGCCAGCGTAATGGCAGTGCCGCTCGGAGCGTCTTTCTTTTGAAGGTGATGCACCTCCTCTATTGTCGCCGAATATGCCTCATTGGTACCAATCAGCCGGGCCAGCAGCTTGTTTATTTCGAAGAAGATATTGACGCCGATGCTGAAATTGGAAGCCTGCAGAAAGCCCGTATTGCGCATATGCGCAAGCGCTTTAGCCTCTTCCAGCTGCTCATTCCAGCCGGTAGTGCCGCAAATGACGGGAATGCCGGCATTGAGACATAGAGCAACATGCTTCAGCGCACTGGCCGGGCCGGTAAACTCAATCGCTACGTCCACGCCTGCCAGATTTTCAGCAGAAAGGTCTTGCTGGTTTCGGGAAGTGATCTTCAATGTAACCTGATGTCCGCGCGTAAGGGCAATGCGTTCAATCGCCTGCCCCATCTTTCCGTAGCCAATCAGCGCGATGTTCATAACGGGCGGTATTGCAGGATGAGCGCTGCGATTGTGAAAGCGGCGAAAATGATGGAGGCGGCGCCATTCGTATTTGCAAACGCCATGTTCACGCGGCTCAGATCGATTGGCTTCACAATAAGGTGCTGATACAGCAGCAGGCTGGCAAACACGGTAGCGCCTACCCAATACCAGAGATTAAACTGCCCATACAGGCCGGAAGACACAACCAATGCCGCGGTGATCAGATGCAGGGCCGACGAGGTAAGGAGCGCACCTTTCAGGCCCAGCATAGCCGGGATAGAGCGAAGCTTCTGGCTTTTATCAAAGTCAATATCTTGCAGGGCGTAGATGATGTCGAATCCGGCCACCCAAGTGAAAACAACTCCTGAAAACAGCACAGGCAGCCAGTTAAAGGCGGGATGCACGCAGAGGTAGGCGCCAATGGGCGCAAGCGAAAGGCCCAGGCCAAGCACCAGGTGACAAAGCGCGGTAATGCGTTTTGTATAGCTGTAGAAAAGTATAACGAAAAGCGCGACAGGCGAGAGTAAAAGTACCGTCCTGTTTATGGTAGCCGTAGCGCCGATAAAACATAGGCTGCAGACAATGGTAAACAGCAATGCGCCTTGAGGACGTATCACGCCGGCAGGTATCTCCCGCCTGGCGGTGCGGGGGTTCAGGGCATCGTATTGCCGGTCCAGCCAGCGGTTAAAGGCCATTGCTGCGCTCCTCGCGAAGACCATGCAAAGCAGCATCTTCAGGAAAAGGCTCCAGTGCCAGGGAGTTTCCGTTGTAAGGGTGCCAATCGTGAACCCGATCAAAGCGAACGGCAAGGCAAAGACTGTATGGCTGAATTTGATCAGCGATAAATAATTGTTCAGCCGCTTAAGCGTGGAGATGTTGACAGACTGGCTGTGCTGCTCGGTCATAGGGCGCTATTCTACCTCGGCATCAAAGCCAATACTTAGTTTTTCAATGCTGCTGTTGCTCCAGATAAGAACTGCTTTTTGCTGGTGCCCCTGTTTGTTGTGGCTGTCAAACTGTACCGTTATGTCTCCCTCCGCGCCGGGTGCAATGGGCTCTTTAGGAAAAGAGGGCACGGTGCAGCCGCAAGAGGCCTCAGCGCGGGAAATCAACAGCGGCGCCTTGCCTGCATTGCGAAAATGATAGGCATGCTTTACTACATCGCCTTCTTTAATTCTGCCAAAAGAATGTTTTGTATCGGCAAACTGAATTTCCGTTTTTGGCATTGCTGACGCCTGTGTCACACGCTGCTCCGCCTCTGTAAGCGTCAGGTCTGCGCCACGGTCTGCGCTGGGACTTCCGATATGGTATTTATTAAAAAGGGCGGTACTGCTGACCCCGCTTAGTTCTACCAGCACCAGGGTAAAGGCCGACAGCGTGAGTACTGTAAGCAGAATTGTTTTTAATTGTCCGTTCATTGCTCTTAGTGATTCTCTTTGCGCTAATTCATTTCTTCTGTCCAGACCTGTGACAAATGCACCAAGATTTCCACGGCCTTCTCCATATCCTGCACGCTCACGTACTCCTGTTTGGAGTGAATGCCCATCTCGCCGGTAAAGATATTCGGGCAGGGAAGGCCGATAAAAGAAAGCCGCGAACCGTCTGTGCCGCCGCGGATAGAAATGCGCTCAGGCTCAATGCCCGCGCGGCGATAGGCCTCTTCTGCGTGAGCCATCACATGCGGAACGCCGTCCAGCACCTCGCGCATGTTGCGGTACTGCTCCTTTATTTCAAAGTCTGCCGTCACGCCTTTAAAATGCATCAGGGTGTCGTTGACCAGCCGCCTGAGACGTTCTTCATGTGTCGCAAGCATCGCTGTATCAAAATCGCGGATGATGAACTGGACAGTGGCCTGCTCTATAGTACCCTGAATAGCGGTTGGATGCACAAAGCCTTCCCGACCGTCGGTTGATTCCGGCGACCAGCTGCCTGCCGGCAGAGCAGCTACAAAATGAGACGCCGCCTTTATAGCACTGACAAGGCTGCCTTTCGCGTAGCCGGGGTGCGCGCTTACGCCGTGAAAGGTCACGGCGACCGCATCGGCTGAAAAGGATTCCCCCTCCAGGTGCCCGCGTTCGCCGCCGTCCAGGGTGTAGCCAAAGTCTGCACCAAGCTTTGCCATATCCACTGCGTTCACGCCACGCCCGATTTCTTCATCCGGTGTAAACAGGATACGGATCTTCCCGTGTTTTATTTCGGGATGCTGGATCAGGTAAGCGGCCAGATCCATGATGATTGCTACACCCGCCTTATCGTCGGCGCCCAGCAGGGTAGTACCGGACGCAGTAATAATGTCGTCTCCGATCCGCTCCTTGAGATAAGGGTGATTATGCGCGGAGATTACCACCGAAGGGTCATCCGGCAGCACAATGTCTTTGCCGTCGTAGGCCGGATGCAGAATGGGCAGCACACCGGTACCGCTGCTGTCCGGCGAGGTATCTACATGCGCACAATAGCAAAGTGTGGGTGAAGGTGCGTCCGTCGTTGCCGGGATGGTAGCATACACATATCCGTGCTCATCAAGCTCAGCATCTTTAATGCCAATGGCCGTAAGCTCCGTAACAAGAATCCTGCTCAGATCCTTTTGTTTTTCTGTAGATGGCTGCGTTGAGGAAGCCGGATCGCTCTGCGTATCAATCATTGCATAGCGCATAAAGCGTTCCGCAACCGTGTATTTGTATCCCGTAATGGGCATGAGCTGAATTTTGTAAGACGCAAAAGTAAGCGCTGCGCTGTGGCGCGTGCATGAAAAAGGCCTGTCCGCAGACAGGCCTTTCCAAATATTTGCTGAAGCTTCCTAAGCTTTAGGAGCATTCATCTTCTTCATCAGCGCGCTCTTCAGGTTGCCCGCCTTATTCTTATGAATCACATTGCGCTTAGCCAGCTTGTCAATCATGGAAATAACGTTTGGCAGCTCCTGAGCGGCGGCCGCAGTGTCTTCATTGGCAAGCAGCTTACGTATAGCGTTACGGGTCGTCTTACCGTAATAACGGTTACGGTCGCGACGCTTCAGGGCCTGACGCGCGTCTTTCTTGGTTGCTTTATGGTTAGCCATTGCTAATTAAAATCGGATGTTTTTACAATTTGGAGCGCGAAAATAGGGCATTATGCATTCGCAGCAAAGAATTTCTAACAGAAAATCACATGATTTCCGCTGCGTAAATCTGTTTGGTCTTCTTGGTGAGATATTCTTTCTTCTCTACGAAGTTGTCCAGCTTATCCTTTGGGATGCGGAGGCGATAAAAGTCTTCAGCATATGCTGCGAGCGTGAAAAGCTCATAGTCCGGATTCCACTTTTCAAACACCTTACGGTCTATTCCCAATTCTGCGAACAGCAGCTCCGGATTCACCGGCTCATTCAGCCGAACGATAGCCATGCGCTCCAATTCCTCCTTTGTAAACAGCGGCTTAGGCGGTTCTACAGACTTGGCGACACCCGTGCCTTGCTCTTCATTTCCAAACTTAAAATCGGATGGTAGCTGGCCCGGGCCGATATATTGCTTCATCTTCTCAAAGATGGAAGCCGTAGCTATAAATGCGAGCACATGGCCTTGTGTTTCGCGCGGCAGATATTTCTTTATGTCCCAAAAATTCCTGCTGCCGGTGCGCTCAATGGCGCGCATAACGAGCGTGGGGCCGCTGTTGTAAGCAGCTACAACGAGCAGCCAGTCATTCAGCTGGTTATGCAAATAAGTCAGATACTTTGCCGCAGCATTGGTTGACTTAAACCAATCCGTGCGGTCATCCCGCTTGCCGTTCACAGTCAGGCCCATAAGGCGGGCCGTGCTTTCCATCAGCTGCCAGGGGCCAACTGCGCCAACAGGCGAGACGGCCTTGTTATTAAGCGCCGACTCTATAACAGCCAGATATTTAAGCTCGGCAGGAATGTCGTGACGCTTGAGAATATTATCAACCAGCGAAAACTTCTTATTGCCGCGGCCTTCAACCGCGCTGAGGGTTTTATTATGCGCCCCAAGGTATTGACGAACGAAACCATTTACGTAATCAGTCATCGCACCGAAATAGGCCTTGTGGCCCGCCAAAGGCACACCTTTGAAAGGCGCAGGCGGCGCAGCAACAGGCAAATTGGCGGCAAGCAGCTTTCCGCCGGCCTTAGACGCCGGGATAAGGCTATCATTCTTAATGACGCGTGACGGAGTCTGCATCGTGATTGGCTTCACGCCCTGCGCGAAGGCAGATGCGCCGATCAGGAGGCTGGCAGACACGAAAATTCCCCTTAATTGCATGCTTGTTGGTCGTCTTTTTTAAACATTATATGCAGAGGCGCACACAGCGGCGGTCAAATTCATGCAACTCTTCTTCCACAAGAAGCGTTGACGTTCACTAACTGCGACTCACTGATGCGGAGCCGAAACGGGACGGGAATTATTTAAGGATTGGTAGTCGTGTTATTCGACTTGCTCTCCGGCATAGAAGCGCCGGCTTCAATTTCCTTTTTCACACCTTCCTTGGCATCGTTAAACTCACGAATGCCCTTGCCGAGACCGCGGGCAAGCTCAGGGATTTTGCGGCCGCCGAAGAATATAACGACGGCAAGCAGCAACCAAATCCATTCGCCGCCACCAGGCATAGAAAGGAGCATTTGCGGAACGATGTTAAGAAGCGCCATGGAACAGGTATTTTGTTTAAAAACGTTGAAAGACAAAGATAAGGCTTCAGCCGCCGAATAAGCCTTATGATGAACATATTAACTCTGGGTTTAACACCGCAGTCGCAGCCGGCTTTACCGCATTTAATAGTCACAAGCCGCGAAGAATGCCTTTCGTATATATCCGCCAACGCTCAATGGCAGCATGCATATCCGCAGGAAGATCAGAATTGAACACGATCTTTTCGCCGGTCTCCGGATGCGTGAAGCCGAGCTCTTTTGCGTGCAGCGCCTGACGCGGGATCAAGGCGAATACATTCTCTACAAACTGCTTGTATTTACTAAAAATGGTACCCTTTACGATGCGGTCGCCGCCATAAGTTGTATCCCCAAAAAGCGGGTGCCCGATATATTGCATATGCACCCGGATCTGGTGCGTGCGCCCGGTTTCCAGCTGCAGCTCTACCAGCGTCACATATCCGAAGCGCTCCAGCACCCGGTAATGTGTAATTGCCTCTTTGCCATGTTCCCCTTCCGGGTATGCAGTGAATATTTTGCGGAAGCGCTGATGACGCCCTACATGCGCGACAATCGTACCCGTTTCCTCGGCCAGATCGCCCCACACGAGCGCCACATAGCGCCGGTGTACCGTATGCGCTTTGAATTGCGCGGATAGCTTCGTCATAGCCTGTTCGGTTTTGGCAATGACTACAAGGCCGGTCGTGTCCTTATCTATTCGGTGCACGAGGCCTACGCGCGGCAGCTCGCTCATATTTCCTGTTTGCTGCTGCAGGTACCACGACAGGCCGTTGATCAGTGTACCGCTATAGTTGCCGCAGCCCGGATGCACGACCATGCCGGACGGCTTATTGATAACCATCAGCGCATCGTCTTCAAACACAACTTCCAAAGGCAGCTCTTCCGGAATAATCTCCGTGCTTTCCGGTCTGCGGGTATCGTAAACAATGATCTCGTCTGCCGGGCGGATTTTGTAATTTGACTTTACGATTGCCCCGTTTACTGTGATGTTGCCATCATCCAGGGCCTGCTGAATTTTGTTGCGGGTAGCGCCTTCCACCCGCGTCATAAGAAATTTATCTATTCGTAGCGGCTCCTGGCGCTTGTCGGTAACGATGCGCATACATTCCGCCCGCTCCATGAGCACCTCTGCCGGCCCTTCGCCCTCTTCCTCATCCCAATCTTCTTCCTCGCTGATTGATCCTGTTGCCATGGCGCAAATTTACAGGAGCGCTACGCGTTCTGCAGGAAACGGCAATAGTTGGCCGCCTGAAAGGCAAAGCTCCATTTTGGGTTATCGTAATGCTCTGCCGGATCATAGCCTGCGATTTCCGCAGAAAGCTCAGTCAGAAAGCGCTGAAGCTTATCCAAATCGTAGAACAAGGCGGTTTCCCTGAAATCCTGATAGCGGCTGAAGTAACGGTGCATTAATAGCGGCTTGCGATACTCAAAAGCCCTGTGAAAGGACCCGCTGATCTGGTTTTCCAGGTATTTCTCCATATCAGCATTGATCGGATGAATCAGTGGCATCACTGCGTCTGACACGCGCAGGTAACTGTGCATCAAAGCATCATCAAGATAGCCGTTAAAAAACAGGAAATAACTCTCCAACCCGAGCACTTCAATCTTTTGCCGCAACTCCGGCCCATTGCCGTGCGCATGGGCTCCATTGCCCAGCAGCAGAAAACGGACACAGGGCTTTTGCTTCAGCGCGGCAAATGCGGCAACAAGGCTCAGATAGTCGCGGCGCTTATACTCAACGCTGCCCGGAATGGCAATCCATAGCTCGCCGGGGCGTTTAGGCTCAATTTCCGTTTCCAGCGAAGGTTGAAAAATAGGGTAGAAGACAGAGAAGCGTAAACCCTTGTGCGGCATCTGCAGGGCCTTGTCCAGCATATAATCCGCAAGGAGGAAGTAAGCCGGGATGAGGCGGGAAATAATATTTTGGGTAACGCTTCCCCGCAGCTTATTTACGCCATGCAGGGTGCCGAAGAATTTTATATTTTTCGGGAAGGGCAGCAGACAGAAGTTGCGGACAGGATTGGTATGCGCCGTATTGAATATGACCGTTGTGATGCCACGGCCTACGATCAGCTGCCTGATGCGCCAGAGCTCGCGCCACTGAGCGAAGACCTTTAGCGATGTGACAGAGACAAACGCAACGTCAAAACCTTCGCCAAAGCTGCTCACGAGCGCTTCGTGCTTCCTGGAAACGATTAGCGTAACCTCATATCCGCCTTCCTGCAAAAAGCGAAGCTGACTGTAAAGATTTACCTCGTGTGAATCGTAAATCTCAATCAGGGCAGCTTTGGAGCGGGGCATAAGCGCGCAAATATATGCCGTGCTATGGCCTTAGCTGCCGCCACCCACCCTGTATGTGATACCAAAGCGTGTAAGCTGCGACGTGCAGTCGGCGCTGCCGCCAACTGTGCCTTCCTTATAGTTTTTTATGCCGAAGCAATAGCCGCCGAAGACGCCGTAGCGCCGGTAAGCAACAGATAGCTGAAAGCGGGGCCGGATATCGCCATTGCCCGCCGTCAGATCGCGTGAGAAGTGATAATCGTTGCCGGCCTCGTCGCTTGCATTGACCACTTCCTTTACGCGAAAGCAATAAGCCAGATCCAGGCCGATTGAAAGGTCTGCCTGGACAGCCTTGACAGGAAGACGATAACCGACATAAGGCGAAAAATTGAAAAAGCTGTTGTGCAGGGCAGTGCTGCCGCTTGCCCGGTACTGTACGGCGCTATCATGATAATTGGTATATACCAGGTCAATATCAGCTTTGCTTCGGAGCAGCTCAAAGCCGGTCTCCAATCCAAATAGGAATCCCGACCTGCTGATGCGCCGGAAATTTATGGCGAGACTGGCGCATAGCCCCTTCCCCGTGCCATAAGGATTGTAAGTGTGCTGATAGCCCAGCACCGTAGTTGCCGTAGCCGATGCGCCGGTAAAGTAAAACAAGCCGGAACCTGCCACCAGCCGCAGCTCGGATTTTTGCGCGCAGGCACAAGAGAAACTGATACTGGCCAGAATGACCAAGAGTAGTTTATGCATCACACGACAAAAATACGGCCTCCCATAAAGGGCTGCAGAGATGCTACCGGCAGAAATCTGCCAACCACTCAGGGCCAGTCTTCTCCGCAAACGATTCCGGAGTTTGCGATGCCCAGGCAAGGCTGAAAACAAGCGGCAGAAAGCTCTTGGTTCCGGCAAGGTAACGGGTGCGGCCCATCTGGCCGAGGCCTTCCATAAGGCTTAAAGTCACCGGGAGGCGATGAACGTTTTCGTCGGTCTCCGCCGAGCAATGTACCGGATCGGAAGTGACAAGAAATTCGCGGCATACAACAGGTCGGTGCGCATAGATGGAGCAGGCATCATTTTCAAGAAAAGGGCAGGAAATGTCTTCCGCGCAATACGCCTGAATAAGGCTTTTAAGCGTCGCAGCGTCTTCGCATTGCGAATAGGCATCCAGCCAGCCCATCTGCTGAAAGTGGGTGGCGGCCACATCAAAACGGCGCCGCAGTTCGCTCCGGCGGGGCTCCGGCTGCTGTGCCACGATCATGGCAAGGTAATAAACTTCCACCTCCGTGACCGGTACAGGCTGCCTGCAGCAGGCCGCGCATCCCATACGGCAGGAGACAGCGTCGCCGGCCACCGCGGCCTTTTGCTCGGCCACATTGGCCAGCTTATTGGCTAACTGCTGTAAGACGGGCAACATTACCTGCGGCTTCACCGGCCACCCCGGCACTTTAAGGCTGATGTTGACAGGATTGGCGGCTGTAGCGAGCGTGATGGTTGCGGTTAGCCATTCTTTTTCCGGCATGGTCTGCGCCGGTTTTGGTGCGGCGGGCTCAAATTACGGGAATTATAAGTTGATTGAAATTCTTATCCGGATGGTACGCACGTCTTGCCAAACACGCAGCCTGCGCAAACCCGGAAAGCGAAAAGAGAAATTTTGTAATTATGCATACCAATAAAACCTCTTTTTCTCACCAATTCAATCATCCATCATTATGGGCATCTACGACAAAATACTTGACGCCAAGCGCTGGAATGCGAATGCGCCAACCATCAACGATCACTTTGTTGATATCCGCCAGATTTTCCCTAAGCTTTTTGAAGGAAAATCGTTCAACACCTACATGCAGATGGCGGTGAAGGATGCCTCTAAGGTGCTGGAAGATGCCAAGGTAACCGATGAGCAAATGAAGGCGGCCTGGGCCCGGATACCTATGGGCAGGGGCGCAATTACCCGCACCAACTTTGTCGCAGCCGTAGAAAAGGCGCTGCAGGAGGCCATGAAAGGACTTGAGCCTTTAGAGCCTGCCAGAGCCGTACAAAGTGACTACGCAACGCTTCGTGCAAATGGCGGCGTGGTGATGGCGAACACGTCACTGGAAGCAAAGCTGGACAGGATGACAAGGACAAAAGTTGCTTCGGTGTTTGACTATGGAAATACTTACGGAGGACACGGACCAACCCGTAACCTCGGGCCGGGCGTACTGCATGCCCACGTCGGCGGCGGCGATGGAATCGCCTTTAGCTGGACTGGCGACGTGCTGACTATCCACGGCTATGGCGTGAAAAGCGACTCCGCACCGTCCGGCAGCTCAGGTTATAGCTGGACAACACGCTGAGCAGCTCGCCCAAATAATTTACCTCTCTGATTCCTAATTATCCGGGGCGATGCCGTTCGGAGAGCGGCTTTATACGCCTCGCTGTGCGCTAACGCTAAGGTTGCGAAGAGCTGGCTATTTGAATATTCAGAAGAACAGTAATTGTATTCATTTACAGATTTATTTTAAATTTTCCTTCGGTGACTTTTACTATTGTTGTTCTATTTGTAGCATCAAATTCAAAAGTGCCTTGGACAAAAGATGTCGTCTTATGCGTAAAAATTAATCTTCCGATACTTCCATTGATGGTCTTAAAGGAAGAGATTACCCCGTCCTCAAGAGGAAAAGGATCATATACTTCGGCATAATTTTCGGTTTCTGAATATAATCTAATTGTGTCTGGTTTGGTTATATCCATAGTATCAATTGAGAACGTGAATTGCGTCTGTGGGTAGTCGCTGCTACCAGCTAGAATTTCATAATGCGGGCGGTCAACAACCTCAAAACGCGCATATAGAGCATCGCTGCCAAATAGCCCGTCGCCTTGCTTAAATGTCCAGTAGTTGCCATCTATCTTGCAATTAAAGTATTCGCCATCGGGCGATACGTCTGGTTCAGAGGCTTCATCTTTTTTGCATGACCAAGTAACTAAGATGAACAGGCAGCTCAATATTGCGATTTGAACTTTCAATTAAATTAATTTTCATGAAAGTATATCTCACTTCCTTCGCAAAATCAATTTTCCTGATAAATAATCCACCTTTATCTTCGCCGCCCAAAAATCCCAATAAAAAGGAGGACCTAAATCTTGGAAGAGCAACAAACTATCCAACAACCACAAACAAACGTGCAGTCCGCGCAGCACGACGACTTCGACTGGAGCGTTGACAAGCGGAACGTAGCCTCGTACAAGGGCGAGGAGCGCCAGCAGATGGACTCTATGTATGGCCAGACCTTTAAGCAGATCGGAGACTCCGAGCTGCTCACAGGCACCATCGTAGGCAAGACCAAAACCGATGTAATTGTAAACATCGGTGCCAAGAGCGACGGCCTGATCTCGCTCAACGAATTTCGTGACATGACCGACATCAAGCTCGGCGACGAGATTGAAGTAATGGTTGTTCAGAAAGAAGACAATGCGGGTCACCTGAACCTGAGCCGCAAGCTTGCCCGCGCAGCACGCGCATGGCAGCAGATTGTTGACTTTTACAAGACCGGTGAAATCGTTACAGGCACCATCACTTCCAAGACCAAGGGCGGCCTTATCGTGGATGTATATGGTCTGGAAACCTTCCTGCCGGGCTCTCAGATCGACGTGAAGCCTGTTACCGACTACGATCAGTACGTTGGTAAGACAATGGACTTTAAGGTGGTTAAGATCAATGAGCAGATCCGCAATGCGGTAGTAAGCCATAAGGCCCTCATTGAGTCTGACATCGAAGCGCAGCGCTCCGTCATCATTGGCCAGCTGGAGAAGGGTCAGGTACTGGAAGGTACTGTGAAGAATGTAACCGACTTCGGTGCGTTCATTGACCTCGGCGGCGTGGATGGCCTCCTCTATATTACGGACATTTCATGGGGTCGCGTACAGCATCCGAGCGAAGTGCTGAGCAACGGTCAGAAGCTGAACGTTGTAGTGCTTGACTTTGATGATGAGAAGAAGCGCATCTCGCTTGGTCTGAAGCAGCTTACACCGCACCCTTGGGAAACCCTTTCTGCAGAGCTACATGAAGGCGCCTCCGTTAAGGGCCGCGTAGTAAACATTGAAGACTACGGCGCTTTCCTTGAGATTATGCCGGGCGTAGAAGGCCTCGTACACGTATCAGAAATCACCTGGAGCTCCCAGCCGATCAACGCGAAGGAATTCTTCAAGGTTGGCGAGGAGTACGAAGCGAAGATTGTAACCCTTGACAAGGATGAGCGCAAGATGAGCCTCTCCATCAAGCAGCTGACAGAAGATCCGTGGGAGCATATTGAGAACATCTTCCCGATTGACAGCCGCCACAAGGGCACTGTCAAGAACATCACTCCTTATGGCGTGTTCGTGGAGCTAAGCCAGGGCATCGGCGGTATGATTCACATCTCCGACCTTAGCTGGATCAAGCGCTACAATCACCCGAGTGAGTTTACCAAGGTTGGTCAGGAAATAGATGTGGTAATTCTTGGCATTGACAAGGACAACCGCAAGCTCTCCCTCGGCCACAAGCAGATTGAGGACGATCCATGGAACACGTTTGAAACTGTTTTCCCGATCGGCTCTACGCACGAAGGCACTGTAACCCGCAAGGACGAAAAGGGCGCACATGTGCAGCTCCAGTACGGCCTTGACTCATACATGCCGGCCCGCCACATGCGCAAGGAAGACGGCGGCATAGTTGCTGCTGACGAAACTATCCCGGTTGTAATCATAGAGTTTGACCGCAACGACAAGCGCATCATGGTAAGCCATTCCCGCATCTGGGAGCAGGCCGCTGCCGATGAGCGTGAGACGGTGAAGAAGGCTGCCAAGGCTGAGACAGAAACAACAGCCAAAACGGTTAAGAGCATCCAGCAGAAAGTTGAAAAGCCAACTCTTGGCGACCTCGGCGCGCTCAGTGCACTGAAGGATAAGCTGAAGAAGGCCGAAGACGAAGCCGGAAAAAGCGAGTAATCAAGGGACTCAGAATGATAATGAAAGAGGCTGTCATTTGACAGCCTCTTTTTGTTTTAGTGCAATACCTCAATCTTCCGGATCAGGACGCCGGCATCGGTCTCCAGCCTTAGGTAATAGAGGCCTGCCGGGAGGGCGCTAAGGTCAAGCAGCTCTTTAGATGAGTGGGCGTCAAGCTGCTGCACTACTGCGCCTGTTGTGTTTATCACACCTATCATTTTCAGCTTCAGTATGCCTTTGCTTTCTACCGTAATAAGCGATGCGGCAGGGTTCGGGTAAACGAGCACCTGCGCGTCCGCAGCTTGCGGCCCGGCAGCAGAGAGGTTATATAAAAAGAACAGGGCTGAGGTGCCGGTGCATCCGTTTACATCTTCCACCTCAACCTTATAAGCGCCGAATTCGATTGGTGAGTAGGTAGCCGCATCACCGCCGGCGCCGATCGCAACATTGTTTCTAAACCATTGATAGCTGATATAGTTGCCTGTGCTAAGTACGCGGCCGTCAAAAGATATAACAGGTATCGGCTTCGGATAAACGGTAACGGTGACCGGCCCGGAAAGCGAGCTGCAATTAAAATTGTCAACCACGCGAACCGAATAGTTGCCGGATAGCGCGATGACCTGGTCGGGCTGAGTGAGGCCGGCAAGGTTGACGCCATTATTAATCCACTGATAGCTCAGATTAGCGCTCTGTAAGGCATTCAACGAGATGGCGCTGCCCTCGCAGAATTCCAGCTGGCCGGTATAGGTGATTGCGGCCACCGGCGCGGGATGCACGAGCAGCGTAGCCACATTGGAAAGCTTTTGACAGCCATTGGAGTCGGTAACCAGCACGGCATAGCTGCCGGACTGAACTGCCTTGTACTCATTTGCGCCAGCGCCGGAGATAGCGCTGCCGCCATTCCGCCATTGATAGCTCAGCTTGGTGCCCGTATTGGCCGTAAACGTAACCGTATCCCGCTCGCAGATAGCAGCGGGCGCAGTTGGCGTGATAGCAGCAGCAGGTAGCGGATTTACCTTAATAAGAATGCCCGATGAAGTATCCTCACAGGTAGTGAATGTGTTCTTTACCACTACCCGATAAGTTGCAGGGGCATTAGCCGTAAAGTTTACGGATATTGCTCCTGGTACAATAGCATTATTTGAGAGCCATTGATAGCTGAGACTTGGGCCGGCATTAGCGCTCAGCACGGTGGTGTTCCCCTGGCATATCTGGCTGGCTGCGGTTGATGCCATAGCAGCCGGCAGCGGAAAGACAGAGACCGTTGATGCGGGCGATGTGGTAGCGCAGGTCGGGCTTGAACGAACCACTACAGTGTAAGACCCGGCTGCAGACGTGGAATATGCATTAGACGTTGCGCCGGAAATGGCTGCGCCGTTTAAAGCCCATTGATAAGTAACACCGGGAGTAGTGCCGGCAGACAAAGTAATTGACTTACCCTGGCAGATGTAGCTGGCGCCGGATGGCGTAATAGCAGCTACAGGGCCGGAGCCTACTGTGATGACCGTACTTACTGATGTATCAGCGCAGCCCGTCAGCGTATTTGTAGCTACCGCCGTATAGGTTTCGGTAGTTGTTGTTACGTATGAGGCGCTCGTAGCACCGCTGATCGGGGCGGCGGTATTGTACCATTGGTAAGATACATTCGCGGCAAGCGGAACACTGAGTGTATCTGTGCCTCCGGTACAGAAAGTGGTGGGCCCTGAAGATGTGACTGCCGCCGAAGGACGGGGGTTAACGACGAGCGTTACGCTGTTGCTCGCGGTTTGCGGGCAGGCCGCACCATAGCTTAGCTGTGCGCGATACATATAGCCGTTCATAGTTGCCGCTGCCCCGGTGATGGAAAGCGTGCCGCTGGTCGCGCCGCTGTAAACGCCGCCATTCGTCAGGTTAGAAAAGCCGGAGCCGGTATTTACCTGCCACTGAATTACATTCCCGTTTGTGGCTGCCACCGTGAGGGTGGTGTTGCCCCCGGCGCAGAAAGCAGCGGCGTTAGGCTGGTTGGTAATGACTACGGGCAGGCAGTTGCCAAACTCATCAGCGCCCATATCGGGCGTCGTAGTTCGCGTGTCGTTGTCTATGTCGTTGCTGATGCCGGCTATGTTCACGCCAATATTGTTCAGGGACGTATTTGAAGCGACCGGAAGGTGAAGGTCTGACCCGGATGTGAATGCCGGCAGGATGCTCACAGAATTGCTATTTCCACCCATATTGGTCTGCACCTGTGCTATCGTGTTCCAGATTGTAAGATTGGTGCCCTGGCCAACCAGGTTTCCGCTTGCGGAATAATAATCATTATAGTTAAACGTGTTCAACACGTTCGTGTTTGCCGTCACTACCAGCGCCATGCGGCTGTTCGCATTGCCTACCGTCTGCGTGTTGACGAGAAGATTGTTGCGCAGATTGATAGAGTTGGCGGTTGTAATGTTGGAGGAGATAAGCACAGCAGCTGCTCGGGTTCCCGTGGTGGCAGTCTGGCTGGTATTCAGCCAGACGCTGTTGTAATAGATATTATAACCGCCACCACCATCGGCTACAATACCGTTTCCGTTAGATGCGGCGGTCCAAAGGTTGGTGCCATACGCAGCCACATCCCAGATAAAGTTGTTCAGAACATTCACTGCAGATGCCGTCAGAGAACCTGCGAGCATGATGCCGGCAGCGCCGAAGCCACCCGTGTTACTGTTCTTAATGTTGCTGACCTTGTTTTTGTCAATGATAGCCCCTGAAGCCAGGGAATAGAAGTATATGCCAGTGGAGGTGCCCGAGCCGGCGGAAGAAATGTTACTGACCGTATTGCCTGTGACTGCAATCGTTGCGCCCGTGACAGCGGGAGAAATATTGATGCCTATCGGCGCGAATGCACCGGTACCTGAGTAGGAAAGGCCCGAAACGGTATTCCCGGTAATGCTTGTGTTGTTCGTACCGGATGCCAGCCAGATGCCGCGATCAAATTCACCGTTCACTCCTTCAAAATTGCCTACCTGATTGCTGTCCACCCTGGCCCCGTTCAGGCCCTGCAGGTAAATGCCGATATATCGGAGCGCATTTGCGCCTGTAGCGTTTACATTATTGTTCGCCACGTAGGTGCCGCTGCCGTTCGTTCCGCTGGCCACAGTGATGAAGTACATGCCTATATATGCCTTCTGAACGCTGTTGTTGATGATGCCGATATTGTTGAAATAACCGGCAGTGCCCGGCGCTGCGGCGTCACTCACTATCAGCGCGCTGCTGTTCTGCGAGCCATTGACAAGTACGCAGTTTTTAAGCGTATCATTGGCCGCCGCCGCCGCACCTACAGAGCCGATTACGACAACCTGGGGCGTGGTGGCGCTGGTATTGGCAATGCTCAGGTCGCGGCTGGCGCTGCCATTATTGGAGCCGTCAATCATAACGTTGTTGGCGCCGTTTAGCTTGATTACGGGGCCGTTTGCAATGGCGCCGCTGATGGTCGGTGTGGCGCTGCTGCCAGGCTTTACCAGTACCCGCGCATATGATGCGCTGCCAGTGCCGCTGGCATTCAGCGATGCTGTTGCCAGCTCTGTTGTGCTGGCAGTTACGGTGACGGTAACCGTTCCCTGGTGGGTGCCGAGATTGATGGCGTCAAACGCATCCTTGACCGTCGTGTAGGAAGTAGGGCCGCTTGCGCCGGATGTGGCCGTGACAGAGACTTGTGCCTGTGTATTGTCTGCCTTAATGCACAGGGCTGAGCAAAAGGTGAAGATGAGGAGAAACCGGAGCAGACGAAGGGGTGTGAGGGTTAGTTCCATGCGTGGTGTGCTTTGAAGAATTAAGTATTGGCTGATGAATCATAGACATGGTGGTCAATAATAGAGACGCCTCCGCAGATAAATTGGTTAGCAGCATTTCACCGGCATTGCCAGAAAAATGTCAGGATAAAATTTTCGGAAACAAAGAAGAAGGCACCGATATCTGTGACCTCTTATGCCTCCGCCGGAATAGTTTTGCCTGAAACTGGTGCGACACACATACTTTCAGCTATGGCAAAATCACGCAGGCGCTATGCCGCGTTTATGCCGGCTTCCAGCATTGCCTCGCCAACCACAAAGAAGCTCCCGGTTATCAGAAGCGCATCGGCCTGACCAAGCTGCTGATTTGCGCCTTTAAACGCATTGGCAACTGAAGTGTAGCTTTTGCCATACAAGCCTGCTTCTGCCGCAATCGCAGCCAACTCATCCACAGGCAAGGCCCGCGGTATGCCTGCCGCGCAAAAATGAAACTTTGCATCTTCGGGAAAAGCGTGCAGCGCTTCCCGGACATTCTTGTCCCGCACAAAACCCAACACGATATGCTTTTGGCGGGCAACAATATGCGCCCAATCGCTCATAACGACAGCCAGCCCTGCAGGATTGTGCGCCACGTCGGCGATCACCGTCGGCGCCGTCTGCCATACATCCCAGCGGCCACGCAGGCCTGTAAGGTTTTTAACCTGCGTCAATGCGTTCTTTACAACGCCCCGGGGAAGCTTCCAGCCATTCTGATTCATTAAGTCTGCCGCGCTGAGCACGGTGGCAATGTTGGACTGCTGGAAAGACCCTTTTAAATCGGACGGCAGGTATTCTGTAATGCCGGTTTGCAGATTCGTTGCCGCGTAGCCCTCCTGCGCTGCAGGTGTCACATGCCATCGTTTATACGCTTCGTGTAGATTTGCTCTATTCGCATCCGCTACGGCGCGAAAAACCGGCATCGCTTCCTCGCCCCTTTCACCAATTACTACCGGAACGCCGGGCTTAATAATTCCAGCCTTCTCCCGCGCAATTTCCGGAATCGTCTTGCCGAGCAATTCGGTATGGTCAAGGGAGATGTTGGTGATTACACTCAGCTCCGGCACTATGACATTGGTTGAGTCCAGGCGACCGCCAAGACCGGTTTCTATAATGGCAATGTCAACTTCTGCTTCCGCAAATGCCTGGAATGCCATAGCGACGGTGATTTCAAAAAAAGAAGGCTCAATCCGCTCAATCGCGGCGCGGTGCCGCGCTACAAAGTCAACGACAAAATCTTTAGCCACCATCTTTCCGCCAATCCGTATTCGTTCCCTGAAATCTGCGAGGTGGGGCGAGGTGTAGAGGCCCGTCTTGTAGCCTGCCTGCTGGAAAATGGCGGCGAGCATGTGGCTGGTGCTGCCCTTGCCATTGGTGCCGGCAATGTGTATGGATTTAAACCGGCGCTGCGGGTTGTCCAGCAGTTCGCAGAGCGCGAGGGTATTGGTTAAGTCAGGCTTAATAGCCGCTGCGCCCTGCCGGCTAAACATTGGCAGGCGGGTATAGAGATATTCCAGCGTCTCTTCAAACCGGGAAGTCATTGCCGGGTTTTGAAGACAAAGGTTATATCGCCAAACTGCTCTTCCGGGGCGCTGTCACTTGCATTAAAGCGTACCTGCTGCACCTTGCGCAGAGCAATGGCATTGAGCTCGGTATTATTGGAACGCTTGATCTGCCTGTTTGAGATAGAGCCATCCCGCGCCACAGTTACGCGGACGATCACTGTGCCGCCCGAGCGAAACTGTGCTTCTTTCGGCGGAAAGGCAACCATCGTGCGGCCGCTAAGGGCATAGGAGATGCCACCGGTGCCATTGCCGGGACTGCCGGTATAATTCGCGGCGCCGGGTGTGCCGCGCGGTACGCCCTGATCGCCGGAGCCACCGGCAATGCCTTCATTGGAACCTGGGGCATTAGCTGCGGCGCTATTTCCGCCGCGGCCGGCGCTGCCCTGATATACATAGCGCGGGCGTTCCTGCTGAGGGGCATGTGCCGTGCTCGCCGCCGTTGCAGCTGTGTTGGATGGCCGTTGGTCTTGCGTTGCATTCACCCGCTGCTGACGACCGGCCTGACTGGCGGCTGGAATGGCCGGCGCGTCGTCGTTGTCGCTGCGCACTACATCTGTATTGTTCGCCGCCGCGCTTGCTGCGTTGCGGACATTCGCATAGTCTGCTGCCGGATCTTCCATATCCATCGGCTGATCCGTGCCGCTACCGCTTGCCGAGGTGCCAAGATTTACCTCCATGCCCATCTCGGGCAGCGGCGCTTCCGGCGCGGGAAGGCTGAAGTGCCACAAAAACAAGAGTAATAGTATCAACGCATGAACGCCCAGGGTGATTAGCGCAGGTTTCGGCTGCACAGAGGGTGCGGGATGAGTCAGGTAGGGCGACATGGCATCAAAAATAACTTATGAGGCTTCCCGCGCTGCCATGAATTTGCTAATGTCTTGCGCTGCGCCGTCGTCGCTGCCTTCAAGCGAGTCTATGATGCGGCTTCGTTCACCGGCCGTCTTGTTCTGGCTCAGCTTTTCTTTGGCTTCAATCTTAGTAACGCGGATTCTGAATGGCACAATGCCTTTGAAGAGGCGCATCTGATATTCCGGATTAAGCTCCCGCCATTGCGCCAGATATTCCGGCTCGCTTTGCTGCATCAGCTCCTGCAGGATTGAGAAGCCTTCGTCCTCGCCAGTCACAAGCTCCGCTTTCCCGTATGCATGCACGGCGACGTAGTTCCATGTAGGCACGTTTTCCCGCTTCTCGTACAGACCTGGAGAGATATAGGCATGCGGGCCGCTGAATATCACGAGTACGTTTGCGTCGTCCACAGCCTTCCATTGCGGATTCCCCTTTGCAAAATGCGCCGTCAGAATGATTTCTTCGCCTTCCGTTTTTATGTAAAAAGGAAGGTGCGTAGCCAGAGGCGCCTCTGGCCCGTTGCTCGCAATAACCGCGAATGGATACTGACGCATAAATGAAACTGCGGCATCAGGATCGGCCTGGCGGAAATGCGGCGGGATATACATAATCAGTGCTTATCAGTGGGCAAAAGACTCCTCAAAATTCTGCATGCGCTCTTTGGGAGGATTGAAATAGCCATACTTCAGGTCCGGGAATTCAGCGCGCAGCTCATCCATTATCTGCCGGATGCCAAAGGTCTCCCCGGTGTCCATAATACCCATTCGCCTCAGATACCAGTCAGGATCAATGTTGAAATTGCGCCACTGGATCATGTTCAGCCCTGTTTCGCGGATCAGGAAGCGCAGGCCTTCGTACTCCGCTTCTGAGTCGGTCATGCCGGGAAAGACAAAGTAGTTGATAGAGCTCCAGCCATTGTAGCGGCGTACCACCCGAAGGCTTTCAATGATGTCTTCAAAAACGTAGTTATTGGGCAGATAGTATTTCTCGTAGATGCCTTTCTGCGCGGAGTTGGTGCTTACGCGGATACTGTTTAGCCCGGCCTTCATCAGGGCTTCTACTGCGGCTGGCTTGCTGCCGTTCGTGTTTATATTGATGCTGCCCTTGTTCGTATGCTTCCTTATTTCCAGAATGCTCTCCCGCAGGGTCTCCCACATCAGCAGAGGCTCCCCTTCACAACCCTGCCCGAAAGAAACGATCGGGTAGGGGGCGGTCTCAAGGTGCGGGACGGTATATTCTACGATTTCCGCGGCAGTAGGCTTAAACGTCAGACGGTCGTGCGAAGAGGTAATGGTCTCTTCCGCCGGCTGAAAGGAAATACAGCCCACACAGTTTGCATTGCAGGCCGGCGAAGACGGAATAGGGCACTCCCAGCGCCCGATAAAGAAGTTGCGCGCCGCAGGGCAATGATACGTGAGGGCGCAGTTGCTGGCTAAGTGTTGCACAAGTCTGTTGTGCGGGTAAGCCTTCAGCATACGCTCCACGCCAGTATGCACCAGGCCTTCATCAAAGCCGGCTGCCTCCTGCCGGATGTCGCGCTCAATGCGCGTAGCAGCTACGAAGATGCCTCCGTCATGCCAGCCGGCGGCAGTGTAGCAAAAGAGAGGAAGGGTAGGCGCGTCTGCCTTAGTTTCGTATGCAGCGAGGTAAAGTCCGGTATGCGCCGGGGGAATGAATGCCGCAACCGCCCAGCCTTTGTCGCACAGGCGCAGCTCGCCGGTCTTTACATCCATGCCTATTCCCTGCCTGCCCGGAAGCTCATAAAGCGAGCCTCCGCCGGGCAGCGAAATCCAGTCTTCCTCCGCAACAGGCATCGCATCCCAGCCGGAGCGGCCAAGCGCGTAAAGCGAGGTGTCCTCAAAGATGTTGCCGTTGCCGTCGGAGTATAATAAATAGGGTTGCACGTTATAGTCGGGGGCTGGTTAAAATTGATTTTATGGCATTGACGATGGCCACGGACTACCAGGCATTGGCGGCGGCTCTTGCTTGCTCATGCCTGGCGGCGTGCAGGCGGCAAAACGCCTCAACCGCCTCGCCGTCAAATTGCGCCTCGTCACGCAGGCTTCGCTGTACCAGCCTGTTACCGCTCAGCTCCACGCTGAGTATGCCATGCCTTAGGCGAATTGTTTCTATCTCTTTCCAGGAATAGCTCTTTGTGAAGCCGCCTTTCGGCAACCTGACGCCCGACTCATTCATTATTGCCAGCGGGGCGGCCTGGCTGCGCATTTCCCAAAGGCCAACGGCGCTCACAAACAGCGCGAGAACCCCGAAAATTGCCGCAGGAAACTTTTGCTGCGCGCGGGCAAACAACGCGCAGGCCAGGACAAGCAGGATCACCTCAATAAATCGCAGCATAGCATTGCGGCGCCCCACACGCAGCCAGTCGCGGCGGCGAATGGCGGTGACGGCGATTCCGGTCGCTGCGGCCAGGGCGCAGGCGCCAAATATGGCAAATGAGGTGTTGGCGGACCTAAAGCCTGCAGGCAGGGAGCTGTACCAGTAGGCGGTGCTGAAAATATGCGATGATGCGGTGAACATATAAAGCAGCATGCAGCACAGTCCGAGGCTCCCGAGCGTAAAAGCCAGCGACAAGTGAAGCGTGGTCACGCGGCGGGTTTGGAAGCCCGTTTCCGGCATCAGCGGCAGCACATATTCCATTGATTGCAAAGATACGGGCACTATGATGGGGCTGTTTCTTCCGAAGCCGCCTGCGGAAGCCGCACTTCCCATTCCTTATAAGGCCGCGAGACATCGCCGCTGAGCGCTATCAGGCCTTCTTCCGCCATCATCCGGAGGCGCCAGGCGAGATAGGCGTCGCCGGTCGGCAGGTAATGCCTGCTCATGGCCGCATGCAAGACGCGGGATGCCTTTTGCGACTGATGGCCGAGATTGGATATAAGCTGCGCGTCATAATAGTTGGCCGGCTGTGAGCGTAGCTTCTTGCCGCCTTCCAGCGTGCGTATCCCGGTATTTTCCGCGACCAGCTTTTCCCAGGCCTCGCCATCCGCTTCCAGCTCCGCCGCGGTAACTGCGCGGGCCAGCCTTCGGGCCTTTACCAGCTCACGGGGCGCCAGCTCGGAAATGTTTTTCGGGTAAAAGATTTTTCCTGCCTCATTCAGGAAAGGAAGGTTGGCAAGGTTGAGCAGCAGCAATCGGCCATTGTGCTTGCCAAGATAAGGAAGCAACCAGTGATAGGCGCAGACATCGGCCGGCGAAGGCGCCATCCAAAACCAGACTACCGCGTCAGGCTCTTTATACAGCTCATTGCTCACCTCCAGGATTCGTTCCAGATCACCGACCTCAACCGGCGGCCGGGCCTCCGGACTTACCTGCTGCCACCATTCGCTGCGCAATGCGGAAAATGATTGTCCTTCCCTGCGCATGAGCGGACCAACATGGAGAATGTCCTTCATTACTACCACCTCGCCGGCCATAGATGTTTCAGATTCATTACCCGCTCTCAACGGGCGGGCAGCCTCATCTCCAACTACAATATGATAGATCATAGGCGTAAAACAAAAATAGCTACCTGATTGGTAGCTACTTCTTTGGTGACCGCGTCAGGATTCAAACCTGAAACCTTTTGATTCGTAGTCAAATGCTCTATTCAGTTGAGCTACGCAGCCATTCCCGTTTGGGACGGCAAAGATAAGGGCATGACAGAAACCGGCCAAAGACTTTTATGCCTTTTGCGAACATCATGGTCAGCGTATTTGTGACATTGCTTTTGCAAAATCGCCATCTCTATTCCTTTGGCCGCTGAGTCGCTGCAGTTAACCCCCGTTTTTCAAATCGCCACATTATCTTTCGCATGGCTCACGGCTCAAAATTCTGTCTATGTCTCATCGTTTCTACCTGACTGCCGCACTCCTTTTCGCCTGCCTTTTTTCTTCCTGTAAAAAGGATGCGACAACGGAGCTGGAAGGCGACTGGCTCTTTCCGATCGCGAAAGGCGCGCTTTCGCTTAATTCCGTCAGCTCCCTTAAAAATCTGAATTACCATATTCAGATTCCGGCGCAGAGCATTGCCCAGCCGGTAAATATCCCGGTGTCTTCGCCCGGGCTGCGTCTGAATCATGTCGGGCCGTTCCCGATACAGATCACTGACTGGCTGCACCGGCTGGATGTGGACACGCTCGAATTTTCCGGCAGCCTGAATAATTTCTTCCCGGTACCCATCGGCGCGGGCACACAAGTGGTCATGCGCACGAGCCGCGATACGTCCGGCAGCGCCAACATAGCGGGCACAGCAAATATTCCCGCATTAGTGCAGCCGGGAGGCCTGTTCTCGTTTGACATCCGGGTCCTGAATAAAACACTCAATGACTCCGTCTATTTCTTTCTGGAAAACTTCAGCGCTCCGGCCTACAATAGTGTCACCTTCAGCACTACCGCCACAACGCTGGATATAACGCTTAAGGTTATCAACGCGGGCTACATCCAGATTTACACCGGAAAAACCTTCCGCTCCGACGACACGACGGAGTTCTCCGCCGGCAGTGGCGATCAGATCAGCAGCCATACAAGCGGGACGCTGAGCGATACGGCAACAACAGGGATGATCAATGTATTTGCCGATAATGGCCTGCCCGCCAATGCCAGCATTCAGCTGTACTTTATGGACGCTACCAAGACTCGGTTGCTTGACTCCCTTTTTATTGGAGCAGGCTTTAATGCAGGTGGCGGTAAAACAGATGGCGCCGGCAACCCTGCTTATGTCGCCTCCACACTCACGAGGGTGCAGGTGAGCCGCATGAAGCTGGATCATGTCAAGGCGGCGGCATATGTGGTCAGCCGTTTCCAGTTTAATACGATTGGTTACACGGGCAACATAGTCGCCGCGAACCGGAATCCGAATCTAAGCATTCAGCTCACCGGCGACCTCCGGCTGAATATCCGTTTTTAAAGCCGCTCTAAAATATTTTCAATGAAAAAGCTCCTTGCAGTCCTCTTCATGGCCGGCTTAAGCCACCCTGCACAGGCCCAGGCCGACATGGCGGCGCTTCAAGACCCGCACAACGCAGCAAATGCGGCACGGCACCTGCCCACGTACCTCGGCGACCGCTTCTCCGGCTTCCAGGTGACGGTTTTAAATCCTTACATCAGCATCGGGAGCAACTTTGCGACGGTCGCTGATGCGAAGGAGTATCTGACTGCCGATAAGATCACAAGCGAGCTTATTGGCGGCACCGTCAGTCGGCTACGCAGCCAGGACAATATAATCGCAGGATCAGTGGACATTGCCGTGGTGAACGCGGCCTTCAACATCAGCAACAAAGCAGGTCATAAAGCGTTTTCCATTGGTTTCGGCGTCAACGAGCGGGTGGAGCTAAGCACGGTTTTCAACCAGGAGACGCTGCTTCTGGCTTACAAGGGCAACAAGCAGTTTGCAGGCAGGTCTGTGGAGCTGGCGCCACGTTTTAACGGCCTCGCATTCATGGAATACTACCTGGCCGCCGCCTGGAACATCCGCCCTCGTTTTTCGGAACTGGTAATAAAGCCCGCAGTGAGGCTCAGCTATCTTTCCGGCCAGGCAAGCGTTGACATGCGGGAAGCTAATTCCATTTCACTTTTTACGGAGCAGGATGGGCGCTACCTGGATTTCAACCTGAATTATAACATCAACACGGCTCTCGGCGCGGATTCTGTGAAGCTCACCGGCTCGTCCTTCAACCTGAACGACAAAAGTTTCCAGGGCGGGTCGGGTAGCGGCTTCGGGATAGATCTGGGCCTGCGCGTGTCGCCGCGGCCCGGCATCCTGCTCAATGTCGGCGTGATAGATATAGGCAGCATCAGGTTTACGAAGAACACGACAAACATCTACAATCACAGCAGCTATCGCTACGAAGGGCAGGAGCTGACCTTCACAGAAAATCAGAGCTTTGATCTGGACTCACTCGCCGGATTTGCCCGGCCAAACTATTCGTACAATGACTACAGAGTAGAGCTGCCCACGAAGCTCATCATCAGTGGCAGCATCGGGCTGAATAAGGGTGACGGCCGCAGCGGCAGCTACTATGGCCATACGCTTTGCGGCATGTATGTGCAGGGATTCTCAAATTACCTCACCGCAACTACGGTGCCTTATGTGGCTCTGGGCTACACGCGGTCTTTTGGCGGCGTGTTTAATATCGGCGCCAATGCGGGGGTCGGGGGCCTGTGGGGTGGAAACATCGGCCTGCTCGCTTCCGTGAAAGCCGGCCCTTTCCTGTTCGGGCTTCATTCCAATAACATACTTCCCCTTGTGGCGCCGGCGGCCGGGCGGGGCGCGGATATAGGAATGCTGCTCGGGCTGGCGTTTTAGAAGGCTCTAAAAGTTTTGGCGGGGGATTTTAAAAATAATCTATGAATGAAAATGGCGCATTAATTTTCGCGGCTTAGTGACCTTTCCGTCCCTAAACGCAAAATCTAAAACGCCATTTATGCCCGACAATGTTGTTGATGCCCGGACGCACGACCGCCTCCGCCGCAAATTCCGCAATGTGCTGATTGCCTTTCTTGTGCTGCTGATCGGTTTTCTGGGCATCTATCTATACAGGCAATTGCGCCCTGCGCAGGCAGTGGATGAGCAGACGGTCGCAGATATGCTGCATAAGCTGGACAGCATGGTTAATCTTGCCCGGAATTTTGAGAATAAAAAGGGTCAGGTTGTCACAGATAACAATGCGCTGATAGCCAGCAACGAGGCGGTGCTGCGCGAGATGAGCAAAACGATATTTGACCTCAGGGATGAGCAGGAGCGGATGGTAAAAAAGATAACCTACCTGACCGTTATCAAGCAGCAGGTGCGCTACGATTCGGTATTTCTGCGCTACGACACCAGCCGCCGCATTCCCCTGATTGCCCAGGGACGCTCAGACAGCATTGGCGTACCGCAAATATTTTCCCTTTCCGACACCACCAGCGGCGTCTTCGGGCGCGTGTTGAAGACCGGTGTATCGCTGGACAGCATCTGGGTCAACAACAATGTCTGGCTACGCCACGGGGTGCGTAAGAAGGGCTTCCTGAATCTTGGAAAGGAAGACTTCGTACAGGCTGTCAATACCAATCCCATGGTCCGAACAACAGGATTGGGCACGGTTACCTATCATCAAAAGCCATCCGCCTGGAATCGCTGGATTAAGCCTGCGCTGAGCGGAGCGCTTGGCGCCGGGCTAACCTATGCAGTTATGAAATAGACGGGGCTCCGCCTGCCCGGGCGTGCCGCTATTGCGGAACGCATGACTTTGTTGCGCTAATTTGCGGAAGGCCGCCGGAAGATTCTACAGTATCGCTCTTTGGCGGATTCATGACTATGTCAAACGCAGATTCCGGACTGCCCGCTCACGCGGTAGCAACCCTCTTTGAATTTCTTCCCGCCTACGCCGGCTTCCTGCTGGATCAAAAGCTGGCGGCATTTTCAGAAACAACCATGCGTATTTCACGCGAGCTGCAGATGCCGCTCCTGCGCTATTTTGAGGCAATGCCGGAGGCGGAGCTGAAGGCATTGTCAATGGAAGGAAGCAGGAAGCTGCTGAGGGCGCTGGCGGAAAACCGTGCGGAAGACTACGTTTCGGAACCCTTACGCACCTGGCGGGAAAATCAGTTGCCGCTCATTCAAAACGACGATGTGGTAATTGAGGATATTTCCAAAGGCAACTTTGCCCGGCGCAAGGCATTCCGCGATCTGCTTACAACCTATACTCAGGATGCCTCCCGCTACATCGCGCTGATGGAAGAGGTCGATCGTTTCACACTTATTAACGAGGATGCATCTCTCAAGATGCTCTTTGAGTTAAAGGAATCCAAGATGCGGGAACATCATCACTTCATTGATAAAATCAGCAACGCCTCGCCCGGCATCATCTATGTTTACAACATTGAGACGCTAAAGCAGGTTTATTCCAACCACCGGCTTGAAGAAATGCTCGGCTATACCGGCGCAGCCATGGCGGCACTGCAAAGCGAAGGACTTGACAAGCTCGTGTACCCCGACGACCGGGAGCGCCTGGCGGAGCACCGGCAAATCCTTTCACAGGCCGATGATGCCGGGATGCACGCACTGGAATTCAGGATTCTGAGCCACAGAGGCATTTACGTCTGGCAGCGCTGCTACGAGTCGGTTTTTAAACGCGATACCGCGGGCCTGCCTTCAGAGATCATTGGCATTGCGATAGATATTTCTGAGGAAAAGGAGGCCAGTATTCAGCTGGAGCAGCGCGAGCAGCAGCTGCGGGAGGCACAGGAAATAGCGGGCATGGGATCGTTTGAATGGGACATACAGGGCCAGGGCACGGTGCTGTCGGCCCAGTTGCTCCAAATTTTTGAGCTGGAGGCACGCAGCAACCTGCCGGACTTCCTGCAGTACGTTCATCCTGCCGACCTGAATAGTGTAAAGGCCGCGCTTGCCGGAGCTATGACAGGAGAGGGACATTATGAGTGCGAGTACCGGTACAGGAAACACGGAGCGGAAAAGGTAATCTGGTCGCGCGGCAGAGTGGTTTTCCAGGACGGACAGCCGATGCGTATGAAGGGCACCGTTATGGACGTTACGCAGCGCCACGACATGCTCAAGCGGCTGGCGCGCAGCGAGCAGCTGCACAAACAGGCGCAGGCGCTTACGCAGCTTGGCAACTGGAGCTGGTCGCTAATAGACGATCGCGTGGAGTGGAGCGATGAGATGTACCGGATTTTTGGCCTGACGCCACAATCCGAGGCTATGACCCTTGGCCGTATCCTCAGCTTTGTGCATCCCGAGGATCGGGAGCGGCAGCGGCTGACCCTGCACAATGCGCTCAGCACCCGGCTGGCCGAAGATTATACAATGCGCCTTGTCAGCGCAGACGGCATTCTTAAGTATGTGGATGGCAAGTCAGAAGTGCTTTGCGATGATGAGGGACAGCCTTATAAGATCGTCGGCACCATTCAGGACGTCACCCGGCAGCACCAGCTCAATGAGCGCCTCAAAGAAAATGAAGCAGCTTCCCGCCATCTGATAAATAACGCGCCGGAAGCCATTGTGGTAATTGATGAAAACAGCCATATTCTTCTTTGGAATCCGAAAGCCGAATCGGTTTTTGGCTGGTCTTTGGCAGAGATACAGGGCAGGACACTGATGGAGACAATCATTCCCCCCGCTTACCGCGCGGCCCATTCCGGCGGCGTACTGCGCCTGCAGGCCGGCGGTGAAAGCCGCGTACTGAACAAGACGATTGAAGTAGAGGCGCTTCGCAGCAACGGCGATACCTTCTTTATCTCGCTTACCATTTCGCGCTCATTACGCGGCGGAAAGCCGGTTTATATCGCATTCATCAGAGACGTTACGGAAGAAAAGGCCGTCGCGCTGAAGCTGGAAGAACAACGTGCGCAGCTTGCGCAAAAAAACCGCGCACTCGAGCGAAGCAATGAGGAGCTTATGGCTTTTAATTACATCGCCTCTCACGACCTCAAAGAGCCCGTCCGGAAAATCAAGCTGTTTTCCAACATCGTTGCCGGCAACGGCGCACTTACGCCGTCCGCAGCGGATGCCATGAGTCGCATTATAGCTTCTGCCGAACACATGGAACGACTAATAGAAGCCCTCATTCTGTTCTCACGCATTGACTCCGGAGCGCCGCGAATGGAGCGCATAAACCTTGACTCTTTACTGGCGGGCACCCTTCAGCTTTTGAAAGACCGCATTGAAGAGGCAGGCGCCCGTATAACGTCCGGCCCGCTTCCGGACATAGTGGCTATGCCTTTTCAGATAGCGCAGCTCTTTGAAAATCTGATTGGCAATGCGTTGAAGTACAGCAAGCCCGGGATGCCGCCGCGCATAACCGTGACAAGCGCCCGCGTAACGGCGGGCGACATCGCGGATGCAGGTATGGACGTGAAAGGCCTTTTTCACAGGATTTCAATCTCCGATAATGGCATCGGCTTTGACCAGCAGTACGCCAGTCGGATTTTTGAGGTTTTCCAGCGTCTTCACAGCAAAGGCACTTACTCTGGCACCGGTATCGGGCTGGCTATCTGCAAGAAGATCGTGCAGCGCCACGATGGGTTTATCAACGCTCAGAGTGAGCCGGGCATAGGCGCCACCTTTAATATCTACCTGCCGGATCATGCTCCCCTCGAGCTTTAAAAAACAGTGTGCATACAGCTTAGAAGCTGGTTGAGATATTATGGAGGGCAGGCGGATGAGCACAGCGGCTTTTACCATCCTAAGCTTTATTCACGATGATAAAAATTGGCAAACAGAGAATAACCCGAAAGGCTGATGCAAACCGCTTCTTTATTTCTGCTTACAAAAAAAGAGGATGTCTAAAGACATCCTCTTTCTACAACAACTGAAGCGTTGGTTCATCTCGCTGCCTTCACCAGCTTTTCTGTTTTCAGTAATGTGCCAGCTGCGTCGCTTATCTGCAGTATGTAAACTCCGTCGGCGAAAGGCTCCATGTCCACGCCCCTGGCTCCGTAAGCGCGAAACACAACCTGTCCCGTGACGTCCCGAACCACGGCATTTACCGGCACGGGTGCATCAATATGTACAAGGCCATATGCGGGATTCGGATAAACCCTGATTGACTCAGGCGATATAGCGCTTCCAAGGCCCACATTGTTGATAAAGAAGAAGACCGAGGTAGCCACACAGCCATTCGCATCTGTCACGCTCACTGAATAAGCGCCATTGCGGGAAAAGATATAGTTCTGGCTGATGGCTGATGGAATAGCCACCGAGTTCAGGTACCACTGGTAATCCAGGTAGTTGCCCGTTGAAAGCACATTTCCTGCGCGCGTAATGAAAGGCGTCGGGAGCGGGTTGACGACGACCACCACTGCCGGCGAAGTGCGGGCACAGCCATTGGTATTCGTGACGGTTACCGTATAGCTTCCGCTGGAATCAAACTGCGCGAAGCCGCTTGTAAGGCCTGGAATCGGGGTCGCGTTATAGTTCCATTGGTAGCTCGTGCCGTTATTGGTGACTGCTGTCAGCACGACAGCGCTGCCTTTACAGAAGCTTACCGGCGTTGCATAGGTAATAACGCTTGTGGGGCTCGGCTTCATGGTAATGGAGATGCCCGCGGAAGTGGTGCTGCATCCAAAACCGTTCGTAACAGCAAGGGTATAGGATCCGGTTGCGATGGCGGGGTAGGACGAGGCTGTTGCGCCGGTGAGCGGAAGGCCGTTGAGGTTCCATTGGTACGTGAGTCCTGTGCCGGTATTGCCGTTCAGCCACACAGAATCTCCCTGGCAGGCTGTGGTAGCGCCTGCTGGGGTAATGCTTGCGGTTGGCGCCGGATTAATAGTCACCACCGCGCCGGCTGAAGTAGCGCTGCAGCCAGTAGCAGTTGTTCCAACGGTTACTGAATAAATGCCGGCGGCGTTGGCCGAATATGATGCCGATGTGGCGGCTACTATGTTGCTGCCATTCTGCTTCCATTGGTAGGTCTGCCCCGAAACAGAAGGAACGCCCAGGCTTACAGACGAGCCCGCGCAGATATTAAGGCTGCCTGCGGCGGAAATAGACACATTCGGAAGCGGGTTGACAGTCACAGCGGTAATGCCTGAGGTTTGCTGACAGGTGGTGGCAGTATTGGTTACAAGTACGTAATAGCTGCCCGCTGTTTTGGCCTTATAAGATGCGCCGGTAGCTGCTGGTGTCACCGGGTTTCCGCTCACGTACCATGTATAGGCGAGGTTAGCGCCGGTATTGGCATTCAGCGTCACCGAATCACCCTGGCAGAAGCTGATAGGCCCGGCGGCGGTGATAGCAGCAGCGGGAAGCGGGTTGACTGTGACGGCCACGCCCGCAGACGTGTTCTGGCAGGTAGTTGCAGTATTAGTAACGGTTACCGAGTACGTGCCGGGATTATTGGCAATGTGCGATAAACCGGTTGACAATGGCGATACGGGAATGCCATTCAGATTCCACAGGTAGCTGAGGCCGGAGCCGGAATTTGCGTTTAGCGTCACACTCCCTCCCTGGCATATGGTAGTACTTCCGGCGGCGGCGGCAGTAGCGGTCGGAAGCGCATTAACACTCACCACCGTAGCTGCCGATGTGGCATTGCAACCTGTGCCGGCTGCCACCGTAAGGGTATAATTGCCAACCGCATTAGCTGAATAAGTAACGCCGGTTGCGCCCGAAACAGGATTTCCGTTCAGATTCCACTGGTAGGTCAGGCCGCCTGTGGCAGGCCCGCTCAGCGTCACCGAGCCCCCTGAGCAAAACGCCGCACTGGCCGCCGGTATGATGCTGGAAGTTGGCGGGGAATTCGCAATAACGGCGATAGCATTAGATGTACCGTTACAGCCTGTCGTCGCGTTAGAGATCAGCACGGTGTAGCTGCCGGATGCGTTTGCAGTGTAGGCCGCGCCTGTAACCCCGCTGATATTGGCAGCATTAAGCTGCCACTGATAGCTGTAGCCGGTGCTCGCATTGAGCACAACGCTTCCGCCTGCGCAGAAGGTAGTCGTCGTCGCAGCGGTAATAGTGAGCGGCAGTGGATTTACAGTCAGCACGGCCGCAGACGATGTAAGGCTACCACAGGGACTCGTGCCGCCAATCACAACTGTGTAACTGCCTGCATCGCTCAGGCTGATGTTTGTGAGCGAATAAGAGGTGCCGGTAGCTCCTGAAATCGGGTTCCCGTTTTTTTGCCATTGGTAGCTAATGCCGGTGCCGGTTGCAGCTACGGTGAACGTCACGTTGCTGTGCTCGCAGATGGCTTGTGACAATGGCTGCGTTGTAATAGCGGGCGGCGCATTTACCGTAAGCGCGGCAGCTGCCGAGGTAACAGGCGACACGCTGCTGCACTGGCTGCTTACTACAACTGTATAGTTTCCGGCGTCGGTAGTGGCCGTAGCCGGAATGGTGTAGGTGCTTATCGTAGCGCCGGAAACAGGGGTGCCATTTTTTTGCCATTGATACAGGACGCCTGATGTGCCGCTTGCCGCGACGGTCATCGTTACGGGACTGCCGGCACATATCGTCTGCGCAGCAGGCTGCGTCACAATGATGATCGGGGAGCAGGTTTCGCCAACGGCGTAGTCCCCGTCAATAGTGGTTAGCGGCACATTGCCTGTGATGGAAGTAGCGGCGGGCGCAGAGACTGCCGGAAGCGTCCATGCGGAAGCCGCATACCTGCCTACCGCGAATAATGACGCCGTTGCTCCTGCATCTACATCTGCGGCGTTCCAGTTTGGCGTTACCGTGGCGCCGGCCGCAGAAAACACAAGTCCGTTTATCTGGCTTATCGTCCAGAAGCGATTGACGCTTTTTCCCGGATTGATCAGTGAGGTATTGATATTCGGATGATCGCCGGTAATTACGCCTACAACAATATCTCCGCCTGCTGTAGTTGTCCCATTGATTGTGAGCGGTGTGTAGTAGTTGGCGTCGCCGACAGGGTAGGTGTGGCCGAGGCCGCCGGCAGTTGCATTCTTCTGAAACTTGCCGACCACCCAGCCGGTAGTCTGCGAAGGCGCATTGGGCGCTGCCGCAATCGTCGCAAAGGCATTCTGCGCAAGAATATTGGCGCCCATCAGTATTTTCCCCAGCGTGAAGGCGAGTGCGCCGCTGTAATTCACGTTGCCGATATTAAACGTTACACCCGGACCTGCATTGTTGATCGTGAGGCTGTTGAATTTTGCCGCCGGGGATGCTACCGCCGTATTGCGGAATGTGCCGGAGCCGCTCACTATCTGCGCGTTCGTACCTGCCACTGCTGCGCCGGCAGCAAAGTTTGCGAAAGCCACAGTGCCTAATCCGGAGAAGGTGCCGCCGCCATTTACCGTGAGGTTTCCATTTATATAAGTGGTTTGCGTAGTTGCATTATTCCTGAATTCTCCGCCGCTGTTTACGATCAGATCGCGGCTTACGCCCATAGTCGCCGAGCCTTGCACGAAATAGCTGTTGGTTGCGGTGCCGGTGTTGATCACGAGGTCGTTGAAGGCAAGCTTGCCGGTACTTGTGAGCGATGTATTGACGCTGAAATTGTACGGCGTCTGGCCGCCCGGATCCGTTGACACGCCGTCGCCCATGCGGAATACGTGCGTGCCGGAGGCCGTGATGTTTGCCGGATTATTATACACGACCGTATTGGTGCCCGAAGTGCATGTATGCGGATCAACAACGGTAAATGTTCCGCCGCTAAGGTTGTTAGCAGCGTTGATAAGGCTCAGAATGGGCGTACCGCAGGGCACGCTGTTAGCGGCCACACCTCCGGCATTTCCATCCACGGTTATTGCCCCGCCGGTCTGATTGTTCACAGAAGCGGCAGCCGTATTCATATATCCATTGATCGCCAGGCTGCCGCCGCTGACTGTAAGCGTGCCGTTTTGCGCAAAAGGACATGCGCCGCCGCCCGTTGGGCCCAGGTTCACCGTTCCAGATGATATCGTCATGACGGAAGCGCCGTTGTTCAGCACGCCGCTTACATTAGGCCGGCCGGCTATAATCAGGGTGCCGCCGGTTATGTTGACGCTGCCATTATTCTGAAGCGCACTGTCCAGGGTGACGGTATTGCCTGTGCTAATATTTAAAGTGCCGCCGGGGAGTACATTCAGCGACTTCGCCGTATTAGTGGTCCCGTTTGAGCTAACCGTCACACCGGGCGCGATGTATGCCTCATTTGCCACGCCGGGCGCGGTACCAATGTCCCAGATGCTGCCTGTACTCCAGTTCCCCGTGCTTATCGCGGTGTACACGCCTGTGATATCAGGAGCTGCGGCGCCGATGTAAAGCGCGGCAGAAAGATCGGCGAGCGATAAGCCGCTGCGCTGGGCAGTAGTGCCAAAGCCCCCGATGTGCGTTCCTGCAACACTGGCAGCCTTCATCAGGCGCAGGTTAGCAGGATTTGCGGACGTGAGCAGGCCCGTACCGGTTAGCTGCATCCCCAGTGTGCCGCCAAGCACCAGCGAGCTGGTGGTAAACGACCATGAGGAATTAATACGTGTGTCAATCGTATAAGCTACGTCAAGTACTGAAAGCCCATTGGTAAATCCGGCAGCGTTCGTATGAGATACACCGATGGTGCCGCCGGTTGTCAGCGCTGATGTAGAAGAGAAGAAGATGGCCACGCTGCGGTTCAGTCCATTATAGCCAATCGGATAAAATCCGATTCCGGTGCCCGCGCTCGTTGGCAGCGAGCCGGTGCCGAACCAGCGGATAAATGATCCGCCCGTCCCAACCCGGATAAATCCGCTCGTGTAAGTCAGCGTTCCCGGTAAAGCACCCGAAGTGCCAAGCGTCAGTGTATTCGTTCCGAGGTTCACATCGCCGCTGCTCATAGTCAGCGTGCCCGGCACCGTACGGCTGAATGGCATCGTCACTACATTGCCGCTGCCGCCGGTGTTAATAGCGAGGTTCGCGGGGCCACTGGTCGTGGGGAATATTCCGGCGGTCATCGTATGCGCTCCCGGCGCGTCGTAGGTGAGGGTAGTGCCGGTAGCGCTATAGCTGAACGTCAGGGTAGTATTTACCGGAATGGCAGCCGTTGTGGATATGCGGATGCCGCCATTGTTATTAAGGTTGAAAGTGCTCAGCAGCGTGCCTGAGCCACTGAGGCTGATGCCGTTGGGATTGCTGATCCGGTAAGTAATTGGTCCGGCCGGCGCCGCATTGTAGAAGCTTACATTCTGTGCGGCTGTGCCGTTAAAGTGCAGCACCGGCACATTGCCTCCGGTGCTTGCGCCGGTTGATGTCAGCGTTCCGGCAATCTGGTTGAATGTACCTGATATGCCGAGCGTTGGCGCGGCGGTGGCAGTTCCGGAGTTGAGGTTCAGCGTGCCGCCGGTTTGTGTATAGTTTCCTACCTGGTAGGTGTAGCCTTGCGTAGATGAAAATTGCAGCGTGCCTGTACCCGTGGAAGCCATGGAAAACGTCCCGGTCACAATCAGCGGGCCTGTGCCTGACCAGTTCGTATTGCTTGTCTGGCTCTTGCAGTCGTAGGTAAAATTGCTGAACGTCTGGTTCATGCCGCCGTTAGGCCCGCCGGTGGCGGTATTAAAGCCGGATATGATCGTCGTTGAGCCCGCGGCCCATGTAGCGACGGGCATAGCAGGGTTACTTGTGCTGCTGTACTTGTAGTTAAAAGTGCCATTGATTATCAGGTTAGCGGCCGTGTTGCCTGCAATGGCTGACGTGGTCTGCGTGCCTCCCGCTGCAAGCGTGCCGGTTGCGCTCACCGTCGTAACCGCATTCGCAAAATTCAGAAAGTTGTTGCCTCCGAAAGTGACAAGCCCGAACGCCTCCAGGGTGCCGGAGATATTTGCTGTAGCGCCTGTACCGCTAAAAGCTAACGTCAGCGACGAGGTGGTCAGCGCCGAGCCGTTCAGCAGAAGCGTCGAGCCGCTGGCAATACTCAGCTCATCAGTTGATGCATTGTTGTCGGAAGCAATCGTAAGGCTCACCGCGGCGGACGACTGCAGCATGACCGTCGTATTACCGGTAACGCTCAGGCGGGATATAGTTTGCGCAGGCACGCCAAATATGGCATCGGTGATGCCATTATTAAACTGCAGCACATCAGACGGGTCGGGGGTATATCGTGCCGGCGACCAGTTGGTAGGCACCGTAAAGGTAAAATTGGTGGCACCGGTCCAGGAATAGGTCGCTGTGCTGTTAGTGCTGACCGTGCCGGTTAACGGACTTGTCGTGTTATAAAGCGGGCCGCCGGAGCATATATCATTAAACGCAAAAACCGTATAGCGGTACAGTGTGCCTGTGGCAAGCCCCGCATCTGTAATAATATTCGTGCTGCCGGCGCCCACAACCATGCCATTACCCAGCGCCGTATTCAGCGGATAGCTCACCCCGTTTACCGGCGAAGCCGACACGGCAGCGCCGCTTGTGCGCACAATAAGGTATTTATTTGCCGTCGGCGACGCTGCCGTAAAAGCGACATTCACAGATGCTGCGCCGGGCGTAAGGGTTAAGGTAGTTGGCTGGCCGGCCGGCGTCACGCAGGGCGGAACGGGAATTGCCGCAAGCCCCATTACATTAATCACGCCGGCAGTGGTCGTTTTGGCAACTGTCACGGATGCGATCAGCTTGTTGTAGTTGGCTGCGCTGAGGCTTAGCTTCATCTCATAAAGTCTCGGATTGGCGACATTATTGTCAATCACATTGGTCGTGATGAGCACGCGGCCTACGCCGATGATTGCCGGATTTGCGCCGCCATACCAATCCTGAAAGGATACGCCGCTGAACACCTGTGTGCTGGCATCTGTGAACGTAACCGTCACGTTTGCCGTAGAAGCGCCGCTGCCGGATGTGGCAAGCAGGTAAATATCGGAAGTCGCCAAAGGCGTGGTAACGGTCAGCGTACCTGAATTAGTAGTCGGAAGCCGCAGCGAATTATTGCTCTTGTAAGATTGAAGCTGAAAGCTCAGCCCGGTAGTCGTTACACTATTTATAAGGCCGGTGGCCGGCAGAAAGGACGTTGGAAAGGTGCTGCCCGAGGGATTGAAGTTGGGCGCCATAAATGCATAGCTCACGCCATCTACATCCCCCGTGGTTGATGTAGCTGCGGAGCCGGCAGTATCGGCCACCACATCTGCGTTGTAGCCCGATGCCGGCACGTTGACATATGCGGCCGCTGAGTTTGTGCTCGCAGTAGTGGTAAGCGGGTTAGTAGTATAGTATGCGGGGCCGCCGCTGCACACGTCATTGTACGCAAATACGGTGTAGCGGTACAATGTGCCAACGCTCAGACCCGCATCCGTAAAGCTCGTTGCTGCGCCTGCGCTTACCACCGTGCCATTGCCGAGCGTAGTGCCGGTCGCATAGGCCGTGCCGTTGCCTGGATTTGTGCTCAGCGCGGCGCCGGCCGGCGTGCGCACCACCAGATATTTATCGGCGGCGGGTATAGAGGCCGCAAAAGATACTGCCGCGCTCGTGTTGCCCGGCGTAATCATCAGGCCATAAGGCTGGGCCGTTGGCGCCACGCACGACGACACGGTGTTGATAGCAACGCCCATCACGTTAATGACGCCCGTCGTAGCCGTTTTTGCTATTGCAACCGTAGCAACCTGCTTGCTGAAGTTTGCCGGGTTCAGCGCCAGCTTTATCTCATAGAGCCGGGGGTCTGAAGGATTGTTGTCTATTCCATTGCTCGTAGTGTTTACACGGCCCAGGCCGCGGATCGCGAAGCTTGCGCCGCCATACCAGTCTGCGAATGCAACGCTTGTAAATACCTGTGTGGTTGCATCGGTAAAAGTCACGGTGATAGTCGCCGTGCTTGCGCCGCTGCCCGATACGCCCAGCAGATATATATCTGAGGCGGATTGCGCGCTTGCAAAGCTCAGCGTGCCCGATGCAGTAGCCGCAAGCCGCAGCGAATTGTTGGCCGCATAAGAGCCAAGCTGAAATGTAACCCCCGAGGTGGCCGCGCTGTACACCATGCCGTTTTGCGGCAGGTAGGCCGTTGGCAATGCTCCGAGCGGATTGAAATCCGCCGCCATAAAGGCATAGCCCGCGCCATCCACGTCTGCCGTAATGGACCCCGTTGCCACGCCCGCGCCATTGGCCACCACATCGGCATTGTAGCCGCTCACCACCACCGGCACAAAGGCCGCGCGGACCGTAAAACCGAAGCATAGAAAAAGCACCAGAAGAACCGATGCTTTAATGGTTTTCTGTATATTATCTGCATTCATGGCGTCAATATTAGCAGCGAAAATAGTGTGTTAAACAATAGATAATCAGACGGCGCAACGGCCCTGATAGATAGCTTCTACGCACATAATTCTCATGCTAATATGCCCGCCGCGCACAGTTACTCCGGCACGCGCGCCATACCGGCATTCTAAGATGCTAAGCCCTAATTATTTACCCGCGCGGGCATTCGCGCAGCAAAAAAAATTATTCAGAACGCAGCCAGCCCCGGCACAACCCGCAGCTCATTTTCGGCCTGCATCACGGCGCTGTAAATTTTTCGGCAGAATGCCCGCGCATCTGTAGTCACCACATCACCGATATTATACATCACTAAATGCATCCGGTCTTCGCTGTAATAGGATGTTTCTAATGGCTGCGGATGGAGCCAGGCCGGGATATACTCGCGTGGAATATCTATTGCACAATGTATAACAGGCGCGTTCAGGATCACATCATCTTCCACCGTGTAGCGTACCGGCAGACGGCAATAGGCGCGGTCGCCCGATAGGGCCTGATAGGTGATGGTGACGCAACTGTCCATTCTTAAATCGTTGGTTAACGAATGTACTCTGCATCAATGATTTATAAAACTCATTAACTACTGCTTAGCAAACCTTGTCAGCAACTGGTGGATAACCCTGTGTATGCATATAACCATCAGGATTTCTGTCGCGTTCAATCGTAAAAGTTCCCGTTCCGCAATGGCAAAACATGGGAAAGAGCAGGGGTGTACGGAAGATCATTTTCGGCTTAAAGCTTCGTGGAATTAAGGGCTCGCAGTAGCTTTTGTCATCCCGGAACGGGAACTTTCTATACGTGGCTAAGGATGTGTTATGATAAGTTCCCGTTCCGGGATTACAAAAGATTGGGAAAGGAAAGACTCATTTCCATTGAAAATCGTCTTCCGTACACGGAAAGAGCGCTAATATGGTGTTTTATAGGTATGGCATTAGGGGTAAAACATTCCTTATTACGGGATAAAATCACTATTTCAGTCCTTTAAGCCGATATTTTAGGTATAAGAACCACCAATTTTTAGGATTTTTGCCCTTAAAAAATAGCTGTTTGGTAATAAATTGGCGGTTTATGCACCTAAAACAGAATTTAATACCCATATATTATGGGTTAAACCCGCATACTTTAGGGGAAATTCCGCCTATATGCGGGGATTCAGGCAGCAAGGATTAATGCCTTATTCAGGCTTCGTCCAAAGCATCTCTCCGGCGCGCACCTCAATGGGCAGCCGGTTTTCTGCAGGCGGAATGGGGCATGAGTAGCCGCTGCCAAAGGCGCACCAGGGGTTGTATGCCTTATTAAAGTCGAGCTGGAGCCATCCGTCCTTTACGGCAGCTTTCGGAATGTCCATATAACGCCCGCCGCCATACGTTTGCCGGCTATTGCTTGCATCGTTGAATGGAATGAACAGGAGGCCTGCGGAGGCGGTGTCGCCGGCGGGTGGGTCAATACGCTCGTAGGCGGCCAGGGTGTAGTAGCTCAGTCCACGGCTCAGCGGACTGATAAAGCGCAGGCTGGCCCATTGGCGGAAGCGCTTGGTTTTGGCGGCATGGGTGGCCATATCAACAGGCGCGGCGCCGGGTGTGGGAATTACTTCCGCCATTACGCGCCAGTGCGAACTGACTTGAAAGAAGCGGATGGTCCCGGTGTCGCTATTATGAATCGGGCTGCGGGGCTCGGTAATAAATTCTTCTTTATAATGACGCTGCCAGGCCAGCACAGAGTCGGCATAAGACTGCGCGGCGAGCCGTGCGGGCAGGACGGCGAGGGCGGCCAGGAGGAAGAGAAGATTTTTCATTAGCGCAAAGCTTAAGACGCCTTCTCGGGGCGCATCTGCGGGAATAGCAGGACGTCCTGAATAGCGTACTGTCCGGTCATAAGCATAGCGAGGCGCTCAATGCCGATGCCGATGCCGGCGGTAGGGGGCATGCCATACTCGAGGGCGCGTAAAAAATCCTGGTCAATGAACATGGCCTCTTCATCGCCGCGCTCCAGGAGGGCGGCCTGCTCTTCAAAGCGTGCGCGCTGGTCTATCGGGTCGTTGAGCTCACTGTAGGCGTTGGCTATTTCCTTGCCGGCTATCATCAGCTCAAAGCGCTCCACAAGGCCGGGCTCGCTGCGGTGCTTCTTGGTGAGCGGGCTCATCTCTACGGGATAGTCAATGATGAAGGTGGGCTGGATGTAGGCATGTTCGCATTTCTCCGAAAAAATCTCGTCAATAAGCTTGCCTTTGCCAATGACAGGCGGCACAGAGATGCCCAGCTGCCGGCATATATCGCGCAGCTGCGGCTCATCCATTCCGCGCACGGAAATGCCGGTATGCTCCTGAATGGCATCATAGATGGATACGCGTTTGTAAGGCGCTTTAAAGTCAATGGTATGTTCGCCGCTGGTGACAACCGTAGTGCCGTTTGTGGCGATGGCAGTGGTCTCAAGAAGCTGCTCGGTGGTCTCCATCATCCAGAGGTAATCCTTGTAGGCCACGTAAAACTCCAGGATGGTAAATTCCGGATTGTGGGTGCGGTCCATGCCTTCGTTGCGGAAGTTGCGGCTGAACTCATACACCCATTCAAAGCCGCCGACGATGAGGCGCTTCAGGTAAAGCTCATTGGCAATGCGGAGATAAAGGGGCATGTCCAGCGCATTGTGGTGCGTGATGAACGGCCGTGCAATAGCGCCGCCGGGAATGCTCTGCAGCACCGGCGTATCTACCTCAAGGCCGCCGCGGTCGTCCAGAAATTTGCGGATGGCGCCTTTCATCTTCGTCATCTTTACAAACGTGTCGCGCACACCGGGATTGATGATGAGGTCGGCATAGCGCTGCCGGTATTTAAATTCCGGATCGCTGACGGCGTCAAACACCTCGCCTTCCACTTCCTTTACTACGGGCAGCGGGCGCAGGGCTTTTGCCAGCAGGCTCAGTTCTGTTACATGAATGCTTAGCTCGCCTGTTTTGGTGATAAAGGCATATCCTTTCACGCCGATAATGTCGCCGAGGTCTATGAGTTTTTTCCAGACGGTATTGTAAAGGGTCTTATCCTCACCGGGGCAGAGGTCGTCGCGCTTGAGGTAAAGCTGTATGCGGCCACTGGCATCCTGAATAACGGCGAAGTTGGCCTTGCCCATATCCCGGACACTCATCACACGGCCCGCGATGGAAATGGCTTTGTAGTCGTCAGCAGCCTCTTCAGTATAGCCGGATTTGATGCTTTGGGTGGTGTGCGTGATGTCAAAAGAGGGGGCAGGGTAGGCGTCGATGCCGAGGGCCTGGAGCTGTGCCAGCTTGTCACGGCGCACGAGCTCTTGTTCGGAAAGATTGGATTGCATTTTTGGTCGGTAGAGCCGGATTAGTAGTGGCTGGGCGCGGGTAAGCCAGGATGAAAATCCTGATAATAGGCCTTCGTTCTTTTAGGGCCGCAAAAGTAACCTAAGTTTGGCCGCCCGTTCCATGAAGCGCATCCTTAAACGCCTGCTGCACCTTTCACCTGTAGCGCTCACGAAAAATCAGCATTACGACCGCCTTACCAAGAAGGTGATCCGCGCGGTGTGCAATCCGTCAAGCAATTGCATTGATGTAGGCTGCCATACCGGCGAGATTCTTGACCTGATGCGCACGGCTGCGCCGCAAGGCAGGCACTGGGGCTTTGAGCCGATACCGACGCTGTTCCAGGCATTGAAAAATAAATATGCCGGTACCCGCTGTCGTATATCGCCCATTGCGCTGAGCAATGCAGCCGGATATGTGCAGTTTAACTATGTCACTTCCAATCCGTCTTACAGCGGGCTCCTGAAGCGGAAGTACGACCGGGCCAACGAGGAGGACACCAGCATCATGGTACAAACGGCCAGGCTGGATGACGTGCTGCCGGACGGGTTTCTGACCGATCTTATCAAGATAGACGTGGAAGGCGCGGAGATGCTGGTGCTTCAGGGCGCCCGCGAGACCATAGCGCGAAATCAGCCCGCGGTGATATTTGAGCACGGCATCGGTGGCAGCGATGTGTATGGCACTAGGCCTGAGGAGATGTACGCGTATTTCGCAGGCCTGCGATACGGTATTTACCTGCTGGAAGATTTCCTGGCGAAAAAGCAGCCATTCACCGAGGCCGGCTTTGTGTCGGAGTATCAGGGACAGAAAAATTTTTATTTCGTAGCTGCGCCGGAAGTCCAGCCGGAGCGCGGTGCCGGCGGTTTATAGCTTAATGCGCCAGAGCTCGCCGCCTTCGCCGCACATGTACAGGCTGCCGGCTGGTCCGCGTGCGATGCCGTGCAGATTGGCTTTGGTAAACCGCTCCAGCTCGCTCCAGTGTTGGCCGCCGTCGTCACTATAGATGACTACTCCTTCCTCGCCAACCGCATAGCCATGCTGCTCGTCTGTGAATAATAAATCCTGAAGGCGGTATCCGGGATGCGTCAAATTGTTGCCATTACGAAGTGTCTGCCAGGTAGCGCCGCCGTTATGCGTAGCGCAAATGCTTCCTTGCCCGCCGCAGGTAAAGGCTACCAATGAGCTGTGTACATCAAGCGCGGTATAATTATCGTTTTTCAGCGCCTGCCATTCCCAGCTCCTGCCGCCATTGGCAGTATGCTGCATGGCGCCATACCCGCAGCGCCAGCCAGTGCCGTCGGGACGCAGCACAATATCACTCAACTCGTAGCCCAGCGAGTCATGTGCAGCTATGCCGCCGGTGGTGTCTGCATACATAACGTCGCCGCGCTCAAACGAGATGCCCCCAACGGCAATAAAATGCCCGGCGTCTGTAAAGGCCATTGCTTTATAGACTTCGTAACGCAGCTGGAGAAAGCGCCAGCTCTTACCGCCATCGTCTGTGCGAAGCGTCTGCCCGTCAAAACCTATGGCCCATACGCTGCCGTCCGGCGACTTGCACAAGCCAAACAACTCTTTACCCGCGCCCGCTGGATGCTGCAGCCTCCAGGAGGCGCCGCCATCGGTAGTTATCAAGACGTCGGCACCTTCAAAGCGGGGGCCGCCGCACGCAAAGCCCAGGGTGTCATTTATAAAGAGAACGGAATTTAATCTCGCCGCGGTGCCCGTCTCCAGGCGAACGGCGAGCGCGGGATGAATCAGGTCTTTGCGGCAGCCGGATAATAGCGCCAGCCAAGCCAGAAGTAAGAATAAACCGGGTCGCATCTGAATAGCGAAAATAAGCTGTGCGCCTCAGGGCATGCGGTATGTCGCCGCTTCCGCATTAATTCTTTGCGGCAACAAACCTTCCTGACAAACAAAGCGTATTATTGTTTGCGCTACTATCGCATTACTGCATTGAATTCCTACAGCATCCGAAAGAAACATCCGCTGGCTATCCGCTGGGCGCATTGGGTAAACTTCCCCGTGCTTACAGTCATGATCTGGAGCGGCTTCCTTATCTATTGGGCAAACGATGTCTATCGCGTTGGCTGGGGCAGCACAACGCTGCTGAAGTTTTTTCCGAAAAGCTTCTACGATGCCCTGCACATCCCGCACAGGCTGGCTGAAGGCATGGCTTTTCACTTTGCATTCATGTGGCTTTTTCTGCTTAACGGTCTGGCCTACGTCCTTTACACTGCGTTCAGCGGCGAGTGGCGGCTGCTGGTTCCCAGGCGTAAAGACTGGGGAGACGCGTGGCGCGTACTGCTCCACGACCTTCACCTCCGTAAGACTGTTCCGCCCATTGAGGGTAAGTATAATGCCGCACAGCGCATAGCTTATACTGCAATTATAATAATGGGACTCGGATCACTGCTGACGGGAATTGCCATTTATAAGCCGGTGCAGTTCGGCTGGCTTTGCAGCTTGTTGGGTGGCTACGCCTTCGCACGCATACTTCACTTCGCGCTCACCATTGGCTACTGTCTGTTCTTTGTCATTCATATTGTACAGGTGATAATAGCCGGCTGGAACAATTTCCGGGCTATGATTGCCGGCTTTGAGGTAGAAAAACTGCAAGATGCGCCTGCGCCGCTTCCGGCACCGCAACCTGTTGAAGTCCTGAACCCGTCTTTGCCAACTGAGGAAGATCAAACACTATGAAAGAAGAATTGACTCCTGCTACGCGTAAAGAGATCCGCAGGAAGACTTTGACGGCCTTTGCACTATTCACCCTTGCCTTCGGCATTGGCTGGTGGGCAATCATACGCATTGCAGATGCGCAAAAAGCGGCCGGCGTGCAGGCGCCCCTCCGCTCCGTATTGTCGGCAAACGAGCGCCTGTTTGCCAGTACCATGAGCCGGACCAGGATGGCCAAAACCTTTCCGGTTAGCGAGGCTGACAAAAACGTGCGGGTCAATGGCGATGCAGGAATGGATGCGGCCTTTAACCCTGCCGACTGGAAGCTTAAAGTAACACGGGCACCCGGCGACACACTCTTCCTTTCCATTGACGACATTAAGCGGCTGCCGAAAACAGAGATTGTTTTTGACTTTAAATGCATTGAGGGCTGGGACCAGATTACGCATTGGGGCGGTGTGAAGGTTGCCGACTTCGTTAAAGCTTATCATCTGGAGGCGCAGACGTCAAAAGCATATATGGGCCTGCAAACGCCCGATGGCGGCTATTTTGTTGGTATTGATATGCAGAGCGCCGTACATCCGCAGACTATACTTGCCTATGAGATGAACGGCCAGCCTCTTCCAAAAATCCAGGGTGCGCCGCTGCGCCTGATAATCCCGCTGAAGTATGGCATCAAGCATATCAAGCGCATCGGCACCATGTTCTTTTCCGATACGCCGCCGCGCGACTATTGGGCCGAGGCCGGCTACGACTACTATGCGGGCCATTAGCGCAGACGGGCTGCCATACAAATTGGTGCAGCGATAGGCCGTATCCGCCTAATTTCGCATTATGTCATCCACCTGGTTCAGAAGAATTAAGACCGGCATCACCACCTCCACGCGCGACAAGAAAGAAGCGCCGGACGGCCTATGGCACAAATGCCCGGAATGCAAGGAAACAGTGACCATGCAGGAGCTGAAGGCCAGCGTTTACGTCTGCCCTAAATGCGAGTATCATAACCGGATAAACGCGAAGGAATATTTTGACATTCTTTTTGATGAAGGCAGGCACGAAAGGCTGTTTGATACGATTGGTCCAAAAGACAACCTGCATTTTGTGGACGTAAAGCCCTACGACAGCCGGATAAAGGACGCCCAGCGGGCAACGAGTCTCCTGGATGCCATGACGGTAGGCGTGGGCAAAATAGGCGGCGAGCCAATGGTGATTGCCTGCATGAACTTCAACTTCATCGGCGGGTCAATGGGCTCCGTAATGGGTGAGAAGATAAGCCGAGGCATCAATTATGCCATTGAGCATCGCATGCCCTTCATGATTATCTCCAAAAGCGGTGGCGCCCGGATGATGGAAAGCGCCTTTTCGCTCATGCAGATGGCCAAGACTTCGGCTAAGCTCACACGCCTCGCTAAGGCAGGCTTGCCTTATATATCCCTGTGTACGGATCCAACTACCGGCGGAGTAACGGCGTCCTTTGCGATGCTTGGCGATATTAATATCGCGGAGCCAAAGGCGCTTATCGGCTTCGCAGGGCCGCGGGTTATCAAAGAGACCATTAAAAAAGATCTGCCGGAAGGCTTCCAGAAGTCCGAATTTCTGCTGGAGCATGGCTTCCTGGATTTTATCATTCACCGCAAAGACCTCAAGGGCAAGCTGGCTGGGGTGAGTCGTTGGTTTGTGCAGCAAGGCACCGCAGCGGCATAATAGTTTGTCGCCGCACCATTATGGCATTGCCCGTTTTCCTGAAAAACAAGCCCGCGACCTTTGAGTACGCTATAGACGACCGGCTGGTAGCCGGTATGGTGCTTATGGGCTCAGAGATCAAGTCTATCCGTTCCGGTAAGGTCAGCTTCGGCGATTCGTACTGCGCATTTGAGCGGGACGAGCTGTGGGTGCGCAGTCTGCACATCGCAGTGTATGAGAATAGTGGCTATGTGGGCCACGATCCCCTTCGTGAACGAAAACTCCTGCTTACGAAAAAAGAGCTGCGGAAATGGGCGACCAAAGTGAAGGAAAAGGGCCTCACAATCGTGCCTTTAAACATCAGGATTGATGACAAAGGCCTCGCCAAGATGGAGATCGGCTTAGGGCGCGGCAAGAAATTACATGACAAGCGTGATTCCATTAAAGACCGTGACTCCTTGCGCGAGCTTCAACGCTTCCGCAATTAGCGCGCAGGCATATTATGCCACCTGTTCTTTAAAATCTATCCCGAGCTTGGCCAGATCAGCCAGCACGGGCTTATAGATAGCCGGCATGCTCGGCATCAGCACTCCATGCGGCGGCGTAACCTTCTTGTTCAAAACCAGCCTGGTCAGTATGGCCATTGGCAGGCCTACAGTCTTGGCCATTGCGGAAAGCTCGCGGTTTTCCCCCTTTATAACCATGGAAGAAATGAGCGTGTGTGGCCGGCCACGATGTGTATAACCAACCTCGTGCTGCATTACCACCATGTCCTTGTCTTCAGGCTTCATCGCCCATTTACGCTCCAGCAGGCTGAGCAGCGCATCGCCGGCCGTGCGTGCGCCTTCGGGTAATTGCTCGCCGTTAAGAACGCCCAGCCAAATCAGCATATTCATGACGCGCCCGCTGTATTTCAGGCCGAGCTTATTGGCCAGAAACTCCCGCAGGTTATTCTCAGTTTCTCCGATATAGCCATTTGTCAGGCCAATCAGCTCGGCAAAGGTTTTCGGGCCGTCGGGCAATGGTGTCTCAGTATTTGTAAGCCCGAGCCGGATCAATGCCTGCCAGCCGGCAATGAAGTCCGGATGCCGGAATGTGGCGCGGAGAAAGGTGTGCACATCCGGCACATCATAAATGTCCAGATATTTGAGCGAGTCGCGGTTCGGGTACCAGGCCAGGCTTTCCTCCAGGCCGGATATCTGAATCTGCTCGCGGGGTTGGAACATTTCGGGGTAAAGTACTTCCTTCTGCTTTGATTTGTCCAGATACGCGGCTCCGGCTTTCCCGGCATCAATAATGTTGCGGGGATTCCAGCTGAATTTATAATGCCAGGGATTATCATCGCTTTCCGGCGCAATAAGCCCGCCGCAATAGGATTTAAATGAGGTAATGCTGCCGGCCACGCGTTGGATAGAATGGATAATCCGATTAGCCGACATATGGTCAATGCCAGGGTCCAGGCCCATTTCGCACATGAACATCAGGCCTTCACGGCGCGCCGCCTCATGTAAAGCTCTCATCTCCGGAGAGATATAGGACGATGTAATCAGATTCTTCCTGAATTCAATACAATCTTCCGCAAGAAGGATATGCAACTGCGGCGGCATGAGCGACACAACGATGTCAGCTTCCTTTACCAAGGCCTGGCGCTCGTGTTTGCTGGTAATGTCAAAAGCGGCAGCCCGAGTGGCCGGATGCCCGCCCGTTTTCTCGGCAATGGTCGCCGCATTGCCATCGGCTACCGTTACCAGCCAGTTATTCTTTCTTGAATTGTCAAGGAGGTACTTGATCAGCCAGGTTGCGCTCTTACCGGCGCCGGCTACCAGGATGTTCGTTGCCATTTATACAGAATTTGTGTGTGTGAAACTGCTTACGACTTATTGCTGGCAAACGTGCTAATCAAGGGCTTTTGTCGCTACAATATACGAAGCTCGGGCTATTGTCGCGTGCCTGGGAAATTGATATACGATTAACATTCGCGTAACCAAATCGTTCGTCAAATATTGTATGCAAAAAACTATCCCTCGCAACTAATACTATTGAATGTCACAACGCTGAAAATATTTATTGTATGCGACGCATTATGGGATAGCGTATTATGTCTGTTTTCAAGCATGTGAATATGCGGTGAAAAATGCTTCCAGCAAGGCTTTGTAGCTACAAATGGGACACCTTTTATGGCCTTAAAAGCTTAAATTTGCGTATTACACAACGCATTTAATGAGTTTAAACGAAGATGGTCAGCTGGACCCGGGGGCTGTTCCCGAACCAGAGCGGAATAAGATAATTCGGATCAATATTGAGGAGCAGATGAAGACTGCCTACATTGATTACTCAATGTCGGTGATCGTAGGTCGTGCCTTGCCTGATGTGCGTGACGGCCTGAAGCCCGTACACCGTCGTGTACTGTATGCAATGCATGAGCTGGGTGTGAGCTTTAATAAAGCGCACAAAAAATCTGCGCGTATCGTCGGTGAGGTGCTCGGAAAATATCACCCGCATGGCGATACTTCAGTATATGACGCTATGGCCCGTATGGCTCAGGAGTGGTCAATGCGATATATGCTGGTGGACGGTCAGGGCAATTTCGGCTCTGCGGACGGCGACAATCCGGCAGCTATGCGCTATACCGAAGTGCGTCTTCAGCGCCTCGGCGAAAGCATGTTGGCTGATATTGACAAAGAAACAGTTGATTTTTCCCTGAACTTTGATGATACACTGGAGGAGCCAACTGTTCTTCCAACGCGCATTCCATCTCTGCTCGTCAACGGCTCATCCGGTATCGCAGTCGGGATGGCTACCAATATGCTTCCGCACAACCTCACGGAAGTGGTGGACGGCTGCATCGCCTACATTGACAATCGTGAGATTACGGTTGAGGAACTAATGAAGTTTGTGAGGGCGCCTGACTTTCCTACCGGAGGTATCATCTACGGTATTGAAGGCGTTAAGCAAGCCTACCATACCGGGCGGGGCAGAGTAGTGGTTCGTGGCAAGGTTAATATTGAAACGAGCAAGAACGGTAAGGAAACGATTGTTATAACTTCTGTGCCTTACCAGGTAAGCCGCGACGCGCTTGCGGACAAGATCGGCCAGCTTGTTAATAATAAGATTATTGACGGTATTACGCACGTTGGTAATGAATCTAATAAAGAAGGAACCCGCGTAGTTGTTGAGCTCCGCCGCGACGCGGTAGCTCAGGTTGTCGTCAACCAGCTCTACAAGTTTTGCGAGCTGCAGACCAGCTATGGTATAAATAATGTCTGCCTGGTAGGTGGCCGTCCGCGCACGCTTAACCTAAAGGACCTGATATCTGAATTCGTTGCCTTCCGTCATGTAGTGGTGGTGCGGCGCACGGAATACGAGCTTCGCGAGGCCCGCAAGCGCGCGCATATTCTTGAAGGGTACATCATTGCACTGGATCACCTTGACGAGGTTATTACGCTCATCCGGAATTCCGTAAACCCGGAAATAGCAAAGGAAGGGCTGATCGGCAACTTCGGCATGACAGAGATCCAGGCCAAAGCGGTATTGGAGCTGCGTCTGCAGCGCCTTACCGGCATGGAGATCAATAAGATTCGTGAAGAACATGCGGAGCTGATGAAGCTGATCGCGCATCTGGAAGAGATCCTCAGTAATGAAGATATACGCTTCGGCATTATAAAAGACGAGCTGAAAGAAGTGCGTGATCGCTTTGGCGATGAACGCCGGTCTGAGATTGATTACAGCGACAGTGAGGTGGACATGCTGGATATGATTAAGGAAGAAGACGTTGTTATTACGATTTCCCACCTTGGCTATATCAAGCGCACTTCCTCTGCCGATTATCGGTCGCAGCGCAGAGGTGGCCGTGGCGCTATGGGCGGCAAGACGCGGGAAGAAGACTACATAGAGCATCTTTTCGTTGCCTCCACACACCATACACTGCTGTTTTTCACTGAGAAAGGCCGCTGCTTCTGGCTTAAAGTGTACAAAATTCCTGAGGGCGACCGGAATACCAAAGGCCGCGCTATTCAGAACCTGATTCAGATACCGCAGGACGATAAAATCCGCACAATCATAGATGTTCCGCAGCTGGAAGACCAGGAATATCTTCAAAATCATTGTGTCGTGCTTTGCACAAAGCAGGGTATTATCAAGAAGACCTCCCTGGAAGATTTTTCACGGCCACGTGCTAATGGCATCAATGCCATTACGATTCAGGAAGGCGACCAACTGCTGGATGTATCACTCACAGATGGTAACAGCTACATTATGATGGCCGTTAAAACCGGCCGGGCTATCTGTTTCCCGGAAGACAAGGTGAGGACAACCGGTCGCGGCGCCATTGGCGTATATGGCATTGACATGGACGAGGCTGCGGGCGACGAAGTAATTGGTATGCTCTGCATTCCGCGGACGGATACCAAGCACCAGATTCTCGTCGTATCGGAAAAAGGCCTGGGTAAGCGCACTGCGTTTCTCCAAAAACAGGAGACGCCAGCCGAAGGTGAAGATGCAGCTAACGTGGTGGAAATCGTTAATCCCGAAGGTCAGCCTGAAAAATACGAGCTTGCCTACCGCGTTACAAATCGTGGCGGCAAAGGCGTGAAAACCATTAATATAACCCCTAAAACGGGCGGACTAGTGGGCTTGCTCGCGGTAGGAGAGACGGACGATCTGATGATAACGTGTAAGTCAGGCGTCACTATCCGCATGCGGGTTGCTGCTATACGTGAGGCAGGCCGCGCTACCCAAGGCGTAAAGCTCATAAATATTGATGAAGGCGATGAGATCGCGGCCATTGCGCGCATAGCTGAACAAGAAGTGCAGGGTGAAGATGATGATGAGGCGGCCCACATTATTGACCTTAATCCAAGCCCGGACGCCTAAGCGGAGCTGTAATTTTACCGGTAAAAGGCATCTCCTTTTAAAAAAGAGAGGCACTTTTATTAATATTACCCAACTGATCACTATTCAACACATGAAAAAATCCATTGTCCTGCTTAGCATCCTTTGCGGCAGCCTGTCTGCCTTCGCGCAAAAAAGCAAGATCCGAGATGCACGCGATTACCTTTCTGACAATAATTATAAAAAAGCGCTGCCTGTAATAAATGAAGCAGTAGCCAGTGACGAAACAAAGAACAATGCAGATGCCTGGTACCTGCGCGGGATGGCTTATTTACAGAAAGCGATAGATACGATGGCACATGCGCCTGAGGCGGCAGGGGAGAGCTATACATCCCTGATGAAGGCTTTAAGTATTAAGCCCGATTACGGTCCGGAAATCAATAATGCCCTTTACTCTAATGCTTTACTGACCTTCAACGCAGGCGTGGCCGCGTACAGCGCGAAAGATTACGCCACTGCTTACGATAACTTCATGAAGGTTTCTACAATATATAATGCAGGCGGCAAAACCCGGTTCGCATCCGACAAAGGCTTTACAGACCTTGTAGGCAGCGCAAAGTCAAATGCCGCATACAGCGCGCTCAACGCTAAGCGTGACGCAGACGCATTAGCTATTTTTAATGAGATAAAATCTTTCGGAAGCAAGCCTGACTCAAACGTTTATCAGGCGATTATTGAAATCAGTCAGCGGCAGAACAATGACGATGCTGCGCTTGCTGCTATTACAGAGGCGCGCGGTAAATTCCCTGCGAGTCAGCTGTTTCGCAACCTTGAGCTCAACTATTACATCAGGACCGGAAAGCAGGATGTACTCCTTGGTAAGCTTGAGGAGGCGGTAAAGGCTGATCCGGGTAATGCCGAGCTTCTGTTCAATTTAGGCAACGCTTACCAGAATGCCGCCTTCCCTAAAGACGCTTCCGGAAAGGATTTGACACGTCCGGCCAACTTCAACGACATTTTCGCGAAGGGCGAAGAGACCTATAAAAAGGCAATCGGCATGAATGCTACAAATCCGGATTACAATTATAATCTGGGCGTACTATATTTTGACGCCGCCGTTGACTTGAACAAAAAGATGAATGACATTAAAGGCATGAGCCCCGCGGAGCAAAAGCAATATGACGAGCTGCTGAAGGCAAGAAACGGCTGGTTTGAAAAAGCGCTTCCACCGTTAGAAAGCGCTTACACCGCGCTGGACGCCCGCGCCGGGTCGCTCAGCATGGAGGAAAAGCTCACCTACCAAAAAACAATGATCGGTCTGCGTGAGATTTATTCCCGCCAGAACAATAAGCCTAAGACAGACGAGCTGAAGAAGAAGTTGGACGCGCTACGCTAAGCATTTCGGTTCGCAACTATATTAAACGCGATGCAGCATGATAAACGCCTGCATCGCGTTTTTACTTTAAAATAAAAAATAATTTGACATTTGAAGATTTTGATCTGGACTACGGCGTCTTAGACAGCATAGATGCCATGGGCTACAAGAGCCCGACACCAATCCAGCAGCAGGCCATTCCCGTAATCCTTGCCGGCCACGATCTGATAGCCTGCGCACAAACAGGCACCGGTAAAACCGCAGCTTTCGTGCTACCTATCCTAGATAAGGTATTGCAGACGCCGAGCGGTGGCGTAAACACCCTTATCCTCGTGCCCACCCGTGAGCTGGCTACCCAGATAGACCAGCAGATTGAGGCTATGAGCTATTATGTTGACGTCTCCTCAATAGCGGTTTACGGTGGCGGCAGCGGGCAGAACTGGAGCCAGCAAAAGGCGGCACTTACGAAGGGTGCCGACATCATTATAGCGACGCCTGGCCGGCTCATAGCGCAGATGCAGATGGGCGGGCTTGACTTTAGCTATCTGCACACCCTTGTGCTGGATGAGGCCGACCGAATGCTAGACATGGGCTTCTATGAAGATTTGGTGCGCATCATCAGCGAATTGCCAAAGGAGCGGCAGACTTTGTGCTTCTCAGCCACAATGCCGCCAAAGATCAGGGCTTTAACCAAGCAGATTTTGCGTAATCCGACTGAGATCAGCATCGCCATATCTCAGCCGGCGGCAGGTATCCGGCAGTTGGTGTATCACGCCTTTGATGAGCAAAAGCTGCGGCTGGTTGGGCGGATTTTAAAGGAAGGGGAGTATAAGAGCGTGATTATATTTTCCTCCACAAAGGACAAGGTAAAGCGATTGGAAGGCGAGCTGCGTCGTGTGGGCATTGAGGCAAAATCCTTTCACTCTGATCTGGAACAGGAAGCGCGTGAAGTGCTTATGCAGGCATTCAAGGCAAAACGTATTAATGTTTTAGTCGGCACGGACGTGCTGTCGCGGGGCATTGATGTAGAGGGAATTGAACTTGTGCTCAATTTTGATGTGCCGCCAGATCCAGAGGACTATGTTCACCGCATTGGCAGAACGGCGCGTGCGGAGCGTACCGGAACTGCCATCACGTTTGTCAATGAAGCTGACCAGCGTAAGTTCTCTTTTATTGAGAAGCTCTTAGGGCGAAAGATTGAAGTTGTGCCGCTGCCGGCAGACTTAGGCCCCGGTCCGGAGTATAAGCCCGAGATGCGCCGGCCATCGTCGCGAGGCGGCGCAAAGCCTGGTGGCGGTGGTGGAAAAGTAAGCCGTGCGCCGGGCAAAGGCAGATCCAATGGCGGCGGAAGACGACAAGGCTAATGTGCTGAATCCGCTGCCACATAGCGGGCCTTTAAGGTCTTAGCGGCCAGCAAAGCACTGACCAGGAACAAGACAGCACCGGCAATAAATGGCGCGCCCGGGAAATAGACCGGCGCACCTTTGCGACTGAAAAAGTAAAAAAGGTTGTTCATAAGCAACGGCCCAATGATACTTGTGACCGATATGAGACTTGTGAGCGCGCCCTGAAGCTCACCCTGTTCATTTGGAGGCACTTGTCCGCTGATGATACCTTGAAGCGCAGGCCCGCAGATGCCGCCGAGACAGTATGGAATCAAAAACACGAACATCATCCAGCTGGCACCGGCAAATGCAAACAACGCCATACCCAAAGCGTACAGCAGCAGCCCAATATAAACGGAATTTTTAGCGCCTATCTTCGGATTCACAACGCGGATGAGCAATCCTTGCACCAGGCCGACCAACAGGCCGACTACCGCCAGCGACCAGCCGACCGTATCTTCTGTCCATCCAAAGCGGAACATGGTAAAGTAGCCCCAATTGCTCTGCACAGCGTGCGCCCCGATATATACCAGCACAAGGCTTACTACTAATCCGCTTACTACGGGGTATTTTCTCAACTGCAGCAGGGAACCGACGGGGTTAGCCCGCTTCCAGCTGAACGGGCGCCGGTTTTCAGGAAGAAGACTTTCCGGCAAAACGAAATATCCATATATAAAGTTGATCAGCGAGAGGGTGGCGGCGAGAAGGAACGGAGCTCGCAGGCCGAAATAATGGCTCACAACTCCGCCCATAGCGGGCCCGATGATGAAGCCGATGCCGAACGCCGCTCCGACCATGCCAAAATTCTGAGCCCGCTTCTCCGGTGTTGAGACGTCGGCAATATATGCAGAAGCCGTTGTAAATGAAGCACCTGTGACGCCTGCAATCGCACGGCCAACAAACAGCCACCCGAGTGTCGGGGCAAAGGCCGTCAGCAGGTAATCTATGCCAAAGCCAAGCAGGGCAGCAAGCAGTACCGGCCGGCGGCCATATTTATCTGACAAATTGCCAAGAATCGGCGAGCAAACAAACTGCGCCATGGCAAATGTGAATAGCAGCCAGCCGCCATCGCGCGCCGCATGGCTTAAATCCTCATGCTTTAATGTAGATATCAGCCTGGGGATCACCGGAATAATGACGCCGAAACCAATGACATCAATCAGAATGGTGACCAGAATAAAAGATAAAGCTGAGTTGCGGCGAACGGACATGATGCAGGAAACGAAGCCGCAAATGTAAATGCTCAAGATTCCTCGCCCTATAGTGAAATCGTACTACTTAATACGGCTGCATTCTTATTAATGCTACAGGTAGTATGTTTGAAGCATGGCAACCATGGGTGTATTTGCTTTTGTAAGTGGGCTGTTTATCGCATTAATAAACGACCGAATTATCCCGGATAGCGCACGGGAATGTAAAAGGAAGAGACAGATAATTATTTTTTGCGGCATAGCGTCTATGTTAGTTAGGATGGTAACTGTCTGGATGAGCTGAATGTAAATGAAGGGAATGAAGGGCGGGCTTTTGCTCCATAATTTGCTCCATAATTCTGCGTTATGTAACCGAAGGCTTGAGTAGCCCGCGCGCTGCACATTTATGTATGGCAGGGCGCGGGATACTTTACGATAACGTCAAATTATGGAGCATGAGCGTGTGCCGTGCGGTGGCCTTGTCAAATGTAGTTCCTTTTGCCCGCGATTGTTACTAATAATAACATGCACTTGTTATCACTGCAAGTTATCTTTGCGTGACGTAGTAGTACCGAGCCGCTGGGCGACTTTAGTACTAATTTGGTATTTCAACAAAGGCATACTTATCTTGCAAACAATGGTGGGCTTCAATTATAAAAAGGCAGTTCAGGCATTAAACTATTTCGCTGAAAAGTATAATGGTGAGCTGAACAATATGAAAGCTATTAAATTGGTTTGGCTTGCAGACCGCCTGCATCTCCGTAAGTATGGTCGGATGATAACCAATGACAGTTATTTTGCTCTGAAAAATGGCCCTGTTCCTTCTGCTACACTGAACTTAGCAAAAGGTGATAAGTCGTTTATTGCAAATGAAATTGCGGAGTATGCTTGCAAGTTTATTAAACCAAAAGACTCACTTAATTACCAATCTGTAGCCCCTGTAAATCTGAAGGTATTCTCTAAGTCTGACCTAGAGGCGCTTTATGATGTTTACACAGCATTTGGTAACATGAACCAATGGCAACTTTCTGACTATTCTCACCTGTTTTCGGAATGGAAAAGATTTGAAGTGGAATTGACCGAAAATCAATATGCATCCTTTAAAATTATTTCAGAGGATTTCTTTGCACCTATGGGAATTGCAGACGCGATATTCAGCCAAAGCGCCGAAATATTAAGATTGGCGAAGGAGCAACACGCTGAATTTGCTTGATGGGTTATGAATATTCCCAAAGGTCTTCTCACGCAATCCATATCACCACAAGATGTGTTGATATTCACCAATAACAACCTGAACAGTCCCGATGCGCATTTACACATTTGCATTGCCGCAGTTGGTGAGGAAATAAAGTTTGTTGTTAGTGGTTCAGACGGGAGTAAGGTAAAGGGGAGAATTGCCGCTAGAGGCCTGCCCGTTTATACTGCTGTAGATGTGCCTGACAAAAGTACGCTGCCTGCTTCTCCGTTCAATCGCCCTTCATGTATTGATTGTAACCACGTGTTCAGCTACACCAAGAAGGAGTTTGAAGAAAGATTTGGCGGTAATTACAGCATTGCAGAAAAGAAATTACCTGACTCATATTTTCAACAAATCGTTTCGGGCATATGCATGAGCCCACTGGTAGAACAAGAACTTATTGACTATCTTAATGGCTCGGTATAAAAAGCCCGCCCCTTGTTAGCGGGCTTTTCTTTTTGGGTTGGGTTTGGATTATGTTTGAGGAATGCTATTGCTATTCTTCTTTGCGGCGCTTGTTACGATTGCTGGAATAGCCGTTGTCGCGAGAATATTCCCGAAGGTTAGCGTTGGAAAGGTTCTTCTTTACTGCATTGGCGGATTTATACTGCTGCTTTTGCTCCTCTACTATCAGCTATCCAAATATCCCTGCGCATAGAATTGTTTAGCCAGGCACCACAGTAGCACAGAAGCTTAATTGGAATACTCCCGGCGCGCAGCTGTCATAGCGCGGCGGCGGCTTTTTGGTTACTTTTTGGGCGGCCAAAAAGTGACAATATGTTCCTGTTTACAGTAGTGGGGTAGTATGTTTGAGGGATGCGCCCGAAACTTGATAGCATTAAAGACTTAGACACTATCCTAGAGTTTATGAACTCTGATAAACGATATGATTGGAAATCGCTCAAAGAAATTATGGGTAGCCTAGGGAGCTTGGATGAAATGATGGTAACGGACGTCTTTCTGGTCGACCAAATGATGCTGAAGTTAGGGAAGGATGAATACGTTATAGAAAAGAAAGGTCTTTCTATAAAGCCGGAAGAGCATCTATTGGGGCCGAGATTCAAAATAACATTTGAAGGCAGCCTGTTTATCCAACGCGGCGGTTATGGCGGCGAGATTGACCGCGAAGCCGCCGAAAGTATTCAGGTGGAAAGACTAAGAACCGCGCAAGTGGTGAGCCAAAGAAATATGGTTGTTCTGACAGTGCTTTTAGCGATTGCTGCGGGTTTGCCAGCGGTAAAGGCTGGTCAGGATATTGCGACAAGCGGCCTTGTGCCGTGCGCTTCGTGGAGTTCAATGGCGCTTGCCTTTCTTTTCGGTTGTTGTCTAACTGGACTAATATGGCTGCTGTCAGGATTACGCCGGAAGCAAAAGCAGTAATAATTAAAATAATAGGATGACTGCAAAGGAATTGCTCCATAGTGCGTAATTTTAATACGCACTGTTCCCAAGACCGTGTTTGCCGCCTGCTCGTAACAGGCGGTTTTTCTTTCTAATCCTATCTACCGGGCGTTAGCCCGGTTCCCGGTTCCTTTTGCTCCTTTCCCTCTGAGCTTAATTGATGCAGTCTGCTCATGATATATAGTGCGTGGGCGAGATGGGCCTTTGCTCCATAATTCTGCGTTATGTAACCGAAGGCTTGAGTAGCCCGCGCGCTGCACATTTTAATGTATGGCAGGGCGCGGGATACTTTACATAACGTCAAATTATGGTAGCAAAGAGCGTGAGCCGTGCGGTGGCCTTGTCAAATGTAGTTCCTTTTGCCCGCATATCAGGAGCAGGCTATGAAGGGCAGAAGCGAGGTATTATGTTTGCGGGATGAACCTTTACCAGATTGAAGCCCTACGGGATATTTGGCGGGCTGAACTACGAAGCATAATGGCAATGTTCCCGGACATTTACCCCGAAGGGCACGGCCTGAATATTATCTTAGAACGCGACCCTAACAATAAAGACAGGCTTATGCTTGGGGCGCAACAGTTCCCGCCGCCCGACTATGTAATGCAGGAAGTACATCTGCGATTTGAGCGCTTGCAACAGGGCGGCAATCATGATTAATATGCTTCTCTACTGCCGCAGTCAAAATATCCTGCAATACGGATTCCCACATTATTGCCCACTGGCCGGAAGGCAATACAACTATTGCCATTTCGTCCTTGATGTCAATTTTTAAGCCATTGGGTAGCTCAATCAGCTTGTGTTGCATAGTGCGTATATTTGATACGCACTATTCTCCTAAGATTTTGCATTGCCCACCGCGCCAACGGTGGGTTTTCTTTGCTCCAAAGTTATGGCATTATGTAAAGTAGAATTGATTAGCCAGGCACCACAGTAGTACAGGAGCTTAATTGGAATACCCCCGGCGCGCAGCCGTCATAGCGCGGCGGCGGCTTTTTGGTTACTTTTTGGGCGGCCAAAAAGTAACAATATGTTCCTGTTTACAGTAGTGGGGTAGTATATTGGCGGATGGATGCTAATTGGAAAAGCCCTTTCGTTTAAGAAGACGAAATAACGGAAGTATTGCTGAGGAATGTCCCAAGCTATGGACCATTTAGCTTTTCTGGCTTCTTTCATCAATGTGTTGAGCAATTAATTAAGCATCAAGACCGTGATGCGCTAAAGAGAGGTATTTACTGGCAATTGCTTAATAATGGTTTCGCAGAGGCTGTAGAGGATAAAGAAAAGGAAGGGGAGTTCCACTGGATAAAGTTGACCGACAAAGGGCGAGAACTTAAGGCGTTAGGAAATTTCTCAAAGCATTATTCATGGGTCTTAAATAGGGCTAGTCAGACCATTGCCGAAAGAACCCGCGCGGATAAATTAGAAAACGCCCAAATGGAGAACCAAAGAAATATGGTCGTTTTGACTGTAATTCTGGCGGTTGGGACAAGTATTGCAGGTGTGTACTATTTGCTTGAAATAGCGAAGTCTTGGCATCTGATTGGCTTTCTAAACCTGCTGACCGCTGCCTTTGTTCTCTTAGCAATCGGAATCTTCGTCTTAATAGTAATGCTGCTACTAAAAGAATTTGGACACCTACCGTCCAAAGGAGCCAAGGAGGAGGCATAGTTCAAACGCGTTTATGAAATGCCTGAAATCCATCGTAAACTATCCATACAACACTGTTGATAATGACAGGCCGACCATCAACATTCGCATTGATACCGCCTTATTGAATCAGAAAATGCCCGGTCAATATGGCCCAAACGATACTGCCCAATACCACAAGCGTGATTAAAGCGCCCGCAAAAACACGTTTGACATCGGCCCTCACTTAAGCAATCCGTCCGGACAGGTTTACCCATTGCCCGATAGCAGTCCCTAAGCCTAATGTCTTAGGGTGCGTGGGCGGGATGGGCCTTTGCTCCATAATTTACATTATGTAAAGCAGACAGATCACCAAAAATAAAGGCACCCTTTCCGGGGCACCTTATACATTCTATCAAGTGGTCAAGCCGTCGCCATCCCGCCCATTTCTTCTCTCAGATTCTTTATGCGGTCATCGCTTCGGAATTCGTCAAAGCTCATTTCGCGGTCAATCACACCACCCGGAGTAACTTCTATAATCCGGTCGGCTACTGTTTGGGCCAGCTCATGGTCGCGCGTGGTGAAGATGATTGTACCACGGAAGTCTTTCATGCCGTTATTGAGTGCGGTGATGCTCTCCAGGTCAAGGTGATTTGTAGGCTCATCCATCAACAGTACATTGCCTTTGAGCATCATCATGCGACTGAGCATACAACGCACCTTTTCACCGCCGCTCAATACCGTACATTGTTTCAGTGTTTCCTCACCTGAAAAAAGCATGCGCCCAAGGAAACCCCTGATAAAAGTTTCATCTTTCTCCTCAGAATATTGTCGTAGCCAGTCAATCAGATTTAGTTTCTTGTCGTCAAAATATTCATGATTGTCATTTGGAAGATACGTTGGCGTGATGGTAACGCCCCACTTATATGAGCCATCAAAGGCCTCATCCTCTCCTGCAAGTATGCTGTAGAAGGCGCTGGTAGCCAAGGAGTTTTCGGAGAGTACGGCGATCTTCTGTCCACGTTTCAGATCAAAGGAAACATTGCGGAACAGCGGTTCCCCGTTCAGTGTTTTACCCAAGCTTTTTACCTCCAGAATCTGGTCACCGGCATCGCGTACCTGGTTATTAAACAGGATGGCGGGATATTTCCGGTTGCTCGCCTTCATATCGTCAAGCTTGATCTTATCCAACGCTTTTTTACGGCTTGTGGCTTGTCGGCTCTTTGACGCATTAGCGGAGAAGCGGGCTATAAAGTCCTTAAGCTCGGCAATTTTGTCTTCTGCCTTTTTGTTCTGATCGGAACGCTGCTTCAGAAGCAACTGGCTGGTCTCATACCAAAATGTATAATTACCCGTAAATATAGATATTTTTCCAAAATCAATGTCTGCAACATGCGTACAAACAGTATCAAGGAAGTGACGGTCGTGCGATACGACGAGCACAATCTTCTCGTAATCAGCCAGAAATTCCTCCAGCCAGGAGATAGTCTCCAGATCAAGGTCGTTGGTAGGTTCGTCAAGCAGCAAAATGTCCGGGCTGCCAAAAAGTGCCTGCGCCAGCAATACCCTGACTTTCTGATTGCCATCAAGCTCCTTTAGCGGACGGTGATGAAATTCTTCCTTAATTCCCAGGTTACTAAGCAGCGTTGCGGCATCGCTTTCTGCATTCCAACCATCCATTTCGGCAAACAGCCCTTCAAGCTCACCTGCTTTTATGCCATCTTCTTCAGAAAAATCCTCTTTCGCATATATGGCGTCTTTTTCCTGCATAATACGGAAGAGATCAGTGTTCCCGCGCATTACTGTTTCCAGCACGGGCACATTGTCAAATTCTACATTATGCTGCTTCAGCACACTCATACGCTGTCCTTTAGAGATCTCTACCTTACCAGTGGTAGGCTCAATATCGCCCGAGAGGATTTTTAGAAATGTGGACTTCCCTGCCCCGTTGGCGCCGATGATACCATAGCAATTTCCCTCTGTAAATCTGATGTTTACATCCTCAAATAAAACGCGCTTGCCGTAGCGAAGCGATAAGTTCTGTACTGAAAGCATATGCGGCTCATTTCCCCTATTGAGGGAAGAATTCTACTATTTAATAATGTGGCTGAAAATGGGTGCAAATATACGGCTAATGTGCGCGTATTTTGCGTGTGCGAGGTCAATATCTATTTTAGGCACGTTCATGAATCTCCGTACATCACCGCGCGAATACAAGGTGGATATTCATATGCGCCGAATTAATCCGTTGGTGCCTTTTCTGGGCGGCATGTCAGGGATAGTATTTGCGTGCTCATACCTGGCACATGACTACAATTACCTGATTTCACATTACCTGCATGCAAATGGCTGCTTTTATAGATATCAGCATTGGCAGCGCGAGTTTTTCACACCCCAAGCTAAAGTTGCTGGAAATTGGTTCTGCGTGTCGGGCATTATCGTTGGACTGGCGCTGGTTTATCAAAGCGCCCTGCAATGGCGCCATAATAGATCTGAGGTTCCGATAAGGCTGAGTCTTAACGTAAGTGATGTCCTGGCAATCACAGGCTTATGGACCATAGGATTGGCGATGTGGGTCTGGGGATTCAGGTCAAGCCCACCAGCTTACGACGAGGTATTTTCAGTAGTAAACTGCGCCGGCCAGGGGCCGGGACTGAGCTGGAGCTATTACATGATTCCGAACAATCACGTACTTTTTAATGTATTAAACAGCAGCCTCTTTGGCTTTATGGGAGATAAAATAGTTAGCGGAAGGATCATTTCGGGCCTCAGTCACATGTGTCTGATTGCGCTGCTTTGTAACTGGCTTCGCCGCAAAACGGCGCACCGGGGATATGCGGCTATTTATTGTCTTGTGCTGATACTGCAGTTTCCGGTATGGGGATTTTCTTTCCAAGCGCGGGGATATGCGATTTATCTGCTCTGCGCCTGGGCATCGCTTATATATCTGGAGCAATACATTGATACAAAAAGGAAAGAGCCGCTTATTCTATATGCCTTGGCAGTAGCGACGGGGTTCGCTGTGATGCCTAACATGTTGACAGACGCTTACTGACCGCAAACTTTGTAGCCTGCAGCGGCGTCTTCCTGTTCTATTTGCCCATATTATGCTACTCGGGCATGGCCGCACTCACCGAAAATCCGTACGTGAAGGCAATCTACAATACGTTTGGCGCCTTCTGGGGCAATTTTTCAAGCGGTTTTGCCGCTACCATCCGGTACTGCTTCGCATCAGATGTTGACGGACATAGTCCGATCTATCCCTGCATGTTCGCTCTGCCGCTGGTATTGCTTATCTTTTTAAGAAAAACGCCTGCGTTCCGAGTCATTATAACGTGCGTTGCCATATGGCTGGCATTCGTACTGCTCCAGCTTAGGTTCAGGCATTACCCCTTCATGCGCAATATGATAGCTCATAATAGCGTCTTTCTCGCTACCCTGTTGCTGAGCATCCACTATGCTGCTCAAAAACTATCTGAAAGACTCCGATTTTCTGCCTTGCTGCCTGCGGTATCCATTCTTTTTTGCGCGATTATGGGCTTGCACTTCCTGCGATATATGAATGACCATGTGGCAGACAGTTTATATTTTAATGATACAAGGTTGCGCTTTGATCTTCAGGCAAAGATGCTGACTGCCATTCCCGGACAGGCTGCTGTCTGGACTTCTGACGAAAGCTTTTTCCCGCGTTATATCCTGAATAAGAAGGGGATTAACGTCAGCCATTGCTTCAACAGCCGGCAAACTTTCTTTGTGCTGGACAGACAGGTCGGTGAAGTGCCGCCAGTATCTCTGAATTCTTTGACGCGCGTGGACAGCGCCGACCAGTACCTGGTATACCGCAAGAAATAAAAAAGGCTGTCCCAAGATCGGAACAGCCTTCTACGGTCAGTATAATTTGAAAAGCTTAATTCTGTGTGATGTTCGCGCTTACCTTAACACTGTCAGAAGAAGTTATGCTCTTGCCGGTAGCATCTGGCATGCTTACGCTAACCTTGCCGCCATTCACAGCAACGGTCGCGTTTATATTGTCGTAGCCGGTTGAGTTATATGCGGTTGCGGTAGTTCCGTTATAAACGGTAGCTGTAAAACGCACCTGATTAGCGTTGAGCGTTGAAGTAGCGTTGACTACTTTATAAGTACCAGCTGCCGGAGCAGCAGAGCCGTTAAAGGTAAAAGTAATGCCATTTACAGAGGTGCTGCTGCCTTGTACCGCCGATAAGTTATAATTAGTGCCAGCCCCGCTCGCTGTAGTAGCAACTGAGGTATAGGAAGTTGTACCAACCTTCCAAGAGTTAGCAGGCGTGCTGCTGTCATCGTCTTTCTTACAGGCAGTTGCCAGTACTGTGAGCGCCAGTGCGCCAAAAAGTAGTTTCTTCATGTTTTGTGTGTGTGATTTTTGTTCGGGCGCAAAGAAATGTTCTGAAACTGAGAATTACAAGGCCTGTAATATGGTTTTTTATTTTACGCTGCACTTGTAACTACACGACTAACAACCGTTTGCAGCACACCCGGCAACAGATCGCTGAAGGCGGCATCCAGAGGATCAAACTCCTGAAACTCCGCATAAAGTTTCGCAAACTCCTGAGGGCTCGCGTCTCTGCTCAGCGCATCGTGGTTGAGGACGTACACTTTAAGTACATCGTCAAATAATTTTTGCAGCTCCGGAAGCAAGTCCAAGTCTTGGGCCGCCTCTATAGCGGTGACAAGCAGTGATATATAGCCATTTTGAATAAGCTGGATAAAGCCGCCCTGCCCAACCTGCATCTGTATATAATCCAGGCACAGGATCAGCCGCTCCGGCGGCGTCCATTCGGCCAGCACATCAAAAGTCCCGGAATGGTATAGCGCCTCATGCAGCGGCCGCGCCAATTCTTCAAAAGCCGGTTCCCATGATCTGGCCGCAATAAGACTTTGCAGGAGAGAATGATCTACCGGCCGCTTGTAATCCTGAAACACGATTGGTTTTATTGAATCCAAAAATAGGGTTACCCTGCCATGTCATTACCTAATTTCACGCCCATGAAACAGGATAGCCGTCCGCCCGTCTATTATAGCGAATACCTGCAGCTGGATAAAATTCTGAGTGCGCAGGCGCCGGAAAGCGGAAAAGAAGGCCTCAAAGCGGATGATGAGATGCTTTTCATCATCATCCATCAGGCTTACGAGCTTTGGTTCAAGCAGATTCTCTTTGAGCTGGATATCATCCGCAAAGTGTTCCGGCAGCCGGCCATACACAACAGCTCACCAGACATCTACAACAGCGTCCACCGCCTGAAACGCGTCTGCCGCATTTTAGAGCTTGCGGTCAACCAGATGACGGTAATGGAGACCATGACGCCGCTGGATTTTTTGGATTTTCGTGATTTGCTGCGGCCCGCATCCGGCTTTCAAAGCATTCAGTTTAAGATGATTGAAGCAGCGCTTGGCCTTCATTACGGCGCGCGTCACGGGCAAAATTATTACCTGTCGCAGCTCTCCCAGGCAGATATTGACCGCGTCAAGAAATCAGAAAGCGAACAGTCGCTGCTTGTGCTCATCAATACCTGGCTGGAGCGTATGCCGTTTTTGGGTGAAGCTGCTCATTGGGCCGAAGGCCAAAGCTTTTACAGCCAATACCGGGTCGCTTACGAGCAAAGCCTGCGCACCGGCGAGGAAAGCAACCTCCGCACCTTTGACTCCTTGTTCAGCGACGAAGCTGCATACCCAGACGATCGCTCGTTTTCATTCAAGGCCTCCCGGAATGCCCTGTTTATCATGCTTTACCGAGATTGCCCGCTGCTGCACCTGCCCTTTGAGCTGCTCAGCACCCTGCTGGAAGTGGACGAGCTGCTATCGCTCTGGCGGCACCGGCACATACACATGGTGCAACGCACTATCGGCAAGCGCACAGGGACCGGTGGCAGCACAGGAGCCGAATACCTTCAGAAGGCCGCCGATAGCCACTATGTATTTAAAGAGCTGGCAGAGCTCACCTCATTCTTATTGCCCCGCGCCTTGCTGCCCGTGCTGCCGCAAAGCCTGGTAAAGCGGCTGGGTTATGAGCAATAGCGGATTCGCCATTTCCATCCGCGATTTAAAAAAGCAATACGCCGGCGCTATCCTTCCGGCGCTCAATGGCCTGTCGCTGGACATTGCCGCCGGCTCCATCTTCGGGCTGCTCGGGCCTAACGGCGCCGGCAAGACCACCACCATCGACATACTTTGCGGATTGCTGGTGGCAGATAGCGGGCGGGCCGGCATACTGGGGCTGGATGCTATCCGTGACACTGCCGCCATTCGCCGGCGGCTGGGTGTGGTGCCGCAGCACATAGCCCTCTACCCTGCCCTTTCCGGCTGGGAAAACCTGCAATACATTGGCCGGCTCTACGGCCTCAGCCGGGCAGAGATTCAGGCGCGGGGGGCGACGCTTTTTGAGCGCCTAGGCCTCACGGCGCATGCTGACAAACGCGTATCGCGCTACAGCGGCGGCATGAAGCGCCGGGCGAATATCATCGCGTCCCTGATGCATGATCCGGAGCTGCTTATTCTGGATGAACCTACCGCCGGTGTTGACGTTCAGAGCCGGGCCCTGATTCTGCAATTTCTCCGGGAATACCGCAGCGGCGGGAGGACTGTGGTCTATACCTCGCACCTGCTGGAGGAGGCAGAACAGCTTTGCGATGCGGTAGCCATTATTGACGAGGGCCGCTACATTGCCGGCGGCGCGCCAGCCAGCCTTGTAAGCGCCACGCCCGGCTGCCGGCGGCTGGAAGATGTTTTTCTCCATTATACAGGACATTCCCTGCGCGAGTAATGACCTTAAACCCGCGCTGACAGCCGTGAACCCTTTTTATACCTTCTCACCCAGGCTTGCCTTTGCGCCGCTGGCAGCGCAGGATGCCTTTGCGCTCCGTGCTCTGCGACGCATGTTGATCTATGTGCGGCAACATTCGCCATTCTATCAGTCGCAAAGCATCCCCTCAGAAATTAATAGTCTGGATGAGTTGCAGGCCCTTCCATTCACCACCAAAGAAGACATGCAGGCGCGGAACATGGATTTTCTTTGCGTGCCGCAGCGCGCCATCCGCGAATACACCGCCACGTCGGGCACCATGGGCAGGCCCGTAACGGTGGCCCTCACCGAATGGGACCTGCAGCGGCTTGCTTACAACGAGGCCCAGTCGTTCCGCTGCGCAGACGGCTTTGAGGGCGACATTTACCAGCTTGCGCTAACGCTGGACCGCCAGTTTATGGCCGGCGCAGCCTACTATAGCGGCCTCCGGCTGATGGGCGCGGCGGCCGTGCGCAGCGGTCCCGGCCTGCCGGCCATGCAGTGGGAAGTGGCGGAGCGCCTGCAGGCTACGGGTATTGTAGCGGTGCCTTCCTTCCTTGTTGCAATGGCGGAATGGGCAGCAGTTAATGGCCTGGACCCCGCCAAAACCTCCATCCGCAAGGCCGTATGCATAGGCGAGCCGCTGCGGGGCCCCGATTTCTCACTTAATGCGCTGGGGGCCAGGCTGGCACGCTGGCCCATCCGCCTGTACGGCACCTATGCCGCCACAGAGCTGCAGACGGCGTTTACAGAATGCAGCGCCGGCATGGGCGGCCATCATCAGCCAGACCTTGTGATTGTAGAGATAATCGGCGAAGACGGGACGCCCCTCCCCAATGGCGAGGCCGGCGAGGTGGTGGTGACCACGCTGGGCGTGGAAGGCATGCCGCTGCTGCGCTATAAGACAGGCGATGTAGCGGCGTTGCACACGGAAGTCTGCTCCTGCGGGCGAAAATCCCGGCGGCTTGGCCCGGTGAGGGGCCGCCTCGGCCAAATGATCAAGTACCGGGGCACCACGCTTTACCCGTCTGCAATTACGGATGTGCTTTCAAGCGTTCCTTTTATTACCTCCGGTGTGGTTGAGGCATATACCGGCGAGCTGGGGCTGGATGAAATCCGCCTGCATGTGCACAGCACCCTGGAGCCGGAAGCCTGCGAGGCGGCGTTGAAACCGCTGCTGCAATCAAAGCTGCGGGTGGCGCCGGCCATGCAGTTTCATAGTCGTGAATCGCTGGCGGCGTTGCAGATGCCAGCGGGGGCGCGTAAGGCGCTGCGGTTTATTGACCGGCGGGGGCTGCGCGGGGAAGGCAGCCTGCGCTAAGCGCATCGGCTTCGCTCAGCGACCGGGCCCGAGTCCGGCGCGGTTGATGCCGCTGGGCTCACAACAAAATCCTGCAACCTGCCCGGCGGATCCGCTGCGTTCACAACAAAATTCTGTTGTGCATGTATCCGGCCTGATTTGCTGACTGCAAAATTTTGTTGTGAGCCCAGCCCCGCAGAAGTGCTGACATGAGCAGGAAAATTGTCAGGTTTCCAGGGCTTTGGCAATTGCCGCCCGAAGCTGGAAGACGATTGCTGCCGCGGCCAAAGCTGCGGCCGTCCATACAGGCCATCCGGGCAGAAGCGCGAGCATCAGGCCAGAGGATTCCCCCCACAACCGGCCTCCGATCTGTATCAGGATGACAACCGCTAATGCCGAAAAGACACAAGCGCCCAGCAGCGGCGAAAACTTCGCCAGTAAAAACCTGCGGAGTGAATCCGGGCTGTACCCGATCTCCTGAAGCAACTGAACCGAGGCCTGCGCCCGCGCAATGGTGAGCTCCACAAACAGCGTGAATACCAGCAGGCTGATGCCGAGCAGCAGCAGGGCAAAAACACCGGTTACAGATGCTACAACCTGTACAATCGTCCGAAGCCTGCTCCAGCGCAGCATTTCTGAGTTGGCGACGTATCCGCGGGCGCTGAGGTAATTGCTAAAAGCAGTGGCGGACGGGTCTGCAACCTTCAGTACCAGCCGTGATACGCTTGTCGCACTTTTCCCGGCGTTTGCGGATTGTATAAAGGATTCAGGCACCAGCACGGATGTGATCCGGTCTGAGAAACCGGCGACCTGCGCCACATAATCTGTTTCTCCTGCTCCCTCGCTAATCGTGAGGCGGAAGGGTAATGCCTTTATGCTTTCCTCAGAGAGCTGCGGCAGTCCCTGGCTGGGCGCGAATGCGTAATTATAAAGTGATAGAAATGATGAGGACAGGATGACGGGCACGTGGCGGGTGCCCGGCTGCCAGTCCCAACCGTCGGGGCGTCTGTCCATAAAACGATCGGGGACGGCTTCAAGAATCATTACCGTAGAAAAGCCGGCACCCGGCCCAAGCTGCATGCTCATATAGGCGCGGGGCCTTAGCGATTGCACGACGCCGACATCCTCTACCTGCGGCGCATGGGCAAGCGCCTCAATATCGGCTCCGGAAAAAACGGTCAGGCCGGGATTTCCCATGGCCTCGTTCGTGACGCGGCGACTCACGGTGAGGAAAGTGCTGCCAAGATCGTCTTTTGAAGCCCGCCCCTGGAGCAGCTCACTAAAATTCCACCAGAGCAGGACCGCAGCCAGCAGCAGGCTCAGTCCTATGGTCATTGCGCCGAGCGATGCCCACATCCTGCGGCCTGACGCGCCTTTCAGGATGAGTATGTTTAGCAATGGCGCTCCGGGCAGGTTCTTCAAAGCCGCAATTTTTGGGTGTAGGTAAAGTGCGTATTGTCGTCAAGATCGGCAAGCAGGAATGAGGCGCCGTTTCGCTGCGCCACTTCCTGAATCAGAGCCGCCGCCCGGAGCGTGTTCGCGCGATCAAGATGGCTGAAGGGCTCATCCATCAGCAGCCATTTAAAAGGCTGCAGCATTGCGCGAATGATAGCCAGTCGCTGTTGCTCGCCATACGACAGCGTGCCGGCGGGGCGGTCCGCGCGGTCGCTGATGCCAAGTATGTGCATCATGTCACGCGCCTCCTGCGCTGTGGCAGTGTTGGTCAGCACACGTTTTATTTCCAGGTTTTCCCAGGCCGTTAGCGCCGGAAACAGGCGCAGATCCTGGAAAATCACGCTTACCTGCCTTTGGCGCAGGAGGCTTAATTCCTCCGCTGCCATCTCCTTCACCGGCGACTTTGCCCAAAGCGCTGCCCCATCAAAATCCTTCCGCAATCCGTAAAGCATATGGATAAGCGTCGTCTTGCCGGTACCCGACGGTGCCTGGATAAAAATGTGCTCCTGCCGCCAGCTCAGCTCCTGCAACCAGACATCAGACTTTTGTCCGGAAAGCTTGTCGCGCAGGGGCGCGGGCATCAGGTTATACAGGGCAAGTTCGGACGGCATCAGGACAGGCAATTTAGGACTTGCAGCCGAGGCGCGTTTGCATTTTAGCGAAGCTGCGCTACATTTATAAGCATGAGCACCCGCCTCTTTGACTTTGTCCAGGAACAATACAATGCCGAGCCTGAAGCCACGATGCTGGCCGCAAAAGAAAGCGGCAGGTGGCGGGAATACACTACCCGCGAAGTATGGGAAACGGCATGCAGCATATCGCGCGGACTATTGGCGCTGGGCATTGACAATGCGGCGCTGAACGCCGAGGCGCAGGAGAAAATCGCGATCATTTCTGCGAACCGGCCTGAATGGGTTATCACTGACCTCGCCGTGCAAATGACCGGGGCCGCGCTTACACCTATCTACCCTACTATTTCTCCGACGGACCTGCAATTTGTGCTGCTGGAAGCGGGCGTGAAAAAAATATTTATTGCTAATAATGAGCTGTACGAGCGGTTTGCCGTGACGCTACGCAGCCTGCCGGCGCTCACTCAAGTTTTTAGCTTTGAAGTGGTAGATGGGGCGGTACATTGGCTCACGCTCAAGACTGGGGCGACTACGCCTGATGAGTCGGTTACAGAAAGAATCACCGGGGAAACGCTGGCAACGGTCATTTACACCTCCGGCACTACCGGAAATCCCAAAGGGGTGATGCTGAGCCATCGCAACATTGTGAGCAACGTGACAGATGCTATGCCGGCATTCACTTTTGCCCGAAAAGGCGAGCGGGCGCTGAGCTTCCTACCGCTCAATCATATTTTTGAGCGGATGGTGACTTACATCTTTTTGCATGCGGGCATCCAGATCTGGTATGCGGAAAGCATGGAAACCATCGGCGATAATCTGCGCGAGGTAAAGCCGATGGTATTCACCACTGTGCCGCGACTTCTGGAAAAGGTATATGAGCGCATCATGGGCAAGGCGCTGGAGCTGACCGGCATTAAGAAATCCCTGTTTTTCTGGGCATTGAATCTCGGTAAGCAGTACGAAAATGCTAAGCCCGGCTCGTGGTGGTACCGCTTCCAGCTGCGCTTGGCCAACAAGATTATTTTCTCCAAATGGCGCGAGGCGCTGGGCGGCAATGTAAAGGCGATTGTTTCCGGGTCTGCGCCTTTGCAGGTATATCTGAATCGCATATTTACATCGGCGGGCATCGTCATTATGGAAGGTTATGGCCTGACGGAAACGTCGCCGGTCATCTCTGTAAACCGTTTTGAAAGCGAAGACCGGCGTATCGGCACCGTCGGGCCGCTGATCCGGAATGTGGAGGTAAAGATTGCGGAGGACGGCGAGGTCCTGTGTAAAGGCCCGAACGTGATGATGGGCTATTACAAGCATCCGGAGATGACTGCGGAAGTGATGAAGGACGGCTGGTTTCACACCGGCGACATCGGCGAATGGCAGGAAGAACGCTTCCTGAAAATCACAGACCGTAAGAAGGAAATGTTCAAGACCAGCGGCGGGAAATATGTAGCACCGGCCGTGGTGGAAAATGCGATGCGTCAGAGCCCCTATATTGAGCAGATCATGGTAGTTGGCGCGGGACGGAAGTTCGTATCGGCGCTCATCGTGCCGAATATCCCTCAGTTAAAGAAATGGCTGGAAACGCATGGTAAGTCGGTTCCGGCAACAACGGAAGCCATTATTGCATTGCCGGAAGTGAAAACGCTAATACGCGCGGAACTTGATAAGTACAATGCTCGCTTCGGTCATGTAGAGCAGGTGAAGAAATTCACGCTGCTGCCATCAGAATGGACGACGGCATCAGGCGCTTTAACACCGAAGCTGAGTATGCGGCGGAAAGTAATTGAGCAGCAGGCGGCTACAGCGATTGAGGAGATGTATGATTAAACTATCCTTGTTTAGCGTAAGCAAGTAAGATATAAACGTAGTAAGCGATTGTGGTAGCCATTATGAAGAATTGGTACTTCAATAGCTTCACATTTAGACTGAATGAGGCCTCTAAATCAGCGTCCGTCCCATCTTCCGAAGCGGCGCGCGCATAGGCTTTTGCCGAGCGAAGAAACAGCCAGTATAAATAGAGCGAGACAGCTGCCAGCAATATCTCAAATACTCCATTAATTAGTCTCGTCTCAGCAATTCTTGGATGTTTGTTTGAATAAAGTGTGTATTCGCGAAAATGGATTATCGCGAAACATACGATGAGGAATTGAAGTAGCACTCCAATTACAATTATTCGTTTAGCCCACTTTGTGAAAGCTAAAAGATATTTCTGGGCTATTGTGCCCAGGAAATATGTTCTGAAGATGTGATTCTCCATTGTTTTAATACGCCCTTGCAAACAATACCCGCTGCGTGCTCGGCTTGCCTGTCAGGATACACGCGCCGTCTTCCTGCGGATTATCCAGCGGGATGCAGCGAATTGTTGCTTTGCTCAGCTCCTTAATTTTCTCCTCTGTTTCCGGGGTGCCGTCCCAGTGGGCCATAATAAAGCCAGGCGTCTCATCTAACGCCTTCGTGAACTCCTCCCAGGTATCTACGCGACGCATGTTCGCTTCGCGGAATTGATGGGCTTTATTGTAAATGTTCTGCTGGATTTCAATCAGCAGATTTTCTATGTAAGCTGCTATCCCATCCAGCGGAACGGATGACTTCTCCTTTGTATCGCGCCGCGCAATCTCAGCAACGCCGTTGTCTAAATCGCGCAGGCCCATCGCCATCCGCACAGGCACGCCTTTCAGCTCATATTCCGCAAACTTCCAGCCCGGCCTTGAGGTATCGTCATTGTCAAACTTCACGCGGATGCCGGCGGCGCGCAGCTCGGCCATTACTTCATGAATGCGGCTGTCAATCTTCTCTTTTGAATCCGGGCCCTTATAAATAGGCACGATCACAACCTGAACGGAAGCCAGGCGCGGCGGCATCACCAGGCCCTGATCGTCGCTGTGTGCCATTACAAGCGCGCCGATGAGGCGGGTGCTTACGCCCCAGCTTGTGGCCCACACATACTCCAGCTTGTTTTCCCTGTCTGCAAACTTTACATCAAAGGCCTTCGCGAAATTCTGGCCGAGGAAGTGCGAAGTGCCTGCCTGCAATGCCTTGCCATCCTGCATCATCGCCTCAATCGTATAGGTGTCGTCTGCGCCGGCAAAGCGCTCATTGGGCGTCTTCACGCCACGGATAACCGGCATAGCCATCCACTCTTCCGCAAAGCGGGCATAGATATCAAGCATTTGCCGCGTCTCGGCGATGGCTTCTTCTTTAGTTGCGTGGGCGGTATGACCTTCCTGCCACAGAAACTCCGCCGTTCTGAGGAAGAGGCGGGTACGCATTTCCCAGCGCACCACATTTGCCCACTGGTTGATGAGGAGCGGCAGGTCGCGGTAGCTTTGAATCCAGTTTTTATAAGTATTCCAGATGATGGCTTCTGACGTAGGGCGCACCACCAATTCCTCTTCCAGCTTAGCCTCCGGATCAACGATGAGCTTGCCTTTATTGTCAGGATCAGTTTTGAGCCGGTAGTGGGTGACCACCGCGCACTCCTTAGCGAAGCCTTCTGCATTCTTTTCTTCCGCTTCAAAGAGGCTTTTTGGAACAAAGAGCGGGAAGTAAGCATTCTGATGACCCGTGTCCTTAAACATTTTATCCAGCGCGTCGCGCATGGCCTCCCAGAGCGCATAGCCGTAAGGCTTGATAACCATGCAGCCACGCACAGCGGAATAGTCGGCAAGGCCGCCTTTCAGAATTAGGTCATTGTACCACTCCGAATAGTTTTCGGAACGGGGCGTTAAAACATTGCTCATGGTAAACTGTGCCCGATTTTTGCTGTCGGTATGCCTGATAGAGGCGGCGCAAAAGTATTAATTTCACTACCGCAAGCCGCCACTAAATCGCTTCTATGAAACACATACTTATTACAGTCCTTTTGCTGCTGTGTGCAGGCAGCACCGGGCAGCTGCTGGCACAAAGCCGTCAGTACGATGACGATGTTTACGGCAGCAAGCCGGCAAATAAGCAACAGCAAGAGGAGCCTGCGCCGCCGGCCCAAAGCCAGCGCACAGAACAACAGCCAGCCAACGCTCAGGAAGACAATACCGTCAATCGCAGCACGGCAAGGCAGTATGACGATGAATATTATTCAGATGACGAGTCTTATTACTCCTCACGCATCAACCGCTTTAATCACCCTTTTTACAACAGGCCTTATTGGAGCTCATTCTATGACCCGTACTGGTACGATCCGTTTTGGGTTGATCCTTATGCAGGCTGGAGCCCTTGGGCGCGCCCTGGATTGACAATATCCTTTGGTGTTGGCCCTTACTGGTCTTCGTATTGGGGATACAATTCCTGGTATGGTTACCCCGGCTTTGGCTCTTACTACGGATACCCGACATATGGTTATGGTTATGGTGGCGGCGGGTATTATAGCAGCTACTGGAATGGTTACTATGCCGGTCTTTACAATGGAGACGGAGGCTATCGCGGCCGCAGCTACAGAAATATCACCTATGGTCCGCGCTATACCCTGCGGCCCGCCACAAGCTCCACAGCTTCTGGAGCTGGCTATAATGGCTTTCGCCGGGCGCCGGGCACAGGCACGGTCAGTGCCGGTGGCGCAGGCACAGAAACATCGCCGGTGCGCAACAATGGCTTCCGCACGGAGCCTGGTACGTCCACAGTTCGCCCGGACCGTACCCGGACTCCGGATTTCCGTAGCAATACAGAAAACGATATAAGGCCGCGTGAAGACCGGCCTGTACGCAACGGATGGGGCGAAGACAAGCGGGTGCACAGCGGAGAAGCCACCCCGCCTGCTGAAAGCGCACCCCACCGTGAGCGCAGCTCCTGGTTTGGCCGGGGAGAGCAGAATAATAATAATGCGGCCCAGCCACAGCGGGAACGCAGCTATCAGCAGCCGCGCTATGAGCAGCATAGTGAGCCCACGCCCTCCCGCAGCTTTGGTGGAGGCAGAAGCGAAGGCTTTGGCGGGGGACGTAGCTCAGAAGGAGGAGGAAGTGGCGGCGGCGGTGGCCGCAGGAGATAATTCAATGATGATTGATTTTTTAAAAGGCTGTCCGCGGACAGCCTTTTTCCGTGACAAGCGGAACAATTTTTAGAAGCATTTTGCAAAACTGGCGCGGGCTTTGATTAAACCTGGATGACCCGCTTCTCCTCTAAACATAATTCAACTAAAGAGCACCCTATTATGAACTTAATACGCATCTGCAGCCGCTCTCTCTTTACACTCATGGCCTTAGCAACCGCAATAAGCGCCGCCCTTGCGCAGGATGAGCGCGACGCTTTACGATTCTCCTTTCTTCAGCCTCAGGGCACTGCGCGTTCTATCGGCATCGGCAGTGCACTCGGATCTATCGGCGGAGATTTCACATCCCTGGCAGTGAATCCTGCGGGCATCGGCATTTATCGCCGGTCGGAAGTAACCGTTACACCCTCGCTTACGTTCGGAAACACGAGCAGCAGCTACACGACAAATGCTGCCGAAGAGAGCGGATCTCATTTCGCTTTCAGCAATCTTGGGCTGGTGACTACCAAAGTGGAACGTGGGCGCCGGGCCGGTCACAGCGGCTGGACATCTGTTTCATTTGGCCTTGGATTAACGCGCATGGCCGACTTCACCCGCGACTACAGCTATGGAGGCACCAACCAAACCTCGTCAGGATCATTTGTCTTTGAAGCGGATGCCAACACAAATGGCCTGAATGACCAGAATATCTCATACGGAGACCTGGGCTATCAAAGCTATTTGCTGGACACTTTTGGCGGACGATATATATCAGTGGTTAACCCTACAGCGGCATCGCCCGTCAGCCAGTATAAGTCGGTCCGCGAGCGGGGAGGGATTTCTGAGCTGGGCATTACACTTGGGGGCAGCTATGAGGACAAGCTGATGATCGGCGGCACGCTTGGCATTCCTATCGTACGATATACACGGGCAAGGACATTCACGGAGCGCGATCTGAGCGGCAATACGAACAATGACTTTGACTATTTCACCTACAGTGACGAGCTAAAGACGAACGGAGCCGGTCTTAACCTAAAGCTCGGCTTTATTTACAAGCCGAACGACCTGTTTCGCTTTGGCGCAGCCATTCACACACCGACCTACTATTCGCTCACCGATGTTTACAATCAAAGCCTGACTGCCTCTACAGAAAATTTTGCCGATGCTCGCACGCACACCGCCGACGCGCTCGAAAATCAATACGATTACAACCTCAGCTCGCCCTGGCGTGGCGTTGTGTCTGCAACTGCCTTCCTCGGCACCTATGGCTTTCTGACTGCTGACTATGAGTATGTGGATTATGGCTCGGCGCGGTTTGACTTTAGCGATAAAAACTACCAGCAGAATGTGAACGATGTGATTAAGCAGACTTATCAGGGCGCGTCCAACATTCGTACAGGTCTGGAGATCCGCTTGGACAATGTTTCGCTGCGCGGCGGCTTTGGCTACTACGGCAACCCGTATAAGAGTGGCAACCCAAGCGGCGAACGCCTTGATTTCTCGGGCGGTCTTGGTTTCCGGTTTCAAAATGCATTCATTGACCTGGGCTTTGTGCATCACCAGTACAAGAGCAGCGAGCAACCCTATAATCTGTCCGGCACGAATAATCCGTCCTCCATCTATTACGGTCTGGTCGTTCCCACAGCCAATCTTGAAACCAGCAGCAACAATGCAGTCGTTACGTTTGGCTTTAAGCTATAAGCTGCTTGTTTATTAAACATAAAAAGAGCCGCTCACTTGAGCGGCTCTTTTGCTTGTGAGATTTCTCCGACTAAAACTTATTCTTCTTAAAACGCTCACTTACGACGAGGTCTTTAGAGCCGGGCGTGTACTTATAAAAGCCTTCGCCGCTCTTCACACCAAGGTAGCCTGCCTGCACCATATTAGCCAGCAAAGTAGCAGGCGCATACTTCTGATTGCCGAAACCCATGTGCAGCACGTTCATAATGCTGTAGCAAGTATCCAGGCCAATAAAGTCTGCAAGCTGCAGCGGTCCCATCGGGTGCGCCATGCCGAGCTTCATGATTGTATCAATCTCTTCCACGCCCGCTACACCTTCCTGCAGCGCAAGGATGGCTTCGTTAATCATCGGCAGCAGGATGCGGTTGGAGATAAAGCCGGGATAATCGTTCACCACACAGGGCACCTTGCCGAGGAACTTAGAAAGGTCAACGACCACCTCTGTCACCTTGGAATCGGTTGCATAGCCATTAATAACCTCAACGAGCTTCATCACCGGAACCGGGTTCATAAAGTGCATCCCGATGACCTGTGCAGGACGCTTTGTGAACGACGCGATACGTGTGAGGGAGATAGAGGAAGTATTAGACGCGAGAATGCAGTTAGCCGGCGCCAACTTATCCAGCTCCTGGAAGATTTTAATCTTCAGGTCAATGTTTTCGGTCGCGGCTTCTACCACCAAATCCGAGTTCTTTACCGCCTCCGACATGTCTGTGTAAGTGCTGATGCGGCCAAGCGCCTCGCCCTTTTCTTCCTCGCTCAGCGAGCCTTTGCTCACTTGACGGTCCATGTTTTTACCGATAGTACCGATGGCCTTATCCAGTGCATTCTGGTTGATATCCATCATATGCACCTTGAAGCCACTTTGCGCAAATACGTGGCAAATGCCATTGCCCATCGTACCGGAACCAATCACCGTCACCGTCTTGATTTGCTGGAGCATTTGTTGGGTTTTGTCGTCCGCGCCGGCAGCTTGTACGTCGGCATTGACCATTGTTTCTTTGACCATTGTGGTTATAAAATTTTTTTGAACGGAGCGAAGTTAGGCGTTACCTCATATTGCCGTAACACTGTACAATCATTAACCGTATGCTTGCGAAAAGCTTTTGCTTAATCGGGCAAAGAAGGGTTAAATAAGCCGACACTGCCGCCTCCCTAAACCCGATTCATTACATTTGAAACGCGTGTTGTGGAAAGTCCTTTCCCGCGCATCTTTCTACCGGAAAAACATTCATGAGAATTCAACGCGCCGCGCCTGCCAACGAGCTTTTGGCGAAGCTGCTGTTCCTGATACTGCCCACGGCCCTCGTCGCCTACTTTCTGCTTTATAATCTTAATGAGTATTTCTCCTTCCTGCAAAACAGCGGGCTACGGTGGACGCTCATCTTCACGGCAGGCATGGCGGGCAGTGCCGTTTTTCACGGCTTTCGGTTTCGCGCGCTGCTGCCGTTCATCGGGCTCATTGCGCTACTGCGATTGGGCTATGCCGGGCTGGATACGCTGGCACTCGGCGAGTTTGACCAGCCGAAGATTGAGGCGAGCTATAAAGTTTTTTCTGTGCTCTTTGTGCTGGGCTGGGTTGTGGGCTGGGGCTTCGTGCGGCTTCGGTATTGGGCCATTGGCATGAGCGCGGCCCTCCTGCTGGCCTGCATGTACATCATTGCCAAGTTTAATGCGGATAGCGTGGCAAACCTGATGACGGCTTTTGCGCCTGCGGTGCTGTATTCCGTTTATATCATCTTCACAGCTGAGCAGATTTATTCTTACGGCGATAAGAGCGAGAAATTCTGGTGGTTTCTCTCACGCAGGCTGATTGGCTTCGCAATGCTGGCGGCACTGCTGCTGCTGGGCGTCTATTTAGTGATGCGGACGGAAATCCGGGAGACAGTAGCGAATTACGGCGCGGGCGGCAAGGCCGGGAAAAATTCCATGCTGAAGCAGAACAAGGATGGAAATTTTGACCTGAAGAATTACTCGCAGCTCCGCTCACAGCTTGGCCGTAGCAATGAGCTGCTCTTCTGCGCCAAGATTGACAATTTCTTTGAAGGTACCGACCTGCCGAATCCCCTTTATCTGACGGCCTTCTACTACACAAAGTTTGACACCAGCACCGAAACCTTTGAGCGTGATTCGGTCATTCCCCGCAACGACCTTTTTGAACCGGACCCGACGCAGCTTTCACTCTTTGCTACTAAAAGCGATTCTTCCGTAATAGAAAACAGCGGTACTGAACGCGGCGGAAAGGTTGTGGAAGTGCAGGTGTACAGCCGTAAGCTTTCGCCAAGCACCTATCTGGCGCCGCACACCGGATTCTTTGTACAGCCTATTACAGTGGAAAAAGATTTCCGCGATTCCTTCAAATACGCCTTCCGCGCGAAGAGTTATGTGAGCGAACTGAACAGCGCCTATTTCGTTTACAATGCGAAGGATAAAGAAATCAAGAAGTTTCAGCAGAAGCGCTTTGAGATCCTGCGTAAAGCGCCGGGCTATCAGGATGAGGACGCCCGCTTCATGAAGTATTACACCTACATGCCGGGCGATGAAAAGTTCGTCCGCATCGGTCAGCTGGCGAAGGAGATTACTGCAAAGGCAACAACTCCGGTTGATAAAGTCATTGCGCTGCGCGACTGGTTTCTGAGCAAAGACCCAGCGGGCCAACCGCTCTTTAAATACACTGACAATCCCGGCGTGCCCGACATTCCAAACGCGAGCAAGCTGATGTATTTTCTATTTGAAAATCACAAAGGATACTGCGCATATTATGCGGGCGCGACGCTTTTTATGCTGCGTTCGCTGGGCATTCCATCCCGCATTGCAGTCGGCTTCCTCACCGTTGACCGCAGCGGCGGAAAGAACAAAGGTTGGTACTGGTATTACGCCGACCAGGCTCACGCCTGGGTGCAGGTCTATTTCCCCGGCTTCGGCTGGCTGGACTTTGACACTACCGTAGGCAATGACGAAGCGCAGCAATCGCCGAAGCCGGACGGCACGCCGCCTATGGCACCGCCGCAGGCTTACCTCGCTGCAGATGGCGTTGTGACCGGGGTGGATACGGCGAAGAAGACTATTTCCTATAAAGTACATCACTTCACGCTGCACGATAAGGAGTTTAACCTGCCGCCTGCCGACGCGGTGCTGGATGTACACATTGCTGCTATTCGCCGCGATAGTGTGGATATTCCGCTGGTGAGCGTGCGTGCTGGAGATTCAGTTACGGCGGTTTCCTATGCGGATGCGTTTAAGGCGCTCACTGCGCGTGCAGGCGAAAGCGCGGCGGCTGTTTTGAAAAAATTTCCTGTGCCTGAGCCTGTAGATGAGGTTTACCTGAAGCGCAAGCCCGGTCAGCGTAAAGACGAACCGCCGGTGCAGCCGAAGAAGGAAGAAACGACTGATTGGCGGAAGGTGCTGTACACCATCGGCGGAATTACTGTGGGATTGATTGCGTTGTTCTTTGCGCTTCCGGCAATTGTGCTCGCATACTACAAGAGTCGTGCGCGCGGCGCAAAAACCGGTGAAAGCAAAGGATACTGGACTTACCGCGTGGTGAGCTTCTACCTGCATCAACTCGGCTATATCCGCGGTAAACGCACGCCGATGCAATACGCGCGTGAGGCCATTGACCCTTCGCTCGGCACTTCGTTCACGACTTTTATGAACAGCTATCTGAAGGTAAAATATGCGAAGCAGCCGCTAACGGCAAGCGAGAATGAACGTGTGTCCGCGTTCCTGCCTGCATTCTTCACGCAAGTGCGCTCGCGCATCGCAGGTAAAAAGCGTCTGGCGGCATTCCTGAAGCCTTTGCGCAGCATTGCATTTTTTGTACGGCCTGCTGACGACGATGCCAGCACGTAGGAACGCGCCGCGGCGCGTTCCTACGGGTAAACGCTACTTTTGAAACCGATTATGCAGCCCATGAAAAAATCAGTGCGCATCCTTTGGCGGGTATTCCTCTCAGGGCTTGCGCTTTTCCTCATCGTGATTCTCGGCTTCTGGTTCAACTGGTGGGGCGGCATGCCGTCCCTTGCCGAACTTGAAAACCCAAGCAGCGCACTTTCATCCGAAATCCTGGCGAACGACGGCACGGTGATGGGCCGCTACTACGTTCAAGACCGCTCTAACAGTAAGTATTCCCAAATAAGCCAGAACGTTTTTAACGCCCTCATCGCTACAGAAGATGAGCGTTTCAATGAGCACTCCGGCATTGACGGCATAGCCGTGATGCGGGCCATTGCGTTCTTTGGCCATGAAGGCGGCGGCTCAACCATTACACAACAGCTTGCGTTCAACCTTTTCAACGGCGAGCGGGCAAGGAACAAGTTTGCCCGCGGCTGGCAAAAGCTGAAAGAATGGGTATTGGCTGTGAAACTGGAGCGCAACCTCACGAAGAATGAAATCATCACGCTTTATCTAAACACTGTTCCCTTTCCGGATAATGTCTATGGTATTAAGAATGCGTCCATGACCTTCTTTAATAAAACGCCGGATAAGCTGAGCGTGGATGAAGCTGCGACCCTGATTGGTACTTTAAAAGGCAATACCATTTACAATCCACGCTCGCACCCCGAACGCTCGCTCAACCGCCGCAATACCGTCATTGAGCAGATGCTGAAGTACGAAAAAATCACGGCGGCAGACGCGGCCAAATACAAGGCGAAGGTTATTAAGCTTGACTATCACAAGCTGGATTATCACGAAGGCACAGCCCCGTATTTCCGGCAGGTTTTAGAAGCGCAGGTGAAAAAGGCGCTAAAAGACACGAAGAATCTTTCTACTGACAAGCCCTACAACATTTATAAAGACGGCCTGAAAATTTACACGACTATAGACATGCGCATGCAGGCCTACGCTGAGCAATCAGTGGAGCAGCACATGGCCGACCTGCAGAAACAGTTCATGGCGCAGAGCGGCTACGGCAACTACGCCATATGGAAAAAGCACATGGACATCGTGCGCTCTGCCATCCGCCAAAGCGACCGCTACCGCATGATGAAGGAAGACAATCCCGATATCAGCGAAGCCGCTGCGCTCGCTGCCTTCTCCAAGCCGGTTAAGATGCGCGTCTTTGCGTGGAATGCAAATCATTATAAGGATACTGTGATGAGCCCAATGGACAGCATTATGTACATCCGCTCCTTCCTGCAGGCTGGTTTCATGGCGATGGATCCTTATACCGGCGAGGTAAAGGCATGGGTAGGCGGCATTGACCACGACTACTTCCAATTTGACCACGTCAATGAAGGCACCAAGCGGCAGGTTGGCTCTACGATAAAGCCGTTGCTGTACTGCCTTGCGGTGGATAACGGCATTTCGCCTTGCGGCACAGTGAGCACAGCGGGCCAGAGCTTTAACGGCAAAATTTATAATGCGGGCGGCTCCAAGTACGGCGCAATGCCTATGAAGAAGGCGCTCGCGCTTTCTGTGAATAACGCCGCACTATATCTCATCAAGCAGGTCGGCATTCCTTCTTTCATTGACTTTGCGCGCAAATGCGGCATCAGCAGCGATATTCCGCCTTATCCCTCTACAGCGCTTGGCGTGCCGAGCATTTCATTGATAGAAATGCTGCACGCCTATACCATGTTCCCGACCGGCGGCATGAATACGGAGCCATATTTCATTTCGCGCATTGAGGATAAAAACGGCATCGTTATAAAAAGCTTTGCGCCACAGCAAAAGGAAATCATCAGCGCGAGTACGGCCTTCAAAATGGTAAAAATGATGCGTGGCGTCATTGACTTTGGCACCGGCAAGCGGATGCGCTACCGCTACAACATAAAAGCAGACATCGCCGGCAAAACCGGTACAACGAACAATCAGGCGGATGCCTGGTTTATCGGTTACACGCCGCAACTCCTGGCAGGCTCATGGGTGGGCGCGAACGATATGTTCCTGCACTTCCAAAGCGAATATCTTGGTCAGGGCGCCGCGGCTGCCCTGCCGATTTGGGCGCTTTTCTACAAGAAAATTGCTGCCGATAAAACGCTGGACATCCGCCCCGACGTAAAGTTTGAGGAACCGAAAGACTTTGACGACTGCGACGTAAGCGACCAGAATTCCGTTGACCGCGCAGGCCTCAACAGCGGCGGCATCGGCGGCACGGGAACCGATGACAATGAGAACGATGTAAACAATGACGCTACGAATCCACCTGCAGAAGACTGGGGCGGCGGCCAGCCGCAAGAGAGTACGGGCAGCGATGACAAGAAAGAGTAAGTAGCCCGGCTAATTTTTTAGATGTCACGCTGGTCATTCAGCTTATCTGGCTTCCGCTCCCGATGGGTATCCTCCGCTGGCGGAGGTGCCCCCGAACGAAGTGAGCGGGGCGGAGGTGGGTACATCTGATGGTTATTAGAACCCACCTCCGGCATCGTCGCTTCGCTCCTCAGCCACCTCCGCCAGCGGAGGATACCCATCGGGAGAGGGGACGCTCAGCAGAAGTCATTTAGCGTGTGACCCACCGGCGTTACTTTCGCCGTCCTGGCAAGCTCATGAAAGTCAAAATCATCAACGACCCCGTTTACGGCTTTCTGCGTTTCCCGGAGGAGGAGGTGATGCAGGTCATTGCGCATCCGTGGTTCCAGCGGCTGCGGCACATCAAGCAGATGGGCATGGCACACCTCGTCTATCCCGGCGCGGTGCATACGCGGCTGCATCACTCGCTCGGCGCTTGCCACCTGATGAACGAGGCGCTTGATGTACTCAAAACGAAAGGCGTACAGTTCACGGCTAAGGAATGTGTGGGCGCACGCCTTGCAATCCTCCTGCACGATGTGGGCCATGGGGCATTTTCGCACGCGTTGGAGCATTCTCTGGTAACCGGCATCTCGCATGAGCATATCAGCAAGCTTATCATGCAGCGCATCTCGCAGGAAACCGGTGGCATGCTGGACACGGCCATCCAGATTTTTGACCACGCTTATCCGCGACGCTACCTGCACCAGCTTGTCTCCAGCCAGCTGGATATGGACCGGATGGATTACCTGAACCGCGATTCCTTCTTCACTGGTGTTTCGGAAGGCGTGATTGGCTACGACCGCATCCTGCAAATGCTGACGGTGCAGAACGACGAGCTGATGGTGGAGCAAAAAGCCGTTCACAGTGTAGAAAAATTCATCATAGCCCGGCGGCTGATGTACTGGCAGGTTTATCTGCACAAGACGGTGCTCGGCGCGGAGATGCTTATCGTCAACATTCTGAAAAAAGCGCGTGAGCTTGCGCAAAGCGGCGAACAGCTTTTCGCAACGCCCGCTTTGCACCATTTTCTGTATAAGGTCATCAGTGCCGAAGCCTTTGAGCAGGAGCCGGAACATCTGGAAGCATTCTGCGCGCTGGATGATGCGGACATCACTTCTTCCATAAAAGTCTGGCAAAGTCATAAGGATGCGATTCTTGCGCGGCTTTGCAAAATGCTGGTAGAGCGCAGGCTTTATAAAGTCCAGCTTAGCGCCGCCCCATTGAACGATGCCCTTGCTTCCGTAGAAAAGGAAGCCAGGAAGATGACCGGCTTTAGCGATGCCGACCTGAAATACTTTGCCTTTGGCGGTACGACGAGCACCAGCACCTACAACACCACCGACGAAAAAATTCAAATCGCAATGAAAGACGGCACGGTTCGTGATATTTCGGAGGTAGAAGACCCGCTTGTGAGTCAGGCCCTTGCCCGGCCCGTTTTGAAAAATTACATTTGCTTCATCAAAGATTAACGGCCAGCCTATAGGGACAATGCATTGTCTGTTATAAGCGTTGTAGTACCTCAAGACCAACTCTCGCCCTGAACATGCATTTTACTGCCCGGCAAATAGCCGCCCACCTGAACGGCCGCATTGAAGGCAATCCGGACGCCCGCGTCTCCAACGTAGGCAAGATTGAGGAAGCCGGTGAAGACCAGCTTTCTTTTATCGCCAATCCGAAATACGAGGAGTACCTGTATAAAACCAAGGCAAGCATCCTCATAGTCAATGAAGACCTGGCGGTGAATGGCGAGGTGGCTCCGACACTTATCCGCGTGAAAGACGCCTACAATGGCTTTGCGTCCCTGCTCTCGCTTTATAATGAATTGATGAGCCAGAACAAGAAGCGCGGCGTGGAGCAACCCGCGCATGTGGCGGAATCGGCAGAGCTGGGCGAAGACGTTTATATCGGCGCATTCAGCTATGTGGGCGAAGGCGTAAAGCTTGCGGACGGCGTACAGATTTATCCCGGCTCTTACATCGGCGACGGCGTGGTGATTGGCGAAGGCTCGCGCGTTTTCGCGGGCGTACGCATCTACGAAGGCTGTAAAATCGGCGCGCGGGTTACCATTCATTCCGGAACGGTTGTGGGCGCGGATGGCTTCGGTTTTGCGCCGCAGGCGGATGGTACATACAAGAAAGTGCCGCAAATCGGCCATGTCATTATTGAAGATGATGTGGAAATTGGCTCCAACACCACCATTGACCGCGCTACGATGGGCGCTACTATTATCCGCAAGGGCGTGAAGCTGGACAACCTCATTCAAATAGCCCACAACGTAGAAGTCGGCGAAAACACCGTCATCGCCGCGCAGGCCGGAATCTCCGGCTCCACCAAGCTGGGCAAGGGCTGCATGATTGGGGGGCAGGTCGGGATGGTGGGCCACATCCAGATTGCCGACGGCACGCGCATCAATGCGCAGAGTGGAATTTCCAAATCTGTAGAGCAGCCGAATACTGCTTTAAACGGCTCGCCTGCCTTTGATTACCGTACTTCGCTGAAAAGTCAGGCTATTTATAGAAATTTGCCGGAGCTGCAACAGCGGATTGCCCAGCTTGAAGAAGAGCTTCGGGCACTCGCCGCACAACTTGCCGGCGCAGCCACATCTCATCAAAGCCTGTGACCCAAATCATTACTCCTTCTCCCGAAATATCCGCCTGTAAGCCTGTGCAGCCAACCACCGAAAACCAACATACGCTGCGCGGCGCTGTAAGCCTGCCCGGCGTAGGGCTGCATACCGGCCACGAAGTCCACATGACGATGCGCCCGGCTAATCCCGGCCACGGCATCCGCTTTCAGCGCGTGGACCTGCCGGACCGCCCCATCGTTAAGGCGGACGTGGATTTTGTGGTGGACACGAGCCGCGGAACTACGCTGGAGCATAACGGCGCCCGTGTGAGCACCGTGGAGCACCTGCTCGCCGCCCTTGTAGGCATGGGCGTGGACAATGCGCTCATTGAATTAGACGGCCCGGAAATTCCAATTCTGGACGGCAGCGCGCGCCTCATTATTGAGGCGATTGAAAGCGCAGGTGTGCAAGAACAGGATGCCCGCCGCATCGTTTACAGCATTGACCAGAATATCCACTTTTACGACCCTGTAAAGAATGTGGATATGCTGGCTGTTCCGGCCACAGAATACAATATCACGACGCTGATTGACTTCAATTCCAAGATTCTCGGCACGCAGCATGCGGCGCTGAAGCACATCTCGGAGTTCAAAGAAGAGATAGCGCCTTGCCGCACGTTTTGCTTCCTGCATGAGTTGGAATATCTACTCCAGCATGACCTGATTAAAGGCGGCGACCTGAGCAACGCCATTGTTGTAGTGGATAAGGCCGTTGACCAGGATGAGCTGGACCACCTTGCCAAGGTGTTGAACAAGCCGGCCATTGAAGTGAAGCACGAAGGCATCCTCAACAACGTGCAGCTTCATTATCCCAATGAACCGGCCCGCCACAAGTTGCTGGACGTTGTGGGCGACCTTGCGCTGATTGGCCACCCGATTCGTGCGCACATCATTGCCAATCGTCCCGGCCACAGCAGCAATGTTGAGTTTGCGCGGAAGATTAAGCAGTACATCAAGAAAAACAAGAACCAAAGCGATGCACCACACTACGACCCGAACCTTCCGGCGGTTTATGACATTACGCGTATAGAAAAATCGCTGCCGCATAAGTACCCCTTCCTGCTCGTGGATAAAATCATTGAGCTTAGCGATAACCATGTAGTGGGTCTGAAGAACGTAACCTTCAACGAGCAATTCTTCCAGGGCCATTTTCCGGGAAATCCGGTGATGCCGGGCGTCCTGCAGATTGAGGCCCTTGCGCAGGCCGGAGGTATTCTGGCATTGAACAATTATTCGGACCCGGAGAATTACGACACTTACTTCATAAAGATTGACAAGGCACGCTTCAAGCAGAAAGTAGTGCCGGGTGATACTCTGCTGCTAAAGCTGGAATTGATGAATCCCATCCGCCGCGGGATTTGCGAGATGCGCGGTGCTGCTTATGTCGGGAACAAATTGGCGACGGAGGCGGAATTGGTTGCACAGATTGTGAGAAGGAATAAATAATCTTGCAAAGATTTCAACTGCCGTATTTCTATCCAAAGGGAGTCACCGACTCAACGATTCAACGTCTCAACGAATGATTCACCCCCTCACCTACGTCCACCCCGATGCTAAAATCGGCGCCAATGTGAAGATTGATCCCTTCACAATGGTGCACAAAAACGTAGAAATCGGGGACGGCACCTGGATTGGCTCCAACGTGACAGTGATGGAAGGCGCGCGCATCGGCAAAAACTGCCGCATCTTCCCGTCCACCATCATCTCCGCCATCCCGCAGGACCTGAAGTATAAAGGCGAAGACACGCTCACCATTATAGGCGATGGCAGCACCATCCGCGAGTGCGTAACCATCAACCGGGGCACTACCGACCGGATGCACACCAAGCTGGGCACGAATTGCCTGGTGATGGCCTACAGCCACATCGCGCATGATTGCGAAATCGGCAATCATTGCATCTTCTCTAACAACACTACGCTGGCCGGGCACATTACGGTTGGCGACAACGTTGTACTTGCGGGTCTGACGGCGGTTCAGCAGTTTGTGCGCATCGGCTCACACGCATTTGTGACGGGCGGCTCGCTGGTGCGGAAAGATGTTCCGCCATATGTAAAGGCTGCGCGGGAGCCGCTCTCGTACGTTGGCGTAAACAGCATCGGCCTGAAGCGCCGCGGCTACACGACCGATAAGATCAACCATATCCTGGACATTTACCGCATCCTGTACGTTCGCGGCTACAATGTGAGCAAGGCGCTCGGCATCATTGAGGCGGACATTCCGGTAAGCGATGAGCGCGACGAAATCATTTCCTTTATCCGCGACACCGGGCGCGGCATTATGCGCGGATACACGCGCCGCATCAATGAAGATATGCCGTGAGGACGTTGAATCGTTGAATTGTTCAGACGTCTTAACGATTCAACGACTCAACGCAACGTCTCAACACAAATGAATATCCGCTTAGACGCTCTCGGCAAGCGCTACCAGCGTCACTGGGTTTTCCGCAATCTGAGCTTTGAATTTGCGCCCTGCAGCCGCACGGCTATCCTTGGGCAAAACGGCAGCGGTAAGAGCACCTTACTGCGAATCATAGCCGGCATGCAGCCGCCTTCCACAGGAAATATGGAATGGGAGGGAACAAGCCAGCAGGAGGTTTTCAAAAAAGTCTCCTTCTGCGCGCCTGGAATGGAGCTGCCGGAAGAGCTGACGCTGTTAGAAGCGCTGGAATTTCATTTTTCTTTTAAAAAGACCCTGGCGGGCATGAGTCTTTCCAGCGTCATAGAGCTCGTCGGTCTTCGCGCCGCGGCAAGAAAGCCAATCGGCGATTACTCATCAGGCATGAAGCAGCGTGTAAAGCTTGCACAGGCTTTTTTCTCGGAAACCCCAGTGCTTTTGTTGGACGAGCCATGCAGTAATCTTGACGAAGCCGGGGTGGAACAATATCTTGAATGGATTGAAAATTACACCGTCAACCGCACCGTGATCATTGCATCAAACGACCCGCGCGAATACCGCTTTTGCGAAGCCGAACTCCTCATGCGCGACTATCAGTAGCTTGCATCTGCTATATTAGCGCAATTGATCCCTTGTGCGTGTAAGACATCTGCTGGCTCTGTTTGCGCTTCTGTGCTCGGCTACCTGCGTAAGAGGCGACACGGTTTCTGTCTATTTTGCCTTCAATGAAGGCCTGTTGGACGACCGCGCTGTTCAAAAAATTGATTCGGCACTTTATTCAGGCCGGCTTCATGCCAGCCAGGCCCTGCAAATAATCGGCTATACCGACGCGGTTGGCGGCGAGTCGTTCAATCTGCGCCTGTCCCGTCAACGCGCGGAGGCCGTCAAGGCTTACCTGCTGCAATCCGGATTTCGCGACGACCTTATAACGCTTGTGACTGGTCGCGGCGAGGCTGCCGCGTTGGCGGCGGAGCGGCCCGGCGGCAACCTCGCTGACCGCAGAGTGGATATAGCGGTGCTTCCGTCAAAAAATGTCCTCAAGGCGACAACCCGGTTCAAGCTCTCGCCTGTGCCTCCCCAGCCGGCGAAATCGCAGGCGGCGCGCAGACAAGGAGGCCTACCGGACATTGGCCGCCTGAAAGTGGGCGAAACCCTCGTTCTTGAAAATATATACTTCTACGCCGGCAGGCATATCGTACGCAAAGAATCGGACGCAGCGCTTGACGCGTTAGTGGAGGCACTTACACAGCATCCGGAAATAAAAATCAGGATTGAAGGACACGTCTGCTGCGTGCCAGCCTCGTCGGACGCCATAGACGATGATACCGGCAAAGAGGGCCTCTCTGTAAACCGCGCCGAGGCCATTAAAGAATACCTGGCGCGGCATGGGATAGACTCTAAACGCCTAAGCTGCGTCGGTTTTGGGCATATGAACCCGATTGTGCGGCCTGAACGCAATGAGGAAGACGCCAATAAAAACCGGCGTGTAGAAGTCAGGATTATGCAATGACCGAATCTGAAACGATCCGAAAGCGCACGAACATTTCTTCGGTAAACATGCTCTGCCTGGCTTTGGCTGCGATTGCCGCCACATGCCTGGCGTCTTTGTACGCGTATGCCACCATATCCGCATCACTTTCCCAGATACTGAAGGTCGCCTGGCGCATGAGCGGATATTCACCCATCCCGAGCGAAAATACTAAGCCCGGCGCCGCCTGCAAGGCCTGAGTAGCCTCGCGCGACTGCTGTATAAACAGAGGAATCCGTGGCAAAGCAATGGACGCACGCGTGAGCACGGCTACCCTACCCTCCTTACCATCATCCTGCCGAAGCTCAAAAGGATCCCGGCCGTCCCATGCGCCTTTTTTGCGCACTGGTTTCAGCTCTATTCGTCGGTGTACTTTGGCTGCCCGGCGCAGGGAGGTGAAGCTTTCCATATTGCAAAGGCGCTCCTCATCATACGCAGTTCCGCACTCCAGCATCACCGCATAACGGCTCCAGTCTGGCAATATGGAAAACGCGACTCCCTTTCCACACCCCATCGCCCTTGCAAATAATACACCGGCCGGTAGTTTGCGCAAGGCAAAGCGCAGGAGGCCAAAGGCTTTCAGCATTGAGAAGCTGGTAGCTTTTGCGCCGCTGAAAATGTGCAGAGAGATAACTGACAAGGCTTAAATTTTCAGCGCATAAAGATCAAGCGTGCTGCTTTTCCCTTTCAGTTCAATGCTGCCAAGCGGCTCACTCTGGTATTCTTTCAGCGATGACACTTCAATGAAGTCTTTAGAAGCCAGGAATTTCTGATTCAGCTCGGAAGTGGCAGAACGGATGCGGGCGGCGGTGTTCATCGTGTCGCCGCTCATGGCTATGTCTTTTTTAATAAGGCCTATCTCGCCAACGGTCACGTCTCCGGCATGTATGCCAATGCGAAACTCAGGAGTGACACCGTAAACCCGTCGGAAATGCTCGCTTTTCAGCTGCAAGGCCTTACGCGCGTCAATAATTGCTTTCACCGCCTTTACGGCGTTTGCCTCAGAGAATATCCAGCTCGCTACGATTTCGTCGCCGACGTATTGATAGATTCGGGCGTCCTGCTCCAGCAATGCCATAGAGATATAGTCTATAAACTCGCGTATGAATAGAAAATAACTCTTGTGGCCAAGCGATTCCGCGATTGGCGTGCTGTCTTTAAGGTCCAGGAAGAGGACAATGCGCTTCTCAATTTTAGGATCAATATACTTCCCGCGGAGAATATCGGCGAAGACTCCGGGTGAATACTTCTCGCTCATTTCAATAAAAAGCTGCGTGATCATGAAAATCAGCAGCCACAGGGGCAGGCCATGCACCAGCCAGAACTTCTCCGCCGGAAGCTTAATGTAAAATACCAGCGACTGCCAGATGGTGCGGCCCGTCATGAAGTAGAAATAACCGAAGAGGTTGAAGAAGTTCATGAAGAACGAACAGGCCATCAGGATAAGCGTCTTGAACAGCAGGTTTATCTGCAGTGGCTTATTGCGGAACATGGTGCGAAACCGGAACACAAGCAGCCAGCCCATCAGCATGCTTGTCCCGAATACCACGGAGCTGCGTATGGCTACGTATTGCAGGCTGCGTGTATGCGCCAGATCCTCATAGGCTGCCGCCTGCGGCACCGATGCGCGTATGGCCCATAATAAGAGGTCAAGGGCCGTCCACGAAAGCGCAATGATCAGTACCCAACGGTAGCGGTACCGCCTTAGCACGTCAAAGCTCCGTCCGAGCCGCCGTTTAAGTTTTTCAGATATCGTCATTTACAGGGGCGAACCGCTCGCATTGATCACTGTGGCGTGGTCGGAAGGAATATTGAGGGCAATGGCAATGGAGAAAGATAGCACGGCAATGATTAGCCCGACCATAAACACATTGTAAGCCCAGCGAAGCAGCTTGTATTTGCGCCCGAGCACGATGCCCAGGTAGTATATGTCCTTTACCAGGGTGTCATAGAGATAGGTCTTGTCGTGCATCATCTCGTTCATCGCCCAGGTATATTCATCCAGAGAAGAGCGGTAAAAGTTGCCGAAGAACAGGAGATTCGTTTCTTTTCGCTGAATGGCCTCGCGCGTAAAAGTGCCTTCCGTAAGCTTTGGCCGTGTAGCCAGGATGGCGAGGATCACCGTTACAACGGAAGAGGTAAGGAACAGAATTGTCGGGATCAGCAGATAGGGGTCAGCGTCAAGCCGGTCAATGAATATGGACAATATAACGGAGATGATAATAGAATTGACCGAGATGAGAATGTTTGCCTTCCCGTCGGCCATACGGCTCAGGTCTAAATGGTTGGAAGAACCAAGACGCAGCATTGTCTGCATGCCCCGCGCTACGAGGCTCTGCTCCGCTTTTTGCACTTTGGCCGCCTCTTTTGCTGCTATTAGCTGCGGGTTGTCCTTGTCCGATTTATCCTTCGCAGGCTCATCTTCTGGCATATAGTGCTCCTCATCGCCCGCTTTCTCTGCTATTTTCTTTTTAAGCCAGCGCACATTCTCCACTTTGCCTTCTTCCAGTTTCTGGCGGCTGTATGGCGTGAAGAAATGCTGCGACTCCAGCATTTTCAGGCTGCGCTGCGGCCAGGCGGTGACGAGTGCCGGATAGCCCCTCGCCTTTAGCTCCTTACGCACCAGCTTGTTGGTCTTGCGGAAGTCGTTGGTGCCGAAATGATACACATCCGCATCACACATGATCTCGCCAAGCTTATCGCCCGGCGTATGCGGCATGCGCGTGGCCATTATGGCATCAGCTACGCGCTGAATAAATGCTTCATCATCCACGCCTTCTGCCACAAGAAATTTCTTAGCTGCATCAACGCTCCGCAGCTCATGGTCCTGAATATTGCCGTTCAGGTGTCCGACATCGTGAAACCAGGCTGCTACCTGCAGGATCCGGAGCTCTTCATCCGTCGCACCCTCGCGTTTGCCGATTTCAAGAGCATGGCGCACCACCTGCTCCGTGTGATCGTAGCTATGGAAGTAAAGCAGCTTAGTATCTGCCGCGGAAAATTCCTGCCTGATAAATGCAGAAGCCTTCTGGACGATGTCTGCGGGAACCGGATTTGCAGGCGTATTGGTCATTTGGATGCTTTTATAAACGCTTTGAAACAGAGGCAAGCGCGTAGTATCAGAAAGTAAGATTGAGCCGTGTGCCGATGGTCAGGTTAAACAGGGTTTCCTCCGATGAGAAGCCGGCGGTAGCGGAGATAAGGAACATGTTGTAGGGGATATAGTAGAAGCCGCCGCCGTATGCATCGTGCCACTTATGGCTTGTTTCGCCATCACTCCACACACGCGCAACATCGTTGAAGCCAACCAGGCCAAAGGCACCGGGCAGGATGTAATCTTTTACGTCAAACAGCTTGGCCCGCAGCTCAACGCTGCCATAAGCCATGGATCGTCCCGAAAACCGGTCTTTTCTAAAGCCCCTTAGGTAGTTGTTTTGCCCAACGGCCATTGCTTGAAAAAACTCAAAATCTTTGGAGAAAATATGCCCGCCGCCAAGGTGAAACACGGCGACAAGCTTGGCGGGATCGCTCAGGCTGGCGTAGATGTCCATATCGGAATGCGCCTCGGCGAAGGGCCGTGACGTTGGGCCGGAAATTCCACCCAGAGCATTGAATTCATTATGCCAGTGAATGCCCCTTGTGGGAAACAGCTCACTATTCAGATTATTTATGTCCAGGAATATGCGTCCGCCTACATACTGTTTATGGTTGTAGATGTTGGCGGAGTCCAGACCTACGAGGCCAGGCACTTCCAATACTTTATGCTCATTGTTATACTCGTGATTGGAGTAATAGCTGTACGTAGGGCCGGCCCCTACCCGCAGCACGCCGAAAAGGCGCTTCTGTATCAGCGCGTCCGCATCCAGTGAATTGTATCGCGCGCGGTAAAATTTAAGGTCGGCCACACGCACGGTTTCATTTCCAAAGCCAAAAAAGTTGCGCAATGCGGGCCGCTGCAGACTCGCATCAAGCAGCAGATCAAGATCTTTTATGCAATGCACGAAGACGCCGTGATAATTGACCTGAAAGGCATTGCGCTGAAAGGCAAAAAGCGCTGACAGCTTATTGTCTGTCTCATAGGGCTCCTTGCGCCAGCCATAGGTCCGGCGCCAGATGCCAAGGCCGGCAAGCGGACCATCGTCCGGATTGTAGCCGAGCGCTATGGTCGGCACATGAAAAAAATTGTACTTAAAATCCTGTACTTTAAAATCATTGACCGTCGGGTCGGCATTAAAGTCCACATCGGTATGGCGATGAGCCAGCAGCGCATTCGGCTCGGTTGTGACGTCATAAACGTGGCTATGCGCCTTGCCTGCGATGTTAAACGTGTCGGCCCCACCGCCGCCTATCATGCGGATGCGCATCTTCGTACGCACGCCCGGATCAATCTCAAAGCGGTCTGCGCCGTTGAAGCCAAAAAGGCGTAGCTCCTTAGTGACCTTCGGGTCAAAGAGGCGCGAATACATCAGCAGGCCGGTGTCGGCGCCCTTTTCCCGCGCGTGTACCTGCACCAGTATCCCGCTATCGCTTTGTGTGACGTTAAACTGCTCCGTTTTATTGGATCCGAGCACCTGCACCTCGCGCGACAGATACCGGTAGTATTGCATCCCATTCCTATAAAGCTGCTCGCGCCGGCTTTTCAGCTTCCCTTCAATCTCAGCGCCGCGCATGGCTACAATCTGCGGCGGCATCTGCCCTACGGCATCCCGGATGGCGTCGTCCGTAACCAGTGCCGTAAATTCTCTGATGCCCGTGTCCCAGTCGTGGCGTGTCAGATCATTCAGGAAAAGCCGGTCAAAGTCCCGGGGCGAGTGGTTGAGCCAGCGGAACCGGTGGTAGTCGCTCTTAAACCCGCTCATCCAGGGCAGCCGGCGCGCAGTCGCGAACTTCATGATAAGCCCGTCCGACCTGAAGAATGCCTGGTCGCGGTCGCGGGGAATGGGATAATAAAGCTTGCCCCTCCCGGTGTCGCTTATGCCCCAGTGCCATTGCCCCAGGTGACGGTCCCAATCGCCCACCAGCATGTCGAGCAGGCGGGCGCGGAGCACGGCATGCTGATCTATAAAGTGGTCGTCATCGCCAATGATCTTGTTTACAATCTTAGCGCTGCTTTTTGAGTTTGTGCCGTCCGGTGTAGGATCGTCCGGCTCCAGCAGACATACCTTATTGGCGAAAAGCGGCCGGTAAAAGCCCAGTGCAGGGTCGTCGGGCACGTAATAGAACTCTGGTCTTGCCGCAATTACGCCGGCGGCATTTGCCAGGGGCCATACGGTAAGCGGCGCGTAAGGCAAGGCGGCGGAGATCATATCCTGCACCACATCCCGCGCGAAGGTTTCCCGCATCGTGGCCGGCAATACCTTTTTCGGATCCTTATCAATCGTGCGCAGGTTGTACTTCACGCCATTCTTGTCTTTCAGATGAAGGGTCTTCGTCTGAAAGCCGCCACCTGCGCCGGTAATGGTAAGGCCTCCCTGCTCCTTATTCAGATGAAATACTTTCAGCGACACAGGCTCGCTCCATTCCTTACGGTAGTTGCTCCCTACCATGAAGCGCCGGAAGCCTGAGGGCTTGTCGTATTGACGGCTGGCAGGCACAAGGGCGGTATCGCCGTATATGGCAACGGGCGTTGTGGTGTCTGGCTTGGGCTGTGGCGGCAGCTTACTGTAGTCGAGCACCGTTCCGCTATAAAGCACCTGGCCGAGGGAGTCGGGAGCCGCGGCTTTAAACGTAACACTCACCGTCTTGTCCTTGTAGATATCCAGCTCTGCCCATCCGATAGACGCCGCGGCAAATTTCGCCTTGCGCGTCTTAGACACCCGGTTGGTCTTGCAGCCGGATCCGGAGACAATGTAGTTCGAGCTGCTGTCAGCAATCCACTCCAGCGCATGCTCATGGCCGGCTACGTGAATCACGTTCGGATGGGTTTTGAGAATGGCGTCTATCTGTGTAGCCATATTGGCGTAGTCCGGATATTTCAGGTCTTCTACCGTTCCGAATACCGCGCGGCTGATGGGATAAATGGAGCCAAGCACCGGCAGAGGGATGTACAGATTCTTCTGCATATCCGTGAACGGAAATATGTGCTGCTTGATGGTGTAATAGCCGCCATGGACGCCATAGGTCTTAAACGGATGGTGCGCCGCGAAGATGATCAGCTTGCGATAGTTGCGCGTTACAATGTCCTGGAGCTCGTTCAGCAGTTCTTCGCGCGTCTTGTTGCGGCAGTCACTCTCAATACCCGGTTTAGCCTGCTTGTGCAGCCACCATTGCGTATCCATGATCACCAGAACCACATCATTGCCAAGATCTACCTCTTCCGGCCCCGGGCAGCCGTCCTGTGGCAGGAAAGTCAGATTTTTCTTACCCAGGCTTTCCAGATAACGGCCCTGACGAAGCACGGCGTTATAGCCGCCCGGCTGCCCGTTCATCCAATCGTGATTGCCAGGTATGAAGTACACCATTTTAGGCCCGTGATCGGCGATGTTGGCCTGGGAGTCCAGGACGGCGCGCACGTCGCCGTACTTCGCCAGCTGCTCGTAAGGCAAACCAAACCGGTAAAGATTATCGCCCAGAAAGATTACGCTCGTCTTGCCATCGCCCAGATTTTCGATCTTTTCAACTGCTTCAACTACGGTATGATGACGGTCCGCGGTCAGCGCACCGGCGTCCCCGATCAGGATAATGCGTTGCGCGATAGAGTCGTTCGCCACTTGGGCAGCAGCAGCGAATGGCAGGGCAAAGAGGAGCGCTGTCAGGTATTGTCTCATTAAAAACTTCATTTCCCCGGTGCATGATAAGGCATAATGAGCAGCGTGGGCGAGCCGATGCCGGCAGACTCATTGGAAATGTACAAGGTACGGTCGGCGCCTATAGCGATGCCTTCCGGCTGCTTGTAAAGCTTCGCGCCGAGCGGATAAGCCTGTATAATGCTGCCATCCCGCTTTGCGGTAACCAGCAGCTTATCGCCCGTTGAGGCAAGCAGCATCAGCTGGTTGGTAAAGGGATTAATCACGGCGGCGGAGGGCTTGAATTTGATTTTCTCCAAGCCCAGAATAGCGGCAATGCCATGGGCGTCAACCTGAAGCGAAGACTGCACAAACTGTTTCGTTGCCGGATTGAAGGCCCAGGTACTCAGGCTCTTCCGCTTGTCGGCCAGGCAGTCTTTACACACCAGTATGATCAGCTTCAGGCTGTCGTCGTAATAGACCGATTCAAATTCATTACCCTTTTCCGGAGTCTCATACTTAACGCTTTGCACGTTCTCGCCCGATGCGATGGTGGTGGCAAAAAGCGATCCGTCGCTGCGCAGGATGTAAAACGTACCATCCACCATCGTCAGATCTTCAAAATCTCCATGACCGTGAAATTTCCAGCGAAGGATACGGTCCGGATGCTTTGGGAAAATTTTATACAGAAAGCCGTCCTCGTCCTCAATGGCGAAGAGGCTGGTGTCTTTGGCATAATACCAAAGGCCGGAAATTTCATTCAGAGAGGTAGGCAGCTGCACAACCAGCGGATGCTCCAGATCATAGCCTTCGGTATTTCCATGAATGGAGGAAGCCTTCGGGCCGCAGGCGCACAGCGCAGATACTAAAATGAGGAGCAGCCAATGCCGGCTTTCACGCATAAAAAAAGTGTAGTGTCTGTGCATCAGGACGTAACTGGTAAAAACTGTTCCCCATTCCTCCATGAAAAATTCAGACCATCGCTTCTCGCGCCTCACGGCATTCGGGTTGCGGCAAGAAAACCCGACTTTTGCCGGGATTATTCAATACATGCAGCTCGTACTTTTTGACAGTGAACGACCAAGTCTTTTCCCTTTTACCCATACCCGCGCCATAGCCGATATCCGCTGCGGAATATTTACAATGCGTGAGCGCTGGGAGCGCCTGCTTTGCCTTTCCGGCAGCGGCAGCATCACGGCAGATTACCTCCGCGGCATTTACCCGTCTGCAACAAGCGACGCATTTTTTGCCGTCAATGCCCGCATCTTCGGCACGCCGGAACTTGGCAGGCGGATAGAAAGGCTCAAACCGGGTGAGGCATTGCGCGCCGGAGAAATAATTGTAGCGGCCCACCTGCCCGCCGGCGCTTCCCAAAGCATCAGCGACTGGCCCGGGCTTGCCGGTAGCCTGCAGTACGCTGACTACGAAGGAGCGCTAAATCTGCTGGCCCGCCCCTGGGACCTATTCTCGCTCAATGACGAGGCCATTCGCCGCGACTACGGCCAGTTAACCGGTGGCCGCAGCTCCGCTGCTATTCCACCCGATGTGACGGTTCGCGGCAGCGAAATATTTATTGAGCCAGATGCAATCATTGGAGCAGGAACGATCCTTAACGCGACTACAGGTCCCATTTACATTGGCCGGGGCGCTGAAATAATGGAAGGCTGCATCGCGCGCGGCCCTTTTGCCCTGTGCGAGGGCGCGGTACTGAAAATGGGCGCTAAAATCTACTCCGCCACTACCATCGGCCCTGGCTGTAAGGTGGGCGGCGAGGTAAGCAATGCCGTTTTCTTTGCCAACAGCAATAAAGGCCACGACGGTTTTCTGGGCAATGCTGTGATCGGTGAGTGGTGTAACCTCGGCGCCGACACCAACTGCTCTAACCTCAAAAACAATTACGACGAGGTGAAGGTCTGGGACGAAGCGGCTCAGAAAAGCGTCAAAACCGGCCTCACCTTCTGCGGCCTGCTGATGGGCGACCACTCCAAGTGCGGCATCAATACCATGTTCAACACCGGGACGGTAGCGGGCGTATCCTGCAATATCTGGGGCGGCGGCTTTCCGGAAAAATTCCTGCCCTCTTTCTCCTGGGGCGGCCCGGAAGGTATGAGCACCTACCAGTTGGCGCGGGCAATGGACACGGCGGCCCGCATGATGGCGCGCCGCGGCAAAACGCTGGACGATGCCGAACGGGCAATGCTCCGGCACGTATTTGAAAGCACAGCATCATCCCGGTCGCTGATAATGGGCGCCTGATTAATCAATTAAAAAACTCTCCAATCAATATGCGTAAGAAAATAGTTGCCGGCAACTGGAAAATGAATCTCGGGCTTTCCGAAGGCGCGGCCCTTATATCCGGCATTCTGGAATCGCTCCAACGCTTAAGCGAGCGGCAGGTCGTAGTGATAGCCCCGCCCTTTCTCCATCTTACCCAAACTGTGTCACAGATACAAGGCAGATACAACGTCTTTGTGGCGGCTCAGAACTGCCACCACGAGGCCGGTGGCGCCTTTACCGGGGAGGTTAGTGCCCAGATGCTGAAGAGCGCGGAAGTGCCTTACGTCATTATAGGTCACTCCGAACGCCGCGAGTACAATGGCGAGACGGATGCGCAGCTCGCTAAAAAGACAGACGCAGCACTGGCGGCAGGCCTGAAGGTCATTTTCTGTTGCGGAGAGCCGCTGGAGACGCGCGACGCCGGAGCGCAAAACAACTTTGTAGGCGACCAGATAAAGGCAGGGCTATTCCATCTTTCCGCAGCGCAGCTTGGCGATGTGGCTATTGCTTATGAGCCGATCTGGGCCATAGGCACGGGCCGCACGGCAAGCTCCGCGCAGGCGCAGGACATGCACGCGCACATCCGCAGCGTTATTACCGCCCGGTATGGCCAGCAGCTTGCGGACGATACCTCCATACTTTACGGCGGCTCCTGCAAGCCGTCAAACGCGGTGGAGCTTTTTGCCTGCCCCGATGTGGATGGGGGCCTTATCGGCGGGGCCTCGCTGAAGGCGGAAGACTTTGCGGACATCATCAATGCGATGGTCGCAACAGGATAAATTTTTTGTGAGGAAAGGCTTGGGCCGGAAAGAGGCAGGGCTTTATATTTGCACTCCCTAACCGGGATATGCGGCGTTGGTAAACCGGTTAATACGCCACCCTTTCACGGTGGAATAACGGGTTCGATTCCCGTACGCCGTACGATAAAAAGCAACCCTCTGGTTGCTTTTTTAGTTAAGTTGACAGGCTTCGTAGTACAATGGATAGTATGAGAGTTTCCGAAGCTCCAGATCCAGGTTCGATTCCTGGCGAAGCCACGAAAAAGCGCCCATAAGAGGGCGCTTTTTTAAAGGTCATGGACGTTGCTTCACTTCCGGCGATTTAGGTCAGCGTTTAATGAACGGAATAGAGTAAGCTATTAAACTGGCGCGGGTCAAAGCCTTGCTCACCGCGCGCCTCCTACAAAAAGTCCGGCGTAAATGGCAGCATCATCTGCGCTTTCCCATTCATACGCTTCAGCCATTTCATTTGCTGATACACAGAGAAGTTTTCCTGCAGCTCCTGGCTGATCGCAGCTTTCACCGAGGCCTCGCTCAGCGGATTGTTGCCGATCTTCTTTAGCATAGACTTAAAGTGATCCACCGGCTCGGGATAGGTAACCACTTTATACTCAGTAAGTTTAGCCTTAGCCGCCGCAGCCTTCATGGCGCGGTCCAGGCCGCCAAGCCCGTCAACGAGGCCGATGGCAAGCGCATCGGTACCCGTCCATACGCGCCCCTGCGCTATGCTGTCCACCATATTTGCGTCTATCCGGCGGCCTGTTGCTACACGGCTTTTGAAGGTGCTGTAGATCGTATCAATGGTTGCCTGCATCCGGGCGGCCTCTTCCGGCGTCATGGCGCGGCTCATCGTCGGGAAGTCAGCCAGCGGTGCGTTCTTTACCTCGTCAAATGAGACGCCCAGCTTGTCGTGAAGCGCATTGCCGACGTTGAACATCATCCCGAACACGCCGATGCTGCCTGTAATGGTGTTGGGCATCGCGAAAATGCTGTCGGCAGCCGCGGAGATATAATACCCGCCCGATGCGGCCACATCGCCCATGGAAACAATCACCGGCTTTTTCGCCTTCAGCAGCTGCAGCTCGCGCAGAATGACTTCCGACGCCAGTGCGCTGCCGCCCGGCGAGTTGACGCGCAGCACCACCGCCTTCACATCCTTATTGCGCGATATCTGACGGATGGATTTTACGAGCGTCTCGGATCCGATCTCGTAGTCACCGCCCTTGCCGTCCACAATCTGGCCTTCGGCGAATAAAACAGCGATGCGGTTATCGCCCTTGCCTTCGGCGTCCAGGTGCTCCGCATATTCATTGATGCTCTGGTAAGGGATTTTTTCGTCTTCTTTTTTCTTTACAACGCTCCGCATTACGCTCTCCATTTCGTCCCAATACTTCGCGCCGTCAATGAGCTTTGCCTTTAGCGCATCAGATGCGAAGTAGATGCCGCCAACAGCCGCAAGGTGGTGAACGGTAGCTGTATCCGTTCCCGCTTTGGCCGCGGCGGCTGTCAGGAACCCGCTCCAGATATCATGCTGCAATTCGGATAGCTGCAGGCGGTTGGCATCGCTCATTTTTTCCGCGCGGAAGGGCTCCGTCGCACTCTTGAACCTGCCTGCATAAAAAATTTCCGGCTGAATGCCCAGCTTATCCAGCGTGCCTTTGAAGAATGTAAGCTGTGACGCCAGGCCCTTTAGCTCCATCATCCCGGTCGGATTCAGGTAAAGCACATCGGCTGCAGAGGCGAGGTAATAATCGCGTTGTGAAATGCCGTCGCCGTAAGCGTACAGTTTTTTGCCGCTGGTCTTAAAGTCAAGCAGTGCTGCGCGCAGCTGTTCCATGGTGGCCCAGCCATTGGCGCCGCCGTTAAGCTTCAGCAGTACGCCTTTGATATCGTCGTCGGTCTTGGCCTCATGCAAGGCGCGGATAATGTCGCGAAGGCCGGCGGAATAGGAGATGTCATTGGAGAAGGAGGCGAAGGAATTGTCCTCTCCCTGCTCATGGAGCTTCTGATCGGTTTCCAGTACCAGGATGCTTGCCTCTGTTGTCGTTTTGGCGGTTGTCTTCTGTGTCTTAGCGCTCTTGATAGCGCTGACTACCATCCCAATCGTGATGCCTACCACAATAACCGAGGCCACCACCACGGCAAGCAGGGAGGCGAAGAACATTTTAAAAAACTGCTTCATTATTTACAGGACTATTTTTAAGAAAGGTCAAAAGTACCTTCTTATACCTTCGCCCGTCTATGACGGAGCGCGCATATCTATTACTGGGCAGCAACGAAGGCGACAGGATTGCTTTTTTGCAGCACGGCATAGATGCGCTGGCGCGACAGGCGGCCAAAGGCGGCCTGGCACTCTCGGGGGTGTATGAAACGGCAGCTTGGGGGCTGGAGTCGCAACCGGCATTTCTTAACGTAGCGGCAAGGCTTGATACGGATCTGAGCGCTATGCAGCTGCTTGAAGTAATCCGTGAAGCAGAGGCGGAGCATGGCCGGCAGCGCATCGTGCCCTGGGGACAGCGGACGCTGGATATTGATATCCTGCTGTTCGGGGCGCAGGTGCTGCGCACAGAAGAGCTGACGATTCCCCACCCGCGCCTGGAAGAGCGGCGCTTTGCGCTGGCGCCTCTGGCGGAGATTGCGGGAAGCATCCGGCATCCGGTATCGGGCATCAGCGTTAAGGCGCTGCTTGAAGCCTGTGAAGATGACCTGCCGGTAAGCAGGCGCGCTACCGGCCTACTACCCTACGCTGCTCCCAGAAATTAAGCAGTGGCAGATCAAAATAAATGCCCGCGTAGGCGCGCCACGCATTGTACTGCTGCCCTTCATTGGCAGAAAAGCGCCGGAGCAGCGGGGTATATTGCCCGCCGACCATAAATGCAAGCGGCGTACTCGGGATAGCGATGCCAAAATGCACACCCGGGCTTATCAGCTGCTCCCAGCGGAGGGTCTGCGGAAGCACCGTGTCTGCCGTATGGCCAAGCCTGTAGGAAACAACGGCGCCGATATCTATGATGCTGAAGGTGACGCTCATATGCAGGCGGCTGCGCTCAGACAAGCCGCGTCTGCGGATTTTGATCTTGTCAGGATTGAGGATGTAATCGTCGGGTAGCAAAGCGCTGCGCTTCCAATGCGCCTTGCTGAAAGTCTTGCTGTAGGAAAGGCCCACAGGTACCGAAAAGCCGTACACGGCCCCGTCGCCGTCATTATTATCCACTTTGCTCGCAGCAGTCTTCTCATAGCCGACATAAGGGCCGGCAAAAGCGTTCAGGTCAACGGACTGCCAGTGGTTTCGCTTGCGCTTGTAGGAGCCTGTTGGCAAGGCATAGGATTCTACCACTTTAGCCAGTTGCTTGTCGCCCTGCGCGAGGGCAGCGTCATTCAGGAAGCCGCTCAGCTTGCGAATGGTTTTTACGGCCTGCCGGTCGTGCTCAAAGAAAAGGGCTGCCACCGGGCTTTGCTTGGTGAAGATTATGGCCGTATCGCGGTAGTTGAATGCATACTCGGTCATGATGTCGCGGTAGCCGCCGAGGTGATGCTTCATATACCGGAGCGCATTCGCCGTTCTCATCTTGAGCATTCTTGAGCCGTCTTTATAAGAGATGTAAACGCTGTCGTCGCGGACGGTAATGGCTGCGCGTCCGCGCCATGTGCTGTCGCCTTCGGTGATACTTATCTTCTGTTGCAATGAGTCAACAAGCCCGCCTTTTGCGTGCTCCATGACGGGAAGCAGGCCCGGCACGTTGAAGTCTTTCACATTAAAGTCGCCGTTCTTCGCAATGGAAATATTAACGACCGGCTGTGTATGTGCAATTATATCCGCCAGGTAGGTACCTGCCGGATAGACGGTGCCAATCTTATCAAGCCGGATGCGCATCAGGGAGTCGCGGCCTCCGGCGTAGAGAATGGTATCTACGAGTGCAATGGTGTTCTGCACCGCGCCGGCGAAATTCTTTTTGGTGATCAGGTCGTACACTTCAAACATCCGGCTCGTGTAGCCGAATGCCCGCTGGGCGGTAGTCATTGAGTCTGAAAAGATTGCCCCGTTTGCTCCCGAAGGGTCAAATACGCTGAGCAGCTCATTCACAGAGCCCCAGAGGCTATAACTGGTATAGTGAAAATCTTTTTCGCCGCTGCCCTCCATGCGCTTCTGCAGCTCCAGAAAATCCTTGCGCACTACTTCTATCCTGTTCACCGCCACTTCAATGCTGCCCAGCATCCGCCGAAGCCTCTCAGCCGTCACGGAAGCGTCCAGGCGGAAGTTGCCGGATTTCTGATCCTGCAACCTGAGCATTTTCCCGAATACGCCGGGATACTTAAGGTCTATGAGGCTGAGCATGATTTCCAGCTCACTAAAGCTCATGCTCCGGTAATCTTCATATTTAAGCAGCCGGTACGCGGCTACGGTGTCCGGTACAAAAAGCTCAGTATTCACGGCATACAGCAGATTAATGAAGTCCCGGAACTGCGGACGGCCCCTAGGAACCTGCACACTTGTCGTATCGGCGAGGTAAAGGGTGCGAACTATTTCGCGGTAAGACTCCCGCTTGACGAGCATATCCGCCATGTCGCAGAAGCCTGTGATATAGCCGCGGTATCTGCGACCTCCGGGCCAACGCTGCTGCATCCAGGTACTGGTAAGCACGTTGCGCGGCATGGAAAGGAAGTCTTTGGAGAGCGCGTACTGCCACTGCGCGCCCATATTGGGTATCTCATACACCTCGTTGCTGCGCAGCAGCGTCATTGTCGCCGGAAAGAAGGTCTTAATCAACTCGTAATGCCGGGCGTCATTGGTGAGGGTTTCAAAAAACCACATAATAGCTTCCTGCTTTACCCTGCCGGCGAGATAGATGGCAAAGGCATCAATCATTTCCGCCTGCGACGGCATATGATAACCGGCGCCCGCGCTGGCTACCTGGGTTTCAATGATAATTTTCTGCGCGGTTTTCTGCAGATCGTCACTGAAGCCGTCCAGAGAGATGTCTTTAAACCGAGCCAGTTGCTTTTGCTTGTCATCGGTGCTGCAGCCGCCGCTCGTCAGGCGGCAAAGCAGGTCTGCCACCTTTCCAGATTCTTCCTGGAATAACTCGTGAATCCGGGTGCGGGTGGCGTTCAAAGCCGTTTCCTCCTCATTTAGCTGAATGCGCTTATCATTTATTTTAGTAATCAGCGTGTCAATGTGCGCTCTTTTTTGCTCCAGACTTATAAGCTGTTCATCTGCACGCCGGTCCATTTCCGTTTTGCCTGACTCTGCCTGCGAAGCTCTAATGTTTGCAATAGAATCAATTGTTTCATATAAAGCTGCGTATGGGTCTTCTTCCTGCAAATGATTTAATTCGGCAGAGTCAGTCCGGTAGATAAGGAGAATAGAATCGTAAGATTTCCGGTAGTCGGCAGCAAGCGGAAACTTCTTCTCGTCCGCCACCGCCTTGAATGCTTCATATTTTGTATCAAAAAACACATCATCACGTAACAGCTCAGACATGAGCTTTTGCCATATGCCTGTAAGTGCCGGATACGGCTTCAGGCGTGTTGCCAGGCGGTCATATTCACTGCCAGACTCGCCGTCGGCAATGTTGGCGTACCACATGAGACTGCCTAATAGCTGTGAGCGCTGTGTATCTGTAAGCTGATATTTTCCTTTATCAGCTACCGACATCCATTGCGCGGTCTCCCAGGCATTTCTAAGGTGGAATGAATTGCCATCCGTTTGTGCAGAGACTGTCCATTGCGTAAAGACCCCAAAAAGCAAAAGGATAAAATTTTTTTGACGCATGTACAATTTATTGCGGCGTAATGTAGCGCCCGATATACACTACTCGTATGCGTCCGGTTGGGGGAACTGCAAAAAAAGATTTTTGTAGTTAAAGGCAAAAGCAAGAAAAGATTGCAGCTCTGTCCGGCAGAGCCCCGGATACTTTCTCTGGCCCAACGACATGGCTGGATATATTTGCCACTCATGCCGCGCTACATTGCGATAGAAGGAAACATAGGCGCCGGCAAAACCACCCTGGCGCAGCTTTTGGCAAAGCGGATTGGCGCGCGCCTGGTGCTGGAAGAGTTTGCTGACAACAATTTTCTGCCGAAGTTTTACGCCGAGCCTGACCGCTACGCATTCCCCTTAGAGCTTTCGTTTCTGGCAGACCGCTACAAGCAGCTTAAAGAAGTTGTGGCTGCTCCTGATCTTTTTTCGCAGCCAGTCGTTACCGATTACCTGTTTATAAAAAGCAGGCTGTTTGCCCGCATCAATCTGGACGAAGCAGAGTATGAGCTTTTTGCAAAGGTGTTTGACGTGATGGACCTGCACCTGCCACAGCCGGATGTGCTGCTTTTTCTCCATGCACCGGTCGCTACGCTTCAGCAGCATATCCGCAAGCGCGGCAGAGACTATGAGCAGGCTATCGCCGACGATTACCTGCTCCGCATCAACGGTATGTACGAGGAATATCTGTCACAGCTTTATTTACCGGTTGTTATGATAGACACCTCTGTCTTTGACTTCGCGACACATGCGCATCAGCTGGAAGCCTTGCTGGCATTGATTTGCCGGCCACTGGACGACAAGCAATATTTTTTAGAGCCGGCTCAATACCGTTAAAAAACGGTTTACATTTTTGGGAAAGCCGCCTTACCTTGTTGATGTAAATTCGCACACCTTTAAAAAAAGCGGTGTGTTGAATGGCATAATTACCTCACACTTTACACCACCGATACATTCGTGAATATGGAAGCAGCAGTCAGACGCGCACCGTCAAAGAAAAAAGCCGCATCATCATTATCCGCAAACCCTTCGCCGCTTACCGCTGCTCTCCGCGAGCAGTTCGGGTTTGACGACTTCAAGGGAAAACAAGAGGAGATTATCCAAAGTGTGCTTGACGGCAGGGATACTTTCGTCATTATGCCTACGGGTGGCGGGAAAAGCCTCTGTTATCAGCTGCCGGCCATGGTCAGTGATGGCGTAGCCCTCATTGTATCGCCGCTGATAGCGCTGATGAAAAACCAGGTTGATCTGATGCGCTCCTATAGCAGCAAGGATAATGTAGCGCACTTCCTCAACTCAACCCTGAGCAAGGTGCAGCAAAAAGCAGTGCGGGCAGACCTTACGAGCGGCAAGACGAAGATGCTGTACGTGGCGCCGGAAACCCTGACGAAGCAAGAGAACATTGACTTCTTTTCTGATATAAAGATTTCTTTTATAGCAGTTGACGAGGCGCACTGCATATCAGAGTGGGGGCACGACTTCCGCCCGGAATACCGCAAGCTGCGCGGTATGATTGACATGATCAATCCGGCGCTGCCTATTATAGCGCTCACCGCAACAGCCACGCCTAAGGTTCAGGATGACATTGTCAAGAACCTTGATCTGCGCGAGCCAAATGTTTTTATTGACTCCTTTAACCGTCCGAATCTTTACTACGAAATCGTTCCCAAGGGCACCAATCAGCAGGTGCTTACCCACATGGTGCGCTTCATAAAAGGCATGAAGGGTAAGAGCGGAATCATCTATACCCTGAATCGCAAGACTACGGAAGAGCTGGCGAGCACCCTTGTGGCCAACGGCGTCAGTGCAGTCGCATATCATGCGGGTCTGGACGCCTCCACGCGTGCAAAGCGCCAGGATCAGTTTCTGCACGAAAAGGTGGACGTCATCGTAGCCACGATCGCCTTCGGCATGGGCATTGACAAGCCGGACGTGCGCTTTGTAATGCACTACAACATCCCGAAAAGCCTTGAAAACTATTATCAGGAAACAGGGCGCGCCGGTCGGGACGGGTTGGAAGGCAAGTGCGTTCTTTATTATTCTATAAAGGATGTACAGAAGCTGGAGCATCTGATGCGCGACAAGACACTCTCTGAGCGCGAGATGGGCGCACAGCTTATTTCCGAGACTGTTGCTTACACGGAGAGCTCCGTGTGCCGTCGTAAGCTGCTCCTGCACTACTTCGGCGAGACGCTGACACAGGAAAACTGCGGCGCCTGCGACAATTGCCTGCATCCTAAAGAAAAGCTGGATGTCAAGGATAGCGTGAAGATTGTTCTGGATGCTGTTTACGCGCTTGAAGAGCGCTTCGGCATCAACTATGTGGTGGACGTGGTGCTTGGACACAGCAATCCGCAGCTTTCAACCTATGGCCACGATAAGCTGAAATGCTTTGGCTCCGGCAAGGTGATGGAAATGGGTCCCAACTTCTGGCAATCGCTTATACGCCAAATGCTGCTGGAAGGCTTTATTCGTAAGGATATTGAGGAATACGGCCTTCTGAAAATGACTGATGTCGGCAGAAAATTCCTCAAAAAGCCGTTTTCCATCAAGGTGTCGCTTAACCACAACTATGAGGAAGAAAAGGCAGAGGAAGACGATGCCGCCGCTGCCGTAGCGCCTGCCGTAGCCGATGAGGCTCTGGTAGCCATGCTGAAGGATTTGCGCCGGCAGGTAGCTAAGGAAAAGAACCTCCCGCCATTTGTCATTTTCGGCGAAAACTCGTTGGAAGAGATGGCAACCGCCTACCCAACCACAATGGAAGAGCTGGAAAAAATCAGCGGCGTCAGTAAGGGTAAGGCGCTTCGCTTTGGCCGGAAGTTCATTGACCTTATCGGCAAATACGTTGAGGAGAATGAGATTGAGAAGCCGGACGACTTCGTAATGAAGAGCGTGGTGAATAAAAGCGGCATGAAAGTCTTTATCATTCAGAACATTGATAAGAAGATCCCGCTGGACACTATCGCAAAGAACAAAGGTCTGAACCTTACGGAGCTGCTGGGGGAGATGGAAACCATCGTGTCGTCCGGCACAAGGCTGAATCTTGACTACTGCCTGGAAAGCGAGCTGGACGAAGATGAGCAGGATGACATCTACGAGCACTTCAAGGAAAGCCATGACGGCAACCTGGTGGATGCTTATGAGGAATTTAAAGACCGGGATGTAAGCCTGGAGCATTTGCAGATGATGCGGATCAAGTTTCTGAGTGAATTTGGAAACTAATCCTCCCGCATGTTCGCAACAGGACAAAAAAGCCGTCACTCGTTTGGCGGCTTTTTCTATTACTCATGGCTGGTGCAACGGATAAAATAAGAGCTTTACGCACTGTGTATCTTGAGCTATTCCGCCTTATGAAGTCATTGATATTCTGCATCTGAGTGATTGCAAATCCTTTCGTCGCGGCTTTGAAAAGCAGTGACAAATGAAAGACCGAGGCCTACATTTGTCAGCACACACCTGGTGCCGTACATGCGCTTATCCCTGACTCTCGCTGCCTTATTTCTCACGCTGCGCGTCTTTGCACAATACGACACGATCCGCAAGCCGGATGCACGCTTCAACCTGCACTTCCAGACTACTTACATTTACCAATACAGTGCGCGCTTTACTACCCCGTACAGCGGCCCGCACAGCCTCAGCGGCGATGAGGAAAAGCAAAATTCGCTCATTATGACGCTCTACGGAGGTGCAAGGCTGTGGAAGGGCGCGGAGGTATATATTAACCCGGAAATAGCGGGTGGCAGCGGACTGAGCGGCGCTCTGGGCATGGCAGGCTCTTCAAACGGAGAGACGTTTCGTGTGGGCGACCCCGCGCCTACGCTCTATCTTGGACGGGCGTTCTTCAGCCAGACAATCGCCCTTAAAGGCAATGATGTTGATACGCCGGAAGATGGCGCAAATGCACTGGCCACATTCACACCAAAGAGTCACCTGCGTTTCGTGATCGGCAAATATTCGTTGGGGGATATTTTTGACCAGAACGCGGTAAGCAACTCACCACGCACGCAATTCATGAACTGGAGCCTGATGAACACCGGCGCCTGGGATTATGCAGCTAACGTACGCGGCTACACACTTGCAGGTGCGGCGGAGCTCGCGCTTAATGGCTGGGCGTTTAAGGCAGCCGTAGCCGCCCTGCCGGAGGAGGCAAATGGCGACAAGCTGTCAACGGATTTCGGTAAAAGTCTTTCGCTGAATGCGGAGATAGCCCGGTCATATAAAATTCGCGGCGACGAAGGAACCTGGCGATTCCTGCTGTTCCACAATAAGACACACATGGGCAGCTACAGGGCAGCTACTTATGAAGCGCTTTTATCCGGGTCCGGCATAATCCCCGATGTTGTTGAAACCCGCCTCGAGGGTCGCCACAAGATCGGCTTTGCCTTTAATCTTGATCAGAAGCTAAGCCGCAACCTGTCCTTCTTCACCCGGATTGGCTGGAATGACGGTAAGACGGAAACCTGGTGCTTCACAGAGATTGACCAAACCGCCGCGCTGGGCATTGCGCTTAAAGGCCGCCGCTGGAAACGTGCCGATGATGTACTGGGATTCGGCTTTGTAGCCAATGGCCTGTCGGAAGACCATCGGGAATACCTTGCATATGGCGGCGAGGGCTTTATTCTCGGCGACCGCGGTTTGTTCTTTGCGCCGGAGACAATCGCCGAGCTTTACTATAGTGCCAGGCTGCGGAAAGAAGGGCTTTGGCTGAGCGCCGACTATCAGTTATGTCTCAATCCCGGTTACAATAAAGATCGGGGGCCGGCCAGTATTGCTTCCATCCGCATACACGTTGAACTATAGCGCCTCTGACAGGCAACCAATCAAATAAGATTCTTCCATGAGCACTAAAAGCTTCGCAGATACTATTGCCCCCGCATACACGTTCAAAGGCGCCACGCTTGACCTTGGTAAGGCCGTGCTTGAGGGCGCCGTGCAGCCGGACGTCACGGTACGCGTGCCGCTAAAGACTATGAACCGTCACGGGCTGATATCCGGCGCGACAGGTACGGGCAAGACCAAAACACTTCAGCGCCTGGCAGAAGGACTGAGCGATGCCAGCGTGCCGGTGCTGCTAATGGATATTAAGGGCGACCTGAGCGGAATAGCTGCCGCGGGCGCTTTTAATGAAAAGCTGGCCGCGCGCGTGCAACAGCTGGGCATTACTTATGAGCCTGCGGCCTACCCTGCTGAGCTTTTGTCGCTTAGTAAAGAGCCGGGCGTGCGGCTGCGCGCTACAGTTTCAGAATTCGGACCGGTACTCCTGGCCAAAATTCTTGGATTGAACGATACGCAGGAAGGCATTCTCGCGATGCTCTTCAAATATTGCGACGACCATGCGATGCCCTTGCTTGACCTCAAAGACCTTCAACGCCTGATGCAATGGGCGGCAAACGAAGGCAAGGCTGAACTCGCCGCGGCATACGGCTCGCTTTCTCCGGCATCCATCGGCACCGTCATGCGCAAGGTCGTGGAGCTCCAGCAACAGGGAGCGGACGTGTTTTTTGGTGAGACCTCTTTTGAAGTGGATGATCTGATGCGGCTTGCGCCCGACGGGCGGGGCATGGTGAGCATCGTGCGCGTTACCGATTTGCAGGATCGGCCAAAGCTGTTCTCAACATTTATGCTGCAGCTGCTGTCGGAGCTTTATAATAGCCTGCCGGAAGGCGGCGACCTGGATCAGCCAAAACTCGTGATGTTCATAGACGAGGCGCACCTGATTTTCTCCGAAGCCAGCGACGTGCTTGTAAAGCAGCTGGAAACGGTAATCAAGCTGATCCGCTCCAAAGGCGTGGGCATTTTCTTTTGCACTCAAAACCCGATGGATATATCTGCCTCGGTGCTGGGCCAGCTCGGCATGAAGGTGCAGCATGCATTGCGCGCCTTTACAGCGGCAGACCGGAAGACAATAGTGCAGACGGCGCAAAACTATCCTGATACCAGTTTTTATAAGACAGAAGATCTCATCACGCAGCTTGGCATCGGAGAGGCGCTGGTCACGCTGCTGGATGAGAAGGGTGTGCCGACGCCGCTGGTTCATACAATGCTCTTTCCGCCGCGCTCTCGCATGGACATCCTCACGCCGCAGGAAATACAGTCAATGGTGGGTAGCTCCACCCTCGTTGCCAAATATGCCCAAACGCTGGACCGGGAGAGCGCCAGCGAAATACTGAATCAGAAAATGGCATCCGCCGTGGCGCCTGCATCAATACCGGCAAGCAAAGCGGCAGCGCCGGGCAGTACCACACAACCGCAGGCAGCGCCGTCTTTTCTTGAAAACATGATGCAGAATACAGTTGTAAAAAGTATGATGCGCACAGCCGGAAATGCCATTGTGCGCAATGTGCTCGGCTCGCTCTTCAAGCGGCGTTAGCAGGCGTTATTCGTCGCGGTATTCTTTGCCGGTCAGGTTAATAAATACATCTTCCAGGCTTGCGGCTTTTGGCTCTTTCTCACGCTTGAATCCGCTTGCCAGCAGCTTATCTATCAGACCGCCCGGCGTGTCTGTGGAGACTATTTCCCCGCTGTCAACGATGGCAACCCGGTCGCAAAGCTCCTCAGCCTCGTCCATGTAGTGAGTAGTGAGCACAATGGTGGTATTGCGGTCGCGAACCTGACGGATAAGGTCCCAAAGGTTCCGGCGGGCTTGCGGATCTAATCCGGTTGTTGGCTCATCCAGGAAAATGATTTTAGGATCATTAATCAACGTTGTGGCGATGGAAAACCGCTGTTTCTGGCCGCCGGACAGCGCCTTAAATTTCGCGGATGCCTTATCACGCAGATTGACGGTGTCCAACAGCGCCATAGCATCTACTTCCCGGTTATAAAGGCCTGCAAAGAGCGCGATCAGCTGGCGCAGGTTCAGGTTTGGGTAGTAGCCCGCGCTCTGTAGCTGAACGCCGATTATCTGCTTGATCCGGTGCGGCGAGCTATCCAGGTCCAGGCCGTCAACGATTACTTTACCGGAGGTCTTATCGCGCAGCGTTTCAATGATTTCAAGCGTAGTTGTTTTGCCGGCGCCATTAGGACCAAGGAGGCCAAAAATTTCGCCGCGCTGCACTTCAAATGAAATGCCCTTTACAGCAGTAAAATCGCCGTAGCGCTTTACGAGGTCGGAGACCGTAATAATGGGCTGGCTCATAGCTGCAAGCTAAGCTGATCGCTTCAAAAAATGCCGGAGGACGCAACTATCGTTGAATCAGGAAGCAGCTCCTGTGAAGCTTCCCTGCAAAGTCAAACGGCGTGGTGGCGGCAGTGATGTCTTTCACTACCGCGGCCGGGATGGCATCCCGGTCAAGCCTGAAGTCCCGGTGATTATTGCTGAAGTAGATTTTGCCGCCATCGGTTACAATCTTCAGCAATGCTTTTAAAAGCGCAACATGGTCGCGCTGCACATCCCATTCACGCTCCATACGCTTGCTGTTAGAGAAGGTCGGCGGATCACAGATAATCAGGTCGTATCGGTCGCGCGGCACACCGTCAATCCACTCAAGCACATCATCCTGGATGAAGTCGTGAGCCTCAGGTTTATAGCGCTTGTTATACTGCATATTACGCTTGGCCCAGTTGATATAGGTCCGGCTCATGTCAACGCTTGTCACTTCAGCCGCACCACCGTCTGCGGCGTAAACGCTGAACGAGCCGGTGTAGCAAAACAGGTTCAGAATCCGCAGGCCTTTCGCCTCGTCGCGCACCATTCCGCGTGTGATGCGGTGATCCAGAAAAAGCCCTGTGTCCAGGTAATCGGTGAGGTTGACGATGAAATTCAGGCCGCCTTCAGGCACAATGCGCTCCGCTTTTTCGGCGCCGAATTTTTCATACTGACCCTGACGGCCGGCTTTGCGCTGGCGCATCTTCATAAAGACAAGCGCCGGCTCAATTTCCAGGACAGCCGCGATAACGGCGCGGGCGTTTTCCAGCCAGGCTTCGTGCGCGTCGTCGTCCATGCCGTGGCGTCGCTTGTACTCGGCAGCATGAACTACTCCATTGTACCATTCTATGGCAAAAGGAGCTTCCGGAAGGTCGTGATCGTAGAAGCGGAAACAGCGGATATCCTGGTTGCGCGCGAGTCTGGAAAAGTGCTTCCATACTTTTCGAAGGCGGTTTTCAAAGGCGTTCAGCTTCTGCTGGCCGGCGGTATCAGTCACGCGGCAAAGCTCTACTTAAAATTGGAGTAGCGATGCCTTTTGTCGGGCGGTGGTTGGTAGAAGCGCTTTGGATAAACAGCCTTTGCGGCCTCGCGCTTACGATACCAGGCGCTGTCGGAAGATGCAATGGAGAAATCCTGCCGGGCAACCGGCTCGTCAATTACATAATCAACTTCCCGGGAAAGGCGACCCGTGCCTTCATCATAATACTGCCATAGACCGTGCTTTACACTGCCGCGGTCTGTTGCTATTACCCGGCGCTGCTCCAGGTCGGTAACAGGGTCAAGCACGTAGATTGTATCGTAGGCATATGCCGGATTTAGGCCGCGGTAATGGCCAACGCAGACCAGCCGCCCTCTTTCAAAGTATTTTGCTTCGCCATCTTTTACTCCAAGCCGGTAGCGCTCTATGGCTGCTACTTCGCCTTCGCCGTCAAAGCGGTACCAGACGCCCGTCCGTGTGCCGTGGTCATAGCTGCCCCACTCGCTGAATGCATCTTCGCCCATCCTTGCCGGCTGCCGGATGAGCCACTGCCCGTGCGGCTTACCCTTTGTGTCATTTCTATTAAGGTCATCAGCGCTTTGCGCGGCGGAAATGAACGGCAGCCAGAGGGAAAGGAGGCACAAGAAAATTGTACGCGACATCTGTTTTGTAAGATACTCCGCTGCACGTTAGCGGGATTATAAATACGGGATTGGCGTTTGGTACGCCGGTCAAAAACCTAATCGGGCAAAAATTCCCAACCGATGTCGCGGCGATAAGTTTTGCCCTCAAAGGCGACCGTTTCAGCGGCATTATAGGATGCAGCAAGCGCGTCTTTAAGATTATCCGCTACTGAGGTGATGGCAAGTACGCGCCCGCCAGCGGTCAGCACGTCGGCCCCGGAGGCTGTGGTGCCCGCCTGAAAGACAATACTGCCCGCAATAGCCTCTATTCCTGATATTACTTTTCCTTTCTCATAGTCGCCCGGATAGCCCTCGCTGACCAGCATTACGGTGCAGGCGGCTTCGGCGCTGTGCTTTGCGCGGCGACGACCAAGCTCTCCGGCATCCATGTCTATCAGTAGCTGTACGAGGTCATTATTGAGCCGGGGCATTACAACCTCCGTTTCCGGATCGCCCATGCGGCAATTGTATTCAATTACATAGGGCTTGCCGCCCACACTAATAAGGCCGAAGAAAATAAAGCCCTGGTAAATAATTCCTTCCCGCTTCAGGCCTTTAATGGTCGGCTCAATAATGCGCTCTGTGACGAGCTCCATGAAATCTTCGTTTGCGAAAGGAACCGGGGAAATGGCGCCCATACCGCCCGTATTAAGGCCGGTGTCGCCTTCACCAATGCGTTTGTAATCCTTTGCCTCAGGCAATACGACATAATTTCTACCGTCGCTCAGCACAAAAACGGACAGCTCAATGCCCGTGAGAAATTCCTCAATCACCACCTTATGACCGGCTGCGCCAAACTGCGAGCCTTTCAGCATAGTAATCAGGGCCAGCTCTGCTTCGTCAAAATTTTGGGCTATGATGACGCCCTTGCCGGCAGCGAGACCGTCTGCCTTGATAACAACGGGCATAGCATGGCTGCGCAGGTATTCTATCCCTTCATCGTACGTGTCTTTTGAAAATTCGCGGTACGCTGCCGTGGGAATACCGTAGCGCTGCATGAACTTTTTAGAAAATGCCTTGCTGCCCTCCAGCTGCGCGCCGGCTTTTGAAGGCCCGCCGACAATGATATGCGCGAGGCCGGCATCCCGCTTAAAAAAATCCCAGATACCGGCCACGAGCGGGTCTTCGCTGCCGGGGAAAAGGATATCTATTTTGTATGCGAGGCAAAAGGTCTTAATTCCCGCAAAATCCAGCGGCGATAATGCCACATTTTCGCCGTAGGACCCGGTGCCGCCATTGCCGGGCGCGATGTACAGTTTTTCGCAGAGCGGGCTTTGGGCGAGCTTCCAGGCTAGTGCGCTTTCGCGGCCGCCGGAACCGAGGAGCAGAATGTTCATAAGGGTAATTTGCGGGGCAAAAGTGCGGAAAAGAAAGAGGCGCAAAAGGAAATTGTCTATTTTGGCCCCTTCGCAAATACAATCTATGTCGCAACCATTAGAAAAACAGCCGGCCATGGAGCTTGGCGCAACGCTTGATCAGCCCGGACCGCTTAATACGGAATCTTCCGGCGGCGGACACCCGAAGGGCCTTTGGGTGCTCTTCGGCACCGAGATGTGGGAGCGCTTCAACTTTTACGGAATGCGCGCGCTGCTCACCCTTTTCATGGTGAACTCGCTGCTGATGAAGGAAGGGGATGCTTCGCTTATCTACGGGGGTTTCCTTGCGCTCTGCTACCTGACGCCGATGCTGGGCGGGTTCATTTCCGACCGTTTTTTTGGTAATCGGAACTGCATTTTGCTGGGCGGGCTGATGATGGCCGCCGGCCAGCTATTGCTGTTTACCAGCGCCAGCACGTTTGATGCGAGCATTCCATCGGCAACAACGCTAATGTGGATAGGCATGGGCGTTATCATTTTCGGCAATGGCTTTTTCAAGCCGAACATTTCCAGCATGGTGGGCAGCCTTTACCCGAAGAGCGAAAGGAGCAAGCTGGATAAGGCCTTTACCATTTTCTACATGGGTATCAACCTCGGCGCGTTCCTTGGCCAGTTCATTTGCCCGATTATCGGCGACGTAAAAAACAAAATCAAATTGCCGGACGGCAGCTATAAGAAGTTGGCAAACGGAACATTTGATACGATCCGGGATATACATGCCTTTAAATGGGGCTTCCTGGCCGCCGCAGGCGCGATGGTATTGGGCACAATCGTTTTTGCCGCACTAAAGAATAAATACGTGGTGACGCCCGAAGGTCGGCCGATAGGCGGGCTTCCTTCAAAAAATGTTTCTACTGATTTTGAAGAAGGAGAGGCGCAGCAGGCGAAGTTTTCAAGCGGCGCATTGATGGGCGCCGTGGTTGCATTTGTGGTATTATTCATTGGCATTCATTGGTACGCAGCGGGCGGATTCTTCCCTGCAGGCGCTAACCCGGTAAAAACCATCATCTATCCGATCATCTATGCCAGTGGTTTGACCCTGGCAGGCCTTATTCTCTCAGATTCTACGCTTAATAAAGTTGAGCGCCAGCGGATTTGGGTGATTTACATCGTATCGTTCTTCGTAATTTTCTTCTGGGCTGCCTTTGAGCAGGCAGGCTCCTCACTCACCTTCATAGCGGATAACCAAACCGACCGGCATATGTTTGGCTGGGATGTACCGCCTTCCATGGTGCAGATTTTCAACGGACTGTTCGTTGTGGCGTTTGCAGTTCCTTTCAGCCTGCTTTGGGGCCGGCTGGAAAAGGCGGGGCGTGAGCCGATTTCTCCGGCTAAGCAGGCAATCGGCCTTGCGCTGATATCGGTGAGCTATTTTATTGTAGCCAATAATGTAAAGGACCTTGGCAATACAAACCTGCTTGCCATCAAGTGGCTCATTCTTCTTTATCTCATACAGACCTGCGCTGAGCTTTGCCTTTCGCCAATCGGGCTTTCACTCGTAGGCAAGCTTTCTCCTAAACGCTTCGCGTCGCTGCTGTATGGCGTGTTCTTTCTCTCCAACGCATCCGGTTATGCGCTCGCAGGTACGCTCGGTGCTCTGATTCCGCCCACGGGCGATAAGTTCAAAAAGGCTCAGGAGCTGGGCATTGACCTGCAGGGTGTGCTTGACAAGACTATTACGCCGACCGCCGAACAGGTAAAAGCACTGGATGGCGCTCAGATCAGCACGAACTATCCGGCATTTGCAGGGTTTACCATTCATAATCTGTACGAGTTTTTCTTAGTATTTGTAGTGCTTACAGGCATCGCGTCCATATTGCTTTTTGCAATCACGCCGCGGCTGAAGAAGATGATGAATGGGGTGCGGTAGGAAAACACCTTAACAGCTAAAGGAAAAAGCAGGAAAGCAACTCCTGCTTTTTCCATTCAAACACACGCGAGATAAAAATGAGTCAGTCATTTACAGGCGAGACGCCGCGGGGTAACGAAGAAACGCTAAGCCAATCCGTCTTCACAGATGACGCAGCCGTCAGTCCGGAGCTCGCTGCTATCCAGGACTTCCCCGGAAAGTATCCTAAGCAAATCTGGGCGCTATTCTTCACGGAAATGTGGGAGCGCTTCTGCTTTTACGGCAACCGCGGGATGCTGACGATTTTTATCTCGGAAGTCCTGCTGCAGCAAATAAAACATGTGACGAAGGGTGATGCCGAGGGCCAGGCCAATCTGCAATACGGCGCCATTCAGGCTTTTGTGTATGCCTTCACTTTCATTGGCGGTCTGTTTGCGGATAAGATTCTGGGTTTCCGGAAATCCCTGCTTTGGGGAGGACTGCTTATGATCATCGGATCATTTATTCTCGGTTACGACCCTACCCGTTTTTTCTACATCGGCATTTGCTTCCTGATTATAGGCACCGGCTTTTTTAAGCCTAATATCAGCACCATGGTCGGCGAGTTGTACCGCCCCGGCGATACGCGCCGGGACGCGGGCTTCGGCTTGTTTTATTCCGGCATTAATATCGGCGCACTGTTCGGCGGAGCCATATGTGTATATGTCGGCACGCGCTATTCCTGGAACGTCGCCTTTGCGCTGTCGGGGGTGTTTATGATTGTCGGGCTCATCACTTTTATGATTACTAAAAAGCAGCTTGGGCCGATCGGGCTTCAGCCCGCGGCTATTGCTAATAATCCGCGAGGAAAGCTATATGAGATTCTGGTTTACGTAGGTGCGCTGGCAACCTTGCCACTCCTGCTGCTAATGATTTCAAATACGGCGTACACCGACCTTTTCATGTACATCATCGGACCGGCAACGCTTGTTTACCTGTTCTATGAAATGCGGCGTTTCAGCGCCGTGGAACGGCAAAAACTGATGGCTGCCATGGTGTTTATCATCTTCTCCATTTTCTTCTGGGCATTCTTTGAGCAAAGCGGCGGCTCGCTCAGCCTCTTCGCGCGCGACAATCTGCATGATAATGTGCTCGGCATGCACATAGACCCGAACGTCGTAAATAATTCGTCTAACTCTCTTTTCGTAATTCTGTTCAGCCCTCTTATAGGTCTTCTTTGGGTCGGTATGTCCAAGCGACGGATAGAACCAAATGCCGTAATCAAATTCGGACTCGGATTCCTTTTTCTGGCGCTTGCTTTCTATGCCTTTTACGCGTGTCGCTTTTACGTTGACGCCGGCGGCAAAACGACGCTCAATCTTTTTACAATAGCCACGCTTATCATAACCCTCGCGGAGCTCTGCCTGTCGCCAATCGGGCTTTCGCTCATGACAAAGCTTTCACCAAAACCGCTTTGGGGCGTGATGATGGGCATGTGGTTTCTGGCGAGCGCTTACGGGCAATATGCCGCGGGCATTCTTGGTGCAGGCATGAGCAAAGCGTCTAACGGCAGTGCCGGAGGCACAATGACTGATAAATTGATGGCGTACACAGAAGGATATCGCCAACTGGCGGTTTATGCGTTGATTGCCGGCGTTGTGCTCATTGCCATATCGCCGCTGGTAAAAAAACTGATGCATGAAGTCAAATAGCCGGCAAATGCGCAGCTGCATGTTATTTCTGTTCGGTCTTCTTTCCATTCCCTGCATGCTGCATGCACAGGCCGGGAAATATGCTCCGTTTGTAGTGAATACAGATGCATTGACTGCCACGCTACAGATCAAAGGAGACCTCTTTACAGATAAGTATGCGGCTGTCTTCAAAAAACACAAACTGGATCCGGGCTCTACTACAGACTGGAACAGCCTGCTTGAAGAGGTAGCGGCTATGAAGGAGACTGACTTACTAATCAGCAAGGACGTGAGCTTTGAGGCAAATGAGGAAGCAGTTGAGCTGACCGCGGTTCACATAGACGACTTAGAGCAGATGCTAAAGGCGCTGCGGCTGGTGATTGCAAGTCCGCAGACAGTGGACGCCTTCTTGATCCAGTACGAAGCAATGCTCCGCAAAACGAAAAAATAAGCTGGAAAAGATTCATGGCTTTTACAACGCTGGCGTATGCCGTTATAGTCGCGGGCGGCAGTGGCCAAAGAATGGGCACAGCGCTGCCGAAGCAGTTCTTAGACCTGTGCGGGAAGCCTGTCCTTTACTGGAGCGTTAAGGCCTTTCTGGATGCTTTGGAAGGTGTGCGGATCGTGCTTGTTTTGCCGGCGCAGCAGATTTCCATGGCGCAGATGGTGTTGCAGCACTTCCCTGAAAGAATAGACCTTACAATCGTTGCGGGCGGAGAGACGCGCTACGCATCTGTAGCAAATGGTGTGAAAGGGCTGCCCGATAATGCTGTTGTGATGGTGCACGACGGCGCAAGGCCGCTGGTGTCTGTTAAGCTGATTCAGCGCTGCTTTGAAGCAGCTTTGGCCGTGGACAGCGCGGTTCCGGTGATCCCTGTCACCGACAGCATCCGGCAGCTGACAAGCGGCAACAGCCATAGCATTACACGCGAAGACCTGCTTATCGTGCAAACGCCGCAATGCTTCAAGGCCGGCATACTGCACACCGCGTTCCGGCAGCCTTACAAGCCGCTTTTTACGGATGAGGCCAGCGTTGTAGAATGGGGAGGCGGGAACGTTTACCTCGTAGAAGGCGAGCGAAGCAATCTGAAAATTACCACGCCCGAAGACCTGATAATAGCGGCTGCGCTGCTGCGGGAGCAGATAAGTCCGGCGGAGCGCGCTCCCATATAGTTTTGTCTTGAAGGTTTCAAAATTTAAAAGGCTGGCTACAAAACCCAGATACTTACAGATACTGTCCGGTGAAGCTGCCCTTTACTTTTTTCAGGCCGGCAGGCGCGCCTTCGTAAAGCAGATTTCCCCCGCCGGCGCCGCCTTCAGGCCCAAGGTCAATCACCCAATCGGCACTGCGGATAACGTCTGTGTTGTGCTCAATGACTACTATGGAATGGCCCTGATCTAAAAGGGCGTTGAAGGAGCCAAGCAGCTTTTTGATGTCGTGAAAATGTAATCCCGTTGTGGGCTCGTCAAAGATGAACAGCAGCTTGTCTTTAGTTGCGCCACGCCCGAGGAAAGACGCCAGCTTAACGCGCTGCGCCTCGCCGCCTGATAATGTATCGGAGCTTTGTCCCAGCTTCACATAGCCCAGCCCCACATCGCTCAGCGGCTGGATTACTTTGGCTATTTTCTTGTCTGCCTTGAAAAACTCTATAGCCTCATCCACACTCATCTCCAGCACGTCAAAGACGTTTTTGTTATGCAGCTTTACTTCCAGCACCTCGTCTTTGAAACGGCGGCCTTTGCAGGTTTCGCACACAAGGTGAATATCAGCGAGGAACTGCATTTCCACAACTACTTCGCCTTCGCCTTTGCAGGTATCGCAGCGGCCGCCGTCGGTGTTGAAAGAAAAATGACGGCCTTCATAGCCGCGCATTTTTGAGAGCGGCTGCTTTTCAAAAAGTTTGCGGATTTCGTCCCAGGCCTTTATGTAAGTGACCGGATTTGAGCGCGACGATTTTCCAATCGGATTCTGGTCAATCATCTCCACGCCTGCAATGGCGCTCAGATCGCCGCCAAGCGAACGGTGGATTCCGGGCCGCTCTGTGCCGGTCGCGAAGTGCTTCATCAGCGCCGGATAAAGCGTTTGTTTTACCAGCGTGGTCTTACCGCTACCGCTGACGCCCGTCACCACACACAGCGTGTTGAGCGGGAAAGAGACGCTGACGTCTTTCAGGTTATTTTGCCGCGCGCCCTCAATGCGAATGTGATTAACACCTTTTCGGAGCGTTTTTGGCACGTCAATGCTCAGTTTCCCGGAAAGGTATTTTCCCGTCAGGCTCTTCTCATTCGCCATCAGCTCTTTGGCATGGCCAACGGCTACCACTTCGCCGCCCAGATGGCTGGCTAGCGGGCCCATGTCTATTACGTGGTCGGCTTCGCGCATCATCATGTCGTCGTGCTCCACCACCACCACTGTATTGCCGAGGTCGCGTAAATTTTTCAGCACCTTGATCAGCCGCGCGGTGTCGCGGGAGTGCAAACCGATGCTTGGCTCATCCAGGATGTAGAGTGAGTCAGTAAGATTGGAGCCCAAGAATTTTGTGAGCTGGATGCGCTGACTCTCCCCGCCGCTCAGCGTGTTGGCAAGGCGGCTTAAGGTCAGGTAGCCGAGCCCGACATCCAGCAAGGTGCGCAGGCGCTGATCAATTTCTATAAGAATGCGCTTGCCAATCTGCTGCTCGGTTTCGGACAAGCGGATGTTGGAAAACCATTGCGCAAGATCCTCAGTAGGTAAGGTCATCAGGTCTGCGATAGTCGCGCCGCTCACTTTTACATAAAGCGCCTCTTTGCGCAGCCGGCTGCCCTCACAGGTGGGACAAGCCGTCTTGCCGCGATACCGCGCCTGCATGATGCGGTACTGCACCTTATACAGATTCTGCGACACCATCTCAAAGAAATCCTTAACACCGTTCACTTTGCCATTGCCATTCCACAGCAGGTCATACTCAGATTTGGTAAGATCCATAACAGGCTTATGGATCGGGAACTCAAAACGGGCCGACGTGCGGATAAAATCTGCCTGCCAGAGACTCATCTTCTCCCCGCGCCAGCAAACCACGGCACCTTCGTAAACGCTCAGGCGCTTGTCTGGTATCACCAGCTCAGGATCTATGCCTAACACCTGCCCGAAGCCCTCGCAGGTGGGACAAGCACCATAAGGATTATTGAATGAAAACAGGTTCGGTGACGGCTCCTCAAATGTGATCCCGTCCGCCTCAAAACGCGAGGAGAATGGCACGATTTGGTCGCCATTGATCTGGATAAGGCAATCGCCCTCGCTTTCATAAAACGCAGTCTGTACGGAGTCGGAGAGCCGGTGAACGTCATCCTCCTCAAAAGCTTTTACCACAATGCGGTCAATGAGCAGGTACAGCTTCCCGCCGGGAATTTCGGCTCCTTCCTCAAGCAGCTCCTCAATACGGAGCGTACCGCCTTCTTCACTGTGCATCCTGGAAAAACCTTTTTGCATCAGGATATTCAGCTCTTCAGCGACGCTCCGCCCATAACGGGTGACCAGCCCAACCATGATATGCACCTTAGTGCCTTCCGGCAATGCAGAAATATAGTCAACAACATCTGTAACCGTATCCTTCTTCACCTCTTTACCGCTCACCGGCGAGATGGTGCGGCCAGCACGGGCGAACAGCAGGCGCAGGTAGTCGTAGATCTCAGTCATGGAGCCTACCGTGGAGCGGGGCGTACGCGTCGTCACTTTTTGCTCAATGGCAATAGCCGGACAGATGCCGCGTATGTAATCCACATCGGGTTTGTCCATGCGCATCAGAAACTGGCGGGCATAGGCACTCAGGCTCTCCGCATAGCGGCGCTGGCCTTCCGCGAAGAGGGTATCCATGGTAAGCGAGCTCTTACCCGACCCGGACACACCGGTCACGACGACCAGCTTGTTTCGTGGAATCGCTACGTCAACATTCTTCAGATTGTGCATCCGCGCGCCCTTGATGAATATGGCGTCGGAGGGGTCGTAAGCAGATGTCGGGATGTTTGCTTTAGTTTTTTGGGGAAGTACTTTATCCTTCTTAGCCGCCTTTTCAGGGGGCGCTGTGGTCGTCTTTTGAGCCATGATATATGCGGAGATAAAGTTACTATAAATGCCGCTGGCCTGCGCCGGATAGTGCCATTGAGAAATAATCTAACATCGTTTTGAGCCTTTGGAGCAGGCTTCGGCGCATTGCGCGAAACTGCTATTGTAAAATCCGGCCATTGCGCATTATTTTCGCCTTCAATCAATCATACAACGCTTTAACCTCCGGCCTGAATGAAAAGAATGTTTACCCGTACTGCATTGCTGCTGCTGCTGGCTGCCGCCGCTATCCCGGCCCGTGCCCAGTTTGAAAAATTCCCGGGTGTCCTGAAACAGTATGAGCTTGGCTACGGCCTCTCGTTTGGCTCTGCCGACTACACAATCAAATTGAAAGGTGTAACAGATGCCGGGAACGCAAAGGATACAACCATTACAACCTCTGTAAGCACGAAGGCGGGCGTGGGCTACCAGACAGGCACCTCGTTCAGAATAAAGCGCCTCGGCAGGAAGAGCACCTTCGCGATTGGCGCGGATCTGATGTATAACGCCTATCTGTGGGACTTCCCGGTTGCTACCGGCGCGTCGCTGGGCGATACGGGATTTCGCTTCAGCTACAGCGGCCTCACTTTTAGCGGCGCGTCTGTGAATGCAGGCCTTGCGCTCACCGCAGACATCAAATTTGGTGTTGACGCAATGATGGATAAGCAATATCGCTGGGGCTGGACGATTGGCGCAGGTGTTATTCCTTCTGTGAATGCCACTACTGATGCAAACGTTGACGCTGACTTCAAGTTTGGCGTGCAGCCTATTATTAAGGGGGAAGTAGCCCTGCGCGCCGGGATCGTGATGAAGCTGCGGGTTCAGGCTGCATTTGGCAATATCACCTATTTTGATAAAAGTTCTGATGGCCTGGCTTTCGGCTCTAAGCAGCAGACGCAGATCATCGGCAAAAGCAACATCACTGTCTCTTACATTCTTATGCCTTTCTCTTTTATGTACAGGAAGAGCATGTGGTACAACAGCTACTAAGACTAAGGCTCCGGCTCAAACCACAACGGCGACTGATTATCCCAGTCGCCGTTGTAATTTATAGTCAGCTCCTCGCCTGCCGCAATCGGACGCACGGTGCGGATGCTCATAGTCTGCGACTCGTAATCCATGAAATACTCGCAGTTCGCGGCAAATGAGTGATTATATAAAGACAGATACCCAAGCGCAACACAACATTGCTCTTGTCCATCGGGCTGCCATTCAAATATATAATCGTGCAGCAGCGTCTGATCCAGCAATGCACGGGCGGCGCTATCCAGAACAATCACAGCGGAGCATTCTACGACGATGTCGGCTTTAAGCGCAAGGCCGGTAAATATGCCTCTGCCCTTACCGCTGCTTGGCGCCGGCCGTAGTGATGGAAGAATAAAGCACTCCATGCCGGCAATATTAAAGGTCTCCCGCTGCAATTATGCAATTATGCATTTCTACTATAGTTTCGCGGCCTAAACACTTCTATGTCCGTGAGTTCAATACGCACACTGTTTTTTTCAGCAATACTTACTGCTTTAAGCGCAATGCATGCGACCGCACAGTTTTATCCACGGCCTCCGCGCGGGCCCAAAAGTTTTGAGTTGGGTTATTCTTATTGCATCGCATCAGCACAATTCAGCTACCAGGCTACTTCATTTAATGAGAATACCGGTGTCTTTAAGGATACATCCTTTAATACCCGCCTTACAAGTAAAAGCGGCTTTGGCATATCCGGCGGTTATTATTGGCCTGTAACAAGAATGGGCGAGCTTAGCCGCATTGCGGTTGGCTTCTCCTATATGTACAATGCGTATCTCTGGGACGGCGGCACCTTTGCGTACTCTGCCAATAGCCGTACCGGTACTACATCTGCAGGCTCCGGCACTATTGAGATGGGACTGCCTGTCGGCGCTGATTATAAGTATGGCTGCGACGCAACCTTCAGCCGTGTGGAGCGCCTTTGCGCATCCGTAGGCGCCGGTGTTTACCCATCTATGGATCTCACGATTTATCGTGAGGTAGGCGGTTTCAACTTTCACGTGCGGCCGTATGTGCGGGCAGAATTTGGCTTTTTTGCCGGTATATGTATGAAAATCCGCGCCACCTATGTGGCTGGCAATATTGACTATTTCTCTTACGGGCACAACGTGCCAGGCGATGTAGAGCAGACGACTTTCAAAAGCAAAGGCACAACCATGCTCTCATTCATCGTTATGCCAATGTCCTGGAAATTTGGCCGCGATGGCTTCTAAGCCTTCGCTGCTTAGAAATTAAACTGGAAAGCCGGCTATTCGCCGGCCTTTTCATTTAATATTTAAGAGATTTTGCTGCTATGGAGCGCCAGTACCGGAATATGTGCAAGGTGCAGTACACGGGTTGTGTGGCTTTTGTGAAAAAGCCCGGCCCAGAAGCCATAATGGTGCGGGGCTATAGCCAGCCAGTCCATGCCATGAGCTTCTGCAAAAGCCGCAATTGCACCATCCACATCTCCGCCTGAAGAGATTTCAACGTAGCCGGCCTCTGCGCCTTCAAGCTGGCGCTGTAATACCGATCCCGCGAAGACTAAACTTTCCTCGCTTTCATTCTTTACGTGAAGCACTGTTACCCTGAAGCCAAGCTTTGCACCAAGCATTTGAAGCGGCGCTACGGCAAGTCCGTCACGCAGGGTTTGCGCGTCGCAGGCCAGGCAGATGTGCCGTGGGCTTTTGAAGGGCGCGTCGGCAGCGATAGCCAGCACCGGCCCCCTGCCCTCGCGAAGAATGGTAGCGCTGTCGCCGGCCAGCCATTCCTCTTCTTCTTTGCCATATTCATTTCCGATAATCGTCAGCAAAGGCAGATCATCCGTACTATTGTCGTCCAACACATCGGCCAAGGTGCCGTATGCTATTTCCGTAGAAACAGAAAGGGCGGGGAAACCGTCCTTCAGGGCATTGCATATGCGGGTCAGCCGACTGTCTGCGGCGGCGCGCACCTCTTCCACGGGAAGTAAAGGCATGGGCATTTCACCAAGCGCCACGGGTATTATGTAGGGATATACAATACGCAGCGGCAGCCCCAGAGTGTCTGCAAGGCCCGCAGCATAAATAGCCACGGCATCGCCGCCTTCAAAGTCGTAAAGCGTAGAGAGAATGTAAGACATGCCTTGCAAGTTAGGCCCTCCGGTAATTATAAAACAGGCGGGTAAATGGCGTTGTCGCCTGCATCCCTCAGCATTTGCCGGTAGGCTTTATCCAGCGCAGCAGAAAACGTCGCTCCCTCCTTCCGGCGGTTCTGGTAGCTGGCTTTGTTGACGGTTATGATGGCGATTATTCCATCTTCCATGCCTATGCTGATGTCGCAGATTGTCAGCAACTGCTTCAGCTTAGTGCCATTGCGCATCAGATTATAGGGAGGTCGGTAAGAGATGAAGGCGTTCAAGCTTCAGATAGGCATGCTACTGATTTTTAATCCGCATAGCTTATCGCTGCCGGGACGTCTTAGACAGAGGGGCAATAAAGTCATCAAACGGAAGTATCACGTATTTGCTGGCCGTATCAATCCGAAAATACTGACGATTCATGTTTTCATACCGCCATACGTCATGGGTTGTGATGAAGGTCGCTCTGTCGTGCGGCACCTGGCTCAAAATCGTTTCTGCGTTGCTGATGTACAGCGTTTTTTGGGGATTTTGCCCCAGCAGTGCCGAGGCCAGCAAAGACTCCGCCGGTACACCCCAGTCAAGCATGAAACGCTGGTCAGTTAAATCGGTCTTTCTTATTAAAGCCAGCTTATTGATTCCTCTTTGCTCCATGCGAAAGACGACATCATTCAGGAAACGGTATCGGGAAGTGAACAGGTAAGATGACGTATGTATCCTTTGTATTCTGACAGCAAATGCAAAAAACAGAACTGCCCATACAAGCTCCCGCCTAAATTCTGATAGCGAGATATAGACAAAGGGCGTGCAGGCCAAAATACTCAGAGGCATTACCTCGCTTTCAATATAGAAAGCCAGGAAACCGCTAAACGCTACGCAGCACACCAGAAAAAACGAAATAGAAAAAATAGTCGTCCATATTAAAAGAAAATATTTTCTCCTTTTTATTAAAGAAACTGCTCCGATCAGGAAAAAGACCGGCAATAGCCAAAAGTTGGTTCGCAGGTTTGCAAGCAGCGCGCGCGCGCAATCATTGGTAAATGCTTCGCGGAAGGAACGAGCTTTCCAGACCGGCAAATTGCTCAATAGTCCACTATCGTATCCTGCAAAATATTTTATAACTAGAATTCTTACAAGAAGCATTATGATCGCTGAAACAAAAATTACAATTGTCTTTTCCCTGGAAAACGGCCAATCATGTCTGCCCAGGCAGGTAAAAAACACCAGAAGAAAAACAAAAGGTATGCTGACCAAGGCATGCGTCATCAGTGCGAGTCCGCCAATCAAAAACACAATAAGAACGAGCGAAAGGCTATCTGCATTCCGCGCTCCGGCTCGCAGCAAAATCCCAAAAAACAGAAACATCCACGCCATTCCCTGATGAACCTCGTTGTTTGGCCAATAAAAGGTGTCCGTGGCCATCAGCAGATAGTAAAATGCCATCAGGATAGACAGCCGGTAATTCCGAAGCCCGAAAATCAGGACAGCCATTACCAGCAGGTAAAAGAGATTGAAGCTTAGGGAGTATGCTAACAAAGCATACTTCAGCGGAACATGCAGCTTAACTGCGACCAAAGGCACTATCTGCGTGATGAAGGAGCCCAGCCGAAGCTGCTGTATCTGCAAATGTTTATCGTTGGCGATGCGTAGAAAAATATGCGCCGCGTCGCACAAAAGCATTCGTTCTTTATAATAAAAGGCAGAAAACAACAGCAGCACACACATGGCCGCAAATGCCAGGAATGCACCGATACGAAATCGCTGTTGCTGCGCTGCTTCCATAACGGGTGGAAGATAAAAGAAATGGCTCAGATCGGATGTCCCGCAGGGCAATGCCCCTGAAATGCAGCGAGGGCAGCCTTAGCTTTGCAGCTTCTTAAAATTATCCCGCACAAGATGCATAACGCCTATTTCTCTTTTGCTCAGCCCATCAACGAACCCGTTCTGAATTACGCTCCCGGGAGTCCCGAAACCAAAGCGCTGAAGGCCGCGTTGAAGGAAGCTAAAAGCAGCGAGAAGGATATCCCGATGTACATCAATGGCGAGGAAGTGCGCAGCGGTGAAAAGGTAGAAATCCGTCCGCCGCATGAGACGGGGCATCTGCTCGGGCATTTCCACAAAAGCGATGAAAGCCATGTGCATGCCGCCATCAATGCCGCCCTTGGCGCGCGGAAGGCTTGGGGTGAAATGGCCTGGGAGCATCGCGCGGCAATTTTCCTGAAAGCTGCAGATTTGCTGGCTACGCGCTATCGTTATAAGATGAATGCGGCTACGATGCTCGGCCAAAGCAAGAACGCCTATCAGGCGGAGATTGACTCGGCCTGCGAACTGATAGACTTCCTGCGCTTTAACGTTCACTTCTTGACTGGTATCTACAATCAGCAACCTATTTCTCCCGCAGGCGTGCATAACCGCATGGAGTATCGTCCGCTGGAAGGCTTCGTGTTGGCGGTCACACCGTTCAACTTCACGGCGATTGGAGGCAACCTGCCCACTGCGCCCGCCATGTGCGGCAATGTGGTGGTCTGGAAGCCTGCGAACACACAGGTGTACAGCGCAGCGGTATTTATGGAAATTTTACTGGAAGCAGGACTTCCCGCAGGCGTCATCAATCTTATTTACCCTCCCGGCCCGATGGTGGGTGAGGTTTGCTACAAGCATCGCGACTTTGCCGGCGTCCATTTCACCGGCTCAACCGGCGTGTTCAACTCTATGTGGAAGAGCATCGGCGAGAATGTCGGGAATATGAAAACTTACCCTCGCATTGTGGGTGAGACCGGCGGTAAAGACTTCGTGTTCGTCCACCCTACTTCTGATGTGGATGCTGTAGTGGCGGCGCTTGCGCGTGGTGCTTTTGAATACCAGGGTCAGAAATGTTCAGCGGCTTCCCGCGCTTACCTGCCGTCTAATCTTGCCGAGGAAATAAAGAAGAAGCTGGTTGCGGAAGTGAAGACGATGAAGATGGGGCCGGTAGATGATTTCAGCAATTTCATCAATGCTGTTATTGATGAAAAGAGCTTTAAGAGCATCGCTAAATATCTGGATGGCGTGAAGGAAAGCAACGGTAAAGCCAAAATCATTGTCGGCGGCGGCTACGATAGCAAAAAGGGTTGGTTTATTGAGCCGACCATCATTGACACGACCGATCCCGGATATGTAACGATGTGCGAAGAAATTTTTGGCCCAGTACTATCCATCTACACCTACGAAGCCGACCAGTGGGAAGCTACGCTGGACATAGTGGATAGCACAAGTCCATACGCGCTGACTGGTGCCGTGTTTTCGCAAGACCGCTATGCGATTGAAGTAATGACGAAGAAGCTGGTGAATGCTGCCGGCAATTTCTACATCAACGACAAGCCGACCGGGGCGGTGGTAGGACAGCAACCATTCGGCGGCGCGCGTGCGTCAGGCACGAATGATAAGGCTGGCTCTGTGCTGAATCTGTTCCGCTGGCTGAGCGCCCGGACGGTGAAGGAAACACTGGTATCGCCGAAAGATTATCGCTATCCATTTCATAGCCATGAGGGTGCTATATAAGACTGAACCGTGCATCCTGTTAAACGCATCTTTGGCCATATCTACTTCGTGTACGCGCTGCTAATGTTCGCGGCCACGATGCTGGTCATCTTCATTCCAGTGTGGCTCACATCCCTCCTGAAAGAGCCGCAGCGCGCGAAGGTGATGCATCCGATTTTCCGGATTTGGATGGGCGTTTATATGCCGCTGGCCCTCTGTCCTGTTTTTCGGAAGGGTAAGAACAATTTTAAGAAAGATCAGAACTATGTCGTCGTCTGTAACCACAATTCGTTTGCAGATGTGCCTGTTTCCTCGCCATGGATTCCGGGGCCGAATAAGACGCTGGCAAAGGTGGAGATGGCGAAGGTTCCGGTCTTTGGCGTGATATACAAGGCCGGCTCTGTGCTTGTAAACCGGAAAGACGAAGCCAGTCGCCGGGAAAGCTTCAATCAAATGGGGCGCATGCTGGACATTGGCCTCCACCTCTGTCTGTACCCGGAAGGCACGCGCAATAAGAGCGACCAGCCGCTACAGCCGTTCCATCGCGGTGCTTTTACAACAGCTATTTCTTCGCAGAAGCCCATCATCCCTGCGCTCATTTTCAATACCCGCCGCATCCTGCCCGACCGACCTAAATTCTGGGCATGGCCAAGCGTTGTGCATTTTCACTTCCTGCCGGAAGTTTCCACAGAAGGGATGACGATGCAAGACGCCGAAAGTTTGAAAGAGACCGTGCGCGGCCAGATGGAAACATATTTCATCAACAACCGCAAGCGACTTTCATGACCTACGCGCTCATTGGAACAGGAAATATGGCCTGGCTCATCGCATCGCGAATGACGGCAGCAGGCCACACTTGCATTGGCCTTTGGGGAAGGGATACTAACAAGGCACAGGAACTTTGCGATGCTTTTTATCTACCGCGTTTTGATTCGTTAAGCGCCATAAATGACGGCCCGGATGCCTGCATCATCGCCGTCAGCGATTCGGCTATCGCAGATGTTGCGCGTTCGCTTTCATTGCGACACACTACCCTTCTCCATACCGGCGGAAGTGTGCCAATGAGCGTTCTGGAAACAGTTAGCGCGCACAGCGGAGTTGTATGGCCGGTGTATTCCATCCGCAAGGCGGCGTTGCCAACGCACCGCGCATTTCCAGCATTGATTGAAGGTAATTCGCGCACGGCTTGGGAAGTTGCGCGCGGCGTTGCAAAGGCCATCTGCGATACAAGCTACGATGCAGACAGCGCGCAAAGGGAACACCTGCATCTTGCGGCGGTGTTGAGCAACAACTTCGTCAATCATCTCCTCGGAATCGCTGCCGACATGTCCGCAGCGCAGGGGCTACCGGTAAGCCTTCTGCAACCGTTGATAGAACAAACAGTTGCAAATCTTCGCACGACGCATCCGACGGACACACAAACCGGCCCCGCGCGGCGCGGCGATGCCGTTACGATGCAGCATCATGAGCAGATGCTGGCTGCGCATCCGGAGTGGCAGGAGCTTTACAAAGCAATTTCCGCATCAATAATGAATCAGTATGGGCTTATCGGTGGGTAGAGCGTGCGCTACAGCCTACATTTGCGGGCGTTAAGATTCCATCCTATCCGATTCATGTATTCTATCCATTTTAAGTTTGAGCAGAAAGGCCTTCAGCCTGTAACGCTCAGCAATATTGCCGGCGACCAGAACCTTGTAGAAGTTGCGGAGGAGCACGGCATTGAGCTTCATCATAACTGCGGCATGGTTTGCGGCTGCAGCACCTGCCACGTTTATTTAGAAAGCGGCGATGACCATGTGCCGGAAATTTCTGACCGGGAGGAAGATTTCATTGATCGGGCGCGCAATCCGCGCATCAATTCCCGCTTAGGTTGTCAGTGTATTCTGGAAGCAGCCGGAAGTGGTGAGTTGACAGTTACCATTCCCGACCAAAGCCTCCTCCACGGCGAATAGACTAACGACTATCTACTAAAGACTAACGACAGCCATGTACGAACCGCCAATCAACTGGGCCGACCACGAAGACATTGCGCTAAAGCTGTACGAACGCTTCGGCGACGACTTCGGCGAACCGAAAATTTACCGGGTGCGCTTCACTGAGTTGCTGGAATGGGTGCTGCAAATCCCCGGCTTTGAGGGCACACGCGAGCAGAGCACCGAAGGCCATCTGGAAATGATTCAGAGCGCTTGGGTGTACGAGTGGCGGGATAATCAGTAAACGCCGCTGGTTGCAGCGCTTGGTTGCAGCGTAAGCTGTGACCTACCATGTGGTAGCGTAAGTTGCTGACAATTTATACAGCGCTGTAAAAGGCCGACATCTTAAACAGCGAGGTCGCTCCTGCGTGCAAAGTCGCTGTAGCAGTAATGCCGCCAGCCTCTTCTTTCCAAGAAATACTCAGTTGCGGAGATATATCCGGACTTATAAGTCCGAGGAACTTCACTGCTTTTGATTCGGCAAGCATCAGGCTCAGACCTGTGGCTTGTCCTAATAGCACCTTAACCATAGCCATCGTACAAACGCCTGGCACAATCGGATTACCCGGAAAATGTCCGCTAAAAATGGGATGCTCAGCGTTATAATGTAGTGTACAACTCAGGCTGCTATCACTTTGCTCTAGCGCTGAAACGCTGTAGAAATTATCCTTCATCTGCGGTATTGAGCTTTTTAAGGTCAATCGTAAAATGCGCCTTGTGATGTTTGATATGAACCACATCCGGCAAAGCATTCTTAACACCTGAGCCTTGCAAATCTATCGTCGTAATGCGCGACTTGCCGACATAATCTATTAGCCGCACGCGGCCATTCTGCAAACGATACCACGCAGCGCCCTTCTCGCCAATCGGGAAACGAGAGACTGTATCGCCATCAAGCTTGTAATACTGTTCATCGTTTGCCGATAAGCCTTTCATCAGCGTAAGCTCCATATCACGCTGCAACGTTTTTATTACGGCAGGCTTGTTTAATTGCTCAATGATGCTTGCAACCGAAAATGAGTCCTGCACATTCCACTTAAAATCAAAAAAAGCAAAGCCAAGTTCATTCTGAAAAACGGCGCGCGTTGAACCATCCTCAAATGACTTAAAAAGCAAGATACCGCTCAAGTGAAATTTCCTTAAAAGAAAACGTCCATCTACCACACAGCGATAAAGCTCGCGCTCAATCTTCGGCTTATAACGCAAAACGCTTTCGCCATTTGAAATTGCCCGTAAATGCTTATACGGATGCCCGCAGGATAACAGCAGCAATGCAGCCGCTGCAATACTAACGAACCTTAAACAGGGCCTCATTCAGCGCAAGATTATGCTGCGTTTTTGAAAAGCTCATCTCTGTAAAGTCGCCGCCCTGCTCCACCATGCTCAGCTTGTCCACGTCAAAGCTGTCGCGCGTCAGATAAACGTCTATCTGCTTGAACAGCTTTTTAATGGCGTCGTTTGCCGGAGAAAGCGATAGCAGGTAGCCATTACCGCCCTCATAAGCTGCTACCTTAAAATCTGGATTGGAAAAAACCGTCCCCCGCATACAGTCCAGCATAATGCGGTTTACGCTTTGCATCGTCTTGCTGCTGCGCGCGTTGATGTGCGAAGTTTTTTGTTCGTCTTTTACCATCATCTGACCCCCATTCATTACTACCAGATATTGAAAGGGCGACGAGTATTCAATGCGAACCTTATCTTCCTTTCGGTAATAAAATTTGCCCTTGGAAGTAATCTTATCGGCTAGCAGCGACAGATGTTTGGTCTGCGTAAAATCACTTTGAATGCTTTGGTCTGAAGCCGTCGCCTTTTGCAGCGATTGTTGGAATGCAGCCGCGTTTGCCACAGGCTTGTAGCCCTTCGGTTGCCCGAATGCCGCGAAACTTAGCAACAAAAAAAAGGAGAATAAAACAGCACTACGCATACGCTTCAAGGCCCAGCATTTCGTCAAGGCGCACGAAAGTAAATCCTCTTTCCCTGCAGCCGCGGATGAAAGCTGTTAAAATAGCTGCCGTATGTGGCATACTGTCGTGCAGCAGAATTACATCGCCGCTCTTTACCTCGCGTAACAGCTTTTGCAGCAGCTTGTCGGCGCTATTCGCTTTCGTATCAAACGAGCGGAGGCTCCAGCCAATCGTGTGCATACTGGTCAGCGTCACAGCTTGCGAAAGCTCAGGGTTGGTTACGCCATAAGGTGGACGAAAGAAGCGTGGCGCTAAGCCGGTTGTCGCTTTAATCGTTGCATTCGTGCGCTCAATTTCGGCAATCATTTTAGTACGGCTTTGCCAGTCAAAATGAAAGCTGTGCGCATAGCTGTGATTGCCGATGAGGTGGCCTTCCTCATGCCAGCGCTTCACAATGCCGGGCCCGGCCTCCGCGCGATTACCAATGCTGAAGAATGCCGCTGGCACGCCTTCCGCCTTCAGCAAATCCAGAATATCCTCCGTATGCTTTGCCGGGCCATCGTCAAAAGTCAGCGCAAGCTGCTTGCTCCCGCGGTCGCCGTAATGGCGGGCTGGAATGAAAAAATTCCAGCGGATGAAAGTAGCGCCGAGGAAAAGTATAAGTCCGTAAATGGCAAGTAACGCAGCCAGCCACCACCACGAAATCTTATATCCAGCAAGGATGGTCAGCGTAATAGCAGCCAGCACAAACACATCACGGGCAATAACGAATGGACGCACGTGTTGCTTAGCTCTTTTTAAGAATGGCAAGAATGAGGCTTATCCAGCCGCCGATGAAACACAGCCCGCCAATCGGTGTCATAATACCTGCCGGGCCAATGCTGCTACCCCTACTTTGCAGCGCAACCAGCAAATAAAGTGAGCCGCTGAACAGCACTATCCCAGCCATAAACAGCCACGAAGCCCACTTCACGCTCTCAAATGGATAAGCGCTGAACAGTATTCCGGCCGCCAGCAGCGCGAAGCTGTGATAGAATTGGTAAGTGACGCCCTTTTCATAAACGCCGAGTTGCTGTGGTGTAAGCGTTTCTTTCAGTGCGTGCGCGCCGAAGGCGCCGAGCATTACAGCCAGTGCCGCGAAGATGGCGCCGCCTAAGATGGCCGGTTTGTACATGCTTTCAGAATTTGCGCGAAGGTACCCTCGCCTATTCGTTCCACCTCAATCTGCATGTGCGCTTGGCTATAAAAAGGCGTGCGCTTTTCACGCAAAGCGTCCAGCGCTTCACCGGAAAGCTCTGTTAGCAGCGGTCTTTCGGTATTGCTGTCGCGAAGATGACTCTGAAGCGTTTTGATTCTTGCCGTCAGATGTACGACGCACCCGGCGGCGAGCATCACATCCATATTATCGCCGTACATGGGCGTTCCGCCGCCGGTGGCAATGATAGTATTCGTTCGTCCGCTGCCTTGTATGGCTTGTTCCAACACAACGGCTTCTATTGCCCGAAAACCTTCTTCGCCGGACGCGGCAAAAATCTGCTGCAGAGAATAGCCCGCTATCTGCTCAACGTGCTCGTCCAAGTCAGCAAAACCCCAGCCGTGCTGCTGCGCCCATGTCTTGCCCCAAAACGTTTTGCCTGCGCCGGGCATGCCTACGAGAAAAATGAGATTTTTATTTTGCATGTGCTATTCAGAACGCCTCGGCGCGTTCCTACAATTTATCGTGTACAAATTTCCAGATGAAGAGCAAGGCGTTCGTGACGGCCAGCTCTTTATTGCGCAGTCTGTCCATGTGAAAGTGAAATGTTTTGCTAACGGTTTTCCCATCCTTCGCGCAGGCCATGCACACCGTCCCGACCGGTACGCGATTTTCGCCGGAGCCGCTAAGCAGACCTGTAACGCCAAAGCCAATGTCGGCGTTAAGTGCCTTTCTTGCACCTTCTGCCATTTCTTTCGCCACGTCCTCGCTTACCACGCAATGGTGCTCAATTGTTCTACGCTTCACGCCTAAAATTTCTTCCTTGACTGACTCCTGATAGCAGACGATGCTGCCCATGAAGTATTGCGCGGAGCCCATAATCTGCGTGATTCGGTGCGCAATGTAGCCGCCTGTGCAGCTTTCGGCAAGGCCAAGCATCAGACTTTGACCGGCAAGCGCTTTTCCAAGGATTTGCTCCAGTGGAACATCTTCTAAATCCACTACTATTTTTTCCAGTCGCGCGGCAATCTCATCACGGCGCATTTCAACTTCTTTAATCAGCCGCATCTCGTCGGGGCCGTGCCCCGTCAGGCGGAGACGCACCATGCCGGCATTGGGCAGGTAGGCCAGCTTGATGTGCGGCGGGAGCGTGTCTTCCAAGTCTGTGATTTGCTCAACGATAAAGCTCTCGCCCTCGCCGGCAGTAATGATGCTTCTGTGGACAATGGCGTCTGTGGTTGCAGTTATGCGCAGGCGGGGCAACACTTCCTCTTCCATAATGTGAATCATCTCATAGGGCACGCCCGGCAGAGAAACGACAATCTTGCCCTCCTTTTCAAACCACATTCCCGGCGCGGTGCCCATCTTGTTGAAGAGAACGGTGCAGACGTCCGGCACTTCTGCCTGCTTTAAGTTACGGTCCAGCATGGCGCGTTTGCGCTTGGTAAAGATGTCTTTTACATGCGCAAGTACGTCTTCATTCATCACCAGCTTTCCGCCAAAGTATTCCGCTAAGAGTGGTTTTGTAATGTCATCAGCGGTTGGCCCAAGGCCGCCTGTGAGAAAGATTAAATCATTGCGCGGCAACTCCTCGTCCAGCGCGCCAATAATTGCCTCGCGTGAATCGCCGACGGCAATGCGGCGGCGCACGTCTATGCCAAGCGCATTGAGCTGCTGCGCCATCCATGCGGAGTTGGTGTCAATGGTCTGGCCTATGAGGAGCTCGTCGCCTATTGTGATGATGGTTGCTTGTTGGTGCATTGCTATGATTGGTCAAAAAAAGGTGCCAGTCGGCCTGCCATTTCCAGATGCATGTGTACCTTCTTCTTTTCCTTCGGGTCGTAGAAAACAAGCGTGGTGACGCCTTTGTTCAGCAGCTCGTCTTCTTCATTATAAAGCTCTGAATGAAACTTTATTTTCGGCCCTTCGGGCAATTCTTTCAGAATGGTGCGGACGGTAATCAGGTTGTCGTAAAGCGCAGGCCGGAAGTATTGGGCGTGCAGCTCTACCACCGGCATCTGAATGCCCAGCTCTTCCAGCTCACGATACGTAAATCCAAGCTGACGGATAGCTTCCGCGCGGCCCACCTCATAATAAAGCGCGTAGTAGCCATAATATAAAAAGCCCATCTGGTCAGTCTCGCCGTAGCGGACGCGGACCTGCGTCTCGGAGGTGTACATAAGCCTCCAAAGGTTGAAAAATTAGCGGTCTGGGGACGGCTAAACTTCTCCACGATTGGAGGGGCCAGGAAAATTACCTTTGCGGCCCTATGATTAAGAATTTCGCGCTGAGAAAGTTCATTGTCTTTAACCGCCTGCCAATTGCCGCTGCGCTCATCCTCCTCGGCTTCCTGCTGGGCTTTGAGGTGACATGGTGGATTGCCTGGATACCAATGCTTATCGCCGTTATTATGGTGGTGGCCCACTTCATGGTTGGCCCAATGACGCTGCTGCAAACCTATATGGAGGCCGGCGATATGGAAGGTGCGCAAGCGATGCTTGGTCGCGTGAAGAAGCCGGAATGGCTGTACAAGCCGCTGCGCTCGTCTTACTTTATGCTGCGCGGACAGCTTTCGGCAGCCACCACCGAAGATTTGGACGGGGCTGAAGCGGATTTCAAGAAAAGTCTTGCCTCAGGTATGACGGAGAAGGGCGCGGAGGGCACCGCTTACCTGCAGCTTGGCTCCATTGCAGCTAAAAAGGGCAATACGAAAGAAGCCTATGAGCACCTGCGCCAGGCCGTAAAGCTGGGCCTGCCGGATAAGGACAGCGAGGCGATGGCATTTCTGCAGCTCTCCAACCTGGCGCTGAACCGCCGGGATTTCCGCGGAGCGAAAATGTATTTTGCCCGAGCGAAGAGCGCTAAGGCGACGAATAAGCAGGTGACGGAGCAGATTGCGGAGATGGCGAAGTATATGGCAAGGATACCGGGGTGAGGTAATATTTATTTTTTGTAAATCATAATCCAAATCAGTATTTATGTTTTCAAGAGCTAATGGTAAGATTTCGCCAGAAATGGTGGCAGCATCATATGAAGTTGGCAAGCAAATATACAACAGATTAATAAGTCTTAAGGAAGGAGTCAATTCATTGACTAAAATTGGCATGAACTCAAACTCGGCAGTAGATTACGTCTACAATTACTCAAACTTGATTCAGGGCAAACTGTTTACTAGAACCACAAACAGTTTTGCCACCGAGTACTATTTGAATAGAATTTATAACGAGCAAGGAAAAGCAGCACTACGAATGGCCTTACTGTCTTTATCACAACACATTGACTACTATGAAGAGAAGTCCGGCTCTCCTGTGAAAAAACGCAGAGAAATTTACTCAAAATATATGCCATTAATAGATGTATCAATTAATGACATTGTATATCCAGACGAAGTAGAAGATACTCAGAAATATTCAGAAGGAAAAACGAAGCAGGTTTTAATCAATACTTATGAAAGAAATCCGGTCGCTAGACAATTGTGTATAGAACATTTCGGGCTAAAATGCCAAATATGTGATTTTTCATTTGAAAAATTCTATGGACAGCTTGGTAGAGACTTTATTCACGTTCATCATAAGATTGAGTTAGCCTTAATTGGTGAGGAATATTCAGTTGACCCGATTCATGATTTGATCCCCGTTTGCCCTAACTGCCATGCAATGCTTCACAAGCGAAAGCCTGCTTATAAAGTTGAAGAGATAAAAGCGATTTTAAAGTTGTAGATAGTACACTTACGACAGCAAAAGACATTAATAGTGTACATTGAAAAAATAATGTGTAGCGTCAACAAAACAGACTAATTTTAGATAAAATCACAAGGTGCTATGCGAACCCTCACCATAGACATATCAGACCTTGAATATCAGAAGTTTGGCCTGAAATCCGAGCGGCTCTCCTTTACTGACTTCTTAGATACTGTGAGCCGGGAAATTAGCCGTCAAAACCTTGCTCAAACTGTCCGGCTTGCCGAGCAGTATGGCTTATCAGACATGACAATGGATGAAATTTCAGCGGAAGTAGCAGCCGTAAGAAATCGCAATGCGGCTCATTCTTGATACCAATGTTCTGGTATCAGCCAATATCCAGCGCAGTTACCCATACCTGATTGTTGACCGCATCCTTGCCGACCCGGAACTACAGCTTTGCATTTCCAACCCGCTTCTTGCGGAATACATTGAAGTGCTGAGCCGGGATAAGTTTAGTAAGTTTCCTGATTTTGAGGCGAGAGCGCAAGCGATGATTACAGATATTCAGCGCTACGCAATCAGATTTAACCCGACTGAGACGGTCAGCATAATTGCTGATGAACCCGACAACAGACTTCTGGAACTTGCGGCGGCCTGTCGCGCCAGTTATCTTGTCACAGGAAATACAGCCGACTTTACAGTGGCCGAATATAATGGGACGAAGATTGTATCGCCAAGGGAGATGTTTGAGCTGCTAGACAGTTAGCGCCGCTACCCTTTCCCGACTTTATACCCTTTCAAGGCATAATATAGTATAAACAGATAGCAAGGCACCAACACCCAATAAGCCGCCTGCTCATTGCCCAGTCCCTCGCTCAGCTTCCCATACAGTGGCGGCAGCACCGCGCCACCGGCAATGCCCATAATCAGTAGCGCGGCACCTGTCTTTGTAAAACGCCCTAAGCCCTTGAGCGCCAGCGGGAAGATAGCCGGCCACATCACGCTATTGGAAAAGCCCAGCGCGGCAAAGGCTACCACGGCGGCCTCACCCTTCGCTACCGTAGCCGCGCCTACGAGGGCCATGCTGAGGATGGTGAAAATGAGCAGCGCTTGCCGCTGGTCTATAAAGCGCGGGATGGCGATGATGCCCACCACATAGCCCGCCAGCAGTCCGTAGCCGGTGTAGGTCGCGAAGGCCTTCGCCGTATCCAGCGGGTAGCCGAGGTATTGGCCAAAGCCCGCGAAGGTGTCGTAGCTAATCACCTCCGCGCCCACGTAAAAGAAAATAGCCAGCGCGCCCAGCAGCAGGTGCGGGAACTGGAACACGCTCGTTTTGTTGGCAGAAAGTGCCGTGTCCGCTTCGCTCGCCTCTTCCTGCACTTCCGGCAGCGGCGTAAAGAGCAGGGCAATGCCCAGCACTACCAGAATGGCGGCGATGATGGAATACGGTCCCACTACCCTCTGAATCAACGCATTCAGCTCGGCGGTCTTTTCCGCGGGCGCCAGCGTGGCAAGGCGCTTCACCAGCACGTCCGAATCCTTCAGCACAATGCTGCCCAGCGAATAGACGGCGATGATGCCCGCCACCTTGTTGCAGATGCCCATGATGGAAATGCGCTGTGCCGCGCTCTCGTGCGGACCAAGCACCGTCACGTAAGGATTGGAGGCCGTCTGCAGCAGCGCAAGTCCCGTCCCAATGATGAACAGGCCGGTCAGGAACATAGGATAAGAACGTGCATTGGCCGCCGGAATAAATACCAGCGCGCCCGCCGCCATCACAAACAGACCGATGCTCATACCGCGCTTGTAACCCGTCCGCTGCAGGATGTAGGAGGCAGGCAGCGCCATCACAAAATAGGCGGCAAAGAACGCCGTGGCAACGAGATAGCCCTCTGCCTGCGTCAGCTCGCAGGCTATTTTAAAATACGGGATAAGCTGGCTATTGCTCCACGTGATAAAGCCGAAGATGAAGAACAGACAGCCGATTAGGAAAAGAGCGAAGCCGTAGCTGCGCCGTGAAGTATTTTGTGCCATAGCGTGTAAGCAAACATACTCGCTTGGGAACTGTTTCGCTTAATAAACAGGCACAACACCACACACAGCGACTTTTGTCATCCCGGAACGGGAACTTGCACCATGCGAAAGGCAGCCTGTTATTAATAGTTCCCGTTCCGGGATGACAAAAGATTGGGAAATAGGCCTACACATCATAATCAAGCTATTCGGAACAAATATGCAAGACCTCGCCCTCGGCATAGACATTGGCGGCACCAACACCGTCTTCGGCATCGTGAACCGCCGCGGCGAAATCCTGACACAGGATGCGATGTTCACAAGCGGCTATGGGACTGCGGAGGCGTTTATAGACGCGTTGGCGGGCCGCGTCCTACCGATGATTGAAGAAGCAGGCCGCCCACTGGTTGCGGGCGCAGGCGTAGGCGCGCCAAACGGCAATTACTACACCGGAGAGATTGCTTACGCCGCTAATCTGGAATGGCAGGGCGTCATTCCGCTTGCAAGGCTGGTTGAAGAAGCCATTGGTCTGAAAACAACCATCACCAACGACGCCAATGCCGCTACAATCGGTGAGATGATGTACGGCGCGGCGAAGGGCATGAAGGATTTTATCATGGTAACGCTCGGCACCGGCTTAGGCAGCGGCTTTGTGGCAAATGGTAAGCTCATTTACGGGCATGACGGTTTTGCCGGGGAACTTGGGCACGTCATAGCAGTGCGCGACGGCCGGGAATGCGGCTGCGGGCGGCGGGGCTGCCTGGAAACCTATGCCTCGGCCACAGGCATCGTAAGAACGGCGGAGGAATGGCTAAAAACTTGGCCCGACGATTCCATGCTGCGCGAAGGAGCACTTACCGCGAAGGCAATCGGCGCAGCGGCCGCTTCCGGCGATGCGCTGGCGCTGGCGCTTTTTGATTTTACCGGAAAGATTCTGGGGCAATGCCTTGCAGATGCCGTGGCTATCACTTCGCCGGAAGCCATTATCATGTTCGGCGGCCTGGCGCGGGCGGGCAATATCATTCTGGAACCAACGCAGCGGTATATGGAAGACGCGATGCTGCGGATTTATAAAGGCAAAGTGAAGCTGCTGCTATCGGTCTTGCCGGAGGCAGATGCAGCGATATTGGGTGCGAGCGCGCTGGTGTGGTAGTTGCCCGCTTGCCGCCCCAAGGCTGAAGCCTTGGGTTAAGGGTGTCGGGTTTACGGCTAAAGCCGCTTGGATAGATTATTTTTGCGCCCCAAGTCTCCAACTATGCAGCGTATTTACTTTGACAATGCCGCCACTACTCCCCTTGACCCGGAAGTGCTTAACGCCATGATGCCTTACCTCACGGAAAAATTCGGCAATCCATCGTCCATCTATTCCTACGGGCGGGAGACGAAGATGGCCATTGAGGCGGCGCGCAAGTCGGTAGCGAAGATTCTGGGCTGCAAGCCGGCGGAGATTTTCTTCACATCCGGCGGCACGGAAAGCAGCAACACAGCTATCCGCGCCGCCGTGCAGGATTTAGGTTGTACGCATATTATCTCCTCACCCATTGAGCACCATGCTACGCTGTACACGGTTCAGAATCTTGAGAAGGAAGGAAAGGTGCAGTTGTCCTTTGTAAAGCTGACAGACAAGGGCCACATTGATTTAGAAAGCCTGGAAGAGTTGCTTACTGCCAACAACGGCAAGACACTTGTAACGCTGATGCACGCAAACAACGAGGTAGGCAACCTGCTGGAAGTTGAAAAAGTCGGCGCGTTGTGCGAAAAGCACGGCGCTTTTTTCCACTGCGATATGGTACAAACCATTGGGCATTATCCGGTGAACATGCATTCTTTCCCGATTCATTTCGCCAGTGCAGCCGGTCATAAGTTTCACGGGCCGAAAGGCGTTGGCGTCTTATTCGTCAATGAGTCTATAAAGATTAATCCATTGCTGGCGGGCGGCTCTCAGGAACGCAATATGCGGGCAGGTACGGAAAATCTGTACGGCATTGTTGGCTTTGCAAGAGCATTGGAACTGGCGTCTTCCCGCTATGATTCGGACAGCTCATATGTCAATGAACTGAAAGGCTATATGTGCCGCCGCATCACGGAGACTTTCCCGCAGGCTGTCTGTAATGGCGATATGGCCGGCTCCTCGCTCTACACAGTGCTGAATGTTTCTTTTCCAAAAACTGACAAGAGCGAAATGCTGCTCTTCAATCTGGATATGGCGGGCATCTGCGTCAGCGGCGGCAGCGCGTGCAGCAGCGGCGCTTCGTCGGTGAGCCACGTGATTAAAGCGCTTTACAATGGCAAATCGGAAACTTTAGTACCGATTCGCTTTTCCTTCTCGCGGCACAATACGAAGGAAGAAGTAGACGCGGTGATTGAGAAGCTGAAAGAGCTGATGTAGTTTACTCTATGGAGCAGCTACCTGTTTTTGAAAAATACAGAGACCCGCGTGTTGCCGAGACGGAAGCGCGTGCTTTGCAAAAAGCGGGCATTGCCATACAGCTTGAAAATGACAGCGGGCAGTTGCATGAGTTGGTATATCCCATGGATGTACTGAGCGCCCATTATTTATTGCGGATGCACGCGCGGGATTTCGCTGCGGCAAGAAATGCTCTTGAGCGGCACTATGAAAACGAAATTCAAAAAATTGACGATGACTACATGTTGTATCAATTCACGGACAAAGAATTGATAGATGTTGTGCTGAAGGCTGATGAATGGGGGCCCCTAAACAAGGTGCTGGCGCTACATATATTGGAGGAACGGGGCATTCCGATTCATTCGTCGGTAGTGGAGGGCATACAGAAGGACCGGCATGAAAAAATCAAGGAGCCTGAGAAGTTTGACAGCGTCTGGATTATCATCGGGTACGCAATGGCCCTGTTTGGCGGACTGCTCGGAATCGTCATTGGCTGGTATCTGGATAGCAGCAGGAAAACACTGCCTGACGGAACGCGCATCTATCAGTTTACGCCGGAAGACCGTCGTCATGGAAGACGGATTATTGTGGTGGGCATTGTCGCGTTTGCAGCGAGCATGGCGTTGAGATTATTTAGCAGATAGGTGGCTGCAGTCTGGCAAGCGTCCCTTTCCCAATAGGGCAATCTGCGCGAAACGGGCGTTACGACTTATGAATCGCCGCCTGAAGGCAATGGGTTTCGCGAAACCCCAAGGCATAAAAAATCCCGCGCCGGAAGCGCGGGATTCAGCCAAAAAATATTTTCCTTAGAAACGCTCCAGCCCGCTGAAGAAGAAGCTGCCTTCAATTTCGGTATTCTCATCGCTGTCAGAACCATGTACGGCGTTTTCGCCCATAGAAGTTGCATACTTCTTGCGGATGGTACCTTCTTCTGCATTCGCAGGATTCGTAGCGCCAATCAGCGTGCGAAAATCGGCAACGGCGTTCTCCTTTTCCAGAATAGCAGCTACAATCGGCCCGCCGCTCATGAATTCGGTCAGTTCGCCATAGAATGGGCGCTCAGCATGGACTTCGTAGAATTTCTTTGCCTGGTCAAGCGAGATGCTGGTGTACTTCATCGCGACGATGCGGAAGCCGCCGGCGTTAATCATTTGCAAGATGTTGCCGATGTGGCCGTTGCGGACGGCATCGGGCTTAATCATCGTAAAAGTGCGGTTGGTAGCCATTGTGGGTGATTTTTTAATAACGGGCGCGAAGATAGGCGCGAGGGTCGGAGTGTTGGAACGTTGGAGTGTTGGAATGTTCTTAAAGGTGTTTACTGGCCGTGGCGGAATTGGGCAAACCTCCCTTTGGTCGGTCAGACCAATTCCTATCTTCGCCCGCCTATGAAGCCCATCCTTGAAGCCCTGCCGCTGCTGCAATCGCCGAAAAAGATTTTTATCACAACGCACCACAAGCCGGATGGCGATGCGATTGGCTCTATGCTTGGCCTCTATCATTACCTGAAGCTCAAAGGACATCAGGCAACGCCCGTCGCGCCGAGCAGCGTGCCGGATTTTCTGCTGTGGATGCCGGGCGTGGAAGCTGTCATTGATTACGAAGAGCAGCCGGAAGCTGCCGTAGCAGCGCTGAATGAAGCAGACCTTATTTTCTGCCTTGACTTCAACGCCTACGACCGCGTAAAAGGTCTGCAGGCGGGATTGGATGCCGCCACGCAACCGAAAGTCCTCATAGACCACCACATGTTCCCGAAGCCGGTGTGGGATTATGGTATGAGTGAACCAGATAAGAGCAGCACCTGCGAGATGGTGTATGATTTCATCAACCTCAGCGGCGATAACACACTTATCAATCTGGACATCGCTACCTGCCTGTACACTGGCACGATGACCGATACGGGCTCATTCCGCTACCCCATTACTACCGGCGCTGTGCATAGGATGATTGGCGACTTTAAGGACCGCGGTCTGCAGCATAGCCCAATCCATGAAGCTGTTTTTGACGCGTGGAGCGCCAACCGGATGAAGTTTGTCGGCTATATGCTCATTGAGAAGATGGAGCTATTTCCGCAATGGAGCGCCGGCCTCATTACCATTGCCCGCAAAGACCTCAAGCTTTTTGAGCTGAACATCGGCGATACAGAAGGGCTTGTCCAATACCCGCTTTCCGTTGCCGGCATCCGCTTTTCCACGCTCATCACCGAGCGGGCGGATGAAATCAAGCTGTCCTTTCGCAGCAAAGGCGACTTTGACGTGAACCGATTTGCGCGCGAGCATTTCAGCGGCGGCGGTCATTTCAACGCATCAGGTGGCAAATCTTCCGAAAGTCTTAACGACACTGTGACCCGTTTCAAAAAGATTTTATCCGAATTTCACCCGCTCTAAAAAACGACCTACACACACTTAAAAATCAACATGGTAAAACAGCTCCTCACTCCGGCCATCCTTGGCCTGTCAGCACTTACTTTCTCCGCCTGCAATGCCCAGGACGCCGGCTTCAAGAAGACGGCTAACGGCCTTGAATATAAAATCATCAAGGACGAGCCGGGCATTCAGAAGCCTGCCATCGGCGATTATATGGAGTTTCATATCAAGAGCTATGTGCGCTTTCCCAAGGGTGACTCTATTCTGTTTGAGTCCCGCAAGATGAATAACAACCAGCCGGTGCCATTTCAGGTGACGCCGCCTGCTTTTAAGGGCGACCTGGTTGAAGGGTTTCTGATGCTTAGCAAGGGCGACAGCGCCGTGTTCCGCGTAGCGGTTGACTCCGTGATCAAGGCCGGCAACCAGCCCCTGCCGTGGATGCAGAAGGGTAAGGGTCAGAAGATTGAATATACGGTGTCTGTTGTGACCGTTAAGACGCAGTCGCAGCTTCAGGCAGAGCAAAAAGAGGCGTCTGCCAAGCAGGTTGGCGTTGATGAGAAGCTTATCACCGATTTTCTGGCTAAGAATAATATCAAGGCTACACGCACGCCGTCTGGCATGTACTACAAGGTGGACAAGATGGGTAGCGGCTACAAGCCAACTACGGGCGACAGCGTCAGCATGAATTACACCGGCACAACGCTTAGCGGCGAAAAGTTTGACTCCAACGTAGATCCGAAATTTAATCACGTTCAGCCTTTCTGGTTTAACCTCGGCACCCACCAGGTAATCGCCGGCTGGGACGAAGGCATTGCACTGATGCCTAAGGGCAGCAAGGGCACGCTCTACATTCCATCAACACTGGCTTACGGCGCACAAAGCCCAAGCCCGGCTATTCCGGCTAACTCTGTGCTGATATTTGACGTTGAGGTTGTGGATGCTAAGAAGAAGCAGTAATCTTCCTCAAAAGGTCTTTATGCAAAGCGGCGCTGTGATGACCACAGCGCCGCTTTTTTATTGTCACGCGCCTGACAGACATCAGTTGTTCCGCCTGGCCGGCCCGAAACTTTTGCGCAGCTGCATCCCCGTTCGCCGAATGGATTAAGCAGTCTTGCTCAAGTCGGTCGGAGAAAGGGGATCGGGTGAAACATCGTTGTTCAGGCCAATTCCCGTTCAGGTATCGTATAAAACAAGCTTTTTCAACCCAAAACCCGCTCAGTCAATACAACAGCCATCCGACGGTTACTGTTCTACGCTGAATGAGCCGCCCTGATATCTGTAGAGAAATACGTGACCGTTCTCATAATACTGCAGCGCTCCATCCTTGTTCGTCGTTGTGCGGATGTCAAAGCGTGTAAAGGGGGCGGCGCCATTGTCGGCATAGTGCTCGTTGAATACGGTGCCATAGTGCTGTAAGAGGTAGGCGTACCAGTACAGGGTCTCATAGCCCCGATAAGCAAGCTCTGTGGGCCTGCCGCCATACTTTTCATTGAAGGCATCGGAAAATCCCTTTCCGGCAGAGCTGCTTGGGTCAAAATAGAATGGTGATGAGATGGTGATGCCGACATTAGGCAGGGCGCCTTCCTTGCGAAGCAGGCCGATCCCCTTCCAGGACGGCATGCCATATACCTCAAAGCGGTACGAAGGGAACGACTTGCCTAACTGCTCCAGCAGTTGGGTAGCAAATGCCGCATCTACGATAGGCATCACAATAACATTGGAAATACTGCTGTCCAGGAAGTTGCGCAGCTTTTCCGCCGGCATCGCTGCATTCATAGACACCTTGGTATAGGCAAAGGAACTGTCCTTAGTCAGGTATCGGAAGCATTGCTCGTCCAGCGGCACCGTACTGCGGTGATAGATCAACAGGTTCGTGGTAAACCGCGCTTTTTTGGCCACCGAAGCTTTGAGCACCTCGCAGTGATGCTGTAGCGTTGGCTGCAGCAGGTTGAAGTAGAGGTTGCCCCGCACCCCGCCGTCAGCAGGCGTGAGCGTAGATACGAAATTGATGTTCCGCCTTTTTGCCAGTGCCGCGAGTGGGGCCACCTGGGGCGCCGACACCGCGCCGATAATAAGGTCGGCAGTATCCAGCTTGTTGCCCTTCAGCAGCGCATCTATAGACTTGGCGGGGTCGGAAATGTCGTGTACGTACACATCCAGGTGATGCCCGGTGCCACTAAGCGTATCTGCGGCAAGCTGGATGCCCTGATAAAAGGAGAGGCCGGGAAGTACTTTGTCGGGGAGATGGCTTTTATAAACCGGCTTTCCGCCCGCAACAAGCTCGTTGAGATACAGCGGTGCCAGCACATCAATCCGGTAGCGCGCTTTCTTTACCGTTGGCGCCAGCTTCGGCGGAGCGGGTATGTTCTTTCCGCCTTGCGTTGCAGCCCCTTTTTTGTCTGTCACAGACCGCTGCAAAGGTTTTCGCAGCGGGCGCTTTTCTTCTTCCTTACCAAACAGCTTCTTCCAAAACTGCGCATTGGCCTCATGCGGAATGGCTGCACAGGCGGGCAGGAGCAATGAAAAAAATAATAAAACGCGCTTCATAAAGATTCCGTGAAGAAAGCTATTCCCATTCAATAGTCGCCGGCGGTTTAGACGATATATCATAAACCACCCGGTTGATGCCGCGCACGCCATTGATAATAGCGTTAGACACCTTTGCCAGAAATTCATGCGGCAGGTGTGCCCAGTCGGCGGTCATGCCATCCACTGATGTAACGGCCCTGAGTGCGAGCGTGTATTCGTAAGTGCGCTCATCGCCCATTACGCCCACGCTTTGCACCGGCAGGAGAATTGCGCCGGCCTGCCAGACTTCGGCGTAAAGGCCGCTGTCGCGGAGATGCTGAATGTATATGGCGTCCGCTTCCTGCAGCATAAGCGCTTTTTCCTCGCTTACTGCGCCGAGAATCCGGATGCCGAGGCCGGGGCCGGGAAAGGGATGGCGGGAAAGAAACAGATCATCAATGCCCAGCTGGCGGCCAATACGGCGGACCTCGTCTTTGAAAAGAAAGCGCAGCGGCTCTACAAGCTGCATGTGCATCTTCTCCGGGAGGCCGCCCACGTTGTGGTGGCTCTTGATGGTCATAGACGGACCATGTACGGAAAGCGACTCAATCACGTCCGGATAGATTGTGCCCTGGCCCAGGAAGCCTACTTCCTGAATGTGCGTGGCTTCTTCCTGAAAGATGTCTATAAACAAGCCCCCGATAATCTTACGCTTGCCTTCCGGGTCGCTGACGCCGTCAAGCGCCGTGTAGAAACGCTGCCTTGCGTCAATGCCTTTCGTATTCAGCCCAAGGTGGCGGTAACCTTCCAGCACCTGCTCATATTCACCTTTGCGCAGCAGGCCATTGTCCACAAAAATGCAGGAAAGGCGGTCGCCGATTGCGCGGTGAATAAGGGTAGCTGCCACCGTAGAATCTACGCCGCCGCTCAGTGCCATCACTACTTTACCGGCGTTGCCCACCTGAGCGGCAATGCGGCTTACCGTGTCTTCCACAAACGCCGCGGGCGTCCAGTCGGGCTGGCATCCGCAGACATCCATGATGAAGTTTTTGAGTACTTGCCGGCCCTCCGTGCTGTGCGTTACCTCCGGATGAAACTGGATGCCGAACACGGGGTTTGGCGCAAAGTCTTCGCCTGCCTGAAATGCCGCAACAGGAATGCTTTCTGTTGTTGCAACCAAGGAAAATCCTTCCGGAAGGCTCTTGATCGTATCGCTGTGGCTCATCCATACCTGCGAGCCGTTTGTGACGGTGGCCATCAGCGGCGAGTGTTCTAACAAGGACAGATGCGCCCGTCCGTATTCGCGGTGCGTGGACTTGCCCACGTCCCCACCCGACTGCTGCGCAATAAGCTGCGCGCCGTAGCATACGCCGAGAACAGGAAGATGCTGCGCAATAGCGGCGACGTCGGGCTTCGGCGCAGCCGGGTCGTTTACGGAGAATGGCGAGCCGGAAAGAATGACGCCTTTCAGATCTTCGCTATAAGCGACCGGCTTCGTGCAGGGCTGTATCTCGCAATACACCTGCAGCTCACGGATAGCACGGGCAATAAGCTGCGTGTATTGCGAGCCGAAATCAAGGATAAGTATTCTGTTTTGCATTGCGGAGGGCGAGGGCGGATTGCGGGTTTAGAAGAATGCGGATTGAAATCCGGAATCCGGAAATTGATCAGGCCTGAGCGGCAGGTGCGCCGAACGTGAACGGCAAAGCAACCTGCTCCTGATCCTTAATAACGCCATGCGCAGCCTCAAAGCGCTTGATATTATCCACCAGCGCGCGCATAAGGCGCTTTGCATGATGGGGCGTCATTACGATCCGGCTTTTCACTTTAGCTTTGGGAACGTTGGGCATTACGTTGACGAAGTCTATCACAAACTCGGCGAAAGAATGCGTGATTACTGCAAGATTAGCATATTGACCGTCAGCCATTTCTTCAGACAGCTCTATGTTCAGTTGTTGTTCAGGGCTTTGCTGGTTTTCCATTGGAATGATTAATTGAGGCGCGAAAATACGCAGCCTTGCCGACGCCTCCCTTTACTTATCTATTTTCGCTGCGCCGGCGCTGCATAGCAAATGGCAATGACTTTACGATGCGTCTATCCGTTTTTTACCTGGGCCTTTTAATTCTATCGTGCGCTGCATGCAAGCCGGATACGTACACTCCAAAGCCCCGCGGCTATGCGCGCGTTGATACGCCCAGGCATACCTATCGCCGGTTTGACAGCGCCGGTTTTCCATATGCATTTGAATACCCAGTTTACGGAACCATCGCCAGGGATACGGAAATGGCGGGCATGAAACCCGATAATCCCTACTGGATGAATATTGCCTTCCCGGATATGGGCGCCACATTCTACATCTCCTACAAGACGATAGACGCCGGGCATTCCCTGGATAAGCTGCTGGCCGACGCTCACGAGATGAGCTTTTTCCACGACAAGCGAGCGGATTATATAAACGCGCCTGCATTTCACACCTCAAACGGCGTGCATGGTATTCTGTATAGTGTAGGCGGCAATGCGGCATCTGCCTATCAGTTTTTCGCCACTGATTCCACGCGGCATTTTCTGCGCGGAGCGCTTTATTTTAATGCAACGCCGAACGCAGATTCCCTGAAACCAATGACGGAGTTTCTGCACACAGACATGCAGCACCTGATTGGCACGCTACATTGGAAATAAGCGGCGCACGTTTCAATCCGAAATCCGAAATTCGCCATCCGAAATTCTTTTTGGCTGCGTAGTTCAATGGATAGAATAGGCGTTTCCTAAACACTTGATCTAGGTTCGATTCCTAGCGCGGCTACTCGGGCTTTAATGAGCCCAGATTTTCTCAAAAAGCCCCGCAATTTGCGGGGCTTTTTCTATGCACATCTGCTTACGCCATGTGCTTTCATAGAAGTAGGCAAGGGAATCTCAGTGAAATGCTACAACTCAAGAGCATGCATGAAACATTCAATTGGCTCCTTGCGGGTCGTATCGTTTGAAGGAAGCCTTTAAGAAGCTATCAGTAGTTTTCGTATCAACACCAAACTCCTTTCGCAGCAATTCATCAACCGTCTTGTATTGAAGCGCACGCTTCAGCCCAACTATGCCGTCTTTCTCATCCATCATCTTACAAAGCAAGCCCTTCGTCACATAGTCAATGTGCAGCATAGGGTCTTTGCTCAGCAGCTTTTCGTACTTGCTTAAATCTGTTTCCGGGTACTGACGGAGATATTGGTTCATGCGATGTATTATCCAGTTGAAGTCTTTGCCCTGGCCGCCTGACAAGTAGTAGATCATCGCATGGCACATAAGCGACTGCTCATAAAGCGGATTGAAGTAAACATGCAACACCTCATGCAAATAACCCTCGCCAAGTCCCTGACAAAAGATGGTTCGCTGTTCCGCATAAGTCATGCCCGAAGGGGTTGTCCTGTCCATTGCATAATTGTAGTCCATGCCGCGCATCTTCACAAGCTCAGCATCATTAGCCGCGAAGTAGTAACTGATGTTAACAGGCTTAAAGCCCCATTGTTTTTCTATCCTTTTTAGCCGCGCCATCATTTGATCGCTTTTGGCATAGCTGAAGTTTATTGACGCAGGAAAGTGATACGTGATATTCCTGTTCCGGACACTTTTGTAATTTCCCTTGTGCAGCTCAAGCTCACTGACAAATCTTGGTTGGCCGTCAAGGGTTACATAGTGGTTTGTGATTGCCCAGACGCAGACATTCCGGCTACTATCCGTACTCGCGAACAAAGTCTTCAGGTGAATGTAATTGTGCTCATCGCGGGCAAAGAACAGCACAGGCTTGTCGCAAAATCTGTAAGTAGGTGCATCAAACGTTATGGTATAAGCCATATTATCCGGCAATAGCGAACGCCTGCAGTCAGCCGTACTCCAGAATTGTGTGTAGTCCGGTATTTCCTTAGTTTCAAAGGCACTTAGATAACGTCCAAGAAAGTGAATAGCTTTTCTGATGCGCTCAGATGAAGTGTCGGCTGCTGTCAAGACCAATGATTGTGCGTTGCAATAGCTGCCTGACAGCAGCATAAGCGATAGCAGGAAAAGGCGCATAATTTGTCCAGCACCAGAAAGAGGTTCGATAAAAATAGGCGTTCCGCAATGATTGAATTGTATTTGCCTTCTCTTCGAACATGCTTCATCCGAAAAGTTCGACGATTCCCGGTTCTCCAGGCGGCGGTCGCCTGATGTAAAACAACGCAGCCTCTATGTGTGATTACATAGCTGCTTTAAGACATCAATGAGTCGGTTGGATAATAGCCCGACGTGGTCTACAAAATATTTTTATAATCACATATTCTAAGGTAAGTCTGCGTTCTCGGCTGTTCTTACTTATCAATGTTGGTGACAACAGCAACATTGGCGATTGAAAAAAATCAGACTCAAAGTTTTGCTTTTTGAATTAATCAGCATTCCCGCAGCAAAGCCGGATTGACAACATAGGCTGATAAAAATCCATCGCCACACCGCCCTTACTCTTTTCGCCGGCAACAATCACGCTGTTGATGCCAATTTTGATTTCAAAGGCTTTCTCAAGCTTTGACAATACCCTGTCAACTTGTTTCAGCATAGTCGTAAGCGTTTTTATTGATCATTTTGCATAGCGTGTTGAAAACTTTTTTGCACCGCTCAAATCAAGAGTGTTACTATTGACATCATTTAGTTGTTACTAATAGCAACATTAGAAACAAGTGCATCCGATTCCAGCTAAAGCCGACATACTCCGGCAACTACAGAAAGAAATCCGCGCCTTGGAAGGGGGCGGAAGGGCTGTGGCAAACACGGAGCAAAATACAGGCCTGGGATTTATTGGCAAATCATTTCCGGACGGCAGTTTTCCACTGGCAGCGGTGCATGAGCTGATTAGCGCTGATCCCGAGCGTGCGGCCGCCACCAATGGATTTATCGCCGGAATGCTCTGCTACCTGATGCAGGGCGACGGACTGTGCCTTTGGATTGGCACAAAACGGACGATTTTCCCACCTGCCCTCAAATTCTTCAATATTGAACCGGAGCGCATCGTCTTCATAGACACCGTCCGCGAAAGGGAAACGCTCTGGACGATTGAGGAAGCCCTGAAGTGCAAGTCTGTCTCTGCGGTGGTCGGCGAGCTGCGCGAAGTAAGCTTTACCGAAAGCAGGCGCTTACAGCTTGCCGTAGAGCAAAGCGGCGTGACCGGCTTTATCCATCGCCATAATCCAAAGACCGAAAACACAACTGCCTTTGCTTCGCGCTGGAAGGTATCACCCATTGCCAGCGAGACCGGTGACAGGTCTGTTCCCGGCGTCGGTATTCCAAGATGGCATGTGGCGCTTACCATAGCGCGAAACGGCAAGCCTGCTGAATGGCAGATAGAATGGGCAGGCGGCTTCAGGATGGTTCCACGCTTTGTGCGCTCTATCTCACATCCCGGCCTGCTAAAAACCGGATAGTATGCCTAAGCGTTTTGCCTCTATATGGTTCCGCCACTTGCAGACGGATTGGGTTGTCCGCCGCAGACCGGAGCTTGCATCTGTACCTTTTGTACTGTCCGCATCAGAGCGTGGCCGCGTGGTGGTGAAAGCCGCCAACCGCGCCGCACAGGCGCATGGGATTGACGTTGGTATGGTAGTCGCCGACTGCCGGGCTGTACTGCCTTCGCTGCAAGTGCTGGACGAAATACCAGGACTTGCCGAAAAGATTCTTACCGGAATCGGCGAATGGTGCCTGCGCTTTACCCCCGTCGTTGCTGTGGATATGCCCAACGGCCTGCTGTTGGATGTGAGCGGCTGCGCGCACCTGTGGGGCGGCGAGAAGCCCTACCTGAAAGACATCCTGAACCGGCTGCGCGGCTTCGGATATGATGTTCGCGCAGCCATCGCGGATACGGTCGGCGTGGCATGGGCTGTGGCCCGCTATGGGCAGAAGACGGCAATTATTGAAACGGGCAAACTGGCCGATGCAATCACAACATTGCCGCCAGCAGCTTTGCGCCTTGAAGCGGCAATCGTAGAACGTTTAGAAAAGCTGGGCCTATCGCAAATCGGCAGCTTCATTGCCATGCCGCGCTCCGCCCTTCGCAGAAGGTTCGGCACCGTATTGCTGCAACAGATGGATAAGGCATCAGGAGCGGAAATAGAGGTGCTGCAACCCATCCGCCCGGCAGAGCCGTACACTGAGCGCATGCCTTCCCCTGAGCCTGTACGCAACAGGGCTGGCATTGAGATTGCCCTGCGCACATTGCTGGATGCCTTATGCAGCCGCCTCGCCAAAGAAGAAAAAGGATTGCGGGTGGCGGTATTCAAAGGCTGCCGCATTGACGGCAATATCCAGCAGATACGGCTTGGCACGAACCGTCCGTCGCGGGATGCCGCGCACCTGTTCAATCTATTTGAGGTTCGCATCGCGACTATGGAACCGGACTTAGGCTTTGAGCTGTTCATGCTGGAGGCAACTACAGTAGAGGATTATGCCGCAGAGCTGGAGCAGCTTTGGCATATCGGCAAGGCGGAGCACGAAAAGGATGTGGCGGAGCTGTTAGACAGGATTGCCGGGAAGATTGGCATCAGCGCCATTCACCGTTTCCTGCCGGCTGAGCATTACTGGCCGGAACGCTCTATCAGGCCCGCAGCTTCCCTGCATGAAAAGCCGCAAACAGAATGGCGCACGGACAGGCCGCGACCTGTCCATTTACTGACGCAGCCGGAAGGCATAGAGGTGATGGTTCAGCTACCGGACTATCCGCCCGCGCACTTTGTTTACAAAGGCAAGCTATACCGCATCTGCAAGGCGGACGGCCCGGAGCGGATTGAGCGGGAATGGTGGATTGAAGAAGGTGAGTACAGGGATTATTACCATGTAGAGGACGAAGACGGCGCGCGGTACTGGCTGTTTCGTTCCGGCAGCTATGAGGCCAGTAATCCGCAGTGGTTTCTGCACGGATTCTTTGCTTAACGGGACAATAGAACACGGATTGAATGGATGATAAGGATGAATACGGATAAGCATTTTGGTCAGTATAAAATCGGTGTCCATCTGTTCAATCCTTTCAATCATGCTCCTTTTTTAAAATGAGTTACACCGAGCTACAGGTCACCTCTAATTTCAGCTTCCTCAGAGGCGGCTCGCACCCCGAAGAAATCGTGGAGCAGGCCGTGGCATTGGGATACAGCACGATTGCTATTACCGACCGCAACACCCTTGCCGGCATCGTTCGCGCCCATGCAGAAGCTAAGAAGCGGGGCATCCGCATTATTCCTGCCTGCCGACTGGATTTACTGGACGGACCGAGCCTCTTAGCCTATCCGACGTCAAAAGACGCCTATGCGCAGCTGTCGGCGCTACTAACGCTCGGCAACATGCGGACGGAAAAGGGAAGCTGCCATCTCTACAAAGCAGACGTGTACAACCACGCCAAAGGCGTTCTTTTTATTACGGTGCCGCCAGATTCGCTGAATGCAGCCTTTGATTTTGAGGACAGCTATAAGCAGGCGATTCGTGAGTATCATAAGACGCTGGACAATGCGCTCTACCTCGGCGCTGTCTGCACTTACAGTGGCGATGACGGCAAGAAGCTCTTTCGTCTCAATGAGCTGGCGGAGCAACTTTGCATTCCGCTCGTTGCCTTGAATGATGTGCATTATCACAATCCTGAGCGGCGGCAATTACAGGATGTGCTGACCTGCATTCGTGAGAAATGCACGATTCAGACTGCAGGTTACCGTCTGTGTCAGAACGCCGAACGATTTCTAAAGCCGGAAGCGGAGATAAAGCGCCTGTTTCGGCAATATCCGGACGCCATACGTCGCAGTCAGGAGATTGCAGAAGCCTGCCAATTTTCTTTGGACAGCCTGAAATACGTCTATCCCGAAGAATTGACTACTGAAGGCCGCACACCGCAAGAAGAGCTTGTCCATCTCGCATGGCAAGGCGCGAAAGAGCATTGGGGCGATGCGATTCCGGAGACTATCCGCAACATCATTAACATGGAGTTGGAGTTCATGGAGCGGAAGAATTATGCGGCCTACTTTCTCACCGTCTATGACTTCGTGCGCTTCGCGCGAAGGCAGAACATTCTCTGCCAGGGGCGAGGCTCTGCCGCCAATTCCGTGGTGTGCTATTGCCTCGGTATCACATCCGTTGACCCGTCCAAGTTCAAGCTGCTCTTTGCCCGATTTATGAGCGATGCCCGCGATGAGCCGCCGGATATTGACGTGGATTTTGAGCATGAGCGCCGCGAGGAAGTAATGCAGTACATCTTCAACAAATACGGGCGCGACCGGGCGGCGATTGTGGCCACCGTCACGCAGGTGCATCAGAAGGGCGCCGTGCGCGATGTAGCAAAGGCAATGGGTATGTCGGTGGATGCCATCAACCGCTTGTCCGGCTCAGGATGGGGCTGGGGAGACAAACCGATGGAGCGGGAGCGCATCGCGGAGCAGGGCTTTAACCCTGCCGACCCCTACCTCGCCAAAGTGCTCCAGCTTACCGATCAGTACATCGGATTCCCGCGTCAGCTTGGGCAGCATACAGGCGGCTTTGTGATTACGCAGGGCAAGCTCTCCGACCTCTGTCCTATCCTCAATGCGCGAATGGAGAACCGCACCAACATTGAATGGAATAAGGATGATATTGAGGCGCTTGGATTCCTGAAAGTGGACGTGCTTGCGCTTGGCATGCTTACCTGCATCCGCAAAGCCTTTGACCTTGCGAAAGCACATTACGGCTTAGACCTCAGCCTTGCCGAAATCAACAAAGTGGACGATCCGAAGGTGTATGAGATGATTTGTCATGCCGATACCGTTGGCGTATTCCAGATAGAGAGCCGGGCACAGATGTCCATGCTACCGCGTCTAAAGCCAAAGAAGTTTTATGATCTCGTAATTGAGGTTGCAATTGTCCGCCCCGGGCCAATACAGGGCGGCATGGTGCATCCATACCTGCGCAGGCGCGAAGGCAAAGAGCCGGTGGAATATCCTTCCAAAGAGCTGGAGGAAATTTTAGGACGCACATTGGGTGTGCCGCTTTTCCAGGAACAGGCAATGGAGATTGCCATCGTCGCCGCCGGCTTTACGCCCGCCGAAGCGGATGGCCTGCGCCGTGCAATGGCAACGTTCAAGGCGAAAGGCAAGGTCAGCGACTGGGAGAAGAAGCTAATCGGCGGCATGGTAGCGAAAGGCTACAAAGAAGACTTTGCAAAGCGGGTGTTCCGGCAGTTGGAAGGCTTTGGCAGCTATGGCTTCCCGGAGAGTCACGCGGCGAGCTTCGCGCTGCTGGTGTACGTGTCCTGCTGGCTGAAATGCTACTATCCGGATGTGTTTGCAACAGCTCTGCTGAACAGTATGCCGATGGGCTTTTACCAGCCTGCGCAGATTGTGATTGACGCGCGGAAGCACAGCGTGGAAGTAAGGCCGGTGGACATCAATCATTCTGCCTGGGACAACCTGCTGGAAGAACGCACCGGCGTGTATTGCCCCATCCGGCTTGGCTTCCGGCAAGTGAAAGGATTGAAGAAAGAAGATATGGCGATGCTCATTGCCGCCCGGCAAAAGCCTTTTGCCACGGTGAATGAATTGCTGGACGCCGGCGTGCCGCAGTCGGCTTTAGAGCGGCTGGCCGATGCCGATGCGTTCCGCTCCATCGGCCTTGACCGGCGGCGGGCGCTGTGGGAAGTGTCTGCGCTGGCCGACCATCCAGCCGGGATGTTTACCGGCCAGTCTTCTGCCAGCGCGGCAGAGCGGGATGTAAGCCTCCCTGCCATGTCGCAGGCGGAGCATGTGGTGCAGGACTACGGCAGCATGGCGCTTTCGCTGAAGGCCCATCCGGTGAGCTTTGTGCGGGAGCAACTGGCGGCGCAGCAAGTGCTTTCCACCAAAGACCTGAATGCGCTTGGAGATGGCGCACCGGTAAAAGTTGCAGGGCTGGTGCTGGTGCGGCAAAGGCCGGGTACGGCATCCGGCATTTGCTTCATAACGCTGGAGGACGAATGGGGAACGGCGAACCTCGTTGTGTTCAAAAAGCTGTTTGATAAGTACCGGAAAGAGATACTTGGCTCGCGCCTGCTCATGGTGGAAGGCAGGTTGCAGCGCGAGGGCGAAGTGGTGCATGTGATTGTGCGGCGCTGCTACAATCAGTCGGGGCTATTGTTGGCGATGACCTCTGATGAGGCCGGGCATGATGTACTACTCACGCTATCGCGTGCGGATGAGCGGGATGACGCCCACGGCGATGTGCGGGTGAAGAAGGCGCAGAAAGGCAAGGTGGTGCAGGCAGAGATTTTTCCGGGTGGGAGGAATTTTAGATAGGGTACATCCGGCAGGCCGCATCATGCCTTTTTGGTGGAAAGCTGATTGTTTTGCCGGAGGAGCGGGATTAAGCGAGGTAATTGAATGTCTTTTACGATTGATTTACTTTGACCTCACAATGAACATCAATCCAAAAACGCCGAAGCAGGGTGCGTAATAAGACCTATTTGAAAGAGAAGGTGGGCCGCGCGGGAATAGAGCTGTTCAAGAATATTTTTTATGCGCATGCTTTCACGCACTGGTGAAGATTAAAGCGAGGAGCACGGCAAGAACACCATTGCCGACTTTTTGAAGGATACTTACCGCAAAGAGCAGTAAGAGATTGATCCCAAAGACCGCAAAGACCCAGTCACACACACCGGTAAGGCGGCTAAAGATGCAGTTGGCGTGATTCTGGAAGTCAAGAAGCCCGGAAAAAAGGCAGAGATGGCATCGGGTGTAAAGCCAAATGCGATAGCGCTGTAAGAACTTATACTTTACAATCTGCGAGAAAGGATTGACAGTGGCAACAAGTTCATCCGTCACTTCCTAATCACGAATATTGGGGAGTGGTCATCATTGACGAGCATTGGGCGGAGCAATACATCTATGGCAATATCAGACTTCGCAAAGACAACTATGAAGCCTATAAGCGCTCAGGAAAAAGACCTATGTCGCCTCGCATAATTTGCAGGAGCTGCTTCGCAAAATCCGCACCTTCACGTCCATGTTCACCTGCGGGCAAAAAAGTATCTTGGAAGACAGTACGCTGCTATCAAAAATCAATCTATCGGCAGAGCGTATGAGTACGCTCATTCAAGGCCTGCCTGGCTTCTCACGCCTCCTCAAAGCTGATTCAGGCTTCGCAGAGACAGACCTGAATGAAATAGCGGCAACAGTTGTAATGATTACGAGCTGGCGGTGGCGAAATCCTGATTAAAGAATATTGGGGAATTTCATTTTGAACCGATAGATGCCGCAATATGTTTATCGCATTAATTATAGTGAACGCACCCTCCGCTAATCATTCAGACCCTTGCCATCCAAAATTTGCCGCGCGTATTTCTCAATCCGGGACGCGCGGGTTTTGGATTGTTTCGGAGCCGAAAAATGAAGGAGATAGCCGCGCTGCCGGCCGGGCGTCAGGGCTTCAAAGGCGGCTTTCAGATCTGAGTCCGCATCTAAACGCTCCTGAAACTCTTCTGGAACGGCATACTCAGACGTTTTTTTCAGCGCCACTTTTTGCCCGGACTGCTCCACCTCAATGGCCTGGTGGATGATTGCTTTCAGCTCCGGCGTCAGCTTAGTTATTTGTTTGGCGCTTGTGAACCGCGCCTGGCGGGCGGCCTGCACCTGCTCCGTTTGCTGAATCAGAATGCCGCGCGCATCCTGCAGCAGCGCCCCCTTAAAGAAAAGCAGCGCGCAATATTCTTTAAAGGCGTGTATCAGGACAATGTTTCGCTTTTGATGTGTGTAGCAGGGTACGCCCCATTTCAATTCTTCGGAAAGACCACAGTCAAGAACGATTTCCCGCAGCTGCGCTGATTCTTTCTGCCATTGGGTGGCTTTGTCAAAGAAAAAGTCAACCTTAGGGTTCATGCTGTTCATGAGTGATAATTGTTGCTGTTGCTATAAGGTTTAAGGTCATAAAGGGCGCCGAAGCTTCCGGCAGGCGGCGGCCCTGATAGTGCTTCGCATCACCTCATTTTTTCAACGAAAAAACGTGTGTCGTACAGCCAAGGCGGAAGCCCAGCTTCTCCCAGGTGCTGAATACGGCACGGTTCGTTGATTGCGTGTTCAGATATACAGAGGCGGCGCCAACATCGTCGCGCAGGTGATAAAGCATCTCGCTGATGAGGCGGACATACCAGCCTTTATTAGTAGCGGCGGATACGGCGGAAAGCACCATCTTGGAAATGGGGTAGTCTATCAGCGGCCATTCATCGCGCAGATAATTAGCCGTTAGAAAGGAATCGGGCGGCACGCCGGGGCCAGCGGGCACCATCACTACATCAGCAAAGCCTTTCACGGAGTTTTCAATGTAAGTAGCGAGGAAGTCGTCTGCCTGCCGCTGGTTAAAGGCCGGGTCTGCATGAAAGCGATCAAATGAATTGCGCATCTCGCAGGCTACCCTCCGGAGATTGCCGGCATCTGCGGCAGTGGCGGTGCGCGTCTCATATCGCGGCACGGCATGGCTTGCCAGGGTATTATGATAATAGGTAAGCCGGGTTTCAATAAGGCGGTATCCATTACCGGAAAGCGCCTGTAGCATATTGATATCCTCAGATGGCGCCTCTACGAAGCAATATGCGCCCTGCGGCAGGCATTCATCGGCAAACCGGCCCAATGCCGCATCCAGAGCCAACTGCGTAGCATGGTCGGCGCTCAGCACGAAGTGGATTTTGTAGCTCTCCATGCCAAAGTAGTCCGTATCCCATTCAAGGCGCTCGTAAAGGATGATGAAGTCATCGCCGTCCACATTCATATGCGCCGCCCGGCCGGCTGCCATAAGCGCCACGTACTTCTGCCGCATATGCGCAATCAGTTTTTCCGGGGCGATGTTGCGGTCAAAATTGTAGGGACTATAATAAAAGAGCAGCCGGTTGGCAGCAATCAACTTTTCAAAAACGGCAAAGCTTTCATTCATAGTGCAGATATGGCTGACTTGGCGCCCATCGGTAAAAGATTTTTCAGAAAGGCTCGGGAAAACCTGCGGTGTCAGGCACGCATAGTTGCCCAATTGAGTGCCGCCATACGCGCAAAGTTGGGGTAAAATCAGAATTTCCCGGCGTCCTGATACAAAGCAAGTCCGCGGCGCGTGTAAAGTGACCCGCACAGGCAGACTGCCCGCCGATACTGTGGTGAATGGCAGGCTTATGAAAGTTTGCCCCGCTGTCAGAGCATCTCATCGCACAGAGAGAAAAACCGTAGCCACGCCAGGCTGCTTTGCGCTGGCTTTCTTTGCAGATCTATCGCCGATGCCTCCCTGATGCCTTTCCTGCACCGCGCCTGAACTATAATTTGCAGGCTTTGTTATCTATATACTGAAGCGAAGCGTTTGAATGGAACATCACGACATCATCATTATCGGCGCCGGCCCTGCGGGCCTGATGGCCGCGTACGAGCTTGCGCGCGCCGGGAGAAAGGCGCTTCTGCTTGAGGCACGCGATCGTATAGGCGGCCGCGCATATACCCTCCCCGATGGTATTGAAGCTGGCGCTGAGTTTGTACATGGCAACTTGTCCATTACCAAGGGCTTGCTTAAGGAAGCCGGCCTCTCCTGCACCGCTGCATCCGGTGAATGGGTGCAGCTGCGAGCCGGCCACCAGACAGAAGCTTTTGATGCTGACGCATGGCCCTTATTGATGCGGCGGCTCAAAAGCCTGAAGGAGGACATGAGTCTGCAGGATTTCCTGACACAGTACTTTCCCGGCGATAAATACGCCGCCCTTATTGACCAGGCCATTTCATATGCAGAGGGCTACGACACGGCAGATGCTTCGCGCGTGAGCGCAAGGGCACTTTACGAAGAATGGAGCGAAGATCAGCAAGAGCAGTACCGCATAGATCAGGGATACGGCGCGCTGATGCAATACCTCGCCGCTGAGGCATGCAAGGCCGGCAGCATTATCCGTCTGAACCATTCTGTAACCGCTATTGAAGCGCGGGGCGATATGGCATGCGTGCGCTGTACTGAAGAGCTGTTGGCAGCGGAACGGGTGATTACAGCGCTTCCTTTAGGCGTACTCCAGAAAAATGAATCGCTCATGGGAAGCAGTCCATCGTCTGCGGGATATAAATCTGCTATACAGACACTTGGGTTTGGCGATCTTATCAAAATAGTGCTGCGGTTTTCAGAGCCATTCTGGGCACGGCAATATCCCGACCTGGGATTTTTGCTGTCGTCGGCTGTGGTGCCAACTTGGTGGACGCAGGCACCCGGCAAAGAACCTGTTTTCACGGGTTGGCTTTCAGGCCGTCAGGCGCATACCCGTGCGCAGATGAGCGACGTTCAGATTCTTCAGCTTGCGCTGGACTCACTCGCAAATATTTTCAGCATAAAGGCTTCAGCGATAGGCGAGCTGTTAATTGACAGCCATGTAGTTAACTGGAGCGCTGATCCGTTCACACTCGGTTCTTATGCCTACGCAACGGTGGGTTCGGAGACCGCAAGGGCGGTCCTTCACAGCCCTCTTGAAGGGCGCATCTGCTTTGCGGGCGAGTATATGTATGCCGGACCGGCGATGGGCACGGTGGAGGCAGCTTTATGGAGTGGCCGGCAATGTGCTTTGAGCGTTTTAGAAGCTTATTAATCGCTGCAAAATGCCCTGCGCCAGGCTGTTATAAAAGGTATTCATCCGGCAAACACGTCGGAGCGATGCAACACGATAATGTATTAAATAATTATCATATTCATTCATTTCAGGAAAAAAATGCGCAAAGTTTTTTATAGTTGCGATCCATATTGTTTTGGCAGATATTGGCTTTACAATAGATGGATTGACATTTCTATATACATCATCCAAAATTATGCAAAGAATTTTATTGACTTCATAACTATCAGAATGCAAGCAGGACAACAGTAAAATAATTGTCCGGACATTTGGTTTCTTAGTTCCAGTTTATATTTTTACCCCGAAAGAAATTATCAGTCGGAGCCGGGAGAGAACCGCATTAAATAATCCAACAGACACATTTTCAATCAATTAAATGGGTAATGCAGATGTTGCGTAATTCAAAGTAAAATGCGCTGTGGCCGGCTATAAACACTTAAAGACAAAGGGCTTAACAGCCCAAAACACAGAGAATCAGTCAGTATGAATTAAGCAGAAAGTATGTGGCGAGAGGATAAGTGAAACCCGACGGCAAACCGCCGCGCGTCTATAACCTTAAACTATCCGATTGTGATACGCACAGTGCTGGAATTTTTAAAGACCGAGCTGGAATCATATTTCACGGAGCGTGATCCCGTGAATTATAAGCCGGGTGAGGTCGTTGCGGTACAGGCGCTTACTAAGCCCGACGGCACCATGGCTTACAGCGACGAGAATCATGTCTCACTGATGCTGGTGGGCATTGAGGAAGAGCGGCGCGAGGGCAAAAGACCTTATTACCTCCCCACCGACGATAAACAGTTCCTGCGCCTTTCCCCACCGGTCGAGATTGATATTCACCTTCTTTTTTCCGCGCACTATAGTGTTTACGAGACCGCCCTGCGCGATCTCTCCAATGTCATAGGCTTCTTCCAGGCTAATCCTGTATTTGACCGCTCCAAATGGTCCACGCTGAATGCATCGGTTACGGATCCGGACAAGCAGCCCTGGCAGCTAATAGACCGCGTTAGTCTAAAGCTTGAGAGCTTGTCGTTTGAGCAGCAAAACAACTTATGGGGCATGACGGGCGCCAAGTATCTGCCCAATGTGGTATATAAGGCCAACATGCTCACCGTGTTTGATACGAAGAGCAAGGAGAAGGTCGCAGCGGTAACCGAGCTAAATCTTCAGGAGAACTAAGCATGGGCGGCATCTGCATTAAATACCAGGAGCTGCTCAGCGTACGCATTGAGCTGCCCTTCTATGCGAATCTGCAGGGCAGGAAGGGCGCGGTAAACCCGAGACCCGATATCTCTATCGCCCCCGATGCGGAAACGCTGGAATTGTTTAAGCGCATGGACCTGATCATGCGCGAGACGGCGGGCGGCGTAATTATCCTGGCGCGCACGCTTGGTGAAACGCCGGGCGGAAATCCGGTGATGCGTTTTCCGGCGCCCAAAGGAGGGAAGATCACGCTGCTGCTGCGGCTCGGCAATACGGATGTGCTCACTGTAAATGACTTGCCCGCAATCGCAGACTCCGGCCGGCTTCTTTATCTCACCAACACGGTACCGGATGGCGCCGCGGCGCGGAATAATCTGCACCTGAGCGCATCTGCGGCGGGCATATTCGGAGGCAGCGATGCCCTAGGTTTTGCGAGGGCGACTTACCGCTTCGTGAACGGGATGCCCGTAAATGCAGCTACAACGTTTGTCAGGCATCTGCTAACGGGCGCAGAGATCGCGCCTGCTGCCTGCACGAATGAAGAAGGCGGCGCCAACCTGCTCTTTGATCTGTCTGCCCTCCCTGCGGGCGTATGTGAACTGTGGATAGCGGGCGCGCTGGAAGACACGTTCTATCACCTGGTTGATACCGATATACGGCCCGTATTCGGCGTTGTTGAATTGTCGCTCAATTCAGGCCTGGAAGAGAATTACCGCGCAATAGAGCCGGACAGATCGCTGAGCGCGCAAAGGCCCTCATACGTCGTTCGGTTTGTGAGCCGTGAAAGCTTCTGGCGTTACACATTCAGACTTCAGCCGGCCAGCCCGCTTGCGCTGGAGCTAGCCGGCCTCAGCCCTGCTCAGAGAGCCATCTTCCTTGATCACTTAAACATCGTAAGCAATGACAGCAACGTCACCTTCACCGCCCATCCGTCCGGCGCCGACAATGAGCTGATCTACGTAACAGATGCAGCGGCGGCGCTACGAGAGGCATATTTCAATGCCGCAGGCACGGCGCTCAGTCTTTCGCTTACCAAGAATATCGGCGACGCTAATGCAGAAGCCATTATCAAGCGCGGACTGCCCTACCCCTCATCGCAGGTAATTAACGCCGCATCGGCACCCGACTACTACTCCGAAATCTTCATCACCATTTAATCCACCCAAAAACTATGTCAGTAGTAAAACTCACCACTCCCGGCGTGTATGTGCAGGAAATATCCGCATTGCCGCCCTCCGTCGCCGAAGTAGAAACGGCGATACCGGCCTTTATAGGCTACACCGAAAAGGCGGATCAGTATAAGCCCGACGATCTGAAGCTTGTGCCCATCAAGATCAACAGCCTGAGTGAGTACGAGCGCTACTTTGGCCGCTCGGTAGTGGAAAAGGATGATGCGATGAACAACAGCATCATCATAAACGTGGCGGAGCCGACGACAATAAATCCGGCATATCAGGTATCTGTGTCAGTTGACCGGACAAAGGTGTCTAAGTACAACATGTACTATGCTATGCGGCATTTCTATGACAACGGTGGCGGCACATGCTTCATAATATCGGTAGATAAGTATGGCGCCGGCGGCTCGGTGGATAAAGATCAGCTTATTAAGGGTATAGATGCCGCTAAGGATGTGGATGAGGTAACACTGTTGGTAACTCCGGAAGCCGCTCACACGGGCAGCAGCGCAGGCTATAAGTCCGTAGTTCAGGCAATGATCGGCCAGGCCGCAAGCCTGAAAGACCGTTTTGCCCTTGTTGACCCTTACCAGGTAACTCCGAAAGACGCAATTAACCCGGGCGGAATGATTGACGCAGACGTTGCCATCATGCGCGACGCCAGCATGAGCGTGGATGAGAACAGGTACGCTGCCGCATATTACCCGAATCTGCAAACGACGTACAACTATAACTACGGTTACGATGCAGCCAAAGGCAGCTATAATATCAATGGTATTTCCATTGAAAACTATACTGATGCCGATGGCAATGCAGTTTCCGGCGTGAAGGTGAATGATAGTAAAATACCTTACGGATCCGCGATTTACAGCCAGATCGTAACGGAGTTTCAGAAGCAGTTTGTGATCCTGCCGCCGAGTCCGGCCATGGCAGGCATATATACCCGTGTGGACAGCAACAAAGGCGTATGGAAGGCTCCGGCCAATGAATCCGTCGTGTCAGTAGTCGGCCCGACCATCCCGATGAGCGACCGTGACCAAAGTAGCCTCAACATTGACTCCAATTCCGGCAAGTCTATTAATGTGATCCGCACCTTCCCGGGCTACGGCACCATCGTTTGGGGCGCGCGCACGATGAACGGCAACGACAACGAATGGCGCTACATCTCCGTACGCCGCTTCTTTAACATGGTAGAGGAGAGCGTGAAGAAGAGCAGTCAATGGGCGGTATTTGAGCCCAATACCGCCGGCACCTGGGTGAAGATCCAGGCAATGGTTGAGAACTATCTCTTCCTCAAATGGCGCGATGGCGCGCTCGCCGGGGCAAAGCCGGAGCAGGCTTACTACGTGCGCGTCGGCCTTGGCGCCACCATGAACTCTGTTGACGTGTTGGAGGGCAGGCTGAATGTGGAAATCGGCATGGCGGTAGCAAGGCCTGCTGAGTTTATCGTGCTCAAGTTCACACAGCTCATGCAGCAATCCTAATCCCATCTAATCACTCCTTCAACCGAAAAAACAAAGCATCATGGCTTCTTACCCAATACCAGTTTTCCACTTTAAAGTATCCTGGAATAACACCGACATCGGCTTTTCCGATGTCAGCGGTCTCTCGCAGGAGACACAGGTCATAGAATACCGGGACGGTCTCATGCCGGCCACAGCGCCGCCTATGAAACGGCCGGGACTGCACAAGGTGAACAACATCACCCTGAAGCGTGGCATCGTCACAGCTAACAACGAGCTGTTTACCTGGTTCAACAACAGTGGAGCGCCGAACGTGGAGCGCCGTGACATTACCATCTCCCTGCTCAACGACGAGGGCGAGCCGGTGATGTTCTGGACCATTGTGCAGGCATGGCCTGTAAAGTGCGAAGGCCCTGGCCTTAAAGCTACCGGCAATGAAATCGCGATAGAGACCATTGAGCTCTGCCACGAAGGCATTTCCACTAAAACTGCGTAAGTCATGGCAGCCTACTACCCGCCGGCGGGCTTTATGTTCAAGGTAGAATTTACCGGCGTCAGCGGCATGGATGCCGATAAGGAACAGCGTTTCCAGGAAGTCAGCGGGCTCTCATTTGACATTGAGGTAGAGGAATACCGGGAAGGCGGTGAAAACAGATTCTCGCATAAATTTCCGAAGCGTGCCCGCTACCCCAACCTGGTGCTGAAACGTGGTTTTCTGCAGGACAGCGCCATCATTGAATGGTTTAAGTCTGCGATGAACACCTTTTTCACAGTCGTGATCTATGACTTCAAGCCTGCAGATATTATCGTAAGCCTGCTGGATGAAGCCGGGGAGCCGCTGGCCGTATGGAATGTGGTGCAGGCATACCCGGTAAAGTACGCAGCGTCTGGCATGAACGCTACGCAGAACGCAGTCATGGTAGAAAACATAGAGCTGGCTTACCAATATTTTGAACGTGTCAAATAGACGAATATGCCGGTACAGATAGACGAGGTGATCATTACAACAACGGTGAATCCGCAGAACGCAAGCGTCAGTGGCGGCGAATCAACACCGGTAGATCCGGTGGAGAATGAGCGTGAGCTGGCAGACAAAATCCTGAGGATTATCCGTGAAAAATCAGAACGCTGATGGATACGCAAAGCCTGGCCAAGCTGCCATTTAACTTTAAGATCATCCCGACCACGCCGGAAGGCGTGCCGGCGGGCGTGCCTTTCATTGCTATACTCAATCCGGAGCAGTTTGCGGTGCGCGAAGCACTTCGCTGGTCTTCCGATCCGCCCCCGGGGCAGGAAGGCGGCGACCCCGTTTACGTGCATACGCAGCCGCGTACGTTCACTATTGACTTCATGCTGGACGGCACCGGCGTGAATACGAACGGCGTTAAGATTCCGGTAACGGCTCAGGTTGCGCTGTTTCGTGCCGTCACTACAAATGTGCAAGGCACCATACACCGCCCGCATTACCTGATGGTGCAGTATGGCACCTTTATCAACATCTGTATCCTGAACTCCACGACGGTTACCTACACAATGTTTGACCTCGCCGGGCTGCCGATCCGTGCCAGGATATCCGCCACGTTTACCGAACGAAAAGTCGGCACGCTCAGCGCCATTCTCGGCATGCTCTCCTCGCCCGACCTTACCCACAAGGTAAGTGTTCAGGAAGGCGACTTGCTCCCGGTGCTTACCCGCGCCATCTACAACAACCAGTATTACTACCTGCAGGTAGCCCGGGCAAATGGCCTCACAAACTTCCGCGCGCTCAAAAGCGGCACCGAGCTGACATTCCCTCCTATTGACAAAGGCACCAAAGCTTCCTAACGTATGCTTCCTTCCCTGAGCGGCACAGATGTAATTACGGCCAAGGTCTTCATCAACGGTGTAGAGCTTGCCAGTGACATCTTATTGCAGGAGATGAGCGTCAGCAATTCGGTCAACAAAATTGCCGGCGCTAAGCTTCGCTTTCAGGACGGAAGCATCAGCGACCGCGATTTTCCGCTTTCAAATGATGATCGCTTCAAGCCGGGAAGCGAGCTTAAGGTGCAGCTTGGCTACAGCGGCGAAACAGAAACGGTGTTTGAGGGCATCATTATCAAGCACGGCCTCAAAGTGCGCAGCACATCGGCGCCGGAGCTGCATATAGAGGCTAAGGACAAAGCAGTGAAGCTCACGGGCGCACGTAAGAGCGCATACTTCATTGATAAGACAGATAGCGACATCCTTCAGCAGTTGGCCGGCGAGCTGCCGGTAGAGGCGGATAGTACCAGCTTCTCTCACAAACAGCTTGTACAGTTTGACGCTACCGATTGGGACTTTATGATACTGCGCGCCGAGGCAAACGGGATGCTGGTAGTGACAGAAAACAATGGGCTTAAAATTAAAAAGCCGGCCATTGGCGCGCCCGTGCTGACTGCCAGCTTCGGCACGAATGTGCGCGACTTTGAGGCCGAGATGGACGCGCGGAAGAGCGTAGCATCTATTACCAGCCAGTCCTGGGATTTCTCCCAACAGCAACTGGAGGCATCCGGGGCCGGCGCGGCTGTATTCACGGAAGCCGGAAACATTTCGGCCTCTGAATTAGGCGCTGTTCTGGGCGCCGAACCTAAGCTGATCCACACTGGCAACCTGACTCAGCCGCAGCTTCAGGACTGGACAGACGCCCAGGATGTGAGGCGCCTGCTTTCCAAAATTGCGGGCCGCCTACGTATAGATGGCAATGCCGCCGTGAAGCCAGGTACTACCATCACCCTGGAAGGACTGGGCGACCGCTTTAATGGCGACGTCTTCGTAACCGGCGTACAGCACTATTACAACGGCATGTGGTATTCGGATGTGCAGTTCGGTCTTCGGGACGATATGTTTTACAAGAAAGACGACGTAATGGACAAGCCTGCTAAGGGTTTGCTTGCCGGAATCAACGGCTTGCAGATTGGCGTGGTAACCGATCTGGACGACCCGGACGGCCAGTATCGCGTAAAAGTGAAGCTCCCCATGGTTGGCGAGGAAGAGGCATTGTGGGCACGCGTTGCGACTCTGGATGCCGGCGATCAGCACGGCAGCTACTTCAGGCCGCAGATTGGCGACGAGGCAGTGCTGGGCTTCCTGAACGATGACCCGCGTGAGGTGATCATTCTCGGCTACATGCACAGCAAAGACACACGTCCATCGCCCCTCCCGGTTGACACTGGCGCTCTACAGTATGGGTTCATTACCAAAGAAGGCAATAAGCTGATACTGGACGATACCAATAAAAGCATGAAGCTCATTGTAAATGGTAGTGGCGGCGAAAAGTCTGTGATAATCAACGACAGCAGTGGAGCCATAGAGATGAAAGATGAGCATGGTAATACGATTAAGATGGAAGCCTCCGGCATAACCATCCAGGCCGGCAGCGGCAACGTGACGATTAAAGGAACTCAGGTATTGATCAATTAAAAACGAAACAGACGATGCCCGGTGCAGCCTGCGTAGGCGACAATCACAGCTGTCCCATGGTAAACCCGGGCAGCGGCAATCCGCATACCGGCGGGCCTATTATGCCGGCCGGAGTGCCAACAGTAATCATTGGCGGCAAGCCCGCCGCGGTCGTCGGTACGATGTGCACCTGCGCGGGGCCGCCGGACAGCATCATTGCCGGGAGCGCAACAGTAAAACTCGGCGGTCAGCCTGCCGCGCGCATGGGCGACAGCACCGCGCATGGAGGAAGCATCACGGCTGGCAGCAGTACAGTAATAATCGGCGGATAGCCGCGTCATAAAACAGAAAACATGGTAGCAACAGATAAATCATTTCTCGGTACCGGCTGGAGCTTCCCGCCTACGTTCCGCCGCGAATTTTACGGCGTTGAGATGGTCAGCGATGAGGCTAATGTTCACAAAAGCATTCACATTATCCTGCAAACGCGGTCAACAGGGCAGGTGACCGTGAAGGGCAAGGACGGAGTGGCCGAGGTGCGCACTATCTCGGGCGAGCGGGTGCTGCAGCCCACATTCGGCTGCAACCTTCTTCCCTATGTTTTCGAGCCGATGAATGCGCCCAATATCGCAATGATAGAACGCGTAGTGCGCGAGGCATTGGTACTTAATGAGCCGCGCATCATTGTCCAGGACATTCTTTCTACTCCCGATAACGTAAGCGGCGTATTGCTGATAAGCATTGATTACACCATCATCAGCACCAACACGCGGTACAACTATGTGTTTCCATTTTACATGAATGAGGCTACCAACCTCGCTAAATAACGCTATCCATGAGCGATTGTAATTGCCATTCTGAAATAACCCGCGACGGATCAGGTCAGCTGCAGCGATACCTTAAAGCGCTTGATCCTTCGTATGCCCCGGTTGACGGCCGCAGCATGGAAGACCTGCTGGTGTTCGCAAAACGTTATGCAAAGCAAATCCGCTTCTACGACGTGCCTGAAAGCAGCATGCAGGAAGCAGATCCCAAAAAGCCGGCGGCCACATGGAGCGAGTTTTTCCGGAATGATATGGCGGTGATTGCCGCTTCTCTTTCCATAACAGATCTGGAGCAGATAAAGAAAGACTATGACGAGACCAATGCGAAGCTGAATCAGCATCCCACCGAAGACCTCTATGCGGCGCTCTACACCAATATACTTGGCATGGCCGCCCGGATTGACAGATGGTACAGCACATCGCTCGCTGGTTATCCGCTCCGCAATGATCTGGAGCTTGGCATTGCCTCCAGCCTCAGGCCTGCTATGCAGCAGATCATGGCTTATGAGAAAGGTTATCCGCTTGTGGAAGGCAGGCCGCTTAAACTGGATTATGCCGCCATCAGCAACAGGGATCTTTGGGGACTGGATGATGAGGTAGTCGCAGACACCGGCATCTACGCTGGCGCAACTCCCGGCGAGAAAATGCTCCACGCATCGCTCTTCACAGAAGACGTTTTCCTGAAGTTCTACAGCTTCATGACCACGCTGGTGCGCAACGGAGACGACTATCTGAGGTTTGCGCTGCAGGATTATCCGAAACATCAGCCGCACATGGCGCTGTTCATCGCCTTCCTCGAAATATTCAGGCTGGCTCAGGACCAGATGAACGGCCTTACCGGCAGGATGCTGGACTTTTATTATCGTGATGTGCTGCACCTGTCGGAGCATGCGTCCGCGCCCGACCGGGTGCATCTGGTTTTTGAGTTGGCTAAAGATGTCGCCGAATATGATCTTGCGGGTGGCACTACCCTGCTGGCAGGCAAAGACGCGTCTGGCAAAGAACAGGTATATGCTTTAGAGACCGACGCCATTCTGAATAGTGCGAAGGTCAGCGAGCTGAAAACGCTTTTTATCCAGAAACGCGCCCTTACGAGCGCCGCCACCGGACAGGCAGCTCAGAGTCTTTCTGCCTTCTATGCCCGGCCGGTCGCGAAATCTGCCGACGGAAAGGGAGCGAAGTTTACGGTTGCGGCGCCCAAATGGCCCACCCTTGGTGAAGGCTGGCCGACGATTGAACGCCCGCAAAACATTTGTGAGTATCTGCAGGCTGTGGACGTATTGGGCAACACGCCCGCGTCTGCAGAAGTAGGCTTTGCAGTCGCATCGCCTCAGCTGCTGCTGCAAGGCGGCAAACGATTGCTGAAGATCAAATTTGAAGGGCTCTATCAGATCAGCCAGATTTATAACGTCGACGGCGACCATGCGCTCAGCATTTCGCTCAGCGCAGAGAAAGCTTGGCTGGAAATACCGGAGGCAAAATTGTCTGCTAAGTATCTGGATGCTATAGCAAAGGCGGCTGATCAGATAATGATCGAAGGCGAGTTTCCTGCTGATAACGGAGGTGATGCGGGCTTCTTCATCGCAAACGGCTCGCTTTACATTTATCTCCCTATATCAGCGCCGCCTATTGTCGCCTTTGATCCCAAACTGCACACCGGTAGAAACTATGATACGAAGCACCCGGTTATGCAGGTAAGCATTAATCCGGCAGCCGGTGTTGATGAGAAGGTATATCAGTCAAAGGGTATCGGCAGTTTTTCTGTTGAGGTGCGGGTAGGCTCCGTTCACAGGCAGCAGCAAAAACAGAATGCCGGAAAAGTCCCGCCGCCGGCATTATTTAGTCAGGGCCCGTCACCAGAAGACGTTTCTAACAGCATTCCCGCAGCGCAGACAATTCACGCGCAGGATGTGCAGATTGACGGGCTGCGCAAGCTTACGCTGCAAAACGACCTCGGGCTCTTGGACCCCAATAAGCCCTTTGACCCGTTCACCAGCTATCCCACAGCCGGCAAGTCGCTTTACATAGGGAGTGATGAGATTTTCAACAAAAACATCAGCGAGCTCGCCATTGAGATATCCACGACACAGGATGGAAGTCTGCCTGTAAAATTTAAGCCCAGGGTACTGCTGGACCGTTCCTGGCTGCGCCTAGCTGACGTAGATAGTTTTGGCAATGCGAAGGAGCGCCTCGCAAAAGACGAATTGGCGTACAACATCTACAACCGCGTGACGGGTGAGCAGGAAGTGCCTGTTGGCGACGCCGGCACGGTCACTGCGCTTAAAGCAGTTCCGCTGCGGACGGCGCGGACGCCACTGATTAGCGCCCAGGCATGGAGCGGCGCTCAGGCCAGGGGCTTTTTGCGTATAGATCTGGACTCGGCGGATAATCAAAACGGCATAAACGGAGACAATTTTGAGGCGTCTGCCGCACTTGCGCCGCTGCTGCAAATCAAAGAGCTTGCGGTAAGCTACTACTCAATGCTGGAAGGCCTGGAGCAAGGAATAGATCAGATGTTTCACATCTACCCTTTCGGCGTAGCAGAAATCCAGATTCCCGCTTTTGTCGGCAAAGATGCCAGCGGATTGCTGGTTGCAACAACGATTCCTGCATCAAGAAAGACGCTGCTGAACGCACGCAACCTCATCTTCCCGCAATTTACATTCACCAACCCCGACGAGCGCTACACTGCCGTCCTGACATCTACGCCAGGCAGCAATAGCGGCATCAACTACAACCAGAATGCGCTGAACAACGGCAGCGCCGGTGCGGACACATACTCAATTGAGGCGCTGCGTGAAAAGTTTAAAAATGATAAGGCGAGCCTGCTCATGTTAGAAGCCAGCGGGCTGGCGGAAAAGCAGGGCGACATACCCAATCAATATTACGCAGCAGCACACTATGACCCTGCCGACCCGGCAACGAAATTTGTAGGACAGGAAGAAGGCATGCTCTTCATAGGACTGGAAGGCGCAAAGCCGCTGATGACCGTTTCGCTGCTCTTCCAGTTTGCCGAAGGAAGCGCGAAGGATAATGACAGCGACCCGCCGAAAATCAACTGGGCCTATCTGGCCGGTAACGAATGGCGGCCGCTCAAGGGCGAGCACCTCGTTGCCGATGATACATATGGCTTTCAGACTACGGGTATTGTAAAACTGGAAATACCAGCGGACGCCACCACATCGCACAGCATTATCACCGATGGGCTGCATTGGTTTTCTGCCAGTGTGAGCAGCAAAAGCGAGTGCATTCCGCAAGCCGTGGACGTTGTAGCGCAGGCGGTAATGGCGCGCTTTCAGGATGCTGGTAATGCGCAATCGCATTTTGACGCTCCCTTGCCCGCCGGCAGCATCGCCAAGCTGCAAACCGCCGCGGCTGAGGTTAGCAAGGTTTCGCAGCCTTTCGCTTCGTTTGACGGCAAGCACCGGGAAGTAGGAAAGGAGTTCTATACAGGCGTCAGCGAGCGTCTGCGCCACAAGGGGCGGGCCGTCACCAGCTGGGATTTTGAGCATCATGTGCTTGCACGCTTTCCGTCAATCTATAAAGTAAAATGCGTTCAGCACACAGACCAGAATTGCCTCTGCAGGACGCCGGAAGCTACATCGGCGGCACTCCTTGATGAGCGCCGGCAAAAAATGTTGGAAGGGTTGAACGAAAAGTCCACACATCCGGATCCGACCGCGGAGGCGCCGCTCCCAAAACTGGCAGTAAAGTGCTGCGGGCCGCAAATCGCGCCCGGCCATGTGCTAATCGTCCCGATACCCAACCTGAAAAACCGCAACGATGCGAACCCGTTGCAGCCTAAGACCACGCGGCGCACGTTGCTGGAAATTGAGGCTCATCTGAAAAGGCTGACTTCGCCGTTCGTGCATGTGCATGCCCGCAATCCGGTGTATGAGGAAGTATTGGTTTTTTTCCGCGTACAGTTTTATGCAGGTGTGGACAAAGGTTACTATCTGAAAAAGCTCAACAACGATATAGTCCGCTATCTCACGCCCTGGGCTTTTGACGATACCGTTGATGTGGAATTTGGGAAGAAGGTGTACGCTTCGGCTATCATCAACTTTATTGAGGAGCGGCCCTATGTAGATTTCATTACCGATTTTATAATGAATGTCTGCCTTCACAAGTGCTGCGAGCCAAAGAAGCTGCTTGGTTTTACCGGAGAAGGCAGCAATATGCATGATGCAAGCGACAGCGACCACGACACCACTGATGAAATTGCCGGCGTGCGGAATTGCAGCGACATGGAAAAGCTGTTGCTTACCGCCAAACTTGACGGCTATGTCGTCGCCACGCCTTCAACGCCAAGATCCATACTGGTGTCGGCGCAAAAGCACATCATTGTCCCCTACGAGGCGCCCGTAAAGCAATCGGCCTGTGAAAAGCCGAAAACCGGCGGCTCCGCTGCGCCCGCAGAAGAGCAAAAAGATACGACGCCTCCGCCTAAGGTTAAAGTAGAAGAAGCAAAGCCTGCAATAGCGCCTGCTGCACCAGCACCAGCTCCCCCGCTGGCGCCTGCGCCGGCAAAGGATACCGCCAAAGTGCCTGCAAAGTCTATAACGGCGCCCGAAAAGAAAATCCTCAAAAAAACAGTGAAGAATCCGGCAGAAGTGAAGCAGGTAACGAAGCCCAAAGAGGAAAACCCCGGCAAACCATAACACAACACACCCGCCATGCCCGAATTTCTATCATTAGTCAAAGCCAACCCGCTGCTGCCGGCAGAGGACTTCCTTGCTATGCGCCGGCAGGGCATCAAGAGCATTGAGCGGCTTTCGTCCGACACGTGGACAGACTACAATCTTTCCGATCCCGGCATCACCATTCTTGAAGCGGTATGCTATGCCATTACCGACCTATCCTACAGAACGGGCTTTGACGTAAAAGACATTCTGGCGCAGCAAGAGCCGGACGAGGACGCCTGGAAAGACGTATTCTACACCGCCAGGCAGATACTGCACAATAGCGCCCTTACGGCAACCGACTACCGCAAGCTGATCCTGGATGTGGCCGGTGTGCGCAATGCCTGGATAACGCCGTCAAAGGACTATGAAGTCCCCCTGTGGATAGATTACAAAAAGGCGGAGCGGCGCACAGAGGAAGGCTGCAGCTGTGATGACGCGGACGACAAAATCTGTATCGGTAAGCTGTCGCTTTATCCCTGGGATGAGACGGCCGGAGGCAATGAAAAGCTGCTTGCGGAATTACAGGCCGATCTGGTTAAGCTTAATAAGGGAAAAGCCAAGCTGCAGGAAATACTTAAAAATGCGAAGGACGCAGCTCCGCTTGCCGATGCGCAGGCAAAGCTGACGAATACAGAGGCGAAGATCGCTGAGCTGAATGACAAAATCACTCAGGTTCAGAGCGTCAGGTCAGACATTCCATCAAAAATCGTGGAGCTGGAAGGCCTGCTGAATGTGACTATTGAGTATGAGGAAGATATTCTGGAAGAAGCGCACCGTGAAGATGTGCGCCAGCAGGTTATTGAGCGTCTGCAAGGGCACCGGAACCTGTGCGAGGACTTCCTGTCCGTAAACGCAGCCGAATACCTTGACTTCGGAATAGGCGCTTCCTTTGAGCTTGAGGAGGCCGCCGACGCGGATAAGGTGCTGGCGCAAATCTTCTTTATCATCTACAAATACTTTACGCCCTCGGTGCCCTTCTGCACCATAGAGCAACTGATGAAGCGGGGCATGTCTGTGGACGAGATTTTTGAAGGGCCGGCGTTGCGGAACGGCTTCATCGTTACTGAAGACCTGGATGCCACAGAACTTTTCCGAGATATTCGTCTTTCCGACATCATCAGTGAGATATCCGACATCCCCGGACTCAAAGCTATCCTGTTTCTAAGGCTGCCATTCCTGGGCTTTGATCAAAAGGATGAGCGCAATTCATTCTTCAACGAATGGGTGAGATTTCTGACGGAAGAACGCAAGATTGCACGCATACAGCCATCCATGTCCTCGGTAATGTTTTGCAAGGAAGCCGAGTTTATCACTTACAACGTCAATGCAGCTACCGACCGCCGGCCCGACCGGATGCAGAAGCTGTTTTATGATGCAAAAGCGCTGGAGCGCAAATACCGGCTTAAGGGAACCGCACTTGACTTTCCCGTTCCGGAAGGCGAATACAAGGACTTGCAGGATTTTTACCCGGTCACCTATACGCTGCCGGACTGCTACGGCGTCAAAAAAGGCGTGCTGCCCGAAGACGCTACTGCCGAACGAAAGGCGCAGGCATTGCAGCTCAAAGGCTATCTGCTGTTTTTTGAGCAGATTATGTCAGACTATCTCGTTCAATTAGACAGCCTTCGCAGCCTTTTCTCGTTTAAGGATTCCGGAAAAAGCACCCGGTTTACCAAAGTGCTTCGTGACTTGGACGGCATCAGGGAGTTGCTGCCAGACCACGGCCATGCCAACCACCACGGCCCTAATCACGAGGGGCAGGTGTACCATGATTTCAAAGAGGTGCTGGAAAATCTAACCGAGACGCCGGAACAATTTGCCGTTCGCCGCAACCGTTTTCTGAATCACATGCTCGCCAGATTCAGCGAGGATATGAGCGAGTACGAAGAAATCATGACCGGGCTTTTCCCCTACAAGGCCGCTGAGCGTCTGGTTGGCGATAAGGTTCGGGTGCTGCAGGGCGGAGAATACTTCCAGATAAGCACCGACCGGGCGCAGGGGTACAACTACACCAAAATGGACACCTGGGATACGCTGAACGTATCCGGTACGGAGCGCCGCGTGAGCAGGCTGTTAGGCTTTTCACAAGCAACCCGCCGAAGCCTGACGCCGGAATACATTATCATAGAAACCTGGCTGCCCGGCGGACAGGAGAAAGGTTTTCTGAACAAAGGGGACAGCGAAAAGAAGTACAATACCATCCGGATTGTTGACCCGCAAGACCGGGAGCGCACATTGCTGACGAGTGTGCGCGTAAAAGACGGCTGCTGCACAGAAGACCTGCTGATGGCCATACTGGAACATGCCGGAGAGCGCCGCTACTTCATCTTTCACGACGAGCGCAAGCCGCTCAGCCGTAAAACTGCCGGTATAGTGGGCAACTTCTGGTTTGAGCTGGTGGACGACACGAATCCGATGGTTGCGGTTTCGCTGGCAGCAAGTGAGAAGTTCAAGAATCGCGAAGAGCGCGATAAAGCTTTTCACCGGCTGCAGGCTGTGATCATTATGATGGACGATAACGAGGGTCTTCACCTCGTAGAGCACCTGCTGTTGCGACCTAAGATGGACAAGATTCTGGATGAGGACGGCATTCCCGTTGACGTAGCGCTGCTGAACATCTGCCTGGACGATTGCGACCTCAATAAGGGCCTTGATGAGGGCACCGATGTGCCGCCATACCGCAAAAAAATTTCGCGCACGCCTGCTGAAAAGTGCTATGACCAGATGCCCTGGGTGCTGGAGTACCTCAGGATGAAGCCGCTGGAAAGCGGCGGCGCCACAAATCGCTCCATGCTGTTTGCAGAGACCTTTCCGGCAGATGAGAAGGAAAAAGATCCCGTTCCCCTGAAGTTTCGCAAGTATGAGGCCCTCACCAGGCGTGTGCGCGACCTGCAGGAATTTGGCTCGGAGCGTGTGAACTACCAGATTGTGCGCAACGGCGAGGAAGACGACCTGAGCAAAGTAAAATGGAGCTTCATTATCCGGGGGGAGGGCGGCGAGCACCTGGCGCAAAGCCCATTCATCTTCAACAAGAAGACTAAAGCGCACCCTACAGTTCAGGACGACATTGAAGTGGAAATACAGTCATTGATCCGCTACTTTGGGTTTGAGCTGGATCTGTATTGCGGAGAGGACCCCTGCGACCACAACGAAGATCCCTACTCTTTCCGGTCAACCGCTGTGCTGCCCTGCTGGCCCCGGCGCTTCCGCAATCCCACCTTCCGCCATCTTGTGGAAAAAACCATACAGTCGGAATCTCCGGCGCATGTGCATGTGCGCGTTGTGTGGGTGGGCATTGGTGAGATGCGGCGCTTTGAAGACGCCTATGCGGGCTGGCTTGTGGAAATGGCGCAGACAGAAGCGCCGGTGTACGATGCCGTGAATCCACTGGTTGACGTGCTGAATACGCTTAAGCCTTGCGGACATTGCGACGACGATTGCGGCGAGCCGGCAGACAGCAAAAGGCCTTTGCCCAAGGACCCGGAACCCGAGAAAAAAGATGTGCCGGTGGATGACACCTCCAAAAAGCTTTGAGCCGGCCAAAGGAAACGGTAATGAGCCATGAGCAGTATGCACCACATCAGCCGTTTGCAATACAAAGTGGCGTGTCCGGACGAAGGGCAGGCCTTTGAGCTGCGCAATCTGCTGTCTGCCGTTGCTACAGAGTGCCTTGCCGCAAAAATGGAGGATATCAGCGACCGCTATGTGGCAGATGATTCATTTGTTCGCATCCCAAGGCTGGAGATTAGCCTTCAGATTTCGTCACTGAATTTTCTTTCAGAAGAAATCAGCATCCTTTTTGGCAACGCTCTGGAGGACGAGCTGCGCAAGCTCGCCGCCGGGCAGGGCGACGTGCCGGACTGGGAGCAGGAAGCAGAGGCCGTATTTTATTTTCTTAAAAACGGCACGCTGCCTCAATGGGCTGTCGCGCTTGGCATGCGGATAAATGCTATCATGCAGCATGTGATAAGCCGCAGGCCGGAAAAGCTGCTCGCATTCTTATACGCCAACGGCCAGGATCAGAATATCTGGAACCGGATTCTGCTGCAGCTTCCGGAGCTTATCCGAGCGGAAATTATCTGCCTTGTGCCCGAGCTCAACGCTCAGCAGGAAAGACTTAAAAAGGATTTAGCGGAATGGCATATCCAAAACACGACGCTTAATATTGTTGCGAAGCAGGAAGCGATTCCGGGCCTCATAATAAAGTCTATACTGGAGCATGCCTCCGGCGCCATTTCAGGCGTCTTCGCGCACAACGGTCTGCTCGGTCCATTCTTATTAAACGCCGGCGTAGGCACGATTCCCGTGGACGAAACGATACATATGCCGTATATGCCGCCGATCCTCTCCTTAGCTTTTCATGAGCCACAGGTCCCGGCAGACGTCGTCTTTTCAACGGAATCAGACGGCAGCATTGTGCCAGCTATTCCCGCGCTGTCAGACATCGCCGCCACCTCAGGTGTGGATGAAAAGCTAGTGACGCATACATCAGGCATCGTGCTGCTTTACCCGTTTTTGAAACCGTTTTTTACAGAGCTGGAATTGCTGCGCGAAGGACAATGGAAAGATGCGGATGCGCAGGTAAGGGCGGTGCATCTGCTTCATCATCTTGCTACCGGCGTGCAGGAACAGCCCGAATGGAATCTCGTGCTGGAAAAGTTTATGTGCGGGCTCAGACCCGAAATACCCATTGAACGCCAGCTCCGTTTATCAGATGCGGAAATGGCGGAGTGCGAGAGCCTGCTGAGCTCGGTTATTGAACACTGGTTGGCGCTGAAAAACACATCTCCACGCGGCCTGAGGGAAACATTCCTGAGACGCGACGGCCTGCTTCGGCCTACCGATAAGGGCTACCGGCTGCAGGTAGCGCGCAAAACACAGGACGTACTCTTGGACGCATTGCCCTGGACCTTCTATATCATAAAGCCGGCCTGGAACGACTACCTGATTGAAGTTTTATGGTAAGCACAACAAACAACGGCCAGGGCAGCCGGAACGCAGAAAGCCTTGCACGGGAAATCGGCTGGTTCGCATCGGTCGTCAACGATCGCCTGTACAGGTACTTCCAGAAGCCGAGCCTGGAGATGCCGGCCGGCGTAGAAGTCAGCCCTTCTTCCGGCGCCGACTTCAGCCCCGCAAGCCATCCGCCCGACCTTTCCGGCGATACCTCTCTTTACGCTGAGCTGGTGGCGCACTACGGCCTTAGCACGGATGAGCGGCTCCTGCTGATGCTTGCGCTCATTCCCGATGTGCAGCCCCACCTGCTGGATGTATTCTTTACTGTAAACAAGCAGATCGGTCGCGGATACACAGAATTTGGCGGTATTAAAGGGGCGCGTCACGGCGGCTTTTTGCCGACTATTGAGACGGCGCTGTTCCTGATAGCGGGCAACGACCTTGCGCATCGCTTCAGACTGTACAGTCTTTTTGAGCCGGATCACGTCTTCAGCACGCACCAGATACTCCAGATACAGGCCGGAGGCAGCGACGAGCCTTTTTTCAGCAATACTATTTCGGTCAACGACGAGTACATTGACATGCTCACTACAGGCGAGCTGCGCAAACCCCGGTTCAGCACAGAGTTTCCTGCAAAGCGCATGACTACCAGTCTGGCCTGGGCGGAGCTCATTGTGGACGAGGAGACTGCGAAAGCGCTGGAGGAGCTTCGCGATTTCCTCATGCACGGGCGCACCCTGTTTGAGGACTGGGGCATGCACCGCAAGCTGAAACCCGGATTTAAAGCGCTGTTTCATGGGCCGCCCGGCACCGGCAAGTCGCTGACCGCCGCGCTGCTTGGCAAGCTCTTCGGGCTGGATGTCTATCGCATTGATCTCTCCATGGTCATATCCAAATACATCGGGGAGACGGAAAAGAATTTGGAGAAGGTGTTCAAGAAAGCAGAGCACAAGAACTGGATTCTCTTCTTTGACGAGGCAGACGCCCTTTTTGGCAAACGAACGGCCATCTCGGACGCCCACGACAAATATGCCAATCAGGAAATCGCTTATCTGCTGCAGCGTCTGGAAGATTACCCCGGCCTCGTCATCCTCGCTTCCAATATGCGCAGCAATGTGGATGAAGCCTTTACCCGCCGCCTGCAGGCCATCATTCATTTCGGCAAGCCGCAGTCGCGCGAACGCCTGAGGCTATGGAAGGGCGCCTTCAGCACAGCCTCTACCCCGCCCGATGATGAAAGCCTTGCGCAGATCGCCAAGCAGTACGATCTGTCCGGAGGCGCCATCATGAATGTCGTTCAGACCGCATCGCTGGCCGTTCTGAGCCGTGGGGAACGGGTCATTACCAAAGAAGACCTGGTGAACGGTATAAAGAAGGAATTTAAAAAAGAAGGAAAGACGGTATAACGATTAGTCTAACACACAGACTGTTTATTTAGCCACCATCCAAAGGATTATGAGCCAGCACACAGCCCACACAGATGGCGCGCAAACCCAAGCAGGGCCGGCCGCAGCCGCAGTCAGCGCCCCGAAGCAGAACGCCGTGGAGCAGCCTGAGCTGTCCGCTCCCCTTCCTATCCAATGCTCGCTGACCGTCGGCGCTCCGGATGATCCGCTTGAAGACGAGGCAGACGATATGGCCGACCGGGTGATGCGTATGCCCGATTCCGGATTTATTCAGCGCAAGTGCGCCGAATGCGGCAAGGAAGAGGAGGGCGGGCAGCTGCAGCGCAAGCCCCTCAGCTCCTTTATTCAGCGGAAAGGTAGCGGCGGCGTGGCCGCAAGCAATGAGACAACCAGCCGTATCCGGGCAGCCCAGGGCGGCGGCAGTCCCCTGGGCGATGGGCCGAAGTCTTTTATGGAAAGCCGCTTTGGCGCAGACTTCAGCGCAGTCCGCATTCATGACGGCACAGAGGCTGCGGCGCTCTCCCAGGATCTGAGCGCGCAGGCCTTCACTGTTGGCAAGGATGTGTTTTTTAATAGCGGCAGGTTCTCCCCGGAGACCGGCGAGGGCAAGCGACTCCTTGCGCACGAGCTCACCCACACTATTCAGCAGACGGGAAGTGCTCAGAGGCAGATGATACAGCGCGACCCGATCGTTTTGCCGCCCGTCCTGGTCAGCACGCCTGTGCCGGGCACCAGCAGCAGCAGGCGCAGGCAGCTGGCGCAGGAGACTGCCCGGCAGAACGTCATAGCAAGGGACGCCTTCAACAATCTCAATGTTTCCTTTGAGCAGTTTGTGGACTTGTGGCTCACCTCTGCCAACACAGCCCTGCACCAGGCCGTGGTGCCCGAAGACCCTACCGTAAGGCGCAACTTCTACACCGCCCTCGGCGGCAATATGCTGTGGGCGGCCACTTCCCTGTTCGCCACCTGGCACCCCATCGTGATCGCCATGTCCTTTGTGGGCGCGGCTATCGGCAGCGGGGCGGCCGCAGCCGATGCCGCACCCACCGGCATCCCGCAGGTAGCCGGCCTGCTTACCCGCACGCGCGACACCCTCTTCCGGCAGTCGGCCAGCGTGCGCTCTGATGTGGCCATTGTCTGCGCCCAGCGCAACCGTACCGACCTGGAGTCGCAGCGACAGGTACTTTGGGCGCACATATTCCCCGGCGTGCCATACAACAGCAGCGATACCCTACGCGAGCTTACCCTGGTCCGTATCAACGCCGGCCTGGTGCAGTTCCGGGCGCAGTACGATGCCTGGCAAAGTGCCACCGAAGCCAGCGGCTCGCATCGCGCGGTCACCTATTGCCGGGAGATTTTTCCGCACAATGCCGATGGCGAGGGCGCGGCCCGCGCCGGCTGCATCATTTCCTTTAGCAGCAGCTTCACCGCAGAAGCCCGTCAGGCTAATCCTTTTACCCCGCATCTCACTTTTTAGCCTGCCGCCCGCATCATGCGCTTTACATCCACTGCCAAAGAAACTGCACGGCACAATGCTGAAGCCCCTGAGCCCGCGGCGGCATCGGCTGTTGCCAATCATGATGCACCGACGAAGGGGAGCGTCTTTATGCCAGTGCAGTGCCAGCTAAGCGTGGGCAGCGCCGGCGACCCGCTGGAGGAAGAAGCAGACAACACGGCCGACCGGATAATGCGCAGCCCTGCAAACCCCTTTATTCAGCGCAGCGCTGATGGCGCCGGTATGGCTGTAAGCAATGATACCGCCGCGGGCATTGCCGCCCAAAGGGGCGGTGGCGCTGCACTGGACGGCCCGGCTAAATCTTTTATGGAGCAGCGCTTTAGGCAAGACTTCAGCGATGTCCGCATTCACGATGACGCCCCTGCCGCGCAGCTTTCGCAAGACCTCGGGGCGCAGGCCTTTACTCTGGGGCGCGATGTGTTTTTCAACAGCGGCAAGTTTGCACCCGATACCGACGACGGCAAGCACCTCCTGGCCCATGAGCTTACCCACACCATTCAGCAGGGCGGCGATACGCTGCGCCGTGTGCCCATGCCCGCCGATGCCGCCGTTACCAATCTTGAGTCTTACACCGCCGGTACCAGGCAGGATACCCACTACGACTCAAGCTTTCACCTGCAAAACAATATTGCCCTCTTCTTTCAGCCCAGCCTCAACACTGCGGTGCGTGCCGGCTACAATGTGAGCTATGTGCTGCGCGGATTTCCCGCTGCCGAGGCCTGGGTGGGCGACGCTCTCAGCGCCCTCGCCCTCTACAACTTCAACCTTAACAGCAGCGCTACAGAAGCTCCCCTCACAGGCATCACCACCGTGCAGCACCTGGACCTGAGCGGCCAGACCAATACCGCCGACGCCACCCAGCACGGCCCCAATGCCCTCATCCGCTTTACCACCACCTCTTTTGACGCTACCACCGCCGCAAACGTCACCACGCGAAACATCCAGGTGCTTATAGAAAAGCAGGGCGACTTTGCCGCCACCGCCGCCACCGAGACCGCCCCCCAGCGCGCCACCCGCTACGCCACTTCCTACCAGATCAGTAACGCGCAGCCGGTGAATAATGACCCGCTCGCCGACCTCTCGCTCGCTACTATGACCGACGCGCAGTTTGACGTAGTGCTCAGCGCCCTTGACCGCGTGCCCGCCAGCGTTCTGAGCCGCGCCACGGGCATCCCCATATACCGCAGCGATGCGGCCCGAGGCCCCGGCGGCGAGATTGCCGAATATTCTCAAAGCAAGCCCTCGGGCGCCACAGTATGGCAACGCCGCATCACCGCCTTCCGCGACTTCTTTAGCGCTACCGCCGAAGACAGGGCCTTTATCATGGCGCACGAGTTTGGACATGCCCTCGACTTCCGCCCCAACGAAACCACCAGCGGCCACGGCGGCGCCTCCCTCAGCGCCCTCAGCGAGCGCGACCACGCCTCTTTCCGCTACGCGGTGCAGCAGGATGGCGGCCTGGCCAAGGGCATCAGCGAGTATGCCGCTACCCGCACTTCTTTTGACGAATACTTCGCCGAAGCCTTCGCCATGTACCTCAGTCAGCGCGCCACGCTGCGGGCCTTGCGGCCTAATGTGCATCAGTATTTTGCCACGCTCTACCCTTGATTGGGATTGAGAATTGAGAAGAACGGGATGAGCATTGAGAATTTCCTGCGGGAAATTCTTTTTTTCCAATAGAAAAACTGGTTTGCCTGCGGGAAATTTATTTTTTACTATATGAAATTCTGGTTTTATTGTAGGAAAAAGTAAATTTCCTGTAGAAAAAGACAATTTCCCTACGGAAAAAAGCGGATTGCGAGCGCTCGTTTGGCAATATCGTCATCTGCAATAGTGGTGGGCATTCTACTTGGCCCGGAGGCAAGCCCCTTTATGTAAAAGACGAAGATTTGCTACCCAAGCGGCACCTTCCTTAGCCGCAGACTGTTGAGCACTACGCTGATGCTGCTTGCGGCCATGGCGGCGCCGGCTATCATGGGGTTGAGGAGAAAGCCGTTGACGGGAAAAAGGACTCCGGCGGCGAGGGGAATGCCGATGAGATTGTAGATGAAGGCCCAGAACAGATTCTGGCGGATAATGCGCACGGTGTGGCGGGAAAGGGCGATGGCCTTCGGAATGTCGCGCAGATCGGAGGAGATGAGGGTGATGCCCGCCACATCCATAGCTATGTCGGAGCCGCTGCCCATGGCAATGCTAAGGTCGGCGCGGGCAAGGGCCTCACTATCGTTGATGCCGTCGCCCACCATAGCCACAACGCGGCCGCTTGCCTGCAGGGCTTTGACGGAATCGGCTTTTTCGGCAGGCATCATGCCGGCCTGGTAGTCTTCGATCCCCACGCTGGCGGCTACGGCGGCGGCAGTCTGCGCATTGTCGCCCGTACATATTGCGGGTGTGATGCCTATGGCACGGAGGCTGCGCACGGCAGCGGCAGAGCCTTCCTTTACCCGGTCGGCAAAGGCCATCACGGCGACGGTTTCTTTATCGGCAGTGGCCCATACCACGGTTGCGGCGGCGGCCAGCCACTCATCCGCTTTGAGCGCCAGTGCGGGGGGCAAATGCAGGCCCATCGAGCGGGCGTGTCCGTCGCTAACGATGGTATAAATGACTTTGCCGTAGCGGGCTGCGATGCCCCTGCCGGGGATGCGCTCAAAGCGGGTAATGGGCATCAGCTCCGCGCCGCCGGCCGCCAGATACCGGCAGGCAGCCGCGGCCAGGGGATGCTCAGAATGGCGCTCCATGCTATACAGCACCGATGCGTGCTGCGCAATGCCGGCGGCATCTGTCCAAAGGATGCCCGTCATCTCGGGCGCGCCTTCGGTAAGGGTGCCGGTCTTGTCCAGGATGATGCTGTCTATGCGGCAGGCGCGCTCCAGGCTTTCCGCGTCTTTTATAAGAATGCCCTGCTGAGCGCCGCGGCCTATGCCTACCATGATAGCAGTGGGCGTAGCAAGGCCCAGGGCGCAGGGGCAGGCAATCACCAAGACAGTGACCATAGAAAGAAGGCCTTGCGAAAGTCCATTAGCCCCGCCGGCGGCCCACCATATGCACAGCGTAAGGAGGGCAATGCCCATAACCACCGGCACAAAGACGGCGGCAATCTTATCCACAAGCTTCTGCACGGGGGCCTTGCTGCCCTGCGCCTCGCGCACCGCGGCTATCATGCGGGCAAGCACTGTATCGCCGCCGGTCTTCTCCGCCCGAAAGTGCAACGCGCCGGCCTGATTGACGGAGCCTGCCAGGAGCTTGGCACCGGCCTCCTTGCGCAGTGGCAACGGCTCCCCGCTAAACATGCTTTCGTCAACGTAAGAGTTGCCCTCCACCACAACGCCGTCCACGGGAATCCGTCCGCCCGGCTTTACGAGGAGCACGTCGCCAGGCCATACATCGGCCACCGGCATCTCCGCCATATGCCCGCCGGGCCGCACGATGGTAACGGCATCGGGCTGCAATCCAATGAGCTTTCTGATGGCGGAAGATGCCTGGCCCTTCGCGCGCTCCTCCAGCATCCGCCCCAGCAGCACGAAAGCCACCACTACGGCGGCGGCTTCAAAATACACGTGCGCGGCAAGGCCCCGCCGTTGCCAGACCTCCGGCCAAAGGGTGTTGAACACAGAAAAGAGATAAGCCACGCCGGTGCTCAAAGCAACGAGGCTGTCCATATTGGCCCGGCCATGCCGCGCCTGCCGCCACGCGTTGACAAAGAACTGCCGCCCAAAGAATATGACAACGGGCGTAGCGAGCGCCCACATGGCATAGCCGGCAAGGGGGACATCCATGAAGAACATGCTGAGCAGGGCCAGGGGAATGGCAAATGCAAGGGCTCCGGCGGCGTCGCGGCGAAGGCGCCTTGTGTGTGCGGTATGGAGCGCATCAAGGCTGTCGGCGGCCTCGGGGCTTTCATCGGTGATCAGGTCAAAACAAGTACTCCTGACGGCCTTCCGGAAGTCTTCGGCATCAGTGCCGGCCAGGTACTCCAGATTGGCGGTAGCGCCCGCGAAATTGACGCCGGCCTTCAGCATGGCGGGCTGCGCGTTGAGCGTGCGCTCCACCCCGATGGCGCATCCCGCGCAGCTCATCCCGGTGATCGGAAAGGTCTTCCGGGCAGTATCCACTTCTCCACCTGCCTCCCGGATAGCATTGACTGCGGCAGGCAGGGCGTCCCGGGCATCATCCGCTTCTATAAATACCTGGCGGCCGCCAGCGTCCACCCTTTGCAACCTGATCCCTCTGAGGGCAGCCAGGGCCTTACTAAGAGCAAGCGCATCCGGCGCGGCCTCAGTATTCTTGAGTGGAATGATAATATGGTCTGCCATGCTGCCAAAATCGTTAGCTGCAAAGGTCTGCTGCATGAAGGCGGCAAGCACTACAGGATCATTGAAAAGAATTATGGCGGAGTGACGCATAACACGCGGTCCGATCCAGACTAGGCCTGAGCGCAGGCAATGTTGCCGGTGGCATAGCCCGGCCATCTGTATTATTTTCCTGATTCTGCAAACCGGCCTGCATGCACTGACATTTCTTTGCACCGCAAATGAAGCGGGGTGCATTAATACTGTTAGCGGCAATCGGCGTGGTCTGCGACTTCAGTGCCTCCGGACAAGTACTTACCAAGGCCCAGCAGCTCATCTTCACAGGTGAAGACTCGCTCCAGGCCGGCTTTGACGAGTCGCGCACCGTGCTTTCCGGTTACGGGAGCGCCGCTTACCAACGGGATTTCAATCTAAAAAAGGGCACGGCTACTCTTGAGCGTGTGGTGTTGTTTGTGGGGCACCAGTTCAACAGAAAGTTTTCGTTCTTCTCCGAACTGGAGCTGGAAAATGGCAAGGTGGAAGGCGGCGAGCCCAGCGGCGAGATCGCGCTGGAGCAGGCCTACATCCGCTACAACGTGAATCCGCGGCAGTACTTCGTCGCCGGTCTGTTTATTCCGCGCATCGGCCTGCTGAATGAGAACCACCTGCCGGTCAATTTTAATGGCGTGGAGCGTCCGCTGGTGGAGCAACTCGTTATTCCTGCTACCTGGCGCGAGTTGGGCATCGGCTGGTACGGCGCCTTCAACCGCCTTCAGCTCAATGCCGCCATCATGAACGGCCTGAGCAATGCGGATATGGAGCACGGTACCGGCATCCGCGACGGTCGCGCTGAAGGCTTTTTTGCACCGGTGAATGACATCGCCTTTACGGCTGCCGCTGTTTACACGGCGGGCGATTTCCGCATCCAGGCGTCCGGCTATGCGGGCGGCACTACCAATGTAAACCCCCGTGCCGCCGATAGCGTTCATCTTGACGGGGGCGCGTTCGGCACACCGCTGTTTCTCGGCGAGGCGGATGTAAAGTGGTCGCACGAAGCCCTTTCTGCAAAAGCGCTTGGCGCATTCATTTCCTATCCGGATGCGGGTCGTGTGAATGTGGCCTATGGGAAAAATCTGCCTGCACAGCTGTACGGTTTTTACGCCGAAGCGGGATATGATGTGCTGTACCATCGCCGGCAGCACAGCAACAGCACTGCGCAACTTATTGCTTTCGCGCGCTTAGAATATTTTGATCTCGCTGCGCAGATTCCTGCCCCGCCGCGCGGCATTGAAGACGCCACCCTCGCGCAGCGCCATGTGATTGCCGGGCTTACGTTCATGCCCATTCCCAACATTGCCATCAAAGCAGATATGCGGCTTACGCAGACCGGCGAGCAGAATCCTGCACTTCTCATCAATCCCGCGCCGAATGCGCTGCCTTACCGGCAGAACAATACGCTGCTTAATGTCGGCATCGGCTATTCTTTTTGAACGTCATTATGAAACGCAGCGAATTTATAAAGCTCTCCTGCACGGGCTGCATACTGAGTGCGGTAGGACTTGTGTCTGTAACCGAATTGCTCTCCTGCGCGCCGGGAGCGGGAATGAAAATTTACAACGCGCCGCTGGTCAATAAGCTTATTACTGTGCCGGAGAAGCAGCTTTCCGGAAATGCTGTAACCATTGTGCGCGGTAAGGGTATGGACTACGATATAGCGCTGCGCCGCAGCGCCGAAGCCGGCGTTTACGAAGCCTTGCTGCTGCGATGCACGCACTTCAGCAATCCATTGGTGCAGACCGGTAAAAGCTATCAGTGCAATGTGCACGGCTCCGAATTTGACACACATGGCAAGGTGCTGAAAGGCCCGGCCGCGAAACCACTTAGCCAGCTGCAATGCAGTGTTGCGGACGGTAATATCTTAATACACGTTTAATCAATTCCCGCAAATATCAATGAAGCGTTTATTCCTGATACCTGTAGCCGTACTGATCCTGTTCGGCGCGTGCAAAAAGGACGATAATACCCAAACCGCCGACCAAAAGACTATAGAAGGCGCCGTACTGGGCAACTTCGTGGACGGCGTGGCCCGCCCGCAATACAATGACCTATCGGCGAAGTCGGATGCGCTTTATAACAGCCTTCAGACGCTGCAGACGCAATCTACCGATGCCAACCTTGCCGCAGCACGCACCGCATGGAAAGACATGCGTGCTGTATGGGAACGCTGCGAGGGTTTCCTCTTCGGTCCGGTTGAGGACGACAACTACGACCCATACATGGACACCTGGCCGACAGACTATGTCCAGATGGACTCATTGCTCAACAGCAGTGGCGCGCTGACGCTGGATAATATTCAGAACATAACGCTATCGCTGCGCGGTTTCCATCCGATTGAATACATTCTCTTCGGCACGGGCGGCTCACGCACCGCATCAGGCATCACCATACGTCAGAAAGAATACATGATGAGCCTCGCTACCGATCTCCGCACAAATTGCCACGCGCTTGCCGATTCCTGGGACCCGGCGAAGGGCGCCTACGGCAGTCTCATCACAACAGCAGGCGCCGCCAGCAGCAAGTATGCCAGCCGCCGCGAGGTATTTCAGGCAATGGTGGACGGCCTGACAGGTATCTGCGAGGAAGTTGGCGAAGGCAAAATGGAAGAGCCGTTCGTAGAGCAAAACGCGCAAAAGGTAGAGTCACCTTACAGCGGTAATTCAACCGTAGATTTTAAGAACAATATCATCGGCCTTCAGAATGTCTATATGGGTCGCTATGCCGCCGATGGCGAAGGCATAAATGACATCGTTGCCCTGAGCAATGCCGCGCTGGACAACAAGCTGCGGTCGCAGATGGCTGAAGCAATCGCTTCCTTTGATAACATCACGCAGCCTTATGAGCAGGCAATCTTCAGCCAGCCGAATCAGATAAAGCAGACGCAGGCGAAGCTGGCGGCTTTAAAGACGACTCTGGAAAAAGAGCTGACGCCGCTTATTAACGCTAATATAAAAGACTAAGAGTCTTGTTTCGCAGACCTTCGCCGACTTTTAACCGTGTTGATGATCCTGATGCGTTCTTATAGAAAATCCCTGCTACTGCTACTGCTCCTGCTTTCCGGCGGTACGCTGCTCTTCAGCCGCTGCCACAAGGCGCAGGAGTTTGGTGACGAAAATTTTGATGAGCGCCTGAGCGGCGGGGCGGCTACGGTATTTGACGAATCGTCGCGGGCATTTACAAAACCTGCGCCCGGCCTCAGCGAGCGCGACCTGCGCATTCATAGCATAGGCGATGCCGCTTTTGAGCAGACCTTTGTCAGCGCGCCCGCCCCGCTGCACGGAGGCTTAGGGCCCATCTTCAACAATGTATCCTGCGTATCCTGCCATCATAACGACGGCAAAGGAACGCCTACGGCAGGCTTTACCACCTCCTCTTTACTGTTCCGGATTTCCGGCGCGGGCACCGATGAATTTGGCGGGCCAGCGGCAGTACCCGGCTACGGCGGCCAGCTGCAGGACCAGGCAATACAAGGCTACGCGCCTGAAGGAAAGGTGCAAATCAGCTATACAGGCCAGGTGTTTAGCTATCCGGACGGCACAACTGCGATTTTGCGGAAACCGACTTATACGCTTTCGCAGACTTATACCGCGATGCCAGCCGGCTGCGCCGTATCGCCACGGCTCGCGCCACCTGTTTTCGGGCTTGGGCTACTTGAGCTGATTGACGAAAGCACCATGCTGGCAATGGCCGATGAAAGCGATGCGGACGGAGACGGCATCAGTGGCCGACCAAATTATGTGTATGATGCCGAGCATGGCCGCCGCGCGGTCGGACGCTTCGGGCTGAAGGCAGGCATGCCAAGCATCTTCACACAGGTTGCCGCGGCCTACAATCAGGATATGGGCATTACCAACCGGCTTTTCAAAACAGAAAGCGCGCATGGGCAACCGCAGGCGCCGGTAGATGAAGATGCAGCAGAGCTAGCGGATACGACCTTGCAGGCTGTTGCTTTTTACATCAAAACCCTGGCCGTCCCCGCCCGCCGGAATCTGACGGACGCGGCGGTTGTACAGGGCGGGAAGCTATTCAGCCAGCTGCAATGCGCATCTTGCCATAAGCCCACGCTGCAGACAGGCGTGGACCTGCGTTTTCCTGCCCTTTCCAACCAGCGGATTCATCCTTTTACCGACCTGCTGCTGCATGATATGGGCGACGGGTTGGCCGACAACCGCAGCGATTTTGCCGCCAATGGCCGTGAATGGCGCACGATGCCGCTGTGGGGCCTGGGTCTCTTTGAAAAAACCAACGGCACACCCTATTACCTGCATGATGGCCGCGCCCGCAGCGTTGAGGAGGCCATCTTCTGGCACGACGGCGAGGCAGCCAATGCCCGCAAGCAATTCATGGCTCTGACGAAGGCAGACCGGGAGGCAGTTATCCGGTTCTTGAAGTCGCTTTAGATGATCGGCACGCTAATGCGAGGCTAACGCACTCAGAATAAGCAATACGGCGGAATGATTTGATTGATGAAGCCAGCCACTGTCCCGGACTGATCAGTTATAAATGGCAAAATATACCGTGAACACGGTATGCAGGCTGCGGGAAGCGCAAACTACGTTTGTGGTTCATAAATCTGCCATGAAGCAATCTTTCGTCCTCCTAATACTTTGCACTTTAATTGCATCTGCATATTCTTCAAGAGCTGCGTCTGAAGCAGACGACTTTTGCTCTGTGCTGAAATCGCTCGTAGCTACCGCCACCAGCGGCACGACCGCGCTTGCCGCTAATCAGGGCGCGGAGAATTTCAACGGTCCTTATCGCAAAAATTACAAGCCCGACCTGCACATGTTTTACGACTCAAAAGTCGTGATACCGGGCGCCGTCCAATCCGTCAATTCCATCTGGAACGGCGCAACAACTTTTACAGCAATCATGGCCGCCGAGGATGGCGAGTCTGCGGCAAAGAGCACGCATACAGCCCTGCAGGCAAAGGTGGAAGCCTGCCTCATGGCAGGCGGAGCTACAGTGAAGAAATATGCCAACGGCGCCAACAATATTTTCTACGAGGTAGATAACGTATCTGTGTCGGTGCGCTATAGCTCGCTCGGCGGCAATGGAAAGACGCTGGTGTATATGGAGGTGGCAAATATCGCCTCGGTGAATACAGGTTACCGAACGAGCCCTTTCCGCTGAGCCTGATTGCCATTCCACAAAACCCGCTGATACCACCCTATGAGACACTTTTATTTCCTTCTGTTTTTTACGTTTTCTACAACAGTTCCGCTTGCGCAAAGCGCTCCCTCAAAACCATTATCTGCCGGCGCCGGCAATGCGCCGCAGAATGCTACGGACAAGGAGAATGCCGACCGGGCGCAGTTTGACAAAGAGCTTGCAGATGTAGTAAATGGCTTGACGGATGCAGAGCTTGCCGCCAGCAGACCATCAGCGCCGACAGGAGCTAAAGCTGCACCTGCGGCAAAGCCCTCGCCAGCCGAAAAGCGCGCCGCCCGCGAAGACGCCACCCGGAAGCTGACCGACTACATTTTCTCTCAAATAATGGATGCCGGCGCGCGCGGCGGACTGGAAGAATACAAAGGCAGCTCCGGTGAGCCGCTACCCGCTGCCGGCGGCACCAAGCCTACATGGGGCTCGCGCACGCAAATACCAGACGCAGACGAGACCATGTGCTTTTACAAGGACAACGGGGTCTTCGTTATCTGCGGCATTTATAAGAGCGAGCCTGCCGCAGCCGCTGCCCGGCGCGAGGAAGCCCTCGCAGCCCTGCTCAAAAGCATCGCTGAGCGAAAAGGCGGCACGGTCTCTACCGACAGTGAAGGCCGCACAGTCTATTTGCTGGGCAAAGGCGGGATGTACTTGAACCGCAGCGCTACCGAAAATGCAGGTGAGGAATATGTGAGCATCAACGCGCAGGGCCTGGACTAAAAACCGGATGATGCAAAAGCCACTACAGGTTCCCGAGCGTTGGATAAAATGGATTTTGCGCATGGTAGTGGGCGGCTTCATTGCGCTGGTGCTCACATTCGTTATTGTGTTTGGCCGACTGTATTTCCGAGAGCACGCTGCCAAGGTGGCTAATCTGGAGCTGCATGCAGCGGTTATAGAGATTGTGCAGCCCGACCATCACGACACGAAATGGTACGTAGCCAGGATGAGCGATGGCAAGCGCATTGTGCTGGAAGATGCCATGCTCGGCGTATTGAAAGCGGGCGATTCACTTTTTAAGAAGGCGGGCGAAGATTATTACATCATGAAGCAGCAAGGCAATGGAAAGGAAACTCGTATCCGGATTTTTCAATCCTGAGATTGCTTTTAACCACAAACAAAAAACCATGAAGCTTATCCGTTACATTATCTGCGCCATGGTGCTCATACCGTTCGCCGCGTCATCGCAACCCGCCATTTCTAAAGAACGCTTTAAAGCCGGGCTGCGCGCCATTATTGACGACGCTGCAACGGGCTTCCACAATAGCCAGGGCAGCATGACAAGCGACAGCAAATACGGCACCCAATACACAAGCAGGCTCAACCTGCCCGGCGGCAGCGCAAGCGGCTATCTTTTCTACCTTAAAACGTTTACGGGTACTGAAGACTTTTACTACACCCAGTATTTCTCTGACACATCAGCGGCGGGAAAGTTTGTAACCGAAAACGCAGAAGACATTCTGGACGAGTTGGCAAAAGAGTATCACTGGAAAAAGAGCTTCAAGGACCAGAAATCCGAGAAATACCGTAGGGAAACACGGTCTGAGAAATACAAAATCAAACAGTACAGACAATGGGTCACTGAAAAGGCCACCATTACCTGGAGCATGCCGGAAGCCGTAAACCTGACCATAGATATTCACTCGCCCTACCGGCCCAGTGACGCGCCAACGCCCGACCTGCTTGGCTGCATGGTGTACTCGTATTCCAATTCCAATTTCCGGTATGTAGTGCCCGTCCATGGCGCGTCGCTCGGCGACAAGGCGAAGGTGGCCGCAGATGCCTACTCAAGAAGCGGTTTGTCGGAAAGTAGTTATCAGTACGAATGGATGCCGGGCGAAAGCTCAGGCGGAGTCAGCGCAAAGTTTGGAAGTGGATTTTCCGTGAAGGTGCTGAGCGATTTCAGGGTGGAATAACGGCAGCACCCCTGAGCCCCGCAGGGCCGGCCGAAACAATAGCCGGGGATTTCAATTCCTGAAAAGGGGAAAGACACAGTTTGCCTGACTCCTGAGGTTAGCAAACCGTTGCAGCATCGCCACACAACTCACACATCTTTCCAAAAAAACATCCTCATGCGCATCTCATTCTGCACAGCGGCCTTTCTGTTACCCGCCCTGCTCTCCGCACAGCCCTCATCCACGCGCCAATACAATGAGTACAAACGCCTGAGCGAGGCCACCACAAGGGCGTTTGCTGTGCCCGAGCGCACCTACACTGCGCCATCTTATTCTTCCGGCTCGTCATCTTCCTCATCTTCCTCATCTTCCTCGTCGTCCTCGTCGTCCTCATCGCGCAGCTATGGTTATGGCAACAGTACGCCTGCATACAATCCGCCAACCGCCGCCGAACGCGACGCGTGGCGCAAGAGCTATGAGGAAAGCGACCGCCAGGCAGCGGCATGGCGGCAGCAGCAAGCTGACAATGCAGCAGCGGCAGAGCTGCATCGCCGCAACAAGGTGCGCGACGCAGAGCAGACTTTTTGCGCCGGACTAATAGCCAGCCACAAAGGCTCCCTGCCCAAAGAAGACCTGCGAGAAATGCACAAGGACGCCTTCTTTTTTTACTGGATAGAAAGTCCCTGGCCGAGCTACGCTGATGCAGAAGCATCCATAGAGTTGTTTAAAAAGGAAGCGCAAACAGCCGATTATGAAAAGCTGCTTTCGCTGGCCATTGCAGGCCAGTCTCACCCAACCGCTACGGCGCAATGCTATGCAACGCTCTATGAGCGATTCCCTCAAAAACAGGATGAGATAGAACGCAACGAAATTGTGGCGCTGACCTATTTCTTCGGCTCCCGCATCCCCAATTTGTATCCTGAAGTAACGCTTGCCTACAGCGAGGCGGAGATTGAAGACTTTGGCACGGCGCGCCGCGCGGAAGTGCTGCAACGGTTCAAGACGCTTGCCGGGAAGCATCCTGAAGAAGCGCCGCAGGCTATTGCCGTCCGCACCTCAATCCTTTTGTGCTGTTGGCCGACGAGCTGGCCGCCAACAACGGCGAGAAAGCAGACTGGTACATGAAAGCTCTGCGGGCAAAATACAGCGTTGCGAATCTGCCGAAGTACAAGCCCGCCGCTCGTCAAGATTGGGAAGGCCTTGCCAACCGCCGCCTGCGCATTCCTTCGCAATGGCTCATAGCGAATGCGCCGGATAGGGTGTATGCGCTGAGCAAGGAAGACTGGCTGGCCATCTCCGAATCGCAGGCCATCTCCACCGACCTGATTGCATGGGCTTTCCGCGATGAATCCGCAGACCCGGAAGATGAGGACAAGCCACGCTATTGGAAGCGGATACCAAACCTCGGCAAGGTGCGGAAGAAGTAACGCGGATCCCGTTGCGTACGCTGCGGGACCGCTGCGCCCGTTGCGTGAAACAACCAAAATACCGGAACCACGGTATTGTACAGCCTTCTTCGCGCGGATAGCTTCGCCACTGCAATTCTCTTAAAACCGAACCACAATGCGCAAAACATTTATCCTGGCAGCCTGTGCCCTGCTCTTCGCCAAAGGCGCTTCCGCTTTCCCGCTCTGGGGCTTCCAGCTCGGCTTTAATCTTAATGATTACAAGTACCTCATTGGCGATAACCGCCAAGACCGCAGTTACCTCAGCGGGTGGAATGTGGGCGTAATGTATCGTACCGACGGCCGCAAGTGGCGCGTGCAGCCCACGTTGCTCTGGAGCCAGAAGGGTGCGCAGAATGTGCTGGACGCGCCGCTGCAGTATAGCTGGATAAGCAACCGTCTTACCTACCTAAGTCTTTCCGCGCCGGTGCTCTACAACGCAAATATGGAAGGCATCAAAAATTTCACGCTGAGCATCGGCGCAGGTCCGTATGTGGGCTATCTGCTCAAGGCAACGGCTATTAAAAAGCTGCTGCACGGCGGCGACGATGAGCGAGAGGATTATAAGATGGGTTCCGCATCCACCGACGATTTCAAGCGCGGCGATTTCGGGCTTGCATTTGTATTTGGCGCAAAGCTGCGGCGCGTGAATATGGCCATCGGCTACGACTTTGGCCTCGCCAATATCTCGCCTGCGGAAAACACGAGCATTAAGAACCGGACCATCTCTATCAACTTCGGCGTCTTCGTGAATAAGTATCAGCGGAAGTAGCGGCGCGCCATTCACAGCCGCAAAAATTTATCAATAATCAACCCAATCGTTTATGAGGAATTTGCTTAGAATACTTTGTGTGCTCGTCCTCGCACAAGGTGCCACTGCCCAGGAGCTTACCGCGGAAAGGCTGAAACGTGATATCCGCGCCATTCTGCCCGAGGCAGCAAAGGGCTTTCCGATCAATAACGGCCTTGTTAGCGAAGACGTTTACACCGGCAGCACTTACGGAACCGATTTTTCGCTCCTCGGCATCCACCAATGGGCATCGCTGCGGTACGAGCCGGCCCACGACTACAAGTACTCAAAGCCAACGAACGAAATGTTTTACTTCAGCCAGGTTTTTATGGACACCTCAGCCGCAGGGGGCTTTATGCTGGAGAATGCCGAAGGGGTTTTAGACGAGCAGGGCGAAACAATGGGTCTGAAAAAGGTAAAGGTGAAGGTAGAAAAAGCCTTCCGCGACGACTTTAAGGTGATAGAGTATCGTCAGCTTGGCAAGCCACTCATTGTATTCACCCATTTTTTTAAGGGGGCCTATACGACGCTGCATATCCTTTCGCCTTACCGTCCGCAGGATGTGAAGGTGGCCAATCTCCTCGGTTGCATGGTCTTCTCATTTGCCAACATGGGTTTCCTCTATGTAGTGCCGGTATATGGCTCCGCGCTCGGTGATAAGGAAAAAGTAGCCGCGGCGGCGTATGCCAAAAGCGGCCTTGTAGAAAGCAGGTATCAATACGAATGGATGCCGGGCACTACTACAAAACAAGTGGAGCAAAAATGGGGCAAGCAGACCAGCGTGCGCGTGATGAATTCGTATAGCGTGGATTAGGGTCACTCCTGCGTTGCGTCGTCCGTTGAGCCCGAAGGGACGGCCCAAAATAATAGCCAGGGATTTTAATCCCTGGAAAGCACGATTAGATGACAGGGAGCAAATAAAAATCCCGGCATTACGGCGCCGGGATTTTTATCAGGAAACGATTCGGGCCTAATGCCCGTTAGTGCCATACACCATAAGCATCTGCTGGTCGGCGGTGCTTTGATAGTCCACGATGTTGTGGCCGTCGTTGTCTTTTATTTCAGTGACGTCAGCGCCGCTTTCATTCTTGTAATCGCGGCCCACATACTTGCCGCTCTTCGCCATGAGGTTAAACTCGTCCATGTACTTCTGCGCCATTATCATCATCAGCTTCAGGTACATCGCGTCCATGTCTTTCACATTGAAGCGGATAATGTACACCGCGTGCTTTGTCGCGTCTTTCTCAAACATAAATTGCTCAGAGATGGATGCCTCCGGCGTATGGCTGCTTTTGTAGAATGAAGAGCCGCTCGCTTCGTCCTTGCCGGCTGCTTCGCCCTTGTAAGATTTAAAGCCGGTGCCGGCATCGGCAATGATGGCGCGCAGCTCTTTGATGATGGGCGCAGGCTCCTGCGCAAATGCAGGTGAAAGAAAAGGGGCGCAGAGCGCGAGGATGAGAAAAAGCTTTTTCATGGCTGCTTTTTGGTTGAATGGTGAGCCGTAAAAGTATCCGTCGCACAAGGGGTGGCAATACCCTGTTGACGGTATTCTGAGGATAGCGCTTCTGGTACAGAAATACCCTGTTCACGGTATTGCAGCCAGGCAAGCCGTGCTCCACCTTTGAGCCGCCATGAAAAACATTCTGCTCAGCATACTGATTGCGCTGCTTGCGCATGGAGCGGGCATTGCGCAGCCCTACACCGAGCCGACATCTGCCGCCTACAAGGCAGCGGTGAAGGAATACGTTGCGACCTTCCAGACGGGCGATCTCATGAAATTTAAAGCAACGCTGTCCGCATTGGAAAAAGCGCACCCCGGCCACCCGAATACAATTTACTTCCAGGCATTCTACATAGAAGCATCCGGCGGCGACCTCACCGCGGCCATGAAAGGCTACTCCGATGTTATTCGCCTCAAGCCTGACTTTACCGAGGCATACCAGCACCGCGCCGGACTCTTCTACAAAAAAGGAATGGATGACCGCGCTGTGGCAGATATGGACAAAGCCATTGAGACCGCAGGCGTAGATGTGTATGCGGCGATGTACGGCGACCGCGGGGAATTTAAGTATGGAGCGCACGACGTAGCAGGTGCATTTGCCGACTACAAAAAGGCGGCGGAGATGGAGCCTGCCAACCCAAAATGGTACAGAGGCGTAGCGAACACATCCATAGACATGAAAACGCCTGCTGCTGCAGAGGCGGTTCTGGGCGCGGCGCTTGGCGGTTCGCAAAAGGGCAATGGCGGCATTCATGCGGCCTACGCAAACATGCTGATGCGGAGCGGAAAATTTGCGGATGCGGATGCGCAGTGCAGGCTCATGCTTGCGGCAAGCGGCTATACGCCATCGCCCAAAGACCTGAACACTGCCGGAATCGTAGCTATGAAGCTGCGCGATTATCCCCGCGCTATTACCCTCATGGAGCGCGCGATGGCTGCCGACCCCCGCGACGTTGATTTTGTAAATAACCGGGCATCCATAGCCATGGAGCAGAAGGCCTGGGAAGACGTTTATAACTACGCGCAAAAGGCGATTACTATTGACCCGAACAATGCGCTTGCAAATGGTATGATGGCGGTAGGCATTAGCAAAACAAACCGCGGCGAGGCGATCTCCGCAGAATACATGGAGAAGGCGAAGCGACTGGAAGCGGAGGGCAAGTAAATAAGAAGCGTCGCTTGTATTGATCCAATAATCAAAACCATTAAACACTATCCATTTCATGTCAACACTGCCATCATACTTTCGCGCCTGCCGGGTATCCGCAACAGTCTTTGCCGCTCTTCTTATATTGTTTTGCAGCAATGCTGCCCGTAGCCAACAGCGCAGTGAATTCAGTGCCCTCGGCAACAGCGCCATTTCACAAAACTTCAGCGTCAGCAGCAGCAACGGCGCTACCTATTATTCCACCAACACTGAATCTGTTAAAGCTACCATCAAGAGCGAGATTGCTGCGCAAAAAGGACGCCGGCTTCAAAAAGGTTGATAAGGCCACCTTTATGGCTACCGTTCAGAATCCGCTGGAAGCTTCCTTTGATGTAAGCGAAGGCTACACTCACCGCGCCGTTGTTATCTACGGGGCTTCGTCCAACACGGTTGTCGTTACCCTGCGCGACGCATCGCGCAACGAGCTTTCGCCGCAGGCAACCCGCTACGCTGCAGGCCGCGGTGGCGGCTACACGCCCGACCAGGTTATCCGACTGGACGACTACACGCCAAAAGCGGACGGTAAGGCTATCCTTGGCATTGGCCTTATGATAGACCAGCGCAATGACCCCGTCGCCATGCAGCTCCTTATCTTCCGGAAAAAGAAATAATGACGGCCATGCGCATACACTTCGTTTTGCTCTTCACATGCTGCCTTTTTGTTGTAAACGGCAGCGCCCAATGCCTTTCCGGCGATTGCAAGAACGGGCAGGGCAGGATGGACATGGGCTACGCGGTGTATGAAGGCTCTTTTAAGAATGGCGAACCGGAAGGAACAGGCACCATGGACTATGGCGGCGGCGACAAGTATACTGGAGGCTGGCACAAAGGCAAGGAAGATGGCGCAGGCGTTCTTTATAAAAAAGGCGTCGCAATGAGCGCGTTTTACAACAATGGTGTGTTACAGACGGCGGCGCGCAAAGCAGAATCTGTAGGCGGTAATGGCGACTGGAAAGAGAAGGTGCCGGGCTGCATTGCTGGCGACTGCTATGAGGGCTACGGTGAGATAACTTTCCCAAGCGGTAATAACTATAAGGGCGGTTTTAAGGACGGCGTGAAGAGCGGCCAAGGCGAGATGCGCTTTGCCAGTGGGAATATTCTTAAAGGAACCTTCACGGCCAATAATCCGGTGACCGGCACTTTCTGGTATGCAGATGTAAAGACGCTTTTTTGTGGCAGCTTCAATGCCGACGGCACACCGAAAGACGGTACCTACACGGCCTCCGGCATGGACGCTATCGTGGATATAACGAATGGCCGCGTAACAGGTGAGCGTCACCCAAGGCGCGACAGCATCAATGCCATCGCCGCGAAGCACGCACGCGAATATGGTCCCTGCCCCTACTGCGAGGGCAAGGGCAAATACCTGCATACCTCTTACAGTCCTATAAGTTCCACACGCAGCGAAGGGGTACAAAGGGACGGGCTGGGCGGCGGGTACATCAACGTTGTTTCCTATAAAACCACCGGGGGCTTCTCGCAGAATATGATGACTTGCCCGAAGTGCAGCGGCACAGGCGAACTGAAGCGGAAGTAATACGGTACGGCCGGTTTGGCAGCACTTAAATCATCTTGTGGTCCTGTGCCCAGGTCATCAGGCCAAGGATATTGGAAGTGCCGGTTTTGTAAAGAATGTTCTTCCGATGGGTTTCTACCGTTCTCACAGAGATGAACAGCTCACCGGAGATTTCTTTATTGGACAGGTTCTTTAGCAGCAGGCTAATGACTTGCTTTTCGCGCGGCGTAATGCCGGTGTCCCTGACGGTTTGCTGCGCCCGCTTGTAACGAAGACGTTCCGCTTGTATAGATGCGTCAAAGTAAGTGCCGCCATGATGAACGGTCTCTATAGCCGTCACCAGCTCACTGATGCTGCATTGCTTCAGCAGGTAACCGTCAATAAACGGAATCAGGCTTTCTACCTGCTCGCCCGCTCCGTTCATACTGAGCGCAATGATATGCACGCCGGGAAATGACATCTTTACCGCTTGTGCCAGCTGTATTCCATCCATTTCCGGCATCATCACGTCGGTAATGAGCACGTCAGGCTTCTTTGCGGCGATGAATCTGAGCATTACTGCGCCTGTAGTAGCGGCGGCAACAATATTAATATGCCGGAAATTGCTCAGCGCCGCGGATAATCCGTCAATCACAATCTGGTGATCGTCGGTGATGGCAACTTTGATTTCAGGCAACTTTTTCATGCGTCAGCGGAATATAAATGGCTACGACCGTTCCATGCCCGCTTCCGGTCACGCTGTTCCACTCTACAGTGCCGTGAAGGTAGCGCACCCGGGACCGTATGTTTTGCATACCGATACCTGCATCGCGGGCGGCGTCCTCATTAAAGCCGATACCGTTATCCTCAATCATTACCGCAAGCTCGTCGTCGTCTTTGCTGAGTGTCAGGTATAGCTCGCTGGCTTTTGAGTGACGCACTACGTTGGTTACGCATTCCTGTATCACGCGGTATAAAATCAACTCTGCAGCCTTGTCTGTACCGGCATCATAGCTATCGGCAGACAGGTAAGTATGAAGCCCTCCGTTGTCACCGATTCTGCTCACCATCTCCTGCAGGGCAGAGACCAGGCCCTTCTGGAGCAGCGTATTCGGCATCATAGCATGGCTGATTTGCCGTACCTCGCTGCAGCTGTCGCCCACAAGCTGCGTGGCGGTGTGCAGCAGGGCAACGTTTGCCTCGTCCAGGTGTCCAACTGCCGGTCTAATGGCCTGAAGGTTGAGCCATGCCGCTGTCAGCGTCTGGCCGATGCCGTCGTGCAGGTCGGCGGCTATCCGCCTGCGCTCGGCTTCTTCTGCAGATAGTATTTTGGCGGCAGATTGCTGATCGCGGGCTGCTAAGCTTTCCTGATACCTGCGCTCCTTGCGTTCTTTATTTTTCCGGTTGGCATAGTATATAGCGCCGAGCAAAAAGATGGTACTGACGCACACGAATACAATCATCAGATTTTTTTGCCGGAGCTGTAGCGCCTGCACCCTTATCTGCTGCTCTTTGCGTTCGGTCTCGTAAACCGCCTTCCATTCTGCAACGGCTGCGTCTTTCTTCTGGCCCAGAATGCTGTCTTTGATAGCGAAATAGGTAGCCTTGGCTGCCAATGCCTGCTTGTAGTCGCCGGCGCTTTCAAACACCGCCGACAAAATCTTCCATCCTGCCATCGTGCCGTTGCGGTAGCCGCTGGCGTTGGCCAGCATAATGCCGTGGTTCAGATTCCGGAGCGCCTGACTTCGGTTTCCTTCTGCCTGCTCCAGCTCGCCGAGGCTCAGCCAGGTATCCGCCATTTGCTTGATGTCCCCGAATGCGGAATCCACGGCCAGTGACTGCCGGAAGTATTCCCTTGCACTGTCCGGATGTCCTGAATAGAAGTAGCAGTTTGCCTTATTGTCCAGAAAGGTGCTTTTTAAGGAGCTGGCTTTAATCTGCTGCGCTATCGCGAGTCCTTCTTCATCCAGCTTCAGGGCGCTGTCTATTTTGTTGTTCATGCCATACACGTTTGCAAGCGTGTGGAGCAGAATCAGGTAAGCGTGATGACTCGTATTGCTACCGGACAATCTGCGCGCGAGTTGGAGGTGCAGTATAGCCTGCGGCAAATCGCCTTGCAGCTGAAAGACCTGCGCGATATTGGCATGCACACCCGCTGCCGCCAGCGAGTCCGACAGCGCATAGCTCAGGCCTCTTGAAAAAGCTTCCAGCGCTTCCGGATACTCGCCCAGATTCTTAGCGGCATTACCCAGCCCCGCATAGGCCCTGCACAGCAGCCGGGCATCACCCGACTTTTTTGCAGCCTCCAGCGCGTTGTTGTATTCCTTCCGGGATAGGTGATAGGCGCCTTTATGGTCATGATAGATGCCCATGTAAATGCCCGCGAGTGCCTGCCTGCCCGATTCGTCGCCTCCCGATTGCTGTTTCAGTTGCGCGGCAGCAAGCTGAAGGGAGTCAAGCGGCGTGTCATTGTCCAGAAACGCATATGCAGGTCGCTCCTCTCGCCCCTGCCGGCAGCTTTCCAGCGAAACGAGCAGCAGCAACATGAATGGGAAGACTCGCCAGAGCATAATACGGATAAGGGAGAAAGGGGAAAAGTCAGAGCAAATGAACAATCAGGCTGTCATGTAATGCACCACTCCTACCGCGCCACATATTTCCGGAAATACCCGCATTCCTTTATCACCTCCTGATAATACTTAGTGCCGCTAAATGGCTTCAACTGCGCGAACCAGTTTCGCTGAATCTGCGCGCTGATCTTGTCAATATCTTCATCACGCAGGCCGTAGGCATAATCAGGGTTTGAAAACACCAGCTTCGTGTACCAGTTATTGCGCTCGCATTTCGCGAGCATATACACAGACTTCGCCCTTTGCTCGTCTGTAGCAGCCGCGGCCAACGCCATTTTGTAATAGTGCCCGGCGCGGCTATTGTCAAGCAGCATAACCTGGAATATACTGTCAAGAGCGTCGGGACTACATCCGATTTCAATGATTCTGCTTTCTGAAAAATGGCGGGCGTTGCCGTAAAAGCTGAGGTTATAAAATGCGTTTCCAAGCAGCAAGGCATTGTTGTATATGTCCTGGGCGGCTGCTACCCTTCCCTCCATTTCCTGCAGCTTGTGGAGCAGATCAAGCTTGCTATACTTAACCTTTTGAGGAGCGGTATGATCGCAGTCGTGGCAGTCATTGATGCGGGCATTGAAGGGATTTCCGTAGAGTTTTGTCGTGTCGCCCGGCGCGTTGCTCATAAACTTAACTGCACTTGCCAGATCATCCCGAAGTGTGGCTTTCACCGCCTTTAGCTCATCTATATCTCCGGAGCTCACAGTGGACAGCCTGCGGCAAAGATCATTGTAGGCAAGCCCGTCTTTCCGGTCAAGAAAGGCTTGTATGGCCTGCAGCTTCCCGTCATTGCCAAAGTAGCTCACCTTATGGACAAAGCATTCCGCCTTCCCGATGTCTCCGGCTGCCTCATAATCTTTGGCGAGCACCTCGCGCGTCCAGGTAATTGCATGCTGATAGCGCAGCGACGCGGCAGCCTCATGCGGCAGCTTTATAAAAAGCCATTGAAGCTCTGGCAGCAAGCGACGCTCATCATCAGCGCTGATACGCTTCAGTTCTCCCACGCTCGCCAGCAATTGGAGCAACCGTAACTGCTGATCTGCCAGCGGCCCGGAAGGCTTCAGTGCCGCCGCCTTCGCGTAATACGCATGCGCGGCAGTATAGGCTCCGTTCAGGAAGGCGATGTAGCCCGTGCTGACGGCCCATAAAAAGCCGTTCCGCACTTTGCCGGCGTCTGTTACTTCCATCGTCCAGTGGTACGCCTCCTTAATATCATTGGTATCCTGCCCGGACCTTTTGCCGCTATTTCCATCTTCCGCCGCATTAATCAGACGCGTCAGGAGCAGATCCATGCGCGGGCTTGTCGGGTCCAGGGCATAGATTGCCTTAAGACTGCGCAGCTCGTCTTTGTAGAATATTCCAAGCATCTGCCAGCAGGCAGCCTGCTCATCGGGAGTTTTGCAAAGCGCAAGGGTACCCTTCCAGTCAGCGTCTTCCTGCGGGTGAAAGCTCCAGTGCGCAACCGTCTTCAGCTTATCGTCGCCCGCAAATACAAGGCTGTAGTAATAGTTGGCCTCCGCATACCGCTGCTGCTTGTAAAGCGCGCCCGCCGCATAGGCCATCGTGCGATAGTAAATGTGATTCTTAGGCAAAATGCTTTCATACTGCTTAAAAATCGGAAAAGCCTTCAAAGGCTCATAGAAATAATGATAGCGTACGAGCTGAAACCAGAAGCGTTGCGTCAGAAAGGAATTTTTCGCACGTCCGGCCATCTGCAAGCCTGCAGCCAGGCGCGTGCCCATGTGATTGGTGTACGCGGAGTCCGGAATTGCCTTACGCTCGTCCCAACTATATCTTCTGCCGCTAAGGGCAAAGGATTCGCAGCCGCGGGCAAGCGCAGCGTATTGCAAAAACAACCCGGTCTGCTCGCTCATCAGGGCAGCGATGCTCTTTGCGGACGCTACAGAGTCCGGCACCGGCGGAATGACACCTGAACGGTGTATGGCAAAGTCTGCAAGGCCAATGACGCTCTTCTCATCAGCTTTATTCAGCACATAGTCTATAAACTTCGCAGCACCCGCGCCGCGATTGATAAAGGCCGTCCAGTCGCGCACATTATCATCATTGAATCGCGTGTCATGCTCCGTATCGTAATATACATCGTAGTAGAAATTCTCGCTGTAGAAAAAAGGCGTGTAGGCCTTATTCACAAACACCTCTGGCGCAAAGTCGGAAGACTCCGTGTCGTCCCAGTCACCGCCGCCGCAGGCCCACACAATAGAGCCGGCAGTTGCAGCCACAAGTACAGCACTACCGAATATTGCCGGCCACCTCTTTGAAAGTCGCTTCATGGTAAGCTGCTAAGTTCGGAGAATCAAGGTCGTAGAAAATAACTTCGCGGGGCGCTTCCCGGAATTTGTTGCGCAGCTCCGCAGCCATACCCCGGAGCGTTGCCTCATCAATAAACTCACATTTTACTACATCACCTTCCCGCAGGTAATAGCCGCCTTTGAATAAGCTGTGTCTTACATAAAAATGATTTTCGCGCACACGTCTGAAGGATGTGTCGCCTTCAAAATCATGCTGGCCCACCTCATTTAGCAGCTCCACTACCCCACCATTGCGCATCTGTATGCTCCATCCGAAAACGGGCAGCGCAAGATCAAGACGCAATGGATAAGTTTTCAGGTAAGGCAAATAGCGCGCGGCAGTCTGGCAATCGTAAACAGAGCTTCGCGTCCCGCCAATCGTACCCATGTTGTAGTACATCAGCACGCCATATGCAACGGGCGGTATGCCAGTACGCATCCTATACTTCACCTGGTGCAGGCGTATGGTTGCGGAGATTTCCTGCGGGAATATCGCTTTAAAGCGGCGCAGAAAACGGAAGTAGCGTTCACGGGTAGCGTCTGTCCAGTCGCAGTCAAACTGAATGGCGCGCGGGCTTATGCCTGCATGCGAACTGATCAGGCCTACGAGCTGCATCACCTTTTCTGGCAGACTATCCGCAGCCTGTCTGAAGACTTCATTTTTAATGAACACCACAGGCGTAATACTTATGTCGTGCGGAAAGCTGTCCACGCTGAGCACGCCAACAGGGACAGGCCCGCCGTCTTCATTTACCACATCAAAATAGCGGACGTACAGGTGGCGGACATTATTGTACGCCATTGCCCGGCGCTCCGCAGCCTTTAGCCCAAAGCCTGTTTTCCAGTAATAGAACGAAATATCGGGCCGCTTGTGCCGGCAGGCGCCGATTAAGACAACAGCTATTATGAGCAAGACGGGCACAACTCGTTGCACAAAACCGTACTTATTGAATGCAAGCATGTTTGCAAATGAAAAAGGGTTGCGCAGTTTGTTTGTTGCAGCCCTTTGATTATGAAGCTACCCTTGTTGATGAAACTTCGCAGCTTCTATTGAGCTTTTTTTTGAAAATCTGTGCTCTTAAGAAAATGTTCAGGCAAAAGTGAAACAACAAATGGATTTCTATAAACCCTGTTTGCAGATAGGATGAGCACGCCTTTCTCGCTGAACGATTAACTGTTTGTATTTTACACGTTCCCGGATTAGCGAAAGCCTGCGACAAATATTTCCGGCTTGTCTCAACCACCGTACGGTTAGTCAATGAATAAGAAAGAACTCAGCGAGTCAGATATATGCGACCTGTATATCACCCCGGCAATCAGAGATGCCGGCTGGGAGCCTTTCCGGCAAATCAGAAGGGAAGTAACCTTAACGCCCGGCCCGGTGATAGTAAGAGGCGAGTTGTCTGCGCGCAACAGGAAAAAGAAAAAGTTCGCGGACTACATCCTTTCTTGGGAGCCGGGAACTATGGTTGCCGTTGTAGAGGCAAAGGACAACAATCACAGCGTGAGCCATGGCATTCAGCAGGCTTTGGGCTATGCTGAAATTTTAGGACTGCCGAGTGCCTTAAGTTCTAACGGCGATGCTTTCGCCTCACACAATAAAGCAGCTCAGGAGGGAGAAGATATTGAGACTGAGTTTCCGTTGGACAGTTTTCCCTCTCCCGACGAACTATGGAGCCGCTACAAGCGGTTTCACAACATTAAGGACGAAGAAGCCGGGCTTGTCCTCCAGCCTTTTTATTCTGATGGTTCGGGCAAAGAGCCGAGGTATTATCAGGTGGAGGCGATTAACCGGACCATTGAAGCGGTAGCCAGGGGCGATAAGAAAATCCTGTTGGTGATGGCCACAGGCACGGGCAAAACATACACCACCTTTCAAATCATCTGGCGGCTATGGAAGGCAAGGGCTGCCAAAAGAATATTGTTTCTGGTGGACAGGAATATTCTAGCCGACCAAACACTGGTGAATGATTTCAAGCCGTTCGGCTCGGTAATGACCAAAATCAGAAACCGGAAAATTGACCCTTCTTATGAGATTCACTTAGGCTTGTACCAGGCTCTGACGGGGCCGAATGAAGAAGACAAAATTTTTAAGAACGTCTCGCCTGATTTCTTTGACCTGATTATTATTGACGAGTGCCATCGCGGAAGCGCAGCAGAAGATTCCGCATGGCGGGAAATACTCACCTATTTCAGCAATGCCATTCAAATCGGCCTGACGGCTACGCCGAAAGAAACCGAGTACGTTTCCAACATCACCTACTTCGGCGAGCCTGTCTATACCTACAGCCTGAAGCAGGGCATTCAGGATGGTTTCCTGGCCCCTTACAAGGTGATTAAAATAAACATTGACAAGGATGTGGACGGATGGACACCGCCGCCCGGCATGAACGACGATTTAGGAAATGCCATTGATGCGCGCACCTACAATCAGGCGGACATGGACCGCATTCTTATTCTGAACCAGCGGACAAAGCTCGTGGCCCAAAGAGTTATGAAGTTGCTGAACGCCACAGACCCTTTTTCAAAGACAATTATTTTCTGCGAAGACATTGACCATGCGGAACGCATGCGCAAAGCCATCGTGAATGCTGCCGGGCGGCTGGCAACCGACAATCAGAGGTATGTAATGCGCATTACCGGCGACAGCATGGAAGGCAAAGCGGAGCTGGACAATTTCATTGACCCGGAAAGCAAATTTCCTGTGATTGCTACCACGAGCGAGCTGATGACCACAGGCGTGGATGCGAAGACGTGCAGGCTGATTGTGCTGGACAAGACCATCAACTCCATGACCACCTTCAAGCAGATTATCGGACGAGGGACAAGGATTGACGAGGACTTCAACAAGTTTTATTTCACCATAATGGACTTTAAAAAGGCTACGGAGCATTTTAAAGACCCTGACTTTGATGGCGAGCCGGTTGTGATTTATAATCCAGGCCCGGAGGACGACCCTGTACCGCCCGACCCCAAGGGCGAAGACGAAGATGATGAGACTACCACGGGTGAACCAGACGTAGCGTATAAGCGAATAGTCAGCGGCATACAGGTCTGGATTAAGAACGAGCGCATTGAATACCTCGGCGACGATGGCAAGCTGGTTACGGAATCGTACAGGGAGTTCAGCAAAAAGCAGGTGAGGCAGGAGTTCGCTTCGCTGAACGATTTTCTGAGAAAATGGAACGATGCTGGCAAAAAGCAGGCAATTATTGACCTGCTGGAAGAGCACGGAGTGGTGCTGGAAAACCTTGCAGAGCTGGTGGGCAAAGACTTTGGGGATTTTGACCTTATCTGCCATGTGGCTTTTGAGCAGCCGCCGCTTACCAGAAGGGAGCGGGCAAACAATGTGAAGAAGCGCAACTATTTCACGAAATACGGCGAACAGGTAAGGGCAGTGCTGGCCGGTTTGCTGGAGCTTTACGCCGACAAAGGCGTCCGGAGCATGGAGGATGCAAAAGCACTAAAACTGAAACCCTTCAGCGACATCGGGACGCCGATGGAGATCATCAAAAACATATTTGGCGGCAAGCAGGCCTACGAGGCAGCCGTTCACGAATTGGAAGCCGAATTATTTAAAGACGCACAGACTGCATGAGCAACGTATCGGGTATTATCAAGTCCATCCAGGACATTATGCGGAAGGATGTGGGCGTGGATGGCGACGCGCAGCGCATCAGCCAGTTGGTCTGGCTCTTTTTTCTAAAAATAGTGGACGACCGGGAAGAGGAGCTGGAACTCACTGAGGACAATTACAAGTCGCCCATTCCCGAACACCTGCGCTGGCGGGCCTGGGCCACAAACTCCGAAGGGATGACCGGCGATGAGCTGCTTGACTTCGTGAACCTGCAACTGTTTCCTACGTTCAAGAACAAGCTGAAGATTGATGGCGAAGGCGGCAAACGGGCGCTGGTGATAAAGAATGTTTTTGAGGATGCCTACAACTACATGAAGAGTGGCACACTGCTGCGGCAGGTGATTAATAAGATTTGCGAGATTGACTTTAATGCCTCCGGCGACCGCCACATGTTTGGCAGCATCTACGAGCAAATCCTCCGGGATTTACAAAGCGCCGGCAATGCGGGCGAGTTCTATACGCCGCGCGCGGTTACGGAATTCATTGTAAACAGGGTTGCGCCCGCGCTGGCGGAGACCGTGCTGGACCCGGCCTGCGGTACCGGCGGTTTTCTCACCAATGTGATTGAATATAAGCGCAGCCGCTTCGTAAAGTCGCCTGCCGACGAAGAAGTGCTGCACCAGTCTGTGCATGGCGTGGAGAAGAAGACGCTACCACATATGCTCTGCACCACCAACATGATTTTGCACGGCATTGATGTGCCCATTAACGTGCGGCATGATAATACGCTTGCCCGCCCGCTGCGCGACTATGGCCCAGGCGACCGCGTGAATGTAATCGTTACCAACCCGCCCTTTGGCGGCATGGAGGAAGATGGGATTGAAAACAACTTCCCGGCTTCCTTCCGTACGCGGGAAACTGCCGACCTGTTCCTGACGCTGATTATTCACCTGCTGAAGACGGCAGGACGCGCCGCCGTGGTATTGCCCGACGGCTTCCTGTTTGGCGAGGGCATCAAGAGCCGTATTAAAGAAAAGCTGCTCACCGAATGCAACCTGCATACGATTGTGCGCCTGCCCAATGGCGTGTTCAATCCGTACACGGGCATTAAGACCAATATCCTGTTCTTCACCAAGGGGACGCCGACGGAGGCGGTCTGGTATTATGAGCATCCCTACCCTGCCGGCGTGGTGAATTACAACAAGACCAAACCGATGCGCTTTGAGGAATTTGAGCCGGAGATAGCCTGGTGGGGCAACGAGGCAGATGGATTTGTGGCACGCATGGAAAGCGAGCAGGCCTGGAAGGTTTCAGCGGCGGACATTGTAGCGCGCAATTACAACCTGGACATTAAGAACCCTTTTGCCGCCGAGCAGGTAATCCACGACCCCGAGGCGCTGCTGGCGCAGTACGAAGGCGAGCAGACGGAAATCTTTGGATTGCGGGGACAGTTGAAAGCCATACTGGCAGCGGCTTTAGACAGCAGATAGGACACAGCAACTTTTGTCCTCCCGGAACGGGAACTTATAAAACATCAGTGCAGCAGATTGGTTCCCGTTCCGGGATGACAAAAGTTTAGGAAAGAAAAGGATTGGGAAAAAGGTTTAGGAAAGAAAAAGATTGGGGAAGACAAAGACCCGGCAAACAAAAGCACAGCATATAGTCCACAGCGACTTTTGTCATCCCGGAACGGGAACTAAAAAACCACTACTTCAAATGCCACCTGCGCCCAACTTCCGCTTTTGGACATACATTCTTACCAATCGGAACAAAACCGTCCTCTACACGGGAATCACCAACGACCTCACTACACGCCTTATAGAGCATTGCGTCGGTAAAGAAGGTTGCTTCACCACACGGTATAAAGTTCATTACCTGATATGGAGCGAGGAGACGAAGTACGTAAACAACGCGATAGACCGCGAGAAAGTCATCAAGAAATTGCATCGCGCAGATAAAGAGGCGTTGATTGCGGAATTAAACCCTGAGTGGAAGTTTTGGAATGCAGACATTGTAGGGCCCTGGCCGCCGACACCGGAACAAATGGAAGCGGTTGTAGAACGGTGGCGCAGTGTAGGCGAGGATGCTTTGATGAAGGACGGGCTTTCGTTTTACCGGCAGGTGAGTCAGTATCGGTAAGCGTAAAAGTTCCCGTTCCGGGATGACAAAAGATTGGGAAAGAGAAAAGGAAAGGAAAAGGAAAAGGAAAAAGGAAGCACAGCATATAGGGCACAGCAACTTTTGGCATCCCGGAACGGGAACTTGTAGCTTGTTTTATTCTGCCTACCCGCATCAGGATTCCATTCCGGGATGACAATACCGCTGTGAAGCCCGCGCTCTGCAAAATGAATAACCTCAACCCGCGTTAAGTAACGTACAGAACCGAAATGACGCAAACAATCATCAACAGCTTTGACCTGTGGACGGGCGCGCAGGGCGTAAAATCCAGAGGGCGGGTAAGGAGCATTGACAACATAAGCCTGGAAGGAATTGCGCGGCTGCGGGAATTGATTTTGCAACTCGCAGTGAGCGGAAAGCTGGTGCTTCAGAATGCGAATGACGAGCCGGCAAGTGAGTTATTGAAAAGAATAGAAGGAGAGAAAAAGCGCTTGCTTCAAAAAGGGATTTTAAAGAAGATAGAGCCTGCTATTGCAGTCAAAATATCAGAGCTGCCATTTGAATTACCAACGGGTTGGGTATGGACTAAGATTAGAAATATCGGACACGATTGGGGTCAGAAAATTCCGGCAGATGACTTCACCTACATTGATGTCTCGGCTATTGATAACTCCGCCGGTATAGTAGCTGAGCCAACTATATTAAAAGCCAATGAAGCTCCTTCGCGAGCAAGAAAAATAGTAAAAAAAGGTTCTGTTATTTACTCTACGGTACGGCCGTACTTAAAGAACATCTGTGTGGTTGGGGAGAATTTTTCTCCTGAGCCTATTGCGAGTACGGCCTTTGCTATAATGCACCCGTACTTGGATATGGAGAGCCGCTTCTTCTTTTTTTACTTGCGAAGTCCGGTATTCATTAGATACGTTGAATCAGTGCAAACGGGAATTGCTTATCCGGCGATTAATGACAAGCAGTTTTTTGGCGGTGTCATTCCATTGCCCCCGCTCGCCGAACAACACCGCATCGTAGCCAAAGTAGATGAGCTGATGGCGCTGTGCGACAAGCTGGAAGCATCGCAAACAGCCAGCCTGAAAACGCATCAGACACTCGTGAAGGCTTTGCTCCTGACGCTCACCGAGGCAAAAGACGCCGACAGCTTAGCCGCAGCCTGGCAACGCATGGCGCCGCATTTTGATGTCCTCTTTTGCACCGAAGACAGCATTGAGCAGCTGAAGCAAACGATTTTACAATTGGCCATTATGGGCAGGCTCGTACAGCAGGACCCGGCTGACGAGCCGGCGAGTGAATTGATAAAACGGATAGAGGCGGAGAAGGCGAAATTGATAAAGGCGGGGAAGCTGAAAAAGGAAAAGCCTTTGCCGGAGATCAAGGATGAGGAGAAGCCATTTGAATTGCCTGCTGGGTGGGAATGGGAGAGGTTAGGAGTGCTACTGCGAGTTTTGAATGGACGAGCATACAAGATGCATGAAATGTTGAGTTCTGGAATGCCACTCCTAAGAGTAGGGAATCTGTTTACTTCTAATGAATGGTATTATTCAAATTTGGAGCTGGAACCCGATAAGTATATTGCTTCTGGCGACCTGATATATGCATGGTCTGCTTCCTTCGGTCCATTTATTTGGGAAGGTGGAAAAGTAATTTATCACTATCACATTTGGAAGTTGGATTTTTTTGAACCCTCGTCTTATGACAAGATGTTCATGTACTTGTACCTGTCCTCTGTGACCCAACAGATAAAGGCATCAGGGAATGGAATTGCAATGATTCACATGACGAAGGAACGCATGGAAAAGCTATTGGTACCAACACCACCTCTCTCCGAACAACACCGCATCGTAGCCAAAGTAGATGAACTAATGGCTTTGTGTGACAGCCTAAAGGCAAAAATTCTAAAAGCCGAAGCCGTAAAAGTCCAGCTTTCTAAAACCATTGTTGAGGCTGCTGTTGCCTGAGCACCAAAAGAGATTCAGTCCGTTATTCGTGATGCCGCCTTGCCATCTGCATAGCGTTGTCAATCGTGTTTCCGGATGGTCGTCGCAAGAATGGCGCTCAGCCGCTCATCCGCCGCCCCGGCCACTGCAATAATCTCGGCAATGTCAACCGGCTTCAGATTATCCGGGTCACATTCGTCGGTTATCACGGAAATGGCCGCGCAAGGCAGGCCGATCTGATTCGCTACAATCACTTCAGGTACCGTGCTCATGCCTACCATGTCTGCCCCAATGATGCGCAGGAAGCGATATTCGGCGCGTGTTTCCAGATTCGGGCCGATTACAGAAGCATACACGCCCCTTTTTAAGGGGCTGCTCTGGTCGCTTGCGGTAGCTTGTAGTTGTTGCATCAGGGCAGCATTGTACGGCGCACTCATATCCACAAAGCGTTGTCCGAAGGCCGGGTCGTTCAGGCCACGCAGGGGGTTGTCGGTTTGCAGATTAATGTGGTCGTCCAGCAGCACGAGGTCGCCTTTCTTAAAGTCTTTGTTGATGCCGCCTGCCGCATTGCTCAGCAGCAGCCGCGTGCATCCAACTGCCTTCATTACCCGGATGGGAAAGGTGATTTCCTGCATCGTGTAGCCTTCATAAAAGTGAAAGCGGCCCTGCATAGCAATCACAGGCTTGCCGCCAATCTTACCGAATAGCAGGTTGCCTTTGTGGAACTCTACGGTCGCTGTCGGGAAATGCGGAATGTCGCTGTAAGGGATGCTGTGCGCCACCTCAATATGGCTTACCAATGCGCCAAGTCCCGTGCCCAGCACGATGCCGGTTGCACCCTCGCCTTGTGTGTAGGGTCGTAGAAAATCAGTAGTTGCTGCCAGTGCGGCTATCCAATCCTGCTGCATAAGAAAATTAAGAGCCGGAAAGTACAGCCTTAAATCTTTAGTTCCGCTGCTCACGTATCTTGGTCTGCGAAACACGATGCGCGGCCTTCTATTCCTTCTGCTCATGCTCGGCAATCTTGCAGCCACGGCTCAGCAGCCGGAATACCAACGGGTAGCGGCGGATTGGCTTTACGCAGCGCGCAGCGGCGAGCCGACGGACAGCCTGCGTGGCATACTTGCCAAAGCTGACCGCGAAAAGTTGAGGCAGGCGTTGGGCAATGACAATGCGCGCAAAACCTTTTGGATAAATGTCTATAACGCGGCCACACAAACAGCGCTTAAAGCGGCTCCAGACCGGTACAGAAGCCGCAGCAAGTTTTTCAAAGCAAGGCTGGTGACGATTGCCGGAAAGCCGCTGAGCCTGGACGATATGGAGCACGGTATCCTGCGCCGGTCAAAAAACAAGCTGAGTCTCGGCTATCTCAATAAATTGTTTCCGGGCCGTTTTGAGAAAGACTTCCGGGTGGATAAGCTGGACTATCGCATACACTTCGCACTGAACTGCGGCGCGCGCAGTTGTCCGCCGATTGCGTATTACAGTCTTGACAAAATAGACGAGCAGCTACAACAGGCAATGATAGGCCACCTGAAGGCGGAAACCGATTACGACAGCGCTGCGAACAAAGCAGCCGTAACTGCGTTTATGGGCTGGTTTCGCGCAGATTTTGGCGGCAAGCGCGGCATCAGGAAGCTCTTACACGCTGCTGGAGTGGTGCCGCTGGCGACGCAGCCACGCATTACTTTTAAGAAGTACGACTGGAGCATTTACCTGAACAACTTTAAAGAATAAACTACGAACACATGGCAGACAATAACCACTATTACAACGCCGAAGATCTCGGCAAATTTGGCAACATAGGTGAGTACGGAAAAGACCTTGCGGATAAGTTCTTTGGCTGGTACGGAGCTGTCTTTGCTGAAGGCGCTTTGACTGCGCGCGAAAAGTCACTTATCGCATTAGCGGTAGCACATGCCGTACAATGTCCGTACTGCATTGATGCGTACAGCAGCGACGCTTTTGAGAAGGGCTGGAACGAGCAGCAGATGATGGAAGCTGTTCATGTCGCCGGCGCAATTCGCGGCGGCGCAAGCCTCGTACACGGCGTGCAGATGATGAATAAGGTGAAGGAGATAGCGATGTAAGTCCATTAGATTTTGGAAACATCCGCGCTAATCATATTCGCCCGCAAACCGGTTCTGGGCAAAGTCAAAACGAGACTTGCCGCTGATATAGGCGATGCGGCAGCCTTGCGCATCTATATCCGGCTGCTGGAGCATACGCGCGAAGTAGCCTTGCAATCGCGCTGCGATGCATTTGTCTTTCTGACAGAGCTGCCTGCTGGGGCTTTTTGGGATGGTTTCCCGACAGGCTTGCAGGCAGACGGCGATTTGGGTGAGCGGATGCTCCAGGCTTTTTCCGGGCTTTTTAAAAAAGGCTACCAGCGTGTTGTAATTATCGGAAGCGACTGTCCCCATCTGCAGCCGGCTGATGTTGACGAAGCATTTAAAGCACTTGCTAATTTTGATGTCGTGCTCGGCCCGGCGGCGGATGGCGGTTATTATCTGCTTGGCATGAAGCGGCTGCACGGCGTGCTTTTCCGGAATAAAACATGGTCAAGCGACAGTGTGCTGGCGCAAACACTAATGGACATTAAAAAGGGAGGCTTGAGCTGCGCCATGCTGCGCGAGCTACACGATGTGGATGAAGTGAAGGATGTGCCTAAAGGTTGGCTGTAGGAACGGCGTCTTGTCACCCGACGCTTGCGTCCGTTGCAAATTGGGCGTTACCCTTCCAGCCCTTTTTTCCGGGCAATCCGAAAATAAACGCCAGGTAGCAGAAACCACAACCACCAGAGTATCCGTTCGCCGCGGGCGATAACTAAACGCCGTCTATTGCCGGCCATCGCACGAACAATCCTGACCGCACAATCCGCAACAGGAATACCTTCTGCCTGCCCCTTGTCCATCCTGCCATGCGGCGTGCCATCGGCAGTAAGCGCAGCGACGGAAATGGGGGTGTGAATGCGGCCTGGATAAACCAGTGTAATGTGCAATCCGGGAATGTCGTGCTCTGTTTGTAGCGTCTCAAAAAAACCCTTTAGCGCGTGCTTCGCCGCCGCATAGCCTGTACGCATCGGGAAGCCCATTAGGCCTGCCATGCTGCTAATGGCTACAATTTGTCCGAAGCCTTGCGCGCGGAAATGCGGCAACAGCGCCTTAATAATGGCCACCGGCGCGAAAAAATTTATTTCCATCAGCTGCCGGTAAACGTTCAGGTCTGTGTCTTCCGCAAGCGAGCGTTGACTGACGCCTGCCGAGAGTATCACGGAGTCAATCCGGCCAAACGTTTGTACCGCCTGCTCCGTAAGGGTAGTTATGTATGCAGCATCTGTAAGGTCAGCAGGAAGAACCTTGTATCGGCTCTTCGCAAAACCGGCAGCGAGCGCATGCATGGCAGCCTCATTCCGCGCCGTAAGAATGAGCAGTGCACCTTGTGCGGCAAGTTGTCGCGCCAGTTCCGCACCGATGCCGGACGATGCGCCGGTTATCCAGACGACCTTATCCTTAAAAAGCATTCTTCCGGTAGTTTAGCGCCTTGCGATAAGCATCTATCATGGCCTGCTGCGACGCGCCGCGCCGATACATCCGCACCACCTTGAGATTGGCAAGCTGCACACGCAGCCAGCTATTCGTATCGTACTTGCGTGCGCTCACAATCGTGTCTTTGGGGATTAGCTTGAAACTGCCCACACTCCAGATACGTGCAAGAAAATCGTAGTCTTCCATGATGAGCATATCCTCCTTGTATGGCCCCACTTCTTGCCACAAATCTTTCGTCACAAAGATGCTTTGGTCGCCGCCGCGAAAGAATAGGTAGTTGAAACGGGTAAAAAAGGAATTGAGCCGGAGCATTCCCCTGTTCCTGTCAAAGCGAAAGCGATATGAGCCGCAATTGTATCCTTGCGCAATCGCATTCTTAATGTCCTGCATAAACGATTGCGGTGGGCGGCTATCAGCGTGAACAAAGTAAAAAACGTTACCCTTCGCTATTGTAACCGCATAGTTCATTTGGCCAGCACGGCCCTTCACAGGCGACAGAACTGTTATAGCTCCTGCGTTGCTCGCCAATGCCATTGTATCGTCGCTGCTGCCGCCGTCACTAACAATTATTTCTCCATTGCCATCCGCAATTGCCTCCTTTAAATATTGAATCAGACCAACGATATGCTCACTTTCATTGTAAGCAGGGATAATCACACTCAGCATCATGTAAGGAAATATGTTGGAAGGGCAATTCAGGCTTGTCACCAGTTTGGCCCTAAGTTATAGGCCGCTCACGAAAATATGTGCCCGGTGCCTATGGCCGCTCGTAACTTACATCAGGGCGCTTATCTGCCTGTCTTCAAATAATAACCGATGTCTAAATTTCTAATGACAGCATGTATGGCGATGCTGCTCCTGACGCTTGCCGCGTTTACCGGTGAGCCGTTGACCGGAAAAGACATCTATAAGAAAAAGTGCCAGCGCTGCCACGGGGAAACCGGCGGGAAAGGAATATTCGGTGCGAAAAACCTGCAGATAAGCCATATGAAATATGAGGACATCATCAGCCTCATCACAAATGGCAAAAAGCCTATGCCGGCATTCAAGTCAAGGCTTACGTCGGAAGAAATTACCCTTGTAGCCAATTACGCAATGAGCTTGCGCACTTACTGATTCATCGCGCAGCGACATCTCTATTGCTCACCACGGTTAAGCCTTGCCAGCCCAGCCTTCGCCTGCTGGTCAATTGCATTCTGAAAGTCGTGGCCGCGCATGGAAAGGCAGAGTGTAAAGTATCGTTTGGCTTCGGCAAGCTGCTTTCGCGCCTCATAGATATTAGCCATCTGCAATGCAGCATGCGCCGCGAAATCCTCCGCTCTGTCCCTGCCGTTATTGATTACCCACTGATAGCATTGTACTGCGCGCGCAGCATCGCCGCTTTCCTCTAACGCGCGTCCGAGCCGGAATTCGTATTCTAACTTGTCAACCAATTCAGGGAAAGCAGCAGCAGCCGTATTGCGGAGGATAGTCAATGCCTGAGGATAATAGCCACCGTCAATCAGCATCTTTGCCCGGAAGAGCGCAGGCTGTGGCCATCGCCCTCCTTTAGCGAATCGCTGCGCGGTAATGTCAGCATCGGTTATGAGGGAGCCCTTTTGCAGGATGGCTGCTTTAGCGGTTGTTGCTTTAGCCATTTCACCTTGGATGTACCAGGCCAATGCTGCTTTGTGCAATGCGTCCTTTGTAAAAAGCTTACCCTTGTTCCGCGCGGCAAACTGCTCCAGATAAGTGGTGCAATCCGGATTGAGCCGCAATAGCATCGCGCTGCCCAGCTCATAGTCAAATACCGGGTACGCGTCCGCGCCCGGAATTGCCTTGGCTGTTTGCATCGCGGCAATAGCTGCGTCTGCCCTACGGTAAGACAGCGCGAGATTTGCCCGGATGAAGGCGCGGAGCAGATTGTTGCGAATGTCAAAAGTTGCGTCGCTGCCAGCCACCTGCCATACTGCGGCTTTGTCCGAGCCAAGATAGAAGCGTGTGTAGAAATCAAAAATCACCGCTTCCTCATGCAGCGGACTGTCAGCCGACAGATTGGTTTTCAGATAGCCGCTGAGGCGTGACATGCCGCTGGTCAAATTGCCCTTCAATCCAAAGATGCTCATCAGCCATTTATAGCCGTCGGGAATGGTGCCCGCCATCGCTTCCTCTATGCCATACATCACCGCCGTAGGCCCAAACTTTGGAAAGCTGCCCGCATTTTCCTTAAGCAGCAGATAGGACCGCCGGAAAGCAAACGCTCCTTTCAACCGCTCTCCAAAACGGATATGGATGAGCGCCCAGTGCTGGTGAATGCCGGCAAGCGCAAGACGCTTCCACGGCGAATCATCACTACCCCGCTCTATTCTTTCAATCCGCGCTTTTTCGTGGTCTTCCCGTTGGCTAAGCTGGTAAGGGTCGCCGTTAAACACGAGCGTCAGGAAGTCTCCGTAGTCAGCAATGTAAACGGGTAGCAGGTTGTAAGGATGTGCAATTATTTCGCGCTTGATGAGGGCGTCGCCTACATCGGGCCGCAATGCCAGATAAGCCTTATATGCCTGCGCGCAAAGCGGGGTATAATCAAACGTATAGTCTTCGGCAAACGCCGATGAGGTAAGTAGGAGACAAGCAAATAGCAGATAGGCTCGGCGCATAAGAAAATAAAATAGAACAGTTATTAGAAAGCTTCTCCTACAGTAAAGTAAACGCCACTAGTGCCTGCGCCAAGCGCATAATCCAATCGCAGGTTAAGATGGTCTTTGCGCACGACGTTGAAGCGAAGCCCGGCGCCACAGGAATATTTCAAATAGTCAAGCCTCAGAAAGCTTGTCTTATTGCCAAGAGCGCCAGCGCCACCGAAGACGACTCCGCCAAATCGCTTCCAGACAGGGAAACGCAGCTCGCTTTGCAACACGGCAAGATTCTGGTCAATGTAGCGGCCTTCATAATAGCCGCGCATATGCTTGTTTCCACCAAGCAGGGATTGCTGCTGAAACGGCGCATCACCGGTTACAAAGCTGTTATAGCTGTTCAGCGCAAGAATGATTTTAGGGAAGAGGCGGTGATAAAACGATACATCAAGCACGTACTTGTTGAAGCTGTGGTCGCCGCCCCAAGCTGAACCGTTATTCAGCCAGCTTGCCGTACCGAAGGCCCCGCGCGACGGGAACAGCACGGTGTCCCGCGAATCATAGATAAGCTGCGGCCCAATGCCGGAAGTGCGGCTCCCGCGATTACCGGGAATTGCATCATTCGCCAGCGGGCCGAGGTTAGCTGTATCCTTGATTTTATAGTCCTCAAACTGGTAGCCGAGACCCGCATAGAAATGAGGCAGGAACCGCCGCGCGAGGTTCCCCTTTATCCGTGGATAATCCACGCCGTACAATACCTCCGGCGTTTCGTGCTGAGCGATGCCGAAGAACTTGTAGCTGTATTTATAGTAGCCGGCCTCGCCGTAGGCATACCATCGCGCGTTATCGTAAAAGAGATTGAAATTGGTATAAAGGAGAAGCTGACGATTCTGCGTATAGGCAATACCCGCCGTAACAGAAGAGGGTCGCGCCCACAATGAATCGGGCTTAAAGCGAAACGTCGCGACGCCCGCCACACCGCCCACGAAGCGGGTCTCTGGCGCGTAATAAACTACCGGAAAGGGGAAGGCCGTAAGTCGCTTCTTCCGCTTCTGCGCAGGAGCACTGAGCGCAAAAGCCATCAGGCAGATTAGAAGCGATGAATAAGCAGGAAGCCGCATTTAGCGATGATATACGCAAAGCATACCAATATCGTTCAATTAGGCAGTGTCCGCACATTGCCGGTGCGCTTCAGAACGCCCCAATGCTGTAGCTCTCCTTTAATCGCGCGGCGCATTGCCTTCAGCAGCACATACAACATCAGCCAGCGATAAGCCAGCCGCTGCGGAATGATTCTGAAAAGCTTCCACCACGCCTCATTACCGAAAGCAAACGCAATGCTTGCCACTACACAATCAACGACTAGGAAGACGAGGTAATAAAACAGGATGTTCGCGCCATTGCCGGTAATAAGGCCAAGAAGCATCAGCAAATCGGCGAAGGGCGTCAGCAATGGGATAAGAAATTGAAAAATCAGGATATTGGGCAAGGCCACCCAGCCGAGCGCGTAGGCATTGCGCGCAAACAACGCATCCCTGTTCTTCCAAAACGCCTGCATTACACCAAACGTCCAGCGGAAGCGCTGCCGCAAAAACTGGTCGACGGTTTCGGGCGCTTCCGTCCGCGCTGCGGCATCTTCGTCGTTCGCGACGATGTAACCTGCACGAAGCAGTCGCATCGTCAGGTCGCAATCCTCGGCGAAGGTGTCGGACGCGAAGCCACCAACAGCGAGCACTGCGCTCTTGCGGAACGCACCGATTGCTCCGGGCACAACGGTAATGGCATTGATGCGCCCAAAGGCGAGCCGGTCAAAATTCTGGCTGGTGATGTACTCCAGGCTTTGCCAGCGCGTGATAATATTTACCTCATTACCTACGCGCACCTTGCCGGCCACCGCCGCAACGCGGGCGTTTGCAAAATGCCGCATTAGCTTTTCCGCGGCATCGGGCAGCAGCTTCGTATCGGCATCTATGCAGAGGAGGTATTCGCCATCCGCGTGTGCTATGCCAAGATTCAGCGCCGATGCTTTTCCGCCGTTGGGCTTGGTTAAGACCTTCACTCGCGAATCTGCTCCAAACGTCGCGCGCACGAGCGCGGATGTTGCATCGGTGCTGCCATCGTCCACAAAAATGATTTGAAGATTAGCGTAGCGGCTTTGCAGCAGGTTGCGCACGCTGGCCACCGCATGAAGCGATTCATTGTAGGCAGGAACGATAATGCTGAGGAGCGGATTCTGGAGAAGCGTTGGTAATGTTGTTCGCCGGGCCTTGCGCCTCGCGCTGGCTGCCAGCGCCGCCAGCGCCAGGATGCGCAGCCCGGAAAGAACAATACACACCAGGAATACCGCGCCGAACAAGCTGCTCCCCCAATAGCCGGCAACGGCGAGATAGTAATTAAGCTGTACCAGATTGTAGCCGGCATCCCGTGGCAGTGGCGGCATCAGCTCGTCACGGCTCTTGCCAATCAGGTCGGCGATGGTGGTGAAGCTGTAGCCTTTGCTTCTAAAATATTGGATAAGGTGGGGCAGCACTTTCACTGTGGCTTCCCGATTGCCACCCGCATCGTGCAATAGAATGATATTGCCGGTTGCCTTCTGTTGCACAATGCGCGAAAAAATCGTGTCGGCGGTGATGCCGGCTTCCCAATCATTCGGGTCAATGTTTTCGCCGATGGTGAGGTACGACATCTGCCGGGAAAGCGCAACGGGTTTCAGCTCTTCCAATGTTTCCGGCTCCGAATCGGCGTTGTAGGGCGGACGAAACAGGATAGTGCTATGGCCGGTGATGCAGGCTATCAGCAGCCGCGTCGCATTCAGCTCCAGCGCAGCCCGCGCCAGCGAAATCTCCGCCATATTAGGATGCGTAAAGGAATGGTTGCCGATTTCATGGCCCTCGCGGTAAATGCGCTTTACGATGGGAATGTTGCGCTCCGCATTGTTGCCCAAAAGGAAGAAGGCAGCGGGCACGTGCTCGCGGCGCAGGATGTCCAGAATGCGCGGCGTATAGTCGGCATCCGGGCCATCGTCAAACGTGAGCACCATCTTCTTCTCCGCCTTGCCGAATTTCTTCACGACGAAAGATGATGGCAGAACCCTGTAATCTTCCTCGCTGATGAGCACGTCGCCGCTGTCTACTTCCAGCGCAATATGCCCGGCCTGCGGCGTCGCGATTACGTCCAGCACCTCGCCTTCGCCGATGTAGTCCACCGCGTTAGAAGGCATAACGTCTTCCAGCTTTTTGAACTCAAAATCTTTCAAGGCGGCGGGCGCCACATCCTGCATGTAAAACGTCCAGAGCCGCTTGTCTTCGGAGCCAAGGCGCCAAAGCGCAACACCGCTCAAATCATTCTCCGCCGCAAAGCGCAGCGTATTGAAATTGGTGGCGGCATCGGTAAAATGAACTTCATGCTGCGAATCATTTTCGTCGTAATAGGAGTAATGCAGATTATAGCTGTCGTTATCAAAAACAATTTTCCCTTCCGATTCCTGTGCGGTGGTGAGCGCTTCCTCGTAGGTGAGGTCTTTGCCGCGTCCGCCCTTCGGCCAGTCGTAGCCATAGCCCGCTATACAGAGGATAAGCCTTTTCGGCGCGATGCCCTTCGCAATGGTCTTAGCGACCGTCGCCTCAATCCATTTCTGCTCACTCACCGGGCCGGGGTTGCTTTCCGGATTGTGCTGGTCGTAAGACATGAGGAAGAGGTAATCATTCCACTCCGACAAGACTTTCAGATTGTAGTCTTCATTCAGCGGCGCAACATCCTGCGTCACCAGCAGACCAAGCGGATGCAACGTTTCGTACAATTCCTGCATAAAGCGGACAAGCGGCTCGTCGCCGGCCTCGCGTAGCTCTTCAAAGTCCACATTGATGCCGCTAAACTTGTAGCGTTGCAGGGTTGCAGCGACGTCCTGAATAAGCCGCGCGCGTTTCCGGTCGTCGGTGAGAATCCGATGCACTGCCTCGCCGTCAAACTCCTCCCCGAAAAAGTTGGAAAGCATGGGCACCGTTTGCACGCCCGATGCTTTGATAAGGGTAAGTGCTCGGGCGTCAATAGTATTGTAGAGCGTGTCGCCGCGCGGGTCTATGAAGAGCCATTCGGGCAGCACCATGTTCATGCGGGAGATATTGGCGCGAAGGGAAGTAAATGCCTGCGCATCCCAGTCCACATAGAATGCGGCGCGTATGGGGCATGCCATCCGCGCTATACGTCCGGCGCTGTCTGTATAATGTATGCGGTTGGTATTCGCTGAGCGTATGGAATGCCGGAATCCGCGATATTCCTGCAACAGACGGCTGTCAGCCATCAGCTTTGCGCTGTCAGGCTGCAGGATGGCTTTAAAGGCTTCGCCTTCGCCCTTAAGCTGCGGCAGCGAAGGGCTATAGACATTGCGCAGGGCGAGGACGACGACGATAATGGTAAATGCAAGCAGGAGCAGCAGCACACGCGAGCCCCACAGAAAGCGTTGCCAGCGTGTGGGTGTATTCGCCTGAAAAACTTGCCTGCCGGGTTCCTGCACCTTTCTTGCCTTTACCGGTTTATGCCGGAACGGCTATTAAAAGTAGGTGCTGACAACTGCCGGATTTTTTACAAAAAATAAAACCGCTTAGCGCCAGCAAGGGTGAGGCGACCTGCATCGGGAACTACCAGCAAGAACTGCCGGAATGAGCGAGGTTTACCGCTGCGCCACCGTAGCAGAATTAAACCTTTGGGGAAAAATACCGTCTAATACAGTTATTGCTTTCCCTTTATGAAAAGACTCGTACTCCTCCTTCTTGGCGCTGCTACGATGCACACCGGCTCACACGCGCAGAATTGCTCGCGCACTAGTGTCGGCTATCCGCCCATCAACGATTTGGGTGCGGGCTCGTGGCGGGGCGCGACCGGCGGCCTTTACCCCGGCGGCTCCAACGCACGCCCTGCTGCGCACAACGCGGCCGGTCTTGCCATCGCGCAGAGCATCCAACCGCTCAACGACAGCGGCGCGCCGGATACGGCTAACGGAAAAATTGTGTGGCTGTCCATCGGCATGTCCAACGCCACTATGGAGACGCAGGTATTCATTCCGGAAGCGGATACGATTCATAACAAGAACCCGAAGCTGACGTTGATAGACGGCGCGGAGAGCGGCCAGGACATTGCCATCATCATGAACGGCAATGCGGCATACTGGAATACGGTGGACAGCCGGCTGCAGTCGGCAGGCCTCAGCCCGGCGCAGGTGCAGGCGGTATGGGTGAAGGAAGCGGAGAAAAGACCGTCGGACACGGCATTCGCTACGTATCCGGACGCGCTCAAAATCAAGTTCCGTGCGACGATGCAGGTGCTGAAGCGGCGCTTTCCCAACCTGAAGCTCTGCTATATCAGCAGCCGCATTTATGCGGGATACGCCACCACGCCGGAGAATCCGGAGCCGTATGCGTATTATACCGGCTGGACGATAAAGCGCCTGATTGAAGACCAGATAGCCGGCGATACATCGCTTGCATACACAGGCACAAATGCACGGGCTCCGTGGCTGGCCTGGGGCCCGTATCTCTGGGCCGACGGCACCACACCGCGCAGCGACGGCCTCACCTGGCTTTGCCCGACTGATTTCAACAGCGACGGCACGCACCCGAATGCAGTCGGCCGCCAAAAAGTGGCAGATATGCTGATGAAGTTTTTTACAACGGATGCCACAGCGGTTCCGTGGTTTCTGACGAAGAGCGCGGCGCCAACCGGCCTCTCAACCGAGCAGGTGGCCGGCCAGGATTTACAGCTTTATCCGCAACCCGTGTCCGGCACGCTGACACTTGCCATTCCGCAGACGATGGAAAAGACGACAAGTATTGTAATCGCCGACTTCTCCGGCAGAATAGTTCAGCGCATTACGACTAATGGAGGCACGCTGCAGCGCATTGATGCTTCCGGCCTTCCTGCCGGCATGTATGTGCTGCGTGCGGGAGCGATGCGCGCGCATTTTGTAAAGGAATAAGCGAATGCTGCCATCCACTTTGAGGAGTTCGCTGCTGGCCCGATTGTTTGGCGCGCTTTCTACAACCCAAATTCAGCAGCATCATGGCAAAGAACTCAAAAGCGACGAACGAAAAAGTGCATAAGGCTCTGCACGAGCGTAAGGAAGGCACGCTTAAAAGCGGCAGTACCGGCAAGAAAGTAACAAGCAAGAAACAGGCAATTGCAATTGGACTTTCTGAAGCGCGCGCCGAAGGCGATAAAGCGCCAAAGAAAAAGTCTGCTTCAAAAAAGAGCGACACCAAGAAAAGCGCCGCGAAGAAAAGCACAACTAAAAAAAGCGCCGCGAAAAAGACGGCTACCAAAAAAAGTGCGACGAAGAAGAGTACTGCAAAAAAGAGTACGGCCAAGAAAAGCAGCGCTAAGAAAAGTGCTCCTAAAAAGACCGCAAGCAAAAAGAGCGCCGCAAAGAAAAGCAGCTAATTATTCCGAAAAATCCGAAATGCGGAACGCTTCATTAGATGTTGTTCCGCGTTTCTACTAGGATTAAGAGGTTTGTGCAGGATGGCCAATGGTTTCTATTCCTCCAATTCTGGTCTCGCATCTTCTTCATCCGGCAGCACCGGCTCTGAAGCTACAACACCTTGACGTGCTTCCGTGAGAAAGCCCGCCTTCAACTGCTCATACAGCGAGTGCTTATCCACAAGCATCGCTACGATATTGGCCACGAGCGCCGAAGCCATCAGGTGAAAAATCACGCTGTGCCGGTCGGTCATTTCCAGCACAAGGATGGCGGAGGTAAAGGGCGTACGTGTAACGCCCGTAAGGAAGCCGACCATGCCTGCAAGAATGAGGATATTGGCATTCGCTCCGAGAATGCCGAACACGCCCGAAAGCCATGCGCCGACAGATGCGCCCGCGGCGAGTGAGGGCGCAAACACGCCGCCCGCCGCGCCTGTATTAAACGCAAGCACCGGCCCAAGCATTCTCGCCGCCACGGTATGCCAGGGCAGGTGCTTGTGCGCGGTGAACAGCGTCTCATTCATCAGGTCTTTGCCGGAACCGAGAATATCATCATTGGCCCAGAATGCAATGCACGCGATGATTAAACCGGTGACAATAATGAAAGCAACCTGATGCGCCGTCTTAAACCCTTTGCGCCAGCGCATCAGCAGGATAATCCAGCGGCACATGAGGCTGCCGAGCAATCCTGAAATCACCGCAGCGGCCAGCACGCCGAAGAAGATGGCAGGCCTCAATCCCTGCACATCAGGATAGCCGAGATAGAGATAAGGCCCCAAGAATGTTTGCGCGGTAAGGCCGGCGATAATTACCGCAGTGAACAGCGCGCTTCGGAAGAATGAGATATGGATGCGCGCCAGTTCTTCAATGGCAAAAACGATTCCGCCGAGTGGCGTGTTGAAAGCCGCAGCCAGTCCCGCTGCTGCGCCGGTGATGATGAAGTTTTGCTTCGCAAGACGTGGCCAGGAAGGGGGCAGCCACTTGTGCATCATGCGGAACACAGAGCCTGCAATCTGGATAGTCGGCCCTTCGCGGCCAATCGCGGCGCCACCCAATACCATGAAGGCGCTGGAGATGATTTTGACGATGGCCACGCGAATGCTGAGCAGCTTTGAAAGCACGCCTTCATAACGCGCGGCAGGCAATTCTATAGCCGCCATCACCTGCGGAATGCCGCTGCCCCGCGCGCCGGGCGAAAGCCATACGATGAGCCACCAGCCGATGAGCATATTGACCGGCGCCAGGATGAAGATGGCCCAGCGGTTCCAGGCCAGCGCTACGTGCAGCCATTGTTCACAGCGGTTGAAGAGCTTTGTATAGCCAACGGCGATGGCGCCGGTGATGAGCGAGGCAATCCAGAAAGGAAGGGCATGCTGCGCGCCGGTCTTAATTTTTCCGTCCGAAAAAATGCCCGATATCCGCTTAGCCCGGTTCTTCAATTGTTCCAGCCACCATTGCTTCATCGGGCAAAGGTCGTTAAGCGGAATGTGGCATACCTTGAATTCGTATTAAACCTTTGCTGCCCGGCGGCATCAGAACATTCTCAAGGATAAATATGGCTCATCAATACGACTATCTTCTGAAAAGGCTGATTCCGCTCGCGCTGATATTATGTCTTCATGTAACAATGAGCGTCGCGAGAGCCGTGAGATATTATCCCGGCATCTACAACCTCGGCGCTGCCGATACCTATATCTCGCCGGCCAGCTATGATTCGGACTATGTCGCAGGCGGCGCTGTACGCGTGGGCTGGGCTACGCTGGAGCCGTCGGAAGGCAGCTACAACTGGGCGTTCCTTGACCATGAGATGGCGACTGCAGCAGCTAAGGGCAAAAAGATTTCCGTCTATTTCGGTTGCGGCAGCAAGTCGCCATCCTGGCTGCTTAGCGACCCGGCCGTTCATTTTTTCTATTACCAGGATGCCAACCATGTCGTGCAGGTGCCGGTACCCTATGACTCCATTTACCTCGCAAAAATGTGCCGCTTCATCAAAGCTTTTGGCGCGCATTACAGGGACAGCGTTACAATCGCCTACATCCGTGGCGCGAGCGAGAATATCACCAATGGCTGGGGCCTGCCGAGCAGAGATACCGCCAACCGCAGTTGGGCCGGCTATTATCACTTCACGCCCGACACGATGCAGCATGCCATGCAGCGCGTGCTGGATTCCTTCATGGCAGCCTTCCCTTACACGCCGGAATGGATTGAGGTGGGAAAGGTGCCTTTTGATTCCGTTGGCCATAATAATATCTGGCAGGGCGAGCAGATTGCGCAGTACGGCTTTGCCAAATACCCCGACCGCATGAATGTGTGGCGCGAGGATTTCAACGCCTGCTTTCCCGTACCGCCGGACACCTTCGCCTCGCCGAATCCGTACCGCAACAGCTACTGGCACATCCTGTACGAGCATCCCTGCCACAGCGGCGCGCAGGCGGTATGGAATGTGCGCGACGTAAGCTGCACGACAGTGCCCCGAATGGACCAGTGCGACCCTGCGCAATGCTCTAAGGATACGGTGATGTGGCGGGCGGTGAGCAGGACGTTTAAGTATGGCATGAGCTACCTTGAAATTTACGCGTCTGATATTCTTGACCTAAGCCTGAATAATACATTCCGCAGGACGGCGGATAGCCTTGCAGCAATAGGCCATCGTTGTTTTAGTACCGGCTTGTCGGCGGCTGGAAGTCCTACCGGCAGCGGTTTTGAGTGGAATGTATATCCTAATCCGGCCGCCAGTGAGCTGCACATCTCGCTCAATGAGGCCGGCGATAATCAGGTAACGATTGAGCTTAGAAATGTGGCCGGGCAATTGGTAAAAACGGCTTCATTTCTTTCAACAAGCGGCGGGCATATGCAGACGATAAACATCGGCGATTGCCTGCCGGGAATATGGCTGCTTACACTAAAAAAGAACGGGACGATTTACGGGCAGCGGAAGCTGGCTATCGTGAGGTAGGCTCCGTCCGCCACCTGAGCGGAATTGCGCAGGCAAATGCTGCAAAACGGGCGTCAAAGTCGGCGGATGAATATCAGGCAGGATTCTGCTTCCGCAACCGTCCGATATCCCACAACACCGCCGCCAGCACCACGCCATATTCTATCCAAAGCTGTACAGCCGACTCTGCTTCCGGCTCCGCATGATATTCGTAATAGCTGCTCACAATCATCGCCGACCAGACCAGCGGGAAGCGTAGCGGTGTAAAGACGCACAGCGCAACCAGCGGTATGATATACCAGGGGTGTACCATCGTGGTGAACGCGAGATAAACGGACAATGTGACAAGGAACGCCTTTGGCAAATCGGCTGTGAATAAGGCTTTGCGCTTTATAAAGGCATAAAGTAGCATGGCCGTTGTGCTAAGGCCGCCGAGGGTCGGAGCAATGGTTTCAATTCTTATCTCGTTCGTGAAATAGAGTACAATGTCGCGGACAAGGTAATAGATGCTTGCATTGAACTCAAAAAGGTTGAAGTATAGTCCAACGCTTGCAGTAGCGTGATGATAAAGCCCGGCATTGACGAACGGCAGCCAGCAGACCGCGAATAACATGAGTACGGATGCGCAGAAAAGCAATCCTCGCCTCCATTCGAAATAGGCCAGCATGAGCGGCAGAAAAATAAGCGGCACGAGCTTCGTTACAGCAGCGCCAGTAAAGAGGAGCACAGCCAGCCAAAAGCGACTCTTCTGCAAAGCATAGAGTGTCGCAAGCAAGAAAAACACCACAACGCCCTCATGATGCACATTGCCCGTAAGCTCTGCGATTACCAGTGGGTTCAGCGCATAAAGCAGCGCTTTACTGCGGGATACTCTCCAGCTATCGCAAAGCCTAAGGAGCAGTGCGATAGAGCCGCATTCCGCGAGTAGGATGAAGCCTTTCAGCACCACTACGTTTGCGGAAACATTGTGCGGAAAAAGCCACGAAGCCGCCGCGAACATGCCTTGCAACAAGGGCGGATAAACGGTGAAATAGTCCGGCGAATTCATCGCATGAAACAAAGATGCATCGGCGATTTCCGAGTCGGGCAATCCCCCCTTCATTAATTCCGAAGGCAGGTGATTAAATGGATTATAGCCCGCTGCCAACAGCCGCCCATCCCAAACAAAGCGTGCCCAATCATCGGAAAGCTGTGGAAAAGCGAACACCCACATGGCCCGCAGCGCGACGCTGCCAATCAGCAACAAGCTTAGCTGCTTTGCGGTAACTGCGGTTTGGCAAAGCAGATAATAAAGCAGAAATAACACCCCGAACAAACTGAAGAGCTGCATCGTCTGTGAGCGCAGCGTGAAATATGCAAGCCACACATGCACGACGACCATCAGCATGAACAGCAACGCGATTTTGATGGTGGCTCCTTTCATGCTACAGGTACTTGAAGATGGTCGTGATAATCTTGTAACCCGCGCCCAGCGTGCCCCGCACTGTGCCGCTCACTTTTGATATGCCGATACGCTCGCGGTAGCTCACCGGCACTTCGGTAATCTTCAGGCGCTGCTTCGCGGCTTTTAGCTGCATCTCTACCGTCCAGCCGTAGTTCCTGTCTTTCATGCTGAGGCCTTCCAGCGCGAGCCAGCGGATTGCGCGGAACGGCCCGAGGTCGGTGTAGTTGATGCGATAGAGTACGCGCATCATGCGTGTGGCGAGCCAGTTGCCGAAAATCTGCTGCGGCATCATGCTGCCGCGCTTCCGCTTGCCCAGCGCACGCGAGCCTATGACCATATCATAAGCGTCTTCGGTAATTGGTTTCAACAATAGTGGGAGCTCCTCAGGATAATCCGAGTAGTCTGCGTCAAGGAATACGATGATGTCCGGATGAAGGTGCTGGCGACGCACGTATTCCATGCCTTTGAGGCAGGCATTGCCATAACCCTGTTTTGGCTCATCAACGACAATCGCCCCTGCCTCTTCTGCAGAGCGCCGCGTTTCGTCTTTAGAGTTGTTGTTGACGACGATTATTTGGGAGACATGCGCCTTCGGAATCTCCCTTACCACCATCCCGACTGCATTCTGTTCGTTGAAGGCTGGTATGATTACAATTACTTTGGGTGGACGCTGCATGAACGGTTACTTGTCAGGAAGCATTCCCGTCAGCGAAGGTGATTCTTTAATACGCGCTACTTCCGGCCCATTCTCCAATTTCAGCACGCCACGCGGACAAACTGCCGCGCACACGCCGCAGCCTACGCACGACGCCCGCACGATGTTCTGGCCTTTTTGCGCATACGCCCGCACATCTATCCCCTGCTCACAATAGGTAGAACAGTTGCCGCAGGAAATGCACTGCCCGCCATTCGTAGTAATCCGGAAGCGCGATTTGAAGCGTTGTATTATGCCCATGTACGCCGCCAGTGGGCACCCAAACCGGCACCATACGCGATTGCCCATGATGGGATAAAAGCCAACGCCGACAACTCCTGAAAAAACGGCCCCGATGATGAATCCGTATGGCGTCTTGAAGTAAGTATCTATGTCCAGCCCAAGGAAAGTTTCGGAGCCGCTAAAGTAGCCGTAGAGCACAACCGCCGTCATGAGCGTGACGGCTACGAGCACGGAATGAATCATCCAGCGCTCTACTTTCCACGCCCCTACTTTTTTTGAAGAAAGCTGCCGGAACGGGTCGCCCGCAGTCTCGGCCAGTCCGCCGCAACCGCAGACCCAGCTGCAATACCAGCGCTTGCCGACGAAGTATGTGATGATGGGCGCAACGGTAGTAAAGAGAAAAGTGCCGACAACGAGATATAACATGCCGAGGTTGCCGCTCTGTCGCATTGCATCTAAGCTTTCCGGGTAAAAGAACTCATGGTTGAGCGGCCAGAAGAGCTTGATGTCTTTGTTGAAATCACCGGCTCCGTTTTTGAGCCCCGCAATAATTTCAGGAATGAAGAACGCCAGCACGAGCTGACTCGCCATTACCACCAGCGTACGCACGGTATGATAGCGATTGCCCCGGTATTTGAACAGGAACTTGATGCCCATCGCCAGGATAGCCACCGTGTAAAGCACGCCATACATAAACCACTCGCTTGCGACATCGCCATGAAGCAAGTTGCTCAGCGGGTCAAAGAGATGAATAAGGCCGGTGTTGGGCACGCTCTCTTCTGCATTGCCGAGGCCCAGGTATTGCGGCCACCAATAGATAAGCACGTAAAATCCTGTGAGGATAATGCCAATCATCCATCCGGCAATCCCGCGCGCAGTAAGGCTTTGCTGCCACACGCCGTTATTCTTAATTCCCGCCGGTTGCGAAAGATATTTTCCGCCCGCGTAGATGGCCGTGCCGCCGATAATGGCGATGATGGCTGCCCACATATACACCGGCGCAGGCTGAAGGCTGACGCCCGCAAGTGAGACTAATAACAGGAGTACCCCAATCGCTGCAAGCGCGAGTCCCGCCTTGCCAGCGGTGCTTAACCCTTCGGGATGCGGCTGGGCGATGGATAAGCTGGGTGTTTCTGTGAGCATAGCGGTTGAATTTTTTTATGAAGCGAATCCAAGAATGCGCTTCCAGCTTTTTCGTTCCGGTTTTACCGATGTTCCGGCTGCCATGTTATATGCCTGCATGATGGTGCCTTCGTAGTGACGATAAAACTCCGGGTCAAACTGGGCATCAGCGAGATGCGCCATTACATAAGACATATTACGGCGTTCACGAAGCCAGCGGTCGGCCACCTCATGGCGCAGCCTCATACCAAAGACGTTGATGCCCTGCAGTGTTTTTCGCTGCTCGTCGTACACCGCGCGAAAGGAAATTTTCCCGCCCGGGTGCTCCCAGTAAAACGCCCGCTGTCCTTCGGCGGTCTTTGCCGGAACAAGTCCATAGGTCTGGTATTCTATATCAAAGAATTTAGCGGAATTGAACCACGGGCCGGGCGTGTATGGCGTTCGTTCACCGCACAGCGTTCTCGCCAATATCTCTCCGTGCATTCGCCCAGTGTACCAAACCTGCTCCACCGGTTTGCGGCCTTCGGGCGGCTTCCGGTATTGCACACAATCGCCAATAGCAAATACATCGGGTACGGAAGTCTCCATCGCTTCATTCACAAGGATGCCTTTGTCCGTTTCAATGCCGCTCTCTTTTAGAAAAGCAATGTTGGCCCGGACGCCAACTGTGAGGCCTGCGAACTCGCACTCAATCGTCCGGCCGTCTTTCGTTTTGATGTGGTGCAGGCGGCCATTGCCGTCCTTATCATGCAGGCTTTCCAGCTCTGTTTCGGGCAACAGTTCCACGCCATGTTCCGCGGCGTGGCGACCTATCATGGCTGCTTCCTCGTCGGATAGCACACTGTTCCAAAACAGCTTTTCGCGCACCAGCATTTTTACGCCAATCCCGCGACTGCGCAGCATTTCCGCCATTTCAATGCCAATGAGCCCGCCGCCAATTATCACAGCTTGTCTAATGCCTTTCGTCTGCGATTCCATCCCTTCCAAATCCTGAAGGCTGTACAATCCCTGCACACCGCGCAGGTCTTTACCAGGCCAGTCGGGGATGTTGCTTTGCGAGCCGCAGGCGACGACGAGCTTATCATAGGGCAACACAGCGCCGCTTTTCAGCATCAGCACTTTGCCGCGCGTGTCCACTTTGGTAACGGCATCATGAACCAGCTCTAATCTGTTCTTCTCCCAAAATGAGTCTTCGTACGGCTTGATGTGCTCGTGCTTCATGTGGCCCATATAGACGTACATAAGGGCAGTGCGCGAGAAGAAATGCGGCGATTCGGACGAGATGATGGTAATACGCACACCGGCATCGCGCTTGCGCACCTCGCGGGCACAGGTGGTGCCGGATATGCCATTGCCTATGATTATGAGATGCTCAGGCATGGCGCTTAGCGTTGCTCGTTGAGCGACCAGTCGTAGTCTTTGTATTCAATGTCGGCGTCTTCTTTCAGCTTTAGCGGTGCATACAGATTGATGAACGCGATTACGCTGCCGCTTTTCTTTTTAAAGTCTTTTCCGAACCAGTCAAAGTAGGGGGACAACTCTGCTTTGGAGGAAGATTCAAATTCGTTCTTCGCTTTCGTGCGCAGGAAATCGCGTGCCTGGTCGGTTAGTTGCTCATCCAGCTTCGCGCCTATGTAAGCCTCATTGCGCAGCCGGGCGCAGCTTCGTGATGCGCATACTATGGCGAAGTGAATGCGCGGGTCGTTGAAGTCCTTGCGCAGAATCTGGTTTTCAATTTTGTCCAGCTTAAAATGCTTTCCGCCAATCCTGAAGAACTTCTTTTGCCATGGCGTGTTGATGCGCACAATCTGGCGCTTGGGGCCAATGTCCTTAATGCTCTTCACCGGGTAATGGTCAATAATCAGCTTCACCGTAAAGGCATTGTAGGCGTTTATCCAGTAGGCTTCCTTGTCGGCCGCAGACCAGGACTTTTGGGGCGGATTGCCACTCAGCAAAGCCAGATAGCTTTCAAACTCTGTTTTGTCTTTGATGATTCCTTTGTAGTTTACCCAGCCCGCGTTGTTGACATACTTCCTGAGTATTTTATCCCAGGCATCGTGTGAGGGCACTGATGCCTTCGCAAGACTACACGTGAGCAAGCAAAGCGCACTTATGATAATTGACCGGCTCAGGAACAGCTTCATTGATGTAGTGATTGGGAATGATAAGGTACGAACGGCGGGTAGAAAATGTTTTGCGTAGTAAAACCACGCCCTTGCCGTTATTCAATTCCAAATTCCACTTCGCCCGCCGCTTCCGCCGTGTAGCTCCCAAACATCCGGTCCCACCACGGCAATACAGAGCCGTAATTGCTGTCCGCCTCGCGCCGGACAACGGAGTGATGAATCCGGTGCATCCACGGCGTCACCATCCCGGCGCGCAAGGCCGCATCTATCCTCCGGCCTATGCGAATGCCGGAATGGTGAAATATCACGACAGCAGAAAAGACGATACCGTAAAGCGCAAAACCGGCTATGCTGATGCCGAGCAATGGAAAAAGAGCCAGCCGCCACACGTATGACAGCGACAACTCCACTGCATGAAAACGCAAGGCGGATGTACTGTTCATCTTTGTATCCTCATGGTGAAAGCGATGAAAGCGCCAGAGCCAGGCCCAACGATGATTTGCGCGATGCCACCAGTACATCAGGCAATCAAGAACGAGCAGCTCAGTGGCGATGCGCAGCAGCTTTGGAAGTTGAACAGTGTTGAGAGCTCCGAAAGGCCGCGCATTGTACCAGCTCATTGCCTTTTGAAAGAAATAGCCGATGCCGAAAATAAGAGCCGCGTTCAGGATGCCGATGCCGAAGTTCCGGGCATCGTGCCGGTAGTCAATCAGCTCGCGGCGCTGCGGATAAATGTGTTCGGCGGCATAAGCCGATAGCAGCACGCATCCGATTGCAAAAGGCTGAGCCGCTTTTAGGCTGCTTTCCCAATCCATCATTTACCTAGGATTTTATGAACTGTAGCGGAAATATTTTTGCCTTGCGCAAGGGTTTCCGCCTCCGGCAAAATCTCGCAATTGTCCCAGATGCCGGTAGTAAGGGTTAGCGCATATTGCTGTGGCAGTCCCGCTGCGAGCATCAGGGCCGCCGCCGTTTTGTAGTCGTATTCCAGTTGGTGAAGACTCGCCATTATCCCGCCGGCCCCGTCGGTATCCATTATTGCATACCACACACGGGTATCGCCATCGTTTGCCGGCATTCCGATGACTCCGGCATTCAGCCAGCACAAATGCTCCACTTCCTGAAAAAACGGAAGGCCGCTGTGGCCGGCAATAATTATATCGGCGCTTAGCGCTTCTAAGTTTTTGCGCTTTTCCGCCCAATCCGTTGATGCGAAAATGTATCCTGCGGTCTGGAACGCTGAACCATGCAGCACGCTGCAATTCCGACCGGAATAGTGGAAGCGAATGAAGTCCGGAAGGCCATTCATCCATTGCAGTTCGGCGCCGCTCATCCTTGCCTTTGTGTAAGCATACCAGCTCCGCGAAGCCAAGTCGCAGCGCCCATCTTCATTGAAGTTGCAGCCGCAGTCGTCTTCGCCGTTCCTGAGCTGAACCTCCACGTTTCCGGCAATGCAGTAAATGCCCCATTCCTGGATTAAGGCAATGCATTCCACAGGCTGCGCACAATAGCCGACTACATCGCCCGTGCAAAAAATATTACCTGGGGGAATACCTTCAGCAAGCGCGGTATGTCGCATAGCGTGCAAAGCCTGGAGGTTGCCATAGGCGCCGCCGAACAGCAGCAGCTTCCCGGCGCGTTCACCAATGTCCTCAGTCCTGAATGGCGCTTCCATTTCGGAAAGCTAAGGGTAAAAAGAAAAGCAGAAAGCAGAGCGCAGTGCCGATAATGTTTATTGACAATAATTCCCCGTGCTTCCCCTCAAACCATACAAGGGAAGATGGCAATGCTTTCGCTGCCAGAACAATTCCGGCTATCACGCCGCACCATACACTTAGCTGAAAGGATAGCTTTGGCATGGGCTTGTTCCAAAAGAGAAATACCGGGGCAAGCCCAATAACCATCGTCCCGCTGATGGTTGTTGCGGAAAGCACGCTGGCATTGAAAAAAACAGGAACAGTACCGAGCACGGCAAGCACGGACATAGCTATCCGGCCTTTGGAAATCGGCGCGGTTTTGAATCGCCCGATGTCCACGACTAATAGCTTGGCGAATGAGGTAAAGGTTGAATCAATGCAGGACGCCGCCGAAGTAATCATAATCAGGTTCATCATGAGCATCACACCGATGCCGAGCATCTTGCTTACTTCCACGGATGCCTGACCTTGCAAGCCTTGCGACTTTGCGAAGATGCCTATGAAGGAGAACAGCAGGATGCAGACGAAGCCAATAACAGTCGCAGCGATATAGCTTCGGATGGTGGTTTTAGGCGGGCTGATAAATGCCCGGTCGGTCAGAATCGGGTCGTGAAAGGGATAGCTGAACACTTGTAGCAGAGCGGTGAGCATCAGTGCTACTCCGCCCTTCATCGTCCATTCGCCCGACGATAAATAATCTACCGCGTTGTAATGGCTTTTGGGCAGAATAATGAAGAGCAGAATGCATAGCAATACCGCAAAGAAACCCATCTGGATAGCATCAGTGATAAGCGAGGTGCGCAGTCCGCCTTTTAGCGTGTAAGCCAGTATCAGCACCGTAAACACGATGATTGCCCAATAATAGTGGCTGCTACCCGGCGCGCCAAAGTAGCTGCCGATTACAATCGTGTTGCTCCATATCTCATTGTAAAGCCGGAAGAGTAGCAGCAGCGTAAACAGGCGCACGGCGTTGCTGCCATATTTAGTGCGCAGAAATTGGTGAATGCTTTCAAAGCCTCCCTTCACGCGCAGCTTGTAAAGTATCACGCCGCCGACCAGAAACGAAAAATAATAGCAGGCGTATGCCAGTCCGCCGACAATGCCATATTCCAGTCCGAGATTGGCTGCATTGGTAATGCTCTTGGCAAATATCCACGCAATCACAAGGCTGCTTGTGAGCATGAATGTGCCGGGCGCTTTTCCCGATTTAGAGGCCGCGCGGAAAAACTCTGTTGCGTTTTTTGCAAACGGGGATACTATAAGGAAGAGCGCGCCGAAACCAATCAGGATGGCCCATTGCCAGAAGAGTGAATTCATTTGAAAGAAGCATTGCCGGAGCATAATAGCTTGTGCCCCGGCAATGATTTATTTAACCTGCCACCAAACTTTCGCGTTCACGCTATTCCCATTCGTGGCAGCTGCGGCAGTGCCATAGCTGGTCGCATTCAGTGCCTGCTCCTCCGATGGATAGGGCAGCCGCACAGGAATAGCGCCGTTGTTCAGGCTCGCCGCAATCGGTTTCAGCTTCGGGAAGCCCGTCCTGCGCCACTCTATCCAGCCTTCGTAGCCATTGATGATGCTCGCCATCCATTTCTGCGTGATGATTTGCTCCAGCTTGTCTGCGCCGACTGCGCCATAGGCTGCGGGGCCTGTCGTTAGGTAAGTAGCCGGCATAGTTGCGCCCCAGTAAGTCATAGCGGCCTGCACACCACTTTCATAAAGCGCCTTGTCATCGGCACTGATGTAGCCCTTCTTAGCAGCCTCTGCAAGCAGGAAAGACGTTTCCCAATTCGTCATGAAGTTTGCTTTCAGCCTGCTCGTCTGCTCCCGGAAAATAGTCCCCGACAGCGAATAATTTGCGACCGTAATAGATGTCTTTGAAGCATCCTGCCCGTTCAGCAATCCTTTATACATCGTAGGGTCAGCGGCAGTAGGACGGAAGTAGATATTCAGGCGCGGGTCTGCGTAGCTTTTCAAAAGCTCTTCTGCGGTTTGCGAGAGAATGAACAAATTGTAATCGCCTACCCGAAGCGTTGCAAAACGAAAGTTGTTGGGCGGGCCATCGGTAAAAGAAAATGCAGCGTTTTCAGTGCTTGTCTTGATATAATTCCCTTCAGTGTAAATCGCCTGAAGTTTGGCCCCGACAGCAACTTTATCGGAGCTGCGCATGAGGTACTTGATGCGTAGCGAATTGGCAAACTTCTGCCAAGAGGCAAGATTGCCATTGTAGAGAATATCACCTTTCAACGCTTGCGGGCCGGTGTACGCTTTAATTGCCGCGATACCTTTTTCCAGATTGTCCAGAATGCCACCAGCAGCATTGTAGATGTCTTCTTGCTTGTCGTAAGCAGGCGTCGTATTACCGCTCTTGCCTTGCAGTGCAGTGAAATAAGGAACGTCACCATACAGGTCGGTAAGAATACCGGCCATGTATGCTTTCATGATAAGCGCCGGGCCTTCATACACTTTGTAAACGGCATTGGCCCGCGCAGTGGCAAGCAGGCTTTCATTGTCGCGGAGATTGCTGTACAGGTATGACCAGGGCTTGCCGCCGTATTGCGGGGAGTTCAAATCGTGTCTGTCCCAAAGGTTGAAGTCCACCATCGTGAAGTACTGCCCGAGCGGATTGCCCGCGGTGAAACCTTCGTAGCTGTTGTTCTCGCCAAAGTCGTACTGTACCTGACGGAGCAGCAGGTCAGGATTGGCGGAGATGGGCGCATTCGGGTTGGAATTGATTTCCTGAAACTTCTTGGTGCAGGAAGCAAAAAGCAGGAGTGCCGCAAGGGCTATGAGGAGTCTGTTCTGTTGCATGTTTGATTCGTTGTCAGTTTTAGAGATTCAGTCCAAGCTTAAAGCCGAAAGAGCGCGTCGTGGGGTACGACATATCCTCCACACCGCTTACAAAGCCGCTGCCCTGCGACGCAATTTGCTCCGGGTCAAAATGCTGAATGTGGCTGATGGCAAACAGGTTTCTGCCAATCAGTGAAAGCTCTATGCCCTTCACCCCTCTAAGGAATGTATGTGCTAGCCGGTCAGTATTAAATGTGTATCCGATGGACACCTGACGCAGCTTCACAAACGAAGCATCATACACGCTGTTCTCCTCATGGTTGCGGTCGTAATATTGGCGGTAATAGCTTTCGGCAGTAATTGCTTTTGTGTTGGGCACATAAACAGGAGCCGCAGCGGTGCCGGTATTCACCACACCGTTCACTACGATGCCGTCCGCAGGCCGGGCCTCTGTTTCTATCAACTGCCCTGCCACCCCTGCAAGAGCCAGCGTTCTGGATACCAGAATGCCGCCCTGCCGCCAGTCAAACAGGAAACCCAGCCGCCAGTTTTTGTAGCTGAAGCTATTCGTGAACCCGAGGTTGAAATCCGCATTGTAGTTGCCCAGCTTCTTCAGCGTATTGTCCACAATGAAGTTTCCGTTCGCATCCACGATAAATTGCCCATCGGCGGTTCTCTTATAACCAGTTCCATATAAGTCACCGATGCGGCCGCCTTCCTCAACCTGCACATACACGGTCTGGTTAAGGTTGTCGTAAACGCGATTGTATCCGAGCGTAAGCCGCGATACGCCCGCAGGTAGTCCACTTACGGTCGCTACGAAACGACTGAAATTGAGCGTTGCATCCCAGCGAAAGTTCTTGCTGCGAATGGGCAATGCATTAAGCACAATTTCCAAACCCCGGTTGCGCACTTTGCTGCCATTGACTACCTGCTGCGAGTAGCCAGATGTGGCGCTGATAGGCAGTTGCACAATCTGATTTTCTGTGCGGGCATTGTACCAGGTTACATCTACGCCCAGCCGGTCGCCAAAAAAACGGACGTCCGCACCAAGCTCTACCGAAGACTTCTTTTCAGGAAGCAGGGCAGAAGCCGCAATCGTGCTTTGCTCGCTCAATGCGGGTTGCGAAGCATACGGCGTCTTACTGTTGTAAACGCCAGCCGTCTGGTACGGGTCGGTATCATTGCCTACCTGTGCGTAAGAGGCACGCGCCTGCACGTATGAAATCACTCGCGGCAGATGCACCACATTGGATAGCACAAAGGAACCTGAGAAGGAAGGATAAAAGAAGCTCGTATGGTCGGCGGAAACAGGCGTTGCCAGTGCGCTTGACCAATCATTCCGGCCAGTGACGTCTAAGAACAAAAAGTTGCGATAGCCAAGCTTGGCAAGGCCGTAAATACTGTTGATGCGCTTGTTGCCGATGTACTCATACTTCTCTAAGGGCGTCGCCGCATTGTTGAGTGAGAATACGCCGGGCTGCGCCAGATTCAGGGCTTGCACTTGAAGGAAAGATGCGTGCTGGTCTAAGCGATTCGCGCCTGCGGAAAGGTCAATGGAGAAGTCACCGAACTTATCTGCGTAATCCAGCAGCACGTCGCTGTTGATTTCTTTGTAATAGACACCTTGCTCCGCATACGCACCATTCACAAAGCGGTTAGTGCTAAAATTGCGTTTGAATGCACGCGTTTCTTGTGAGTAGTCAATACCTGAGCGAACTGCCAGGCTAAGCTTCGGCGTGAAATTGTATTGCGCACGAACGTTCCCGAAAATCCGGTTGCGGTTCAGCGAATTGGTATTCTCCAGCAGCGTGAGATACGGATTATCAAAGTAGGTCGTATTGAAGGAGTACTGCTGAATACCATTAAGGCCAGGCTGCCAGATGTTCTTCATCGGCTCGTAATCCAGTGAGCGCGCGCCCCAGGCAACAAGCGCATAGTTGGTGTTCTCCGAACCGTAGCCATTGGAAGGGCGGTTGTCGGAAGTCGTATTTACATAGTTGGCCGAAGCGGTTACCTGAAGCCTGCTGACCGGCGTAAAAATGAAGTGCGCAGCGGCAGTTTTACGATTGAGGTTGACGCCGGGGATGTACGATTTGCTCCGCATGTCCGTATAGGCAAGGCGATAGCTGCCCAAATCGCCGGTGGATGAAATCGCAAGATTGTTTACGGCGGTAATGCCGGTGCGGTAGAAATCTTTGAGGTTATCCGGGTGCGAGTTAAACGGGGTCGGCGTAATTGGATTGTTCCCGCGCACAGCCACATCTCCGCCGCGCACTGTTGTTCCGTCGGGCAATTGCACCGGGCTGTCGTATTGCTTTACAAGAATGCCCTGGTCAAGCGCGGGGCCATAGCTGTAGCTGATGTTGTCGTTGATGCCGCCTCCCAGACCGTCTTTGTATTCAAATTTCCCCGAGTTGCCCTGACCGTATTTGTTTTGAAATTTAGGCAGCTTGAATGGGCCATCCACCGTCGTTGTTGAGTTGAAAGAAATGCCTAGACCTTTCGAGCTACGACCGTCCTTTGTAGTAATCACCACAACACCGTTGGAAGCCCGCGTGCCATACAGCGCAGCTGCGCTTGGGCCTTTCAAAACAGTTACCGACTGTACATCGTCGGGATTCACTTCAGCCGCGCCATTCCCAAAGTCAACGCCCTGAAACCCAGCCGCAGCCTCACTGTGTACATTGAATGGCGTGTTGTTGTTGATGGGAACGCCATCCACCACAAACAACGGATTGTTGTTGGTAAATGAAGACTCACCGCGAATGGTGATTTTAGATGTAGAGCCGACGCCGGTCGGGCCGGGGGTGACAGTTACACCGGCGACTTTGCCCGAGATATTATCCAGAAAATTCACGCTCTTCACCTCGCTCAGGTCGCGGCTGTCCAGCTTCTGCACGGAATAGCCGAGGTCGCGCTTTTCGCGCTTGATGCCGAGTGCGGTAACGACCACCTCATCCAGTCCGCGTGACGAAGCGGCGAGGCTGATGTTCAGATTCTCATCTACGCTAACTTCCGCAGTAGCCGTTTCATAGCCGACGATGGTGAATACAAGCGTCGCTTTTTCATCACTCACAGTGATACTGTAGTGACCGTCTTTATCGGACGTACTGGTGTTTTGCGTGCCACGTTCTAAAATGTTTACGCCCGGCAGTGGCTTGCCATTGGCCTTGTCTGAGATGAGCCCTGAAATGAGCGTGGATTGCGCACCTGCGCAAAGGCTGAGCAGCAGCAGTAAGACTGTTGTATAAATTTTGGACATAAATGTTCTGGAAAGCAACGTTTGTGATGAGGAAAGTACAGCTTGCCTTAAGCCCGCGCGGGTTACAAGTCTGTTGGTAAGGCGTGAACTATGCCTTTACCGGCGGGCCTCTGCGGGCTTCCTGCGGGAATGCCGGTGCGAGATGCAACGCATTTTCTGCCCAGTCAAAGGAATGCCACGATGTGAGACCCGCGACGATATTTCGCGCAACCGGTGTGTGCGCACCAGCCGTATGCAGCCACTCGTCAAATGCCGCGCCATCGTCAATGTCGCGGAGCGGCGCAAGCGTGTGATGGGCAAGATGAAGGTCACAACAGTAGGCAGACAAATCGGTCCCTACATTCTCTGTCTGCCACCTCACCTGAAGAAATGCAGCCCTGTCCCACCCGGCGCGTGACATGCCTATCGCATACACGCCACCATCTTCAGACGGGCCGGTGACGAGTGTGCAGTTTTGCAGCGCCTTATCAATGCGTCGCAGGATGCCGGGCGTGATGCCCGGCGTGTCCGTGCCTATTGCGATAACGCGGGAAAAGCCTTTAGCAAAGACGCCCTCAATCGCATTGGCAAAGCGTTCGCCGAAATTGGCTCCTTGCTGCGTGCCTGAATATTTGCGGATTACGGTCAGGCCAGAAAACTGCGCAGCTTGCTCGGTGTGCGCAATCAGTTGCTTTGCAATGCGGGCATCCTGCCGGTAGCCCCGGCCGTATCGCTTGCCTGCCGCCTCTTCCCGCGCTGTGCGCGAAAAAATGAGGATAGCTGTTTCTGTAGCTTGCGGCAAGCGAAGGGAATTAGCGGTTGAAGATAACAGTTACGTTAGCAGTCGCAAGCCGGTTTGTGTGTTTGTTGAACTTTTATCGCCATTCGCACCTTATCTGTGAAATTCGTCGGCTACGATTCCAATTAGCTACCGAATTGCAATCTTTATTCTATACATGCTCGTAAATTCATTGTTCTCCTTAGGTTAGCTTCAAAACTTTAAGCGTTGTTGCCTTTTTGACGGGCAACTTCGCAGTAATTAATCGTCCGCATGCTTGGACAACGCTTCGTATAATGGCAACAAAATCCCTCAAAGCACAAGGCAGCATTTTAGCCGACAGCCACCACCAGCTTGAAGTAATAGAGCATGGCGCGGACGGGCATTTTATGCCAGTGCCTTTTCAGGAAAAGCTGGAGAACATAGGCCTCTACCCGCTGCGGCCAACCGCTATTTCCATCTTCCAGATAAACGTTGGCAAGATGTGCAACCAGGTATGCAAGCACTGCCACGTGGACGCCGGGCCTGACCGCAAGGAAATCATGACGCGCGAGACGATGCAGCAGTGCTTGGACGTACTTGATGCTTACCCGAACCTGAAAACGGTTGACCTCACCGGCGGTGCGCCGGAAATGAACCCGGACTTCCGCTGGTTTGTGGAGCATATCTCGGCGCGTGGCGTACACATCATCGTGCGCTGCAACCTCACAATTATCCGCGCTAACAAAAAGTATTACGACCTGCCGCAGTTCTTTAAGCAGCATGGCGTGGAAGTTGTCTCTTCACTACCCTTTTATACTGCTGACCGCACGGATAGACAGCGTGGTGATGGCGTTTTTGAGGACAGCATTAAGGCGTTGCAGATGTTGAATGAAGTCGGTTACGGCATAGAAGGCACGGGACTAAAGCTGAATCTTGTGTTCAATCCCGCAGGCGCATTCCTACCGCCGTCGCAGGAAGCATTAGAACGTGAATTCAAGACAGCGCTGCTGAAAGACTTTGGTATCACGTTCAACGATCTTTACGCCATTACCAACCTGCCTATCTCACGCTATTTGCAATACCTGCTGGAGAGCGGCAATTATGAGAAGTACATGAGCAAACTCATCGCGGCCTTCAATCCTACGGCTGCGGCGGGCGTGATGTGTCGCAGCACGATAAGCATTGGATGGGATGGCTTTCTCTACGACTGCGACTTTAACCAGATGCTGGATTTGAAGGTTACGGCACGCGGCCAGCACATTTCTCAGTTTGACTTAGAAGCGTTGGAGGCGCGTGACATCATCGTAGCGCAGCACTGTTACGGCTGCACTGCGGGTGCAGGCAGCAGTTGCGGTGGACAGACGGCGTAGCGAATAAGTTATTTCACTTTACTCAGCCCAAGTAGCTTCACCATCCAATCAGGCAGTGGCTTTTCAATGCCACGTTTTTTGAGGTTTAGATAGATGCCCCACTTCTTCATCACGGGTACCTTGTGCGTTTCTACCAGCTCTATAAGTGTACCGTCCGCGTCTTCCAGGTAGCAAAAGCGACCGGCAGCTCCTTCCATTGGAAACGATTCTTTGCTGTCCACGGTAAATGGAAAGCCTGCTTCGGCAGCAACTGCCTTCAGCCCATCCATCTGCAATACGTCAAAGCACAGATGAATAAAGCCGGGGTCTCCCCAAAAGCGGTCGCCGTAAATCTTTTGGGGCAGGCGGTCTAAGCATTGCACCAGCTCTATCTGCACTGAGCCAAGCAGCTTGCCGAATGCTCCGCGGCCATCCGGCTTTTTTTGCAGGATAACGCGTCGGCACTGCGTTTTGGCACTATCTGGATTATCGTTCCAACTCCCCGTAACATCGCTGATTATCTCACTAATGCCAAGGACGTCGCGGTAGAGCAGCAGCGCTGTATTTATATCGCTCACCCCGATTACTGCCCCAAGCACCCCAGCCACCGGCCCCTGCAGGCCATTAAAGCGTTCGTTGTATTGGCTGATGAGAAAGGTATTACCGTATGCGTCCGTCAGCCAGCACTGTGGTAGTCCGTGCGCCGACAGCTGTACGGGAGAGAGACTGATGCCGTCCTTCTTGGTTAGATAGGCGTGGGCGGCAACTATATCGTCGCATTTCAGGATGCCGGCATAGATGCCGAGGTCGCCATAGACCGCACAGGCAATAGGGCCGGCTGGCTGCCGGTTCAGGAACTGCCAGATTTCGAAGCCACCGCCGCCCTGCATGTTGAGCGTGAGCAATGCCCGCCTGCGAAATATATCACCACCGGTGTAGCGCGTCATCAATGCGGCATCAGAAGTATCGTCAAAGACAAGGGCGTTCATGCCAAATAAGTCTTTATAAAGCCGCGCCGCGCTATCAGCGTCGGCAACGCCAATGCCGATTTGCTGGATGCCGGTAATGAAGGATTGGGACATAGGAAACTGCTGTAAAAATATACGCAAACGACGCGCGTACCGGTTTTATTCAGCCGCTGCCCGGTGGCAACCTGAAGCAATTACTATTTGGTGCTACTCAGATTGCAGTCTCCACACACCTGTTGCAAGCCCTGCGCCCAAAATCGGGGCGGCAATGTAGAGCCAAAGCGCCGCAAGATGCCCGCTGATAACCGCAGGTGCAATGCTCCTGGCAGGATTCATGGAGGCCTCACAAATCGGCCCGGCAAACATTGCTTCCAAAAGCACGGTTGCACCAATGGCGATGCCCGCCATCAGGCCCACTTCTTTTGAGCCTTGCGAGGTAAACAGAATTACCAGCATCAGGAAGAAGGTCAGCACGATTTCCAGAATGAATGATTGCATCTGCGTACCGGCAGGCAGCGTAGTGCCTAATGTCTCATTCGTAGGAAAGAGGAATTTCAATAGTAGTGAGGCAAAGAAAGCGCCTGCAAGCTGCGCGGTAATGTAGGCGGGAACTTCCTTCCACTTAAAGAGCTTCGCCAGCGAAAAGGCTATCGTGACAGCCGGGTTAAAGTGTGCTCCACTGATGCGGCCGAAGGTGTAAATCATGGCGGTTACAATCAGCCCGAAGGTTGCTGCAACTCCCGCATGGCCGATTACGCCCCCACTCTGCTGATTGACGATGATTGCACCTGTGCCGCAGAATACAAGCGCGAAGGTGCCGATGGCTTCGGCTAAGTATCGCTTCATAGGTTTTGCGCTACAAAGTCGCAGCTGTAAGCCTTTATCATCTCCCGCACATCGCGGAATGTCCCTGCTACCTCTTCTTCACTGCCGGTGGCCTTTGCCGGGTCGGGAAAATTCTGGTGAAACTTCTTCGCCGTTGACAGAAAGAACGGACATTGCTCTTTGGCATTGTCGCAGACGGTGATTACAAAATCAAAAGGAATGTCGCAGTATTCCTCCAGGTTGTTGCTCGTATGGCCGCTAATGTCAATGCCGTCTTCGGCCATGTAGCAATGGCTTTTGGATTCACGCCATGCGTCTCAACGCCTGCGCTGTACACCTCAGCTTTATCTCCTGCAAAGTGCCGTAGGTACCCTTCAGCAATTTGGCTGCGGCAGCTATTGCCGGTGCAAAGGACCAAGATTTTCTTCTTCATAAAAAAACAGCTTTAGCAGCTGCCGCCTGGCGTACAGCAGGCGGACGCCGAGGATTGAGTGGTTTGCAACTCTAAAAGAGAAACCTTTTGCTTTTGCGGCAGATTGCCGCAGGCATCGCTGGCAAGACAAGCCGTATGCTTTGGCGTAAGCTCAAAATCTGTCCCATTGAAGGCAAGGCCAAATTTACCAATGGTGCCTTGTTGGTATTCTACCTCTATCTCCATGTCATCGCTGCCGAGGATTTTGCGCGACAGGTCAAGAATGCGCAGGAACTTTTGCGGGGCGAGCTTGTGGTCGTAGTCGCCTGCTTCCCATAGTTGGAAATTTGCGACTTTTTCCATGCGTTCTGTGCCGCCGCAGTCTATGAAGTGCTTACTTATAAGGCCAACTTCGGTTACATGAAAGTGGGATGGAAGGAAGGTGCCATCAGGTAGCTTGAAATTGATAGCGGACAGGCTGGCGAGGTGCTTTTTGAGCGTTGATACCTTCATAGCTTTTGATTGTTTATCGGGTTATTGCGATGATTGTTTACAAAAAATTTTAGCAGCAGGCTTTGCCTGCAACGTCTTTGCTAAAGAAGGCTGCGAGCTGGTCCCGGAACTTGTTCCAGACTTTAGGGGCAATGCAGTAGCAAACCGCAGTGCCTTCGATGTCGCCTTTTATCAGTCCTGCGTTCTTTAGCTCTTTCAGGTGCTGCGAGATGGTTGCCTGCGCCAGACCAATTTCTTCCACGATTTCTCCACAGATACAGGCGTTCTTCTTCGCAAGGAATTCCAGTACAGCAATTCGGGCCGGATGTGCCAACGCCTTCGCAATAGCTGCCATCTCATTTTGGCCATTGGTAAACAAATCAGATTTTGTCAGTCCCATTTCATCGCAATGTTACGATAAAGAATTACAAACGATGAAGCAAGCTTAGCGGCCATTCTTTATGTGCAGGCTCTACAAAACAGGCTGATCACGGTCTTAGCTATAAAACAAAAAGTAGAACCTGAGTTGGCGCATTTAGAACGAGAGAAGCGGCGGCTTAACGCACATGACAACAGCAACAAGAGCTAACGGATAGAACACGGCTTTGATTTCCTGCGAAATCTGCCGGAACTCTTTACCAGCACGGATTTGGAAGGAAAACACCGCCTTGTTGGTCCGACCTTCCCTCAAAAAAAGGTTTTTGAAAATGGAGAAGTTAGAACCAACGAACTACATCCAATTTTAATGCTTATGAACAAGTCTAATAAGAGATTAGGTGGCCAAAAAAGCAAAGCGCCGGATTGCTCCGGCGCTTTGACCAAAAAGGCTCCCCCTGTTGGACTCGAACCAACGACCCCCTGATTAACAGTCAAGTGCTCTAACCAACTGAGCTAAGGAGGAATCCTGCATTCCTTCGTTGAAAGGACGGCAAAAATATAGTCGCAAGCCTTTCGCGCCAAAAGTTTTTCTGTTCACTCTTCGTTACCGCCGGCCCATCGCAGATTTCGCCATAGAAAACCGGCGTCAACGCCGGCGGTATAACGCCGCGCATAGTCTGCTGCGAGCACAGTCTGCACCAGCCCATCAGGGCTATAGCCGGGAAGTTGGTTGTACGGCGGCAGAATAGCGGGCTTGATACGCGGCAGACCGGCGGCGCCTGGAAGCTTAACATCGTAGCCAACCCAGGTTTTCTGTCCGGCTAATACGGAAAACACGTTACGGATCAATCCTGGTCCGTCATGGACGATAAAGGCGAGTATGGGCGCGCTGATCAGGATAATGAGTGCAGTAACCAGGTCAAAGACGCGCTTGTTGCGCTGTTGGGCAAATTGCGACAGGGCGAACCTTCGGCCAGCGGTATAGAGATCGCCCGCCGCGTGACTGGAATTGGATCCGACAAAGCCACGACTGCCGGGCAGGTGAATCTTATACTCATAGCCAAAGCCGCAGCGCTGAATCTGGGCCAGAATATCCTGATAAGAGATATTGTCCGTACAGAAAATCACCTCGCCAATGCCGGCTGTGAACAAGAGCGGCTCAATATCCGACAGTGCTCCGAGCGCAACATCTGTGCCGGCATCGCCTTCTGCAACCGCTATTCTGCCCGTCAGCTCCGGCGCGGCGGGCACTTTCTGTAGCAACATCGCAGCTTCCTCATAGGCACCGTTATTGCCTACGATTACGGCTTTGCGCAGCTCATCGTCAAACGGAATGAACCTTAGGATGCCGAGCCTGTAAAGCAGCTCATGCAGGCCCAGCAGCGCCACTGTGCCCACAACTCCGCTCAGCATGATCAGGCCGCGCGAATAGCGTAACGATGCATCCAGGAGACCATAGTAAGCCAATATCACTACGGAACCGATAATCATCCCGCGCACCACGCGCAGCGGACGGTAAGGCTGGTCATAGCCGCCATTAAGCCAAAGCGCGGCGATCCATAATGCGATGTATGCCGGAAAAGTAGCCAGGATAAAATTCGCCGGCGGCGGCTTTGCGCCTTTTACATGCCCTACCCAAAAATCCTTCATCAGCCAGAGCGTCACCAGAAGCACAAGCGCGTCAAAAAGCGGCATTCTCAGGATTCTGAAGATACTGCGCAGCACACCAACAACCGCCCGCAGCGCAATGCCGATCTGAATGGCGAAAATGAACATCCGTGCCTGGCCCTTAGAGTAGTTCTTGCGCACAAACGTAGCAAGCGCTTCGTTGAATATCCGGATGTAAGAGAGCGTGGCCTTGCGTGTACTTTCGCCTTTGTAATGCACCAGTGTGGCTTCAGGGAAATAGATATTCTGATAGCCCGCTTTCGTGATGCGGTAGGACAGGTCCACGTCTTCGCAATACATGAAGTAATCTTCGTCAAAAGCGCCGCCTGTTTGCGCCAGCACGCTCTGCCGCACCATCATGCAGCAGCCGGATAGCACTTCCACAGGCGCCGTTTCCCATTCACCCACATGGACGGCATAATAGGCGTTGAAATACGGGGAGCGTGGAAATAGCCGGTTGATACCCGACGATTTAAAGAGCGCAACGCTCAACGTAGGAAAAGATTTTTTCGCATCCGGGGCAAAGCGGCCTTTGCCATCAATTAGCCTCGGGCCGAGCGCGCCTGCGCCGGGATGCGCGTCCAGGTATGCGACCGTTTTCTCAAAGAAATCTTCCGGCATCACCGTATCGGGATTGAGGAAGAGGATGTATTCCCCTTTTGCAATCGCAACGCCCTGATTATTGGCACGCGAGAAGCCTGTATTTTCCCTGTTTTCAATCCGGATAACCTGCGGAAAGCGGTCGCGCAGCATCTGTAGGCTATCATCGGCGGAATTATTGTCTACCACAATCACCTCCGCCGCCAGGCCTTTCACAGCCTTTAGTACGCTGTCCACACACACCTCCAGAAAGTAGCGGACGTTGTAATTGACGATGATTATGGAAACCTTCATGCGCGGCGGACTGCGGGCGAAAATAGCATCTCGTTTCATAACGGCTCAGGTGTAGAAACATTGTGAAGAACGTTGCAGTGCAGACGCTAAGCCTCGGCAGCGGCATAACTTCGCCAAATGAAGAATCTACGGCATTTGAGCCTGGCGGAGATTGAGTCTTTACTGAAAGAATGGGGCGAGCCTCGGTTTCGTGCAGGACAGATATGGGAATGGCTCTGGAAGAAGGGCGCAGGCAGTATCGGAGAGATGAGCAATCTGTCAAAAGCATTGCGTGAGCGCCTCGGCAGCGAATATGGCATTCCGAAAGTCGTGATCCACCATAGCCAGTTTTCATCGGATGGCACCATCAAGAACCGCCTGCAGCTGCACGACGGCCATTATGTGGAGAGCGTGCTCATTCCTACGGAAAAGCGGGTTACCGTGTGCGTGTCCAGCCAGGTAGGATGCTCGCTGAGCTGTAAGTTTTGCGCTACCGGGTACATGCCCCGGCTGCGCAATCTGGATTTTGATGAGATTGTAGATGAGGTGACGCTCGCGCAGGCCCAGGCGATGGAGCACTACGGCCGTCCGCTTACGAACATCGTGTATATGGGCATGGGCGAGCCGCTGCTGAATTATAAAGCCATGCTGCGCTCCGTAGAGCGAATTACAGCGCCGGACGGTCTGGGCATGAGCGCTAAGCGCATTACAGTCTCCACGGCGGGCGTGGCGAAGATGATCCGCCAACTGGGCGACGACGGTGTCCGCTTTAAGCTGGCCCTTAGCCTGCATGCCGCTAACGATGCGAAGCGCGACGAGATCATGCCGATTAACGAGAGTAATAATCTGAAGGCAGTAATTGACGCACTAAACCATTTTTATAAGCTCACCGGCAACGAGATTACGCTGGAATACATCCTGTTCAAGAATGTCAACGACAGCCTTGCTGATGCGGATGAGCTGGTAAAAGTCTATCGCCAGGTGCCTGCAGACCTTGTGAACATCATTGAGTACAACACGATTGAGGCCGCTGACTTTATGAAGCCCGAAGAAGATGTTGTAGCCTCTTTTATGAAGTATCTGGATGGCAAAAAGGTAAATGCCCGACTCCGCCGCAGCCGCGGAAAGGATATTGATGCGGCTTGTGGACAGCTCGCCAATGTAAATCATGAGGTGAATTAAGGCCTCTGACAATTACATTGACCACCCTACATTGAAATGCCTGCTTCAACTAAACAGGCATTTCAATTTTTCAGGCTACAAGGCGCTGCTTATTGCCTGAAAAATCTCAGTACATCTACCCTTCCCTCCCCTCCGTGACGTATGCTCACGTTGTAAGCCCCTGCCGGAAGCAGAGCGCCCGGCAGCGTCCATTTGTTGCTTCCCGGCATTGCGCCATACGCAGCTTTGTACACAACAGCGCCCGTGATGCTCGTAATGATGATCTGCACATCTTCCGGCACGGCTGCCGTGTATTGCAGCGAAGCGTCGCTGTTAGACGGATTGGGCGCAATGTTGATTTGCGTAGCGGAAGTGCTGCGGGAGATCGGGACGACATTTGAATAAGACACGCTGCCATCCCTGCCGGTGGCGGACAAGCGGTAATAGCTGGTGCCGGCTGTATAGTTCTCATCCCTGAAATCCTGCTGCATGGTGCTCTTGTCAGCGGCCTGCGCAAAGCTTGCAATCGTCTCAAAGCTTTTGCCGTCCGCGCTGCGCTCAAGGGCAATCGCGCTAAGATTTGACTGAATGATAGTCCAACTTAAAACATTTACAGCCTGATCCGCTCTGCCGTCAAATTGCAGTACCTGCATTGGCAGCGCCGTTCCGGTAAAAGAGAGGCTGAATGATGCCTTAGTGCTTTCCAGGCCATCGGCCACGATCAGGTAGCTGGTATTTGCTGCCAGGCCGCTTATAGCGGTAAGCGTGCCGTTCGCATTAAAGGTTCTGTAAGCAATGGGGGCTGGATACGCGCCGCCGGTCGGGCAACTGGATGCCTGATATACAGCCAGACTTACGCCTGCCCCGCTGCAGGCACTCTGCGCGACTGGCGACGTAGCGTAGCCGCTGACTCTGATAGTGAGCGCACCGCCGGTGGACGCTGTCTTGAACGCGTAATACTGGGTATTGGTAAGTGAGGTATTATTTCCCGTTCCGTCATAAGCCGTTGCCTGCGGGTCTGTTGTACGATTGTATGTGGCCAAAGAGAGATCAAACGCGACACTGTTGCCTGAAAGCGGCAGCGTGCTGCCAAATGTTACGGCGCTGCACTCATCGCGGGACGCCGAAGATGTGGCAAGCGGCGTCATCTCTGCATAGGCGATCCCACAGTTGCCGTAAATATTGCTGCTCGTTGCTACCGCATACTGGCCGCAGCTCAGCAGGGCATTATCCGGCGAGGTCCGCTTCGTTCCATTAGTCAGCGCATAATGCATAACAGCCGCGGGATTATAAGCGGGCAAACTGCTGCCGGTCCCTGCTTCAATGATGTGGTTCTGACTTTCGGCGTGTCCAAGCTCATGCAGCAAAACCGTTTCAAGGTCGTAAGCATTATAATCCGTAGAGGCTGGCGGGCAAGGGCCGCTGACAAACGTAATAGTTGATGTTCCGCCTGTGGAAACTGCGTTGTTACGGATGGTTATATCAAAGCCCCGTTTTTGCGCGCCATATATGGTATTGCCACACTTGGTGTAATAAGAATAGCAAACGCCCAGGGTTCCGGAGCCCAATACCGACACTCCGGTATTTGTATTATCAAACTGAATGATGTTGTATTTATCGCTGGTGACGGTTTGAAGCGTGGTATTATTTACGCTGTCAGTTACGTTGAAGCCTATAAGCTGCCTGTGCGTGTTCAGCGCACGCTGAAAAGCCGCCTGCTCGTTTGATCCCACAATATTTACCCCGCCCCCGGCAGTTGAGGTGCTGTAGGTAATCGTATAGCCACCGCTGCTGTTATAGCTCATCAGATTCACCTCCTCCGGCCCGGAGCTGACGCCTGCGCCGAAGTCAACCGACATCACCGCATAATCAACAATAAGACTGGTGCCCGAAGTGCCGGATACGGCGCCGTTGTCCACCACCTGAATGGTACCGGTACCGGCATTCTGAGGCACCTTGATGATGATTTGGGTGTTTGACCAGGAGGTAACCAGAGCGCTGCTGTAGGGAATAGAAATAGTTCCGGAGCTAACATCCGGATTCCGGAACAGGACCGCCGCAGACCCGGATGCTGTGCCAAATCCGCTGCCATTGATGGTTAGGGTGTTATTAGCGGGACTGCTGTGCGCCCCCGCCCGCACATGCGTTGGCGAGAAACCCGTGATAGAAGGCGCTTCCGTTTTCATCGGCAGCTTAATCTCAACGTCTTCTGAGCTGCCGACGATTGTATAAGGATGCCCCGCCCGGGATATTAGCTGCGTGTACAGGTCGTCTTTAATGCTCGCATATGAGACAAATGGGGCGGCTGCGCTGTGGGCGATTTTATCATAGCCAAAAAAGCCCTGCATTGACGAGTAAACATCGTATAGAAGGCGGCCCGATACCGGCGCGTGCAGTCCGAGGCTGTTCGGCTGAAGAAAAAACACCCCCTGGTCGCCAACCGAAAGCGCCAATAAGTCAGAGGCGGTCACACCATCCGTACCCACAATGCCGCCTACGGTCATTACTTCAAGCGTGGACGCTGCTGCATTGCCTGAGAACACTTTAGAGAGTGACACCGTGCTGGCCGTATATATCATAGTGTGCGCCGGATTCCAAAAGCAATACCGGTCTACTACTTTCCCCTCTGCAATCAAAGAGGCATTCTGAAACTTTTCTTCAAAAGGCACTTGATAAAGCTGCGCTCTGGCTACTGAAGAAACAGCAAGCATCGCCGCACATATACTTAATAATCTTTTCATAATATACGCTTTCATACGAAGATAATTATCCGTTCATTTAAAAAAGAAGACGTTTTGAAAAAGCAGAAACAAACTACTCATGCCGGACACAAATAGTCGTCAAGGCTGACCTGATGACCTGTCTAGGCCTTAGATGAATCATCTCCGAAAAACCAGCGCCGGCGATGAACGATTATATGCCATCGTAAGCCCACCGGATATAGACAGAGCCCCAGGTGAAGCCGCCGCCAAAAGCAGCAAGTACAATGTTGTCGCCCTTTCGCAGCTGTGGCTCCCATTCCCACATACAAAGCGGCAGCGTGCCGTTCGTGGTATTGCCGAAGCGCTCAATATTTATCATCACCTTGGCGGGGTCAACGCCCATACGCTCGCGGGTAGCATCAATGATGCGCTTGTTTGCCTGATGCGGAATGAGCCAGGTCACATCATCGGAAGTCAATCCATTCCGCTCCATGATTTCAGCGGAAACGTCCGCCATATTCTTCACGGCGAACTTGAATACTGTCTGCCCCTCCTGATAAACGTAATGCTCCTTCGCCATCACCGTCTCCATCGTAGCAGGACGCGCGGAGCCGCCGGCTTTCTGATGCAGATGCGCGCGGCCGGCGCCATCGCTGCGGAGCACGGCATCAATGATTCCATGGCCACTATCGTCCGGTTCCAACAATACGCAGCCTGCACCGTCTCCGAAGATGATGGACGTTGCCCGGTCTTCGTAATTCATGATAGAGCTCATCTTGTCACCGCCGATGACGAGCACCTTTTTATGCCTGCCGGTTTCTATAAACTGTGTCCCGGTTGTCAGCGCGAAGATGAAGCCGCTGCAGGCCGCGTTTACATCGTAGCCCCATGCGTTTGTCAGGCCGGCTTTATCGCAAATCACATTCGCAGTAGCCGGAAACTGCATGTCCGGTGTTGTGGTAGCGCAGATAACGAGCTCAATATCTAACGGAGAAATATCAGGGCGCTTTGAAAGCAGGTTTTTAATCGCGCCGACCGCCATCTCCGAGGTGCCCATATCAGCGCCTTTTAGAATGCGGCGCTCTTTGATGCCGGTGCGGCTTTGAATCCACTCATCCGTGGTGTCCATCATCGTTACCAGCTCGGCATTGGTGAGCACATAGTCGGGAACGTATCCGCCCACGGCGGTGATGGCTGCATGGATTTTAGACATAGGGCTGCGAAAGTAAACCGGATTGACAGGATTGGAGGGATTGCCCGGTTTGGAATTTGTGTTTCAAAAAGCCTAGATTTTATTGCCGAATGGCTATATTTGTGCTGTCGGGAGTGCGCTCCGGGCATCCCCCCGCCGGAAACGGTGGGGATTTTTTTTGCGCTATACCTCGTGGACATCGCCGGATGGTTCAACTATGAGCACCCGCTCAATTTTGTAGCGTACCAAGCGATTAAAATTATTGCTGCGCATATAACCTTCAGCGCGACGTTTCAAAATCGCTATATCATAATCGTGATGAAGAAGAACAATAATGTTTGGCGACTGCTTCTTTCCATTGTGTAGCATCCCCGTAAACTCATCCGGGCGAAAAGCGCCTTCGTAAGATTCTAACACCCAAAATTGACCATTGAAAATCAGGTCGGGTAGCTTTCCTACGATGGGTACATTGGCATAAAACAGGTCGTAACGCTCATCAAACTGGTTGTCAAATTGCGGCGGAATAAAGACTTCAGTATTGTAATGATGCGCGATTGCATCAGCAACCATTAAACGGTGTTGCCAGTCAAGCTCTTTGCGCATTAGCTCATGCTCGCTTTTCGTCGGCCTGAACCGTAGCAAGGTCACATACACAGCGCCCCGCTGCCAATTGCGGGCAGTCAGTACTTCATAAGAAATTGCTGCTCTGCTCATCGCCGCTTTACGTCATCCCCCCATCCGCCGCCAGCACCTGTCCGGTCACATATGCACTCATATCAGATGCCAGGAATAGCGCCACATCCGCAATCTCTTCCGGCTTGCCGAAGCGCCCCAGCGGGATTTGGGAGAACCATTGCTCACCGCCGCCGTCTTTCAGGTAATGCGTCATATCCGTCTCAATGAAGCCCGGCGCGATGGCGTTGCAGCGGATGTTGCGCGAGCCAAGCTCCTGCGCAATGCTCTTCGTAAAGCCGATGATGCCCGCCTTGCTCGCGGCATAGGCGCTCTGCCCGGCATTGCCCATGATGCCTACCACCGAGCTCATGTTGATGATGGAGCCTTTGCGCGCCTTAATCATCGGGCGGATGACCTGACGGGTGAGGGCATATACAGACTTCAGATTGGCGGCCATCACCTCGTCCCACTGCTCCGGCGTGAGGCGCAGCAGCAGGTTGTCGCGGGAGATGCCGGCATTGTTGACGCAGATGTCTATGGTGCCGAATTCCTTGCTTACTTCTGCAGCCAAAGTCTCAGCAGCTTTTGCATCGCCCGCATCGCTTTTATAGGCTTTGGCGCGGATGCCGTTGGCGGCCAGCTTTTCTTCCAGCGCCTTGGCGCGCTCTTCGGAAGACAGGTAGGTGAAGGCTATATGAGCGCCGTGCTCCGCGAATTTGAGGGCAATGGCCTCACCGATGCCGCGACTCGCGCCGGTGATGAGGGCTACTTTGTTTTCCAGCAGTTTCATGTGGTGGGAATTCGCGCTAAATTAGGAACTATGATTAGTGCAAAAGCAATTACCGGCAGAACTGAGTCCTATGCCACGCGGACGCCGAAAAGCAGCACTTTGGAGGATGTGAGCTTTCACGATCTGCGCCACGACTTTCAACCCATCTGTTGGAAAGCGATGTGGACGTCAGATATATAAAAGATTTGCTCGGACATTTTGATATTAAAACAACGGAACGCTATCTTCATGTCTGCAAGGAGCAATAAGTACAAATCAATAGCCCGCCGGACGCCCTTTCCAGAAAAGGGAACATTGAGCTGTAGTGTTAAAGGCGACATATGCGGGATTGATATTCAACGACTTGTAAAAGGCGACATAATTACGGTTGATTATCAATGCTTTACAAAAGGCGACATAATTTTCAAAAAAGGCGACATAGTCGGGCCTGATTATCAGCAAGTTGAAAAATTGACAATGCCGTTTTATGACGGCAATTAAATTGTTGGTGGCAAGTTTTGCAGATAGACCATAAACCATAAAACATAAAAGGTGCATACAGAATGACAGAATGGAAAGACTTTTTTGCAGCCGTAGCAGGCGCTTCTGCCGCTCTTACAGGATTAATTTTTGTTGGCATTTCTATCAGCTTGACAAAAATACTTTCCATTGGAGGTTTACCTGACAGAGCATTACTTTCATTGCTATTGCTGTTGAATGTTTTAGTTATCTCAATTCTATTTTTAGTTCCGAACCAGACAACAAAAACTTTAGGTATTGAGGTATTAATAGCTGGTATTATCGCTTATGCAATTATTTTTAAGCTTGACTTGCGAATTTTCAAACACAAGCAAAATAAATTCAGGCGACTTTACGCCTTTTATTTTGTCATTGACCATGCTGCAACAATTCCTTTCATTGTAGTTGGCTTTGCATTGACAATGGGCTGGACAAATGGTTTATATTGGGTTGTAGCTGGAACTTTATTTTCAATAATTAAAGCCGTACTTGATGGCTGGGTACTTTTAGTGGAAATTAACCGCTAAACATTTTCACGATGAACAAAAAATATTTTATCAGTGTATCACTAATGACTTTCGTAATTCCGATAGTTGGATTTTTAGCAGAACACCTTTCTCAAAATGTTCCATTGACTTTTGAACTGTTTGGAAAGTGGTTTATTTTTTCTGCGGTTGGACTTCGTTTGTTTGTCGCAGGACTTCAACAATCTATAAAACCGCAGTTCACTGCCAAAGAGATTTTTCATATTGAAAGTCCTGAAAGCCTTCCAATAGTAAGAGAGTTAGGCTTTGCAAACATTTGTTTTGGGATTGTCGGTATCATATCATTATTTAAACCAGAATGGCGAATTGTTAGTGCATTTGCAAGCGGAGTTTATTACGCATTTGCAGGACTGTTGCACATTATTAAGAAACCTGTGGGAGCAAACGAAACTTTTGCAATGTGGACAGACACAATAATTTTTAGTGTGTTACTGGTTTATATCATTATGTATTTTTAAGTAGAAATAGCAGAACTACCGAAATAAACCTGCCACCAACATGGGGTTTGGCGTTATTGGGGCAGGACGTTGAAACATCGGCTATAGTTCGCTATCAGCAGCAGTTTCGGCTCGACGTTAGTAATTTAGCTTTAGTTCATGCATTCAACTTTTAAAACAATATTGGGCTTCGGTTGTCGGCTGACGTTTTTCAAATATCCCAACAACGCCAAGCCCTATCGTTGCCTTCGCTGAAGTGGCTTACGTCCCTTTGGGCACGTTGGATATTAAGTGGCAATAACCCGGCGCTGGCTATTGGAACAATTCCCCCGCTACCCCATCCGCAAAAAGCTTCCCTTCCCGCGTCAGCGCCAGCTTCCCGGCTTCCAAAATCATCTTCCCGCCCTCCAAAAAACGCCCCGCCCCGCGCAGCAGCGCAGCCCGGTAGTCACTCCCCCACTCCCGCTCCACCTTTGCCAAATCGCAGCCCCACATCGTCCGCAGCGAGGTCATGATGTACTCATTCAGGCGCTGCTCGGGCGTCAACACCTCTTCCTCAAACGGAATCTTCCCTTCCGCAAGCAGCGACTGGATGTACAACGCATTATTCGCCACATTCCAGCTTCGCCTATCGCGCCCGTTGAAGGAGTGAGCCGAAGGCCCGAAGCCAAGATAAGGCGTGCCCTGCCAGTAAGCCGTATTGTGCAACGCATAGCAGTCCGGCTTTGCAAAGTTGGAAATCTCGTACTGCTCATAGCCCAGCTTTACCGCTTCTTGCATCAATAGCTCCGCCTGTTCCGCGCTTTGTGCCGCATCCACCGGCGCAGCCCCTTTTTTCAGGATGGAATGGTGCAGCGCTGTGCCTTCCTCCACCGTCAGCGCGTAGGCGGAGAAATGCGGAATGTCCAACGCTGCCATCTTGCGAATGTTCTCCAGCCAGGCCGCATCGCTCAGGCCGGGAGTGCCGTAGATGAGGTCTATTGTAAGGTTGGTGTAGCCTGCATCCTGCGCCGCTTTGAGCGCATAATCGCTTTGCTGTGCCGTGTGCGCGCGGTTCATGTAGCGCAGGTCTTCCTCGCGGAAGGATTGGACGCCTATGCTCAGCCGGTCGACCGGCGTTTGCCGCAGGGCGCGCAGATACGGAACGTTCAAGTCGTCGGGATTGGCTTCCAGCGTGCATTCTTTAAGCGTACCAATCTTAAACGTCTTGAAGAGCGCATCAAAAAGCCGCATTAGCTCTTCCGCGGAAAGCAACGATGGCGTGCCGCCGCCGATGTAGATGGTTTCTACCGCCGCGCCTTCCAGCCATTCACTTTGCAGTTTGATTTCCTTCAGCAAGGCTTCCAGCAGTGCATCCTTCTGCTTCAGCGAAGTGGAAAAATGAAAGTTACAGTAGGTGCAGGCCTGCCTGCAAAAAGGTATGTGAACGTAGATACCGGCCATTGATTGTGGTGTATTGCCCGCCATGTTTTTTTATTTGCAGCGACTTCGCCCTTGCAGCGACTTTGTCATTCCCGAAGGGAATCTATTCGCTCGCAGTTGTTGAGTCACAGATGAAGTGCTGCTCGCCCAATCTTTTGTCATTCCGATAGGAATCTTTGGGTATGATGCGAGCAAAGATTCCCTGCAGGAATGACAAAAGTCGCTGAATTATAAGTAGCAGTTCCGAAGCGTAACAACTTGCCAACTGCAACTTTGGTTATTCGCCGCCGTAGCTTTGAAGAAGGCAGGATTTATGCGCTTCTCTCCGCTCTTACTCATTGTGGCAATCGCCTTGCCCTTATGCGGAATCCGTGCCCAAAGCTACGACCTGCGCCTCCACCGCTTAGACGGGCCGGACTCTTTGCTCAACGGCATTATCAAACCGCCCGCTTCCTTCTCCGGGCAAATCGCGGCGCTTGATTACCTCTCCCGGGTTGTACCACGCCTGCAGGAAGCAGGTCACCTCGCCGCGTCTATTGACAGCCTCGCCATTTCCGGAAACGGCTATGATGCATGGGTATATGTCGGAAGAGCGTGGCGCTGGGCGCGGCTTTCGCTGGCTGCGGTGCAGCCGCCGCTGATGGCGGCAACGGGCATCACGGAAGCGCAATATGCCGGCAGGCCGCTCAATGCGGCCTCATTAAGCCGCCTCAGCGAGCGGCTGCTTCGCTGGTGTGAGGACAACGGCTATCCTTTTGCACGGGTAGGCCTTGACAGCATCAGCGATGATGACGCAGGCATCCGGGCGCGGCTCACGGTGGATCAGGGAGCATTTTATCGCATTGATTCTATCATTACGGAAGGGGACGCCCGGCTTTCAAAGGCTTATCTCCGGCGCTACATAGATCTTCAGGAGGGAGGGGTTTACAACGAATCCCGCATTCGTAAAGTGCCCTCGCGGCTCCGGGAGCTGCCTTTTCTGCAAGAAGGCTCCGGCACGCGCGTCGCCTTTCGCCCTGGCGAAACGAAACTTTACCTGAACCTGAAAGAACGCCGGGCCAATCTGCTGAATGCCATAATCGGACTACAGCCAAATACGGTCGAGACGGGCCAGTTCCTGCTTACCGCTGATGCGCAGGCTGCTTTTCAGAATATCCTTGGGGCCGGCGAGAGCATTTCGTTTTCTTACCAAAACCTGCAGCCGAAAAGCCCGCGCATCAAGGCGGAAGCCGTTTATCCTTATCTGTTTGGTACGCCTGTCGGCGCGGACGGGCATTTTGACCTTTACTTCCGCAATACCGAGTTCCGCCGCACCACCTTTGATATCGGCGGGCGGTATGCGCTGGGCGCGCTGGATTTCTTGCGGCTTTATTATCGCGGCTACAGCAACCGGGTCATTACGCCGGATACGGCTTACGTCCTGTCTTACCACCGCCTGCCCGACAATATTGACATTTCCAGCGGCGGCGGCGGCGCGGAAGTGCAGCTGCAACGCACGGACTATCGCCTTAATCCTTCGCGCGGCTGGAGTCTGCGCGCCGGCGGCGAGCTGTTGCGCCGGTCGGTCCGGAAAAACGACGGCATCACCGGCATCCGCGACGGTTCCGGCTTTGACTTTGGCCGTCTGTATGATTCGCTTGCGCAGGATGGCAACCAATACCGCCTCAACGGCGATGCAGCCTGGTATCATCCTCTTGCAAAGCGCATCGTGATTAAAGCGGCCTATGCGGGCGGGTGGATCAGTGGTGAGCGCTTATTTCAGAATGAGCTGTATCAGATTGGCGGTTCCCGGCTGCTGCGCGGTTTTGATGAAGGCAGCCTGTTTGTAAATCAGTACCACATCGTTACGGCAGAGCTCCGTTTTCTTTTGGGAAGGACCAGCAACGTCTATCTTTTTTCAGATAATGCCTGGCTGCAATCGCGCATCAATGGCTTCACCAACGAAGGCATTTACAACGGCTTTGGCCTCGGCACTTCCCTGGAAACGAAAACCGGCGTTTTTACGATTGCTTATGCGCTTGGCCGAAGCCCGGATAATCCGGTTCAGCTCCGGCAATCTAAGATTCACATTGGGTATGCAGCGTATTTTTAAATAGAAACCGGGCTGAACGGCCAAAGGGAGGGCTGAACGTTTTCTCTGCGGGCACACCGAACATCCCCCTGCCGCCACACGTCCCCTTCGCTCATCCGCGGGGCCGGGCGCAAAGGGGAAGTCCATCCAGTACACACAAGTCGGCACGCAAGGGGGAAAGCCAAGCGGCGTACCTTGCAGCCGCCTCAATTTCCTTCTCTTGACTGTCACTTTTCTCGGCACCGGCACCTCACAGGGCGTCCCGTTTATCGGATGCGATTGTGCGGTGTGCACCTCGCCCGATCCGCACGACAAGCGGCTGCGCTGCGCCGTATGGATTGAGACGCCGGAGGCCAGCATTGTGATTGACGCCGGGCCGGATTTTCGCTATCAGATGTTACGCGCGGGCGTGCGGCGACTGGATGCCATCATATTTACGCACAGTCATAAAGATCATATAGCGGGCTTGGACGATGTACGGGCGTATAACTATCACCAGGAGGCTGCGATGGACGTGTGGGCGACGCAAGAGACGGAAGCCGCGCTGCGACGGGAATTTGCTTATGTGTTTGAGAATGCCGCCTACCCTGGCGTGCCGCAGCTGAAGATGCATCGCATTATCCCTGACGCGCCATTTTTCATCAACGGCCTGGAGATAATACCTATCCGTGTGCTGCATTATAAAATGGAAGTACTCGGCTTTCGCATCGGGCCATTCACCTACATTACCGATGCCAACTACATAGCGCCGGAAGTGCTGGACAAAGTGCGCGGCAGTAAGGCCGTGGTGCTGAATGCGCTCCGGCATCAGGAGCACGTATCGCATTTCACACTGCTGGAGGCGCTGGATGTGGCAGAGGAGATAGGCGCGGATCAGACGTATCTGACGCATATTTCGCATCAGCTGGGGCTGCATCTGGAGATTAACACTCATCTCCCGTCTGGCATACAACTTGCTTATGACGGGCTTAAGCTAAGCTTCGCGGATAAAACATAATTTGCCGCCATTCCCTTTTTACACCATCAACAACTGACATGAAAAAAATCATTGCCGGCCTGGCCCTTTTGCTCGCTACGGCTCCGGCCATTGCGCAGGAATATTCCAATAAAGTCATACAAATAGGCCAGACGCTGCCGGAATTTGAGGCATCCAATCCCGCCGGAGAAGCAGTGAAGCTTTCTGATATGTACAAGGATCGCGTGGTGCTGCTGGATTTCTGGGCTTCCTGGTGCGGACCGTGCCGCCGTGCTTCTCCGGAAGTGGTGGCCCTTTATAATAAATACAAAGACGCGTCATTCGCAACAGCAAAGAAAGGCTTTACAATTGTGTCTGTTTCGCTGGATCAGGATAAGGAAAAGTGGGTGGCGGCTATCGGCGCGGACGGACTCGTGTGGCCTTACCATATCAGCGACCTCGGCGGCTGGCGCAGCGCAGGCGCGAAAAGCTATGGCGTTGAATTTATCCCGCAAAGCTTTCTCGTAGGGCCGGATGGAAAAGTGATAGCGAAGTACACGATGGGCTCGCAGCCAGATGCCGATATTGAAAAGCTGATGAAGAAGAAAAAGAGCTGATTTATCCCTCTTTCTGCCTATATTTGCGCCCTCAAAATCACTGCCATAACGCATGGCTACCTTTAGGTAACGGCCCCATGCACCAAACTGAAAATCAATGAAGAAAGAAATCCATCCTAAGAATTACCGTCCTGTGGTGTTTAAGGACATGAGCAACGAATATGCTTTCCTGACACGCTCTACGGCCAACTCTTCTGAAACCATTAAGTGGGAAGACGGCAACGATTATCCCCTGATTAAGGTGGAAATTTCCCACACCAGCCACCCGTTTTATACCGGCAAGAGCATGTTTGTGGATACTGCCGGCCGTATTGAGAAGTTCAAGAACCGTTACGCCAAGAAGAAGTAATTATTTTTCATGTATTTACACTGAGGCTGTCCTATCGGACGGCCTCTTTTTTTGCCTGCTCAGACTACAATGCAGTCTCTTATCAGCATCGCGAAGCGTTCGTCGCCTGCGAGCTCTTCTTTTCGGAGATCCGTAAGCAAGGCGATTTTCCCGGTGAACCGAAAGGGCTTTCTGCCGGTACGCCCTGCGATTTTTGCATGATTCTTTGGCAGGCAGAGGATATTTTCCAGGATTGTGATGCACTCTGCGGTACTCAGTATCTGCGGGTTAGCCGAAGTATCAATTATTATCTTTTTGCTGCTATGGCACTCTAACAAGGCTATGAGCGCGGACGCGTTTGCTACGTTATCCGTAAAGACGTAGTCGTACTGCGACGTTCCCAGGTAAGGCTGAGCGCCGCTTTCCTTCAGAAGCTTTGCAAACCGGTCCCAGCGGCCATCCGTATGCGCGGATGTAATGATGGGGTTACCGAAGTCAAAATTGTTGAAGAGCTTGAAAGCTGCATCAATTTTATCGTTAAGGCTTTGCGACTGTAGCGGCGCCTGTCCTATCACTTTTACCGCTGACTTTTTATTCAGAAAGTCTCTGTACAACTCATCCGCATACTCCGTCCAGCGTGGCAGTCCGAGGCCGGGACGCGTCAGCGGGTGAATATGCGGGCCCTGCTCGTTTAGGATAGAATATCCTTGTTCTTTAATGCGTTTTACCACGTTGTTTGCCAGCGCTTCCTTGCGTTTGTCTTTTCCCCAAGCCAGCAGAAACGGCGTCTCCACCCTTGCATGCCGTTCAAGCTCGTCTTTTCGCGACGGGTGGAAAATAGAGTGCTCAGGCAGGTTTCCGCGCTCAATAAACCGGAGCTTTTTAAAGAACATCTCACTCGTCTTTTCCTGAATGTCAGACAGGTTGAGCATTCGTACCCAGGCAAGCGCATGCTTCTCCATAAAATGCTGAATGCGGTGCAGCATCGGGTCCGCTTTCACCTCAATATCCTTTTCCAGCTCCACGTGCGCATCTTCATCGCATCCGCCGGGATTTAGCGTGAGGATGATCAGCTGAGGGCCGGGGGCCCTGCACTCCGGCGTTTTGATGTCCAGATACTTCCTGCAATTCTCCCCCTCCTTATTTTTATAGTAGTAAGCGGAGGTTTTAAATCTGGCTGTCTGTTTCATGGTGTGAATACGAATAGTTTGCTGTCCGCATTCTGAGCGGCGCGTCACCGGCCGCTTTAATGCTGATCAACGCATTGAAAAATCTATGCCGGTAATCGCGCGATTCGCGGAGCTTACTTTTACGCTCTTATGAAAAAGGTCATATTCCTGCTCGCTATAGTGTGTGTTATAACGGGCTGCACCAATATCATCAAAAAAGACCGCAACATGAATGCAGCTTTTGACCACTATAAGGCCGGCTTCGTGGAAGCGCTTTGGAAGGTTTATCCGGCTTGGGCCAGCGGTTAGGGTTATCACAAATATGACAGCATACTCGTGGTGCCCGACGATGCCGCACGTAACCGGGAGCTGGCCTTTGCAAAGGCCGCCTTAGACTCACTCAAGGGCTTTGACGCCGCGGGTCTGGATGATAATAACCAGACGGATTTCCACATAATGGAAAGTCAGCTGAACGGAATTATCTGGGGCATCAACGAGCTAAAATCCTATCAATGGGATCCTTCCGGCTATAATGTAGGTGAGATCTTCGGCGCTATGCTGGCTAATAATTACGATACGGTTGACGCCCGTTTGCAAAACTTCGGGCGGCGGGCAGCAGCGGTGCCCGCTTATTATGAAGCGGCGAGGCGAAATATTGTTAATCCTACAGAAGAGCATACAAAGCTGGCTATTGAGCAAAACCTTGGCTCACTTTCAATTTTCCGGAAAGATCTGCCCGAAATGCTGGGTAAGTCCGGCCTTCCTGATGCGGAAAAAGCTTCCGTCAGGTCAGCTGCGGAAGCTGCCGCCTCCGCCATAGAATCTTACGCCGCCTGGCTGAAGGCGCTGAAGAACAGCAATCCGCGCTCCTTCCGCTTAGGTGAGCCGCTTTATGCAAAGAAGTTCGCCTTTGACATCCAATCCCGCTACACCGCCTCAGAGGTTTTTGACAAGGCGGTAGCGCATAAAAGGGAGTTGCATGGCGCTATGGCCAAGCTGGCCCGGCAGCTGTGGCCTAAGTACATGGGCACAGAGCCCGTCCCGGCAGACTCGCTTCAGGTGATCCGCAGCGTCATAGACAGGATCTCGCTGCGTCATGTAGCGCCAGACTCGTTTCAGAAGGCCATTGAGCAGCAACTACCCGTACTGCAGCAATTTGTAAAGGAAAAAAACCTGCTTTACATTGATCCGGCAAAGCCGCTGGTAGTGCGGCGGGAGCCCGACTATATGGCGGGCGTGGCAGGCGCCAGCATTTCCGCGCCCGGCCCTTACGACAAGGGAGGCAACACTTATTACAATGTGGGCTCGCTATCCGGCCGGGATGCGGACAAGGCGGAAAGCTATCTGCGGGAATACAACCACTATATCCTGCAAATTCTGAACATACACGAGGCTATTCCCGGGCACTACACCCAGCTCGTGTACAGCAATCAGAGCCCGAGCCTCATCAAGTCGCTGTTTGGCTCTTCTTCCATGATTGAAGGCTGGGCCGTTTACACCGAACGCATGATGCTGGATGCGGGTTATGGCAGCAACGAGCCCGAAATGTGGCTGATGTATTATAAATGGAATCTGCGCAGCACCTGCAATACGATCTTGGACTACAGCGTGCATACAGCCAATATGAGTAAAGAGCAGGCTATGAATCTGCTTGTGCGTGAGGCCTTTCAGCAACAAGCGGAAGCAGAAGGCAAATGGAGGCGCGTTTCGGTAACACAGGTACAGCTATGCTGCTACTTTACCGGCTACACCGAAATCATGGATCTGCGTGAGGAACTGCGGGCAAAGCAGGGGTCAGCGTTTAATCTTAAAGCTTTCCACGAAAAGTTTCACAGCTGCGGCTCCGCGCCGGTTAAACACATCCGGGAGCTGATGCTGAAGGAGATGAAATAATGCGCGAAGAGGCAACGGGCGTCATCTCAAACCTGCCTGTTTTTCTCCCCGCGCCGCCCTACCTTCGCCGCCAAGTCAAAAAACCACAAGCATATAGTAATATGGCTACAACCGCTGATATCCGAAACGGCATGATCCTCAAGCTGGACAATGCCTTGTATTCCATTGTAGAGTTTGGTCAGAATAAGACCGCCCGCTCGGCCGCCAAGGTGTGGGCCAAGCTGAAAGGCGTGGACAATGCCCGCTCTATTGAGCATACCTGGAACTCTGGAGAGACCGTTTTTCCGGTACGCGTGGAGCGCCGTCCCTACCAGTTTCTATACAAAGACGACAGCGGCTTCAACCTAATGGATACCAGTTCCTATGAGCAGATTGTGATAGCCGAGAGCAATATTGAGCGTCCTGAGCTTTACAAAGACGGGCAGGAATGCTTCGTGCTGGTAAATACCGAAACGGAAATGCCTATGAGCGTGGAGCTTCCGCCAAGCGTCAATCTGCGCGTTACTTACAGCGAGCCGGGCGTGAAAGGAGATACTGCGACCAATACGCTCAAGCCTGCCACCGTTGAGACTGGCGCTACCGTAAACGTGCCGCTCTTTGTCAACGAAGGCACACTCATAAAGATTGACACGACCACCGGCAAATATGTTGAGCGCGTAAAGGAATAATAAGCGTTGCCTGTTAAACCATCAGCAGCGCTGCTGATAAACAAACCGGCCATTTTTATTTTCTCTCATTAGACCTTAATCTTGTTCCCGTCATTCATCTCTTTAAAAGCTAAGCTGCTATTCCTATCTCAGCATTAGCACATCAGCACATTCATATGGAATTCAAGCAAATTCAGGAGCTTATAAAGACCATCAATAAGAGCAGCATCTCCGAGCTCAGCATCCGCGACGGCGAATTTGAGATCACCATCCGCCAGGGCGCGGAGCCGGTGGAAGGCGGCCAGATGCCCATGCACATGATGATGCCGATGCCGCAAATGCAGATGGCCCAGCAGGCACCTATGCAGCAGGGTGCTCCTCAGGCCATTGCGGCGCCTCCTACGCCGGCATCTCCGGCAGATGCAGGCAGCGGCGCAAAGGGCACGCAGATAAAAAGCCCGATGATCGGTACCTTCTACCGCAGCTCGTCTCCAGACAAGCCAGCGTTGGCGAACGTAGGCGACGAAGTGAAAAAAGGGCAGGTGCTCTGCATCATTGAAGCCATGAAGCTGTTTAATGAGATAGAAAGCGAGATAAACGGACGTATCATCAAAGTGCTGGCAGACGATGCCACGCCTGTGGAGTACGATCAGCCTCTTTTCCTTGTAGAAGCTATTTAAAACAAAATGCAAAATTCAAAAATGCAAAAGGATATACCGACTGCATCTGCATTTTGCATTTTGCATTTTGCATTTTAAATTCCTCCTGTGTTCCAGAAAATCCTTATAGCCAACCGTGGTGAGATTGCCCTTCGTGTAATCCGTACCTGCCGGGAAATGGGAATTAAGACTGTAGCGGTATATTCTACCGCCGATAAGGACAGCCTGCACGTCCGCTTTGCGGATGAGGCCGTCTGCATCGGCAAGGCGCAGAGCGCCGACTCCTACCTTAATATTCCGCGCATCATGGCGGCTGCCGAGATCACTAATGCGGATGCGATTCACCCCGGTTACGGCTTTCTGGCGGAAAACGCCGGCTTCGCGGAAATCTGCGCGCAATACAATATCAAGTTCATTGGCCCCACCCCTGCGATGATTCGCAAGATGGGTGACAAGATGACGGCGAAGGAAACAATGATCGCGGCAGGTGTGCCTTGCATACCCGGCTCCAAGGCCTTGTTGGAAAGCGTAGAAGAAGCCCGCGTCATGGCTAAGGAAATGGGTTTCCCTATCATCCTGAAAGCTACAGCCGGGGGCGGCGGCAAAGGCATGCGCGTAGTGTGGGAAGACGGCGAGCTGGAAAAAAATTACAACAATGCCAAGCAGGAGGCTGCCGCATCGTTTAAAAACGACGGCATCTACATGGAGAAATTCGTGGAGGAGCCGCGTCATATTGAGATTCAGGTTGCAGGCGACCAATATGGCAATGTCTGCCACCTTTCTGAGCGCGACTGCTCTATCCAGCGCCGGCACCAGAAACTTGTGGAGGAGTCGCCGTCTCCATTTATGACAAAGGAGCTACGGAAAGCCATGGGCGACGCAGCTATTAAGGCGGCTGCAGCCATTAATTATGAAAGCGTCGGCACGGTTGAATTTCTCGTGGATAAGCACCGCAACTTCTACTTCATGGAAATGAATACCCGTATCCAGGTAGAGCACGGCGTGACTGAAGAGGTGATTCAATACGACCTGATCAAAGAGCAGATTAAGATTGCAGCGGGCGTTAAGATTTCCGGTAAAAACTATGAGCCTGAGATGCACGCCATTGAGTGCCGCATCAATGCCGAAGATCCTTATAATGATTTCCGCCCGTCGCCGGGCACTATTACGGTACTGCACACGCCAGGTGGCCACGGCGTGCGTATAGACTCACACATCTACGCCGGATATACCATTCCACCCTACTACGATTCCATGATCGCTAAGATCATTGCCGTAGCCCAAACGCGCGAAGAGGCGATCTGCACTATGGAGCGCGCCCTCAGCGAATACGTAATTGAAGGCGTCAAAACCACAATTCCGTTCCATCAGCAGCTGATGAAGAACGAAGACTTCCGCAATGGAAACTTCACCACGAAGTTTATAGAAACCTTTGAGCTGATCTAAGCAGCGCCACCTAAGGAAAATCTGTTTGCAAGGTTCTGGCCCCGGCAATGCCGGGGCCTTACTTTTGCGCCTCAAACCATCTTCATGAAGCGCAAAGTCTTCTATGCCGGCCTGCTGGCTTTTCCCTTTTTTCTGAACACTGCGGGCGCTGCAATTAAGTTTACGGAATACGATCTGCCAAACGGCCTGCATGTCATTCTTCACGAAGATCATGCGACGCCGATTGTGGCGGTAAGCGTGATGTACCATGTAGGCTCCAAAAATGAAGACCCGCAGCGCACCGGCTTCGCGCACTTCTTTGAGCACCTTCTTTTTGAAGGCTCAGACAATATCAAGCGGGGTGAGTACATGAAGCTGGTGCAGGGCGCCGGCGGTCAGCTCAATGCAAATACGACCCAGGACAGGACTTTCTACTATGAGGTATTGCCTTCCAACCAGCTGGAGCTTGCTCTCTGGATGGAAAGCGAGCGCATGCTGCATGCTAAAATTGACCAGACCGGCGTAGAGACACAGCGCAAGGTGGTAAAGGAAGAAAAGAAGCAGCGCTACGACAACACGCCTTACGGGCAGCTTATTAATGTAGTGTATGAGAACGCTTTCAGCAAAAGCAATTACCGCTGGACGCCTATCGGCAAGGAGCAATATATAGATCAGGCTACCCTTCCGGAGTTCATGAGCTTCTACAAGACGTTCTATGTGCCGAACAATGCTACGCTCGTTATTGGCGGCGACGTTACTCCGGAACAGGCAAAGATCCTTATCGCGAAATACTTTGGTGAAATTCCACGCGGCGCCGGTGAGATTCCGCGCGGCACCGTGGACGAGCCTGCGATGACTACCGAAAAGCGAATCAATTTCTACGATAACATCCAGCTTCCGGCGGTTATCGTGGCTTATCACACCCCAAAGCCCGGTTCAACCGATTATTATGCGCTTGATCTGCTCAGCAGCCTGCTGTCTCAGGGCAACAGCTCGCGCCTGCAAAAAGAAGTTGTGGATAAGCAACAGAAAGCAGTAAACGTCGGCGCAGGTGGCACCGGCAATGAGGACGCCAGCGTGGCGCTCATGTATGGCATCGCCAATATCGGCGTTAAGCCGGAAGAGCTGGAGAAGGCTATGCTTGCTGAGGTGGAGAAAGTGCAGAAGACGGGCATCACCGACGCCGAGCTCAAAAAGCTAATGATACAGACGGAGACACAAATGGCGGAGCAAAATCAAAAAGTGCTCGGTGTTGTCACTAACCTCGCTACGTTCCGCACCTTTCAGGGGGCCGCAGACCTCATCAATACCGAAATGTCTGAGTATCAGAAAGTGACTAAGGCAGACATTCAGCGCGTGGCAAACAAGTATTTCACCGCCAACAACCGCCTTGTAGTTTATTACCTGCCTAAACAGGCACAGAAAGGCTAAGCATTCCCTGCCCGCATCAGCATCCGGGCCACACAGACACCCAAAATTTTAGTCATGAAAAAGATCCTGCTTTCCATATCCATACTTTCCCTCGCGGGCTTTACACAGGCGCAGACATTTGACCGCGCATCACGGCCCAAGCCCGGCCCGGCCCCGAAGATTGAGCTGGGCAAGACAGAAAGCTTCACGCTTGCAAATGGCCTTCGTGTGTTCGTTGTAGAGAATCATAAGGTTCCACTCGTTTCCCTATCACTTGAGCTGGACATCCGTCCCGAGCTTCAGGGTTCAATGGCCGGTTTCCACGATATTGTCGGCGAGCTTATTACTACCGGTACGAAAACGCGTGGCAAAGACGCGCTTGACCTCGCCATTGACAATATTGGCGCAACCATAAAAGCAGACGAAGAAAGCATGTTTGCATCGGCGTTAAAGCGCAATGCAGCCACACTGCTGGCGCTTATGGGCGACATTGTCCTTCATGCAGACTTTAAACAGGCAGAGCTGGACAAACTGAAAAAGCAGAACCTTTCCGGCCTCGCCGCCGCCAAAAACAATCCGGATGCGATGCTGGCCAACGTCACGCAAGCCGTCAACTTCGGCGCGTCTCATCCCTACGGAGAAGTGGCAACTGAGGCAAGTGTCAATGCGGTTACGCTCGCGCGCTGCAAGGCATACTTTGATACCTACTGGCGGCCAAACGTCGGCTACATGGCTATCGTCGGCGACATTACCAGCGCGGAGGCAAAGCCGCTTGTAGAAAAATATTTCGGCGCCTGGCAAAAGGCTAATGTGCCCGTGGCTACATACACTGTTCCGCAATCCGGCGGCGTTACGCGCGTAGCGCTGGCTGGTCGCGATGCCGCAGTGCAGAGCGTGTTCAACGTTACTTACCCGATCAGCCTGGCGCCGGGTGAGCCGGATGCGATCAAGGCCAAAGTGGCCAATGCGGTGCTTGGCGGCGGCTCTCAGGGACGTCTTTTCCTGAACCTTCGCGAGGGACATGGCTGGACCTACGGCTCTTACTCTACCATTAAGGAGGACGACAAGCTGGGCTCCTTTACGGCTTACGCCAAATGCCGCAACGCAGTAACCGACAGCGCTATCCGCGAAACCCTGGCGGAGATGCGTCGCCTTCAGACAGAGAAAGTTTCGGATGAAGACCTGCAGAGCCGTATCACTAATATGACCGGCCAGTTCGCCATTAACCTGGAAAATCCCCAGACTGTAGCGCAATATGCCATTAATGTAGAGCGGTACCACATGCCGAAGGATTACTACAGCAATTACCTGCGCAATCTTGCTGCCGTGACAGCAACGGATGTACAGGAAATGGCTAAGAAGTACATTCGTCCGGAAGCGGCCAACATCGTGGTGGTTGGCAATAGCGATGAAGTCGCGGCGAAGCTGGCGCAGTTTGGCAAAGTGTCCTTGTATGACAATTATGGACAACCTGCCTCGGCAGCGACGAAAATCGCTGCCCCAGCCGGCATTACCGCAGATGGGGTGCGTAAGAAGTACATCGCTTCGCTTGGCGGCGAAGCGGCAATCAACGGACTCAAGGACATGAAGCTCGTGTACAGCTTTGAGCCGCAGCCCGGCGTCACGGTTACCATGACCGAGCTCAAGGGGAATGGTAAGCTCAAACGTGAGGTCGCGGCCATGGGCCAGACATTCCAGAAGAGCATTTATGTAGACGGCAAGGGAATGCAGGAGTCACAGGGGCAGTCTAAAGCCATGGAAGGGGAAGACCTGACCGAAGCCCAGCGCCAGGCCGATATGCAGAGTATCCTTCATCCGGAAAAATTCCGCCTCAGCTATACGCTCACCGGCATGGAGCAGCTGGACGGCCAGCAGGCGTATGCGCTGGAAACAACTGACGCTAATGGTGCGAAAGGCAAAGAATATTATGCTGCCGAGACCGGCCTGCTGATAAGGAGCAATCATAGCAAAAAAACCGCGCAAGGCGACATTTCTGTAATGACGGAGTACAAAGATTATCGCGAGGTGCCCGGCGCCGGCGGCTACCGCGTGCCTTACAGTCTTAAGCAATCAATAGGGCCGCAGACGTTTGACGCGAAGCTTCAAACGGTTGAAATCAACAAAGGCATTCCGGACAGCGAATTCAAATAATTTCCGTCGCATTCGTCCAAAAAACCCGCCCCCCCGTTCCGGGTTTTTTATTTGTCAGTGCATCCGGTCTCCGCGGGGCCTGAGCTTTTGAAGCACATCCGCTTCCCGCTTCAGCCAGTTTTGCCAGGCAGCGCGGGTGACTGCTTCGCCAAAAAAGGATACTGCAAGATTCAGGAACAGACGGTAATGACCGGCTTCACTAACCATGAACCTGTAGTAGAATTTCCGCAAACTTTCTTCCTCCATCCTCCACTCCTTCAGACAAAAGGCGGAACCGCTCGCAGCTACGGGCTTCAATCAAGCCGCAGAGCAAGAGCTGATGCAATAGCTTGTCTTCGGGATTTCCACCTTTAGGTATGCCTTCCAACAGCGCGTTGACATACTCATCCTTCCGTTGCCGTCCAAGGGAGAATCCGCGTTTCTGAAGCTCCGCATACACAAGCCGGAAGTGGCCCCACTCTTCCGTTACAACCGGAGCCAGGGCTGCCACCAGGCCCGGCCTGTCGGCGTACAGCTGTATGAGGGAAATGCACTGCGTAGCTGCCTTCTGCTCGCAAAAAGCATGGTCGCTCAGCACTTCCTCCAGAGAAACAGCGGCAAGATCGGCCCAGCGCGGGTCTGTAGGAAGCTTTAGGCCCAGAATGGTATTGTCGGCAGCGCTCATTGGCAGACGAAAATAATACCGCGCGCACATGCCGGGCTTTGCGCGGCAGACACGATTCTGTTAACATTCAGCCGTCTGGCGGGCTATCTTTGAGCGACTATGGAATCCGCGCATCATCATACGGCAGTGTTCATCGATTACGAGAACATTCATTATTATCTTAAAAATACGTTTAAAGAGCCGGCGGAGCTTGGCTCTTATACTTCAGAAATTGTGCGCAACCTGCGGTTGAAGCTGGAGGGTGAATTAGGTCTTCAGGTGATCGTGATGAATGCCTATGCCGACTTTGAGCGAGTAGGCGGCGGCTCGCTTGGCGCCTTGTATCTGATGGGTATTATGAGCCAGAATGTGCTTGGAACGGCCCATAAAAACGCGGCTGATATGCAGATGTGCATTGACCTGATGCAGCTTCTTTATACGCGCAGCGATATGCACACATTCGTGCTCGTAGCCGGCGACCGGGACTATATACCGGTAGTGCAGCATCTGAAGCGCTTTGGCCGGCGGGTGCTTGTAGCCGCTTTCCGCGATACGCTGAGCGGCGACCTCCTGGAGATAATCGGCGAGCAGAATTTTATGGACATACAGCCGCTCCTGAGCGAAGCAAGCTTCACGAAGCTGAAAGAGCACCGCGCTAAGGAAGAAGCAAAGAAGGTTGAGCTGCCCCGCATTGCTGGCCCGAAGGTGGTGGGCCACATAGCCCTTGACGGCAAGGTGAAAGAACGCCCGGCCTTCCCGCGGTCACAATCATCGCCAATGCCGGCAGGAACAACCATCGTGACGCCACCTTCGCGCATTATCACCCAGCTTACGGACGGGGCGCGGGAGTGCCTGGCCTGCATCCTCAATTTTATAGAAGAGCGCCGTATGGCAGAGCCAGGCATTACCCTGCTGCTTCGCTACCTGACGGATGAAATGCCTCTGCTTGCCAACTGGGAGCGTAAGGAGCTGCTGGAACAGCTTCAGATGGCCGGGGCCATCTCCGTAGTGCAGAAGCCGGGTTATGATTATGCCTTTTCCGTTGCGGTGGTCAATTATGAGCATCCGGCTGTGCAGGAGCTGATGCACTAAGTAACAATTCCGTAAGAAACCGGGAAGGCTGTCGTTGCGTTTATTGATAGACCTACACAAACAAAGCAATTATGAATCTTCCTCTTTTTCTTCGTCGCGGCCTCATCGCCCCTGCTGTTTTCCTTGCTGCCTCATGCATCAGTCCGTCTGACGCGCAGGGTGTATATGCAGTAAACCTGAATCCGCCAGCCGGCAAGGCCGTTGCGGCGTTCGCGGAAGGCTGCTTCTGGCATGCTCAGATTGTATTTGAAGCAGTTAAAGGCGTTGACAGCGCTATCAGTGGCTATGCGGGCGGTCATAAGAAAAACCCGAGCTATGATGATGTTACCAGCGAGACGAGCGGACATACCGAGACGGTGCTTGTCTATTACGATCCAAAGGTGGTAAGCTACGGCGAGCTTCTGAACGCCTTTTTTACATCCGTGGATCCGACTACCAAGGACCGCCAGGGCAATGATGTAGGATCATCCTATCGCTCGGCCATTTTCTACAAAAACGCTCAGGAGCAGGCAGCGGCGACAGCAGCCATCCGGAGCCAGAGCAGCCACTGGCCTGCTGCAATTGTTACTCAGGTGCTGCCGCTGAATGCGTTTTATCGTGCCGAGCAGTATCATCAGGGCTATGCATTCCGCAATCCGGGTAATTCCTATGTGAGCAACGTATCAATACCTGAGTACAAGCGTTTCTGCAAGGCTTATAAGGGACAGCTAAAGGAGAAGCGCCGGTTTTAAGATTATTTCAAGAAGGTGTGATGGTGAATAAAAGAGGGCGCAGACCGAAAGGCTGCGCTTCTCTTTTTTGGTGCCGGCCCTGAAGACGTGTAAGGTTGGTTCGTTCAACACAAGACAGGTATGTCGCTGTCGGCATTGTTCTTTTAAGAGGGCTTTTCAACTTCGCATCTACGATGAAAACTCCCTTTCTAATCACCGCAGTCTGTCTCCTCGCGACCGGCTCATTTACAGCCTGCAGCGACACGACCGGCGGTCATAGCACGCCTATTGAAGCTATCAAAGAGAATGGTGTAGCGCCTGTGCAGCAAACCGAAGGTACGCCCGGCACTACGATTGATACCACCATGCAGCGCCATACCGATCAGATAAAAACGGGGCAGGACATGCAGCGTCTGGACACAAGCGCCATGCCGCCTCACGCCTCTGCCGGCAGCGGCGCCAGCAACACGACAGACCGGCGATCTACATCCGGCTCCTCGAACGAGGGCAAAGGCGTTAAAAAGTAATGACACATCATATCAATTCACCAAAATAAACATCATACAATGAAAACCTATCTCCGGGTAATCCCTGCATTCGCGTTGGCGCTGAGCCTGTCGGCCTGCGGCGATAAAACTTCAGAAACAACCACTACAACAACTGATAGCACTACCGCCAACGGCACGCCGATGAGTAATACTGCTTCAGACAACACCGGCACAGGAATATCAGGCGCTTCTATGAGCGGCGATAGCAGCAGTATGAGTGGAAGTTCGTCAGGCGCAGGCGCTAATATGGCTGGCAATAGCGGTGCCGGCTCAGCCGGGAAATCCGGAAACGGTGCCGGTGCTGCGGGCACGAATGGCGGCGGAACAGGAAGCAATGGCAGTACCAATATGAATCGCCCGGAAAGTGGCAGTCGCCAGCGAATGACGAATGACAGCGTGAACAACCGTTCTGGCTTAGCGCCAAGTAAATAAGACGATCGTAATTTTAAAAAAAGCCGCCGCAAAGGCGGCTTTTTTAGGCATTGCGTCTTGATTTACATATGAGCGGACAGCTATTGACTCTTGGCTACACCTACCTGCCGGCACCACTTCCGCACCGGGCAAGTGCTGCAATACGGCAGTCGCAGAATGCAGATATGCTTCCCGAACGGCATCAGAAGCCGGTTTATATCTGTCCAATGCTCTTTGGGAATTACCCGCTCCAGCTCTTCAAGCGTACGCTCCGGCGTCCTCGTGCTGACGATTCCCCAACGGTTCACAACGCGATGCACATGCACATCTACGCTGATCCGCTGCTGGCCGCCGGCAACACCTAAAGCAAGATTGGCACACTTTGGCCCTACACCTTTAATGGAGGTAAGTATGTCAAAGTCAGCAGGTAGCAGGCCATGCGGAAATTCGCATGCCTTGCCCGCAATTCGTAGTATCGTTTCCGCTTTTGTCCTGGAAATGTTGCGCCATGCAGAAGATCTGCAATTTCTGACATGCTTAGCCGCAGTATATCCTCCGGCCTTCTGGCCTTTGCAAAAAGCTTTCGGGAAAGCAGAATGGTGGTTTCGTCCAGCGTTCTGATGGAAATAATGCAGGAAACAAGCTGCTCAAAAAGGCTGTCATACCCTTCATCCGCCAGGCCAAACATCGCAGCCTTTGGGAACGCGGCGACGCTTGATTCAATCCGCCGCAGCATGCCCCCTGTTGGATAGCTCATTTGCACGCTCATCCAAACATTCATACCAATGTCCCAAAACTTTATATGGCCGTTCAATAACAATACGTAATTTGTGCCCAAACTAAAAACACCACATGAAAAAACTATTTCTGCTCGTTGCCGCGCTCTTGATGATCGGCATTGCTCCGGTAAGCGCACAGTCTGCCGCTAAGGCGCCTGTCACCCATACCAAGGCCGACGGCACACCTGACAAGCGCTACAAGGAGAACAAAACAGACGCCACTGCGAAGAAGCCTGCTGGCCCTGTTAAGAAAGACGGCACTGCTGATATGCGCTATAAGGCCAACAAAGAGTCCGGCGCCGCCAAGGTTAGATAATCACTTCTGCGCCATTATTTTAAAGCCTTCCTGTCTTAGGGAAGGCTTTTTATATGCGGTTACGCGTGTTGCTGAACCAATAGCATCAGCCAAGCGTTAGAACAGAAAATTTCCAGCCTGTTTATGAAAAGTAAAAGTGGTGGCGCCGGCATCTGGGATGTGATTATTGTAGGTGCAGGTCCGGCAGGCAGCAGCGCAGCAATGGTGCTTGCGCGCATGCGCCGCAAGGTGCTGATTATTGACGATGGGCAACCGCGCAATCAGTTGTCGCATGGAATGCACAATTACCTGAGCCGGGACGGGGCACTGCCATCTGAATTCCTCCGCATGGCGCATAAAGAACTGGAGGCCTATGGCATTCAGCATATTTGCGCACGAGCGCTAAGCGCGCGGCGACTGGGCGATCACGGCTTTGAGGTTTCTGACAACAGGGGCGAGCGTCATCTGAGCAAGCGTCTGCTTCTGGCAACCGGCGTCAGTGACACCGTTCCGGATATACCCGGTATGCAGGAGATGTGGGGAAAAGGCGTCTATCATTGCCCGTTCTGCGATGGCTATGAGCTTTGCGATAAGAACATCGGACTTTACGCAAAGCGTTACAACGGTTTCGGGATGGCGATGGCGCTAAAGCAGCTTTCTACAAGCGTAACGCTATTCACGGATGGCCGCGGTTACCTGACCGCTGAACAGCGGCGACAACTGGAGGGGCGCGGCATCAAGGTAATAAGCACCAAAGTGGCCAGGCTTTCCTGCAGCAATGACCGCCTGACCTGCGTGACATTACAGGACGGTAACGATGTTCCCTGCGATGCGGTGTTTGTGCATAACGGGCACCGGGTGAACAATGAAATACTCGTCCAGCTCGGCGCGCGCATGTCGTCTAAAGGCGCTGCTATCACCAACCGCAAACAGCAATGCAGCATTCCGGGCCTGTATGTGGCGGGCGACGCGGCTATTGATATGCACTTTGTGGTGGTGGCCGCCGCGGAAGGCGCAAAGGCAGGCGTTACCGTTCACGACGACCTGCTCCATGCCGAAAACCTGATTGTAAAAGACGACGAAGATGAGGAAGCATTCCAAAAACAAACCACAGGCGTAAAGCCTGCGAATGACATGGAAGCAGCGGAAAGCGCCGCGCCTACAGGCCCCACATCAGACCCAAGTTGAGGCGAAGATTGCGGTTTTTGTAGCCGTAACCTTCCACAGCTGTAGTAATGCCGTAATAATAGCCTGCGTCCAGATTAAGCCAGGCGGCACGGCTAAGGCGGACATTAGCGCCGGCGCCCACAGACAATCCTGCGTCAAAGTTTTTGAACAGCTCAACATCAGCAGCACTTCCAAGCGCCGATTTAGTCAAGTCATCATAATTGTTTGTCTCATCCACTTTAAAGGCGATGGAGGGCCCTGCGTAAATTTTCGGACGGACGCGGTCGCCAAACTTGCCGAAGAAGTAGATTAAATGAAGCGGCAGGCGCAGATATACCGGGTTTATGACGCGCATGATTGTGCCCGCCGTAGTCACCTCTTCAGACTTAAATCCTTCATGCGATACCAGAAGCTGCGCCCCAAAGCCGAGATGCTCATTGGTGCTATAGACAAGGCCGATGCCTGCCGCAGGAGCGAATTTGAACTTGTTGTCAATATTATTGTCTCCGCCAATCCAACTGCCGCCGAGCGAAAGCACGGGGCCGAGGGAAATATGAGAACCAATACTGGCCTTTTTGCCGGGGCCGGCAAAAGCGCCGAGGCTTATCGCCAAGACAGGTAAAAGGAGAAGCAGCTTTTTCATAGATGCAGTTTTGATTGCCGGGAGTAAATGTAAAGGCCATGCCAGCCAGCGGCGTCGGGATATATCATCGCAATAATGCTTGGCCCGAATATTTTGCAGTCTTCAACACAATAGATATGGCACAGACATTCCGAGACCTCATTACCTCCGGCAAGCCCGTGCTGGTAGATTTCTTCGCCACCTGGTGCGGGCCGTGTAAAATGATGACGCCGGTGCTTTCTGAAATAAAAAGAGAGCTGGGCGACAAGCTGACGATTGTAAAGGTGGACGTCGACAAGCAGCCGGATTTGGCGCAGGCGCTCAGTGTGCAGGGTGTTCCGACGTTTGTCTTATTCAAGGATGGCCAACCGCTCTGGCGGCAAAGCGGCGCTATGAGTGAAGCGCAGCTAAAAGGTTTTTTACAGCCGCATCTCTAAAGCCCGCTCACCGAAGAACACTTCCGTAGCGCCCCAGCCGTAAGCGCCCATCCATTCATTGACGAAGCGCTGCACGAACGGCGTCTCGCGCAATTCCCGGTGTACGGCCCCGCGCAGAGTACCATTCCCGATGCCGTGAATAACGAGCATGCTTTCCATGCCTGCAGAATAAGCTGCGTTGAGTTTTTGCTGCAAGAGTCGTATTTGCTGCGCCAGAATTTGCGCGGGAGCATCTTCTACAGATTTCAGGTGTAGGTCAAGGACGCGTACGGCTTCCGTATGAAGCTGAATTGCCGACTGACTGCTCGTCTGCGGCAAGATTTCCGGCTTCGGCAACGGAGCGTCCGGAACCGGCACCGCTTCGGCATCGCTGGAAAGCAGAATGGAGAAAGACGGCTCACCTTCTCCTAAAATGCCCTGGATGTAACGAATTAATTGCGCCGGACGAATGCGTAGGATATCTGACAGACCTTTTCCTGGCTTATCCTTCGGCGCAATACTCCAATGAAAGCGCGGTTGGGCATTGACATCTTCCAGCGCCAGTGTATGCAGAAAGATGTTCCCGAAAGGATGCAGCGTGCCGTTCAATTGCAATATCGTTTCGCCGCCGGCCATCCTCGCATGATAAGTGAAGTTCAAATGCTCCGCTGTCTCATTCAGGAAGTGAATGCGGAAGGCCTCAATAATGTCGTCCGTAGTTCCTTCGGCAAACTGGGGCAGGAAAGACAGATAAATGCCGCGCGACAGGCGAACAGACTTTGCCGCAGCCTTCTCAACCGGAATAATCTTCTCGCCTTTACGCGCCGGCTTTGCCGCTTTTGGCTCCGTAAACCATTTCAGATAAGGATGCTCCAACTCATCGGCATAAACCGGAAAGGAAATCTCACCAATGGACACCTCTACCATTTGCCTGGACAGAAAGGCGACGATAAAGCCTTCCTCACCCGTACGCCGGAGCAGCACGCGGTCACCTACGGAAAACTTCATGCGGTTTTGCTTAATAAAGCTGCGCCATCCTCCGAATTGAAGAATTCTCTCAATGCGTCTAAAGCAGATGCACGATGTGATATGCGTGATTTTACCTCGTTAGATAGTTCGGCAAAGGTTTGAAAATAACCTTCCGGAATAAACAGCGGGTCGTAGCCAAAGCCGCCGTCTCCCCGCGGCTCCTGAGCAATCTCCCCGTGGCAACGACCTTCAAAGTAATAAGGACTCCCATCAACAATCAGACAAAGCTGGGCGAAGTAATAAGCGCCCCGATTATTAACGTCCTGCAGCTCATCAAGCAGTTTTTGATTGTTCTCTTCATCCGTTGCGCCGGCACCTGCGTAGCGAGCACTATATACGCCGGGAGCATCGTCCAGCACTTCAACACAAAGCCCGCTATCATCGGCAAGCACAGGCATCTTTGCCCACTTCCAAACTGTATCAGCCTTTGCCAGGGCATTGAGACAAAAGGTATCGTAAGGCTCAGGAATAATCTCGGTGAAGCCAGCTTCGCCCATGCTTATTGCCTCTATGCCTTCCGGCAGCCAACTTTTCAGCTGCGCCAGCTTGCCTTTATTATTGGATGCAATAATGAGTTTCATAGGTTGACTGTGCGCCTCTTCAAAGATAACAGCGCAATGAAAAAGCCCTTCCTGTTAAAGAAGGGCTCGTTTGAATTGTGATGTTATTAAGCAGCCTGCGCAGACGTAGCCGGGGCGGAGTTAGAGAAGAACTCATTCTTCTTCTCCGTAAACTTTGCCTTTAGCTCAGGCGCAGCTTCTACCAGCTCCGCGTTAATGTAGTACAGGTTCGCGATGTCCTTTACGTCGGTAGCATTATCCAGCACCGTCGCGATTTCTTCGCTGCTTTCGTACTTCTTCTTGAACTGACTGATTTTGCTGGTGGCTGGGACAGCAGGTGCCGCTACAGCTTCAGGAGCGGCAGCCGCAATTGCCGGAGCGTCCACTTTCTGCGCGTGCAGAATGGTTTCTGTTTCCGTTTCATCCAAGATGCCTAGGCCAAGGAGGTCAAGCGTAGCACGACGCTTCGCTTTTGTTTCTGCCTTCATCATGGCATTGCACAGGGCATCGCCACGGAGGTTATCAATCGTTACGGCACCGATGCTTTCCGTCTTGCGGCCATCAGGGGTGGAAGCCTGAACCGTTACCACATAGCAGCCGCTTACGGTCTCGCGTGCGCGGATTTCGTGGCTCACCTTGTGCAGCTTGTTGAGCTGCTGAGCGCCGGTGCGGTCGCAATACAGAATTTCCTTGCCATTGAGGCGGAGCAGCTTGAATGGCTGGCTCAACGGGTCAAGGCCGAGGCGCTCGCAGAACTGGCGGTAGTAATCTACCTTTTGCTGCGGCGAGAGCTTGGAAATATCACCGTTGATAACGATGGATGAGATGATGTTTTCGTCAAATGGGATGGCTTCTTGTTTCACGACTTTGCTTGTTCTTTCTTTCGTTGTTACAGACATTTTCTACAGTGATTGATTGGGTATAAAAAGGGATTGTTTACTGACCAGAATATGGGCTGAAAATTTGCCCATCGGAAGGCTTGAAAAGTGGACACTTTATCCTTCACTTTTTTGCTGCATTAAAGATACGAAAAAGCTGTGGATAACTGGTGTATTATCGCTTATTAACGACCTCTTAAAAGGCTTTGCAGGCGCGGGTTTGAGTCACTTTTTTATGACCAGACTTATGGCTCTGTGGAAATGTGGATTTCGTATCTTGCAGGAAGGCTTATTTCTACCTTTTTTCAGGATGAAATTTTGCTCAAAAATCTCCGGGAATAGAACACGGATTGGACGGACAAAACGGATGGCCACAGATGCATCCGAGTGGCCCCGTCAAATCCGTTTAATCCATGTTCTAAAAGTGTCGTCAGAAACTCCTTTTTTATCCAATACATGAAACAAACCATCCAAAAATCGCGCGGCGCCAAGAGTGCCGTCCGTACGGCGGGCAAGCCGGCCAAAAAAACCGCTGCCGCTGTTGTCAAAATTCAGGAAGCACCCCGCCCCAAATCTTCTTCCCCTAATTTGCGTCCACCGAAAACGAAAGGGAGCAAAGTGGAAGCACAGACAACAATTCAAGCACACAGTTATAACGAAGACAGTATCAAATCGCTGGACTGGCGCGAGCACATCCGCCTGCGTCCCGGCATGTACATCGGCAAGCTCGGCGACGGTACAAGCGCTGATGATGGCATTTACATTCTGGTCAAGGAGGTGATAGACAACTCCATTGACGAGTATGCAATGGGCTACGGCAAGCGCATTGACGTCTTCATCAAAGATGGCGTAGTGAGCGTGCGCGACTTTGGCCGCGGCATTCCGCTGGGCAAGGTGGTGGATGTGGTGAGCAAAATCAACACTGGCGCGAAGTACGACAGCAAGGCCTTCCAGAAAAGCGTGGGCTTGAACGGGGTCGGTACGAAGGCAGTGAATGCCCTGAGCCAAACGTTTACGGTCGCCGCATTCCGAGATGGGCGCATGAAGAAGGCTGACTTTGAGCGCGGCATTCTGGTGAAAGAATACCGGGAATGCGCTACGGACGAGCCGAACGGCACTATGATGTCGTTCACGCCGGACGATACTGTCTTCCGCAACTTTCACTTCACGAGCGAGTTTGTAGAAACGCAAATCTGGAACTACTGTTTCCTGAATGCTGGTCTTACGATTCACTACAATGGCCGGAATTTTCTTTCCAAGAATGGTCTGCTTGACTTGCTGACGCGCAAGACCAATCCGGAGACGATGCGCTACCCTATTATCCACCTGAAAGGTGAGGATATTGAGGTGGCCATGACGCACACCGGCGACTACGGCGAAGACCTTTATTCATTCGTAAACGGTCAGCACACGACGCAAGGCGGCACCCACCAAGGCGCTTTCCGGGAGGCGGTAGTAAAGGTGATTCGGGATTTCTACAAGAAAGATTACGATGCCTCAGACATCCGCCAGAGCATCTGTGCAGCGGTGTCTGTGCGGGTACAGGAGCCGGTGTTTGAAAGCCAGACGAAGACGAAGCTGGGCTCCAGCGTTGTTTGGGAAGGCGGGCCGAGCATGAAGTCTTTTATTCTGGATTTTCTATCCAAAGAGCTGGACAATTTCCTGCATAAAAACTCTTCCGTTGCAGAGGCGCTGAAAAAACGCATTGAGCAAAGCGAGCGTGAGCGGAAGGAGCTTTCGGGCATCCGCAAGCTGGCGAATGAGCGCGCCAAGAAGGCAAATCTGCACAATAAAAAGCTGCGCGACTGCCGCATTCACTTAGACGACCAGCCGCCTGCAAAGGGCAAGGAAGAGTTTGTTGCGAAGCAGTTTGAAAGCACCATCTTCATTACCGAAGGCGATTCGGCTTCCGGCTCCATTACCAAGAGTCGCAATGTGGAAACACAGGCCGTTTTCTCGCTGCGCGGAAAGCCGCTGAACTGCTACGGACTGACGAAGAAGGTGGTGTATGAAAACGAGGAATTTAATCTCCTGCAGCACGCCTTGAACATTGAAGAAGGCCTGGACGGGCTCCGCTACAACAATATCGTCATTGCGACGGATGCTGACGTGGACGGCATGCACATCCGCCTGCTGATTATGACTTTCTTCCTGCAGTTTTTCCCCGACCTTGTACGCAATAACCACGTCTATATCCTGGATACCCCGCTCTTCCGTGTGCGTAATAAGCAGAAGACGATTTACTGCTATTCTGACCAGGAACGCCAGCGCGCCATCAAGGAACTGGGCACCAAGCCGGAAATCACACGCTTTAAAGGCTTGGGCGAAATCTCGCCCGAAGAGTTCGCCGCCTTTATAGGCCGCGATATCCGCAAAGAGCCCGTGCTGCTCTCCCAGGATGCGCAGATTCAAAAGCTGCTGGAATATTTCATGGGCAAGAACACCCCCGCGCGCCAGACCTTCATCATAGACAATCTCCAGATTGAGAAAGACCTTGTGGAGGAGTTTGGGCCGATGAGTTGAGGATTTGATGATTTGATAATGAGATGATTTGATAATGCAGTCTGGAAGGGCTGCATTTTTCATTTAGTAATAATGACGAACGTTGTTGATTGCGCTAAGACTTATTCCAAAGCCCAATCGTAGCTTGTCATTGCGGGCCTAACCCGCAATCTGCCCGTTACATATCACAAGCAGATGCACAATGGAGCAGATTGCGGCTCGGGGGCCGCAATGACAGGAACCATCAGGCGTCGGCTCCATGATTAAGCTTTTGTCAATCATTGACTGGAATTTCTCAGGTGTTCACTTTCTCCAATGGAGCTATTATCTTGGCGCTCCGTTACAAACACGGACACACACTACATGCAGCAATACAATTTCATGGCTGTCTGCGCCGCAGCCGCGCTCATTCCGCTTATCATCGGCTTCCTCTGGTACAGCAAAGCCGTCTTCGGCAACACCTGGATGCGCGTTAACCGTTTCACCGAGGCCGATATGAAGCGTGGTAATATGGCACTCGTGTTCGGCCTTACTTATCTATTCTCCTTCATGCTGGCGATAGCGCTTAGCTCTATCGTTATTCATCAGCTTCCAATGGGCGGAGTTGTAGGTGGTGCTGCGAAGGCCGGTACCCCGGAAAAGGCCTGGTACGACAATGCGATGAGCCTTTACGGTAACAACTTCCGCACCTTCAAGCACGGTATGCTGCACGGTGCAATTACCTCCATCTTCTTAGCGCTACCCATCCTCGGCATCGTTGCGCTTTTTGAGCGCCGTGGCTGGAAGTATGTGATGATTCACTTCGGCTTCTGGCTCGTAACGCTGACGTTGATGGGCGGCGTGCTTTGCCAGTTTATTAAGCTGGGCTAATCTTTATAACGGATGAATAAAAAAAGCTGTCTTGTTTGAGACAGCTTTTTTATTGATGGTGTTAGCCACGCTAAAACTTATACGTCCCAATCAGCTTAAAGAAGAACGGCGTGCCCGGCGTAAAGCAAATCTCACTCACTGATGCCGCCTCATTCCGCAAGCGCGTCTCAGTATCAAACTGCGCCTCATTCCAGTCCACGTTGAAGAGGTTTTGAATCTGGAAGCCCAGCTCGTATCTCCTGCGGTTGTAGGAAGCCGTCAGGTCGCAGACGGTATAGGCGGCGGCTTTCACGCTGTTGTCTTCATTCGCTGCGCGCTCGCCGAGGTGGCGGTAGCGGAGGGAGCCTGCCCAATACTTCCCGCCCTTCACCGTCACGCCGCCGATGGATGTGAACTGCGGAGCCAGCGGAATGTAATCCTGACCGCTCGCCTCGTCGCGGGCGCGAGCGTGCGTATAGTTGAAGTCGGCGTCAAAGTAGAGCCACTTCGCCACCTCGTAGCGCAGCGACAGGTCTGCGCCCTCGCGGCGGGTGCGACCGCCGGGCTCTACCACGCCCTCATCCCCCACATAGACAAATTCCTGGTCAAGGTCTAAGTGAAAGATGGCTGCGGATACGAGCAGGCGTGGCAGGGGCTTAAATACTACACCGAGGTCAACGCTTCGCGCCAGCGGCAACACATCCTTGCCTGCCTGCGCTACCACTACGCGCGTATCGTTGCTGTGGAAGCCGATGCCCGCATTCAGATATACGCGGCAACTGTTGCCGAAGTTGTAGTAGATGCCGCCCTTGGGCGAGAAGGCATGTGTTGTAGCGCTGCTTTTTACTGCTTCTGTAGGAATGCGGTCGGTGTAGGCATGGTTAAAGAAGTCAAAGCGGGTGCCTGCGTTTGCCACGAGGTTTGGCAGCAGATAAAAAGTCTGATTGACGTAGCCGAAAATGTTCGTCTGATGCACATCGCCGTACTGAAGGTGCTCCAGTACTTCATCCATGGCGCGCGTGTGGCTCAGCTCACTGCCGTCAGTCGCATCATAGCGGAAGCCTGCGCCCACCTGCGTGCGCGTATGCAGGCTGCCGATGCGGTAGCTGTTCGTGTACTCGGCGTTGTAGCCGCCGAGGAGGCGCTTTTCCGCCTGATGAATCTGGTCGCCGTTAACTGTATCATTCAGAAAGAATGTGAAGTTGGAGTAGAGCGAGAAGTCGTAGTATGAGGTCCAGAGATTGCTCTTAAAGGTTTCGTTGCGGGAGATGGCTTGCGTGTACTGAACGTTCAGATTGTAACGGCTCGTTTTGCCGCCTTCCTTGTCAATCTCGCCAAAGCGGCCAATGCTGCCATCAGCAACAGCACGCTCCGGTATTTGCCCCGAAGCATCCCACGCGCTGGAAAAACCGCCGGCGGTGATGGAAAGCAGCTTGTCTTTGCCCAGCGACTTCGTGTACTTACCCGTCAGATTGATGCGGTTGAAATCCTGCGGATGGTCAAAGTAGCTACGGTTGTAGCCGTACTCGCCGGCGATATATGCGCCCTCGTTACGTGCCGCGCCCGCCTTGCCCAGCAGGTCAATGCCGGTTACCGCACGGAAGTAGCCGTAGGTGCCGCCTTCCAGCTTCACGAATGAATTGTCTAAGTAATTCTTCGTCTTAAACTCTGCCCAGCCGGCCGTGGCAAAGTCGCCTTTGTCAATCTGGTATGGGCCTTTGCCGAAGGAGAGATTGTCCACGAGTTCAGGAATAAGAAAGTGAAGGTCGGCATAGCCCTGGCCGTGGGCGTGGCTCACCATGTTCACCGGCATGCCATCCACCATGATGTTCACGTCCGTGCCGTGGTCAACGTCAAAGCCTCGGAGGAACATCTGCTCGGCCTTGCCGCCGCCCTGGTGCTGCGAGGTGAAGAGGCCGGGCACCATGCGCATCATATCCTGCGCAGTATTGATGGGCCGCAGCTTGATGTCCACGGCGGAGATTGTGGAGAGCGTGGCGTCTTTCTTTGCGTTGATGGTGACGTCAGTAAGCTGCACGCCGGTCGGCTTCATCGTTTCGGTGATGTCCGTGGTGATGCCGTCTTCCACTCTGATGTCGCGGTCTATCAGCTCAAAGCCGAGGTGGCGGATGGAGATTGCATAAGCGCCCGGCTCCATGCCGGTAATCATAAACGCGCCGAAGACATCGGTGACGGCAGAGAAGGCTCTGCCTTTCACATAGATGTTGGCGCCTTCCAAAGGCAGGCCGCTTTTCCCGTCTTTAATAATGCCGCGAAAGGAGCCGTTGTGGGCAAAGGCAGTGACTGAGAGAAAGAGTATGGGGATGAGCAATGCCCATCTTTTGAATATAGTTGGTTGCATGAAAAATTAGGCTTGAAGTGATGAAATGCCGCGCCGCACAGTTGTCCGTGCGACTTACGATAATCACTTGCACATGCAGCCAGTCAAGTATCACACGCGAGGTATGAGACAGGCATATTCCAGTCGTTACGATTCAGAAATTGGTCAGCAAGTGCAAGAGCGCACCTGCTTTGGCGGCGGGTAATCGCGCGACATATCAGTGCTGTAACGCCCATACAGATAGCACGATTGCGCCTTCGCTGATAAGGCGTATAGCGCCGTTGGCGTTGCTATCATCAGAGCGCCGGACAAGGCACCGACTTCGTCTTCTACAACAAGCTTACGCTTTTGCCCTAAGCCTTCTTTTTCACTTTCAGCCGCGGCCTTGCGCAGCTCATAATGCACGTGTTCTTTCCCATGCACGCGATGCACAACCGCGATATGGACACTCTTGTAAAAAGTGTGCGCCAATCCATCCAGAAGTATCGGCATCACCGGTTTTAGCAGGAATAAGGCGTAGGCAATTATTAGCACACGCGCAACCGTCCTAATACTCCAATTCTTTATTACAGCCATCGCAGTATCACCAGCAGAAAGCCGGAATAATATGCGAGTGGAAGAATACTGTAACAAGATATGTAAGGGATGCGTATTAATAAACGGCAGTTATGCAAAGAAAGTTCTCTCAACCGTCCAATAAGCTGCAATGAGCGCTATGATGAGCGATGCCGGAATCACAACGCGTTTGCGATACCAAGGCTTGTCTGACATCGTCTTCGCAACTGCGAAATACATAAAAAGAATGATAGAAAGCTGTCCCAACTCCACGCCGACATTGAAAGCCACAAGCGCCGTAGCAAAGGCATTACGCGGCATCCCCATCTCGCTCAAAGCGCCGGCAAATCCCATCCCATGCACCATCCCAAAGAGAAAAACAAGCACCAAGCGCCACGGCTTCACCTTGGTATAGAAAATGTTTTCCAGCGCCAAGACGACGATGGAGAGCGCTATCAGCGGCTCTACAATCTTAGGGTCGGGATTGATGATGCCATACATCGCCAGCCCAAGCGTGATGCTGTGCGCCAGTGTAAACATCGTAGCCTGCAAAATGATTTTGCGGATGCTCGTGTTCAGGAAAAAGACGCAAAGGATAAACAGGATGTGGTCAAAGCCGAGCGGGATGATGTGCTCAAATCCTGTGACCAGGTATTTCAGAAAAACACTGCCTTTTGGCTGCGGGTCTAATTCATACGCTACCACATGCGCCATTGCAGGCGCTGCCGCCAATGCGAATAATACTATCGCAAGAAAAAACCATTTCCTCATTTTCCGCCGGCAATAGTCCTTGGGTCAACGTATGGCATAATGGCGAGCGCTTCTTTCATCAATGAATCGCCACGCGCCGCATCGCCTGCCGCTGCGAAAATGAGACCATCTTTATACAGCGTAGTTGCGTTCTTGCCGTTCGTTACGAGCGTTTTTTGTGCATAGGTTTTGGCTGCGGCATTGTCACCTTTCAGGTAGCTGAGCCAAGCCATCAGGTCGTTTGCATCAATGTTCGCCGGGCGCATTTCGTAATCCTGCTTTGCGTACTGCATTGCCTTATTATAATCTTTTGTGGCGATGTAAGCCTGTGCCAGTTCGCGGGAACTGTTGTGTTTTACCAGCGCGTCTTTTGGTTCCTTATCCGCCGCTTCCTGTAGGAGTCGCTGCACGTCGCTGCGCATTTCTTTTGCCTTCTGCACATCGCCTTTCAATTCATACAAGTCTGCAAGAAAGGCGATGAAGGAAGATTCCGGCAGCGCTTTTACTGCGGTACGCGCATGCTCAATCGCCGCATCATAATTCTTCTGCGCCTTATCCGCCCGCGCCATGCCCATCTCCGCATATGGGTAGCCGGGGCGGTACACTAATGAGTATCTGTAAAGCAACCGCGCACTATCAGGGTTACCGATGTTAAGGTAGAGGTCGCCGAGCTGTACCCTCGCCCACTCTGTAGATTCCAGGCTGGGGACCCCGCTTTCTACCGCCATCTTCATCGCATCAATAGCGCCCCGGTTATCCCCGTAAATCTGGCGGAGGTAAGCCACGCGGCTATAAGAGCGCAGGTCGGGCCGGATGCTCATCATCTTATCGCTGGACTTTACCGCCTCGTCATAGTTTCCCAGTTCCACGTTTGCATCAACCACCGCTCCCCAAATGCCGGCGTTGCTTTGATTGATCGCAAGACCTTCTTTCGCAATAGTCAGCGCGTCTCTGAACTGGTGCATGTTCAGCAGCACAGCACTCTTCAGGCTCAAAGCCTGAAAACGCTGGTCTTCCGTTGTCGTTTCTCCCTCCAAAACCTTATTCAGGACGGTAAGTGCGGCATTGCTGTAATAGCCGCCGTTGCCGGAAAGGCGTCCTTCTAAAATGTAAGCTGAGGCAAGATCAAGAAGTGGCTTAGGATTATCACGGTTGACATTCAGCTCCGCAATCGCCTTATCAAACGTAGTGCGGATGCTCAACTGCTCTCCCGGCGCGCCGGTAGCCGTGTCCTTAGCGAGAATGTTTGGAATTTTCATTCCACCGGCTTCGGTGGTTGGTGATTGGTTGTTGCTGCAAGCGCCAAGCAGCAGCATTGCGAAGATGCCGAAGCATTTTGCTTTGGTAGTGAATTGCATGTATTGTGTGATGTAAAACGGGGCAAGATGGCAAAAAAATCAGGACAGCGCGAGCAAGGTTTTGCTGCACTGTCCTGATAAAAAAATTCTGAGTCCTCTTAATTAGCCTTTACAAGCTTGAGCGTCTGGTAAACTGAACCACCTACAGACAGCTGCGCAAAGTAATTGCCCGGAGCCAGCGAGCCGGCATTCCATTGTGCCAGATGCTCACCAGCGGGCTGTGAGCCTTCGCTCATCCTATTTACGAGGCGACCGTTGATGTCAATGATATCAATCTGAACCTTACCGCCAATGGCCAGCTTATACTTGAAGGTAAGCGCGCCTACGAACGGATTTGGATAAGCCACCATAACTGCATCAGGCGTGCCGATGTTCAGGTTGTTTACAGCAAGCGGGCCGGAGTATTGGGCACCCGTATATGAACGCCAAGGCTGCTGCACAAATGGGAATGACGACTTAAAGGTTGTGTCGTTCTTCGTTACCCCTGCATTGAAGTTTAAGGTGCCAAGCAACGTTGGAGTCAATGGAGATGGCGTTACACCGGGAGTGTAATCGTCGTAAGGCAGGCCAATAGCCGCCAGCGCAATGCCTCCGATTGCCTGAAGCTCAATCGTAGTAACATCATCTTCCAGGCGGCGACCATTGGGGAAGCCGTCCATGTTCGGAATGTCCTGGATGTTGTTCGTCGTATTATAAGTAACGTCTGTCAGGCCGCTGACAGCTGCCGCCAGAATGCCCAGCGACGAGAAAGCGGGATTAACCGCGCCTGAAGGAAGCGTGCGCGGAGTGGCACGCGTTGCCATATTCAGTCGCAGCATATCGCCTACGAAGGGGAGAAAGTTATTAATGAAGGGTTTGCCTGCGGCGAGCGGATTGCCGCCCTTGGTAGCAATAGCCAACTGGTAGGGCGCCAGATTCGGAACGCCTGTCAGGAAGATCGGCAGGATGTCTGCGGAACGCGGGCTTGATGCATCTGGAATAAGCAGATTGCCATAGGTAGCCGGATCAAATGCAGTACCAACCAACGCAGGATTTCCCTTTAGCGGCCAGAGCCCCTGCTTGCCGTTCCGAAAGTCAAACGGCCCGAGCGCAGGCGTAGGCCGCGAGGCGCTTTGGATGTGCAGGTAATTACTGAGACCGGGCACTGCCTTGCCATAGCCATTCGTAGAAGTATCTACATAAAGCGACAGCTCAGGATTGCGGAAATAAGGGAAAAACTGCGCTTCGGAAGAAGGACCGGGAACAATGCTGTTCCAAAGATCCTTTTTGCCAATAGGAATAACCACTTCGTTAGTCAGCGGCATACCCAGGCGGCTGATCTGTACCCATGCGCCGCTGCCTGCAACAGGAAGGCCAGCAGTGCTGAGCGTCTGAACTGCCTGGCGGGAAGCGGATGCCCAGACACCGATTACATAGTTAGGATCGAGGCTATTGGTGGCCGCAGTCACTGGCTGGCCGTTTTTCTGAAGCAGTGTAACCGGAACTTCCAGTACAAGGGAGTGGCAGTTGAACTTCGCAAGGCCGTCGCGACCGGGCTGGCGGAAGCCGCCAAGGTCAAACGCGCCGCCCAGATCTACGAAGAACGGGTCGTCAATAGGGCCGGCAAATACACGCTCTCCGGTGCTGGCGCTCATTATGGCCTGCTTCATCAGCGAGTCGTAGTTGGCTGCGCCAAGACCGGCTGCGCCTTCAATAGAGCGTGGACCGATATTTGGCGGCGGCACCTTGCCGTTTGTGACAATCGGATTGAAAGATCCGCCGTTTACGCTCTTTTCAAGCGTATAGGTGTTCTTCTGGTTTTGTTTTCCAAGGCGGATATTGAAGAACGTATTAGGATCATCATTCACCGTCTGGAAGGTAAAGCGGTAGGTGACGTCGTCGCCGCTTGTGCTTGCATTGTTCTTTACGTGGATCTCATAGCGGATGTTGTTGCCGAATGTGTACCAGTTTGGGCCGCCCTGTGGCGCTTCAAAGGGAATGTAGTTGGCAATGATGATGATCTTGCTGCTGTCATTCGGGTTTTTGAACGCATAGACGTCCGTATTATCTGCCTGCGGATCGTATGCGATGAGTGGCGCCTCGCGGTGCGATGAGGCAAGGGTCGTGATTGCCGGAGCCATGCACAGCCCAAGCGCCACGATCATTTTCTGTATCGTATTTTTCATGGAGTTTGTATTAATTGTTGAGCGGTGATGGGATTAGAAGCGTGGCTGGATGGTATAGTCAAAGCCTCTCCAAGGCTCCTGTACGTACGGGAAGACTGCCTTAAACGTCGTGTCATTCTTGGTAGGGCCTGCTGTAAACGTGATGGTGCGCACCAAGTTCTTCGTAACAGGCGAAGTGCCGGGAACCCAGTCGTCGTACCAGAGGCCGATAGCGGCCAGCGCTACTCCACCCACTGCCTGAAGCTCAATAGTGGTTACATCATCTTCCAGGCGGCGTCCGTTCGGGAAGCCATCCATGTTCGGGATGATCTGCATCGCATTAGTAGTTGCGAAGCGGCTGTCGGTAAGACCAAGCACCGCAGCCTGCACGATACCGAGCGATGAGAAATCAGGGCTGTTGCGTGGCGTGACGGGCACGGCCATATTCAAGCGCAGCATGTCACCGAGCGTAGGCAGGAAGTTGTTGATGAACGGTTTACCGGCAGACAGCGGTGAGCCGGAAGCCTTGGTTCCTGCCAGCTGGTAAGGAATCAGATTGGGGACGCCGGTATAAAAGATAGGCAGGATGTCGGCAGCGCGAGGCGATACAGAATCCGGGATAAGAATATTGCCGAAGCCCAGCGGATCAAAGGCAGTGCCCGTAAGCGGCGAACCCTTTAGTGGCCAGAGGCCCCTCCCGCCATTGCGGAAGTCGAAGCCGCCATTCGCTATGTCCGGACGGGATGCCTGCTGAATGCGAAGTTGGTTAAGTGCCGGTACCGCGCCGCCATAAGCCGGACTGCCGTTAGGGCCGGTTGTCGCCATGTATAGAGCAAGCTCAGGATTCTTGAAATATTGCGCGTAAACGCTATCACCGGCGGGATTGCCTGCATTCCAGCGATCCTTGAAGCCGATCGGGATAATTGCCTCATTGGTCAGTGGCATACCCAGGCGTGATACCTGTACCCATGGACCGCCAACAATGATATTACCTCCGCCCAGAGTGCGGATTTGCGGACGGGAGGCCGATGCCCACACGCCGATTACGAAGTCGGGGTCAAGGATGTTGAGCGACTGCGCAACCGTCTTGCCATTCTTCTGAAGCGTAGAAATCGGAATCTTTATAGCAATCGTGCTTACGTTGAAGCGGCCTGTACCATCCTTTGGAGGATTGGTAGTATTGCCCTGCGGGCGGAAGCCGCCAAGGTCAAACGCGCCCGCCAGGTCCACGAAGAATGGATCGTCGGCAGGGCCGCAATAGATTTTCTCGCCGCTGCCCGCCGTTACCAGAGAAGCGCGCACTAAACTGTCGTAAGAGGGTACGCCGAGGCCGGCTGCGCCCTGTATTGAGCGCGGGCCGATATTGTTCTGAGGGCAAAAGCCGGAAGCCACGAAAGTGCCTGTGGGCGAGCCGCCGTTTACCAGCTTGAAAACTGTCCAGGCCGTGCGCTGGTTGCGCTTGCCGAGACGGATGTTGAAGAATGTGGTTGTATCCTCGTTTGCAACGGTGAACGTAAAGCGATACGTAATGTCATCAGCCGTAGTCGCCGTGCTGTTCTTGATGTGGATCTCGTAGCGGATGTTCTCGCCAAAAGAGTAGTAGTTAGGCCCGCCTTCCGGTAGCTGGAAGGGAATGTAGTTGGCGATGATCGTAACCGTGTTCGTGTCGTCCGGTGAGCGGAAAGCATATACATCGGTGTTGTCGGCCTGTGGGTCTTGCGCAATGAGCGGAGCCTCGCGGTGCGATGAGGCAAAAGACGGCCCGCCTGAAAGGATTGCTCCCAGCGCGAGTGTCGCAAAACCCCACCTTTTTAGAATTGTCGTGGTTTTTATCATGGTTTCAGCATTAATGGGTGTTAACTGTTTATTGGCGAAAGATACGGTTAAAGACTGCTTTTGGATTTTGCCCGTTAGCAGCCGCGATGAAAAAATTTTTCGATTCTCCTAAGTAAAATGGTGCCGGCCCGGCCTTAGCAGCCAAATTCATGCGTCATGACCGCTTGCGCGCCGCCCGCTGCCTCCACTTATGCCGCCTGGCAAGGGCCCATCGTCCTCCGGACAGATGGCGATGCCTTCCAGCTAAAAAGTGGTGCCTTCCAGATAACCAGTGAAGCCCTCCAGGCGCTCAGAGCCGTCATTACGGCAGGTAGTGATGGGCTCCAAAGCACCAGAGCAGCCATTGCGGCAGAAAGCGAAGCCTTCCAACGCTCCGTTGATGCCATTCAGACTTTTTTGAGGGTGACGCCTGCAACATAATTGTCTTCCTAAAAAACAGGGAAGCCGCTACATTCGCCAGGAACAACCTCAATTCTCCATTCACCATTCTTATGACTAAAATCAAAGTAGCCAATCCCGTCGTAGAGCTTGACGGCGATGAGATGACGCGCATCATCTGGAAGTTTATCAAAGACAAACTGATACTGCCATATGTGGATGTGCCGATTGAGTATTACGACCTCGGAATAGAATATCGCGACCAGACCGACGACGAGGTTACGGTGGACGCGGCCAACGCGATCCTGAAACACGGCGTGGGCATTAAATGCGCCACCATCACCCCGGATGAGGCGCGCGTTGCGGAATTTGGCCTAAAGCAAATGTGGAAGTCGCCCAACGGCACCATCCGCAATATCCTGGACGGCACCGTGTTCCGGGAGCCGATCGTTATGGCTAATGTGCCGCGGCTGGTGGTGAATTGGGACGCCCCCATCATCGTAGGCCGTCATGCCTTCGGCGATCAGTACCGCGCCACCGACTTCGTGACTAAGGGTAAAGGCAAGCTGACGATAAAGTTTGAAGGGGAAGACGGCAGCGTGATAGAGCACGAAGTATTCAACTTCAAGGGAGATGGCATTGCAATGGCGATGTACAACCTGGACGATTCCATCCGCGGCTTCGCGCATGCGTGCTTTAATATGGCGCGGCAAAAGGCCTGGCCGCTCTACCTGTCTACCAAGAATACGATCCTGAAGAAGTACGATGGCCGCTTCAAGGACATTTTTGAGGAAGTGAGTAAGGAATTTACTGATGTGCACTATGAGCACCGCCTCATAGACGACATGGTAGCAAGCGCTCTGAAGTGGAATGGCAACTTCGTGTGGGCCTGCAAGAATTATGACGGCGATGTGCAGAGCGATACGGTGGCGCAGGGCTTCGGCTCATTAGGCCTTATGACTTCCGTGTTGGTAACGCCCGACGGTAAGACGATGGAAGCAGAAGCGGCACACGGCACCGTGACCCGCCACTTCCGCGAGTATCAGAAAGGAAAGCCAACCTCCACAAACCCGATCGCATCCATCTACGCCTGGACGCGCGGCCTGGCCTTCCGCGGCAAGCTGGACGGCAATGAGGAGCTGATTGACTTTTGCAACACCCTGGAGCAGGTGTGCATAGAGACGGTGGAGAGCGGCAGGATGACTAAGGACCTTGCGGTGTCCGTGCATGGCAACGATGTAAAGCACGGCGAGCATTATCTGTACACAGAGGAGTTTCTGGATGCGCTGGATGCGGGGCTGAAGGTGAAGCGGGGGAATTAAAGCCATGCGAACGAGCATATAACAAACAGGCTGCGCAATAGCGCAGCCTGTTTTCATTTTCATCTGTGTTATACCGCAGCCACCCAATCGTCCGTAGCCGTTATACCTCCGTCTGTGTAGGTGGTGGTAATGGTCTGGTACGTGAACTCAACCTCCTCATAAGGCGCGTACTTAGCGAGATCGGGATGCGTATTATTGTCCATGCGGGTATTGATGGCCGCCACGCGCGCGTTGGTCAGCTGAATCCGGTAGTGCTGCTTTTCCGCGCCTACCCCACCTGCCGCGCTGACCTGAGGCTGATAAAAGTCTAGCGTCAAGGAGGTGATGTTCTCATTGTTGACCAACATATTCATCAGCAGCGGCGTTGACTTATCAATCTCCTTCGTGATGACAAGCGGCTTGTGCATCCGCTTGCCGGTCGGCAGCCCGGAAGCCGGGTCGCGCGGAGAGACGATGCTGTGGGAGACCGCCACTACGGCAATCATGCCTTCGCGCCCTTTCTGGATCACACTTCCTTTAATGTCTCCTTGTTTTTGACCTTTGAGTTTGAGGTAGGCGTTCAGTGCCATGGCAGGTGGTTTAGGAAAGGCCAATGTAGGGTTATCCGCGTCAAAAAAGGGACGCCGTCGTAGCGCATTGGCTATCAATGCCTGCTTTCCATGCCGCCTTCGCCGGCACCCGTAAGCCGCCCGGTTTCAGCAAGCAATAAGTCCTTTCTGATGGGCACTACACCCACCTCCTCGCAGACCAGGCCGCCGGCTATATTGCTGATCTCGGCCATTTGCCGGGCATCGCGCGTGAGCGCATAAACCATAGCCGCAGTGGCAATAACGGTATCCCCGGCGCCGCTCACATCTGCAATGTTGCGCAGGTGAGATGGAATAATAAAGCCATCTGCGTCCCCGGTCTTCGCGAACACACCATGCTCAGAAAGCGTGATGAAGGTCAGTCCGTGTCCGAGCGATTGCCGGAGTATGTCGTCAACCGCGCTCAGGCTTTCCGCGTCCAGCCGATCCAGCGGGATGTTCAGGCCTTCCCTCACTTCCTTCAGGTTTGGCTTAAAGATGTCCACATCGCGATAGGCCAGGAAGTTCTTTTTCTTGGGATCAACGGCAGTGATGATGCCTATTTCGCGGCAATGGGCGGTGATGCGCCGGATCACATTCTCTTTAAGTACGCCCTTGTTGTAATCTTCAAAAATGAGCACCTGCGGCTTCTCCCGCTGCAAAAACCGGAGCACGAGGTCTATGAAAGGATGCTCCTCTTCAACTGACAGGTCTTCGGCGTGCTCGTCGTCCAGACGTAGCATCTGTTGATGACGGGCGATGACGCGGGTCTTGGTTGTGGTGGCCCGCCGCTTGCTGCGATGCGTTGCGGCCATGTCAATGCCAGCTTCACCTGCCAGGCGAAGAAGTGTATCGCCCTCACTGTCTTCACCTATGACGCTGCAAAGGCTGACTTTCGCCCCAAGGGCACGGCAGTTGAGCGCTACGTTAGCCGCGCCCCCAAGCCTGCTTTCCCGTTTGCTGAGCGCCACGATGGGCACGGGTGCTTCGGGCGAGATTCGGTCCACTTCTCCCCACCAGTAATTGTCCAGCATCACATCGCCTACAATGGCGACATGCAGGGAATCCATTTCCGCGAAAAGTTGTTGTAACGACTGCGCCATTGAATCGCAAAGAACCGCAGACTTGCGCAAACTGCGAAACAAATAGGATCAGGCCGCAGGCCGCGGCGTTGTCGCCTTCACAATAAAGTAAACCGGTATGCCCAGAATCACGATCAGCAGGCCGGGCCAGGTAGTGTCCGTCTTCACTTTCAGCAGCACAATGCAGATAAATGAGGCCAGCGCGATGTAGAGCGCAGGCACCACAGGATATCCGAACGCCTTATAAGGACGTGGCAGATCCGGACGCTTGCGGCGCAGCACAAAAATGCCGCCGATGGTGAGAATATAGAAGATCAGCACCACAAACACGATGTAATCAAGCAATGCACCGTACTTGCCGCTCAGGCAAAGGACTGAAGCCCAGGCGCACTGCATCCACAATGCGACGGCAGGTACCCCCTTCGCATTCAGCCGACCCGCGGCAGGGATGAACAGGCCATCCCGCGCCATTGTGCTATAGACACGTGCGCCGGAGAGAATGAGCCCATTGTTGCAGCCAAAGGTGCTCACCATCACCAGCAGTGCAATGATGGTTGTGCCGATGGCGCCGAACAGCGAGCGGGACGCCGCCAGCGCAACGCGATCCTGCTCGGCAAAAGCGATGTCATGCACGGAAAGCACGTTCAGGTACATCAGGTTCATGGCTACATAAAGCAGTGTCACTACCGCAGTACCTATAAAAAGGGAGAGACCGATGTTTCGTTCCGGACGCTTGATTTCGCCGGCAATGAAGGTTACATTGTTCCAGGCGTCCGACGAGAATATGGCCCCGACCATAGCGCCGCAGATAGCCAGCACCAGCGGCCCGCCGTTGAGCATTTGGTGTATAATGCTGCCGTCCGCGCCTTTGGAAATGCTTTTCGCCATCCAGGCATCTGTCCAGTTCAGCCTCCAGATAGCACCGCCGTCTTTTACCAGCACAAAGCCGGCGAATATGAGCGCCGCCATTGCCAGGATTTTCGCCGAAGTAAAGATGGCACCGATCCACTTCCCGCCTTCCACCCCGCGGCTGTTGATGGCGGTAAGCAGCACGATGATGCCGATGCCCACAAGCTGCCCCGCCGATATAGCGAAGCTGCCTGTCTGAAAAAGAATGCTTTTCTCACTCAGCGCCGGCGCCAGATAGCCTAAAAACTTTGCAAACGCCACGCCCACGGCAGCGATCGTCCCGGTCTGGATCACGGCAAAGAATGCCCAGCCGTACAGAAAACCCCACATCGGCCCATACGCCTCGCGGAGATACACGTATTGCCCGCCCGCCTTCGGATACATGCCGCTCAATTCTCCGTAGGAGAGCGCAGCCGCCAGCGTCAGGATGCCGGTGAGCACCCAGACAACTATAAGCCAGCCGGCTGAGCCGAGCGTGCGCGAAATGTCTGCCGAAACAATGAAAATACCGGAGCCGATCATGGAGCCGATCACCAGAAGAGCGCCATCGCTCAGGCGCAGGGACCGGTGATACTCTGGCGTTGCTGATTCTTGAGCCATATATAGGCCGTCAAGATAGCGCCTATTTGCCGGAAGCCGTATCCCGCGAGTCCACGCCCTTTGCGGCGCGCTCGTTCATGCCTTTTATTACATCCTCCGTGATGTTCAGGCCTTTATTGGCATAAAGAATCTGCGCATTGCTGCGCGAATAAGAAAGTACGAAGTCGTAGTTGTGCTCCTTCGTGTATTCTGCAAGAAAGGCGTCCATGTCTTTATGCAGGTCATTATTAAACGCCTCCAGCTTTTCCTGAAACTGCGTAGTCATAGCCGCCTTGCGCGTCTCTAATGACTGCTGCATCTGGCCAATGCGCTTCTCCGCCGCTTCTCCCTCGCTTTGCGTCAGCGTGCCGGCCTGCTGCTTGCGCATCACCGCTGTATAATCGGCCTGCATCTGCTGGGCAGAGCGCTGCAGCTCGCTTTCCATTGCCTGCTGCTGCTGCTTAAACTCGTCCTTCTTCTTCTTCAGGCTCTCGTAATGAGCTTCAAATGAGTCAATGTCCACATAAGCCAGCCACTGGCTGCCCGCCGGGGTATTGACGGATGTGGTAGCGCCTTTGCTGCCGCCCCCCTTTTTGTCGGAGCAGCTGGAGAAGGAAAGCGCGGCAAGCAGGGATGCAGCCGCAAGAAGCGTGTATGTGCGATTCATGGTGTGGTGGGCAAAAATAGTCGCCGGAAACTGCGCCTGTGTGAATGCCTTGATAAATTGTCTGTGCGCATTGCAGGATGTGGCGATTACGAGCCCGCCATGAACGAACTGCTTCCTGTGCTATTAAAAAACCCATATCCCGCTATCTTTATGGACTTCTTCCCCATGAAACGCCTGTTCCTCTTGCTCGCGCTTTGCATTCCCGCTACCGGGATGGCGCAGTTTACCGGCGGGAATAATGACGGATTTTCAGCTGGCGCCGCAACAGCACAGAATCCGCTGCCGGGCATCTTCAAGGGTGGCGCCGATGACGGTTCGGCATCTGGCGCAGCCGCAAGTCAGCATCCGCTTACGAACATTTACGCCGGCGGCGCCAATGACGGCTTTGCCCTGGCGGCGGCAACCAGCCAGAACGCACTCAACGGCATCTATTATGGCGGGCAGAATGACGGCTTTGCCGCATTTATTTCCCCCGCGCAAAACCCGCTGACCGCATTCTATAAAGGCGGCGGAGACGACGGCGTCAGCAGCATCCAGGCAACCGGCCAGAACAACCTTACATCTATCTATAGCGGCGGGTTAAATGACGGTGCGGCAACGACCAATACATCCCTCACCAACCCGCTGTCAGCTATCTATCACGGCGCCGGCAACGACGGCAGCGCAATAGCCATAAAGCTTACCCAAAACCCCTTCGTGCCGCTCTACGGCCCCTTCATCGCCGTAACTGCCGGCCTGCAGGGGGACATGGGTCCTTCGGGAATAATGCGCAGCGACTTGCAAAACTATTTTGGCGGCAACACCGGCCTCCTGCCGCTCAACGATCCCTACGGGCTGGGCCAGCATTACGCGCAGATCAACAACCCATCCGGGCCCGCGGGCGCGGTCGTCGACTGGATAAAGGTGGAGCTCAGAAGCAGCGCAAATCCCGCGACAGTGCATCAGACGCGCGCCCTCCTGTTCAGGCCGGATGGCAGCATTGTGGATTCCACGGGAGAAATCCCGAAGTTTAATCCGCAGGCCGCCGGTATCCGCCTTGCCGTATTCCAGCGCAACCACGTGGCCGTGCTGAGCAACGCCATGCCGCCCGCCAGCCAGGTCAGCGCCCTTAGCTACAATTTCACCACGTCCCTCTTGCAAGCGGCAAACCCCTTCAGCGACCCGCCGCAGATGGTGCTGGTAAACGGAAAGTGGTGCCTCTGGGCCGGCGACGTGAATACGCCCCAGGACTTATTCGTTGACAACTCAGACCTGCTGTTTACCAGAACGGCTTACCTGCTTAGTCCGTTTGACGTGTACGATCTGGCCGACCTCAACCTTGACGGCTTCATTGACAACACCGATTTTCTGCTGCAGCGTATCAATTATCAGTTGAGCCTCTACTCTGCTCTATCCAACTATTAGGGCAGTCTGATGCCTTCGGCGAAAGCCTGGCCGGCGGACAGCAGCCCAATGGCTCGTGTCGTTGCCTGCCATACCCGCAATCCGGCCCAGCCCGCGCAAAATGGTGTCGCGGTCCTGACCGATAGCACAGCGCGCACACCATTCCTACAGGCAGGCCTACGCGGTGATGGTGGAGTGATGAACGTTTTTTTATTGGAAAGGCCCCGCTCGCTGCGGGGCCTTTTCTTATGCAAAAAGCCGCTTTGAGGGCGACTTTTTGGTATAGGGCGGAGGGAGAGGGATTCGAACCCCCGGAAACTTTCGCTTCAACGGTTTTCAAGACCGCCGCATTCGACCGCTCTGCCATCCCTCCGCGGCAAAAATAAGCCTGTGGCCTTTCCGGCAAAATCTATTTTTCTGAAAACCGGCTATCATTGTTAAATGCCGCTCTGCAGGCAGCCGCGGCAGGCGCGCTACCGTATATACTGGCCTAACTTTAATAGCGATGCTGCAAAACCTGAAGTCGCTTGGCCTGATGCTACTGTCTGCAATCGGACTTGGCAGCTGCGTTCAGAGCGATGACGGCGAGACATTTCTTCAATCCCAAACTTTTAAAAAGATGAGTACTGCTGCGCAAGGCAATAGTAATGACACTCTGCAGGAGGCCACTTTCGGCGCCGGCTGTTTCTGGTGTACGGAGGCACAATTTCAACAGCTGAAGGGCGTGCGGCGGGTGGAAAGCGGCTACATGGGCGGCCAGACGCCAAACCCTACTTACCGCGATGTGTGTAATGGCACGACAGGCCACGCAGAGGTGACCAATATCTGGTATGATCCGCGTGATATTTCGTTTGACGAGCTATTGGCGGCCTTCTGGACGTCGCACGACCCGACGCAGCTCAACCGACAGGGCAATGATGTGGGCACGCAATACCGCTCGGCCATATTTTACCATTCAGACGAGCAGCGGCAGAAGGCGCAGGATTATAAAAAGAAGCTCAACGATGAGAAGGCTTACAACGCGCCCGTGGTGACGCAGATAGCGCCGGCGGATACCTTTTATAAGGCGGAAGATTACCACCAGAATTACTACAATCAGAACGGCGATCAGCCATACTGCCAGTTCGTGGTGCGTCCGAAGCTTGAGAAGTTCCGCAAGGTCTTCGCAGAGAAGCTGGTGAAATAGCTTTTTATCCTGCATTGCCGGCACCGGCATGCTGCAGCTCTTCTTCCGCGCCGCGCTGCCGCCTGCGGGCAGGCGCTATGCTGCACTTGCCGAACCGGTAGGTAGCGGTAAGTTTGGTAACCCTGCTGTCTCTGGACACGATGAATGCTTCGTGATAGTCGGAGAAATCGCTGCGCCCGTAGGGATTTTGCTGCTGCAGGAGGTCAGCGATGCTGAGCTTAACGGTGGCCAGCTGCTGCCAAAGCTGCTTTTGCGCGCCGATGCTGAGGACAAATTGCGGATCTATGTGCATGTAGCCATATAGCTGCTCCGATTGATACCAGCCACTGAGCTCTGCGCTCCAATTTCATGTTTCCAGTAAAGGAGTATGGAGCATATTGCTTATCAACAATTCCAAACATTGCACCTCCTGCGCGGCCGGGTGAAAAGCGGGGTGAAATCAATCCGCCGCCTGTATCAGGCTTTCACACGCGGGTATATTTGTAAGGATGAGCGGATCTGATATGCGGAGCCTGCGCCGTGCACATATCGCAGCGTGCGCTGCCGCAGTTCTTTGCAGCGTTTTTTGCGCCGTAACGGGCTGCGCTCAGCGCTATCCTTTTTTCAACATTGGCATTGAGCAGGGGCTCGTGCAGTCGCAGGTGTTTACCCTTACGCAGGATGCCGCAGGACACCTTTGGGCGGGCACATTCGGCGGGTTGTCCTGCTTTGACGGCAAGGCGTTCCACACATACACCATGCGCGAGGGGCTTCCATCCAATACCATTACCGCCCTCTGTAGTAACAGGCGTGGCGAGCTGTGCATCGGCACCGCGCGGGGCCTGAGCATCTACAATGGCCATAGCTTCCGCAACTACAGCTTCAGCGGCCCGGATAATCCGAAGGAAAATGTAGTGATGCAGGTAAGCACCATGCCGGATGGGAATCTGTGGTGCATTGCCGGCCACAAGCTTTACACGCTTCGCGAAGGCAAGATTACGCCCATCGGCACGCCGGCGACGGCAAATATGCTTTCCGCGCTCGGCGCAACAGACGATGGCATCTGGGTCGGCGCCGCAGGCTCGCGTAGCATCTACCGGCTCCGCGGCAGCGCCTGGGATAGTCTTATGCTGCCACAGAGCCTGCCGCTCCACGTATCGCGGATATACGCAGACGCTGCCCGCCGGATAGTGCTGCTTACAACTGCTGGCATATACCGCCTAAAAGGCGCCGCATGGACGCGACTGCTGGTGCGCAATAATCCCAAAGCGCCGCTTTATTACGCAATGGCCGAGACCCGCGACGGCAGCTACTGGGTGAGTACGTCAACGGGCGTGGTGCGGCTGTCTGACCGCGCGCCTCAATATTTTAACCGGAAGAATGGCCTTACCGATCTGCTTGTTTATGACCTGCTGCGCGATGCGGAAGGCAACCTGTGGATGGCGACAAACGGCGAGGGACTCTACCGTTTTTCCGGAGCCGCCTTTACCGCCGTGGATGAGCGGATGGGCCTGGATGCGCCGCAGGTAAGCAGCATTGCGCAGGATCCGCAGGGCGCCGTTTACTTTGGCACTTACGACGGCGGCCTTTATCGCTATAGAGCAGGCAAGGCGGTACGCGTCCCATTTCCCGGAGGGCCATCCAGAATGCTTGTCTCCTGCATGGAGCTGCGCGACGCTATGCTCTGGATTGGCACACAGGGGCTTGGGCTCTTGCGCTACGATACGCGAAGCGGCACGGTAAGCCGTTACAATGACGAGCGCATTGGCCCGTCTGTATTAATGATGGCGCAGGACAGCAGCGGCATTTGGCTGAGCAATGGAAGAAGCGTTTTTCTTGCAGCAAGGGACACGCTGCGGGAGATAACAGCCCGCAACAGCGCTGAGACCTTCTGCAACATTGGCCGCGACAGCCTGCTGCTTTCCACCAGCGAAGGTCTGCTCCTGCATTCGCACGACACCGTCGTCCGCTTCCGCACCAACAGCGCTGCCGACAGCGGCCAGATTGTGTGCATGACATGCCGATCCGGGACCATCTGGATCGGCACAAGCGACAATGGCCTGTTTGGCTATACGCTTGCCGGCGGTAAGACCGTGCATATCTCCCGGAGGGACGGGCTACGTTCGGATTTCATCTATAACGTTTACGCCGCGCCGGACGGATCCGTGTGGGCCGGTACAGGTTACGGCATCTGCCATATTGTGCCGGCGCCATCCCGTCCTGCCGTTACATTTTACGGGCGGAACGCGGGCCTTACCGGCATGGAAAGCAACCGCAATGCCGTGCTGCCGTTGCGGGACGGCTCTATCTGGTTTGGCACTACCGGTGGTGCACTGCTCTATCGTCCCGGCAATGACGTAGCTGTGGTAAAGCCTGGCAGTCTGCAGCTTCAGAATATCGCGCTCTTCGGAGAGCCCGTGCGGGATACCGGTTGGTATAGGGGGGTGTCGCCGCTATACGGTGTGCCTCAACATCTGCGACTTCCCTGGCAGCAAAACAACCTGAGCTTTTCCTTCAATGCCATCTCGCTGAGCGGCGACGATGCGCTGAAGTACCGATACCGGCTGGAAGGCCTGCCCGCCCCCTGGAGCGAATGGGGCACCGGAACGAGCGTCAATTTTTCAGCCCTGCCGCCCGGCAAGTATGAATTGCAGGTTCAGTGCAGCGCAGACGGCATCACCGCGCAGCCGCAAATGCTTCGCTACCCTTTTGAGATCATCACGCCATTTCATAAGACGACACTTTTCTACTTCTTGATTGCGCTGGCCTGCATCGTGCTCGGAGTTGGTCTGCAGTATCTCGCTGCCCGCGGGAAACGCCGCCGGCTGGCGCAGCTTGACGCCGTGCGGCGCGAGGAGCAGGCAAGGGTACGCCAGCGTACCGCCGAAGACTTTCACGACGAGGTCGGAAATAAGCTTACCCGAATCAATGTGCTGACGAATGTGCTTCGCAGCAAGATTGGCCCGGCGCCGGATACCGCCCGGCTGATAGACCAGATTCAGGACAACGCAGGCCAGCTCTACGGCGGCACACGGGACATCCTGTGGGCGCTCCAGCCGAGCAACGACAGCCTGTTTCAGGTAATGCACCGCATCCGCGACTTTGGACGTGACCTCTTTGGCGATACGGACACACAGTTTGAGATGGAGGACGTTCCGCCATCCTGGAAGGAATATCGCCTGCCTATGGACGCCAGCCGCAACCTGATCATGATATTTAAGGAGGCGCTGAACAACGTGCTGAAGTATGCCGGCGCCACGCGCGTGGTGATGGCCAGCTTCATGCAGGATGGCTCGCTCATGCTGTTGCTGCATGATAACGGTGAGGGATTTGCCAGCGACGAGATAAAACGCGGTCAGGGCCTGAACAACATGGAAACCCGCGCCAGGCGTCTGGACGGCGCCCTGGATATAGAGTCGGCGCCCGGCAAAGGCACCAGGATTACGCTTCGCATTAAAATCCCCTTAAACAAGGGACTTCTAAATATTGGTATTGCAGGATATTTGAACCGCTGAAGCGTATATCCATCCATCAACTTTACACTATGCCACGCGACCTTGACATCCGGGTTTCCCTTATTGAAGATGACGAGACCATCCGCGAAGGGTATGCTTATCTCATTGCGCATACGCCGGGCTACAAAGTAGTAAGCACCTACGGCTCTGTAGAGGCCGCGCTCAGAAAGCTGCCTTCCGACGCGCCTGATGTGCTGCTGCTGGATGTTGAGCTGCCGAGCACGAATGGTATTGATGCCATTCCTAAAATCAAGAAGCTTATACCGGATTTGCATATCCTCATCCTGACAGTCTATGAGCAGGACACGCTCATTTTCCGCGCGCTGGGCAACGGGGCATCGGGTTATCTTACGAAAGACACTCCGCCTGAAAAGCTGATCGCCGCAATCAATGAGGTGATGGACGGCGGCGGCCCGATGAGTGCACATATTGCCCGCATGGTCATCTCCTCTTTTCAACGTGCGGAGGAGTCGCCGCTTACCCGTCGTGAAACGGAGGTGCTGGAGCAGGTAGCGACCGGCAAAAGCCGCAAGCGCATCGCAGACGAGCTGTTTATTGATCTGGAAACGGTGAAGAGCCACATTAAGAACATCTATCACAAGCTGGATGTACACAGCAAGGCAGATGCAATCAAAACGGCACGGGACAACAAGTTTATCTGAGCTTACTCTTCGCTTCCTTCCTGTAGCTCGGCCATAATAGCCTGAGCCCGGCTGTTCGCATCCTGCGCAGCCGCGGTGTTGCCGGTCGCCTGGTATATCTGCGCCAGAAATCCCCAGGCCTGCACGTCTTCAGGGTCCAGTTTTGTCGCCTGCTGCAGCGCACCGATTGCCTCTGGTAAACGGTTTGACTGCGCAAGCGCGTTAGCGTAGTTCAGAAGCGCTATAGGATCGTTGCCGGCAATACGCAAGTGTTGTGCATAGAGGTTTGAAGCGGCTGCAAAGTCTTTGGCTGCTACCGCGTGTTCTGCGGCAATGTCAAAAGTATCGGTGCGTTTAATGAGCGCTGAAAGCGGCACGCCATCCACGCTCACTACATGCGCGGCATTAGAAGGCAGCCAGCTTTTTGCTTTTACAAGGCCTTCGGGAATAAGTCTTGGAAAGAGCAGGTAGTAATCCCAAGGCTGCGTGGCGCGGCGACTGTAACTGAGATAGCTCGTCGCGATGTTGGCCGTGTCGTTATGCAGCACGTTCGGACCAAAGCCGCCCATGTTTGCTAAAACGAGCGTCTTTTTACCCGGCATGTGCGTCGCGATCATGCGCAGCCAATCTATCTGCTGCTGCGAGGAATTGTAGTAGTAGTCCAGCTCGTACTGGCCATTGGCCCCGCGTATGCCGCCTGTCAGCTCATTGAAATAAACGTATTGGTTTGGATGGCTGCGAACCGTCCAAAGCACAGCCGGCAGTGTCAGCAGCACGGCAATCGCATGACCTATGTAGCGCTGCTTTATTTCACCGCCCTTTGCCATCCGCTCTTGAATTACGTCACCGAGATAAGCCCAGCCAAGGGCAGCCATCACTACCCAAAACGGATAGACGAAGAAAACGTGCCGCCATGTATCGTACACGCTGGAATGCTTGTAAATCATGTACAACAAAGGAAACAGCGCCGCGAATACCGCCAGCATCAGCGTGAATGATCCAAGCTTCTTTCTACCCAGAAAGCCGAGCACGACAAAGAGCAGCGACCCGGCGACCACAGAGAGCGGGTTTGAAATGAGGATCCATTTCAGCTCATAGTACCAAGGCATGGCTGAATTAAGCTGGTAACGCCCTTCAAAGAGCGTCCTGATCTTCGTTTCCCGATTGGTCATTCCCTGAAGCGACTCCAGCGGGTGACTGATGGGCGACTCAAGGCCCCAGGGCCATGCCAGCAGACCGATGACGTATCCGCCGACAATTCCGCCGGCCACAGCCAGCAGCACGCGCTGCCGAGCTTTCTTGTCTGCCCACCAGCCCTTCCGGCTGTCTTTATGCAGGAACAGCCAAAGCCCGATGATGATAACTAAGTAAGCAAAAAACAGCAGCCCACCCGCAGCACGAACGCCGAAAGCAAGTCCGAAGCCTAAGGCCAGCAAAGCTGTATGCAGCCAGAGTCTCTGCCTGCCGTCCTGAATGAAAGCGATCACTGCATAGACAGCGAGCGTAAAGCCTGCGGCAAAAGGGATGTCCTTCGGATTATTCATGCCTTCGCCAAAAATGCGCGGAGAGAAGAGGATCAGCAGGAGCGCCAGCACGCCTACACTCCATCGCCCACTCAGGCGGCGTGCAATCAGGCCAGTACTCAACATCAATACTACATTGGTAAGCGCATTGCAGCAATGCCGCAGCACAAGGTGCGGAACAGACGGAAACCAGCGGTGCAGTATCTCAGTGCCGAAGTCAAACAGACCGCCGTAGAGCTCCTGACCTTTAAACTGCGTCTCCATGCCCTGATAGCGGAGCAGCAGCGTATCGTAGCCAAGCGCTTGGGTATCGTTGCCAAAGAAATAATCCCAGATGTCGCGACCGTACAGCATCTGCAGCCATTCATCGCCAGTCTGTCCGTAGGCCGGGCTGAGCGCAGGTAACAAAATAGCGATGATGACCGACAGCGCGATGAAAACGTAGCGCCACTGCTTGTCCATTGCGGGCGCGGCGGAAGTAATTGTTGCCAATTTGTGCCTATTGATGCGTGTAAATGATAAATGATTCCTGCTTCTTTACGGGCGGATCGCCTGCGTACTGGCCGCCGACATATACCGGTTTCCATTGCGCCGCCAATTGCTCATTTTCAATTGGCAGGCTCAGCACCAGCACAACGTCTTTCAGGCTGTCCTTAAACTGCTCCTGCGCTACCATCGCGGCGTAATCACCGTTAAAAGCATATTGATTGGCGAGATAAAGCGAATCAAACTTGATAAAGTAGCCCCAGCGCCGTGTATCGGCCCAATACATCCGGCAATCGGCGGGCAGATGTTGCAGTACCGCAGAGGCCGCCCAGCTCTGGTGGCCTATCAGGATTTTGTGCTCCAGATTATTATCCTTCAGGAATTCTGCAGCCGCCTTACTATCCGAGAACGTAGAATCCATCTCGTACTTAACGGTGTTTACGCCCATGTACGACTGCCAGACCAAGACTGCCGCCAGCAGGATGGATCCCCAGCGAATAGTTCTGTATTTCTCAAAGCTTTTCAGCGTAAAAAAGTCATCCGCGTAGTAACCAGCCAGCCCATACGTAAACAACAGCTCCACCATAATCAGCCCGTGGTGACGATGCTGGCCGATGTACTTGTAAGTAAGCAGGTAAAGCAAGCCGCCGCCCCCGCAGATAAACACAGCCGCCGGTTTCAGGCGGGGCAGCAGGAAGAGCATGAGCAGGACGAATATCAGAAGCGCCAGGCTCCTTAGCCCATCCATATCCTCCGCGCCGCCTATCAGCAAGCCGTTGCCCAAAGCCGTTTTGAATTGTCCGTACGGGTCGGCAATCTTCATCACCTCTCTGGCCGCCTTCATGCCCGGCAGGGCCATGTAGGGAATGATATATCCTCCGCCCACAGTCATCAGCAGCGATGCAATCCCTGTTTGCACATTGAGCTTCTTGAACTGCACCAGTTCCCAGAGGTAAAGCAGCATGATCCCGAAAGCCATCGGAAAAACGAGGGAATGCGTGTTGAACAGGCAGACAATGATTAAAGCATAAATAAGCGGTCGCTCAAAGCGCTTCGGATAGAACCACAGCGTCAGCATCAGGAAGAGCACCACGAGGCAATAGTTCCGCCCCACCACCGGGTACTCATACACGAAAAACATGCTCAGGGCCAGCGCCAGCTTCAGATAAAACGGAAACCTCAGCTTAAACAGCATGAAGTACATCGCAACGCCCATCACAGCCGCCGAGACAATATTGACCGTCACCAGCGGCAGGCCCATATTGCCCAGCGGATACATCAGGAAGTACCACAGCGGCGGGTGGCCGATCTGCGGAATCATCGTGCCGAACAGCTCCCCTATACTCACGTGCCGCACCGTCAGCCAGTCAGAGCCCTCGTCGCGCCACTGCTCGTGATAGCAGATGCCCACCACCACCAGTACCGCCCAGATGGCAAACAGGATCTGGAGCATACGCTGCTGCGTTTTCTCCGGGAGCTTGAATGAAGAAGGAGAAGAAGAGGCCGCGGCAGGCTGAACTCTGGCCGCCTGTGGCTGCTGCTTGGGCTGCGACATAATGGTACTTAATGGGTGCCATGCAGGCACGCCGACAAATATAGGCCGCCGCCCCGCTATGCGCTTACCCCGCGCTTACCTTTGCCCTGCTTCAACCTATGCCCGGCGATACCACTGCCAATCCTGCAATCCAGCGCCCGGTTTTAACCATCGGCACCTTTGACGGCGTTCACCTCGGCCATCATGCCATCCTCAACGAAGTAAAACGCCACGCGGCAGCCATAGGCGGCGAAAGCCTCGTCATCACCTTTGAGCCGCACCCCCGGCAGGTGCTGCAGCCCGAGGCCCACATCCAGATTCTTACCCCGCTCGCCGAAAAGCTATCCCTCCTTCACGAAGCCGGCATCCAGCGCGTATCCGTCACCCCTTTCACCGCCGACTTCGCGCAATGCACCGCCGAAGCCTACATCGAAGACTTCCTCATTGGCCGCTTTAGCCCCGCGGCCATCGTCATTGGCTACGACCACCGCTTTGGCCACGACCGGCGCGGAGACATCGCCCTGCTGCGCCACCATGCCAGCCGGCACGGCATCGCCGTCCACGAGCTGCCCGCCCACATGATAGACAATGCCGCCATCTCCTCCACCAAGATCAGGCACGCCCTCAGCGCCGGCGACGTAAGCCTCGCCGCCCAGATGCTCGGCCGGCCATACACCCTCAGCGGCACCGTAGTGCATGGCCAAAAGCTTGGCCGCACCCTCGGCTACCCCACCGCCAACCTTCGCCCGCACGACGCCGCGCAGCTCGTGCCCGCCATTGGCATCTACGCCGTGCGCGCCCAGGTGGGCGGGAGGTCTTTTGGCGCCATGCTCAGCATCGGTACGCGGCCTACCATTACCGACGACAGCGCCATCAGCATAGAGGCCTGCCTCTTTGACTGCAACGAAGACCTCTATGATCATGAGCTCAGCCTACACTTCGTGCAGCGTACCCGCGACGAGCTGAGGTTTGACGGGCTGGAGGCGCTGAAGGATGCGCTGCGGAAAGATGAGGCGGAGGTAAGGGGGATTTTGGGGATACTCCGGTAGCCAGAGGCTACACCAGAGTCCGAAGAAGCGGGACGCTTCGCCGTCCTGAGCTCATTGCGTAGCATCTGCCTCAGCATACGGATCCTTCCCTGCACTCCGCTGCGCTGCGCTTCGTTTGCTCAGGATGACAAATAGCTTAAAGGAGCACACAGAATAAGCTGCTCGCCCAATATTGTCATGCTGAGGGGAGCGCGTAGCGGCGACCAGCGAAGCATCCGTAGGCTTCAATGCCAGAGTTGCATCAGCGTGCTACTGCTTTATAAAAGACCGCTGCCCGGTCTGCCCCAGTTTGTCTCTTAGCAGGATTAAATAGTATCCTGCCGGAAGATTGCCGATGGGTATGGCCTGCTGCGCATTCTGAATGGCTGCATCTAATAGGTGATGCCCGGTGACTGATACGATCTGCGCGCTGCCGCCGGCAAGCCCATCAATATGCAGCTCATTTGTCGCGGGGTTTGGGTAGATGCTTACACCGCCGGCAATGGTATTGGACACCGCCAGCGGCATCATACGGCAAAACTGGTTGTCCATGCAGGTGTCATTGTAGGCGGCTACGCATACCTGGTAATGGCCGGGGCCGGCATAGACATGCGAGATGGTATTGGTGTAGGTGCTTGTGTAGGTGTTCTTCGTGCCGTCGCCCCAGTTCCAGACGAGGCTGTCTATATTGGTGCTGCCGGTATAGGTGAAGAAGCTGGTGGTGCCGTAATAAGTTGCTGTTATATTATACGATGCGGCGATGTTGCAATTGCAATTGTTATAGCCAAGTTTACCAATCCAGCCGTCGGAGAGCTTGTGAGGCTGGCCGGCGGCGGGGTAACGCTCTACCATTGTGGTGCTTCCTAAAGTCAGCGTGTCATTAAAGCGGCCACCGCAAAGAAAACTGCCTTTATTATCAAGAATTATGGAATTAAACAACAGCGGCGTCTTCCCCTTCGCTTTTAACGCGGTCAAACGCGACATTTTTCCAGTTGCCGTATCTATATATCCGGTGAATGCGTCCGTTGTATCTATGACCGGGTTATTACTGATGGAAGCGGTAGGAAATGCAAGCGTACCGCTAAACTCACCAGTGAACAGCAATTCTTTTTTTCTAAGACAGACGTTCAGTCCATAGGCAGAATATGCCTGAGATTTACACGTCCAGATAGGAGCTCCTGTTTTTCCGTTGAGTTTCATAACAAAAGGAGCATAAGGAGTCACGCCCGGCGATACTACGCCCAGACTGTTAGGAAAAGAAACACCATTGAATGAAGCATTTTTCACCGCATTCCCACTGAGATATATATCACCTTTTTGATCAAAGACGGGTTTTCGCAAAATACGTATGGCCCGCAGATTTGTATCCTTTATCAAATAATCTAGCGCGCCGGTAGAGGCATCAAAGCTAGCTAAATAGCCCCATTGGTTGTTAAACGGGGTTCCCAATTGATTGCCTGATATGTTTAGAGAGAAGCCAACAGGTGGGAAAGTGATGCCAGAGACAATAATTTTTTTCAGTGGCTGAACATAGCTCCATCTTGAAAGATAAAGATTTGACCGGTCCTGTATTTGAGCTTGGAGCTGGTAAGGCAATGCAACGCCTCCAATAAAAGTGCCTGCACTGTTGTATTTCAATAGATGTACCCCTTCAGCTAAAGCATTATATGAGCCACCGGCTTGTTGTCCTGCAGTTAAGTAGCAAAATAAATATATGGTGCCTTCTGAAAGATTGGCATCCATGTCAATAAGCACAGACCGACGTGCGCTTTGAGCGCTGATAGTATCCGGCTGGGGCATTCTTAGCCATTGAAAGTTTCCGTTCAAATCCCACTTAGCCAAAAATATGTTTCTCTCTGTAATGCCGGTTACCGTATCGCCAGAAAAATGGCAACCGCCGTTAACCAGGCTAGACGAACTCATGCCGCCTACAAAAACGCCACCCTGATCGCAACGGACGCCGACCGCTACATCGCTGTCTCCACTACTACCTATTACTTTGCTCCAACGATGAATCCCTTCACAGGTATAGCTACTTAACAACATGTCCGATTTACCATAACCGGTAAGTGGCATTCCATTTAAGTCTAAATATCTGCTCAATACAAGTGACACCATATAAATATTGTTTTGTGCATCAGTAGCGAGGTCCACTACGCTATTCCAGCCACGCAAACGGTCTTGAACCGGTGGGGAATAGGAATTTGACGCGCTTTCTATAGAGTCACCGCCAAGCCTGACTGCCCATTTCCACGTTTGAGCAGAAGTTGAAAAATTAGCACAGAATGTCACAATCAAAAAAATACAAAGAAAAATATGTCTAATCATTCGGGTAAATTTAAATATATTTTTCGTTAAAAACTATATCTTGGAGGAGATAATCTTTGTTTGACGGGTGATGTCGTTAACATCATGCCAAAGCCGATAATTAGCTATAAATAATCGGGAATTTATTGGTACGATTTTAACAACCTCAGTAATACACTAAAACAATCTAAAAGACATGAAAAAAGTCATTCTCCTTTTTCTCGCCGCAATTTGCTTTCTTCAACTTCGGGCCCAATCTATTGATATCACTAATACTTCTGGATGCCCAGTCAATGTTAGCCTCCACGTTTTTTCTGGGTGTAGAATCGTCGCCGGAACAGGAATTATTGGTCTTCCAGGCATCTCCAGTGGCACATATGGCGCCTCTTTTTTAAGTCCACCGCCGTCTGGGAGTTATGAATGGGGTGATGCAACTGTGGGTATCCCTAATCCAAGTTATGGCTATGAGTCTAGTACTACTGTTGCCGACCAAGCTGTTAACTGTGTGACAGCTTATCCTCTTAATAGCTCTTGGTTTATCCTACATGTGGCACAACACTAAACATATCTTTTACTCCGGCAACCGGTTCCTCAAATGCACTACTGACGATTAATTAAAAAACAACGATTGTTCCGTTCCTCCAGATGTTCCCCTAAGCAAAGTGTTCTTCGCGATGTTAGCGCAGCGCATCGCGAAGGCGAATAAGGCCATTCTCCGAACGGCTCGGCGGAAGCCGAAATACGAACCATAAGAAGCCATCCTAACCGGGTGGCTTCTTTGTATACAATACAAGTATTTTGCATCCCGTATTATGCAAGTTCGTCGCCGGTCATAAACCACGGCAACGGCGGGAGCGGGAACACCAACAAGAGCGAAAAATGTGCTTTCCCGACAATTGTAACTGACATCTTTTAGCCGGGGAGCATCCCGGGAGGCCTGTAATTCCCACTCAGGCTTCGGGACAGCAGCCCTCCGCCGGCAAAACAATTGAGGTGCGGCCATGCGCGACAGCATCTTGCGCCTGTCCAGGGCAAGGCGCCATAATTTGCAATCGTTCAACACTGCTTACCCATGCGCCTCCCTGCACCGGCCCTTCTGCTGCTCATATGCGCATTATTGCCGCTTGCTGCGCACTCGCAGTTGATCCCCTGGCGCAGCGACAGCCTGCTGACCTGGAAGGATTTCAAAGCGAAGAAGAAGCCCAAACAGGCAAGGACCCGAACTGCTGCTATGACGGCTTCTCGCATAACACACGAACTTTACAAAGACAGCGCTGGCAATACCGCGGTGAAGGTGACGAGCTATTTCTATTGCGATAAATCATGGACGCGCTCCCGCAGGCTCAACCCGTATGTGCTTCGTCACGAGCAAACGCATTTTGACATCACCGAGCTCTATGCGCGCAAGATCAGAGCGGCCTTTGCGGCCTACGCTTCGTCGCATAACATGAGGCATGACGATGCTTACCCGCTGGAGCGTATCTATTTTAGAAAGAAGAAGCAATGGCACCGCTGCGAGCGCAAGTATGACAGCCAAACCAGGCATGGCGTCCGGAAAGGTGTCCAGATGCAGTGGAATGCAGACATTACCCGGCAGTTGGGGGAACTAAAGGACTTTGTGGAATAGGCCCGGGCGGGTCAGGCCTGTTAGCAGGCTGATCAAAGCGAGCTGTATAAGGGCTGGGCGGAGACGGACTATGGTGCAGGACTGGCACAGTTTTAAACAGTCTGCCACAAAACCATCTAAATCATGAACAAAACAATCTCAGCGATCGCCGCGCTCATGCTGCTCCTCGCTACCGGCGTCACCACATTTGCACAGGACGGCGGCGGCAGCTCGTCTTCCACTACCAGCACCACTTCCAGCAGCACCTCCAGCAGTAATGGTGTTGACAGCAGCTGGCTTGCCGCCAACTGGATGTGGCTTGCCGGCGCCGGGGCGCTCCTGCTCATACTCATTATCGCCATGGCCAGCCGGGGGAAGCGTACAACAACGGTTGAGCGTACCACGGTTGTCCGTGACAACAACGTGTAGCGTATCTCAAAACAAAAAGGGCAGCCGTATAAGCGGCTGCCCTTTTTTTACGGGACTGCTAAGGTCCGTATTAGTCGTTCATTGATTGCAGCAGTGAGCCGGAGCCGAAGTCCAGGCTATTCCTTTCGGTGTCACCGTCGTCGTCGGTGTGAGACTGGTTTACGTAGCCCTGGCTGATAGCCTTGAACATGTTGTCGTCGCCACCCAAAAGGCTGCCACCGTTAATGATGTTTTGTTCCTATAGATTCAGTTCTTGCGTTTTCGTGGTCTGTCGTTTTAAAGGTTCGTCTGTTGGTTTAGCGCCTACTTTTTTTTGAGGGTGTTCGGCTGATGCCCTGTATGATAAGAGACACAAGGGGCGGACGCCATCCGATTTTCAAAGAAACGTTAAACGGGCTTCTGGTTTGGACGCAACAATACGCGACTCCGTAAAAACAACAAGTTTTCCGTAGCAGACCTGTAGCTTAATATTCCACGATCTTCTATCTTGTAACCTGCTATGAAGGATTTAGACTGTGTAGTGATTGGCTCCGGTGCGGGCGGGCTGGCTGCGGCTCTTTGTCTGGCGCGCGCCGATCAGAAGGTCGCCGTGATTGAGCAGCACGACGTTCCCGGTGGCTGGTGCCATAGCTTTTACATAGATGGTCACCGGTTCAGTCCCGGTGTGCATTATATCGGCTCGCTGGATAGAGGCGCATCTACGAGCGAGCTTTATAAAGGCCTGGGCATAGCGGCAGATCTGGTCTTTTTCAGGTTGAATCCGCAGAGCTATGAGCACTGCTACATCGGCAACGAACGGATTGACATGCCTGCGCAGTTTGAGCGCCTGTATGAATCACTTGCAGCGCTTTTTCCTGCGGAAAAAAAGGGCTTAAAAGCTTATCTCGCGCTGGTTCGTAATGTTAGCGAGGAGATTTATCTGATTCCCAAAATGAAAGGCTTCCTGGATCACCTGACGATCCCTTATCGGACGCGTCATTTGGGCAAGTATGGCTTATTCAGCTTGGAACGGGTATGCCGCTGGCACATTAAAGATCCGCTGCTGCGGGCGGTGCTCAATATTCAATGCGGCGATCACGGGCTTCCGCCATCAAAGGCAAGCTTTCCGTTTCACTGCGCGTTGATGACCCACTACGCCGATGGTGGATTTTACCCGATGGGCGGCGGTGCGGCGATTGTCAAGGGGCTGACGAAGGCGATTAAAAAATATGGCGGCATTATCCGAACCAGTGAACGTGTTGAACGTATCCTCGTTGAGCAGGAGCGGGACAGCAAAGCGTGGCGGGCAGTAGGCGTGAAACTGCAAAGCGGCGAAGAATTGCGGGTGAAAAACATTATCTCAGACGCCGACCCGTCAACCACGTACAAACTGATAGGCCAGGAGCACCTGAGCAAGGGATTGCAGAAAAAGCTCCGCATGACCCGCTATTCCTGCACATCCCTGATGTTTTTCCTGACCGTGGATATGGACTTGCGTGCGGCAGGATTGGACTCAGGCAATATCTGGTTGCGGCCAGACAGCAATCCAGATAGTTTATATACCGGCATATCACCTGCCGACCTGGCCTCATCGGATGGATTTACTTCACTCTTCATCAGCTGCTCCTCGCTGAAAGACCCTACGAGCTACAACGGAAAGGAGCATACCCTGGAAGTGATCTCCTTTATAGACTACGATGCATTCGCGGCAGCTTTGCCCGCCAAGGGAGACGACTATGCCGCAGGTTATAAAGCTTTGAAAGACCGGCTTTGCGAAAAGCTGATAACCGGCTTGGAGCGCGTAGTTCCCGGCATACGCAACCATATTGTCCGCATTGAGGCAGGTACGCCAACTACAAACGAACACTACATCAACGCTACTAAGGGGGCCGTCTATGGCACAGAAAAAGGTTTTTTTCAAACCGGACCGTTTGCGTACACAGCGAAAACAGAGATAAATAATCTATATTTATGTGGGGCAAGCACTATATCGCACGGCGTGGCCGGCGCGAGCTACTCTGGCGTGAAGGCGGCAGCAATCATTCTGGGATGCCATGAAGAAGAACTGATACAAGCGGACGGATCAGCGGACCTGCGGGTGTATGATGCAGATGACACTGCCGGATGGCCTGAGTGGCTGCATCAGAAAGTGGCAAACAGGCGAAAAGTTGCGGGTGATCAGAAGGCGAGCTGAAGCGGGGTATGTGTTCGGCTTTATCACTTCAAGAACCGGTGCAGCTCCTTTTTATTTACGAATGATTATACTGCGATGGCATACGCAAGCTGATACAGGCCTCGCTCCTAAAAACGAATCTTACGGCCATAAAAAAGCCTCGCAACAGCGAAGCTTCTGTAAGAAGTGAACCTGCTTGGACTCGAACCAAGTACCTACAGCTTAGAAGGCTGTCGCTCTATCCGGATGAGCTACAGGTCCGGAGAATAAAGGCAAAAATAAGCACATGACGGCACCGCCGCCTCTTTCAAAACCTATTTCGGCTCGTTGACCGGCGCCTCACCGTCTTTGCGCGGGACAATAGTGACGATGTCCTGGATATAGTTCCATGAAGTACCATTCCATTTAAATCCATCTATCTGCCCGCTCGGCACGAACGTATATTTCCGCGCCGGGTCATTCACCTGCGATACGAGGTTATCAAAATAGATGTTCTTCTGCTCGTCATCCCAGTTCAGGCCTACCTGCACATCCTTTTTAAACTCCAGAATAAACCGGTTTACACGCTCATTAGGGCGCAGCTGAGAACGGACATTGAATATCGGAGCGCCGAACACCGGGCCGGTTTGTGTCAGCTGCAAGGGCTCCAGGATTTTCTTATTGCTCAGGCGGCCGGCAGCGTTTAAGCCAAAAAGCGTATAAATTTTCTTACCATCCACCTCCTCAAGCAGCACGCGGTAATAGATGCAGCCGAGCCACTTACCCCGCGTGAGAATACTGTCTTCCGCGCCTTTGCTAAGTTCGGGAGAATAATCCACCAACCCATAAAGCTTCAGATCGGAGGAAGGCAGTTGAATGGCTCCGTAATAGCGGCGTGCATCTTCAGCAGGGGCGATATCCCAGTTGAATATCCGGAATGCGCCGTCGCCGGAAGGCAAAATCGTAATGCGCCGGGATACTTTGGGAAAACCATAGCTCCACGAGTCGGGAATCTTCAGCGCCCGTACAAGCTGACGGGCAAAGCGCTCACTGTACATGATGCGCGTGTCCGGCAGAAACGCTCCGTACATAGAGTCGGCTGTTGTGTAAAGGGAGTCTTCCATCTGCTGAATGGCCTTCAGCGCGGTTCCCGAAATGCGCTCCTGTGCAACTGTGGCCTGGCTTCCAATGCACAGCATAAGCGCGCAGGCAGCCCAACGAAAAATTTGCATCATCGGCAAGGAAATGATTGAATGTGTGACCGACAAAAATAAGCGCCGTCGCGCTGTGCCGCGTTGGCGGGATGTTTTATAACATTCCGGTGCTAACTTGCCCCGACAACAAAAGCGGCGGCCTTAAACCATGCAAATCGTCCAGCAGATTCTGTTTATTCTCATAGCCTGCGTGGCCGTTTTGTTCTTCGCAAAGAATGTCGGAAAAATTCGTCGCAACATCCTTATAGGTCGCGACGAGGCGGAAGGCGATCGTAAAGACAGAGCAGGTGAACGCTGGAAAAATACCCTGCTTCTTGCTTTTGGACAGAAAAAAATGTTCAAGCGCCCTGTGCCGGCTATCCTTCACTTCTTCGTCTATGCGGGCTTTGTGCTCATCAACATTGAGGTGCTGGAAATCCTGATTGACGGCATTTTCCAGGGCGCGCCGCATCATACGTTTGAGCCGCTGCTCGGAGGATTGTACAGTTGGGTAATCGGCTTCTTTGAAATCCTCGCAGTTCTTACTCTGGTTGCCGTTATTTCATTTCTCTTCCGCCGGAATATCTTAAAAATCCGGAGGCTGAATATGCGTGAGCTGGAAGGCTTTCCACGCAAAGACGCCAACACCATTCTCTATATTGAGATAGTCCTGATGACGATGTTGCTGACTATGAATGCAGCGGAAGGCGCCATACGCATGAAAAGCGGTGAAGGTGCCGGCTTTCTGATCTCGTCGTTGATCGCGCCTGTCTTTAGCGGCATTAATGAAGACACCTTGCACATAGTTCAGCGTGTCTGCTGGTGGGGCCACATCCTCGGCATTTTCGCCTTCCTTAATTACTTGCCCTTCTCCAAGCACTTTCACATCATTCTCGCCTTCCCGAATGCTTACTTCACCCGCCTGGAACCTCAGGGGGAACTGAAGAACATGAAGGAAATCCAGAACGAGGTGCTTTACATGATGCAGCCTGAGCTGGCCCCCCCTCCTTCGGATGCGGCAGGGGGGCAGACGCCCCGCTTCGGCGCGCGCGATGTACAGGACCTGAGTTGGAAAAATCTCTTAGACGCCTATTCCTGCACGGAATGCGGACGCTGCACGGCGGTTTGCCCGGCGAACATTACCGGCAAGAAGCTTTCTCCAAGGAAAATAATGATGGACACGCGCGACCGTCTGGAAGAAGTGGGCCGGCAGATTGACGCGAAAAAAGACTGGAAGGAAGACGGCAAGGCGCTCCTGCACGATTATATCACCACAGAAGAGCTGCGCGCCTGCACTACCTGCAATGCCTGCGTAGAAGCCTGCCCGGTAGGCATTGAGCCTTTGGACATCATCGTACAGCTACGCCGGAATCTGGTTATGGAGGAAAGTAACTCGCCGGGCGAATGGAACGCGATGTTTTCCAACATTGAGAATAATATGGCGCCGTGGAAATTCAGCCCGGACGAGCGGGATAAATGGGCGGAAGATCTGGCAGCGCAATCCTGATAAACAAGAAAAGATTAAATGCAGATTAAATCAATGGTCGAGTACATGGCCGAAGGCACTTCACCCGAAATCCTTTTTTGGGTAGGCTGCGCCGGCTCGTTTGACGCACGTGCCCAGCGTATCACCAAAGCCTTTGCCCAAATCCTGAATCATGTCGGCGTTTCCTTCGGTATCATGGGTAAGGAGGAAATGTGTACCGGCGACCCGGCTCGCCGCGCCGGCAATGAGTTTCTCTTTCAGATGATGGCTTACAACAACATTCAGTTGCTGAATGGCTACAGCGTAAAAAAGGTGGTCACTATCTGCCCGCACTGCTTCAATATCTTTAAGAACGAGTATCCGGCGCTCGGCGGCAGCTACGATGTCGTGCATCACACCACATTTCTGCAAGAGCTAATCAATAATGGCAAGCTCGTACTTAAAGGTGGCGGGACATTTAAAGGTAAGAAAATCACTTATCATGACTCTTGCTATCTGGGCCGCGCCAACGGCATATACGAGGCGCCACGCGAAGTGCTTGCCGCATTAGATGTAGAATTAGTGGAGATGAAACGCTGCCGCGCAAACGGCCTCTGCTGCGGTGCCGGCGGCGCGCAGATGTTCAAGGAAGAAGAGCCCGGAGATACACGGGTTAACTGGGAACGCAGCAATGAAGCCATTGACACCGGTGCAAAAGTCATCGCCTCTAATTGCCCTTTCTGCGCTACGATGCTGGTAGATGGCGTAAAACGTGCAGAAAAAGAGGAGGATGTCATAGTCATGGATATTGCAGAAATGGTGGCGCAGTCATTAGCCTAGAAAGCGCGGTATTTTTGCATCATGTACGTAGAAGAACTGACGAGGCAGATGCCGGCGGATTTCAGCGATGACAGCCGGGTTTGGATTTATCAAAGCAGCCGCCGTTTCAATGAGCCGCAGCAGGCGGAAGTTGATGAGCAGCTGGATCAGTTTTACACGCAATGGCAGTCTCACGGCACGCCCGTAAAGGGCTGGGCAAAGCTCCTTTTCGGACAATTCATTGTTGTACTGGCTGATGAGGCCGCATCCGGAGTCAGCGGGTGCAGCACTGACAGCATGGTGCGTGTAATTAAGAGTCTTGAGCGTCAGTATGACACCAATCTCTTTGACCGGCTTACGCTTACATTTCTGGTAAAACGCGAGCCGCAGATGCTCCCGCTCAGCCAGGTGCAATACGCGATTGACAAAGGCTACATTGACGGCGAGACCCTCATGTTCAACAATACGGTTGCAACAAAATCAGACTTGTTACTTAGCTGGATGATTCCATTAAAACAGAGTTGGCTGGCAAACCGGATAAGGCTCTCTGTCTAAGTCAGAACGCAACCGCCGGCACCGTGAAACTGAGAAGCTTTCACAAGCCTTTTTCAAACCCAAACCCGCGCCGGCAGAGGGTTTTGTCGTATCTTAGAGCATTCTCAAAATCATCCTTTTCTTTGATGTGCGGGCGCTTAGCCTGCGGCTATTTTACTGTAATTAATGGAAGACAACCAACAACCTAAACACAGCGAATCCAAGTCGGTTTTTATTGATAGCATGTACCAAAGCTGGTTTCTTGACTACGCCAGCTATGTCATTCTTGAACGAGCAGTTCCTTACGCCAATGACGGCCTCAAGCCCGTCCAGCGCCGCATTCTTCATGCGATGAAGGAGATGGATGATGGCCGTTTTAATAAAGTGGCGAATGTCATTGGTCAGACAATGCAGTACCACCCGCACGGCGATGCTTCTATCGGCGATGCGATGGTGAATATGGGACAGAAAGACCTGATGATTGAGACGCAGGGTAACTGGGGCGATGTGCGCACGGGCGACTCCGCTGCCGCGCCCCGCTACATTGAGGCAAGGCTATCAAAGTTTGCGAATGAAGTAGCCTTCAACGGCAAGACGACCGAGTGGCAGCTTTCCTACGACGGCCGGAAGAATGAGCCTTTGGCGCTGCCGATGAAGTTTCCGCTGTTGCTGGCGCAAGGCGCGGATGGCATTGCGGTTGGTCTGAGTACCAAGATTCTCCCCCACAATTTCTGCGAGCTGATTGAGGCGGCTATTAAGCACTTAAAAAACCGCCGCTTTGAATTGTATCCAGACTTCCTGACGGGCGGTATGGTGGATGTAAGCAATTATAACGACGGCGCGCGTGGCGGCAAGGTGCGCGTTCGGGCGCATATTGAGAAAGTGGACGCCAAGACGCTCATCATCAAGAATGTGCCTTATGGCGTGACGACGACCACACTTGTTGACAGCATTCTCAAAGCGAACGACGCCGGCAAGATTAAAATCAAGAGCGTCACAGATAATACTGCTGCGAACGTGGAGCTGAACGTGCAGCTCGCGCCCGGCATCTCGCCCGACCAGACGATTGACGCCCTGTATCTCTTTACCGATTGCGAGGTGAGCATCTCACCCAACGCCTGCGTGATTGCAGACGACAAGCCGCAGTTTCTCGGCGCAAGCGACCTCTTGAAGATGAGCGTGGAGCACACGAAGGGCCTCCTGCTGCGCGAATTGCAAATCAAGCTGCATGAGTTGGAAGAAGACTGGCATTATTCATCACTGGAGAAGATTTTTATTGAGAAGCGCATCTACCGTGACATTGAGGAGCAGACGACCTGGGAAGGCGTGCTCGGCGCTATTGACAAGGGCCTTCAACCTTACAAAAAGATTTTCCGCCGCGCTGTCACGCAGGAAGACATCGTTCGCCTGACGGAAATCCGCATCAAGCGCATATCTAAGTTTGACGCATTTAAGGCTGACGAGCACATCAAGGGCGTGGAAGAAAGTATGAAGCAGGTGGCGCACGATATTGAGCACCTCACTGACTATTCCATCCGCTACTACGAGGGCCTCTTGAAGAAGTATGGCAAGGGTCGCGAACGGCACACGGAGATTCGGCCATTTGAAACCATTCAGGCTACGACCGTGGCTATTGCGAACACGAAGCTGTACTACAATGCGAAGGAAGGCTTCATCGGCACGGGCCTCAAGAAGGACGAGTTTGCCTTTGACTGCTCCAATCTTGACCTGATTATCGTCTTCCTGAAAGACGGCAAGATGGTGGTGACGAAGGTGGCCGACAAAACCTTTGTAGGCAAAGATATCATTCACTTAGACATCTTCAGGAAAGCCGACGAGCGCACGACCTACAACCTCATCTACACCGACGGCAAGACGGGCATTGCGATGGCAAAGCGCTTCAACGTGACCGGCATCACGCGCGACAAAGAGTACGACCTTACGAAGGGCGCGCCAAACAGCAAAGTGCTGTGGTTTACCGCCAATCCAAATGCTGAGGCCGAGGTCGTGTACATCCACCTTAATCCGGCGTCTTCCGCGCGGAAGAAGGAGATGAATTTCTCCTTTGCCGATATTGAAATCAAGGGCCGCGGCTCTGCCGGCAATCAGGTGACGAAGTACCCGGTGAAGAGCGTGAAGCTGAAGGAAAAGGGCGTCTCTACCCTCTCCGCTCCCAAGCTGTTTTTTGACGAGGAGATTGGCCGCCTCAACAAGGACGGCTACGGGCGCCTGTTGGGCCGCTTTGCCGAAGACGACCTGCTCATTGCCTTCTATCATGACGGCACCTACGAGCTCACGCGCCCCGACATGAGCACCCGTTATCCGCTGGACACCCTCAAGCTGCTCGCCCACTTTGACCCTGAAAAGGTAGTGACGGCCATCTATTTTGACGAGAAGACGGGCGCCTACAACGCCAAGCGCTTCTACATTGAGACGCAGACGCTGAACAACCGCTTCTCATTCATCCGCGAGGGCAAGGATTCATTCCTGGATTGGGTGACCCTGAATCAGGAGCCGGTGGTGACTTTAGACTATGGCAAGAAGCGCGATGCCGAAGAGGTATCGCTTGCCGATACGGTGGACGTGGCCGGCTGGAAGGCCGTAGGCACGCGCATTGCCACCGCAGATTTGAAAAACGTGGTGCTGGTGAATGAGGACAGCGATGTGGCGGAAGATGAGGTGCAGGGGGCGCTGTTTTAGCACTACTTTACGGCTCTATCCGCTTGATGATGTCTTCTGCCACCTGAAAACCGTCCTGAATCGTGGGTACTAAGGTGAGGCCATCATAATAGCCTGCGAGGTGGAGAATAACATACGCATTATGCAAGTCAGCTCCAAGCTTCTTGTCCAGCTTACCTACCTGCTCCTGATAATACTCAATGCTTTTGCGACCCTTCTTCTTTTCTATTTCCTTTAGTGTTAAATACCCGTCCAGCGCCTTCAATACCCCGTTATAGGCTATGCCGCACGCCGTCTTGACGTACTTGTCGTCCAGATAATAGCGGCCTTCTTTGCCTGCTTTCTTCAACGTCTCGCGCGCATTATCCATGTAGCGCATGGCTTCATTGTAATAGGTGCTTTTGACGGCTTGCTGCTCGGTGGTGCTCATTTTGAATGTGCTTGCTCATCAAAGATACAAAGAGGCGTTTGGCTGTCAGCGCAGGTGCTGCTATGGAGCGTTCCTTGCGATGCTCCGTTCATCGGCCGGATGACTATTTGGCTTTTCACTTAGCATCCGCCTGCACACTTGCGTTCTTAGCATCTACTTTTGCTTATGTTCAGATTGAAAAGAGTAAGTAACTTCTCAAACGACCAACAATTAATTACGCAGTTATTTGAACTAACCAGACCAAATTATATTGACAATTCGTCGGTTCTAACCAGAGAGATTAAACATTGTAATGAAATCTACCTTCTATACAATGGCGAAAACGAATTGGTCGCTTTCTTCATGATAAACTTTGAGAAAGTTGATGAGATTGACACATTTTATTTGGGTCTGAGTGGTTGCCGAAACGACTATAAAGGCTTTGGACTTGCAAAATGCCTTTGGACGGAATTCTTTATTGATTGTAAGCATAAAGAAAAGCGAGTCGGAACTAAAATCCTATGTTGGTGGACGACTGCATCACCAATTCCATTCAAATGGTTCAATGATAACATTGAAAGTTGCGAACCAAATACAAGAGGGGACATATCAGCATTCGGACTAAATGTAATCACCAAGATCGCGGCCTTAAAGTTCAAACACATTTACATTGACAGTTCAGTTCCTTTTATTTTGAGAGGTGTCGCAGCACAGACAAACTATTCATGTGCGGAACGAGAAAGATTAGATAAGGTTTGTGATGAGTTGCAATTGACAGCATTTGAAAGATTTCCGATTGACGAGGCAAATGGCGATAGATACTTAATGATTGGATATGCTCCCAAACTTGCAGCATTAAAACAACTTCTCGCCCATTCAAACCTTGCGAAGCAGAATTCAATGATAAAAAGCAGCAAGTAGAAGACGACCATTCTCTATTAGAAGTACGCTAACATTTATTGGAATACATCCATCTTCCTTTAGAATACATCCATCTTCCATTAGAAGATGCGTATCCAATAACGGCAGCTACTCATCTTCCCTAACAGCAACCCAACCACTGGCAGAAGATGCCCGTCTTCTAATAAAAACACCACATCCCATGGCAAAAGATGAAACCAAGCGGCTCTCGCCCGCCAAGCTTGCGTCCAACGACAATGCCTTCGCAGCTCTGCAAAAGGTATCAGGCTACAAGCCATCCAACGACGCCTACAAAATGGACACCGGCACTACCCTCGCCACATCCATGAAGTCCGCCCGCGACACCGAGGCCCAGGCCATTGCCGCCCTCAAGACCGCCCGCGACAATGCCGCATCCGCCGAGTGGGCCATGCACAACTACGTCCTCGGCGCCAAAGACCAGATTGCCGCGCAATTCGGCAAAAGCAGTAACGAGTTTCAAAGCATGGGCATGAAGAAGAAATCGGAATACAAAAAGCCGGTGAAGAAGGCGAAGGGAAGTTGAGGCCTTGAAAGGTTGATGAGTTGAGGCGTTGCAACTGTTCCATCAGGGAACTCTACCCTAATAAATAGTTGTCGTTGCGGGCAGCAGACCCGCAATCTGCTCAATCAAAGTGCGTCCAAGTAGTGTCTCACTTTAAAAGTTCCAGCGACTTGTCACCCTGAAAGGGTCTTGCAAGATGCTTACAGCATGACAAGTTTGGGCGAGCAGTTTCGCAAGCTGCGACACTACCCTCAATACACAGAATGAATGATTGAAGGCGAAATTACCCCATTCGGAAGGGCCGAAGTAGCAGACACCGGCCCCTTCTACCACGGAACAAAAGCGGATTTGCAGGTTGGCGATTTATTGACGGCTGGCTTCAGGTCTAACTATAAGCCCGAAGTCGTGATGAACCACATTTATTTTACAGCCCTCGTCAATGGCGCCGGGCTTGCCGCCGCCTTAGCCATAGGCGATGGCCGCGAACGGGTTTACATCGTTGAGCCGACGGGAAGCTTTGAGAACGACCCGAACGTTACGGACAAAAAATTTCCGGGCAATACCACGCGGTCTTATCGCAGCAGCGCACCTTTGAGAATCGTTAGCGAAGTGAAGGATTGGGTAAGACTGACGCCTGATGAGCTCCTGGCATGGCGCGAAAGGTTAGCGAAAATAACAGCGGATTCCAGCGCGGAAATTATCAACTGATGCGCAACACACAACAAGCTTGCATACAAAATGAAAAAGACAGCATTAATCATCGCAGCACTTGCAACATCCTTCTGTTTTGGTTTTGCATACAGGGCAGTTACTACAAAGGAATCGGACAATGGGGCGAGGCAAAAGAAGGTAACCGGCATCGGCGGTATATTCTTTAAGTGCAAAGACCCTAAGCAGATGCGGGCATGGTATGCGGCAAACCTTGGTTTGGCTACCAACCCATACGGAGCAGTTTTTGAATGGCATCAAGGCGCGGACAGCACTAAAAAGGGCTTTACCCAATGGAGTCCTTTTAAAGAAACAACGGCTTACTTTGCGCCTTCTGCAAAGGACTTCATGATTAATTACCGGGTAGAGCACATAGAAGCACTTGTTGCCGAATTACAAAAGGCCGGAGTAAAGGTGGTGGACACCATACAGGCCGTAGCATACGGGAAGTTTGTTCACATTCTTGACCCCGAGGACAACAAGCTGGAGCTTTGGGAACCGGACGATGCCGAATATGAAAAGTTAGGCGCGCAGATGGGGAGCAAGAATACAAAGTAATTTAACCGGATATGCCTGGTGCAGGCTCAAACGGTTGTCCGATCCTTACTCAACCTTGTCAACAGTATTAGTAAGGCTGCGGAATACTTCTTCCAAAGACTGCCCCGCAGACTGCATGGAAGTGATGGTTATATCCTCGGCAAGCGCCCATTGCATCAGCTCACGGCGCAGCTTATCTGCGTCGCGCGTGTGCAGCTTCCACTGATTTTCTCCGAGCGATTCGGCCTTTTGCGCGCCTTTCAAAGCACGCAGCTTCGCGTCCGCAACCGGCTTGCTGAAGCTAACCAGCAGTGCAGCATCCGAGATATCAAGCTTCAGCGCATCAACTTTATCATCGGCTACAATATTGCCGCGGTTGATGATGATCACGCGGCTGCACATAGCCTGAACCTCCTGCATGATGTGTGTGGAAAGCAGCACCGTTTTTTCCTTACCGACCATCGTTATCAGCTCACGGATTTCCACAATCTGGTTAGGGTCCAGGCCGGAGGTCGGCTCGTCCAGAATGAGCACTTCCGGTTTATGTATCATCGCCTGCGCCAATCCCACGCGCTGTTTGTAGCCTTTGGAGAGTGCGCCTAGTCGCTTATGCGCTTCGCGGGTTAGGCCGGTGATGGAAATCATTTCTTCAATGCGCCCCTTAGCTGCCTTTCCCAGGCCGTGAATACCAGCGGTGAATTCTAAATACTCGCGCACATACATATCGTAGTAAAGCGGGTTTGCCTCGGCGAGATATCCCACGCGCTTGCGCACCTCCATCGCCTGCGTCTGTGTATCAAAGCCGCATACCGTGGCGGTGCCGGAAGTCGGCGCGAGGTAGCTGGTCAACACCTTCATTGTTGTGCTTTTTCCGGCTCCGTTAGGCCCGAGGAAGCCGACAATTTCGCCCGGTCTGCACTCAAAAGAAATGCCGTTTACGGCCTTCTGCGCTCCGTATTCTTTAGTCAGCGATTGTACGCGTATGGACATGCTGCAAACTTACGTGTATCCCGGCAGGGGCACGAAAAAGCCGGGCTGTTTTGCCCGGCTCCGTAAGATTTAGGATTTACACTATCTGCGCGTGCCTATAAAGTTGCAGACAGACTTGTTGCCGGGGCTCACGCCGCGGTCAATGATCAGATTGATCTGCTCGTGATCCACAACCGCGTGTGCTTTGCGCGTGTAGCCATTGATGTTCTCGTCGGGGACGTTAATGGAATAAGCTTCAACCGTTCCGCGGAATATCTCGCCCGGGCTGTTGTGGCGGAGGCTGAACTCTACAATATTCGGCTCGGCCACCTGCCGGACGTCCATGGTATCGTTCAGGGCAGGCAGCTCGTCACAGTGATTGTAGCCAACAAAGATGCCGAGCACGCGTGTAGATGTCTTGAACTCGCATTCAGCGCCTTCGTAACCCGTTGGGCACCGGCAAAAGCCTTCTGTGCAGGCACTGCCGTTCTTACACTTCAGGTCGGTACAGGGATCTTTTTCGCAAGCGCTGAAAAGCACTACACCAAATACAGCCGCAATAATTGAAAGGGTAAGTAAGGATAGCTTCCAGCGCTTCATGAACAATTAATATTGAGCCAGCAAAGTACAAAAATATCTGACTTGGCGCAGACATTTTTAAGCGTAACGGATTATGCGAAAGCGTTCCAGCCCTGAGCGGTTAGCTTATGAGCGGGGCCGGCTTTAGTCTGAAGCAGGGCGCCCTTTTCCTGCTCTGTTACATAGCCTACGATTGCGATCTCCGGATTTTTAGCAAGCTTCTCATAGTCTGACTGCCGCACGGTAAATAGTAGTTCATAGTCCTCACCGCCGCTCAGGGCGCAGGTGACCGCACTAAGCCCTAGCTCATCTGCCGCAGCTCTGGTATCACTGTGCAGCGGAATTTTATCGTCATGTACCACACAGCCTACGCCGCTTTTACGGCATATATGCAGCAGTTCAGAAGACAGTCCATCGGAGACGTCAATCATGCTGGTAGGACTGATTCCGTTTTCCTGAAGAAAGGAGACGATGTCCGTGCGTGGCTCCGGTTTGAGCTGCCTCCCAATGCAGTAGGTGTGCGTTGCCAGCTCCGGCTGTGCTTCAGGATGCTCGAGGAAAATCTTCTTCTCCCGCTCCAGCAGTTGCAGGCCAAGATAAGCGCAGCCAAGGGTGCCGGAAACGCAGATCAGGTCAGCAGGCTGCGCGCCGCTGCGCGTAATAAAGGCATCGGTAGCTACTTCGCCGACAGCGGTCACGCTGATTACAAGTCCCTTGAGCGATGATGAGGTGTCGCCGCCTACAAGATCAACCGAGTACCGTTCGCAGGCAGCATAGATACCCGAATACAGCTCGTCCAGTGCTTCTACTGAAAACCGGTTGGAAATGCCGATACTGACTGTAATATGCGTTGGCGTAGCCATCATCGCGCAGAGATCAGACAGGTTTACGGCTACGGCTTTATAACCTAAATGCTTCAGCGGTGTATAGGTCAGGTCAAAGTGAATGCCTTCCAGTAGAAGATCGGTTGTAATCACCGTCTGCTTGCCGAAATGGTCTATGACGGCGGCATCGTCGCCCACACTGAGGAGGGTGCCGGCGTTTACGGTTTCATTGTTTCGCGTGAGGTGCTCTATGAGGCCAAACTCACCGAGCGAGGCTATTTCAGTGCGTTGTGGAGCTTCCATTCTTTCCTAATAAAAAATGAGATTATGTAGTTACGCGAATGAGTTATGCTATCAGGCCCGCTTCTCCCTCGGCGTTCCGGATCATCGCCATCAGCGGCGCGTGGATCAGGCCGTTGGTGGCGAGTGTTTCCTTATCAAAAACGTCATACGGCTTACCGTTAAAATCCGTGATGCTGCCGCCGGCTTCTGCGACTATCAGATAACCGGCGGCAATATCCCATGGGCTAAGGTTGTATTCCCAAAAACCGTCAAAGCGGCCACAGGCTACCCAGCAAAGATCAATAGCAGCTGAACCAAGGCGACGCACCGGCAGACCGCGCTTTATGGCCCGCTCAAACACCTTGAGCGGGTGATCGCCCTCGGCCGGCATCTTGTACGGAAAGCCCGTGACCAGACAGGCGCGTAAAAAATCTTCCTTGAGTGAGACGTGAATCTTTTCGCCGTTCAGTGTGGCGCCGGCGCCTTTTTCGGCGAAAAACAGCTCGTTCATCATGGGATTATATACGGCGCCGATCAGCAGATCCTGCTTGTGGCGCAGGGCTATAGAAACGCAGCACAGCGGAATGCCATGCGCAAAGTTGACCGTGCCGTCAATGGGATCCACAAACCAGACATAATCCGAATGCTGCTCCAGCAGGCCGGCCTCTTCGCTGAGGATGGTATGGCCTGGAAATTCGCGGCTTATAATCCGGATGATCGCAGCCTCTGCCTGCTTATCCACTTCCGTGACCAGGTTGTTGATGCCTTCCTTATGATCCACTACAAAATCTCCCTGGAAGCGGCGCCTGATGATTGCACCCGCTGCCTGAATGGCCTCTTGGAGCACTTTTTTAAACTCTTGCATGGACTGATGGGGCCCGGGCGACGATAGCGCTACTCACGCACAGCAGCCCGGCGGTTTAGGAAATGAAAGCCTTAAAGCCTTAGGGTGCGGCCCAGATAATAATCTATCACCTTCAACCGGAACATCAGGTCATATTTCGCGTTGGCGAGCGCGGCGTCTGCCCGAAACTGGTTGTTTTGAATGACAAGGTACTCCACAGTATTCGTCAGACCCAGGTCATAGCGCTTTTGCGCAAAGGAAAAAGCTTCGGCTGCAGCTTCGGCTGCACGCCCGGCTGCGCCGTACTTCTGCAGCGCGTTGCGCGCGTCGCTGGATGCTTTATACACATCCTGCTTCAGCTTTAGCTCTGTGTTGTACTTCGCCAGCTCCTGCGAAGCGACAGAGATCTTAGACTGGCGGGCCGCCGCCTGCCCTGTCCAGGCGTTAAATACCGGAATGGTCAGGTTGATGGAGTAAGTCTGGCGAAGGTTATTGCCAAGCTGTGTGTTGTAAGGCGTGGTGTTCAGCACAGGCACCGCATAGTTCGGCGCGTTCACCGGCACGCTAAAGAAGCCGCCCACGTCCACAAAGCCGACGGTTTGGGTGTCTTTGATGTAAGGCGTGCCGTAATCCTTATAGGTGGTTGCGAAGTTGGAGCCCACTTGCGCGTTGAGCGTGAGTTGCGGCAGCAATGCGCCACGGTAGGCCTGGTATGCTTTCTGCGCGCTTTCTACCCGGAAGCTGGCACCTTTGACTGCCCCGAAGTGCTTAAGCGCTTCCGTATAGACGGCTGCCGGCGCATAATTGGCAAGTTCTGTCAGAGAGGCGACGTCTATCTGCGGTGGCGTAACGGAAAAAGGCGTCTCAAAATCCAGGTTGAGGAGCGCTTTGAGGTCAAGAATAGCGGCGGTGTAATCCGATATAGCACTGATCAGCGTGCTGCTGTCGGTGGCTACTTGTGAGCGAAGTTGGGCTACGTTGAGTTGGGGCAGGCGGCCTGCTTCCGCAAATCTTTGGGTCTGCGAGAGCTGCTGGGCAGAAAGGTCCACCTGCTTCTGCGCCACGCCAATCTGTTCCTTAGCCAGCAGTGCCCGGAGAAAGCCGGTAGCCACATTGAGCGACACGTCATCCTTAAGCTGGTCCAGATCTGCCTGCGCCGCCTGGTGCAGCAGGTCATTCTTCGCAATGGTATTGCGCTTCTGAAACCACCCGAAAATCAATACATCTGCCTGTCCGCCTACGGAAGAGAAGTTGTAGTGGCCGTCTACAAACTGGTTGGTGGTAGGATCAATGGAACGGCCATAGGAGATGCCGTACCCGGTGCTGAGGTTCGCATTAGGCAGCTGCGAAAGGCGGCTTTGCTTCAGCGCAAGGGCGGCGAGGCGCTCATTGAGTACGCTTTGCTGGATAGAAATATTGTGGGTGAGGGCATAAGCCACGCAGCGTTCCAGCGTCCACGTGTCTTCTTCAGAAGCGGCGCCCGCAAGCAGGGGCACGGCCAGCAGGATGGTTGTGAGCAAGCGGCGAAGCATGCTGTAAAAATAGGCGACGATTTGCGACGACGCCTGTTTGTTTGTCTGCCGCCGGCCGGCTGCGCCTGGGGAAATAAACATGTCCGGGTAAATCTTTGCGGATTGTCAACGCATATTCGTTTGCGAGCCATTAGTAAGCCGTTCGTGCAGCGCGCCGCACATTAGCGCAAACATTTTATCCAATGCCACTACGCATTTTAAACGAGATCGTTGACCTGCCGCTGAATGGTGAAATAGTGAAAGGGATATTGAAGGCGGAAGCAGGAAGCTGGAATTTCCAGTCGCTCAACATGCAATTTCTGACGCTGTTCAGCAGCGGCATTTTGCACAGCCACACTTACTTTGATGCCGGCACGCTGCACTGCCCGCATCACCGCTTTCAGCAGGCAGTGGCGCAGCTGGTGGCGGAAAAGCTTGCCGAAGGCGAGGCGCCTGCCTACAAGCCCAGGCCACGCATGAGCCAGCCGGTATATCAGACGCACCGGCGTATTATGATGCCTTAGCGCATTGCCTGCGGGCATGGCGGGAGGCTGGCTGCTGCTATTCATAAAAGCACTTTCTGCAGCGCGCCTCATAGATATCCTGCTCGCCAAGCAGAATCTTCCCGCCCCCATCCGTCTTGCGGTAAGAGTAGGAGGCCAGGCCGCCGCAGCGGGCGCATATGGCATGCAGCTTGGTGATGTACTCAGCCCGCGCAAGCAGCTGTGGCATGGGGCCGAAGGACGCGCCGGTAAAGTCCATATCCAGGCCGGCGGCGATAACCCGTACGCCCCTACCTGCCAGCCTGTCTGCTACCTCGGGCAGGCCATCGTCAAAAAACTGTGCTTCATCTATGCCCACTACCTGCGCATCGCCCGCCAGCAGCAGAATGGCGGCGGAGCTTTCCACGGGCGTGCTGCGGATGCGGTTCTCGTTATTGTGCGATACAATGTCCAGCGCATGGTAACGGGTATCAATAGCGGGCTTGAATATCTCCACGGCCTGTCGGGCAATCTCTGCGCGCCTTACCCGGCGGATGATTTCTTCTGTCTTGCCGCTGAACATGGAGCCGCAGATGACTTCTATCCAGCCGCTTCGGCTTCCGGTATGGTGGGGTTCCAGGAACATGGCCCGTCTGGGATTTGGAGTTGCCGCAAATGTAGTATGCCGGCCTGCCGCTGAATATCTTTGATTGACGACAGCCCTGACACCTGACCATTAACCTAAAACTCCTACTGCCATGCGCATCCCTACCCTGCTGCAAAAAATCAGTGAGCGCTCTGCGCAACCGGAGCATTGCACCGCTATAGATATTGATCTGATGCTGGATTACACCCGCGTGCTCTATGCTGACCTTTTGGAATGGCGCAGCAGGCTCCCGGTGATGCAGACACAGCCAGGCGCTGCCAAGGACGCCCTTCCCGCAATCCAGGAGCCGACATTGGCGGAACTGACGGAAGCAATGCAACTGGAGCATGATACGGAGGAAGAAGCCGGACAAACAGCGATCGCAGGCGCCGGTAAAGCGGAATCTAATCCTGATCTGGCTGCTGCGCCGGATCTAAAAGACATTCGCTCGCTGATCAGCATTAACGACAAGTATCAGATAATGTCTGAGCTTTTTGGCAATGACCGGCTGGCATACGAGCAGGCCCTGGACTATATCAATCAGAGTGGTAGTGAGAGTAAGGCGCTGCACTGGCTTCGGGAGCAGCTTTGGATCACCGAAGAGCAGACGGACGCAGCACAAAGCTTTTTTGAGATTGTGGAGCGCTACTTCAGCAAGTAGCTTTATTCAAAGAAGATTTCCTCGCTCTTCTTCTTAAAGACCGGAATATACCATCCGCCGCGGATGCCAAACAGCAGGTCGATGCGCGAAGCGTCGTCCTTACGCATCACATCATAAAGGAAATCGCGGCGGCCTTTGGTGAACCCGGCCATCAGGTTAAGGCCGATGTGAAAGTTGATAAGGCCGCTTTTATCAAACATATTGTAGCCCAGGAACTGCTCCACGAACCAGCCATTTGTCAGGCGGTCATAGCCCTTGCGGTAGTCGTCGCGCAGCTGCGGGATGCTCTTGCCATCGTCAAAAATGGTGATCTTATGCTGCACGAAACCGGCGCCGGTCATTACGAGCCATCCGCTGTTTGGATGCGCCTTGTTGATTGGAAAAATTTTCCCGGCCTGCACGCCAATAAGGTAGCCGCGCTCATAAATACCAACGCTGATACGTTGCCCCTCATTATTGATAAACTGGAAGTTGGCGTCGCGGACGCCGATAAGCAGTGAATCTTCCTTTATTTTATTTCCGAAAATAAAATCCGCCTTAATGCCGAACATCCAATTGGTCTCTGTCTTGTACATCAGCGAGGGGCCGATGCGGAATGAGAGGCCGAAGCGCTTCGCCAGGTCACCGCCCGGTATATCCAGGTTTCCGTTGGCGCCAATGATGAGGCCTTTCCGGGAAGGCTCTTTAACGGACCCGAACAGTTCTGTCTGGGCCTGAGCCGCCGCATGGATTGCGAAAAGGGCAACAGCTGCCAGCATCATCCTTTTTATCAGCATATGGAGTAAAGGTACGGAGGCCGGCCCGCGGTGAAAAGGCCCTATTTTTGCCGCCTTAAAATACGAATACGCCAAGCATATGCAGCCCTTACAAATGGTGGACCTGAAGCGTCAGTACCAAAAGATAAAGCCTGAAGTTGACGCCGCTGTGCAGCGTGTGATTGAAAGCACGGCTTTCATCAACGGCCCGGACGTAGCTGCGTTCGGGAAGGAGCTTGAAGCATATCTGGGCGTGAAGCACGTAATACCCTGCGCCAATGGCACCGACGCGCTGCAGATGGCGCTCATGGCTCTGGATGTGAAGCCAGGCGATGAGATTATCACGCCGTCTTTCACTTATATAGCTACGGTGGAAGTGGTTGCGCTGCTTGGCCTGAAGCCCGTCTTTGTGGACGTTGACGCAGATACGTTTACGATGAATCCGGAGTCCGTACGAGCGGCTATTACCACCCGTACCAAGGCTATTATCCCGGTGCATCTGTATGGGCAGAGCGCCAACATGGAACCGCTTATGCAGCTGGCCACTGAGCACCGGATACCGCTTATTGAAGATAATGCACAGGCCATCGGCGGCACCTATACATTTTCTGACGGACGCACCGTAATGAACGGCTCAATGGGCCTGATCGGCTGTACATCCTTCTTCCCTTCAAAAAATCTGGGTTGCTACGGCGACGGCGGGGCCATGTTTACCAACGATGACGCTATGGCGGATAAGCTGCGGATGATTGCCAACCATGGCCAGAAAGTGCGTTACTATCATGAGGTCGTGGGCTGCAACAGCCGTCTTGATACAATACAGGCCGCCATCCTGCGCATAAAGCTGCGCCATCTGGATGAATACTGTGATGCCCGCCGTGCCGTTGCGGACTACTATGATGCGGCCTTTGCGGGGAACGAGCAGATTATAACGCCGGCCCGCACGCCATATAGCAAGCATGTTTTTCATCAATATACGCTCCGGCTAAAGGGCGTTGACCGGGATGAAGTGGTAAAGGCATTAGCCGACAAGCACATTCCATCCATGATCTATTACCCGGTGCCGAGCCATAAGCAGAACATGCTGAAGGAATTTGCCGGTGAAGATTGCCACCTGCCGGTGACGGATATGCTGAATGCCTGTGTAATCTCGCTGCCTATCCACACAGAGCTTGGCGAGGAAGAACTTCGCTATGTGACTGACGGACTGCTGGAGGTTGTCGCTAAAATGGCTGTTGCAGCATGAAGCTGACGCGAACGCATATTGACGGCTTGCTGATCGTAGAGCCACGTGTGTTCAATGATGACCGCGGTTACTTTTTTGAGTCATTCAACTGGATACAGTTCAGCGAGCTGACGGGGCATCACATTCCGTTCATTCAGGACAATCAGGCACGTTCCGTCCGTAATGTAGTGCGCGGATTACACTACCAGAACAATCCGACGCCTCAGACCAAGCTGATCCGCGTGCTGGAAGGTGCCATCTGGGATGTGGTTGTGGACATACGCAGAGGCAGCGCCACATTCGGGCAATGGTATGGTATGGAGCTTAGCGCAGAGAACCGCCTGCAGTTTCTGGTGCCGAGGGGGTTCGCTCACGGCTATTCCGTTTTAAGTGAGTCGGCGGAGATTCTTTACAAATGCGACAATTACTACGACAAAAGCACGGAGGGTGGCATTGCTTATGACGATCCTGCCCTGGCCATTGATTGGAAAATAGATCCCGCCGTCGCCATCGTTTCTGATAAAGACAAAGTGCAGCCTCTGATGCGGGACGCGGTAAACGGTTTTTAGTTTTTCATATTCACATACTGCAGCGGCATATCAAGGCTGCTGGTACGGCATAGTTGAATCACATCCTGGAGATCATCAATTTTTTTAGCCGTCACGCGGACAATATCGTCCATGATGGCCGCCTGCACCTTAAGGCCGCTGTCTTTGATAAGCTTGACTATTTTCTTTGAAGATTCCTTATCAATGCCGTTTTTCACTTTCACGGTTTTCCGCATGAATTTGCCGGAGGCCGTTGGCTCGCCACCCATGTCAAAGGCATTAGATTCAATGCCCTGGCGCATGGATTTCGTAAGCAGAATATCCTCCAGCTGACGCATCTGCATATCGCTGTCCGTCTCAAGCGCGAGGGTAAAGTCTTTCTTGTTAAGCTCAACTACTACGTGGCTTCCTTTGAAGTCATAGCGGTTTTCTACTTCTTTTTTGACGATGTTGATAGCATTGTCCAGCGTCTGAACGTCTATTTTGGAGGTGATGTCAAAGGATGGCATAATTGAATTTCGGATTTTGGCCCTTCGGCTACGCGCAGGGTAACAGGATTTCGGATTGAAAGATAGAAAATCAGGCCAGCTTTTCTTCCAGTTCCATCAGTTCTTCAAAAGCTTTTTCATATTCCTTATTGGCCCTTTCCCACGCTGCAGATTGCGTCCGGTACTTAGCGTCCAGCCCGCTGAATTTTTGCTTGTCCGCATACATCGCCGGGTCGCCAAGCTGGGCTTCAAGAGCTGCTTTTTCTGTTTGCAGCTTCTTCGCGTCTGCTTCCAGGCGCTCTACTTTCTTTTGCTGTTTCTCATATTCCTTTTGACGTGTGCGGGCCTCATTGTCCGGTGCCTTCTTTTCTACCGGCGCAGCTTCTTTAGGCTTTTCCTTTACCACCGGTTGCGGTGCGGTTTCTACTTTTTTCTTCGCCGCGCGCTCATCCATCCACGTATGCCACTCGTCGTAAGTCCCTACAAACTCTTTAATCTTTCCTTCCTCAATCCACCAGATTTTATTGGCGGTCTGGGAAATAAAATAACGGTCGTGGCTTACTAAAATGAGCGTGCCTTCGTAATCGTTCAGCGCCTCAATCAGCATCTCTACGCTCTGCATGTCCAGGTGGTTTGTAGGCTCATCCAGCAGCATGAAGTTGGCTTTGGTGATGATCGTTTTTGCCAAGGCAACCCGCGCCTTCTCACCGCCGCTCAGCACCCGGATTTTCTTAAACACGTCATCCCCGCCAAACAGGAAGCAGCCGAGCAGCTGCCGCAATTGCACCTCCGTCATGCCGCTGCCGCTGCGTTTCAGCTCTTCCAGTATTTCTATTTCCACATTCAGCGATTCCAATTGGTGCTGAGCGTAAAACGCCTCTTCTACGTTGTGCCCTTCCTTGCGCTCGCCGCCGTCAATCGGCTCTCTTCCGGTGATGATGCGCAGCAGTGTGGATTTGCCCTTGCCGTTAGCGCCAATCAGCGCAATCTTGTCTCCGCGGATTATCTCGCCGTCCGCCTTTTCCAGCAGCTTCAAAGGGCCGTAGCTTTTAGAAACGTCTTTAAGCGTGTTGATGATTTTGCCGGGCTGCACGGCCACGTCAAAGTTGATATTCATCACCGGCACGGTGCTGTCCGGGCTTTCAATGCGTTCCAGTTTGTCCAGTCGCTTAACAATGCTTTGCGCCTGTGCCGCTTTGGATGCCTTCGCCTTAAAGCGTTCCACGAAGCGCTCCTGCTGGCGGATGTAATCCTGTTGATTCTCGTAAGCGCGCTGCATAAGCTCCATGCGCTCCGCTTTTTCCTTCTGGAAGAAAGTATAGTTGCCGGTATAAGGCACCAGTGTCCGCTGGAAGACTTCCACAATCTTCGTTACCATGCGGTCCAGGAAGTAACGGTCATGGCTAACGATAATTACAGAGCCGGGATAGCCCTGCAGATAGCGCTCCAGCCACTCAATAGATGGCAGGTCAAGGTGGTTCGTAGGTTCGTCAAGGAGGAGCAGGTCAGGCGCTTGCAGCATCATCTTAGCGAGGAGCACGCGCATCCGCCACCCGCCGCTGAACTCATTGTATGGTCGCTGAAGATCGGTGGTTGAGAAGCCGAGGCCTTCCAGCACTTCTGCTGTTTTATGCTCCATCTCATAGCCGCCCGCCACTTCATAATCGTGAAGTGCATGGCTGTAGTCGTCCAGCAGCTTCGCATCGTCCGGCTTTGTTTCCAGGGCTTTCAGGATGCGTTCCATATCCGCTTCAATCTGCTTGGCGCGCTCATATGCCTGCATGCCTACCGACAGAATGGAATCATCTGTAGAAAAAGAAAGCAGGTCCTGGTTAAAAAACCCGAGACTGACGTCTTTCGGCTTGGAAATAGAGCCGCCGTCTACGCTGTACGCGCCGGTCATCAGGCGCAGCACCGTGGATTTTCCTGCGCCATTCGGACCTACGAGGCCTATACGCTCCCCGGTGTGAACCTGCCAGTTGGCTTCTTCTAAAATTGCCCGGGCGCCAAAGTGAAAGGATACATTCTGCAGGGATATAAGCATAGCGGCGCGAATTTACGGCAAGGCGCAAAAGGCGGCGGGTGCATTGCCTTACTTTTGCGCCTTAATTCGTTATTAGTCCATATGATGCGTTTTCCAACAGTCTCCCTGCTCCTGATATCCGGACTGCTCGCTGCTTGTGGCGGTGACAGGAAGCCTGCCGGGGCGACTGAAAAAACAGCGGAAGCAGCCATCCCCAAAGCGCCGGAAAGCGATCTGAGCAAGGAGCAGACGATTGAGCTGATGAATATGCTTTCAACGTACTACGGCCTCAAGGATGCCCTTGTGGCTACCAATGGTCCAAAGGCTGACGAGGCCGCATCACGTCTGCTTTCGGCAGCAGAGCTTTTTTTGCACGGGACAGGCAGCGCGCCGCAGGCGACAGAAATGCAGCCTCAGCTGAAAAAGCTTATGAACGGCTGCGACTCCATCATCACCGCAAAGGCCGACTCGGTGGAGCAGAAGCGAAACAGGTTTGCCGGGGTGTCTGAAGCTATGTACAAGGTGCTGAAGCTGGCTAACCTGAAGAATGCAAAGACTTATCACCAGTATTGCCCGATGGCCATGAATGACCAGGGCGGATATTGGCTGAGCAGCGAAGAGGAAATAAAAAATCCATACTTCGGCAAGAAGATGCTGGAGTGTGGCGAAGTAAAAGACAGCCTGTAGCGGGCATTGGACAACAATCAGGCAACAGCGCGCGTTACACGGCGCACGACTTACCACATGAAACTTTTTTTTCTGCGCATGCTTTGCGCGCTGATGCTTTTTCCGCTGCTGGCAGCTGCGCAGAGTAAGGTTACGCTTTCCGGCTACGTTCGTGATGGCCGTTCCAGCGAATCGCTGATCGGCGCTACTGTATTTGTTAAGGAGCTTGCCATCGGCACGCAGACGAACAATTACGGCTTCTATTCCATCACGGTGCCGGCGGGAAATTATACGATCAACTTTTCCTACGTAGGCTATGCAACGACTTCTCAGCAGCTTGCGCTGATTGAGAGCAAGACCAACGACATAGAGCTGCAAAGCGCGTCGGAAATAAAGGAAGTGGTAGTTACGTCTGAGCGGAAAGACGAAAATGTGAAGGGCTCCGAAATGGGCACCATCTCGCTCAGCGTGGATAAGATGAAGACGCTGCCGGTGATCTTTGGCGAAACAGACATTCTAAAAACCCTTCAGCTCATGCCGGGCGTGCAAAGCGCCGGCGAAGGAAACAGCGGGTTCTACGTGCGTGGTGGCGGACCCGACCAGAATCTCATCCTGCTGGACGATGCCGTGGTTTACAATACCGGTCACCTATTTGGATTTTTTTCTGTTTTTAATTCAGATGCCCTCAAAAATGTAACACTCATCAAAGGCTCTATGCCGGCAAACTATGGCGGGCGCCTCTCGTCGGTGGTGGATGTGAGCATGAAGGAAGGGAATAGCAAGGAATACCATGCAACCGGCGGCATCGGTCTTATCGCCTCACGGCTTACGCTTGAAGGGCCAATCAACAAAGGGAAAGGCTCCTTTATGTTGTCCGGCAGGCGCACTTACATTGACCTGCTCATAAAGCCATTTGCCGGCGACAAACTGGGTGGCTCCGGCTATTACTTCTACGATGCGAATCTGAAAGCCAATTACAAGCTCGGTCCGAAGGACCGTCTGTATCTGTCCGGCTATTTCGGACAGGATAAGTTCACATTCGCGTCTGAAAGCCGGTCGTTTAAAGCAAAGATTCCCTGGGGCAATTCCACCGCCACCCTCCGCTACAATCACCTTTTCAACGATAAGGTCTTTCTAAACACGACGCTCGTCTATAACGAGTACAAATTCTCTTTTGAAGGCGAGCAGAACAATTTCGCCGTAAAACTGTCTTCCGGCATCCGCGACTGGAATGCAAAGAGCGACCTGGATTGGTTTACGCCTTCTAATCATCATATCAAGGCGGGCGTAGCCTACACTTACCACCGGTTTGTACCCAACCAGATCTCCGGGCATTCGGACACCACCGAGTTTAAGCCGGATAATGCATCTATCAAGTATGCGCATGAGGCAGGAATCTATGTGCTGGATGAGTTTGATCCGTTCCCCTGGCTGAAGGTGAATGCCGGCCTGCGCTATTCTTACTTTGGCCAGGCAGGCCCTTATGTGCGCAGAACCTACGACGCCTCCGGCCTGAATACTATTGACAGCACGGAATATGGCGCGGGCAGCATCGTGAAGAGTTATGACGGCCTTGAGCCGCGCCTGAACCTGCGCTTTGATCTCGGACATAACAGCTCTCTGAAGGCGTCGGTGGTGCGCTCCAACCAGTACATCCATCTCGTGAGTAATAATGGCTCTACGCTGCCTACCGACATCTGGGTGCCCAGCACTTATTATGTGCAGCCGCAACGCGCGTGGCAGTATTCCCTCGGCTATTTCCGGAATTTCCTGAACAATATGCTGGAGACTTCAGTGGAGGTTTATTATAAGGATATGCACAACCAGATCGAGTATCGTGAAGGATATACGCCGCAGACGCTGCGCGATCCGGAGCGCGATTTTGTATTTGGCGCCGGCGATGCATACGGCGCTGAGTTTTTCGTGAATAAAACCAAAGGGAAGTTTACCGGATGGATCGGCTACACGCTCGCATGGACTTATCGCAAGTTTCCGAAGCTGAATAGCGGGGAAGAGTTTCCTGCCAAGTATGACCGCCGGCACGACGTCTCTATTGTCGCGTCTTACGAGCATTCCAAAAAATGGACGTTCTCAGCCGTCTTTGTATATGGTTCCGGAAACGCCATCACCCTGCCGACCAACTACTACTTCGTGGATCAGCAGCTGGTGGCTCAGTACAGCAAGCTCAACGCCTACCGCATCTTCCCTTATCACCGCTTAGACGTCAGCGCAGTGCTTACGCCACAGCACCAGAAGCCGCGCCGCTGGAAGGGCTCCTGGGCCTTCTCCATTTACAATGTGTATAGTCGCGCCAACCCTTACTTCCTGTACGTGGACACGAAGCCCCTTGGAAATGGCGAGTTTGATGTGAAGGTGAAGCAGGTAAGCATCTTCCCCATTCTGCCGAGCGTGACGTACAACTTCAACTTTTGACCGGTATCCTCAGCGGATATAAAGCATACCACGGCCGCCAAAACCACCGGAGCGTGTAGAAATGGATGGCTGAGTATTATTACTGCGGTCGCTTACCTGGAGCGTGGTGGCAACGGAGAACCAATGTCCGCCGCGGGTGATGATGCCGGCATTGCCCGTTACCTCGCAGGTGCCGGAGCAGGTATAAGCGCGTTGAGAAAGTCGCGGTACTGTGCCTGGCTGATCTCATACTTCATGCACCACTCCGCCTTCATGGTTGGGAATGGATCCAGGGAGCCAATTGGGTTGGTCATCTGGATCGTATCGTTGCTATAGACGTAAATGCCATCATTGTCCAGTTTTGCATCATCGCCACCGTTGGCATCCGTGAGCATAGGCAAGACAGATGACGTGGTTGCGGTGTTGTTTGTATAGTGAAAAGCGTTGGTTGACTCCAATGTCCCATTCCCATCCCCGAAATACGGCCGGATAGCGGGCGCTGGTATATAAACCATCTCAATAGCAAATCCACGCACATCTATGTCATACGGCAGGGTGTTGACCACGCCAAGCTTTACGTCGCTGATTGTGGACGTGCCTATGCCAAGGTTAGTGGGCTCGCGATACAGCATAGCGCCCACTTTCAGAAAGTCATTTGTCTGATACACATCATAGCCTGTTGGAACCACATTGTTATTCCCCGTCATAGTGATGTGCTTCCAGTTGCCGGATATATCCTTATACTTGAAGAACACCCACACGCCGTCGTAGTTGGCCTGGCCGACCGTGCTGCGCCAGGAATTATCCCAGCTTACGTCAAACTTCACCTGAATATTACCGGGGCCATTATTCAGTATGCTGAGATTGGTAAGCTGCACATTATTGGCTGCTGCGGGAAAAATGCAGATCAGGATGGCGACGAGCAGCAGGGAGGACTTTTTCATAGTATAAGGTTATCAGGCAGGCAGGCAGACATCCGCGCGGCGGTGAAGAAACAAAATTATAATCAAGGCGACTTTTATTATAACTCATTAAAAAATTAGCGGCATGAAGATAAACGACGACGCGCTGTACCCGTAAACTGGAAACTTATTACCGCAATTCCCTTTAACCACTGCCGGCTTTGTAAGGATTGTTTGCGCCGGCTAAGGGATAGTGATGACGGATGTGCGGACGGCCCGCGTCTGTTCCCAGCTCCAGGCTGTCAGCGCCACATTGTCGTAGCTGTGGATGCCTTCTTTCTGGTTGTGAAGGCGCAGGTAAGAGTCGTAGAGCCGGCTACTATATTCGGATACAGAGCTCCGGTATTTTCTGCGAATAGCGCGCAGCGTATCCAGCTGCGCGTGAGAAAGCGGGTTGAGCCTGGCGAGCAGCTCATCGGCCAGTACCGAGTCTGTTGCCTTGAGGCGGGATTGGGCGTAAAGCCAGAGATTAAAATATCCGGAATAGGCAAATGCGCTGTCTGGCGAGACGGTGCAAATAGCGTAAGACAGCAGGTTGGCATCGTCTTCGGCGGCAATGCCACTCTGATGGGCCATCTCATGACACACTACAAATGGAAGCATAAATTCCGGGAGCAGATTGTTTACCTGCGCCTCGCCTGTGAAGGGATTATAATATCCTTGAATGCCGAGATACTGCATGAAATACCCGTAAAGTGAGGCCTTTGACTTCATGCCCCTAAGGCGTGTCTTGCTGTCGGTAAGCTCGCGGTAGAAGCGCTTGGCCTGCTCGTTGGTTTTCCGGAAAGAAATCCCACGATAGTCCGGCGCCAGCGCGTTCAGCTTCGTAATCAGGAAGCTGTCATACGCGACCACGATGGCTTTTACAGGCTCCGCTGATTGTGGCAATCCCCAGAATTTGGAGAGTGTCGGCTTGTAATAGTTGCCGCCCCAGCCTATGAAGAAAAACAGATACACTGTACCCAGCGTCAGGATGCTGTTCATAAAGCTGTGCGCCAGCTCATGGTGCTGCGTACGTATCCGGATCAGCAGATAAATCCAGCGGATAATCATAGCAACTACTACAAAGCCGCCCAGCATATACAATACATCCCCTACAGAAAACGGGACGGCGCCGAAGACTATGTTGCGCGCGCTTTGAAAGGGGCGAAAGACGTAGCTGTTGTACCAGGAGGCCAGCCGGAGATTGTGCGGAAAAACAAACTGGATGACGAGCACCATTCCAATCAGAAGCGTTAATAAAGCAGCCTTTCGCCTATACCGCAATCGCAACAATCTTGCCGCCCGCAGCCTCGCTAATATCTGGGCGCCGGATACCTTTACGGCACGATATTCTAAGCCCGAAACCAATCCCGAAAGAATGATATTCCGTGCTCCGTTGCCTTTCCGTTTGTCCCTGCTGCTCACGCTTGCATTGCTGATTTATTCCTGCAGAGATAAAAATAACGATGCCGCGGGCACAAAAGGTGGCGCCGGCAAGCCACAAGGCGTCACCGCAGAGGCATATGTGGTAAAGCCGGTTGCTTATGCGCCCACATACGTGGCGTCTGGAGAGCTGCTGGCTAATGAGTCCATTGACATTCATCCGGAAATTGCCGGAAGGGTTACCGGCATCTTCTTTCGCGAGGGCACTACCGTGCGCAAGGGTCAGCTCCTGCTACAGCTGAACGACGCGGACGTACAGGCACAGATTGCCAAGCTGCAGGCGCAGCGCTCCCTGCAGCAGACTACGCAGCGGCGCTACGGCGAGCTGGTGCGCATCGGCGGCATCAGTAAACAGGAATATGAAGCCAGCCAGACAGACGTGAAAGGCATTGAAGCCGACATTGCCGTCAGCCTGGCTAATCTGTCACGCCTGCGCATCGCAGCGCCGTTTGACGGAACCATTGGATTGCGCAATGTATCGCCTGGTGCCATCGTGTCTGCCACTACTACCGTAGCCACGCTGCAGCAGCTTTCGCCGCTTAAAATGGATTTTTCCATACCTGACCAATACCGCGGACAGCTTCGTCTGGGACAGGAAGTGCGCTTTTTTATAGACGGAATGCTGGATACGCTCACCGGCAAGGTGTCGGCCATTGAGCCCGGCGCGGATGCCGCAACGCATACCGTTCGTGCGCGGGCGGTTGTGCCTAATCCGGGTAAGAAGCTAGTACCCGGAGCCTTTGCGCATGTGGTTGTTCCGTTTGGAGCGCAGGGAGAAAGCATTCTGGTGCCCAGCCAAAGCATCATTCCCACCACGCGTGAGCGCAAGGTCGTGGTTGTGCGCAATGGCAAAGCCGTGCTTCAGACCGTTCAGACCGGCGACCGCACCCAGGATCGCGTTCAGATCACCCGGGGTTTGCAGATGGGCGATACCGTGCTTACCACCGCGCTCATGCAGGTGAAGCAGGGCATGGACGTGAAAGTGAAGAAGGCCTACTGATTACGGAGGGGCTATTTGCCGTACTCACCGAAAGAATACAGACGAAGTGGCAGTCTGTAGGCCGCAGGAAGTATCTTTGCCAGCCTTGCGAATGAGCCGTTTCAGCCCCGCCGCAAATCAGTAAAACCTGCGCTTCAAAAAATGTTGAATGAAATTTTGGCAGAAGCCCTGCCGGTGAAAAAGATAGATGAGCGCCGGCAAGGGGAAGTGTATGCGCCCGCCATGCCGGTCGGCCAGCCTTTCGGACGCCGCTTTTATATAGAAAGCTACGGCTGCCAAATGAATTTTGCCGATTCTGAGATTGTCGCTTCTATATTGCAGGCAGAGGGCTTTTCAGCTACACCCAATGTTGATGAGGCCTCATTGATACTTCTGAATACCTGCTCCATCCGGGAAAAGGCGGAAGAAACCGTTCGGGCACGCCTGAAGAATTTCAAGAAAGCAAAAGCGCGCAACAGTGGCCTCCTCATAGGCGTATTAGGCTGCATGGCCGAGCGTCTGAAAACGAAATTTTTAGAGGAAGAAAAGCTGGTGGATATTGTGGTAGGGCCAGACGCTTACCGCAGCCTGCCTGCTTTAATAGTAGAAGCTGAAGGCGGCCAGAGGAGCGTAAATGTGCTGCTCAGCCGCGAAGAAACCTATGCGGATCTGTCGCCTGTGCGCCTGAACAGTAATGGGGTTAGCGCATTCGTGTCCATCATGCGCGGCTGCAACAATATGTGCAGCTTCTGCGTAGTGCCCTTTACGCGTGGCCGGGAGCGTAGCCGCGATGCACAATCCATCGTGCGCGAGTGCAGCGACTTATTTGAAAACGGCTTCCGGGAAGTAACCCTGCTTGGCCAGAATGTGGACAGCTATTACTGGAATGATCCTCAAGGTCAGGAGACGGTTGACTTTGCAGACCTGCTGGAGCTCGTGGCGGCCGTCTCGCCACTGCTTCGTGTCCGGTTCTCTACATCCCACCCTAAAGACATTACCGACAAGGTGCTGCACGTGATGGCCGCGCACCACAACGTCTGCAAATACATCCATCTGCCGGTGCAAAGCGGGAATACGCGCATCCTGCAGCTTATGAACCGTACCTACACCCGCGAATGGTACCTCCATAAGGTGAAGCGCATTCGTGAAGTCATGCCGGACTGCGGCCTGAGCACCGATGTAATCAGCGGATTTTGCACAGAAAGCCAAGAAGATCATCAGGATACTTTAAGTCTGATGAAGGCTTGTCGTTTTGATTATGCCTATATGTTTTCATATAGCGAGCGGCCCGGTACACTGGCCGCCCGCCGGTATGAAGATGATGTACCTGATGCGATAAAAGCTCGTCGCCTGAGCGAAATTATTGAGATGCAGAACGGCTGCAGTCGCGAAAGCTACGCAGCGGATATAGGCAGTGTCTGCGAGGTGCTTATAGAGGCCGACAGCAAGCGCAGCGCCTACGATTGGTCTGGCAGGAATTCGCAAAACAAGGTGGTTGTCTTTCCAAAAGAAGACCGGAATCTGAGCAAAGGCGATTACGCGCTGGTAAAAATTGAGCGTGCAACTCAGGGCACGCTGATCGGAAAAATGCTAAGCCCGCAACAGCCGCACTAAGCAGCGCAGAAATACAGAATGGATATCCAAAGCATCAAAGCCCGCTTCGGCATCATTGGCAATGCCCCGGCCCTCAACCATGCCCTGCACGTTGCGGAGCAGGTGTCCGCCACAGACCTTACTGTCCTTATCAACGGCGAAAGCGGCGTCGGCAAGGAAGCCTTTTCCAACATTATACATACGCTTTCGGCGCGGAAGCACAACCCGTTTATTGCGGTAAACTGCGGCGCCATTCCCGAAGGAACCATCGACTCCGAGCTTTTTGGCCATGAGAAAGGTTCCTTTACCGGGGCCGTTGACAGCCGTAAAGGCTATTTTGAGACGGTAAACGGAGGGACTATTTTTCTGGACGAGATCGGTGAACTGCCCCTTGGCACTCAGGCCCGCTTGCTGCGGGTGCTGGAAACCGGCGAGTTTATCCGGGTCGGATCCTCCAAGGTGCAGAAAACCAATGTTCGCGTCATAGCCGCTACCAACCGCGAGCTGCTGGAACTGGCCGGCGCCGGTAAATTCCGGGAAGATCTTTACTATCGCCTTTCAACTGTTCCGATCCGCGTTCCCGCGCTGCGCGACCGGAAGGAAGACATCCCGCTGCTGTTCCGGAAGTTTGCCAACGACTTTTCGGAGCGCTACCGCACCCAGGCAGTGCAGCTTGACGCCGGAGCCCAGCAGCTTCTGGTTAATTATCCCTGGCCGGGAAATGTCCGGGAGCTGAAAAACATCGCCGAGCAGGTGTCCGTGCTTTCTACGGAGAAGCTGATTTCCGCGGAGATACTGTCCGGCTTCCTGCCCAAGCGCCTCGCAAACGCGCCATCCATGTTGCCCCACCCTGAGCCATGCGCCCAACACCGCCGGCGCAGACGCGGGCAGCACCGAACGCGATATCCTTTACCAAGCTGTTTCTTTGACCTCAAAAAGGATATGAACGACATCAAAGGCGTTCTTGGGCCATATTGCTCAGGGCGGCTTTCCCGCCGCAGGCATGCAGCGCGGCAACGACACTATGCTGCCAAGCGTCAGCTTTGCAGATAACGGTGGCGGGGCCGGCAATTTTGGAACCGTAGCGCCTGTATATATGCAGCCTGTGCAACCGGCCACGGTAGCGCAGCACGAAGAAGTAGAAGACTCGCTTTCCATTACCGACATGGAAAAGGATCTTATCATGAAAGCCCTTAAAAAGCACCGCGGGCCGCCGCCGCGATGCCGCTTCTGAGCTTGGAATTTCTGAGCGTACCCTTTACCGGAAGATCAAAGAATATGACATTGAGGACTAAGCCTTCAGCTAAAAGAGGAAGCGCTGTCTTGCAGTCGTGCTGCCTGATGCTGCTGTTGTTTTGCGCGCTGTGCAACGCGGGCTGCGGCATCTACTCTTTTAGTGGCGCGTCGGTGGAAGGTAAGACGATACGATTCTCCGTTCTGGAAAATAAGGCGCGCAATGTGGTGCCGACGCTTGCGCCGACGCTTACAGAAAAGCTGCGGAACCGCATTCTTTCCCAGACCGGCCTCACGCCGGTGAACAGCCCGGCGGCGGAGGCCGATTATGAGATAAGCGGTACGATAACCAGCTACGAAGTCACCGTAACCGGCGTGCAGAACGTGCAGCAGGCCTCGCAAAACCAGCTTACAATCGGCATCACCATCGTGTTTAAAAACCGGCTTAATCCAAAAGCGAACTTCACCCAGGGCTTTTCACGATTCTCTCCGTTCCCGCCGCAATCCCTGACTGCCGTTGAGGTCCGCCTAATTGACGACATCAGCACCCAGCTTGCAGATGACGTGTTCAACAAAGCATTTGTAAATTGGTAGCGAAAATGAAAGCTGAAGCTATTACAGGCTGGCTGAAATCGCCTGCCAACCTGCCGGATGCGGTTACCTTAGATGCAGCGCTGCGTGCCTGGCCCTGGTTTGCGCCGGTCCGGCTGATGGAGGCGACTCGCGAGCATCAGCAGATGCCCTTCTCTCCAAAGACCTTGGCTAACCTGCAGCTGTATGCGGGCAACTGGCTGCCTGCCTACAGCCTGCTTACCTGGCAGCATGAAGAAGAGGACAACTTTGATCTGCTCCCTGAAGAGGAGGAAGTCTTCATTGAAACAGGTCCGCCCAAAATAGAATCTGCGGAAGCGGAAACGCCAGCCGGCGATCATATATCGGTAGAACCTGAGGCGGAGACGTCGTTTATCCAGCCACTTTACACGGAAGATTATTTCCGGCATCAGGGCATCGCCGCTGCGGAGCAGCCCGGGCCGGCGCCTGCAGCCCAAAGTGCAGAGCCGCAGACGCTGATGGTGGTGATGAGCTTTGCAGAATGGCTTACTCATTTCAAGACAAAAACCCAAAAGGAAAAAGAAGAAGCGCAGGAAAAAAGTGCCCTTCGCTCCATGTGGCAGCAGGAAAAGCTGGCGGCGGCCATGGAAGAAGACTCTGAGGAAATTCCCGAAGACGTATTTGAAATGGCCGTCAGCTCCATTACCCGCGAGAATGATATTATCTCCGAGCCCCTGGCACAGATCTATGAGCGTCAGGAAAAGTGGAACGCCGCCGCCGATATGTATCGCAAGCTGGCCTTGAAATATCCGGCAAAAAGCACTTATTTTGCGGGCCGCGCCGAAGCGGCTAAGAAGCGACTGTTATGATTACCCTGATTACTATTATTATTATTCTTGCCTGCGCAGTGCTGGCATTCTTCATCCTTGTTCAGGCGCCTAAAGGCGGCGGGCTTACGGGCAATTTCGGTTCCCTGTCCACCCAGGTTATGGGCGTAAAGCAGAGCACCGACATCATGGAGAAGGGCACCTGGAGCGCCATGGGCGTAATTGCTGCGCTGTGCGTCATCACCGTTATGTTTATTGACAAGCCCGCCCGCGTAGAGGCTCCTGCAAAGGGCAAGGCGCAATCCGGCGCACCTGCTTCCCAGCAACAGGCTCCTGCCGGTGCTGCCGCTCCTGCTCCCAAAAAATAATCTGATTACAAACTCTTGAAAACCTGCTTCCGGGCAGGTTTTTTTATTTGAATAAGGCATCACATTCGCATATGGCCTCCGGATCAAAAAGAAAAAAGGGTGGTAAAAAGTACGGGCGCATGGTGCTGGCCGGCAGCCTGGCGCTGGCCCTCATTGCACTTTATTTCGTATTCGGACCAAATACCGGTTCCTTATCGGAAGGCGAATACTTATATATCCGCACAGGTTCAGGATATGAGCAGGTGAAGGCAGCCCTCGCCGAAGGCGGTTTTGTGCGCGATATGAAGACTTTTGACTTCCTCGCTAAACGCGCCGGCTACCCGCAACATGTTCGCCCCGGCAAATATCAGATCCACCGGGGCATGAGCAACTGGAGCATCGTCAGGCTGCTGCGCTCCGGGAGGCAAACTCCCGTTAAACTTGTGATCGGCAAGCTGCGCCTGAAGGAGGATTTTGTCCGCGCCATGAGCACGCATCTGGAAGCGGACTCGCTGCTGCTGACGCGCATACTGGGCGATAATGTATATCTCGGGCAGTTCGGGCTGGATTCGTTCACTGCGCTTTGCGCCGTATTGCCCGACACCTACGAATTCTACTGGAACACAAGTGCCGACAAGGCTTTCCGCAAGATTGAAAAAGGCTTTGCGGCTTTCTGGACTGAGAAGCGAATAGCTTCCGCAAAGTCGCTCAATCTTTCTCCGCAGGAAGCCGTAATCCTTGCTTCTATAGTGGAAGAGGAAAGCAACAAGCACGACGAGCAGCCCAACATCGCCAGCGCATACCTCAACCGTATTGCCAAAGGCATGAAGCTCCAGGCTGACCCCACGGCTAAGTACGCAGCCGGCGATTTAGCCCTGCGGCGGATTACATCTATACAGACCTCCATTGCGTCGCCGTACAACACTTACTACGTCAGTGGCCTGCCGCCGGGGCCTATCTGTACGCCTTCTGCCCGCACAATTGATGCAGTGCTGGCTGCGCCAAAAACGGATTACCTCTACTTCTGCGCAAAGGAAGACTTTAGCGGCTATCATCGTTTTGCAGCCACTTACGAGGATCACCTGAAGAATGCCCGCAGCTATCAGGAGGCTTTGAATGCGCGCGGTGTGCACTAAAGCCCCTTTCTGCATCGTTTGCTTAGGCCTAACTTTAAGCTATGCGATTTCTTGCTGCTGCTCTGTTCATCTTGTTGCCACTCATCCCGCTACGCGCGCAGCATGCGAGCAAGGTGAAACTGCTGTGTAACTGGAATGATACCACTAACTGCCCGGTCAACGGCGGCGGCCAGCACTGGAATGATGTGTGGGGATTTGTAAATAAAGGCAAGGAATATGCCGTGATTGGCGGCACAAGCGGCGGCCATGTGATAGACATTGACGCCTGCGAGGAGCGGGCTTACCTGCCTACGCGCAGTACGGGCGTTATCCACCGGGACTATAAGACCTACAAAAACTACCTGTATTGCGTAGCGGACGAAGGCATCAACAGCACTATGCAGGTCTGGGACTTCAGCTACCTGCCCGATTCGATGCATTTTGTCTGGGAAAGCCTGCGCACCGACATAAACCGGGTGCACAACATATTTATAGACACAGCTAAGGGACGGCTCTACTGCGGCACAGAAAGCTACCTGGGTGGCTATCATGACATGAGCATCTGGAGCCTTGCAGACCCGCGCCTTCCTAACTACATCACCAGTGTGGACGGCATGGGCAAAACCCACGACATGTACGCCCGCAATGATACCGTGTGGTGCAGCAACGGCGGCTTTGGCTACGTGGTGCTGGATGTAAGCCAGTTGCCGGCTTACCGCATTCTCGGCGGCCTGGCCACTTACCCTTATAAAGGCTACAACCACAGCAGCTGGATCGGCTACGACTATATTGGCGTGATGGCCGATGAGACTTTCGGCCTGCCTCTGAAAGTGATTGACGTCCGCAATCCATCTATCATAGAAGTGCTGAGCACCTTCAGCCCGCGCGGCACCGACAGCACGTGCATTCCGCACAACCCCTTTTTGCTGGGCAACTACGTCTTTATCTCTTACTATCAGGACGGCCTGCAGATATTTGACATCAGCGACCCGCGCCACCCCGTGCAGGCCGGCTACTACGATACCTATCCCGCGCCCGATGCGCAAGTCTATGCCGGTGCATGGGGCTGCTACCCTTACCTGCCCTCCCGCCGGATACTGGTTAGCGACATGCATACCGGCCTCTATGTGCTGGATGCCCGCGAAGTGCTGAATGCAGGAGGCATCACCGTGCCCAACACTGTATTCTCCATTTATCCTAATCCCGTTGGGAATGAGCTTACGCTGAGCCTGCCGCCTTACCTCATCGGCGCGCTCACCTGCGAGGTATATGATATGGCCGGGCGGCTGGCCTGCCGGATGGATGCACCCCACGGCAATGGACAGACGCGCCTAACTTTACCCGCAGATATTGCGCCGGGCCTCTACATGCTCCGCGCCACAGTCGGCGGGCAGCGATATACCGCCCGCTTCACAAAACGGTAGTCCTCTCCCTTGCGCCTCTTTCTATTTCTCAGCCTGACTTTCTTCCTGAGTATTCGCGCCGGCGCGCAATCTCCTGCCCTGCCGGGCAATCCCGTTACCCTTCAAAATGCGCCACAGCGCGATACGACTAACCGCAGCTCCAAAGCCGACTGGCACGACGAGCCGGTGACCATCTACAGCACCGCTGCGTTCTCCGGCATTCGCCGCTGGCTGCCCGATACGGAGGTGCACAACTTCCAGCGCCGCCCCTTCATTCAGCCTTACTGGCACGACCTGGGCAATCTGGGCACGCCTGCCCGAAGCCAGCTTTTTATCCCCGAAAACTTTGGCCGCACCGGGCGCTCGCTGGGCTACCATGTGTATGATGTGTACCTGCTGATGGCGGATAGCCTGCGCTATTACAACACGACCCGCCCCTACACCTCCTTCAACTATCAGCTGGGCTCTAAGCTGGAGCAGACGCTCCGCTTCATGCACACGCAGAACATTTCGCCGCGCTGGAACTTTATGGCGCAGTACCAAAAGATCAACTCGCAGGGCTACTACCGCCTGCAGCGCTCCAACCACGATCAGGGCGGACTGAGCACCCATTACAGCAGCCGCAACCAGCGTTACGAGCTCTTCGGCGCAGCCGTGTATAACAAGATGCAGACCGATGAGAACGGCGGCATTACCAACCAAGCCTTTCTGGATAGCTCCATCTTCAGCGATCGGGCTACCATTCCTGTAGCGCTGGATAATATTTATTACAACAACTCATCCTCCTTTGGCCGCCGCTCTGCGGTTACCAATACGCTGCGCGACTTCAATGTGCTCCTGCGCCACCAGTACACGCTTGGCCGCTACGATACCCTGTATAATGCCGACTCTACGCAATACAGCATTCAGCTGGTGCCGCGCTTCTCCGTAGGGCACCGCTTTGAGGCCGGCTCGCAGAAGCATCGCTTTAAAAGCCTGATACCCGACTCCGCCACCTGGGCATCTTTCTTCAACCGCAGCTTTGCCTCCAACGACTCCGTCTATACCGAGCAATACTGGAGCTGGGTGGACAATCGCTTCACGCTCTCCGGCTTTGTGGGCAAGGGCGAGAAGGCCGTTTCCGGCAGTGCGGGCATTGGAAACCGGGTGGATGCTTTCTACAATGACTACGCGGTGGGCCGCGAGTCTTCTTCCGTCATCTCTACCTATGTGACGGGCGATGTGCGCAAGGAAGCCCTCACGCCGGGGGCCTGGGGTTATGCCGCCTCGGCGAAGCTCTTTATTGCGGGCGCAGCCGCCGGCAACCTGCTGCTGCAAGGCGCGCTCAGCAAGGATTTTGGCGACCGCCTCGGCACCCTCGCCATTGGTGGCTCGCAGCAGCTGACCGACGCGCCCTACGCCTATACCCTCTACGAAAACCAATACAGCCGCCAGGCCGCATCGCTTTCTAAAGAAAGCATCACCTCCTTCTTTGGCGAAGCCCGCAGCGCCCGCCTCGGCATCGTGGCCGGCGCGCGCAGCTACCTCATCGGTAATTACATCTACCTCCGCGATACCCTGGACCGCGTGACGAATGGCAAACTCCTCTTTTCGCAAAGCGCGAACGCCTTTACCATCAGCCAGCTGACCTTGCGCAAAGCGCAACGCTTCGGGCGCTTTGTGCTGGATGCGGATGCGGCCTTGCAGGGAAGCACGGGCGATGTGCCGCTCTTTGTGCCGCTCATCACGGGCCGCGCGAGCCTGAGCTACGAGAGTCCGCTGTTTAGCGGCGCGCTGAAGGCGGCTGCCGGGCTGGATGTGCGCTACCACTCGCGCTACACGCCGGAGGGCTATTCGCCATTCTACAACCGCTTTTATTACCAGACGGCCTACACGGCGGATAATTACCCCGAAGGCTCGGTCTTCTTCAACTTTAAGGTGAAGCGCCTGCGCGCCTACCTCATGGTGGACCAGGTGCAAACCCTGCTCTGGCGCAACACGGTGGTAACGCCGGGCTATCCCTCGCAAGACCTGATGATCCGCTTTGGATTTGAGTGGGTTTTGGTGAATTAAAGCGCAACACAGGCCATCCGCAGGATGTAATTGACCTGTGTTGCTCCCTCACAGCTCGTTTTCATTTTTAAAATGCCCTCTGTTGCGGCAACAGTGCTCGCTTGCAAAGTGTAAATGACCTCTGTTGCGGCAACAGAGGTCATTTTTGTTTTGCAAGCGCAGTGTGTTGCGGCTTTTTTGGCTATATTCTTATCTTCGGATGCATAAATAGAGGCTTTTATGGCTAAAATGCGCAGTAAGGCAGCATCATCTTCATCAAAACCGCCGCGCCAGACGCGGGAACTGCCCCAAAAAGACGCCGATGTGCTGGAAGTGGCCGGCAGTGTGGGCAGTAAATGGGTAGCCACGCCTGCGATCACGCTTGCGTGGATGTCGTCTGCCGATTTTGTGGCGCTCACGGCCCGCTACAAGGCGGCGATGATGGGCCGTCTCGGCGCGCGCGGGCAGCGGCCGATGAAGACGCTGAGCCTCCGGCAGCTTGATGAGCAGATTGAGGAGGCTACCGCAGGCGTCAAGATCTATGCGATGGCGAAGGAGGAGCGGCGTGGCGATGCGGCGCTCTACGGGCGCTTTGGCCTGGTGCGGACGGGTGGCGTGTATCGCCTGCCGCGCGACAGGCAGAACCGGCTGTCGGCCCTGCAGGTGATGACGGCGGGTGTTGAGTCGGAGGGCTTTGGCGGCAAGGAATACGGCACGGCGTTCTGGACGGCGATGGGCAGCAGCTACCAGGCTGCGCTTGATGCGGCGACGGATACGGATGGCCGCCTGAGCGGCCATGGGGCGACGAAGAACGAGCTGAAGGCCGAGCTGCTGAGGGCGATGCAGGCGCTGATGTGGGTGCTGCGGGGCAATTACCCGGACACGTATCAGCTGAAGTGGCGGGAATGGGGCTGGCAAAAGGAGGATTATTAGGGAGCTTTGAGGCTATGAAACGATTGCTTTTTCTGCTCTTGCTGCTGCCTTTATTGGGGGATGCTTATACGCGGCAGGATACGTTAAGGGGGAGTAATGGAAGGGGAAGGGATTGGTGGGATGTGGTGAGTTACGGCTTGACGATTGAACTTGACACAGCTACTAAAAGTATTAGAGGCACTAATAATATCCTTTCTAAAATTGTCGGCAAAACGCATGACAGTCTCCAGCTTGACTTGCAGGAAGGAATAGTGATAGATAGTGTATGCTCTATGCATCAGCAAGGCAACCAGCTGCCAACAGTTACAAGGCTTGATATAGAAAGAGACGGAAACGTTTATTGGGTAATACGGCCAGGGCTTAGGAAAAAGAAGAATGATTATGACACGCTTTCAATTGCGTTTCATGGCAAGCCACGTACGGCGGTAAATCCACCTTGGGATGGGGGTTTTATCTGGACAAAAGACAGCGTAAGCAATCCCTGGATAGCAGTAGCCTGTCAAGGCTTGGGTGCGAGTAGTTGGTGGCCATGCAAGGACTATCAGGGCGACGAGCCTGATAGCGGGATGGCCGTGATATTTACATACGAGCGTATGGTAAATCAAGACAGAAGCACGTCATTAAGCCTTGTTGGTAACGGAGGGACATATGGATTAGATAATTCGCGTGGGCATTGGCCGAATACTTTGGGTGGGCGAATAACTAATACTAGCCATACTTGGTGTCAGGTCCGCAACCCCATCAACACCTACAACATCAGCTTCTACATCGGCGATTACGCCCATTGGCACGACACCCTCCACGGCGAGCAGGGCGTGCTGGACTTAGACTTCTACCCCCTCCGCTACAACGAGGCCAAAGCCCGCAGGCAATGGGCGCAGGCCAAAGAAATGCTCCGCTGCTTTGAATGGTGGATGGGCCCCTACCCTTTCTATGAGGATGGCTACAAGCTGGTAGAAGCCCCCTACCTCGGCATGGAGCACCAGAGCGCCATCGCCTACGGCAATCACTACACCAATGGCTACTACCGCCCCACCGGCCCCATAGACCGCAGCGGCACGGGCGTAGGCATGGCCTTTGACTTCATCATCATCCACGAAAGCGGCCACGAGTGGTTCGGCAACAGCATCACCGCCCGCGACATCGCCGACAACTGGCTGCACGAAGGCTTCACCACCTACACCGAAACCCTCTTCGCAGAATGGATAAAAGGCAAAGACAGCGCCTTCGCCTACGCCCAGGGAGAATGGAAAAACATCAAGAACGACCGCCCCGTAATAGGCGACTACGGCGTGAATGATGAAGGCTCAAGCGATAAGTACGACAAAGGCGCGGCGGTGGTGCATATGATTCGGATGATGATAAACGACGACAAGCGCTTCAGGGAGTTGCTGCGTGGCTTGAACCGGGACTTCTACCATAAGATAGTTACGAGTAGGGAGGTGGAGGATTATATCAGCCGGTTTATGGGGAGGGATTTGGGGGTGTTTTTTGATGTGTATTTGAGGAGCACCAAGAAGCCGGTGCTGGAATGGCGTCTTATAAATGAGGAATTGCAAACTCAATGGGCAGGTGTGCCAAAAAGCTTCTCCGCCCCATTTATACTTCAATTCACAGCGAAAGAGAAAAGCACAATTATTTCAGACCATCCGGCAGCGACACACATTGTAGTCAAAGGCAAAATGCCGGAGTGGCCGTTTATAAAGAGTTGCGGCTGGTATGATGTAGTGGAAAGGAAATAAGTAGCCACAGCGCGTTGGGGTTCCCGATGGGTATCCTCCGCCGGCGGAGGTGGCTGAGGAGCGAAGCGACGATGCCGGAGGTGGGTTCATACCGCAAATGCCCACCTCCGCCCACCTCACTTCGTTCAGCGGGCACCTCCGCCGGCGGAGGATACCCATCGGGAACCGCAATCCGTCCTTCAACATATCTTCGCCCCAATGGCAAAGAAGGAAGCATCGGAGACCCCGATGATGCAGCAGCACCGCGAGATAAAGGCCCGTTATCCCGATGCCATCCTCCTCTTCCGCGTCGGCGATTTCTACGAGACCTTCGGCGAAGACGCCATCACGGCAGCCCGCATCCTCGGCATCACCCTCACCAAGCGCAGCAATGCGAATGCGGCTTCCTTAGAGTTGGCCGGCTTCCCGCACCACGCGCTGGATACCTACCTGCACAAGCTGGTAAAGGCCGGCTACCGCGTAGCCATCTGCGACCAATTAGAAGACCCCAAGCTTGCCAAAGGCGTAGTAAAGCGAGGCGTCACAGAACTGGTAACGCCCGGCGTAGCTTCCAACGACAAGCTTTTAGACGGCAAGACCAACAACTTCCTCGCAGCACTCTACCTCACGGACGGCAACTGCGGCATAGCCTTCATAGACATCTCCACAGGCGAGTTTTATGCCGCTGAGGGCAGCGCCGATTACATGGACAAGCTGCTCCAAAGCTTCGGCCCATCGGAAATCATTCTGTCCAAAAGCAAAGTCAAAGCCTACCGCGAGCGCTTTGACAGCAGCACCTACACCTTCGCCACCGAGGACTGGATTTTTGCGGAGCGATATACTTATGATTTGTTGCTCGCGCACTTCGGTACGCAAAGCCTGAAAGGCTTCGGCATTGAAGAACTGAAGGCCGCAACCGTTGCCGCAGGCGCGGCGCTGCATTACCTCAAAGACACCGAGCATCCCCACCTGCAGCACATCTCCGGCATCCGCCGCATCGTCGCGGATTCGTTTTTGTGGATGGACAGGTTCACCGTCCGCAATCTGGAGTTGCTTCCCGGCGGCGACCGGGAAGGAAGCAGCCTCCTGCAAGCTTTAGACGGCACGCATACGCCTATGGGCGCGCGTCTGCTGAAGCGGTGGATGATATTCCCGCTCTTTGACCTGCATCAGATTCATCAGCGCCTTTCACTCGTTGAGTTGTTTGTAAAGGACAGTGAGCTAAGCGGAAAGCTCGCGCAGCAAATCCGGCAGATTGGCGACGTGGAGCGATTAATTAGCAAGATTCCTCTGAAAAAGGCGAACCCACGCGAGGTATTGCAGCTTGCGAAGAGTTTGCTGCACATGGAAGCTGTGCAGACGGCCTGCGCAGAAAGCGATTCAAGAGCTTTGAAAGCCCTTGTGCAAAGCATTCAGCCCTGCACAGATTTGCAGGTGCGCATCTGGCATACACTTCAGGAAGAAGCACCTGCCCTTGCCTCCAAAGGCAATTTCATTCGCGATAGCGTGCACCATGTGCTGGACGACTTGCGCAACATTTCGCGGAGCGGAAAGAATTACCTCCTGCAAATCCAGCAGCGGGAAGTGCAGCGCACGGGCATTTCATCGCTAAAGGTTTCTTACAACAATGTCTTCGGGTACTATCTGGAAGTCACGCATTCGCACAAAGACAAGGTGCCGGGGGACTGGATTCGCAAGCAGACCCTTACAAATGCGGAGCGCTACATAACGCCGGAACTGAAGGAATACGAGGAGAAGATTCTGGGCGCGGAAGAGAAGATGCTGGGGTTGGAGCTGGAGCTGTACGGACAGCTTTTGGCGGCAATAGAGCCGTTTATCGCCTGCATTCAGGCTAATGCCGGCATCATTGCGCAGTTGGATTGCCTGCTTTCCTTTGCGCGCCATGCGCAGCGCTACAATTACCGCAAGCCGGATGTGGTGGAAGACGCATTCATAGACATCAAAGCAGGCCGCCACCCCGTGATAGAGCAGCGTCTGCCACCGGGTGAGCAGTACGTTTCAAACGACCTGCGACTTGACAAGGATGAGCTGCAAATTATCATCCTCACCGGCCCGAATATGAGTGGTAAAAGTGCATTGCTCCGCCAGACGGCTATCATCACGCTCATGGCGCACATGGGCTCCTTCGTGCCTGCGGACGCGGCGACGATTGGCCTGACCGACAAGATTTTTACACGTGTCGGCGCGAGCGACAACCTGAGCGGCGGCGAGAGCACTTTTATGGTGGAGATGAATGAGACGGCGAGCATCATCAATTCCATTTCCGGCCGCAGCCTTGTGCTGCTGGATGAAATCGGGCGCGGCACGAGCACTTATGACGGCATCTCGCTGGCGTGGAGCATTGCGGAGTTTTTGCACAATCATCCTGCGCGTCCTAAGACGCTTTTTGCGACGCACTATCATGAGCTGAACGAGTTGGAAGCACGTTTAGAGCGGCTGAAGAATTATCACATCACGCATCAGGAGACGGGCAATAAGGTCATTTTCCTGCGCAAGCTGGCTCCTGGCGGCTCGCGGCATTCTTTCGGCATTCAGGTGGCGCGGATGGCGGGGATGCCGCCGGATTTGCTGGCGCGGGCGGAGGAGATTCTATCGCTGCTGGAAGAAAAACATGCGGCAGACGGCGCGGAAGGCGAGGATGCTGCGGCGCGTATCCGAAAGCAGCAACCTAAGGCGGCGACTTTTCAGCTCAACATTTTTGACGGGCTTTCAGAGGATTTGCGGCGGATACAGCAGCTTTTGGACGAGACGGATATTAATACCTTGACACCAGTTGAGGCCTTGATGAAGCTGAATGAGATGAAGGGGATAGTGAAGGTTTATAAGTAAAACTTTAGCAGCTTACGCTGCCACATAGCTGGTCGCAGCTTACGCTGCGACCAGCGCATCAGCGCTTCATTATTGTTTGTAAAAGGCAGTCTATATATTAGTGGCGGCAATATCGCCGCGTACCACAATCAGTTCCCGACCATGAAGAAAATCTTTCTCGCCGTCTGCTTCCTCTGCGCCGCGTCCGGCGCATTCGCGCAAAGCAAAACCCATAAGCTGGGCCTGACGCTCGGCTTTGGCCCGCAAGACTACAAAGGTGAGCTTGGCAATGGCTTTGGCATCAGTCGCTACGATGTATGGCGCGGCGCGATTGCCATGCATGCCGCCTACTACATCAATCGCTCGTTTGATGCGGGCATGTTTGGCTCTATCGGCGATTTTGGCTTTTGCCAGCCCGACGATGTGACCATAGAGCCGGTTGACGACGATGACCGCTGTCCGGGCTGTGTGGGCCGTGTTGGCTTAGGCAACCTGAGCGGGCGCATCACAGCGGCTGGCTTTATGCTGAAATACAAATTCGCCAACGGCTACCTGTTGAAAGAAAAGAGCAGGATACAGCCTTACATCTTTGCAGGCACTGCTTACAACAAGATCACCGACCCGATGAAGATGAATTGCGTGATGACCGGCGACTACCTGACGATCAATGCGGGCGCAGGTTTCAAGGTGTACCTCACGCAGCGCATCAATGTTGGCTACAATGTCGCCTTCGGATATTTCAACCGTGATGAGGTTGATTTTATGGCGCACGACGACAGCCCGCTCAATGATTCTTATATGCAGAATGTAATTTCCGTTGGCGTTGATCTCTTCTAGGTACAAGCAGCTTTCATTACAGACATATGCCGCCTCAAATTGAGGCGGCATTTTTTTCTTCCCCAATATATTGCCTGTGGGAAACACTTTGCATCGGGCATTGTTTTATAGGAAACGGCCACTGATGAAACTGCGAGAAGCCGCCCTTTTAATCTGCACATGCTGCGTGTTTGCCGCCTGCATCACGCCACGCAAGGGGCCGCGTAAATCTTACACCCGCGCGGCAACCATGGCGCCTTTTGACGCGGTCATCATTCCCGGCATCCCCTTCAACGGTGAGAGCTGGGACAGCGTGATGAAGGCGCGGGTGCTGTGGAGTTTTATTCTTTACAAGAACGGCTACGCGAAAAACATCATCTACTCCGGCAGCGCGGTTTATACGCCGTACTATGAGGCTAAGGTGATGGGCCTTTACGGGCAGGCGCTTGGCATTCCTGCTGAGCATATTTTCTACGACACTTCGGCGAAGCACAGCACGGAGAATGTCTATTACTCTTATCTCATCGCGAAGGGGCAAGGCTTCAAATCCATTGCGCTTGCTACCGACCCGTTTCAGTCGTTCATGCTGCATCGCTTCACTCGTAAGCGGTTCGGGACGCCTATCTATCACCTGCCGTTCATTGTGGATTCGCTGGCTGCTTACAATAGCGCAAATCCGGCCATCAATGCCAGATCAGCGAAGGCGAAAAACTGGACGTCCATTAAAGACCAGGAATCGTTTAGCGAACGCTTTCGCGGTACAATGGGGCGGACGATTGACTGGAGCAAATATCCCGGCGGGAAGGTCGGCGCGCTGTAAGGGAACGGAAAACATATTTTTTCAAGGACGCCGGGTTATCTTTTGCTTTTTTATAGCATCAATGTGACCCCTTGCCCCAACCTGCCGGATGGGCAGCCCGTATATTTGCCCTACCCATTTCAAGCTTCACAATTATGCTTTTTTATTCCCAAAACCTGCGCAGCACGCATCGGAATCCTAAACAGATTCCACCGGGCACCGATTGTTGAAAGCCGTCCAATAACGTCTCTTCTTCTAATCGCCCCGGCCCATTGGTTCGGGGCGATTTCGTCCCTGCCCTGCCTGCTGCATAATCCATGACACTATGAATTTTAAAACCAGACCCGAAGAGATGCAGACCGCAGAAACCGCCGTCATCACACCACCATTCCGCGGCACCATTACGCCTGCGAAAGACGCCCCGCCCATGCCCCAGCCTTACAACGAAGTGTTTGTCCGCACCAACCTGTTCAGCGGCCACTTTATAGATACCAAGTCGTTTTACCTGCACGAGTTCGGCACGCTGCCGAACGTGACCATTATCCGCCAGGTGGATTATGAGAAGGCGTATGCCTCCATCAAAAAGGAGTACGCCGCGCAGATTGAGGAAGAGTATCACTACACCGCCATCAATCCGAAAAAGGAGAAGGAGGAAAAGGAAGAATCCGTTATCCGTTTGAAGGAGCAGATTATGCTGGAAATGGGCGATGGCTATGCCGAGCTTTATTATACCAATGCGACCGGCCCCCTTTATAAGGCGCTCGTAGCAAGGCTTTCTGGCCTGCGCGGCGGCAAGCGCACACGTCCGCAGGAAATCAATCTTATCACTAAAGGCGACTACGGCCTGGAGCTGACGAAGATGGATGTGAAGCGCACGAAGCTTGACATTGACCTGTTTTACGAGGACGATTTCAAGGACATCCACAACACTATTATCAAGCGCCTGAACAAGAAGGACGACAAGGGCATTGTGCTCCTGCACGGCATTCCCGGAACAGGCAAGACTACCTACCTGCGCTACCTCGTAGGCAAGATGAAGAAGAAGGTGCTCTTTGTGCCGCCGGATATGGCCGCGCACATCGTGAACCCTGATTTAGTGAAGCTGCTCATTGACAATCCAAACTGCGTGCTCATAATTGAAGACGCAGAGAACATCATCATGCAGCGCCAGCCGGGCTCCGATTCAGCCGTGAGCAATCTGCTGAACATTTCCGACGGCCTTCTTTCAGATTTTTTGAACGTGCAAATCATCTGCACCTTCAACTCTTCGCTTTCTGTCGTGGATTCTGCGCTGCTGCGCAAAGGACGTTTGATAGCGAAGTACGAGTTTGGAAAGCTGTCGGTGCCAAAAGCCCAAAAGCTGAGTGAGTTTGCGAACTCCAAGCTGCGCGTGATTACGCCTATGACCGTTGCGGAGATTATGAACCAGGAAGAGAGGGGTTACGAGCAGGAGCGTCCGCGGATTGGATTCCGCTCGGCTATAATGGCCTGAATGATCCGGCAGCTTTTGACACAGGGCTGCCGGCTTTCCCGTTTTTAACAGCCTTCTAATAACGGCGGGAAATAAATTTGATGGTATAGAAAGCCCTTCAAAACAGGCACTATTCAGACAAATGAAATCCAGATTTCTTCCTGTCGTGCTCACCGCAGCGCTGACTTCTTTGGGCACCATCTTTCTGGCTGCCCGATTTGGAACCCATAATCCATTATTTAGCGCGGGAAATGCGCCCCAGCTGCCGGTAAACTATGCCGGCCTTGGCGACAAGCCCATTACCGCAGCAGGTGCGCCGGTAGATTTCCAGGCGGCAGCAGAGGCTTCAGTAAAGGCGGTTGTACATATCAAGACAACCATCAAAAGCAGAACGGTGTTGGCCAACGACCCAACGATGGACGATTTCTTTGGAAACCTCTTTGGTCCGCGACAGTACACGCTTCCTCCTCAGATGGGTTCCGGCTCCGGGGTTGTCGTTTCTCCGGATGGCTATATCGTTACTAATAATCATGTAGTGGCGGGCGCGGATCAGCTTACCGTCACATTTAATGACCGCTTTACTACGAATGCCAAAGTTATCAGCACCGATCCTTCTACAGATCTTGCCATTGTGAAGGTGGAAGAGAATAACCTCCCCTACATGGAGTATGGCAATTCTGATGACGTTCGTCTTGGCCAGTGGGTGCTTGCCGTTGGCTATCCGCTGTCGCTGGACGCTACCGTCACCGCAGGTATCGTCAGCGCCAAAGGCCGTTCTATCGGTATTAACCGTCAGCAAAGCCGCTCTGCCATTGAGTCATTCATTCAGACGGATGCGGCAGTAAATCCCGGAAACAGTGGTGGGGCGCTCGTGAATACCCGCGGTCAGCTCATTGGAATCAATTCCGCCATCGCATCTCCTACCGGCTCCTATGCCGGATACTCTTATGCGATTCCCTCAAACCTTGTGAAGAAAGTAGTAGCCGACCTAAAGCAGTACGGCACCGTGCAGCGCGGTTATCTCGGTATTAAATATCTAGACCGGAAGGCGGCTACGCCCGAGCAGCTGAGCGCGCTAAGCCTGGATCGCACGGACGGCGTGTATGTGCAGGAAGTGACCGAAAACGGCGCCGCTAAAGTCGCAGGCATCCGCAAGGGAGATTTCATTGTGCAGGTAGCCGGCGTTCCTGTGCGCACGGAGCCCGAGCTGCTGGAGCAGATCGCACGCTACAAGCCCGGCGATCATGTGGCTATTACCTATAAGCGCGGCAATAGCGATTACAATACCACGGTAGAGCTAAAGAACAGCGCCGGCACCACTAGCGTGGTTAAAGAAGGCGCCGCCGCCAGGCTAATGGGGGCGGCAATACGTTCGCTTTCTGCCGAGGAGAAACGTACGCTCGGGGTAGGCGGTGGCATAATGGTCACCGACCCCGGTAATGGCGCGCTCGCGCGCAAGACGAGCATGCGTAAAAATTTTATCATCACCGCAGTGAATGAAAATACGGTAAATAGTATTGAAGAGTTGCAGCAAACGATTGCGGCTGCCAATGGGCGCATTCAGCTCGCGGGTTTCTATGCGGGTTATCGTGGTATGTACTACTATGCGCTCACAGATGATGGATCAGGCGGCGAGCAATAAGCGTTGTATAATCTCCATTGTGTTTACAGCTACAGGAGGCGGCCCGTCTCTGCTACTTTTACAGAAGTCACATTCCGCAGTCGTTCGCCTGAAACCCGGAGCCTAATTCCGCTATTTTTGTCCGCTGCATAAGTAAACAGCCCTGTTAATGAACCCGGTTTACATAACCCGTCTTTCCAAGTTTTTCCCGAACGATCCGATAGGTAATGATGAGATGGAATCCGTGCTCGGCATGGTAGGCGGCAAGCCTTCCCGGGCGCGGAGCATCACGCTTCGCAATAACGGCATCAAGACACGCTACTACGCGCTGAAGGACGGCCAGCCTACGCATACGAACGTCCAGATGGCTGCGGAGGCCGTGAAATCACTTTTTGACGATCAGCACCCTCAACAAAATCTGGAGCTGCTTGCCGCCGGCACTACTTCGCCGGAACAGCTTCTGCCTAACCATGCCGCAATGATTCACGGCGAGCTGGGCGCTCAGCCATTGGAAATCATGTCTGCTGCGGGCGCATGCGCGTCTTCCATGCAGGCATTGAAGTATGCTTATATGGCTGTAGGGTCGGGAATGACAAAGATGGCTGCAGCGGTAGGCTCTGAGCGCTTTTCAGCCTGGACGCAGTCGTCCCGCTACCAGACTGAGGCCGAGTCCTGGAAGGAAATGGACAAGAATCCGTACATCGCTTTTGAGAAAGATTTCCTGCGCTGGATGCTCAGTGATGGGGCCGGAGCAGCCTTGCTTGAGCCAAAGCCTAATGCTGAAGGTCGCTCGCTACGAATTGAATGGCTGGAGATACTGTCCTACGCCAACGAGCTGGAAACCTGCATGTATGCAGGGGCCGAAAAAAACGAAGACAAGACACTCACAGGCTGGAACGATATGCACTCCTCGGCCTGGGGCGACCAGAGCATCTTTTCTTACAAGCAGGATACCCGCCTGCTGGGCGACAATATCGTTCCGCGCGGAGGCATGTTTATCAAAGAGCTAATGGAAAAGCATAAGCTCAGCGGTGCCGATATTGACTACTACCTGCCGCACATGTCCAGCGAGTTTTTCAAAAAACAGATCTACGAATACCATGAGCAGCTGGGTATGGATCTGCCATTTGAGAAATGGTTCTACAATCTGCCTGCCGTAGGCAATGTTGGCAGCGCGTCTCCCTATCTGATGCTTGAGGAGCTGTTTTGCAGCGGACGACTCAAAGCAGGGCAGCATATACTCGTGATGGTGCCGGAGAGTGCTCGTTTTACCTACGCTTACATGTACCTGACGGTAGTATAACTTGCGCAGATGGAGAAGCCGCGTGTCCTTGTCATCTATTATTCCCAATCCGGGCAGCTGCGCCGGATTATAGACAGCGTGCTGCAGGATGTGAGCAGCGAACTTCAAATTAGCTATGCGCCACTCGAGCCCGTTACGCCTTGGCCGTTTCCCTGGAAAGCCAGCACTTTTTTTGATGCAATGCCGGAAAGCGTTGTGCAGCAGCCTGCGCCGGTTAAAGCATTGCCGGAGCATATCATTAGAGGTGATTACGACCTGGTAATATTAGGCTGGCAGCCCTGGTTTCTGCATCCGTCCCAGCCGGTAACAGCATTTCTGCAAAGCGAAAGCGCTGCCCTGCTTGAAGGTAAGCCAGTCGTTACCATTGTCGGCTCCCGCAATATGTGGCTCAATGCCGGCGAAAAGGTCAAGGAAGACCTGCAGCGTGTTGGTGCACGCCATATCGGAGGCATCGTGCTGACAGATACCAATCAAAATCTGGTATCCCTGCTTACCATAATCCGCTGGTCGTTTTCCGGCAGGAAAGAAGCCTCCCGGTGGCTGCCTGAGGCAGGCGTTCAGGCGAAGGACATTTCAGCGGCCTCGGTGTATGGCAAGCCAATTCTGGATGCAGCCCGGGCACTTGCCGAGGCGCGTTACACCGATGCAGGCGCTGCCGCTCACCTTCAGGCCGCTTATACGGGCCAGCGCGCATCCGACGAATTTCGCGCAGAAATGGACGCTGCTACCGACGATTCGTCGCCTATGCCGCCACAGGTTGCAAGTCTGCATCAAAAGCTTCTTTCGCTGGGCGCTATCAGGCTAAATACGGCACTTGTGCTGCTGGAACAGCGCGGCATCAAAAATTTTCGTTTCTGGGCAAAGTATATCCGTGAAAAAGGCGGCCCGGCGGCGGCGTCGCGGCTGGGACGGGTTACGCAATTCAAAAGGCTGCTGCTCGTAGCCATCTTCATACTTTCTCCCATCAGCTCGCTTACTGCTTTTATCCAGCGAAAGCTGCAGCAAAAACGCCTTCGCCGCGACGTAGAATATTTTAGACAGCTGACCTACGAGCCGGGAAGAATATAAATTGAAAGAGGCCATCCTTACGGGAATGGCCTCTTTCAATTTCAGCAGGTATCTGCCTCAGGCAGTCTGCGCGTCAAGGCGATCAGAGGCGGCACCTGCTGCCTGACCGTACTTTTCCTTTAATTGGCTGGCTGCCTTGCCGGCAAAATCACCGATCTGCTTGCGCACTTCCGCGCCATGCTTTGTCTTGTAGAGGTAGGCGGCGGCGCCCACCAAGGCGAGCGCCCAGAGTTTCTTGCCCATGATTTTAGATTTTTGGTTGTTTGATTGAATGTTCTGCGAGTTATCAATATCATGCCAGTTGCGTACACAGAAGGACTGGCATTATGTTTTTAGGGGCTGGGCCGTATCGCCGCAATCACGCGGCACATGCTTTACACTCAAACCATTTTATCATGACCGGAAAAGTAATTGCCCTCGCAGCCTTCGCAGGCGCGGCATATTTTCTCTTTGCTACCGAAAAAGGGCAGGAGATTCGCAAAGAATTGGGCGACACAGCCGAAGACTGGGCAGGCAAGCTGAGCGAGCTGGCCGATAAAGCCTCTTGCTCTGCCAAAGACCTGAAAAAGCTGGTGAGCAAAGAAGTCGCCGGCCTTAGCGACGAAGCCCGTGAGCGCATCGCCGCCATTATTGACGAAGGCACGAAGAGTGCGAAAAAGCTGCGCAATGCCGCGGCTTCAAGCCTCAACTAAACGAATTAACACCTGTGAAAACGACGAGCCCCTGCCTTTGCAGGGGTTTTGTTTTTTGATTATCGTAGGTTCGGCCCCGTTATGGCAGTGCAATGCGTTTCTATTGAGCAGTTCCTGCAGCTGGCGGCGACAGCGCCGGTGCTGGATGTGAGGAGTCCGGGTGAATACGGTCATGCACACATTCCCGGAGCATATGCGTTGCCCCTTTTTTCGGACGACGAACGCAAAAAAATCGGAACGACCTACAAATGGGAAAGCCGGGAAAACGCCGTCAAGATCGGGCTGGAGGCTTTCGGGCCAAAAATGCGCGGCATGGTGGAGGAAGTTGAAGCCTTGATTCAGAAAGGCAAATACGCGGCACAGGAAGGAGGTAATCATACGGTATTGGTTCATTGCTGGCGCGGCGGCATGCGCAGCTCGGCAGTGGCCTGGCTGCTTGACTTTTACGGTTTTAACGTCAGTCTGCTGGAAGGCGGATATAAGGCCTACCGGAACTGGGTCATCAGCCATTGGCAGGACGGCGGGGCGTATCGCGTACTGAGCGGCTACACGGGCGCAGGAAAGACGGAAGTACTTCATGCACTATCCTTGCTGGGCGAGCCAGTCATTGACCTGGAGGCTCTTGCCGGCCACAAGGGCTCCGCATTTGGCGGGCTTGACGGCAAGCCGCAGCCGTCGCAGGAAATGTTTGAGAATCTGCTGGCGACACGCATCGCAAAGCTCCGCAAAGCGCATGGCGGAAAACCGATCTGGATTGAAGATGAAAGCCAGAGAATCGGCGACTTGAACATCCCGCATGAATATTTTTCTAACCTCGCTAAAGCCGATAAAATTGTCATGACAGTTGACTTTGAACAACGTCTTGACACCATTGTCCGGCAATACGGCAGCTACCCGGTTGAAAGCCTAGTGAATGGCATTATTCGCATCAAAAAGCGACTTGGGCCGCTGGAAACAAAGACGGCCGTTACCTTCCTGCTGGATGGCGAACCACGCCGATGCTTTGAAATACTGCTTCAGTACTATGACAAGCACTATCGCCTCCATAACGGGCAGGGCGAATACAGTGTTGACGCTAATGGCAAAACAGGCGCAGAAATAGCGCGGCTTATTAAAATCTCCTACCCATGACAAATACAGACGAGCCTGTACGGCTCACTCAATATGCCAAAGCTACCGGCTGCAGCTGCAAGATTGCACCCGCGCAGCTTGCTGAAATTCTCGCAAATGCCTCGCCTGTCGCGTCTTTCCCGAATCTGCTCGTAGGGAATGGCAACAATGACGACGCGGCAGTGTATGCGCTGGATGACACAACCGCTCTGATCGCGACGACCGATTTTTTTACGCCCGTCGTGGATGATGCGTTTGATTACGGTCGCATTGCCGCGGCAAATGCGCTAAGCGACGTCTATGCAATGGGCGGGAAGCCGGTTATGGCTATTGCGATTCTTGGATGGCCGGTAGATGTCCTTCCGGCAAGCCTTGCGCGGCAAGTGATAGAAGGCGGACGCGCGGCCTGCGCTGATGCGGGTATTCCGCTGGCAGGCGGCCACAGCGTCATTTCAGCAGAGCCGTTTTTCGGCCTATCCGTCAACGGGTTCGTGCCGATTATAAACCTGAAGAAGAACAACACGGCTAAAGAAGGCAATGTTCTTTTCCTGACAAAGCCGATCGGCACCGGCATACTGACTACTGCAAGGAAGCGGGAAATTTTGGCCGACGACGCATATCCGGCGCTTTTTGCCCGGCTATGCAAGCTAAACGACATTGGCACGCAGCTCGGAAAGCTGCCGGGCGTCACTGCCATGACCGACGTAACAGGCTTCGGATTGCTCGGCCACCTGATAGAAATGGCGGAAGGAAGCGGATTGTCGGCGGAGTTGGCATATAGCCAGGTGCAGGTGATTGCTGAAGCCCGTGAACTGGCTGCGCAGCGCGTGGTGCCGGACGCTACTTACCGCAATTGGAACAGCTATAGTTTAAAAACCTCCTTTGCGCCGGGCGTAAATGTGATGGAAGCCTTTAATCTCCTGCCCGATCCGCAGACCAATGGCGGATTGCTCTTTTCTGTAGAGGAATCTGCGGTTGACGAAGTGAAGGCATTGCTGAATCGCGAGGGTTGCGAGGCACATGCCCAACCAATAGGGAGAATGATTGCCAAAGGTGACAAGGTAGTGCAAGTGCTACCCTGACTATTTCCGTACAATCTTGTCCAGCTTCGCCTGCGTGAGCGGGTGATAGTTTTGGCGATATTGGTTGTAAATGCGTGTTCCCAGGGCCTGCTGCCCCGACTTCATCAGCTCTTCGTAAAGCGGCATAAGGAACTTCTGGCGCCCTATTCTGCTCAGAAAAACCTCTATCGCTGCATATGCGGGCTTGTATTGATGCCTTGCGGCGAGGATGAACCACAGGTCGGAGATTTCGCTGTTGCCAGACTGGGTGAAGTGAAATAGCTTGTCCAACTCGCCCATTTGATAGGCGCTCAGTAAGTCTGGCATCTTTCGCAGAAAGTGCAGCCATTCATGAGTCGTCCAGCTTTTAGTCGCAGTATAATCCGGCCCGGCATGGATCGGGCTTAAAAATGCCTCACGCACAGAATCAACGCGATTAAAACGTTCCCGGTCGGCGCGTGGGCAGTTGGCCGGAATGCCGGGGCCATACACCCATGCGTTGATATCCAGCTTTTGTTCCAGCGCACTGTCGCCTTTAATTAGATTGGCACGCAGATAAGCCAGGAACTCTTCTGTGGTTATTGTCTTAAAGGCGTGCGATGAAAAATATTCTTTTAGGAAAGCATCAAACTTTTCGCGGCCAACATTCCGTTCCACCAGCCAGAGGAAGAGTGAACCCTTTTCATAAGGAATATCCGAAAGTCCTTCGTCAGGATCACGGCCTTCCAGCTTCAGCTTCAGCCAGGTATCGTGCAGACTGTCTTTGCCAAAACCTTTTACTTCTTCTTCAAGGTCCTGATAGCCCAGCTCCCAAAGCATGTCCACGTAAGTCTTACCCATCATGGCCTCGGTAATGCGGCGCTCAAAATAGACGGTAAAGCCTTCATTCATCCAGATGTCGTTCCAGGTTGCGTTGGTCACAAGATTGCCGCTCCAGTTGTGCGCCAGCTCATGCGCGATGAGGTTGACCAGGCTGCGGTCGCCGGCAATAATCGTGGGCGTGCAGAATGTGAGTTTTGGATTTTCCATTCCGCCAATGGGAAAGCCCGGCGGCAGCATGAGCACGTCGTAACGCCCCCAGCGATATGGCCCGTAAAGGCTTTCCGCGGTTGTAACCATTTTGCCGGCGTCGGCCAGCTCGTAGCGTGCTTTTTCAATCATCGCCGGCTCTGCATAGACGCCGGTGCGGCTGTCTATCGGCCGGAAAGCGATGTCGCCGACCGCCAGTGCCATCAGGTAGGCAGGTACAGGATTATCCATTTTAAAATGATAGACACCACTATCACTAATTGCCTGCGGGTTTTCCGCGCTCATCAGCGCCATAAGGCCTTTCGGCACCGTTACACGCGCATCATAAGTAAAGCGGATGCCAGGCCCGTCGGCACAAGGCACCCAGGAGCGTGCGTAGATGCTTTCGCTTTGTGTATAAAGAAATGGATGTGTCTTATTCATAGTCTGCGCCGGCGTCAGCCATTGCAGGGCACGCGCGTTGTCGCCGGTGGCATACCAAATGCTGACGGTCTTGCTTTCCGGCCTTATCGGTATGTTCAGACGGCTGCCAAGAAATGGCACCATTGCTGAAATATTAAATGCCGTCTTTACGCCATCTACACGCACGCTGTCAATCTTCAGCGCGTCATTGTCAAGATGAAGTTCCTGTGTCTTAGCCTTATTGTCAATCGTCCAGTCGGCCCACCCCCGGATCTCTTTCCGCTCAAAAGAAACGGCTATGTCCAGTGAGAGGTGCTGCATGATGACGCTGTCGGCATTGCTAAGCGTATGCGTGTCTTTCGGTCGGGCGCTGCTGTCTGCGGACGATAATTTGTTGGCAGTCGGCGGGGCATCATTACAGGCAGCAAGCATCAGGCTCATAGCCAGGACAGACGGGAGAAATCTCATTGCGTAAAGAAAATGATAGAAAATCAGAAATAGACAGTGGGTTTGGCGGGTGTTATGCTTCCTCTGCCTTAATCACCGCCCAGCTCGTGTGCGCATAGCTATCCCACACCAGCCACAGCATGATTGAGGAAAGCACCAGGAAAATTCCTTTGAGCCAAAGCATGTCCAAAGCAAAATAGTGTCCCACCCCCAGCGCACCGGGGATAGACATGCCGATCAGCGCGCGGAGGAATTTCGAGCCGCCCGTCGCCGTTTGGTCTAGCTCGGAGAACGGAAAACGTCTGTAGGAAACGCGTACAACGCAGGCGGCGAACAGCGTGACATTCACCAGCGCCAGCAATACATCCGAAAATGCTGCTGCACCCCAGACGTACAATACGAAAACGGAGATTGTGCCAAAGAAGGGCAGAAAATATTTTACCCATATCACTTTGAACGCTCCCGACATGATAGCGCCCGGCTCACCTAAAGGCACGGCGCGGTATATCCAGGCCGCTTTGTACTGCTCAGAAACGCCGATAAACGCAAATGCCTGCAGCATCACTATGGAGCACATGTAGAGCAACACAATGTGCTTTCCGCTTCCCGGCAGGCTTAGCCACACCTCGCGTAGAGGCTGCTTGCTCTGGAGCATGAGGTACAGGAAGTAGATGGGCACGTAGGCGAACATCGGATAGACTTTCATCTTGAACGTCCGGCTGCGCGCAGTCTGAATCCAGGTCATGATGAAGCCCGCCTGCGCCTCTGGCCGCGTATTCAGCATCTGCGCGAGCCTTTGGTACCATTTGCCGGACTTTTGAATCTGCCGCCTCTGAGCTGTGTTTGTTTCGCCGGATTCTATAGCATCCAATCCGCCGAGACGGGCAGCGAATTGGGGCGCCAGATATCGGACTGTGATCCAGACCAGTAAAACCGGAAGCGCCACGGCCAGGAGCCCAAAGGTCTGTACGCTGCGCACGCCCGGAGCCACAATACTAACCCAGCTGAAGGTTGCCGCCAGCCAGTAAGGCGGCGTAAACTGCGCCCAGGCAAACTGACCGACATTGAAACGCTGCATGCTTGCTGCATCCATGGCGCGGGGCACGAGGTAGTATGTGCCGAAGATGACTACCGAAAATGCGATCTGGAAATAGCTGAGCAGCTCCTTAAACTTTTCAGCGGAGGCCGCCCGCAGCATTAGAAGATACACCGCCATAACAATAAACAGCGCTGTAAAAACCAGCAGGAGCAGGGGGAGCGGAAAGAAAACCGCAGCCTTCCAGCCATCCATCAGGCCCAGCACGATCCATCCAGGCAACGACATGGGCAGGACAATGCGGAAGAGGTAAATGAAAATGTGCAGCACCCGCGACAGAAAGAGCGTACGGTCAGAAACCGGGCGCGGCAGCACAACATATTTATCGCGTGTATCAATCAGAACCGTGGAGAAATCCGAAATCAGCGTGAAGCTCAGTAGAAAGAGGAACATGGTGAAGAAGGTCCACAGCGCAGTCAGGCGGTTTTCCATCATCAGCAGCGGAAAGATGTACACTAGGCCCGTGATGAAGGAAATAAACATTCCCAGCACCAGCGAGAAGCGACGTGCCTTCTTGTGCTGACGCTGGCGGCCGAAATTCACCGGCTTGCGGTCGTCCAGCTTGAGCCTTACGTCCAGAATGGCGCGAAGCTGAACAGGGTCTGCGCCGAGCTTCTGATAAAGCCCGGTCGGCAGCATGATTAAGTAGAGGAGAAAACGGTTCATTTTGTTTGTGCTTGTAAGGCCGGGTATATCTGCCATGGCGAAGCCGGCCACCCATGCTGCGCTTCATTCAGCCCGGCTTCTTTTTATTGGTGCAGCGCGGCAGCGATATCAGATGCCCGCTCGCCGATATTTTCTTTGGAAGTAAGCTTGGAGAATATCTGCTCCAGAGAGCCGCTGCCTTCGCCGCGCAGCTCACTGATGGTGCCGTCGGCAATGATCTTTCCCCCGTCAATCAGCACAATGCGGTCGCTAACGCGCTCTACTACGTCCATCATGTGCGAGCAGTAGAAAATGGTCTTGCCTTCGGTTTTCAAAACTTGAAGCAGCTCTTTCACCATAATTACTGCATTGGCGTCCAGGCCGGAGAGCGGCTCATCCAGGATCACGATACGTGGATTGTGCAGCAGCCCCGAGGTCAGCAGCACCTTCTGCCGCATGCCTTTGGAAAAAGAATCCATCCGCTGGTCTATGTTGTCAGCAAGCCCGAATGAGCTAAGCATTCTGCGCGAGCGTTCTTCTATGAGCGCGTCCGTCATGTGGTGCAGCTTGCCGATGAAGGTGAGATACTCGCGCGGCGTCAGCAGGTCGTATAGCTCAGCCAGCTCTGGTATATAACCAGTAATGCTCTTAATGTGCAATACATTTTCGCGCAGGGGCTTCCCTTCAATAGTTACTTCTCCGGCATAGTCGGTAATGATGCCGGTGAGAATTTTTACTGTCGTACTCTTGCCTGCGCCATTTGGCCCGATGTACCCTATTATTTGTCCGGGATAGATGTTAAGGTTAATATCGCGCAGCACTTCTTTCTCGCCATAGCTCTTGCTAAGGTTGCGAATGGTAATGATCGGTTCCATAGGGCTAAAAGTACGCAGGCGCAGCATGGCGCGATTCTAATACACGGACAATCAATCCACACAGATGTCACAGGAGGCTGCGCCAACAGGAGAGGAACGATACGTTCTGTCCAAAGGACTGGATGGAGCTTTTAAGAGCCTTTACCGCATTGCGGCATTTATCGGGAAGTTTTTCAAAGAGGTTTTTCGCCCGCCTTATGAGTTCAATGAGGTGATCCGGCAGTGCTACGATGTAGGCTATAGGTCATTGCTCCTTATATGCATGACGGCATTCATAACGGGCATTGTGTTTACCAAACAGTCACGGCCTTCTCTGGCAGAATTCGGCGCGACCAGCTGGCTGCCTTCGCTGGTCTCCATTGCCATTATGCGGGCGCTGGCGCCGTTGGTAACTGCCCTGATATGCGCCGGAAAAGTGGGCTCCCAAATAGGTGCGGAGCTGGGCTCCATGCGGGTAACGGAGCAGATAGACGCCATGGAAGTTTCGGCGACAAATCCATTTAAATTTCTGGTTGTGTCACGCATTATCGCCACAACTGTCATGATCCCGGTGCTCATGTGCTTCTTTGGCGGCTTTGCACTCTGGGGCTCTTACCTTGACATTCACGCAGCGGAAAAAACTTCCTTTATTCTCTTTACAGAAGCGGCTTTTGAGAAGATTACGTTCCTGGATATCAATGTATCGGTGATCAAGGCCCTTGTCTTTGGCTTTACAATCGGTACAGTTGGTTCCATTCAGGGCTGGAATGCGCGGCAGGGTACGATGGGCGTAGGCCGCTCTGCCAACAATGCGGTGGTCGTCTCCATGTTCCTCATTTTCATTGAAGAGATGTTTATTGTTCAAATAGCGAATGCAATCCGTGTCTGATGCGTGAAGGCGGCACCATATATAAGGCAACGGCCGGGCGCGACACGCAGGTCATCATGCTGCGCGATCTATATAAAGCTTTCGGTGTCAACCAGGTGCTGCGCGGTGTTGACCTGGATGTATTTGGCGGAGAAAACGTCGTTGTGCTCGGACGCAGCGGCACCGGCAAGTCGGTGCTGATCAAGATTATTTCCGGAATGCTGCCGCCTGATGCCGGGGAAGTGACCGTGCTGGGCCAGGACGTCACAACGCTGGATGAGAAAACGCTCAGACACATGCGCCTTAAGATCGGCTTCTCTTTTCAGAACAGCGCCCTGTACGACTCCATGACCGTCCGCGAGAACCTGGAGTTCCCACTCGTGCGTAATAAACGCCAGCTTACGCGTAAGGAGATTCGCAACTCTGTGGAAACCGTGCTTGACGCCGTTGGCCTTTCGCAAACAATGGAGCAACTGCCTTCAGAGCTGAGCGGCGGCCAGCGCAAACGTATTGGCATAGCCCGCACACTCATCCTCCAGCCGGAAATCATGCTCTACGATGAGCCCACTGCCGGCCTGGACCCGATCACGAGCACAGAGATCAACGGGCTGATCCGGGAAGTGCAGGATCGTTTCAACACAAGCGCCATCATTATTACACACGATCTGACCTGCGCCAAGGAAACCGGCGACCGGCTTGCGATTCTGCTGGATGGCAAATTTTTTAAGCAAGGTACTTTTGACGAAGTCTTTGCGGATAAAGATGAACGCGTACGCTCCTTTTACGACTATAACTTTACCGCCTGAGTAATGAGAAGCACTAAAAACCGCCGGGCCGTAATTGTAGGAGCAGTTGTAGCGCTGGGCCTGCTCCTGTTCGCGCTGGGCGTATTCACGCTTGGCGGGCAGAAGAAAACCTTTACGACTACAATCACCCTGCAAGCCATATTTGACGATGTAAACGGCCTGCAGCGCGGAAACAACATCTGGTTCAGCGGCGTAAAGGTGGGAACCATAAAGTCCATTCATTTTGATCCGACCGCTAAGGTGCTGGTAGCTATGAACGTGGACGAGGATGTGCAGCGATTCATTCATAAAGACGCCCGGGCGAAAGTGAGCACCGACGGACTGATTGGCAATAAGATCATTGTTATTTATGGCGGCAATCCGTCTGCGGGCCAGGTTGTGACCGGCGATACGCTGCGGGTAGAGACGGTTGCCGGAATGGAAGGAATGATGGATACGCTGCAGCAGAATAACCGCAATCTGCTGGCCATCACCGCGAATTTCAGAAGCATCAGCAATGATCTGATAGCTGGCAAGGGCACCGCCGGCCGTATCCTTACCCAGGATGAGATGGCGAACACGCTGCAATCCAGCCTGAATGGCCTGAATACCGCCGTAAAGAACGCTCAGGCGCTCACTTCTAATCTGAATGCTTTCAGCGCTCAGCTTAATAAGCCTGGCACCTTCGCCAGCGATCTGGTGCATGACACGGCTATCTTCCGCAGGGTGCGGATATCCGTTACCCAGCTACAGGCCGCTACTGCTAATATCCAGACGCTTTCCAACCGCCTGGACGATCCTTCCAGCCCCTTAGGCGTGTTGATAAACGACCAGCAGGCCGCTGCCGACCTGCGCGCCACGTTACGCAACCTGAATGCAGGCACCGCCAAGCTGGATACCAACATGGAAGCCCTGCAGCACAATTTTTTCCTGAAGGGATTTTACAAGAAGAAACGTAAACGGGAAGCTGAGGCGGCGGGCAAATAAAAAACTGTGGCGCGGGCTTAGCGGAAGCTGCTTAATTCAGCCGGTCTCTTATCCTTCGCAACTAAAAAATATTACCTTCACCCTTACCCAAATATGCCTCCCGACGGCCCCCTGATTAGCGCCAAATGAAAAAAATAGAACTGGAAATAGTAGCCCTGTCACACAGCATTACGCAGACGCATTCTTATGCGGTGGTGCTCGGAGAAGTAAGCGGATTGCGGCGCCTGCCAATCGTTATCGGCGGCTTTGAAGCGCAGGCCATAGCCGTAGCCCTGGAGCGCATGGAGCCAAGCCGCCCCTTGACGCACGACCTCTTTTCAAACTTCATGACCACCTTCTCCATTGAGCTCAATGAAGTGCTCATCTATAAGCTGGAGGAAGGAATATTTTTCGCGCAGCTCGTGTGCCAGGGTCCGGACGGCGATATAGTTGAGATAGACGCCCGTACCTCCGATGCGCTGGCACTGGCCGTTCGCGCAGGCTGCAAAGTGTACACTTACGAGAATATCCTGGAAACGGCCGGGCTCTTCCTGGATCAGTCCGAAGGCGGTGGCGAAGAGGCAACCGATGCGCCAAAAGAAGGCCGGACAGCTTCATCTTCGGGCGCACGCGTATCATCCGGCGGCACGGACAAGGATCTGAAAAACATGAGCCTGGAAGACCTTAATGCCTTGCTGCAGCAGGTGCTGGAGCAGGAAGATTACGTCCGGGCAATACCTATCCGCGACGAGATCAACAGCCGCTCCGGAAAGAAATAGGGCTTCAGCCGCATTGCAGTGTCATTTAACCGCTCACAGGTTGAGTGCTTCCACTTTAGCGCTAAATTGCATACGCTTCAACCTAATAAATGAAAAAGAACTTTACTCCGGCCCGGCGCCTGACGCTGTCTATTGTCTTCATGAGCCTGCTTGCGGGCAGCGCGCTTGCACAGCGCAACTGCGGGCAGTCGCACGTCTTTGCGCAGATGGCGAAGGACAATCCTGCGCAATACCAGCAGATGCGCGAGCAGCATAGAGCTAAGATGGAGGCCTTCGCAGCCGCAGAAGCCTCCGGCGGAAGCGCTAAAACAGCCGCACAGTATGCCATTCCGGTCGTGTTTCACTTCGTGGTTTCCAGTACTCAATACACCCAGCTTGGCGGTGATACCGGTATTAAGCGCCGTGTGGCCTCGCAGCTAAAGGTGCTGAACGCCGACTATAACCGCCACAATGCCGACAGCATCCTGATCCCCTCTGCATTTAAGCCCCGCTACACCAGCGTCGGCATTCAGTACGCCATTGCCAAGGCTACCAATAGTGCCACCATTGCGCCGGGCATTGAGGTAAAGATCGTAACGGGCAACCCTGTGTACAACGACAATGATCTGGCTGTAAATGCCAAGCAGAACACTGCAACCGGCCTTGCTGCCTGGGATCAGACGAAGTACCTTAATGTCTGGGTTGTGCGTATCACGTCTTCGGGCGCGGGTACTGTGCTTGGGGTTTGCACGCCGCCCGCTTTTGTGGGCTACAATGTGGGCGGCCACACCGTTGCAGCCAACGAAATCGGTGTGGTGCTGAACTTTGGCGCCGTCGGCTCCCGCGAGTTTACCGGCCAATACTTTATCTCCGGCATTGACAAGGGCCGCACCCTCACGCACGAGGTAGGCCACTTCTTTGAGCTTTACCACACTTGGGGCGATGACGACAACGCCGATACAGCATCCCACTGCCCGGGCGAGATGTCCGGCTCGCAGCAGGTTGGCTATGACGACAATGTCAACGATACCCCTCCGCAGGCAAAGCGCACCTATTGCGACTTCCCTAATCACGGCGGCACCAACTGCCCCACCTTTCCCCTTCTTGACAAGTGCTCCCCGGCGTCTCCCGGCATCATGTACATGAACTACATGGATTATGTGAATGATGCCGCCATGCAGATGTTCACCATTGAGCAGGCCGCCCGCATGAACAACTACCTGACTACCGAAACCTGGTCGTTGACGCAAAACCCGACCCTTAGCTCGGTAGCAGTGGCGGAGGTGGCGCCGCTTGGACGGGCTACCCTTTCTCCAAACCCCGCTAACGGCGCTGTGCACATTGCCCTTGATAACGCTGCCGGCTTTAAAGGCGCTACCATCGTAAACCTCATCGGCCAGCCCATCGCCAACATCATCCCGCAGAGCGGCGCCCGCGCTTACGACATCAATCTTTCTAATGCACCCCGCGGCATTTATATGGTGCGCTTCAGCTATGAAGGCGGGAACTTTACCCAAAAGCTGATTCTAGAATAATGATCCCCGATTTCGGACTGCCAAAGGATACCGCCCTCCGGGCCATTGCAGACAAGATTTATAACAGCGAGCGCCTTTCTGAAGAGGAAGGCGTTTTGCTTTTTGAGCGCGGCGAGCTTGGCTTTGTAGGCGCCCTGGCCGATCATGTGGCTAAGCGCCTGCATGGCAGCAAGGTTTACTTCAACCGCAACTTCCACATTGAGCCTACCAATGTCTGCGTCTTTACCTGCAACTTCTGTTCTTACTCGCGCCAGTACAAACACCGCGACGAAGGCTGGGAGCTGACGCAGCAGGAGATGCTGGACATCGTGAAGAAGTACGACGGCCAGCCCGTCACCGAGGTACACATCGTAGGCGGCGTGCATCCTAAAATGAACCTGGAGTTCTTCTGCGAAACCATCCGCAAGATCCGCGCGCACCGGCCCGACCTGCACATCAAAGGCTTTACCGCTGTGGAGCTGGACTATATGTTCCGCAAGGCCAAGCTTTCTGTGGAAGACGGCATGATGGCCCTCCGCGATGCCGGCCTCCAAAGCCTGCCCGGCGGCGGCGCCGAGATTTTCCACCCCGAAGTGCGGGAACAGATCTGTGCCGATAAGGTGGACGGCGCCGGCTGGCTCCACATCCACGAAGTGGCCCACAACCTGGGCATGCACACCAACGCTACCATGCTCTACGGCCACATTGAGACCTATGCGCACCGCGTGGATCACATGGCGCGCTTGCGCGATTTGCAGGATAAGACGGGCGGCTTCAACTGCTTCATCCCCCTCAAATTCCGCAATGGTGACAACGACATGAGCGCCGTGCCCGAAAGCACCATCGTGGAGGACATGCGCCTCTACGCCATCGCGCGGCTGTTCATGGACAACTTCCGGAATCTAAAGGCCTACTGGCCCATGCTGGGGCGGCAGAGCGCGCAGCTCAGCCTCTCCTTTGGCGTGAATGACCTGGACGGGACGATTGACGACACCACGAAGATCTACAGCATGGCCGGCAGCGAGGAGCAGAGCCCATCCATGAGCACGGAGGACATCTGTGATCTGATTACGGCTGTGGGCAAGACGCCTGTGGAGCGGGATACGCTCTATAATGAACTTCAAGTCTATGAACAAGTCACTGCTTAGTCTCCTTGCTGCAATCTGCATTGGCATAGCCGCCTGTAAGCACGAAGTGTCGGTGATGCCGCAACCAACGATTGATACGCCGGCGATACAATCCATGCAATACATCGGCCATACAGACCATGTGATTTTGTCTGAAAGGGATTCCATCATCGGTCCTCAGCAGTATTATCATGTGTCCAGGAAGGATACTTTTAGCTACGCAGATACCCTGCGCCTGACCCATAAGGTGCTCCTGCCCCATAGCATTGACACCTTCTTTTGCAAGACCAGTTTCTTGCAAGACGGCCTGATAAAGCGTGATGACACGAGCTATTTCAAAGAATTTGGGTTTCATTCCCAATGCGTTCTGAGTTTTCTGCAATCGCAGCATCGGCTGAACATCACCTACAGCTCCTATGGTGGATCCGGAGGGCCGGGAGGTAATTCCTCTTCAAACACTTACTACTTTCAGGCGCCGCTGTAGCATGCAGGCAGCATTCTAAGGCTTCGCATCGGATTTTAAATCATTACCTTTCCGGGCAATTACTTAAAATAATTGTTTTAGTTAATTTCCCATTCAGGAAATTATTTGGTACAAATGTTTCAAATCCTTTCCTGAAATAGGAATGTATTGAAACATAAGCTTTGAGCCGTTTCCATTACAGGAAATGATCTCATATAAATGCTATAAAGCCTTTCCCAATGTGGAAATGAGCAAGCGTAGCTGTTTTAAACAATTACCTTAGGAGGAAATGGTTTAAAACAAATTGTTTAGTTTGCCGCCAAAAGCTATATTATGCCCGGCATTGAGCATATTCTTGTCAATCCCTTCCTGAGGGTCACACGCGGGTCCGCACGGCTCACCGCTGCCCTGGGCACTTATACAGACAATGTATTGGCAGCGCCCGGCCAGCCGGCGGGGGTTGCCGCATTGTATGCGGCGTACCATCCTGTGTGGGCGGGCTTCAAAGTAGTCCATTATGATGGCAAGTCGGGGCGCGGCGTGCAGGCGGGCCGTGTGCTAGAGCTTTCGCAGGCGTTGCGCACGCTATCTGACCACCATATCAAAGAGTGGGCACTGGCTATAGAGATCGCATATCGCAAAGGCACGCCGGACTATGAGGTGCTGCTGCCGCGGGGACGTAAACCATTCCGGAATGGCAGTAAGTCGGAACGTATTTCGGCAGTAAGCGTGCTGGCGCAAAACCTGGCCGGCCGGCCCGCGCTGGCGGGATTGCTAGCGGAGGTTAGCGCCTTTGCGGCGCAGCTCAAAGCGCTGGACACGACGGCAGGAGGGACCCTGAATCACGTAAAGCTAAACAGTACGGCGCTAAAGGAGGCGCAACTGGCGCTGTGCCACGCACTGTATGCGGTGCTGGGCGGGCTGATCAATATTTACCCTGACAGCCCGGGCAGCGTAGCCGCCTACTTTGATGTGGTTGCGATGCACCGCCACCGCCACCGCAAGCCTGCGGCCTATGTGGAAGCGGAGGCCCCTGCAACGGTGGGCATGCTGCAACAGGAAGGGGCTACGGCATAGTTTTTCTCTCGCTGGGAAGAAACAAACCCAAAAACCACATTCTTATGGCAACGAACAAAAATCCAAAGCACAGCGAAGGGCCGGTAGCATCCATGATAGAGTCGCAAACGGCGAAGCTTCCGTCCGACATTTTCCTGTGGAGCGCCCTCGGCTCTATGGCGGTGAGCGCAACACTAAAGATTATGGGCAAGAGCCACACGGCGCTCTTTGTAGGCCAGTGGGCCGCGCCGTTCCTCCTCCTCGGCCTCTACAACAAGCTCGTGAAGCTGGAAGGCCATGATGGCGAGGACGATGGCGAGGATGACGAGTAAGCATCAAAGCGTTTTAAAGAAAAGGCCCGCGTGATGCGGGCTTTTTGTTTATTTCAGCAAAGCGTAGATCCTTTCAGGATGACAAGATTGGGCGAGGAGCACGGGAAATTACCACAGCGACTTGTCATCCTGAAAGGATCTACGCCCGCCTAAGAGGCTGCTTAAAATTTCATCCGGCATATATACTACAGCGACTTTTGTCATCCCGGAACGGAAACTTGTAACGAGTAACAGTGCAGGGATGCTGATAAGTTTCCCGTTCCGGGATGACAAAAGATTGGGACATAGCGCTAAAATTGAAAATTTAGACAGCCTCTAAGACACAAGTTGGGCGAGGTGGAGCTACTCCACGTAAGCCAGCTCCTTCCCGAAAGTCTCCTTTGTAAAGAAAGCCGCAGTCACCGAGATGCTCATTACAATAATGCCCGTGATAGCGGCGGCATGCACAAAGCCCTGCGAAGGCATCAGCGACTCGTGCAGCAACGTAATGAGGGGCAGCGAGCCGCGCACCATATTGGGAACGGTTGTGGCGGCGGTAGCACGCAGATTAGTCCCAAACTGCTCCGCCGCCATCGTAACGAAGATGGCCCAGAAGCCGGTGCCGAAGCCCATGAAGGCGCAGATCCAGTACATGCCCTCCACAGAGCCGCCTTCCTGCATAAAGAAGATGACGAGGCTCATGATGGTGAAGCCGTAGAAGATGAAGAGCGCCCTCTTGCGGCTCTGCAAGGCCTGGCTCAGCAGGCCAATCAGGATGTCGCCAATGGATATGGCTACGTAGGCAAACATCACCGCGCGGGCAGGATCCACCTTGCCTTGCAGGTGAAAGGCTTCGCCGAATTCATTGGAGAAAGCAATGAGCCGCCCGATCACGTACCAGGTAGGCAGGCCGATAAGGATGGCGAGGAGATACTTGCGGAAGCGCTTCGCATCCGTGAAGAAAGCCAGGAAGTTGCCGCGCACGACGGCAGTTGCCTCCACCGCTTTGTACATGCCGCTTTCAAAGACAGACACGCGCAGCAGCAGGAGCAGGAGGCCCATGCCGCCGCCGATGTAGTAGCAGATGCGCCAGTCAAACTGCTGCTTGACGAAGTAGGCCACGACCGCGCCGGTGAGCCCGATGCCGGCAACGAATGAAGTGGCAATGCCGCGCCGCTCCTTAGGAATCAGCTCGCTCACGAGCGTGATGCCCGCACCCAGCTCACCTGCAAGGCCAATGCCCGCAATAAGCCGGCAGATGCTGTACTGCGTCACATTCTGCACGAGGCCATTGGCAATGTTGGCCAGTGAATAAAGCAGGATAGAGCCAAACAGCACCGAGAGCCTGCCCTTCTTATCGCCAAGCACGCCCCAGAGAATGCCGCCGATGAGCAGGCCGGTCATCTGGATGTTCAGGATAAAGGTGCCTGTCTTACTCACCTCGGCGTCCGTCAGCCCAAGCGACTTCAGCGAGGGGATGCGGATCTGGGTGAACAGCAGCAGGTCGTAGATGTCCACGAAGTAGCCGAGGGCGGCAACGATTACCGGCGCGCTCAGCAGCGAGATATTCCGGACGCGGGCGTCAGATGCTTGATGGAAGTCCGCCATTATTTATTTGATAGTCATATCCTCCGCCACTTCCTGCGCGGGATGTTTCTTGCCGAAGAACATTTTAAAGAGTACCGGAGCGGTGGTAACCAGGATGAGGCCGATAACAATCTTCTCAAAATTCGCCTTCACCCAGGCATTCTCGCCCAGCAGGTAGCCGGCAGTGGTCATGCTCGCTACCCAGGCGAAAGACCCGATGACATTGTAGAGGAAAAACTTCTTGCCATCCATCTTCACCACCCCGGCAACAATAGGCGCGAAGGTGCGGACGATGGGCAGGAAGCGCGCGAGGATGATAGCCGTGCCGCCCTTCTTTTCATAGAAGTCGTGGGCCTGCACAAGGTGTTTCTTCTTAAACAGCCAGGTGTCGCGGCGCTCAAACAGGAGCGGCCCTGTCTTGCGACCAAACCAGAAACCGACAGAGTTGCCGATAATGCCGGCTATTGATATTAATACAACCCAGTAAAGCAGATTCAACCAGCCCTCGGCAAAGGGAGACGGCTTATTGGCAATGATGAGGCCGGAAACGAACAGCAGCGAATCTCCCGGCAGGAAAAAGCCGGCAAAGAGGCCTGTCTCGGCAAATATGATGAGCGCTACCAGGTAAAGTCCGCCGTACATCATCACCGTATTGGCAAGCCAGTCGGCGTTCATCAGGTGCTTCAGCAGCTCTAAAAAATCATGCATTTGTGCTACAAAACTTGGGCTTGTGAAAGTAAGGCCATTCAGAATAAGGGAGGACGGATTCGCTGTCAGCCCAGCTCACCTTCCCATTTACTGACGACCATCGTTGCCACACTATTGCCTACCACATTGGTGGCGCTGCGGCCCATATCCAGAATCGGATCAATGCCGAGGAGCAAGCCTAGCCCGGCTTCGGGAATATGGAATGTTGCGAGTGTGCCGGCGATAACTACGAGTGAAGCACGCGGCACGCCGGCAATTCCCTTACTGGTCAGCATCAGCACGAGCAGCATTGTAATCTGCGTGCCGAAATCCAGGTGTATGCCGTAGGACTGCGCAATGAAGAGCGAGGCGAAGGTCATGTACATCATAGACCCGTCCAGATTAAAGGAATAGCCGAGCGGGAGCACGAATGATACAATGCGGTTCGGGCATCCGGCGCGCTCCAGTTCCATCATAGTTTTAGGATAAGCGGCCTCGCTACTGGAGGTGGAGAAGGCAAGCAGCAGCGGCTCTTTCAGGCGCACGAGCAGCCGGGGCACCCGTTTCCCGGCAAAGAGATAACCGGCGCTGAAAAGAATGCCCCACAAGATGCCGAGGCCCAGATAAAATTCGCCGATAAACAGTGAATAGGATTTGAGCACGCCAGGTCCCTGTTTTGCGACCACCGCAGCCATAGCGCCGAAAACCGCCAGCGGCGCAGCCTTCATAATGTAGCCCGTGACTTTGAGGATGACGTGCGCAATCGCATCCAGCGCGCGGATTACCGGTTCGGATTTCTCACCAATAGCTGCCGCGGCAATGCCGAAAAAGATGGAAAAGACAACTACCTGCAGGATTTCATTCTTCGCCATCGCGTCTATAATGCTGACCGGCACCAGGTGCGAAATGAAATCCTTTACAGACAGCGCAGCCTTAGGAACGCCGGACGTATCGGTGGGCAGGGGAAGATGCATATACGCGCCGGGCTGAAATACATTTACCAGCAACATGCCCAGCAGGAGGCTCAGCAGCGAGGCTGATATAAACCAAAGCATCGTCTTGCCGCCAATGCGGCCAACGGATTTCATATCGCCCACCCGCGCCACGCCCACGATAAGCGTAGTGAGCACAAGCGGCGCGACAATCATCTTTATAAGGCGCAGGAAGATTTCCGGAAGGATGCTCAAGGGTAAAAGCGCCTTATCCAAATCCTCCGGCGTATGGCCGGCAAGGCTTTTGTTGAGCACATAGCCGACAATAAGGCCAGCTGACATGGCTGCAAGAATGTAAATAATAAGGCTGCTGCGTTTTGCAGGCGCGTGTGCGTCATGGGTTGCTGCCATAGGAGGCAAGATAGCCGCTAATGCGGGAAAAGGCCGGCCGGATTGCCTTGCAATCCGCCCGTATGAATGCACACAATCCGGCTGTGAGGTGTAAAGAAGCCTTCGCGCAGCAGATCGGCGACTTTCATCATCATTTTGTACGTGTAAACGACATCCAGCGGAATACCTGTTGCCGTTTTGAAGGAGCGGATAAAATCCAGTGCTTCGTTCGTCCATTTCCCAAAGCGCAGGTCTTTGACCGGATGGATGACAGGCCGTGGCTTCCCATTATGTGGACGGAGCAGATCTTCAGCCCGCTCAAAATCTCTGGCCACGTAGAAGCCGTGCAGCCTCGTTGCAGGCGGCAGCGCGGTGTGGAGTCCGTTTAGGGTTGTGCCACTTCCCATTGCTACACATACATCTGTAATGTTTTCGGGCAAAAAAGCCGCTATCTCCGCTGCTCCGCGGATGCCGGATTCATTAGCGCCGCCTTCAGGAATGATGTAAGCGTCAGGGAAGCGGGAGAATAAAGCGGACGCCGATAGCGCCCCATATTCGCGCTTGCCCAGCATGATAAGACGCATTCCATAGGCTTCGCAACTGCGCAAAGTAGTCGTAAAGTGCTCGCCGGAATAATTGCCGCGCACCATCCCGATGGATTGCAGGCCGCATTCCTTTGAAGCAAAAGCGGCAGCGACCAGATGATTGGAATAACCGCCGCCGAAGGTCAGCAAGGTGGTTTTATCTGCTGCTTTTGCAGCCGATGCGTTGTACTTCAGCTTAAACCACTTGTTGCCGGACACGACCGGATGCAGCTTGTCCAAGCGCAAGACCTGCAAGGTCTTGCACGAGCCGGCCGGCGCCCAATGTGTAATGTCGTCCAGCGTGGCGAGGGCCTCATTTATCATAGCCGTACTCGCGCAGGTAGGCTTCATTGTCGCGCCACTTGGGCCGGACTTTTATGAACAATTCCAGATGCACCTTGCGCTGCAGGAATTCCTCCATCTTTTTCCGCGAGCGGATGCCAAGCTCTTTAATGCCGCTGCCGCCCTTGCCAAGCAAGATCATTTTCTGCGTTTCGCGGCTCACAACTATTTCTGCATTGATCACATCCAGCGTAGCTTTTTCTTCAAAAGCCTGGATAATAACGGCGGTGTGATAAGGGATTTCATCCTGATAAAGCGCATATATCTGCTCGCGAATCATTTCTGCTACGAAAAAACGCGTCGGCCGGTCGCTGATATCGTCGTTCGGATAATAGGGCGGCGCTTCCGGGAGATTTTTTAATACCTTTTGAATCAATTCATTGATGCCATCTGCCTTGAGCGCCGAAAGCGCAGTTACTTCCCATTGCGGAAAAGCCTCCGAATAAGCAGCGATTCGCTTAGGCAGCTCGTCCTTAGCCCTTATCAAATCTGCTTTATTCAGAAGCAAAAGCGTCGGGACGCGCAGTTTAAGGCCGTCGGCAATCGGCTTAAAATACTCCGGGTCTTGCGTGATGTCGGCTATAAGCAGTGCGACGTCCGCATCTTCCAGCGCGTTTTTCACCTGCTGCATCATTTTCTGGTGCAGCTTATACTTCGGCTCTATGATGCCCGGTGTATCTGAAAAGATAATCTGGTAGCCCTCATCATTGACAATCCCGAGAATACGATTGCGCGTAGTCTGCGCTTTGGGCGACGTAATAGCCAGCTGCTCACCGAGCAAAGCATTGAGCAACGTGGATTTACCCGCGTTCGGCGGGCCAAAAATGTTGACAAAACCCGACTTAAATCCTGCTGCTTCCATACTCCGCCAAAAGTAGCCTATTTGCCGCGCGGCGGTCTTATAACGATGAATTAAAGCTGAAGAAACGCTTGCCGTCTCAGCCGCGCGCCCTATATTTGCATCCACATCGCGAGGTAGAGCAGCGGTAGCTCGTTGGGCTCATAACCCAAAGGTCACAGGTTCGATCCCTGTCCTCGCTACAGAAAAAAAGAATAGGCCACGGAGCTAATACCCTGTGGCCTATTTATTTGGACTTATAGAAGAATGTTTAGGCAATAAGAAGACTGTACGACTGTCAGGCCGTTTTGAACCGTTGGTTACCAGGCAAAAACCTAGTAGAATCAAATGCTAAAAAACCGTACCACACCAGCCATCACAGCCATAGCGCTAGGTTTCGTTGCACTGCTGAGCTCCTGTCATTCGTCGCAGCAGTTTATCCAGCCGTCGCTCACCCAAAAGGTTTCCGACAACCCGCAGTACCTTAATAATCTGACGATTAACGGCCCGGAGCGTAGCCTGAGCCTCTCCTCCACCCGCGCCATTGATCCTTGCAGCGCAGCTATTGACCCTGCCAACGGCAACACCCTGAGAACGAAATACGCGGCTTTACTGAATGTATTGCCGGAAGCGATTGCCAATGTATCGCTTTATCATTTTATAGATGAGTGGTATGGTGTGCGTTACCGCCTTGGCGGCACAAGCAAAGCCGGCATTGATTGCTCCGCATTCATGCAGAAGCTGTATGAGCAGGTATTTGGCATGAACCTCCTGCGCACGGCGATGGAGCAGTTCAGCACGGCTAACCTGGTGTGGCATAAGAGCCAGTGCAAGGAAGGCGACCTTGTGTTCTTCAACATCAAAGGCAGCCGCGTATCACACGTAGGGCTTTACCTGATGAACAATTTCTTCGTTCACGCCTCTTCGTCACATGGCATTATGATTTCCAGTCTGGATGATAAATATTGGAATAAATATTTTGCCTGCGCGGGAAGGATTCTGTAAACAGAAAATATTTTAGAAAAAAGACCGCTGTATAGCGGTCTTTTTTATTTTCGTCGGCAACATGAGTGGAGAAGAAATATTACACCACCTGACTGCCTTTGGCATTACGCCCGTTAGCGCGGCCCACTATGGGAACGCTGTTGTAAAGCTGAATTTTGTCAAGGATGATTCTTCGATATCTATTGTGAAGTCTCAGGGCGGACGGTGGAGCCAGTCGTTGAATGGCTGTTTTATCCCAAAGTCTAAGACACGAATGGAAAGTCTCATTTAGGCGCTGGCTACGTTAAAATCAATAGATATTGAACCGGTTGAGCTGAAGTCAATAGTCAGGTTGCTGGAATTGAGAGGCTACAGCCCAAACACAGTCAGGACATACCGCAGCGCTTTTTCGTTGTTCCGGGATTACTGGTATGGCAGAGAGGCCCTGGACAAGCTATCTAAACAGGACATTGAGAATTACCTGCTCCTGCTAAGCAAGGAAAAAGCTTACAGCGAGACGGCAGTACACACCATGGTCAACGCCATTAAGTTCTATTACGAGCAGGCACTTCAGAAGCCGCGGGAATTTTATCAGCTGGAACGCCCGCGAAAGCCAGTGCAATTGCCAAAGGTGCTTGGCGAGCGCAACCTTGCCGCGATGTTTAATGCCTTGCCTAACAAAAAACATAAGGCTATTCTATTTACTGCATATAGTGCCGGCTTGCGGGTTAGTGAGGTAGTGAATCTGCAACTCAAGCATATTGACAGCGACCGGATGCAGATTTTTATAGAGCGGGCCAAAGGCAAAAAAGACAGGTATGTAATGCTTAGCCCGATATTGCTGGACGTGCTGCGCGCATATATAAAGGACAGTAAGCCTCGCCCGAAGCAGTATCTCTTTGAAGGCGACACGCCAGGTGAGCCTTATGCGGCGCGCACGGCGCAAAAGCTGTTTCAGAGGGCAAAAGATGCGGCTGGCATACTTAAGGATGTCAGCTTCCACAGCCTGCGCCATAGCTTCGCCACGCATCTTTTGGAAAGCGGCGTGGATATTCGTTATATAAAAGATTTACTTGGCCACTTTGACATTAAAACCACGGAGCGCTATCTTCACGTCCGCAAGGAGCAATTGATTCAAATTAACAGCCCGCTTGACGCTTTATTCAGGAAAGGCGATATTAAGCTCTAAAACGCAAAAGGCGACATAAGCAGTATTGATTATCAACAACTTGCAAAAGGCGACATAAGTGAGCCTGACAATCAACGTTTTATAAAAGGCGACATGATTTTAAGAACAGGCGACATAAATAAGGTTGATTATCAGCAACTTGAAAAATTGACAAGGCCGTTTTATGACGGCAATTAAATTGTAGGCCCGCAATTGATTTTTTGCCAAAAGGGGTTGATACACAGATTTTTGCTGGCGCAAAGGCAAAAAACCAACTTCGGCCTACATGATGTTTGGCAAAATGGCGGCTGACTGCTAAGGCTCAGCTTTGGAGCACTGAATTATCTTTAGAAGCAGATTAAGCTTTAGCACCACCCCTCCGCCACTTCGCCAAGCCTCCGGACGTTGGCTGTAATTTTTGAGCATGCAATCTGTCAACAAAATGATCCAATTAAAAACACCTCAAACTAATGTGGACAATCGAGAACGAAGAAATTTGGGAAGCGATAATAAATCAAAATGATGAGATGGAGTTTGATTGGATCGGGATCGATAAATGCGGGCAAGTAGCTGCATTCTCGAATTTCAATTCAGGTTATACTCCTAGCTGCGTAACGAGTTCAATGACTTTGTATAACGAGTTGGTAACTTTCATCGACGCATTGGAAAAAACATCAGGAGCTGTCAAAGTAACTGACGGAAATGGCAAGTATGATGATTTTGAGGAATTTGCTCGAAAGGGAATTTTTGGATATGATAATGAAAACGTACACAGTATTGGTAGGCGAAACAGATACCATCTACTTTACAAACCGGCAAAGCCAATTAACTCAACTACACCTATCGACTTGAGAAAATTCGAATTGATAATCCCCGTCTTCGCACTTGAGTTTAAAGACCTTTTACAATTTGACGAATTGAAAGATGCCCTCATTTAAAACTCCAGCCAACAAAAGGTTTACTGCTATACTGGCGGACGGAATATCAATCGGCAGTTGGAACTCTATTGTAAGCGTCCCTAAAAACGGAGCCGATTAAAAGTAGAGTTTTGGTTGTTTTCGGGCATTGAGTTTTTCAAATATCTTATCCACAATTCCGCGTTATACGGCAGGCTTGCTTTGGCTGCGCCGGCCTACGCGGATTTGTGGACAAGGCTTCTGTGCTTTCATCGTCTTTAGGTTCGCTATTTAGCCGGCGCTTTGCATAGGTGAGCGGTGAGAGGTATCCCAGTGCTTTATGCGGACGCTCACTGTTGTAATCCCGTTGCCACTCACTGCACATGGCACGCACTTCCTTCAGCGAATCAAACTGATAGGCATTCAGCAGTTCTCTTCTCATAGATCCGTTCTGACGTTCAATGAAGGCATTCTGTGTGGGCTTTCCCGGCTGGATATAGTGCCAACTGACTTTGTTGGCTTCACACCACTCTTCCATCAGGTGAGAGATAAATTCAGGTCCGTTGTCAGAGCGGATATTGCCGGGCAGTCCTCTTTGGGCAACTACATTGTCCAGGACTCTTTGCACGCGCCGGGCAGGCAGTGAGGTGTCTACTTCTATTTGCAGGCTCTCCCGGTTGAAGTCGTCTATGATGTTGAGCACCCTGAACTTCCTTCCGTCAGTAAGGGCATCGCTCATAAAGTCCAGGCTCCAGCACTGGTTAGCGCCGGTAGGAACCATTAGCGGCAGCTTGATCCTGTCGGGCAGTCTGCGCTTAGGCCTTCGGCGTATGTGCAGGTTCATAGTCCTGTAAATGCGGCGCAGGCGTTTATGGTTTATACGCTCACCACAATTGCGCAACCTATAGTAGCAGCTCCAGAAGCCAATGTTGGGGTGCTTCTGTGTGAGTAAATCCAGCTTATCCTGCACTGCAGCATCGTCCTTTGGCTTACTCGTATAGGCGCAGGTGGTTCGTGGCAGCTTCACGAGTTTGCAGGCCTGCCTGTGGCTGCACTGTCGTTCCTGTTTAAGGAATCGGACAGCGTCTCTTTTAACGGCAGGCCCTACCATTTTTTTGCAAGTAAGGCTTTAGCTGCATCCAGCTGGAAGCTGACATCGGCGTACATGCGTTTGAACTGGGCAAGCTCTGCTTCTACTTCTTTGAGCCGCTTTACTTCGCTTACTTCCATTCCGCCATACTTCGCTTTCCAGTTGTAGAAGGTTGCATCGGATATGCCGAGCTCGCGGCATATCTCCTTGACTGCGGTGCCTGCCTCCTGCTTTTTAATGGCAGACACAATCTGGCTCTCGGTGAATTGTGACTTTCATCCCTGTTTGTTGGTGTTTTAAAGTTAGAGATAACCTCTACCTTAAATTGGCCAGCTTTCGGGGACGCTTACAGGAGCATTCAACTTTAAATCGCTATTTTGCTTTTGTGGTTAATTGAAACTGACGTTTTTCAAATGCCACAACTTCATAAACACTTAACGTTGCCTGCCTTCGCTAAAGTGGCTTACGTCCCTTCGGGCACGTCCGTTTCTAACGGCTTATCCTTCCGCCTCCCGCGTCACCACCGCCTCGCCACCCACCTTCGCGGCAATCCGCGCTAAGACCACAATTACCACAACCGCCAGCAAAGTAGCCAGCACGGCGTAAGTATATTTTGACGCAAGGCTTTCATTGCCATGCAGGAACAGCTTTATTGTTTCCTTAATCGCGTCATTCCACGCCAGGGCGGCTACAAGGCCCAGGGCGGCGCTCGCAAGGGCAATCATGGATTGCATGACCATCTTCGCTGTTTGTCTGGCTACCATATTTTTTTGCCCCAAAGTAAATACCTACCGCACAATCTCGGTAATCACCTTACCCACACAGCCATTCGGCATCTGCACCCGCAGCAGCGCCGCCAGCGTAGCTGCAATGTCCGTCATATACACCTCCCGGTGCGTCTCGCCCTTCGGGATGCCCCAGCCGTACCACAGCAGCGGGATGTGCGTGTCGTAAGGATTCCAGGTGCCGTGAGTGGTGCCGGTGGGCGCGTAGCCGGCATAATATCCCGGCTTCAGGATAATCTGAATAGCGCCGGAGCGCGGACGGTAAAATCCATTAACGGCCATTTGCTGCAAAGGCTGCGGCAATTGGTTCCAGCCGTTCAGGTCAAGGTCTAAGGCAAAAGCCACTTCGGGGCGCTTGCGCAGCCAGGTAAGCGTCATCAATTGGAGCTTCAGCTTATCGTCAAAGGCCGCGCCTTTCAGCGCCGCATCGGAGAAATAAACCTGGTAGTTTTCCAGGCTTTGCACGAGCGAGTCCTTGCCGGTTTCCTTTTTGAGAAAGGCATTCAGCTCCGCCTTGAAATTGCTTTCAGAAACATTTCCGGCAGGAATGCCGTGGTCGTTCAGGAAAAGTGAATTATGCGCCGCGCCATGGTCGGCCGTCAGAAAAACGGTGTATTCGCCCTCCCCCACTTCCTCATCTAGGTAAGAGAGAAACTTAGCCAGCTCCCGGTCCAGACGGCGGTACATATCCTCCAGCTCCACCGCGTTCGGGCCAAACTGATGGCCTGCATAATCCGTTGCAGAAAGAGAGACACAGAGAAAATCCGCGTCGGTGCCGTTCCCCAGATTGTTGGCCGCGATGCAGCGCTTCGCAAACTGAAGCGTCAGCCAGTTGCCCGCCGGCAGCTTGCGGACGGTATTGTACTTCGTAGCGCCCTTTCCTATGAAAAAGCCGGCGCGGTGCGAGAAGCCCGTGTTGCCTTCGCCTTTATCAAAAAGCCCTTCGTAGCGCGGATTGTTCGGCTCGCTCTGCGTGTACGAAGCGGAATCGTCCAGCAGGTTCCAGTCTTTGGAAAGAATGGTATCGGCAAGGCGGCGGGCGTTGAAGCGCGTCACCCATTCGGGAAGCTGTTTTGTATAATAAGTGCTTGTGGAAAAATTGCCGGTGCTGTCGTCAAACCAGAAAGCGCCGTTGGGCGTATGGCCTGCCGGATAGATGCTGCTGCGGTCTTTGAGCGATATACCATAGACGCGGGAACGGAAATTAGTCGCAAGCCGCAGCTCATCGGTAACAGTCGTGGTAAGCAGGCTCCGCGGGCTCATTTGTCCCCATTTTAGGCTGCCGCCAACGGGCATCACCGTCTTGTCGTCGGTGCAGTAATAATATTTGCCTCCTTCAATCCAGTCATTGCCGGCAATGCCGTTGATAGCCGGTACCGAGCCGGTATAAATGCAGGAATGCCCCGGCGCGGTGTAGGTGGGCAGATAATTTATCATTGTCTGCTCGCAGCGGAATCCATCCCTCATCAGCCGCTTAAAACCGCCCTTGCCATAGCCGTCGTAATAGCGATAGAGGTAATCCCAGCGCATCTGGTCCACCACAATGCCTACAACGAGCTTAGGACGCGCCGGCCCCTTGGCAAAGGACGACAGAGCAACAAGAATGAGGGTGAAAGTGAAAATGCTGCGCTTCATCTTGCAATAGTAGAACGCGCCGCCCATGCGCCCGTAAGCTTTTCATTATTTTCGCAGCCAATTCCACTTACACGTTCACTTTCAATCCGAATTCCGAATTCCGAATTCCGAAATTTAATATGGCAGACATTTTCAAGAAGTTTGAGACCCGCCTCGGCCCGATTGGCGACTATGCAGAGAAGGCACCGGGCTATTTTGCATTCCCGAAGCTGGAAGGTGAGATTGGTAATCGTATGAAGTTCCGCGGCGTGGAGAAGATTGTGTGGAGCCTCAACAATTACCTCGGCCTGGCTAATCATCCGGAAGTACGCAAGGCAGACACGGATGCAACGGCGCAATACGGTCTTGCCGCCCCTATGGGCGCGCGCATGATGAGCGGCAACTCTAATAATCATGAGGAGCTGGAACGCCAGCTTGCGGCATTTATCGGCAAGGAAGACGCTATGCTCTTCAACTACGGCTATCAGGGCATGGTGAGCGCCATTGACGCGCTTTGCGGTCGCCATGATGTGATTGTTTACGATGCCGAAAGCCACGCCTGCATTATTGACGGACTGCGCCTGCACCCCGGCCACCGTTATGTTTATAAGCACAATGATGTTGCAGACTGCGAGAAACAATTACAGCGTGCAACCGAATTGCTGAAGGATTCATCCGGCGGCATCCTGCTGATTACCGAAGGCGTGTTTGGGATGAGCGGCAATCAGGGCAAGGTCGCCGAGATTGCTGCGTTGAAAAAAGATTATGAGTTCCGCCTGTTTGTGGATGATGCGCACGGTTTCGGAACGATGGGCAAAACCGGCGCGGGCATCGGCGAAGAGCAGAACTGTACCGACGAGATAGACATCTACTTCTCCACCTTTGCGAAGAGCATGGCTTCAATCGGGGGCTTCCTGGCGGCTGATAAGAAAATCCTGACTTATCTCCGCTACAATATGCGCTCACAGGTCTTCGCGAAGAGCCTGCCGATGCCGATTGTGGTTGGCAATCTAAAGCGCCTTGAGCTGCTGCGCAGCAAACCTGAACTTCGCGAAAAGCTGTGGCACAACGTGAACCGCCTGCAGAATGGTCTGCGCGAGCGCGGCTTCAACATCGGCACTACGAACACGCCGGTGACGCCCGTCTTCATGGAAGGCGGCCTCTTTGACGCCACGCAGCTCATCCACGACATGCGGGAGAATTACAACATCTTCTGCTCGGTGGTCGTCTATCCGGTCATCCCGAAGGGCCAGATTATGCTTCGCCTTATTCCGACCGCCGCGCATACAGATCAGGATATTGATGAAACGCTGGCGGCCTTTTCAGTGCTAAATGAAAAGCTGAAGAGCAAAGAGTATCCGCAGGAAATGCCTACCCTCGCTAAAATGTAGTTCCCGGTCGTCAACCCGAACTTGTTTCGGGTTCTATCTGCTCAACAGATGCCGAAACAAGTTCGGCATGACGAGATTGGAGTTTAATTATCAAACTTCTGAATGAAAATCTTCATCGTCGGCGCATCTGGTCTCGTGGGCTCCAACTGCCTGCGGCATTTCACTGCGCAGGGCTGGGATGTGATGGGCTCTTACTTTTCCTATCCGCAGGAAGGACTGGTGTATTACAACACATTGCAGCCCGACGATGCACTCAATTTTGATATCTGCGGCTGGCATCCCGACGCGATTGTGCATTGCGGCGCACTCACGCATGTTGATTACTGCGAAACGCACGAGGAGGAAAGCTACACGCGGACGGTGCAGAGCACTAAAAACCTAATAAAAGTTTCGCAGGTCTGCGATGCGCGGATGGTTTACCTCGGAACAGATTATGTATTTGACGGCACCGCCGGTCCATATCTGGAAGATGCGCCACTGGCGCCGCTTAGCATTTATGGCCGGCACAAATTGGAAGCAGAGCAGGCCGTTTTAGGAGAAGTGCCGCGTTCGCTTGTACTTCGTGTAACCAATGTCTATGGCGACGAAGCGCGCGGAAAGAATTTCATCGCCCGCATCATCCAGCAATGCAAGGATGGCGCAAAGCTGACGCTGAAGCTGCCTTACGACCAATACGCCAACCCGACGAACGCCGCAGATATTACCCGCGCGATGTTTTTGCTACTGCGCGATGGACATGAAGGGGTATATCACACCGGCGGAACGGATTACATGAACCGTGTGCAGTTGGCCATGCGCGTGCTCAAATACTTTCCGGACGCTGAGTACGACATGCAGCCGATTTCAACGGAAGCGCTACAGCAGCCGGCAAAGCGTCCGTTACTCGGCGGCTTTATCAATCTGAAGCTCGCGAAGCTTTACCCGGATTTTGTTTTTTCCACAGTAGATGATTACCTGCGGGACAATTCGGTTGGTACGCCGAAGGCGGGCTGACCCAAACGCACTAAAAACAAAAGCTCCGGTCAGATGACCGGAGCTTTTTGTTGGGATTGTGCCTACTAAACCCGCGGATTTCGGAGCACGGCACAAATATCGCCTCTTTACGGAACTTAGGACAGAAATTTTTGGCAAGCATTTGTCCTTGCTGGCATCCTTTTCCTGATAATATCGCACGGATAACTGACAATAAGTCGGTTGACTGAAAATTTTTCGGACAGAATGGGCAAATTTTTCGGGTGGAATGCCGTTTGTCTCTATTCCAGCAAACACGCTAACCACTAAAATCTACAAAAAATGATTACCATGTACAGCAAAAATCAGATCGTTCCTCGTGCCCTCGGCTCCATGCTGGAGGACTTCTTCTCAAACGGCATCAACAAAGCCTTCGGCGACGAAGGACTGGGCGGCACCGCCACACCTGTAAACATTCAGGAGACTGAAAAGGCTTATGAGCTGCACCTTGTAGCACCGGGTCTGACGAAAGAAGCGTTTAAGATTGCGGTTGACCGCAACATCCTGACCATCTCTTTTGAGCACAAGGAAGAAGAGACCGTGCAGACTGCTAAGATGCTCCGCCATGAGTACAAGCTGAAAAGCTTTAAGCGCTCCTTTACGCTTAACGAAAAGGTGGACACATCCGGCATCTCAGCCCGCTACACCGATGGCATTCTCAACGTGAGCGTTCCTAAGAAAGAGCAGCAGGAGATAACCGCACAGGAAATTTCCGTGAGCTAAACGGCTAAAATGCTTTCACGAAAAGCGACTCAACATGGGTCGCTTTTTTGTTTCCCGCCCTCACCCGAAGGCCGTCATTGCGAGCGATAGCGAAGCAATGACGAGAGGGGTTTAAACGGTATCATTCTTGTGTGCAGGCGGTTATGCGCCCTTCTGCACCTCACTTACTCGCCATTCTATTTATTCTATCCGTTCCGTATGTTACATCTGCCCAGAGCTTCTCAGTCAGCGGCACGGTGAAGGACAGCAAAGACAACCAGCCGCTGCCGGGCGTGGTGATGGCGTTATCGCTGCAAAGCGATTCTACCAAAATTCAAAACGCCGTAACGGACGTTGACGGCATCTTCAGCATTCCGGTTGTGGCGCCAGGCAGCTATACCTTGAAGGCGCTGTATCTGGGCTACAGGCTTTATAGCCAACCGGTAAATGTGCTGAGCGCGGACGTGCCAGTCGGCAACATTCAACTTGTACAAGGCACTAATGCGCTTGGCGAAGTGACGGTGGCCGCCGAGCAAATCCGCGCGCAGCAAAGCGGCGACACTTCGTCTTTTAGCGCAAGCGCGTTTAAAACGAATCCGGATGCGACCGCCGAAGAGTTGATTACTAAAATGCCCGGCGTGACGAGCGAGAACGGCACTGTGAAGGTGAACGGCGAGCAGGTGCAGAAGATTTTAGTGGACGGCAAAGAGTTTTTCGGCGACGACCCGAATGCGGCAATTAAAAATCTGCCGGCGGAAATCATAGACAAGATTCAGATTTTTGATAAGGCTTCCGACCAATCACAGTTCACCGGCTTTGACGACGGCAATACGCAGAAGACCATCAACATCGTCACGAAGCGCGGCAAGGCGAACGGTACGTTCGGAAAACTGTCCGGCGGCTACGGGATGGACTTGGACAACAACGACAGCCGCTACACCGCGGGTGGTAACATGAATTTCTTCAGTGGCGACCGGCGCATTTCCGTTGTGGCCCTTGCTAATAATGTAAACCAACAGAACTTTTCTTCCGATGATTTGCTGGGCGTGACGAGCGCTTCAGCCGGTCGTGGCGGCGGTTTTGGAGGCGGCGGAAGTGGGGGCCGCAGCCGGGCGGGCGGTTCCGGCGGCAATGCAGCATCGGGAAGCGGCGGCAGCTATAGCGGTGGCGATGGCGCTTCCAATTTTCTGGTGTCGCAGCAGGGCGGCATTACGAAGACGCAGTCCGCCGGTATAAATTACAGCGACCAATGGGGAAAGAAGTTGAAGGTGACCGGCTCTTATTTTTTCAGCCGCGCTGATAATAAGAATAGCACGACGCTGACGCGGAACTATATCGTGAACAATCCCGACAGTGGATTAGTATATCGGGAGAATGGATTGAACAGTAGCGTCAACTACAATCATCGCGTCAACGCGCGGCTGGAATGGACGATTGACAGCATGAACTCCGTTATCATTCAGCCGCGCTTTTCTTATCAGGATAATAATACGAGCCGCAATCTTTTCGGAAGAACCTCGCTCGGTGCCATAACCGACCAAAGCACGATTAATAACCGCTATGAGGCGCTGAATAATGGCTACACACTCAATAACCAGCTCACGTATCGCCACCGATTTGCGAAGCAGGGCCGGACAATTTCGCTGAGCGCCGGTACTTCTTACAATGAAAAATCCGGCAGCGGGCTGCTTTACTCGCAGAACCGTTATTCGCCGATAGACTCTGAAACCAACGACCAGCATTACGACCTTGACGCAAGCGGCCTGACGCTATCCGGCAGCCTGAATTACACGGAACCGCTGACGAAGAAAAGCCAGCTTCAGGTAAATTATTCGCCGTCGTACAACCGCAATATCTCCGACCGCGAAACCTATAACCGCGCGGGCGCGGAGTACACTTCGCTGGACACGGGCCTAACGAATAAGTACAACAATAACTATTACTACCATCGCGGCGGCTTCGGCTATCGCTACAACGACCAGAAGATTTCCTTCAACGCGACGCTGAACGGACAGTACGCCACGCTCACCGGCGACCAGAGTTTTCCCTACCCGATTCAGGTGAACCGCAGCTTTCAGGATTTATTGCCGAATGCGATGCTGAACTACAAGTTTTCAAAGACAGAAAATTTGCGCTTCATGTACCGTACGAGCACGAATGCGCCTAACATCTCACAGCTTCAGAACATCGTGGACAACAGCAATCCGCTGCTGCTGCGCACCGGCAATCCCGACCTGCGGCAGGATTACAATCACACTGTGTCTATCCGCTATGGCAAGACGAGCACCGCGAAGGGGCAAGGGCTTTTCATCTTCGCCAACGGCAGCTATGTGAATAATTATATCGGTAACAATACTATCATCGCGGTCAACGATACGACTGTGCGTGGCGTGCAGTTGGCGCGCGGTAGCCAGCTCAGCCTGCCGGTGAATCTGGACGGGAATTATTCGGCGCGAAGCTTCCTCACCTATTCGCTGCCTGTGAAGAGCATCAAAACGAACTTCAATCTAAACGCCGGGCTGAGCTATAACCGCATTCCCGCCATCATCAACAACCTGACGAATTACGCGGGTAACACGACGATTAACGGTGGCGTGGTAGCAGGCTCAAACATTAGCGAGAATGTGGACTTCACGCTTTCTACGAATGGTGCGTACAACATTGTCAAGAACACGCTGCAATCGCGCGGCGACTACAATTATTATTCGCAGACTTCCTCGCTGCGCTTCAACTGGATTATTCTCAAAAGCATCGTCTTCCGCACCGACCTAAATCATACATTATACTCCGGCCTCGGCGAAGGCTACGACCAGCAGTTTCTGCTCTGGAATGCTTCGCTGGGCTACAAATTCTTAAAGGATAAATCGCTCCAAGCGGATGTTTACGTCTTTGACATCCTAAAGCAGAACCGGGCGATTTCACGCACCATTACGGACACGTACGTGGAAGATGCGGTGACGCAGGTGCTGCAGCGCTACGCTATGCTGCGGCTTACTTATACGATAAGGTCATTTAAGAGCGGCAGCGCACCGGGGGAGGATGGGCCGCGTGGGGAAGAAGGCAGTTTCCGTGGCAGGCCTGGGCGTGGGGATGGGCCGCCGCCGGGTGGTGGGCGGGTGGATTAGTGCTACGCAACAGATTTGAAATACATCCTGCTTGTTTTAGAATTGTATCTTGGTTATGAAATGATGCAGGCATCTATAACCATAGCAGAAGCCAATGCCTGACTACAAAGTATTACCTGCGCCAAACACGGTTACAATTGAACACGCGTTAAAGGCCGCTAAGAACACTATTTCTCTTCCTGCACGTGCTATTACAATATGTGCTTCAATATTTGGGATTGTACTGCCATGTTGCGGTTATACGCTGTGGCTACTTCCGATTTCTTTAATAATTGGCGGATTGATGTCTTTAGCCTTTACACTATGGAGAACTCCGAAATGGCGCATCTGGGCATATGCAGGTGTTCAAGACATCCATGAACTACAACGCGCAGCAGAACTGGATAAGTTTTTACCGCTTCAGTCACCGAGAAAAAGATTCGGCATTATGAACAGTCAACAGAAAGAGTTGCTTGCCAAGCTCCAATTACGTTTTGACGAAAACAGCACTTTTGTTGATGACCCCGGTGTGGAAAGCACATCTTACATCTGCGATAATGGCGAATTAAGAATTGCAATTAGTGACATTGGCATTGAGATAAATCCAGGTAAATTTTTTGATTGGACAGAAATACAAAATGAAGGAGTAGTTACGAAATCTGAAAGTCGTATGTATTCAGCTGCCGGGACCATCACGCGGAACTATGACTGCTTTTGCTTCGCAACATCAGACACTCAAATTGAGATTCCAATGTCGCGCTTCGTCTTCAATACACCGATGGATATGCCAATGTCGCAACTCAATGTCAGTTCCGGGCAATTGAACCACTTACTTTATATTCACCGCGGCCGTTATGAACTAAACATAGCTTTAAGCACATACTGAATCTCGTCAGTGTTTGAGTAACAGCAGGAGAATTTTACTTGATATACCCCAAAATCTTCAGCATACTCTGTGCGCTCTGCTCCTTCGCATAAAGCCAGTCTTCCAGCACACCGTTCTTATCATACTCCACCACCACATGCTTCGGCGAGGGAATCATACAATGCTTGATGCCACCGTAGCCCGCAAGCTGGTCTTGGTATGCGCCAGTATGGAAGAAACCGATGTACAGCGGCTCGGCGTTTGGGCCCTTGTCCATTTTGGGCAGGAACACGGCATTGATGTGCTCCTCTGAAGTATAGAAATCATGGCTGTCGCATGTGAGGCCGCCCAAGTGTACTTCCTGATATTCGCGCTGCCAGCCGTTAATGGGCAGCAGCAAAAACTTTTCGCCAATGCCCCAGGTATCCGGCAGCGTCGTGATGAACGATGAATCAATCATGTACCAGATTTCGCGATCATTCTGCTGCTTCTCATTCAGGATGCCGTAAATCACCGCGCCCGCCTCGCCTACCGTAAATGAGCCAAACTCCGTATAGATATCCGGCACGTCCACCTTATTCTTCTTGCAGACTTTCTTGATGGTGCTTACAATCTCATTCACCATGTAGGCATAGTCGTACTCAAAGGCTAACGAGTGCTTGATGGGAAAGCCGCCTCCGATGTTGAGGCCGGTCAGCTCGGGGCAGATTTTCTTGAGCTGACAATAGAGGTTCAGCACTTTGTTCAGCTCGCTCCAGTAATAGATATCATCCTTGATGCCTTTGTTCATGAAGAAGTGCAGCATCTTCAGACTGAAGCGCTTATTGCCCTTCATCTTGTCAATGTAGAACTCCAGCACATCGCGGTTGCGGATGCCGAGGCGCGAGGTATAGAAATCGAACGTCGGCTCTTCCTCCGTCGCAATGCGCAGGCCGATGTTCACCGGGTCTTTGGAGCGGATACTTTTCTTGTAATCCTCAAACTCGGCGATGTTATCCAGCACCGGAATCACATTCTTGAAGCCTGTGTTGATAAGGCCCGCGATGTTCTTCGTGTACTGCCGCGTCTTAAAGCCGTTACAGACGATGGTAATGTCCTTCGTGATTTTCCGGCGTTTCAGCAACGCTTTGATAATCTCAATATCGTACGCGAATGAAGTCTCCAGATGCACGCCCTGCTTCAGCGTTTCCTCCACCATGAAGGAGAAGTGCGAGCTCTTCGTGCAGTAGCAATAAAAGTATTTGCCCTCGTAGCGATGCTTCTTAATGGCATCGGCAAACAGCTTCTTCGCCTTCGCCACCTGCTGACCGATTTTTGGCAGGTACGTCAACTTAAACGGCGTCCCGTATTTATCAATCAGCTTTTGGATGTCCAGCCCGTTGAAGAGAAGCGTTTTTTCTTCGTTGATGTCAAAGCCTTCCTGCGGAAAGTGAAAGGTCTGCTTGACGAGGTCGGTGTAGGTATTGTTCATGTGGCGCGCGGGGCGGCTGGCTGAAGCTTGGAAGGTAAAAGGGTGCGCATCAAAAGTAAATTCTGAAATCGGATTTGAAGCCTCGCATTTAATAGAAAGAAATTAGGCCAACTTCGCCGCAGATCCGGAAATGAAGAAAGCACTTTTAGCCATGAACGCCGCCGTCCTGCTTTGGGGCTTCACCGGCGTCCTCGGCCGGGCTATCTCGCTGGATTTTCCCGTGCTCGTCTGGTGGCGGATGCTCCTTACCGCGCTCTTCATCGCAGCTATCATTACCTGGCGCAAAGGCTGGACGCCTATTGCAAAACAAGATTTGGGTCGCCTGATTTTAGTGGGCATTCTGATGGGCATCCATTGGGTAGCTTTCTACGGCGCCATTAAATTCGCTAACGCATCAGTAGCGCTTATCTGCCTCAGCACCTCACCCATATTCACATCCCTCCTTGACCCGCTCGTCAACAAAAGCCGCTTAGATGCGGTAGAAATTCTGTTTGGCCTCGTTGGGCTGGGCGGCGTCGCAGTCATCGCCTTTTTTGACCATCATAATGCGGCCGTCAATGAATTGCGCGGCATCGGCATTGCTATGGGCGTAGTCGCGGCAATGCTTGCCGCCGTCTTTACCGTTATCAATAAAAGCATCGCTGCAAAATATCCCGCCCGCACAATGGTATTCTGGGAAATGTCCAGCGGCTGGCTTTTTATAAGTGTGGCCATCGCCATTGGCTTAGCCGCCGGCGCTGAAAGCTTCATGCTGAATCCCGGCAGCGCCGGCCTGAGCTGGTGGCCGCGACAGGCATCGCCTGGTCATTTATTCAGCCATCCTGCGCCGCATGCCGACTGGCTGTGGCTCATTATTCTGGCCTTATGCTGCACTGTTTGGGCGCAAAGCCTGGCACTCACCGCCCTGAAACAACTCAGCACTTTTACGGTGACGCTCAGCGTGAATCTGGAGCCAGTATATGGCGTACTGCTGGCTTTTCTTTTTTATAAAGAGAACCGTGAGCTGGGAAACGGATTCTATGTCGGTGTCGGGATGATTATTCTTTCTGTAGCCTTGCAAATGGCGCGTATGCTCCGGCAAAAAGCTGCAATAGCCAGTCGGGGCGGCATTGACTAAGCTTAACTCATCTTCTTCAGGTTCTTTAGTAACATAAATTTCATATTGGCCCGAATTTTTCCGTAGAGACTTATCAGGACATGTGACAATTATGCCTCAACGGAAATGAAGCTTCCTCCTCCTTTTGTAAAAGACGACAAGGCTCTTATCAATGTAGTTATTGAAACGCCGAAAGGCAGCCGCAATAAGTTCACATTTGACGAAGGCTCGTGGCTTTTTGAGCTTAAGAAAGTGCTGCCCGCCGGCACCATTTTTCCTCTTGACTTCGGCATCGTGCCAGGCACCAGGGCGGAAGACGGCGATCCCTTAGATGTGCTTGCAGTCGCAGAACAGGGCACTTATCCGGGTTGTCTGCTGCAATGCCGACCTATAGGAATTATAGAGGCGGAGCAGACAGAGCGCGATGGAAAGACAGAACGCAACGACCGCGTACTGGCAGTTCCGAACGCGTCTATTGAATATAAACACCTTACAGACATCAGACACTTCCCGCAGGAGCACCTGCGTGATCTGGAGCATTTTTTCATTTATTATAATGAGATGGCAGGTAAAAAGTTCCGGCTGTTAGGCACCAAAGGCCCGGAAGCAGCTTTTGCGGCCATTAAAAAAGCCGTGGAATGAAAGAGCTGTTCCTCAAAATATTTGGTGAAGGCAAAGACCTTCAATGGTGGCAAATGGCCGACCGGGCGGCGCTGATCTTCGTCATCGCAATCATCTTCATCCGAATTTCCGGGCGCCGCTCATTCGGAATGAAGTCATCCTTTGATAATACAATTACGATTCTGCTCGGCGCTATCCTAAGCCGGGCAGTCGCCGGGGCATCACCATTTGTACCTACGCTGGCTGCGTCGCTGGTTTTAGTGCTGCTGCACCGTATGTGCGCATGGCTTTGCCTGCGGTCAACCCGTTTCGGACGCTGGGTTAAGGGTGAGACGATTCCGGTTTTTCAGGCAGGCCATCCGAACCGGCTCAATATGAAACGCGCGCTTATTTCAGATGAGGATTTAATGGAAGAGGTGAGGCTGAAGGCTAATACGGCAGATCTGACTAAAATTGATTCCGTTTGGCTGGAGCGCAATGGCGAGCTTAGCTCCGTGAAGAAAGAGGAAGCATCGGAACAATGTCATTAAAGACTGCCATCCACGAATGGCTAAAGTGGTATGATTTTTTGTGCATGGCGGTGAGGGCCAAAGACTTTTGATCCTTTTCCGTTCACACACAAGCATTTCCATTGAACAGAATTCTTCGTCGCACCCTAAAGATTCTTGGCTGGACGGTTGGCAGCATCGTAGTGCTGCTGCTTCTTATTGTGGTATTGATCCAGGTTCCCGCCGTGCAAAACTTTGCGCGAGGGCGCGTAGTGGCGTACTTAGAGGGCAAGCTGGGCACGAAAGTGCGTGTGGAAAAACTCTCTATTTCATTCCCAAAGAAAGTGGTACTGGAAGGCGTCTATTTTGAAGACCAGAAGCACGACACGCTGATAGCCGGCCAGCGCCTGGCAGTGGACATTGCCATGTTTAAGCTACTGAAGAGCGAGGTGGAGATTAACGACATTGAGCTGGAAGGCATCCGTGCAAAAATCTACCGAAACGGAACGGATTCCTTTTTCAACTACGACTACATCGTAAAAGCCTTTACCTCACCAACCACAACGCCGAAGCCTGCGGACACGAGCGGCGTGGCCATCAGCATAGATCATGTGCGTCTGCAAAAGATCGGCGTCACCTTCCGCGACGATAACGCCGGCTCCGATATGTACGCCTACATCGGCGACTTTGAGACGGACATCAAGAAGTTTGACATCAACAAGCTGCAATTTGATGTGCCCAACATTCGCATAGAGCGCTCCATAGCGCGGGTGTATCAGCACAAGCCGCTTGTGGAGCCGCGCACGGTAGCTCAGGTGGCGACGGCCAATACCGGCGCGCCGGAGTTCGGGCTGCAATTGGGCAAGCTGGCGCTGCGCGATATTGACGTGGATTTTGCCAACGATGCATCTGCTGTTGCCGCGAAAGTCAAGCTCGGCGAGCTGCTGGCGGAAGCCGATAAGATGGATTTTGCGAAGCTGCAAATCGCGCTGAAGAACGTGACGCTGAACAACACCGACGCAGCAGTGACGCTGGGCAATACCGCGCAGGCTGCGGAAGTCGCGGAGCAGGCATCAACCGCCGCGCAGGCGCAAGCTGCGAACCCGTGGCGCATCGCGCTGGCGAAGGTGCAGATGGAGAATAACAACATTCGCTTCGACAACAATACGGCTCCCCGCCTGCCGCGCGGCATGGATTACGCACACCTTGATGTGCAGGGCCTAACGGTTGATGGCAGCAACCTTGCCTTTACGCCGACGGATTACAGCGGCGATATTGCGCAGCTTGCTTTCAAAGAAAAGAGCGGCTTCAACTTGCAAAAGCTGCATACTGATTTTCTTTATGGCGAGCACGGCGTGCAGTTGAAGAACCTGCTGGTTCAAACCGACAAGACTATCATCCGCGACAACATAGAAGCCGGCTGGCCGGGCCTGACGGTTGACCAACTGGCGCAGCATTCCGGCGACATTCTCCTGCGCCTGAACATCGCGGACAGCAAGATTGCGCTGGCCGATGCACTCATCTTCGTGCCGGATATGGCGAAGATGCCTCCGTTCTATAAAAATGAAGGCGCCGTTTTCAACCTAACGGCGCGTGTACAAGGCGCGGTGAAGGATCTGGACATTCAGACCTTGCAGGCAAGCGGGATGCGCAATACAAGCATTGCTATGAGCGGCCGCATCCGCGGATTACCGGATGCGATGAAGGCAGGTTATAATCTGAACATTGCGAAACTCACCACTTCCGCCGCCGACCTGCAAAAGCTGTTACCGCCAGGCACAGTGCCGGTAACAGTTCGTATTCCGGAAACGATTGCCGCGAGCGGAAATTTTATCGGAAACATGGCGGCCTTCAATACGAAGCTTGCGGTGCGGACCTCACGAGGAAACGCCGATGTGGTTGGCTCCATGCGGAATATGAATTCCTACAACCTCACGGCAGGCGTGATGGGGCTGGATTTGGGATACATTCTAAAGCAAGAGAAAACGCTGGGCCGTGTGAGCGCGAAGGCGACGGCGGTGGGCAGCGGCTTTGACCCGGCGAAGATGGTAGCGACGGTGAAGATGAATGTGTTCTCTGCATATGCACAGGGCTACAACTATCAGAATCTGGCGGTTGATGCTAAGCTGAATAAAGGGAATGTAGATGCAAAGGCAATCATGCGCGACCCTAACCTGACTTTCTCGCTTGACGCGAACGCGCTGATGAAGGGCACCTACCCTGCCGTGAAGGCCGACCTGCAATTAGACAGCGTAAACCTGCAGGCGCTGAGGCTTTATGCCGGCAACCTGCGCATTCACGGCCATGTCGCCGCCGATCTCGCGTCCACCAATCCGGATGCGCTGCTCGGGACGATAGACGTGTCTAACCTTATTGTTTCTAATGCCGGCAAGCGCTACGCGATGAGTGATACGATGCACATCGCGGCAACCGAAGAGGGCGATGGGCGGCACCTGCAGCTTTCATCTCCAGCGATAGCCATGGACCTTGCCGGGCAATACAAGCTGACGGAAATAGCGCCGGCGATACAGCACACTATTAATCGCTACTACGCTATCCCGGGCTATACGCCTACACCTTATGCGCCGCAGACCTGGACGCTTAACGCTACGGTTTACCCTTCCCCGCTGCTCTTCTCTTTTGTGCCGGAAATGAAGGGCTCGGATAGCATAAGGGCAGCAGTGGCTTTCAACAGCGCCGCCGATGACATGAAGATCGGCCTCGGCGCGCAGAAGATTGTCTATGGCGCAAACACAATTGATAGCCTGACGCTCCGCGCGGCAACAGGCCAGACATTCAATTATGCGCTCACGCTAAACAGCGCGGGCAATGCGCAATTCAAGCTCAACAAAACCAGCCTCAACGGCGATGTGGCGAACAATCAGGTAACTACGGCGCTGGATATTAAAGACCCTTCCGACAAGAGCCGCTACCAACTGGGCGCGATGCTGGCACAAACGTCAAACGCCGGTTTCCGCGTGTCGCTGACGCCTGCGCTGATGCTTGATTACGAGAACTGGGCAGTGGGGCCGGACAACTTCGTCCAATATGATAATGCCGGGCTGGTGGTTCATAATTTCTCCGTGTCCAGCGGCGGGCAGTCGCTTTCCGCAGCGAGCACAACCGACGCGCCGAGCGCGCCTATTGATGTGCGCTTTACCAACTTTGACATCGGTACGCTCACGCGTTTAGCCGAGCAGGATTCGCTGCTTGTCGGCGGCGTGATTAACGGCACCGCGCAGCTACGCAATCCAACGACTAATCTTGTATTCACTTCCGACATCTCCGTTTCTAATCTTAGCTATCTGCGAGATACCGTTGGCGACCTGACGGTGAAGGTGAATAATGAGACCGCCAACACGCTTGCTGCCGATGTCCAGCTGCTCGGCCGAGGCAACGACATAAGGCTTGACGGCCGCTATTTCATCGCCGACGGCCGCATGGACATGAATCTGAATCTTGCAAACGTAGCGCTGGCAACGATTAAGCCTTTTTCCTCAGGACAACTTCAGGAGGCGGGCGGCAATTTGCGCGGGCAGCTCGCTGTAACCGGAACGATTGATAAGCCTGGCGTAAATGGCGACATTCGCTTTGACTCTGCTTTTGTAACGCCAACCCTGCTTGGTGAGCGCTTTGCGCTGACCAATGACGCCGTCAGTGTAAATGCAACAGGCATTCACTTCAATAAATTCAGCATTCAGGATTCCGCGCGCAATCAGGCCGTCATTGACGGAGACTTACTGACGAATGATTTCAAGAATTACCGCTTTGCGCTGAATGTCACTGCAGATAACTTCCGCGCGGTAAATTCAAAAGCGGGCTCTGGTGTGCAACGGCCATTTTACGGCAAGCTTAACCTGAGCACCAAGACCAAGATTGGCGGCGATATGAATCTGCCGGTCATCAACTCGTACGTGCGCATAAACAAAAATACCGACTTCTCTTACGTGCTGCCTGCGAATGACCCTGAAGTGCAGGGCCGCGCGGGCGTAGTTGAATTTATAGATGTGAGCGCCGGGCAAGACTCTGCGATTTTCGCAGGGGCAAAGGACACGTTGCTTACCGCAAGCACCGGTATGAATCTGTCTGCGCAGATTGAGACCGACTCTGCTGCCAATTTCAATCTGGTGATTGACGAGCGTAACGGCGACGCAATTCACATACGCGGCACGGCGGCGCTGGAAGCGGGCATTGACCGTAGCGGCAAAATCAGCCTGACGGGCGCATATACCATGCAGGAAGGCTCTTATCTGCTGACCCTGAATTTTCTCAAGCGTCAGTTTTACATCCGCCCTGGTAGTACAATTATCTGGGATGGCGACCCGCTTTCCGCCCGCGTGGACATAACTGCGATCTACACCGCCAACACCGCGCCTATTGACCTTGTAGAACATCAACTTTCCGGCCGGTCGCAGTATGAAATCAATCAGTACAAGCAGCGTATTCCTTTCAACGTGCTGCTAAATATGAAAGGCGAGCTGATGAAGCCGCAGATCTCATTTGACGTGGTGATGCCCGCGCGTGAGGCTTCCCGTTTCAAGGATGTAGACGCCAAGCTGACACAAGTGCGCATGGACGAAAGCGAGATGAACAAGCAGGTCTTTGCGCTGCTGCTGCTGGGTCACTTCGTAGATGAAAATCCGCTGGAAAGTAATGGCTCGCCATCCACCGCGGAGTCTTTTGCGCGGGAAAGCGCCAGCCGAATTCTTACCGACCAATTAAACCGACTTGCAGGAAATCTGATTAAAGGCGTTGACCTCACTTTCGGCGTGAACTCCGGCAATGACTACTCTACCGGCGACCTTACGCAGCGAACGGATTTGAGCGTCGGCCTTTCCAAGCGCTTGCTGAACGACCGCCTGAAAGTGAATGTCGGTTCTTCATTCGGCCTTGAAGGCCCAACGGCACCTAATCAGCAAGCATCCAATATTGCAGGCGACGTAAGTGTAGATTACCAATTAAGCAAAGACGGCCGCTACACACTGCGCGCTTATCGCGAGAATAATTATGAAGGGTTGGTGGAAGGTCAGGTAATTGAGACGGGCGCTACTTTTATTTTCCGCATTGATTACGACAAATTCAACGAATTTTTCCGCAAGCCTCGCCGTAAGGACACAAGCCCGGCGCCGACGGCCAACTGATTTCATGAAGCATCTGTTTCCTATCCTTCTTGCCGTTCTGCTTGCCGGCGCCTCCTGCAACGTAACGAAGCGCCTGCGGCCGGGCGAGACACTATACGCCGGTCCTAAGGTGAAGATTGAAGGTGTAGAAAAAAAGCCTGCAGGAAAGTTGCGCACTCAATTGAGTACATTGGTTCGGCCCTTGCCGAATGCGAGCTTGCTGGGCTTCCGGTATAAGCTTTGGCTTTACAATCTCGGCGGCGGTGATAGCTCAAAGGGTTTTATAAAAAAATTCATTCGCAATCTGGGTGAGCCGCCTGTTCTGTCGTCACAGGTAAATCTGGAAAAGAACCGAAGCGTGATGGAAAATTATCTGCAGAACCGAGGCTATTTTCACGCAGTTGCGATGGCCGACACAACCACGAAGGGCAAGATGACGACCTTCAACTTCAAGGCGCAGCCGCATGAGCAATATACTATCCGCGCCGTTTACTGGCCTACGGATAGCAGCCTGCTTGCCAAGGAAATCAATGCCGTAAATAAGAGAACGCGGCTGAAGGTCGGCGAGCCCTATGATTTAGATACGATTAAAAACGAGCGCATTCGCATTGACAGCCGGTTGAAGAATCGGGGCTATTACTATTTCAATCCCGATTACCTGATTGCGCGCGTGGATTCAACTGTCGGCAACAATCAGGTTGACATTTATGTGAGCGTGAAGCCGCATCTTGCAAAATCGGACTTGGTGCCGTACCACATTAACGACATTTGGGTTTACCCGACCTATTCCATTCAAGATGACTCACTGCTGGGCATTGCGCCCGCAGAAAAGTACAAGGACTATTTTGTGATTGACCCGGAGCATAAATTCAAGCTAAAGACTTTTGAGCGAATGCTCATTTTTGATAAAGGCGATTTGTATAGCAGGCGCGACCACAACCGCTCGCTAAACCGGCTTGTAAGCATGGGCACATTTAAATTTGTGAAGGCCAAGTTTGAGGAAGTGGATACGGCGGGCAATTATCTTGACCCCTACTATTTTTTGACGCCGCTGCCGCAGCACAGCTATAAGCTTGAGGTTACGGGTCTAACGAAATCCAACAATGCAACGGGCTCCGAGGTCAGCATCAGCTGGACAAACCGCAATACATTCCGCGGCGCGGAAAACCTGACAGTGGGCATATTTGGCGGCCTGGAAACGCAGGTTTATGGTGGCCAGGCTATTTCCATTACGCGGTTTGGCGGCGAGGTTAGCCTATTCTTTCCCCGCGTCATCGCGCCCTTCCGACTCAATACAACATCTGACTTCGTGCCGAAAACGAACATCAATCTACGTTATGAATTTTATTCCCGCACGCAGCAGTACACGCTCAATTCTTACATCGGCTCTTACGGCTTCATCTGGAAAACAAGTATTTTTAATGAGCATCGTTTCAACGTGCTCAACCTAAATTACGTGAAGCCGCAAAGTATTGATCCGGCATTTCAGGTAGCTTTGGATACGGATGTTACATTGCGGCGCAGCATTGAGCCGCAGTTTATCCTGGGTCCTTCTTACAACTACAACTACAACACAAATAACCGCCCGAATAACCGGCTGCACAATTTTTATTTCAACGCCAATCTGGAAGCGCCTGGAAATATTCTTGGGCTGGCTTCGGGGACGGAGTTTATTAAGGAAAAGCAGGGAACCGGAAAATTTCTGAACACGATTTTCTCACAATATGTGCGAGCCGAGGTGGAAGGCCGGTATTATCTACGAATAGGCGACAAAGACCACAAGACAAATATCTTGGCTACACGACTACTCGCCGGCGTGGGCATCCCTTATGGCAATAGTGACGCCCTACCTTTCATAAAAGCCTTCTTCATCGGCGGCGTGAATGACCTGCGTGCGTTCCGGGCCCGTTCACTGGGTCCCGGGTCTTACTACGTAAGAAATTACAAAACGAGCGGAATCATCCCCGACCAGCCGGGCGACATTAAGCTGCTGGCTTCGTCTGAGGTTCGTGCCAAGCTTATTTCAATTTTAAATGGGGCCGTATTTGTAGATGCCGGTAACATCTGGACTATCAAAGACGATGCTGAGCGTCCGGGGGCAAAGTTTGGTTCAGACTTCTTAAATCAGATCGCGATTGGGGCGGGTGTCGGTCTACGGATTGATCTGTCATTTCTGGTTGTACGCGTTGATTTGGCCACACCCATCCGTAGGCCATTTGAAACAACCACTCAGAATTTTGATTTTGGCAGCGCCAGCTACCGCAAGGAGAACCTAATTCTTAATCTGGCGCTGGGCTACCCGTTTTAAGTCACTTTACTTTTTCTTCGGCACACAGTTTGGCACCTTCTTACCACTTTTGGTTTTCTGTCCTACCTGCTTATAACCTTTCCAACACGGGCTTTTTGCTGATGACTTTCTTCTGCGTGGCATAATTGTCTTTTTGAAAGTTCATAAAAAATGAGTGCCGGCAGCAAGATGAGTTTTTTTTGTGGAAGATTGAGTAATGGAAAAGAGTTTGTTCGCATAATTTTTTGCCATTGCCATTCTTCAGTGCAATACATTAAACACGAACGCCTCTCCGATCAGGAGAGGCGTTATAGTAAAAAGGGATATGGCGGCTACCTACTTTCCCACATTTTAGCATGTAGTATCATTGGCCATGGCGGGCTTAACTGCTCTGTTCGGAATGGGAAGAGGTGGAGGCACCGCCGGCAAGACCACCATAAGGTCTTGGAGGGAGTAGAAAGTTTTCAGTAGAAAAGCCTGCGCTGAACTTATTTCAGTGCAGAAAGCTGTTTTAATTCACGGCTCCGGACTTTGGTCTTTAGACTTTATACGATCACTAATAAGGGAGACATATTGGAGCAATTATACCGGTAGCATTTCCGGAAAAGAATGTTTTGAGCTTTTCAACGATTAAGAAGAAGAGAGGAGAAAAGAAGGGCCCGTTTTAAGGCTGACTTGTTTGATTTTATTGTCTAGTGGCTTACTTCTGTAGTCTTGATACTTATTACTAAGTACTTGATACTAAAAATAAGATTAAAGCTTACGGGCGATTAGTACTACTCGGCTGTGCTGTTGCCAGCTTTACACCTGTAGCCTATCAACGCAGTAGTCTGCTGCGGCCCTTCTTATGTAAGTAAACTCATCTTGAGGTAGGCTTCGCGCTTAGATGCTTTCAGCGCTTATCCTGTATTGTACGTAGCTACTCTGCACTGCACCTGGCGGCACAACAGATACACCAGCGGTACACGCGTTCCGGTCCTCTCGTACTAAGAACACATCCCCTTCAATTTACTAGCGCCCACCACAGATAGGGACCGAACTGTCTTGCGACGTTCTGAACCCAGTTCACGTGCCACTTTAATGGGCGAACAGCCCAACCCTTGGGACCTTCTCCAGCCCCAGGATGTGACGAACCGACATCGAGGTGCCAAACCTCACCGTCGATATGAGCTCTTGGGTGAGATCAGCCTGTTATCCCCGGAGTACCTTTTATCCTTTGAGCGATGGCCCTTCCATGCGGAACCACCGGATCACTTTAGCCTGCTTTCGCACCTGCTCGGCATGTCCGCCTCACAGTCAAGCTCCCTTATACTAATGCGCTCTTCGCATGATTACCAACCATGCTGAGGGAACCTTTGCGAGCCTCCGTTACTCTTTAGGAGGCGACCACCCCAGTCAAACTACCCACCATGCAATGTCCACGATTTCTCATGTTAGACCCTAAGTAAACGAAGGCTGGTATTTCAACGGTGACTCCACAAGACCTGGCGGCCCTGCTTCGTAGTCTCCCAGCTATGCTACACATCGTTTACTCAAGATCAATGCAAAGTTGTAGTGAAGGTTCACGGGGTCTTTCCGTCCCGTGGCGGGTAACCGGCATCTTCACCGATACTACAATTTCACCGGGCTCGTGGAGGAGACAGCGTTCAACTCATTAGACCATTCGTGCAGGTCGGAACTTACCCGACAAGGAATTTCGCTACCTTAGGACCGTTATAGTTACGGCCGCCGTTTACTGGGGCTTCGGTCACAAGCTTTGGATTACTCCGAACAAGCTTCCTTAACCTTCCAGCACCGGGCAGGTATCAGGCTCTATACGTCTTCTTTCGAATTTGCAGGGCCCTGTGTTTTTGCTAAACAGTTGGTTGAACCAATTTACTGAGGCCGGTATCACTACCGGCATGCCTTATCCCGAAGTTACAGCATTAATTTGCCTAGTTCCTTCTCCACGGCTCACCCGAGCGCCTTAGAATACTCATCCCAGCTACCTGTGTCGGTTTGCGGTACGGGTTGTCTTTACCATAACTTAGAAGGTTTTCTCGCGGGCATGATTAGGGTCACTATCTCGCCGCCCGAAGGCTTTGAGTACTATCAGGTTCGACAGTCCAGCGCGGATTTACCTACGCAGCCTATATCTACACCCTTTAACGATCTATTCCGTAAGATCGCGGACCTTTCACTTCCCTGTCACTCCATCGAAGTAAAAACAAGTGCTGTAATATTAAACAGCTTTCCATCAACTACACCTTTCGGCTTTGCCTAAGGACCCGACTAACCCTGATCCGATTAACGTTGATCAGGAACCCTTAGCTTTTCGGCGAGAGGGTTTCTCACCCTCTTTATCGTTACTTATACCTACATTTTCTTTTCCACACGCTCCAGCATAGCTCACGCTACACCTTCAACGCTGAGTGGAATGCTCCCCTACCATTGAACAAATAAATGTTCTAATCTACAATTTCGGCGACATGTTTGATGCCCGATTATTTTCCGCGCCCGGACCCTCGACCAGTGAGCTGTTACGCACTCTTTAAATGAATGGCTGCTTCCAAGCCAACATCCTGGCTGTCTGGGGATCCGAACCTCGTTTGATCAACTTAACATGTACTTAGGGGCCTTAATTGGTAGTCTGGGTTATTTCCCTCTCGGCCATGGACCTTAGCGCCCACAGCCTCACTGCCACAGATATATTATAGCATTCGGAGTTTGTCAGGGTTTGGTAGGCGGTGAAGCCCCCTAGCCCAATCAGTAGCTCTACCTCTATAATACTTCTAAAATGTGACGCTGTTCCTAAAAACATTTCGGGGAGAACGAGCTATCTCTCAGTTTGATTGGCCTTTCACCCCTACCCACAAGTCATCCCAAAACTTTTCAACGTTTACGGGTTCGGTCCTCCAGTGTGTGTTACCACACCTTCAACCTGCTCATGGGTAGATCAACAAAGTTTCGCGTCTGCCCCCACTGACTGATTTCGCCCTGTTCGGACTCGGTTTCCCTGCGGCTCCGTTGTTTAAAAACTTAACCTCGCCAGTGAGGAGCAACTCGTAGGTTCATTATGCAAAAGGCACGCCGTCACAGAACAAGTCTGCTCCGACCGCTTGTAGGCCTGCGGTTTCAGGTACTATTTCACTCTCTTATTCAGAGTACTTTTCACCTTTCCCTTACGGTACTGGTTCACTATCGGTCACTTGAGTCGTATTTAGCCTTACCGGATGGTACCGGCAGATTCAGACAGGATTTCTCTGGTCCCGCCCTACTCAGGATACTACACGTCCACAACAATTTCTACCTACAGGACTGTCACCTGCTATGGTCCT